>NZ_JBGDZO010000001.1:0-1484752 GCF_046548235.1 Salmonella sp. SAL4457
TAAGAGACAGGCGCTGGCCCGCCTGTGGCTGACCCGCGCCGCGCTGTGGGTGCTCGACGAACCGTTCACCGCCATTGACGTTAACGGCGTGGCGCGCCTCACCCGGCGGATGGCGGCGCACACGGCGCAGGGCGGGATGGTCATCCTCACCACCCACCAGCCGCTGCCGGGGGCCGCGGACACCGTCCGCCGCCTGGTGCTGACCGGCGGGGGGGCCGGGCTGTGATGTGGCGTGTCTTCTGTCTCGAGCTGCGCGTGGCGTTCCGCCACGGCGCGGACATCGCCGGCCCGCTGTGGTTCTTCCTGATGGTCATCACCCTGTTTCCGTTAAGCGTCGGGCCGCAGCCGCAGCTGCTGGCGCGTATCGCGCCGGGCATCATCCAGGTGGCGGCGCTGCTGGCCTCGCTGCTGGCGCTGGAGCGGCTGTTTCGCGACGACCTGCAGGACGGCAGCCTGGAGCAGCTGATGCTGCTGCCGGTGCCGCTGCCGGCGGTGGTGCTGGCGAAGGTGCTGGCGCACTGGGCGGTGACCGGCCTGCCGCTGATGATGCTCTCCCCGCTGGTGGCGCTGCTGCTGGGGATGGACGTGTACGGCTGGAAAATCATGGCGCTGACGCTGCTGCTCGGCACGCCGGCGCTGGGGTTTCTCGCCGCGCCGGGCGTCGCGCTGACGGCCGGCCTGCGGCGCGGCGGCGTCCTGCTGGGCATTCTGGTGCTGCCGCTGAGTGTCCCGGTGCTGATTTTCGCCACCGCGGCGATGGACGCGGCATCGATGCATTTACCCGCTGACGGCTATCTGGCGGTGCTGGGGGCGCTGCTGGCGGGCAGCGCGACGTTAAGCCCGTTCGCCACCGCGGCGGCGCTGCGCATCAGTACGCAGTAGCGCCCCGGCACGACGGACATTTTACTGGTTTCAGGAGGTCAGGTGACGACTATGTGGAAAACCCTTCATCAGCTGGCGGCGCCGCCCCGGCTGTATCAGATTTGCGGCAGGCTCGTGCCGTGGCTGGCGGCAGCCGGCATCATCGCGCTGGCCACCGGCTGGGTCCGGGGCTTTGGTTTCGCCCCGGCGGACTACCAGCAGGGGGAGAGCTACCGCATTATGTACCTGCATGTCCCGGCGGCCATCTGGTCGATGGGTATCTATGCGGCGATGGCGGTGGCGGCGTTCACCGGGCTGGTCTGGCAGATGAAAATGGCCAGCCTTGCCGTCGCGGCGATGGCGCCGGTGGGGGCGGTGTACACCTTCATCGCGCTGGTCACCGGCGCGGCGTGGGGCAAACCGATGTGGGGCACCTGGTGGGTGTGGGACGCGCGCCTGACCTCGGAGCTGGTGCTGCTGTTTCTCTACGCCGGGGTCATCGCCCTGTGGCACGCCTTTGACGACCGTAAAATGGCCGGGCGCGCGGCGGGCATTCTGGTGCTGGTCGGCGTGGTGAACCTGCCGGTTATCCACTATTCCGTCGAGTGGTGGAACACCCTGCACCAGGGCTCGACGCGGATGCAGCAGAGCATCGACCCGGCGATGCGCTCGCCGCTGCGCTGGGCCATCGCCGGCTTCCTGCTGCTCTTTATGACGCTTTCGCTGATGCGGATGCGCAACCTGATTTTACTGATGGAAAAACGCCGCCCGTGGGTGAGCGAACTGATACTGAAAAGGGGGCACCGGTGAGTCCGGCATTTTCATCGTGGAGCGATTTTTTCGCCATGGGCGGGTACGCCTTTTTTGTCTGGCTGGCGGTAGCGATGACCGTGGCGCCGCTGGCGCTGCTGGCGCTGCACACGGTGCTGCAGCGCCGGGCCATTCTGCGCGGCGTGGCGCAGCAGCGGGCGCGCGAGGCGCGGATGCGTGCCGCACAGGCGCAACAGGAGGCCGCGTGAACCTGCGACGTAAAAACCGGCTATGGGTGGTCTGCGCGGTGCTGGCGGGCCTGGCGCTGACCACCGCCCTGGTCCTGTACGCGCTGCGCGCGAATATCGACCTGTTCTATACCCCCGGCGAAATCCTCTACGGCAAGCGCGAGACGCAGCAGCTGCCGGCGGTGGGCCAGCGCCTGCGTGTCGGCGGGATGGTGATGCCCGGCAGCGTCAGGCGCGACCCGGACTCGCTGAAGGTGAACTTCAGCCTCTACGACGCCGAAGGGTCGGTGACGGTGAGCTATGAGGGGATACTGCCGGACCTGTTCCGCGAGGGGCAGGGGGTGGTGGTGCAGGGCACCCTGGAGAAGGGCAACCACGTCCTGGCGCACGAGGTGCTGGCCAAACATGACGAGAACTACACCCCGCCGGAAGTGGAAAAGGCGATGCAGGAAAACCACCGCCGCCCGCAACGCGCTGATAAGGACACCTCATCATGATGCCTGAATACGGCCACGCGCTGCTGTGCCTGGCGCTCGGCGTGGCGCTGCTGCTGTCCGTTTACCCGCTGTGGGGCGTGGCGCGCGGCGACGCGCGGATGATGGCGTCGGCCGGGGTGTTCGCCTGGCTGCTGTTTATCTGCGTGGCGGGCGCGTTTTTCGTGCTGGTGCACGCCTTTGTGGTTAACGACTTCACCGTGGCCTATGTCGCCGGCAACTCGAACACGCAGCTGCCGGTGTGGTACCGGGTGGCCGCCACCTGGGGGGCGCACGAGGGCTCGCTGCTGCTGTGGGTGCTGCTGATGAGCGGCTGGACCCTGGCGGTGGCGGTGTTCAGCCGGCAGGTGCCGGCGGATATCGTCGCCCGGGTGCTGGCGGTGATGGGGATGGTCTGCGCCGGTTTTCTGGCGTTCATCCTGTTCACCTCCGGCCCGTTCGCCCGCACGCTGCCGGCCTTTCCGGTGGAGGGGCGCGACCTGAACCCGCTGCTGCAGGACCCGGGGCTGATTTTCCACCCGCCGCTGCTGTACATGGGCTATGTCGGCTTCTCGGTGGCCTTCGCCTTCGCCATCGCCGCGCTGCTGAGCGGGCGTCTGGACAGCGCGTTCACCCGTTTTGCCCGCCCGTGGACGCTGGCGGCGTGGGTGTTCCTGACGCTGGGCATCGTGCTCGGCTCGGCGTGGGCCTACTACGAGCTGGGCTGGGGCGGCTGGTGGTTCTGGGACCCGGTGGAGAACGCCTCCTTTATGCCGTGGCTGGCGGGCACCGCCCTGCTGCACTCGCTGGCGGTCACGGAACAGCGCGCCGGCTTTAAGGCGTGGACGCTGCTGCTGTCCATCTGCGCCTTCTCGCTGTGCCTGCTGGGCACCTTCCTGGTGCGCTCCGGGGTGCTGGTGTCGGTGCACGCCTTCGCCTCCGACCCGGCGCGCGGGATGTTTATCCTCGCCTTTATGGTGCTGGTCACCGGCGGCTCGCTGCTGCTGTTCGCCGTGCGCGGGCACAGGGTGCGTTCGCGGGTGAACAACACGCTGTGGTCGCGCGAGTCGCTGCTGCTCGGCAATAACGTCCTGCTGATGGCCGCCATGCTGGTGGTGCTGCTGGGCACCCTGCTGCCGCTGGTGCACAAACAGCTGGGGCTGGGCAGCATTTCGGTGGGGGAGCCGTTCTTTAACACCATGTTCACCTGGCTGATGGTCCCCTTTGCCCTGCTGCTGGGGGTGGGGCCGCTGGTGCGCTGGGGCCGGGACCGGCCGCGTAACATCAGGAAACTGCTGTGGGCTGCCGCTGTCACTACCCTGGTGCTGTCGGTACTTTTGCCATGGCTGCTGGAAGATAAAATCATCGCCATGACGGCGGTGGGGATGGCGATGGCCTGCTGGATTGCGGTGCTGGCGGTGGCCGAAGCCGTACAGCGCGTGTCCCGCGGCACGAAAACCTCTCTCAGCTACTGGGGAATGGTGGCGGCGCACCTCGGGCTGGCGGTGACGATTACCGGCATCGCCTTCAGCCAGAATTACAGCGTGGAGCGTGACGTGCGGATGCGGGCGGGCGACAGCGTGACCATTCACGACTACCGCTTCACCTTCCGGGAGGTGCGGGACATCACCGGGCCCAACTACCGCGGCGGGGTGGCCCTCATCGGGGTGACGCGCCACGGCGAGCCGGAGGCGGTGCTGCACGCGGAGAAACGGCTCTACAACACCAGCCGGATGGTGATGACCGAGGCGGCGATTGACGGCGGGCTGACCCGCGACCTGTACGCCGCGCTCGGGGAGGAGCTGGACAACGGCGCGTGGGCCGTGCGCCTGTACTACAAACCGTTTGTCCGCTGGATATGGGCCGGGGGACTGCTGATGGCGCTGGGCGGGCTGCTGTGCCTGGCGGACCCGCGCTACCGCCGCCGTAAACCATTGCCGGAGGCCGGATGAAACGCAACGTACTGTTATTACCGCTGCTGATTTTTCTGCTGATTGCCGCGGCGCTGCTGTGGCAGCTGGCGCGCAACGCGCAGGGGGATGACCCGACGAATCTCGAATCGGCACTGACCGGGAAGCCGGTGCCGGCGTTCCGCCTGGAATCGCTGGAGACGCCGGGTCAGTACTACCAGGCGGAGGTGCTGACGCAGGGGAAACCGGTGCTGCTTAACGTCTGGGCCACCTGGTGCCCGACCTGCCGCGCCGAGCATCAGTACCTGAACCAGCTTTCTGCGCAGGGTATCCGGGTGGTCGGGCTGAACTATAAGGACGACCGGGCGAAGGCGGTGGCCTGGTTAAAGGAACTGGGCAACCCGTATGCGCTGAGTTTATCGGACAGCGACGGGATGCTGGGGCTGGACCTGGGCGTGTACGGCGCGCCGGAAACCTTCCTCATCGACGGCAGGGGGATTATCCGCTACCGCCATGCGGGCGATTTGAATGCCCGGGTATGGGAAAGTGAACTGAAACCGCTGTGGGACAGATACAGCCGGGAGGCGGCGCAATGAGACTGTTACCGGGCATGGTGATGCTGATGCTGGTGCTGGTTATCTCCGGGTCAGCGCGGGCAACCACCGACGTGATGCCGTTTAAAGATGAAGCGCAGGAGCAGCAGTTCCGCCAGCTCACGGAGCAGCTGCGCTGCCCGAAATGCCAGAACAACAGCATTGCGGACTCGAACGCGATGATAGCCACCGACATGCGCCGCAGGGTGTATGACCTGATGCAGGAGGGGAAAAGCCGCCAGGAAATCATCGATTACATGGTGGCGCGCTACGGCAACTTTGTCACCTACGACCCGCCGCTGACCCCGCTGACGGTGCTGCTGTGGGTGCTGCCGCTGGCCACCATCGTGGCGGGCGGGTGGATAATCGTCGCCCGCACGCGCCGGCGGGTGCGTATCAGACAGGACGTCCTGGCTGACGCCATTCCGGCGGCGGGACCACGCGCAGGGGTGGGGGTGTATCTTCCGGGCGTGGTTATGGCGCTGGTCGTGGCCGCCATCAGTTACTCACAGACCGGCAGCTATCCGCAGGTGAGGGCCTGGCAGCAGGCAACGGCGCAGACGCCGGGACTGCTGGCGCGGGCGCTGGACCCGGCGGCGCAGCCGCTGAATGAGGAGGAGATGGCGCGGCTGGCGCTGGGGCTGCGTACCCGCCTGCAGAATGATGCCGGCAATGTTGAGGGCTGGCTCATGCTGGGGCGCACCGGTATGGTACTGGGTAATGCCGGTACCGCCACCGGGGCCTATGCGAACGCGTACCGGCTGGACCCGGAAAACCGCGATGCGGCGCTGGGCTACGCGGAGGCGCTGACGCGCTCGTCCGACCCGGAGGATAACCGCCGCGGCGGGGAGCTGCTGCGTCAGCTGGTGAGCCGCGACCACACGGATATCCGGGTGTTAAGCCTGTATGCGTTCAGCGCCTTTGAGCAGCAGCGCTTTGGCGAGGCGGTGGCGGCCTGGGAGATGATGCTGAAGCTGCTGCCGGCGGGTGACGCCCGGCGGGCGGTGATAGAGCGCAGTATCCGGCTGGCGCAGGAGAAATAAGACCCTGACGGCCCGGTGGCGCGGCGCCACCGGGCCTGGCTTGTTACTGCATTCCGCGTGTTTGTAAAAATAGAATGGTCGCCGCGACGCGTGAGCGCACGTTTAGCTTGCGAAGTAGATTACGAATGTGCACCTTAACCGTCTGCTCAGAAATATTCAGTACTGACGCAATCTGTTTGTTAGAAAGTCCCTGCGCCAGCTCATGCAAGACATCTAACTCTCGTTCGGTCAGGATACTAAAGGGATCTTCCTGCGCGCCAAACCGTTCGCGCTCACGCAGATATTCATTGACCCGATCGCTAAAGACTTTACCGCCGTTAGCGCCTTTGCGAATGGCCTCCAGCAGCACTTCCGGATCGCTATCTTTGAGCAGATAACCGTCGGCGCCGGCGTCGATCAGCGCGTAGATGTCGCTGGCGGAATCCGAGACGGTAAGAATAATAATTTGCGCCGTCACACCATCCCGGCGTAGCGCGTTCAGGGTATCTAACCCGCTCAGACCTTTCATATTCAGATCCAGCAGGATCAGATCGGGCTCAATGCGATTCGCCAGATCGATCGCACTCGCCCCGTCACCCGCTTCGGCAACGACATGAAAAGCCGGGTCCAGTTCCAGTAATTGACGAATACCTCGCCGCATAAGTGGATGGTCGTCCACAATAAGCACCTGAAAAGGTGTTACTTCAGGCATGCTGTATCTCCTGAGTTTTATTAGAATGATTATTGTTTTCAGCGCGGAAATCGTCCAGATTTGCCACATTGTCAAGCGCGTAAATTTTACCCTAATTAGTGCATGGGTAAGTAGTAAAACCTGTGACAGGCGAGTAATTAGCTGAACGATAGAAAGGATAAAACAACCCGTTGTGAGAGAAAACAGAATACTCCCTGAAGTTGAATACTGGTCTGGACGCTTTTTTCGGACAATGTGACATAACAGAAGTGTGGCATATGTTGCTGCGCCCTTGCACCCGTAAGTCCAGACTATCTTTACTGGCAGGAAATTCCTTATTAAAAGTCATAGCGTCTAAAGCTTGTCATTATTAACAAATTATTTTAACTGAATTTATTTATGGTTTTATTAATGTCAATGATATACATCTGAGCAGAACGAATAAACCGCGACATCTGTTAAATTAAATATTAAGTCAATAGCAGAGGTATTTTTATGCGATAAAGAGATTCTGACGATATTCTTATCATAAATGAAAATGTGGTCAGAAATGAGTGTCATTCACTTATAACTTATCCTGGATGTGCCTGAACAACACTCGCGGCGTTTTGAGCACCCGTTGGGGCGACTCAAGGGGAGAACGTAGTGTGGATGCTATATCAGCCGTTTCTGTGAGCGTAAGCGTGGCGTAGAAAATTTTAAATATGTTAGCCGGTTAAAAATAACTATTGACATTGAAATGGTGGTGGAGTGTATATGAAGAGAATATTTATATATCTATTATTACCTTGTGCATTCGCATGTTCTGCTAATGATAATGTTTTTTTTGGCAAGGGCAACAAGCATCAGATCTCTTTTGCTGCGGGAGAAAGTATAAGAAGAGGAGGGGTTGAGCACTTATATACGGCTTTTCTGACATACAGTGAACCCAGCGATTTTTTCTTTTTACAGGCAAGAAATAATCTGGAGTTAGGAGGATTTAAGGCTAAGGGTAGCGATGATTGCAGTAAACATTCTGGCAGCGTTCCCTGCAATAAATATAACCAGGGCGTATTGGGTATCTCGAAGGATGTGGCGCTGGTTCATTTCGCTGGTATCTATACCGGTATTGGTCTGGGGGCTTATATAAAATCTAAGTCGCGAGATGATATGCGTGTCAATTCTGCATTTACCTTTGGAGAAAAAGCGTTTCTTGGCTGGAACTTTGGGGCTTTTTCTACAGAAGCTTATATCCGGCATTTCTCGAATGGATCACTTACGGATAAAAATTCAGGGCATAATTTTGTAGGTGCTTCAATTAGTTATAATTTCTGAAGTTGAATAACAATTCGCGAGTTGCTGGCTGAAGGAGTAATTAATCACCGTATGTTGTCTACAAAACGTGTTGTGAATAGCCGATCGTTATCGACCCTATGGCGACAGGGAGGCTAATTGTTAGCGACAAAGGCGTGGTAGGCCGTTTACCTTACCAGAACGTTTTATTATTGCTGCGACAGATTGCTTACTCATTTACCTGCCACTGCAAACATTTTTTCCAGTATAGGGTGTAGATGCGCTTTTTCTGTTTTAGTACAAACATGGTTTACGTTAGTTGCCTGCATTGACTTTACTGTGACCACTGCACAGGAAAGATGTCCAATCAGTTCATGCAAAATCAGTTCATGCAAAATAACGTCTCTGGCATCAGCTAACTTTTTAATTGTAGGCATAAAAAAACCAGCCCTGACAGGCTGGTTTTCAAGGGGAATTTTGGTCGGCAGCTTCATCCGCAGCATCTGCGGAGAGCAGCGCAGGTACGGCGACCACAAAAGCCGGGGAGGCATCAGCCAGCGCGGCGTCGGCTGACACAGCCAGAACGGCGGCAGCCGCCTCGTCATCAGCATCGTAGGCATCCACCCACGCCGCCGCATCTGATACCAGCGCATCACTGGCAGCGCAAAGCAGAGCTGCAGCCGGAGAATCGGCAACCAGAGCCGAAGAGGCCGCGAAACGGGCCGAGGATATCGCAGACGTGATTTCCCTGGAAGATGCAAGCCTGACGAAAAAAGGTATCGTTAAATTAAGCAGTGCCACGGACAGTGACAGCGAAGCGCTGGCGGCCACACCAAAGGCGGTAAAAACCGTTATGGGTGAGGTACGGACCAAAGCGCCGCTGGACAGCCCGGCATTCACTGGAACGCCGACCACACCGACGCCGCCAGGCGATGCTAAAGGGCTTCAGACAACAAACGCGGAGTTTTTCCGCAAACTGATTGCCGCGCTGGTTGGTTCCGTACTGGAGCCACTGGACACCCTGCAGGAACTGGCTGACGCGTTGGGAAATGATCCGAACTTTGCCACCACGGTACTGAATAAACTGGCGGGCAAGCAGCCGCTGGACGAAACCCTGACGGCGCTGTCAGGAAAAAGTGTTGACGGTCTTATCGAATACGTTGGTTTAGTAGACGTTCTTTTTAAAGGTGACGGGCGATTCCTCGCGGGAACGTTTGTCAGTGACGCAATTGACCGAACATCAATCGGCGCGCGTGCGGCTACAGGCTGTCAGTTTATGCGTGCGCATCAGGCCCCCGACGCGCCAGACCAGGTAAGTTTCTGGCAAATTATTACCCTTAGCGAGGTGGTAAGTCCGACCACTGTTGTGGATGTTCTTGCAGTCAGTGGCAATAACGTATTGTTTGGTCACGGAACAGGAACGGGTATTACCTCATGGCGTCAAGTGGCGATGCTGGAGGGGGGCGCCTTTACGGGGGGTATTTCTGCACCAAATATGCGTGGCGATACCCTGGTTACGGTTGGGGATGGCACTGGTGGGATGGCTAAAGGTGACGTTGATGGTGCAGGTTTTAATGGTAACAATCTGAACATTAAGTCATGGAATGGTATCGGATTTCAGAACTCAGAAGACCTGGCTATCCGGGCATATATCAGCACCCGACTCGGTGTTATCGCAGCTGCTGAAAACTTGCAGGCTGGAAGTGCGATATTCAACAAAAATGGCGATGTATACGGTGATATATGGGGCGGTGGTAGCGGACCGGGCTGGCTGAGCGCGTTTGTGGCTTCTAAGCCAGCGCGTCAGTACATCACCATGGTTGGTGTGTACCAGAACGACAAAACAAAGCCATTTATGCTTCATGATGATGGGTCTGGTGTATTCCTTGCTACAACTGACATGCTGAGTGGGTATGTTCAGTCAATTCGATTCGGTGCCGTTGAGCATGGAAACTTATATCGTTCGCCCGGATTTGCAGACCAGTTAGGTTACGTCATTACAGGTGTTGAGAATGGAGACTCGAACGATACACCAGACAGGATCCAACGACGCCTGTTACAGCTTAAAGTGAATGGCCAGTGGTATACGGTGGGAGCATAAAAATGAGGCATTTTAAAAATTTCACTAAAACAACGGAATTAACCCTTGTTCAGCAGAAATTATCAGAGAATTGCAGTATTCAGTTTATCCAGGATGAATCAGGTGTTGACTGGTATGTGTTACAGAAGTTATTCCAGCCCGATACGCTGAAAATCCAGTATGACAAAACAGGGCTGATTATTGCTGCGGATAAAGATGCGACTAAGCTATTTCCGCTGAATTGCTCTGTTGTGGAATTCGCTGATACTGATATTCCCGATGGTTTTCAGCCTGGGAATTTTACCTACAGCAACGGCGTTATTGCCCCTGTTCAGATTGATTATGTTGCTTTAGCTACGGCAGAGCGCGACAGGCGTATGACGTCGGTCACAGCAAAAATCAATCAGCTTGTAGAAGCTCAGGACGATGGCGATATAACGGCTGCTGAATTGTCCGAACTCACTGCGCTACGTGAATACCGAACAAAGCTGCGCCGACTGGCGCTAGATGTTGCACCTGATATTAACTGGCCGGAATATCTGAATAAATAGATAAAAATCATGTGCTCGAAACGTTCAATTGAAATCGGCCGCACAACGGGACGTGGGCAACGGCGCGAATCAGAACCCGGACATTTCTTCATTTGTTCTCAGGGACAACCCTGCCGGGATCTATACCTCTCTGCCCGGTGGCGCAATCTTTCAGGCTTTAAATTGCTTTGTTCCCGGGAATAGCCCTTCAGGGTATGTTTTTCCATTACCAACAACATTTCCTTATGTATTCAAGGCTGCCACGCTTACCCCTCAGGATGCACAAGGTGATATTACGATATCCCCAACATATTTGATTGAGAACAACGGTGCTATTCGTATATTTAATCCATCCGGTGGCGATAATTCCATATCTGTAATTTACATGGGGTATTGACATGAGCATAATATGTTTTTCCTCGACATCAAACACATATTTTTCAGAGGAGAACATTCCAGCTTATAAGGCCAGTGGGTTGTGGTCGAATGATTTTTATGCTCTGACCGATGAAGAAGTTGATAAGTATTATATGAAAACTCCACCAAAGGGAATGTATCTCGGTTCATCAAATGGACGTATTGCCTGGGTTTGTATTCCACCTCCAACGCAAGATGATTTAATTTCTGCCGCAAATCAGGAAAAGAAGAAGGGAATCGATCAGGCCAACGAGCACATGAACAGCAGGCGGTGGCCGGGCAAAGCGGCGCTCGGGCGCCTGACGGGCGACGAACTGGCGCAGTACAATCTGTGGCTGGATTATCTCGATGCGCTGAAAGCGGTTGATACATCGGTTGCACAAAATATAGCATGCCCCATCAGAAAAGCTATACACATAAAATAATTTGCATTATTGTTGTAGTTTTATAAAATAAAAAGAGGGGCAAGCCCCTCTGTTTATTTTGAAATCTGCTTTTTCACTTCCTCAATAAACCACCCTGAGCCTTCTGGTGTTAGGTGCGCATTGTCATATTGTATAGGGTAAGCAATTCTATTCCCTATTATTGCTTTGCAATAACTTTCTGTACACATAGTCTCAAGTGGTGAAATATAAGTAAGGGAATGCTCTTTCGCCAGCTCTCTAAGATATTTGTCATTATCTCTCAGATTACGGGTTTCATCCGTCATGCTCCATGGAACGGTCCTTCCGGAATTAATCCCCATATCCTCAATAGTATCAATCATCGTTTTCTTCCAAACCGGGAACGGGCCAACAATGATGATGTTTTTTACTTTGTTATCCTTCAGGAATTTAATAGTCTCAGGCAGATAATCACGCATAGGATAGACAGGCCACAACGCGGACATTAATACCGTAGTAGGCTTGTTGTCTGAAATTTCCTTGGCTACCATATCATTGATGTCTTTGCAATACGGCCTGTCATCTTTTTGAAGCCCAATGATTGGTGGGCACAAGCTTGCAGTTCTCTGCGTAATGTTAAGTGAATTTCCAAATACCGATTTCAGCCCTGGCATAAGATGTGCGGCATGCGAGTCACCCCATACAACAAAAGACTTTTCAGTCATTTTATCCTGACATTTTGAGAATGCTGAATAATCTTGATCTGGATTGAGGAAGCAAATATCAGGCCTCCAGGGAGAGTTGTCCATACGATACTCAACGACTTGCTTTAGGGTGTCTGAAAATCTAAAACTAACACCTTTTGTGAACATGACAAACAAGCATAGAGCCAGAGTAGAGGAAAATAATACAATATTAAATTGTAGCTTAACTCGTTTCCTGAGCGTGTTTTCAATTGTTCTGTATGAAATATCCCCAAGCGCAAAAGACACAATTACACCAAAGAAAATATTTATAGCGCTGAACTCAATATCATAATGTTTCATCGCTACAATTACAGGCCAGTGCCATAAATAAACTGAGTAAGAAATCTTACCCACCCACTGTGCAATTCTGTTTGATGTGAATAAAGAGTTCTGTTTGTTAGCCAGAATAACCATCGAAGCACCCAGCACGGGAGCGAGTGCTGAATAGCTTGGCCAGTAACCATTACTGTGCAGTATAACAACAGCAACAACAATGAGGACTATCCCATAAACCTCACAATGCTTTATCCATTCTGGCATTTTGTAACGTACAGATGCTATGTATACAAGGCCGCCAGCCAGCATTTCCCATGCCCTGGTAGGGATAAGATAGAAAATATCTTCTTTGGTTCCAGTCACTCGCATAAGTGTAATTGCAAGTGACATGGCTAAAATTACAGATAATGAGAGTCCAACAGGAAACCGTAATTTTTTAACTATAATGACTAATAAAGGATATAAAATATAAAATTGCCACTCAACTGATAGTGACCAGGTGTGAAGCAAAAAGTTGAACTCTGATGATGAGTCGAAATAACTAGAGTGAATTGCGTAATAATTATTTGAATAAAAAAGTAAAGACGATATTGCGTTCTTGCTAAGTGCTTCGTATTCATTTGTACTTAGTGTAAATAAACCGAAAATCATCAACAAGAGAATTGCAAATACCAGAGCTGGTACAATTCTTAGGAATCTTGCAATATAAAAATCAAGTACTCCTTTGTGGTCTACGCGTTCAAGGACAATTCCAGTCATAAGAAAACCAGAAATTACAAAGAAAACATCTACACCTATAAAGCCACCTGACACATAAGGTACACCGAAGTGATACAGCACAACACTTATCAATGCAAAAGCTCTTAGCCCATTTATATCGAGTCTGAATTTCTTGTAGATCATTTTTTACCTATAATTCCAAGGTGCCACACAAGACGAAATTAAGATAATGGATGATAGACTTTTTTATAAAAGTCGTCACCTAAAATTGACCTGTTACATCAACTACATCAACTACATCAAAGAAGGTCACTGACCAGCGCATCTTGCTGGTTATTGATACGTCCGTTTCGCCACGCGACGACTCATTGCTGGTTTGCATAGATGGAGAGGAGTTCAGGATTAAGCGGTACCGGACACATTCGCAATCGCACCCTGTAAATTTTGAGAATGGGAAAAGGGAACGTTTACGAAAATGAAAATCCGCCACAGCGCGATCAAAACGTAACTATGGCGGATATTGAAAAACTTTACTCGCTCACTAACCAGAATTCAGCCTCTTCAAACATTTCCTGAACAGTACGGCTTATCTGTTCCTTCTCATGCTTGCTGGCGTCAGTATTGATCGCCGGTAGTGTCATCATCGGTTTAACCCGAACATCAGCATCGGGGAAGATCCGGTGAACCCTCTTAGTCAATTCTCCCAGAATGATATCTTTTGCTCCGGGCAAACCATCAATATTGAAATAGCCTGGTATGCTTCGATACAGCAGGAACCTAATGGCCGGAAGACCGTCACCACACAGCGGTTTGTCCAGCAACTGAGCAAGGTTAACTGGAACTGGACGATGAAGCAGGCTAACGAATGGATCGAGTGGTATGTGACAACATTCCGCGATGTATCAACGCAGGAAGGGGAGACGTACCTTTCAGCTGTTCAATCCAAACGGAGGACTATAGCCATGGGCTTCCCTTCACCTGCCAGTGATTACGTTGAAACAAGGATCTCCCTCGATCAGCAGCTAATCAGCCAGCCCGCAGCGACTTATTTCATGCGGGCATCGCGTTCACATTTCAGGGAAGGGATAATCCAGGGGGCGCTACTTGTTGTGGACGCGTCGCTTTCAGCCTGTGATGGCTCGCTGCTGATATGCGCGATAGATGGGGAATTCAGGATCAAGCGATACCGAACTCACCCTCAGCCCCACCTGATAAATCTGGAGAACGGGAGAAAGGAAGCGCTGCCAGAAGATGGTGATGGCTACAATTCTTCACACGCAATATTTGGAGTTATCACGTACATCATTAATGATGCCAGGAACGCGGAGTTTGATGACTGCCCGGTGATGTGAATAGTTGAAACTTTACGGTAAAGTCGATGTTTTGTGTCGGGGTTTTTCCCCGATTATTCCCCGTTGCTTCCCCGTTCAGAAAACAGGCATAAAAAAACCAGCCGTAACAGGCTGGTTCTTCGAGGAATTTTGGTCGGCACGAGAGGATTTGAACCTCCGACCCCCGACACCCCATGACGGTGCGCTACCAGGCTGCGCTACGTGCCGACTTGTGGGTGCTAATACTACCTCTTTCCAACGCGAATGCAAGGGGAAACGGTGCTAACTGATTTATAATTAATCAGTTAGCGATAAAACGTTTCTCTTCTGTTAGCACTTGCAGCAGCAGACTGAGCTGCGGCTTCTGATCTTTGATCTTCTCGCCGTGTAAGTCATAGGTCTGATAATGACCGTTATTATTGAGCACCAGGGTCATTTGCGGCGTCGTGATTGCCAGCGTACTGCCGTCTGCCGCCGTTACCCAGTTATGACGACGTGGAACGGTAAAGATGTCCTGGCCCTGTGAATATTCGTTCGCTGGCGTGCTGACATGTAACAGGCGTTGCATCAACGTGGTCATCACATCGGTATGATCGGTAAGCACATTAATACGCTGCGCAGGCGTCCCCGGCCAGTGGATCACCAGCGGTACTTGCAGATGACCTTGCGACCAGTCGAAGCGATTTTCTTCCGGCGTCAACGGTATGCCGCGTCCTGCGGTAATGATCACGACAGTATTGTCGAATTTACCGGCCTCTCGCAGCGCGTTCAGAACCCGATTGATTTGCGCATCCACGTCGCTGGCGGCACTGGCGTAACGCTTAACAAAATTTTTCTGGTTACTGTCATCAATGTTAGTACCGTTAAACGATATCCATGAGAACCAGCGGTTATCTTCCTGTGCGTAGCGCCCAAGCCAGTCTATCCACTGGCTGGCCGTTTGCGCATCAGACTGCGTTTGCGCTGCCGGCATCGAGAAATCGGACAGTAATGCCTGACGATAAAGCGGGCTGGCGAAGCCATCCGAAGAAAACAGTCCCAGTTGGTAGCCTTGCTGATTCAACGCGGTAATGAGCGCCGCAGGCGTTCTGGTGGATAACACGCCATCCATATAGCCTGGCGATATGCCATAGAACAGGCCGAAAATACCGTTATCAGTGGTATTCCCTGAACTCATATGACGGGTGAAGTCGATGTTTTGCTCGGCAAATGTAGCCAGCTCCGGCATCTGCTTCTCAAAGCGAGAATAGTTCAGGCCGTCTACGGTAATGAGCAGCACATTCTGACCGGTGCCCATATCGCGATAGTGCAAATTGCTGAGCGGGTACTGAACGGAGACCGCTTCCGGATTGCCTTGCTCTACCAGACGGCGCTGATATTCCTGCGCATCCAGCAGACCGTGTTTTTCAAGAAAACGTCGCGCCGTCATCGGATAAGAGAGCGGCAGGTTTGCCCGCTGCATGGTAATCGGCCGGTAAAAATTAGCGTCTGCCCAGATGTAGATAAGATGCGATGCGATAAAGGAGACGAAAAAGAATGCCGCAAGCGGCCTTGCGAAATGGCGGCGGCGCGTGAGACTGCGCAGCTTTTGCCAACTCCATGTCGCAAATAGCATCTCAATCAATAAGATAACTGGCACGCTAATAAACATAAGCTGCCAGTCGCGCGCCATTTCGTTCTGGTCAGGGTTGATGACCAGTTCCCAGACAATGGGGTTAAGATGCAGGTGAAAACGGGTAAAGACTTCGCTGTCGATAAGCAACAACGTCATACCCGCGGTCGCCAGAATGGCTGATAAAAACCGCATCAGCCGCTGGGACATCACGATAAACGTGAGCGGAAAAAGAATAAGCAAATAGGTGGCGAACACCAGAAAGCTAAAGTGCCCGACAATGCTCAGGTAGGAGTATATGCGACCCGCAAGCGTTGTCGGCCAGTCGGCGACAAACAGGTAACGGCTGCCGAGCAACGTAGCCAACAGTATATTGAACAGAGCGAACCAGTGCCCCCAGCTAACCATCTGGGAGACTTTTTCACGGTAGCGCTGACGATGAGTTACCATACCTGTCGCTTGTTTCTCCGGAGTCGGCTTTTTAGTGCGCGTTGTCTTCGCTAATCGAAGACTGCAAGGCGCGGGCAAAAGAGTTCGCAATCGCCTGGCGTTGAGCCGGCGCCACGCTGGTGTTGATAAGGTTGGTGACCATATTTCCCAGTACCATCAGGGAAAGATCGGTCGGCGCCTTATGTTTTTCCAGTACACTGAGCAGTTCGCTCAGCAGTTGTTCAACATGTTCATCACTATAGCGGGAGAGTTGTGGCATAAATCAAAATCTGTTTGTTCATGAAAGGGCAACATATTACCGTAGCAACAGTTTTTTTTCTGCATTTTTATCCCCTAAATCATTCGCGTTACGGATAACGCCTGAAATGACAGGGCGATTGCTTGCGTCTTCCGGCAGGCGGTGGTTGAATACCGCCCGGTCTTAAAGGAGAGTTTATCATGAGTCTGGATATCAACCAGATTGCCCTGCACCAGCTTATCAAGCGCGATGAGCAAAATCTTGAGCTGGTCTTGCGCGATTCATTGCTGGAGCCGACAACCACCGTTGTCGAGATGGTGGCTGAACTGCATCGGGTCTATAGCGCCAAGAATAAGGCGTATGGCCTGTTTAATGAAGAGAGTGAACTGGCGCAAGCGCTGCGGTTGCAACGTCAGGGGGAAGAAGATTTTCTTGCCTTTAGCCGGGCGGCGACCGGACGCCTGCGTGACGAACTGGCGAAATATCCCTTTGCGGACGGCGGCATTGTATTGTTCTGCCATTATCGTTACCTGGCGGTGGAGTATCTGCTGGTTACGGTACTGAACAACCTGAGCAGTATGCGGGTCAATGAAAATCTGGACATTAACCCGACGCATTATCTTGATATCAACCATGCGGATATCGTGGCGCGTATCGATCTTACCGAGTGGGAAACTAATCCGCAATCGACCCGCTACCTGACGTTCCTGAAAGGTCGGGTAGGGCGCAAGGTCGCTGACTTCTTTATGGATTTCCTCGGCGCCAGCGAAGGGTTGAACGCCAAAGCGCAGAATCGCGGCCTGTTGCAGGCAGTGGATGATTTCACCGCAGAAGCGCAGTTGGATAAAGCAGAACGTCAGAACGTGCGTCAGCAGGTGTACAGCTACTGCAACGAGCAGTTACAAGCCGGGGAAGAGATTGAGCTGGAATCGCTGTCTAAAGAGCTTTCCGGCGTCAGTGAAGTCAGCTTCAGCGAATTTACCGCCGAAAAAGGCTATGAGCTGGAAGAGAGCTTCCCGGCAGATCGCAGTACGCTACGCCAGTTAACCAAATATGCCGGCAGCGGCGGCGGGTTAACGATTAACTTTGATGCGATGCTACTGGGCGAGCGGATTTTCTGGGACCCGGCGACCGATACCCTGACTATCAAAGGGACGCCGCCGAATTTGCGCGATCAGTTGCAGCGACGCACGTCGGGCGGGAAATAAAGGCATACGACATAAAAGGACGCCGTAGTGAGTAAAGGAATACGTCAGAGGCCGCCTGTTAATTTCAGTTTATTTCGGCAGGTTTTGTATGCGCACATTGTCGCATTTTTGATGATGTTGATGCTCGGCATGGTGTTCACCGTTCTCTCGTTGGTACTGTTTTATACTTATGGCACCAACTGGTTACTGAGCTTGTTCATATGCCCGCTGTTCTTGTTAAGTGGTTTATTCATTACTGGATTTGCTTTTAAATCAACCTGGTCCAGCATACGTTACTATTACGACAAGGGGCAGTTGAAACGGTATGGACTCAATCTTGATGCAACTTTGACGCATAAAGAGAAGGTGGAAATACGCATCGATAATGCAAAGCGTCAAGTGCGTGTAGATGAACTGGAACTCCATGTCTTATTTGATTTTCAGTTTGATAGCAAGACATGGAGCTGCGGCGACTTACTGACCAATGAAAAGGTATTTGATGCGTTGAATGACGGGCAAACGATACCAATACGAATTCTGCCATGGAAACCGGAAAGTGCCAGCGTTCGTCAACGGGCATTATTCAATCGGCTTAAAGGTATGAATACCGCGTCGGAAACTACAGATCCTCGATTAGGGGAGGCGCTAATTGAATGTGGCGAGGTGTAAGAAAGCAGAAAAGCAAAGTGGGTTCTCGTTGCTCTGCATGTCGTCAAATTCAATTAAACGCATAAAAAAACCCCGCCGGGGCGGGGTTTTTCTTCAACTTCCAGGCGATTACGCGCGAACGAAGTCGATGTGAGTCAGCTTCGGTTTGTAAGCGTGACGCTGTACAGCCTGAGCTTTAACTTTTACTTCTTTACCGTCAACCACGAGGGTCAGAACTTCGCTGTAGAATTCAGCTTTAGCTTGCATGTTCATCACCTGGTCGTGGTCCAGTTCGATAGCAACCGGGGCTTCAGAACCGCCGTAGATGATTGCCGGGAACTTGTTAGCGGCGCGCAGGCGGCGGCTCGCACCCTTACCCTGCTCTTTACGTACTTCTGCGTTGATAGTAAACATTTAAATCTCTCTTTAATAATTCCTGCTACAGGCGACCCAGCAACAGGTAAGTGATCTGCTTTGCGTATGCAAAGGCGGGCGGGATTCTATACTCAAATCGCCGTTACATCAATGAAAAGTACGATTAACCACGTAATTCGTGCGCCCGGCGGAAGCGGCCTTCATAGTCGAACACTTTTTCACGCACCTGCCAGTACTGGCCTTTCATCCGCGCGACCACAAAATCGGGATGCCGCAACAGCGCCTGCTGCGCGACAATATCCGCCGCCGTGATCCAGCGTAAAGGAACGCCGGGCGTGCGGGTATGCGGGCGAATAAATAGCTGTTCGAAAGCGGTACGCTGGGCGGGCGTGTGCAAGCGGAAGCGCTCACTGACATCCGCGCCGTCCTCGTCATAGTAAGTGATTTTCAGCCATTCGCCTTTCTCATCCTGCCCATGCTGCATCGTCATTCCGCTACAGCGCAGGACTAACGCATCCTTGAGCCTGAGCGCCGCTTTTAACATATCGTCCGGGTCGACCAGAATGGCGTCACATTCCCGGCAGCGTCGGGCGGCAATATCGTTTTCGGCATTACACTGCGGGCAGTTTTTGAAGCGAAAGCGAAAATCGCACTGCTCGCGATGGCCGTCGTCATCCTCAAACCAGCCCTGGCAGCGACGGCCAAAGTGTTCAATCAGCGTGCCGTCGGCAGTGGTTTTCCCCCAGAAGGTGTTGGCAAAGCCGCAGGCCGGGCAAAATACCTGGACAGGGACGTTATCGCTTTTTCCCTTCGGGCTACCGACCTCCGGGGCATACAGGTCGTGCGGGTTGCCTGCGTAATCAAGAATCAGGCAATCGGTCTTTCCCGGCGCAAGGCGCAGACCACGCCCGACAATTTGTTGGTAAAGACTAACTGACTCCGTGGGACGTAGAATCGCGATGAGATCAACGTGTGGGGCGTCAAAGCCGGTGGTCAGCACCGAGACGTTAACCAGATAGCGAAAACGCTGCGCCTTGAAATTATCAATCAGCGCGTCGCGCTCGGGCCCTGGCGTATCGCCGGTAATCAGCGCCGCGTCGTCCGCCGGAAGCAGACCGACAATCTCTTTCGCATGTTCGACCGTGGCGGCGAAAATCATCACGCCTTTGCGCGTTTGCGCAAATTCCATAATCTGGCTGATGATGTGCGGCGTAATCCGCTGCTGCTTTTTCAGCTCGCGGTTCAGGTCGGCTTCGCTGAACAGCCCATTGCTTTGGGCCTGCAGGCGGCTGAAATCGTATTGGACCACTGGCATATCAAGCCGCTCAGGCGGCGTCAGATAGCCGTGTTTAATCATATAGCGCAGCGGCAGTTCATAAATACAGTCGCGAAACAGAGCGTTGTCGTTGCCGCGCACCATACCGTGATAATGAAATTGATAAATCCAGCCTTTTCCGAGGCGAAAAGGCGTGGCGGTGAGTCCAAGCAGACGTAAGTGAGGATTAACTTTACTCAGGTGAGTGAGGATTTGCTGATACTGACTGTCTTCATCGTCACCGATGCGGTGGCATTCATCGACAATCAACAGCGAAAACTCCTCCTGGAAGGCGTCAAGATTACGCGCCACCGACTGTACGCTGCCGAACACGACTTTGCCCTGACTCTCTTTACGTTTGAGTCCGGCGGCGAAAATATCCGCTTCCAGCCCCAGCGCGCAATATTTGGCGTGGTTCTGCGCGACCAGCTCTTTCACATGCGCCAGCACCAGTACCCGTCCGCGGGCGACGCGCGCCAGTTCGGCGATCACCAGGCTTTTACCTGCGCCGGTCGGCAGAACAATCACGGCGGGCGTACGGTGGCGGCGAAAGTGGCTGAGCGTGGCGTCTACGGCTTCTTGCTGGTAGGGGCGGAGTGTAAAAATCATGGTCTCACTACGTTAAACGGTTCCGGGAATAGTATGCCATGAATCATTTCCCTTGAGGGATATAGTTAGCCCGCTATACTGAGCGGATAGCAATTCCCTTTTTTCGGGTAGAATGCCCGATTTCCGTATTATTACAGGCTAAATCACACACATGCGACTTGATAAATTTATCGCTCAGCAGCTTGGCGTCAGCCGCGCTATTGCCGGGCGTGAAATTCGTGGTAACCGCGTTACCGTCGATGGCGACATCATTAAAAATGCGGCCTTCAAACTGCTCCCGGAACATGCGGTTGCGTATGACGGCAATCCCTTAGCGCAGCAACACGGGCCACGCTATTTTATGCTTAACAAGCCGCAGGGATACGTTTGTTCAACCGATGATCCCGATCATCCAACGGTGCTGTATTTCCTGGATGAGCCGGTGGCGTATAAGCTGCATGCCGCAGGACGTCTGGATATCGATACTACCGGTCTGGTGTTAATGACAGATGACGGTCAGTGGTCGCACCGCATTACGTCGCCGCGCCATCACTGTGAAAAAACCTATCTGGTGACCCTGGAGTCGCCGGTGGCCGACGATACGGCAGCGCAATTTGCGAAAGGCGTGCAGTTGCATAATGAAAAAGATCTCACTAAACCCGCTACGCTGGAGGTGATAACGCCTGTGCAGGTCCGTCTGACCATCAGCGAAGGCCGTTATCATCAGGTGAAGCGGATGTTTGCCGCAGTAGGCAATCGCGTTGTGGAACTGCACCGCGAACGGATTGGCGCCATTACGCTGGATGAGAATCTGGCTCCCGGCGAGTACCGCCCGTTGACTGAAGAAGAAATCGCCAGCGTCGGCTAACTATCTCGTTAAATTCAGGAGTTCGATGTGACCACCCGGCAGCACTCTTCCTTTGCCATTGTCTTTATCCTTGGCCTGTTGGCCATGTTAATGCCGCTGTCGATTGATATGTATCTTCCAGCGCTGCCGGTGATTTCTGCGCAATTCGGCGTGCCTGCCGGTAGCGCGCAGATGACGCTCAGCACCTATATTCTGGGGTTTGCGCTGGGGCAGCTTATCTATGGACCGATGGCGGATAGCCTCGGGCGTAAGCCGGTCATCCTGGGCGGGACGCTGGTATTTGCCGCTGCGGCGGTCGCCTGTGCGTTGGCGCAGACTATCGATCAACTGATCGTGATGCGTTTCTTTCACGGTTTGGCGGCCGCGGCGGCAAGCGTCGTCATCAATGCGCTGATGCGGGATATTTATCCAAAGGAAGAGTTTTCGCGCATGATGTCATTTGTCATGCTGGTCACTACGATAGCGCCGTTAATGGCGCCCATTGTCGGCGGCTGGGTGTTGGTATGGTTAAGCTGGCACTATATCTTCTGGATACTGGCCATTGCGGCGATTCTGGCGTCAGTCATGATCTTTGCTTTGATTAAAGAGACGCTGCCCGTTGAGCGGCGTCAGCCTTTTCATATTCGTACCACAATAGGTAACTTTGCCGCGTTGTTTCGCCACAAACGCGTACTGAGCTATATGCTGGCGAGCGGGTTTAGTTTTGCCGGTATGTTCTCTTTTTTGAGCGCGGGGCCGTTTGTTTATATCGAAATTAATCATGTTCCGCCGCAGGATTTCGGCTACTACTTCGCGTTGAACATCGTATTTCTGTTTGTGATGACGATTATCAACAGCCGTTTTGTCAGACGGGTAGGGGCGCTAAACATGTTTCGGGCCGGGCTATGGATTCAGTTTGCGATGGCGGTGTGGATGGTTTTCAGCGCGCTGATGGGCATTGGATTCTGGGCGCTGGTGGTCGGCGTTGCGGCGTTTGTCGGCTGTGTGTCGATGGTTTCGTCCAATGCGATGGCGGTCATTTTGGATGAGTTTCCGCATATGGCCGGAACGGCGTCTTCGTTGGCGGGCACTTTCCGCTTTGGTATTGGCGCTATCGTCGGCGCGTTGCTGTCGCTGGCTACCTTTACCAGTGCGTGGCCGATGATTTGGTCGATTGCGCTTTGCGCCGCCTGTTCCATTCTGTTTTATCTCTACGCCAGCCGTCCCAAAAAACGGTGACGGGCGCGCTGCCCCTCAATGGCGCCGAAGAATGCGCAGGCGGCGTTGGGGGACGCTATCCGCTACACGATGGCAAAGCCAAACGGCTTTCATAGTTGATGTATATCAATTACCAATTCATCATTTTCCTCCTTTATGTTTATTTTATGTAAAATCCATTTATGTAAAAAGTCACATCATTGTAGTTAAAAAGGTTGAGTTAGATCGCAGAAACGGGTACATATAGCCCGCCGCTATCTCCGCGTCGGTAAAACTATTTTAACTCCCGCTTGCTGTAGAGCCACTGACGGAGAGAAGGGCGTTAGCAATCTGTTTAAGGACGGGTTGTCAATGATGTGTTAATATAAATGTAATTAAATTGTGAAGTAATTGTGCTTCCGGGGAAAGAAAGTGAATACATTACAGCTCTCAATTGTTCACCGTCTGCCGCAAAACTATCGCTGGTCGGCGGGTTTTGCGGGGTCAAAGGTTGAACCGATTCCGCAAAACGGGCAGAGCACCGAGAATAGTCTGGTGGCGCTTAAACTGTTGAGTCCGGCAGGCGATAGCGCGTGGTCAGTGATGCATAAGCTCAGCCAGGCGCTAAGCGATATTGAAGTTCCTTGCTCCGTGCTGGAGTGCGAAGGGGAGCCGTGCCTGTTCGTTAATCGTCAGGATGAGTTTGCCGCCACCTGTCGGCTGAAAAATTTCGGCGTGGCGATAGCGGAACCTTTTTCTAACAATAATCCTTTTTAGGCGTCAGCTTAACGCGAGTAGCTGACGCGTATAGGCCTGTTGCGGTGCGGTAAACACGCGCTCGCATTGCCCCTGTTCAACCACCTCCCCCTGCCGCAGCACGATAACCTGATGGCACAGCGCGCGTACTACATGCAGATCGTGGCTAATGAAGATATAGGCCAGACGGTGCTTTTGCTGGAGCGATTTCAGGAGGGCAAGAATCTGCGCCTGAACGGTTTTATCCAGCGATGAGGTCGGTTCATCCAGAATAATAAGCGACGGTTTTAAAATCAGCGCCCTGGCGACGGCGATACGTTGACGCTGGCCGCCGGAAAACTCAGCGGGGTAACGATGCCGTGTTTCCGGGTCCAGGCCGACTTCCATCATGACCGCTTTCACCTGCTGTTCGCGCTGCGCGCCTGAAAGCGTAGGCTGGTGGACGCGCAGGCCTTCTTCGATAATTTGCAACACGTTTAAACGCGGGTTTAGCGATGAGTTTGGGTCCTGGAATACGACCTGGATACGGTGGCGAACAGGTAAAAGCTGGCGGCGGTTTAACGTATCCAGCGATTGACCGTCAAACACGATGCGGCCTTCGGAGCGGATAAGCCGTAACAGCGCCAGACCGGTGGTGCTTTTTCCCGATCCTGACTCGCCGACCAGACCCAGCGTTTCGCCTGGATGCAGGGTGAAACTGATATTGTTAACCACCACATTATGATCCACGACGCGCTTCAGAATGCCTTTGCGGATTGGGAAGGCGACGCGCAGCTTGTCCACTTCCAGCAACGGCGCCTGCCCGGCGGGGAGCGGAACCGGATCGCCAGTGGGTTCGCTGTTGAGTAGTTTTTGCGTGTACGGATGGGTCGGCGCGGAGAGCAGCGTGTCGGCGCGTTGGTTCTCTACGCACTTGCCGTGTTGCATTACCGCCACTGAATCCGCCAGTTTTTTTACAATGCTGAGGTTATGGGTGATAAACAGCAATCCCATATTGAGCTCACGCTGGAGTTCCCGCAGTAGAGATAAGATCTGCGCCTGTACGGAGACGTCGAGGGCGGTGGTCGGCTCATCGGCGATCAGTAATTCCGGCCGTGTTAACAGCGCCATGGCTATCATGACGCGCTGGCGTTCGCCGCCGGAAAGCTGATGCGGATAATCGCGCAGACGCTGGCTCGCCTGGCGGATACCGACCCGATCCAGACAACCGATCATCTCCGCCCTTGCCGCCTCCCGACGCATTCCCCGATGGAGCGACAGCACTTCATAGAGCTGTTTTTCCAGCGTATGCAGTGGGTTAAGTGAAACCATCGGTTCCTGAAAAATCATGGCGATTTTATTGCCGCGTACGCCGCGTAGCGTCTGCTCGCTGGCATGAAGCAATGATTCGCCGTGAAAGCGAATATCGCCGGAGAGGTAGACGGCGGGAGGGGTAGGCAAAAGACGCAGAATGGAAAGCGCCGTCACGCTTTTTCCTGACCCTGACTCGCCGACCAGCGCCAGCGTTTCCCCGGCGTTCACCTGTAACGAAATGGCGTTAACGACAGGGCGCACGTGCTGTTGCTGACGGAAACCTACCGATAAATTTTCAATCGCAAGCAATGGAGATGTCATCTTATACCGCCTTAGCAGGATCAAAGGCGTCGCGTACCGCTTCGCCGATAAAAATCAGCAGCGATAGCAGAATGGCGACAGACAGAAAGGCGGCGATCCCCAGCCAGGGAGCCTGTAAGTTGTTTTTCCCCTGTAAAAGAAGTTCGCCGAGAGAAGGGGAGCCAAGCGGCAGACCGAATCCCAGAAAATCCAGCGACGTCAGGGTGGTGATGGAACTACATAAAATGAACGGTAAAAATGTCAGGGTAGCGACCATCGCATTAGGCAACATATGGCGCAGGATAATGTCACGATCGCTGACGCCAAGCGCCTGCGCGGCGCGGATATAGTCAAAATTGCGGGTCCGTAAAAACTCGGCGCGCACCACGCCCACCAGACTCATCCAGCCAAACAGCACGGTTATGGCCAGCAGCCACCAGAAGTTAGGCTGCACTACGCTGGAAAGTAAAATAATCAGAAACAGGGTCGGCATCCCCGACCAGACTTCGATGAGACGTTGCCCCCATAAATCGACTTTGCCGCCATAATAGCCCTGTAGCGCGCCCGCCAGTACACCCATGACGCTGGAGCAAATCGTTAACATCAGGCCGAATAAAATAGAAATGCGGGTGCCGTACAGGATGCGGGCGAAAACGTCGCCGCCATTCGCATCGGTGCCCAGCCAGTTTTTCGCCGAAGGCGGGGAGGGGAAAGGCTGCGTGGTGGCAAAATTAATGGTATTGGCGCCAAAGCGTACGGGGGCCCACAACACCCAGCCCCGATTCTCAAGCTGCCGTTGTAGCCAGGGGGCCTGATAATCTGCCGTTGTCGCCAGCGGGCCGCCGAAATCGCGCTCGCTGTAATTTTTTACCAGCGGAAAATACCACTGGCCTTCATAGCGCACCAGCAATGGCTTATCGTTAGCAATCAGTTCCGCGCATAAGCTCAGGCTGAACACGATCAGGAAAATCCATAGTGACCAGTAGCCCCGGCGATTATGGCGGAAACGCGCCCAGCGGGCCTGATTGACCGGGCTTAATCGCGGCATTATCGTCCCTCAAAATCAATGCGTGGATCGACCAGCGTATAGCTGATATCGCTCAGGATATTCAGTAATAAGCCAATCAGGGTAAAGATATAAAGCGTGCCGAACATCACCGGATAGTCGCGCGAAACAGTTGCTTCATAACCCAGCAGCCCCAGGCCGTTGAGCGAGAACATGACTTCAATTAGCAACGAGCCGGTGAAAAACATACTGATAAAAGTGGCGGGAAACCCGGCGATCACCAGCAGCATGGCGTTACGAAAAACATGTTTCCAGAGAATGTTTTTTTCACTCACGCCTTTAGCGCGAGCGGTAACGACATACTGTTTACGCACCTCGTCGAGAAACGAATTTTTCGTCAGCATCGTCAGGGCGGCAAAACCGCCGATGACGGTCGCCAACACCGGTAGCGTAACGTGCCACAAATAATCGGTGATTTTCTGGTACCACGGTAACGTGTCAAAGTTGGCGGAGACCAGGCCACGTAGCGGAAAGATATCGTAGTAGCTGCCGCCGGCAAAAAAGACGATTAATAAAATAGCGAACAGAAAGGCGGGGATCGCATAACCGATAATGATAAACGCGCTGCTCCATACATCAAAGCGGCTGCCGTTATGGACGGCTTTGCGGATCCCCAGCGGGATAGACACCAGATAAATAATCAGCGTGCTCCATAATCCCAGAGTAATGGAGACGGGAAGACTATCTTTGATCAGCGTTAGTACGGATGCGCTGCGAAACAGACTGTCGCCGAAGTCAAAAGAGAGATAGTCCCGTAGCATCTTGAAATAACGCTCATGCAGCGGTTTGTCGAAGCCGTAGCGATGGGTGATCTCCGCGATCACCTCCGGATCGAGTCCCCGGCCGCCGCGATAATGGCTGTCGCTGATATTGCCGACGCCGGTTTGCGCATGACTGGCGCGAACGCCTTCGCCGCTGGCGCCGGGCAACGCGCCGCCCTGGCCAAATTCAATCGCGGCAATCGCCTGATCGACAGGGCCGCCGGGAGCGATCTGCACGATAAAAAAGTTAATGGTAATAATGGCCCATAGCGTGGGGATCACCAGTAACAGACGGCGGATAAGATAGGCGCCCATTGATTCTTACTACCTCCTGGCTGCCGGTAGTTTGGCGGCTTTGTTGACATCATACCACCAGGTATCTAACCCGATGGTATATACCGGGCGAATCGCCGGATGGGAGAATTTATCCCACCAGGCGAGCCTGTCTTGCGCCATATACCACATCGGCAGCATGTAATAGTTCCAGGTCAGCACGCGATCCAGCGCCCGTCCCAGCGGCACCAGTTTCGCTTTATCACCCTGCGCTGCGATAATTTGCGCGATCAGTTTATCCACCACCGGGCTTTGTACGCCGGGAGCGTTATAACTGGAGTCAATGTATTCCGACGCCCATGAGATTTGTAGATCGGAGCTGGGCCAGGGCATCGCCCGCCATAGCCTCGGCATCATGTCATAGTCGCGGCTACGCATCCGGTTGGTGAGTTGAGAATTATCAACCTGACGGATAGTCATCGTAATGCCCAGACGCTGAAGATTATGCTGGAAGGGCAGAACCCACTGGCTATTACTGCTGGCAGGAAGGAGAAGTTCAAACGTCAGAGGCTTACCGGTGACGCTATTGACCCGTTGCTGTCCGTTGATCACCCATCCGGCCTGCGTCAACAAGGCGTCAGCTTTAAGAAGATTTTCGCGATCGTAGCCGTCGCCGTTAGAGACCGGCGGCTGATAGATCTGGGTGAAGACTTCAGGAGGAAGATCTTTTTTCATCGGCGCGAGTAATACCAGCTCATCGGCGTCAGGGTAATTTCTGGCGGCGTACTCGGTATTCTGGAAGTAACTGTTGGTTCGGCTCCAGGCATTATAGAACAGCGCTTTATTCATCCACTCAAAATCGAAGGCCAGGGTGACGGCTTCACGTACCCGCCGGTCTTTAAATACCGGGCGCTGAATATTAAAGGCCAGCCAGCGTGTGTCCTGCGCCGACTCGTTTTTCTGCTCTTCTTTAATGATGTAATGATTATCGAAATTTTTACCGATGTAGCGCGTTGCCCAGTTTTTAGCGTCGTTTTCCAGCCGTAGATCAAATGCGCCCGCTTTAAACGCCTCGAAAGCGACATTGTCATCAAGGTAGTAATCGTAGCGGATAGTGTCGAGGTTAAAACGTCCACGATTGACCGGCAGATTAGCCGCCCAGTAGTTTTTGACGCGTGAATAGACAATGTACTGGCCCATTTTCCACTGAGTAATCCGGTATGGCCCGCTGGCTAAGGGCGGCGTTGAAAGAGGATCGCTAAGTTTATGATTTTTCCAAAATTTTTCGGGCATGATCGGTAATGAAAACAGACTAAGCATGTCTTCTTTACCAGGCTTCGCCAGCTCAATTCGCACGGTTAAAGGCGCAATCGCCTTCACGGTAGTACCTTTATAGACCAGACGGAACTGCGGTACGCCTTCGGTCATAAACTTATGAAAGGTAAAGGCCACATCGCGGGCGGTAATGGGCGTGCCATCGTGAAAACGAGCGCGGGGATTAATCGAGATTTCCACCCAGGAATAGTCGGCGGCATAGCGGGCATGGTCGGCAATCAGCGGGTAATAGCTTCCGGGTTCATCATCCGAAGTGGTAAAAAGCGTATCGTAAAGGGCTTCGGTACGTACGCCGGGATTGCCGCGCAGCGAATAGCGATTGAAATTATCGAACGTACCAATGGCGGAAAGCGTCATCTGACCGCCTTTCGGCGCAGCAGGATTCACATAATCAAAGTGATCAAAGTTAAAAGCATACTTAGGTTCGCCGAGTACGGCGAAAGCGTAGCTTTCTTTGATTTCCTGGGCCTGGGCGCCAGCGCTAACCAGTGCGACAAGCAGAAGCATTACGCGCGCAATCATCTGAAGGCGGTTTCCTTATCGTATTGCCCGCTGCAAACCGGCAGGCGTTTCGCTGAATAATAAGTGACGTTGCGTCTGATGTGAATCCGTTAAAACCGTAAGGGGGCTACCATTCAGGCACGGAAGGCGCCGACATCCACAGCACGAAATCTTTAAGGGGTAAAGGACGGCTAATCCAGTACCCCTGCAAGTAATTAACACCGTGATCGCGTAGCCAACGGGCCTGCTCCGGCGTTTCAACGCCCTCGGCCACCGTCAGCATATTCAGGCGTCTGGAGAGCGTCAGCACGGTATCCAGAACCGGAGACGTGACGGTTTCCGTGCCGATCGCCTGGATAAAGCCGCGATCGATTTTCAGATAATCTAAAGTAAATCGCTCCAGATAAATCAGGGCGCTATGGCCTGTACCGAAATCATCTATAGCGATTTCAAACCCGGCGGAATGCAGCCATTCGAACAGTTTGGCCGCTTCATACTGCTGGAGCATATCGCGTTCAGTGATTTCCAGCACGATATGAAAATGGTGCGCGGGCAGGGCGTCCCTGAGCCGGTGCATATCCTCTTTAAAACTGTCGCTGTGCAGATGTTCCGGCGCGATGTTAATGCCAAATTTGGCACCGACGGGCATCACCTTCTGTAGCGTGGGCGCGTCGCGGGCGATCAGCTCGAACAGATGCTGCGTTAACGGTACGATAAGTTGTTGCGCTTCGGCATAGTGGATAAAGGCATCCGGCGGAATCTCGCCTGCCGTAGGGTGACGCCAGCGCAGTAAGACTTCAATCCCGGTGACGCTCAGCGTACGAGTATCGACGACGGGCTGATAAACCACATAAAACTGCTCGTGTTTGATCGCCGTTAAAATCTCTTTGCCCGGTCGCGTCCGGAGGGCATAGATAAAGTAACAGATAAACCCTGCTACGATGCCGCTAATGCAGCCCAGCATCAACGCATACCACAAGTCATTGTAGGTCCAGCTATCGGCATAAAGCTGTATTTTAAGCGGCAGGCCGTTGATAGTTGCCTGTCGTGATGGCGCGCCCGGCAGCTCCGCGACGGTCAGCAGACGCGAAGAAAAGGTCGACAGCGCGGTATTGCCGACAATCAGCGCGATGCCGTTAAAATCGTCCTGGCGCGTGGTATAGAGTAAGTAAGGCGTCAGGTTAATATTCAGCGATGTGAATACGCCGCTGTCATTTAATAATGGGTTTCGATACCAAATCACCATTGTCGGTTTGTTGGGCATCATTGGCGTGCCGGGCAGAATCGCCATAGCAACGTCTTTGCGGATATCTATATCCGGTACCAGTTGCTGAAGCGGCATATTCATGGCGCCAGTGGCGGAAGAGCAGAACACTTTTTTATCTTTAATCAATAAGAAGGCGCGGACATTAAGGCTAAAAGCGGCTCTTGAGGTGAGTTCTGCGCCAACCTGCTGACAGGTGTTGATCGTCAACGGTTGAAGAATATCGGTGGTGGCTTTCAGGTCGGCGAAATAGCTGGCCAGGTAATGTTGTACATCAGAAAGGAGCGTATTGTATTTAACATCCCGTTTATGCCACGACAGGAAAAATTGCAGGCTACCAATAAGTAATGCTGCCGCTATCCCCGTAATGATACAGGTAAGCAGGATTTTCCGACCGGAAGAGGAGTCGCGTGTAAGCATAATTCCTGGTGTGACCTGAAAAGGCGGATGCCGGTTAAACTGGTTGATTTATAAGACTATAGCCTGGATTACCCCGGATAGTCATGCTTTTCTGTGATGCGCAGGAAAGCGTATTGTCGCAGTAGGCGTTGGGGGAAACGACCTGAATGCCTGATGGCGCTATGTTTATCAGGCCTATGTTCGTGTGTTGTAGGCTGGATAAGAGGCGACACGTCGCTATTCGGTAAAACGGGTTCAGAAGGGATAATAAGCAAAAGCACTGCTGAAGCAGTGCTTTTTATGTCGTCTCATCAGGTAAGCCAAGGGAGGTGCTGCCTGATGAAGATTAACTGCGACTCAGAACTCGACGCGCTTCATTGTAGCGTTTTTTCCAGTACGGTTCGTTCATACTGGAGATAATGACGCCGCTACTGGTAGACGCATGGACAAACTGGTTATTGCCGATATAAATACCGACATGACGACCAGTGGAACCGGCGCGGAACAGAACCAGATCGCCCGTACGCAGGTTATTGCGTGAAACTGCTTTGCCCATTTCCTGCTGTTCATAGGTTGAACGCGGAAGCTCTAAACCAAACTGTTCACGGAAGGTGCGCTGTACAAAGCTGGAACAGTCGACGCCTTTCTTAGTGCTGCCGCCCAGGCGGTAACGCACGCCTTTCCAGTCAGCATACTGATCCATAATCCGCGACTTAACGTCGAGGTTACGCACCATATTTTCAAATTCATCCTGAGAGGCTTGCAGTGAAGAGCTATCGCTATTGCCCACAGCATGCGTCTCAGAATGCATATTCTTTGCGGTATTGGTGGTTGTGCTACAAGCAGAAAGCAGAACCGCAACTGCAATCGCAGGAATCCCGCGCAAAATATATCTCAAAATCGGTTGAGATTTGACCATGTTGTTTGTTTTCCCTTGAAGTCCTTAACGATAAATATCGTTATAAAAATGCCAAACGTGATGAGACTAATTACCTGCACAGCTTGAGACAATTCTTTGTGCACAAATCTGTGGCGGAACGCACAAATTTATTCGCAATGAGAATAATTATCTGGCGAGGCAAAACGAGTTTGAGATTACCCGATTGTTGCTGTCATTGCGAGCGATTTCGCGTGATTTTTTATAAGAATTTATGATACGAAAAGTGAGCTATCAGCACGGGTCAAATTAAGCGCAAATCGTTTAAAAATCGTGCAACCTGTTCATTTTGCAGAGGAATAATATGACCGAAAAATGATGGGCTGGGGGAGTATCATCATAAATTACCTTCAACGATGTAAAACTATCGCTGAAGGTAATGTTAATTACATGGGTTATTTGTTTAAAATTTGTTTATTTCCGCCCGGGAGATAATTCTCAAAAAGCGCTATCGCCCGGTCGCTGAGCGGGGTCATCAGCCACCAGGGGAGGCCAATCAAAATAACCGTGAGCGACCCGACCACAATATCGGTGAACCAGTGAGCGCCAATCATAACGCGCGGAAACGCGAAAACCACAAATATAATAAGGGCGATAATCCCCGCCGTTTTGCCGAAATAACGCAGCATAAAGGCGGAAAATATCAGCAGCATCATACCGTGATCGCCTGGGAAACTGTCTTTTGACGCGTCTTTTGTCGGGATGTGCAGCAACTCGCTGACGCGATAAATATGCTCAAAAGAGAGCGTTGGGCTGGCGCGCTTGACGGGGATCAGCGCCTGACCGAGTTGGTTAAGCACCACCGCTGTTAGCAGCATGACCAATCCGATTATCACAATGCGCCGCCGGCCCGACGCGTCTTCTTTTAGCCAGAAACTGAGCATCAGTCCGCCCATCGCCAGCAGCGAACAGCCGTCAAACGCCCGATTATTGGTAATAGCGACCCACCAGAGGAACGCGTGGCTTTCCACCAGTTTCTGGTTAAAGAAGTGGAATATGCCGGAATCAATGGTGAACCAGAAACCGTGATTGACGGGAAGATACCATGACAAAAACAGCGCCAGACCGGCGGCATTAAGCAGAATTATCAAGGAATAGCGGGTTTTCATCGTCATTTCGCCATAGTTTTTAAACGGTGGCAACCTTACGCGTGCGTCGCTAAACGAAGCTTCAACAAGGCCGTCTGTAACGTATTCCAGTCGGTTTCTGTGTTTGAGATAAGTTCAACCCGGCTATCCGGCGGCGCGACACTCTGTGTTTCGATGTGCAGGTCATCGCCCTGGCGATTGATGCGTACCAGCCCCTCTTGTATGCGCATAACGCCTTTCACCCGGCCCACCGGCGCCAGACGCGCCCATTCAAGGAGGCCAATGGTGTCAAACACGGTATCGGCATCGAAAATCCAGCCGCAGGCCTGATGACCCTGTCCGCTATTGAGGCTGCGTCGCCAGCGCTGCTGGGCGGGCAGATTTAGCGCGGCGAGTCCTTTTTTACTGGCATGAGTGTGAGAATGCGCGGCGCTGGCCGGCAGTTCCGCCAGATTTTGTCGTGGTAAATCCAGAAGCTTACCGTCTATCTGTCCATGTTCGGCATGAATCAGTTGACGATCGCCGCCGTACTGTCGCCACCACTGTTGCAGGGCGGCATCGCTCTGCGCCGTGGCGCGATCGGTCTTATTGGCGATGATAATATCGGCTGAGGCGAGCTGATCGCGGAAATTTTCATTGGCGACGCTCTGTTGGTCCAGTAGCAGGCGAGGGTCAAGGATGCAGAGCGTAGCGCGTAAATCAATCCACGGCTCATAAACCGGCGCAGTTAATAAATCCAGAATCTGTTTTGGGTGCCCCAGTCCGGTTGGTTCAATCAGCAACCGGTCAGGTTTGCCCTGGCGCAGCAGCGTATTGAGCCCTACCTGCATAGGCAATCCGTTGACGCAGCACATGCAGCCGCCGGGGATCTCTTTTAGCAGTGCGCCGCTGTCGGCAAGCAGCGCGCCGTCAATACCCACTTCGCCAAATTCATTGACCAGGACGGCCCATTTTTCAGCCGGATCTTTATGAGCTAATAAATGAAGGATAGAGGTGGTTTTTCCGCTACCGAGAAATCCAGTAATAAGATTGGTTTTGGTCACGTCAGCTCCAGAATATTGATACAACATAACAACTTTAATAATCCTGGCGAATAAACGTGAAAAAGAGAAGGGCTGAGTTGACGAAGTCGTGCTTCTGCCATCTTAAGAGCAGAAAATGTTAAATTTTTAACGTTTCTCTTTCTTGGTGCAGAACAGTCAATTAAAGAAAAGGGTCAGACTGCGCCCTGGGGCGCAGCCGAAAAATGCGAAACTTAATCCGCGCGCCCCATATAACGGCGCTCTTCGATATGAATGCGGATTTTCTCACCTGCGCTCAGGTATTCGGGAACCTGAATCACCAGACCGGTGCTTAATGTCGCGGGTTTGTTACGTGCGCTGGCGGACGCTCCTTTAATACCCGGCGCGGTTTCGACGATTTCCAGATCCACGGTCTGCGGAAGCTCTAGCGCCAGCAGTTGGCCGTCCCAGGTCAGAACCTGCATATCCGGCATTCCGCCTTCAGGCATAAACAGCAACTCTTCTTCAATCTGATCTTTGGTGAAGGTATACGGCGTATAGTCTTCTTTATCCATGAACACATATTCGTTGCCATCGACATAAGAAAAGTCAACGCCGCGACGGCTCAGGGTGACGGTATCAACGATATCGTCGCCTTTGAAACGTTCTTCCACTTTCAGACCGGTGCGGACATCGGAAAAACGCATTTTATACAGTGTGGCGGCGCCACGGGCGGTAGGCGACTGAATGTCGATATCTTTCACAATCAGCAATTTGCCGTTGTAGTTCAGTACCATACCTTTTTTGATTTCGTTCGCTCTTGGCATCGAGGAGATCCTGTTGTAGAGATTATCTAAAATATCGCGTAAAACTACTCGCGCCGGGCCGTCCAGGCAAGTGGAATTGTCACTTTTGCTGGTGCAAAAAAGGTGATACTGTTCGCCCGCTTTCCGCTCCGCGTTCAACGAGAATACGCGATGGCATGTCGCCCGGAGGGGGGAAGTGTGCTGTGTTGTCCCTTCTGTTTCCAGCCTTGTCTTCGGAATGTCTGAGGGCAGGCCTGATCATGATGACGTCCACATTTTAAATCTGGATTTTTCTTTGGACAAATTCTGTTATCTTTCATTTGGTTATAAATAGAGGGGCTGAGCATGGACTGTCGTAGCGGTTGTGGCGCTTGCTGTATTGCGCCTTCAATTTCGTCGCCGATACCCGGAATGCCGAATGGCAAGCCGATGAATACCAGATGCGTGCAGCTTTCGGAAGATAACTTGTGTCTTATCTTTGGCTCGCCTTTACGCCCAAAAGTGTGCTCTGGTTTGCAACCGACAGGGGACATGTGTTTAACGACCCGGGAAGAGGCCATTATTTATTTGCTGGAACTCGAACAGAAAACCTTACCATGATCTAAGCCGCTTTTGATAAATGTGCAGGGGCTTACGTTATATCCCGAAATAGTCTGCAAAAGCTGCGCATCAAATTACCTCCTTTTACCATTAAATAGCGTAATACATGCTTCCCTTATTTCGTGGCTTATGAAGCGGTAGATGTCGCCGCTCAACCCCGTTGGTGCCTGAACGTGTACCGAACAAACCGTCACATAAAATAAAAACGATCAATTTTATTTATATGATAGTTTTTATCTATTAAAAAGAGGAATTTTGATCGATTTTAATTATTTGTAACGATCGATATCATGAATTTGATAGTTTATATCTATCATTGATGTGTTTACCGATCGATATAACCAGTGTGAATGTGTTGTTATTTTCCTTTAAAATACTCGAATTCTTATGTGTGGGTTTTATCTTATGAAGAAATATACGTTCGCAGCCAGGGCGTTTATTTTTACGCTGGTGTTGCTTTTTGTTATTTCAGTATTCGGGTTGACTATTAGCGTTTTAAAAGGGATGTGAAATGCGGGGAGAAAATAGTGAAATTGATTTAGTCGACGTTTCCTTATTCCTTATAAGAAAATGGCTAAGTATCATGATCGCTACCTTTATTTTTGTTGCCATTGGCTATGTTTTTGTGAGCGTGCAGCATGATACAAAGGTTGTGAGTATGACAATCAAACCTAATCTGGATACGCCTGCTACCTATGCGTTATGTGGCTATACTAATGATATTCAATGTAAAACAACGGTTATCCTTAACCAGTTTAGCCGTTTCTTGCCTACGGAATATAAAAATAAAATAAGTTTTGACGCGAAAAATCAGCTTGTCCTTTTTAAGGCGCAGGGGAGGGAAGAAAGCGTCAATAATATTATTTCCACCCTGAAAAATAGCGTCGATAAAATGGCAGCATGGTATATCGATGATGGTGACATTAAACGTTATAGCGTGCATAAAAATATGTTACAAACGGAAACATATACAAAGCTATCCTTGTTGTCGGAGGCGGTTAAAAATAATGCTAACATTGAAGTGATAGATGTTGCTGTCACACCAAAATATAAGATGCGGCTGGTGTTGGTCCTTTGCGGGCTGATGGGCGTAATTTTCTCAATAACCGGTCTTTTATGTAGGAGGGCGCTTACAGAATATCGTTTTGAGAAAAAGACAATGAATGACCGCGCATGAACATTGCGCAGAGATAAACTCTGCGCTGAATGTGTCGAAGAGTAAAAGTATCAGGCTTGCAAGTTAAACATCTTTAATACGCGCCAGGCAGAACATGGTGGCGACAATCATGACTAACGCAAACCAGAAGACCGCATGGTAATTCCAGATTTCTGCGGCGATTCCCGCCAGCGAACCGGCAATGATCCAGCCGACGCGAATGGTATTGGTATACAGCGTGGTGGCTGAACCCGCCTGGCCTGGCATGAGATCCTGAAAATAGAGCATGCCAATCCCGCCAAGAATGCCGATGTAAATCGCGTTCAGCAACTGCAAGCCGAGCAACGTCGCCGGCGCGTGCGCCAGCAACATACCCGCATAAAAGCACAGTCCGGCGACAACGGCGATGCACATTAACAGGCGTTTTCCCAACCGTTTGGCGAAGTAACCTGCAATCAGCATTGTGGGAATCTCCAGCCCGGCGGCGGTGCCCATCATCACGCCTGCAAGTTTTTCCGGAAGATGCAGCTCATTGATGATAAACAGCGGCATATTAATGATATACAGGCTGTTAGTTCCCCACATTAACGTACAGATGACAAACAGCAACAGCGTATCGCGGCGATTACGACGCGGTGCTTCCAGCGTGCCGGTTGCCAGCGGCGCATCTTTGCGCATTGACGGTAAAAAGAACCACACCATGACGCCGCAGACGATAAAAGCTACCGCCGCGCTCAAATACATCACCGTAAAGCTAAAACCCATCGCCAGCGCATAGGCCAGCGGCGGCCCAATGACCCAGGCCAATGAGACCTGGGCGCGGAGGATTGAGCTGAACATCACCGCTTCACGACCTGTACGATCGGCATGTTCACGGGCCAGCGCAAACATCTGCGGGTTGGCGGTAGAGCCGAAGCTACTGAGAAAGACGCCGATGAACAGCAAAATAAAGTAGTTGCGGTTCCAGGCAAACAACACGCAGGCCAACATGCCCAGCACGCAACAGAAAACGATCAGTTTTTTGCGATCGCCTTTTTTATCTGAGCGACCCGCCAGAAACTGGCTGACGATAATGCCGATAACCGCGCTGCCGGTAAAAAAGAATCCCACCATGCCGGGGCGGGCGTGAACCTCATCCGTCAGAAAAATACTGAGCGTCGGCGTCTGTAGCGCACCGGCAATACCGGTGAGAAAAGCGACGATCAAAAAGGCGGTAGACGTCAGGTCAAACGATTTGGGCGCAGCGGCGGCGGGACTGTTGTGCATGTTTCTATATCAGTGGTGTGAAGAGAGGCGGAGTTTACGCTGCCCGTCAGAAAATAAACAGGCGTCTGAATCAAAATCGACACGAAAAATCAAAATAGCATTCCAGTTTGTTACCAGGGCGTGCTGACGCAAGCTGAAAGAAAAAAGCTGAAGCCTTTTATGCGTCAGCTATTGAGGGTCTGTTGGAGAAAAAATGTGCTTCACCTCAAAAAATTGCTACAAAACCGGTAACTTTTCTTGCGTGCTGAAGCAGAAAGATCCAGACTTCTTGAAACGTTTCAGCGCGATCTGGTTTTTTTGATAACTCAGATTGGCGCTTTTTTTCTCATAGTGGCTGAATCGTTTCAATTCAGCAGGAGAGGAGACACATGTTCCAGTTATCGGTTCAGGACATTCATCCGGGCGAGCAGGCCGGAAATAAAGAAGAGGCCATTCGGCAAATCGCCGCCGCGTTAGCGCAGGCGGGGAATGTGGCGGGCGGCTATGTTGACGGTATGCTGGCGCGCGAACAGCAAACCTCGACCTTTCTTGGCAATGGTATTGCGATTCCCCATGGCACAACAGACACGCGCGATCAGGTGCTGAAAACCGGCGTCCAGGTCTTTCAATTCCCGCAGGGCGTTACCTGGGGAGAAGGCCAGGTCGCCTACGTGGCGATTGGTATTGCCGCCAGTTCGGACGAACACCTCGGCCTGCTGCGTCAGCTGACGCATGTGCTAAGCGATGACTCCGTGGCTGAACAGCTGAAATCCGCGACAACGGCGGAAGAGCTGCGCGCATTGGTGATGGGCGAGAAGCAAAGTGAACAATTAAAACTTGATAACGAGACGATGACGCTGGATGTCATCGCCAGCTCGCTGGTCACATTGCAGGCGCTAAATGCGGCGCGTCTGAAAGAGGCGGGAGCGGTTGATGCGGCGTTCGTCGCAAAAACGATTAACGATAGTCCGATGAATCTGGGACAAGGCATCTGGCTGAACGACAGCGCGGAAGGCAATTTGCGCAGCGCTGTTGCGGTAAGCCGTGCGACCCAGGCGTTTGACGTAGAGGGTGAAAAAGCAGCCTTATTAGTCACTGTCGCGATGAACGATGAGCAGCCGATTGCCGTGCTAAAACGCCTCGGCGACCTGTTGCTGAACAATAAAGCCGATCGTCTGCTGAGCGCTGACGCCGCGACGCTGCTGGCGTTGCTGACCAGTGATGATGCGCTGACGGATGACGTACTGAGCGCGGAATTTGTAGTGCGTAATGAGCATGGTCTCCATGCCCGTCCGGGCACCATGCTGGTGAATACGATTAAACAATTTAACAGTGAAATTACCGTGACAAACCTTGATGGAACCGGCAAACCGGCAAACGGACGTAGTCTGATGAAAGTGGTGGCATTAGGCGTGAAGAAAGGCCATCGTCTGCGCTTTACCGCGCAGGGTGAAGATGCTGAACAGGCGCTGAAAGCGATTGGCGATGCGATCGCCGCCGGTCTCGGGGAGGGCGCATAATGAGCAGGCGTGTCGCCACCATTACCCTTAATCCGGCTTACGATCTGGTTGGGTTTTGCCCTGAAATCGAACGCGGCGAAGTGAACCTGGTGAAAACCACGGGTCTGCACGCGGCGGGCAAAGGCATTAACGTTGCCAAGGTGCTGAAAGACTTAGGCATCGACGTCACCGTCGGCGGTTTTCTCGGTAAAGATAACCAGGACGGTTTTCAGCAATTATTCAGCGAACTAGGCATCGCTAACCGCTTTCAGGTGGTTCAGGGCCGGACCCGCATCAACGTGAAGCTGACGGAAAAAGATGGCGAAGTGACCGACTTCAACTTTTCCGGCTTTGACGTGACCCCCGCAGACTGGGAACGCTTTGTTAACGACTCCCTGAGCTGGCTGGGTCAGTTCGATATGGTCTGCGTCAGCGGTAGCTTACCGGCTGGCGTGAGTCCGGAAGCGTTCACCGACTGGATGACGCGTCTGCGCAGCCAGTGTCCATGCATTATCTTTGATAGTAGCCGTGAAGCGTTAGTCGCCGGTCTTAAAGCTGCGCCGTGGCTGGTGAAACCGAATCGCCGCGAACTGGAAATTTGGGCGGGTCGTAAGCTCCCGGAAATGAAAGATGTGATTGATGCGGCGCACGCGTTACGCGAACAGGGTATCGCCCATGTGGTGATTTCGCTGGGGGCGGAAGGCGCGCTGTGGGTTAACGCCTCAGGAGAATGGATCGCTAAACCACCGGCGGTTGACGTGGTAAGTACCGTCGGCGCAGGCGATTCCATGGTTGGCGGATTGATTTACGGCCTGCTGATGCGCGAGTCCAGCGAACATACGCTGCGTCTGGCGACGGCGGTTGCCGCGCTGGCGGTCAGCCAGAGCAATGTGGGTATTACCGATCGTCCTCAGTTGGCCGCAATGATGGCGCGTGTCGACTTACAACCGTTTAACTGACAGCAGGAGAGGCATAATGAAAACGCTGCTGATAATTGACGCTAATCTCGGCCAGGCTCGCGCTTACATGGCGAAAACCCTGCTTGGAGCGGCGGCGCATAAAGCAAATCTGGAAATTATCGACAATCCGAATGATGCTGAGCTCGCGATCGTGCTGGGCGAATCTCTGCCGAACGACAATGCTCTGAACGGCAAAAAGGTTTGGCTGGGGGATATTGGTCGCGCCGTCGCGCATCCGGAACTGTTTCTGAGTGAAGCCAAAAGCCATGCGACCCCTTACAGCGCTCCTGCTGCGGTTGCTCCTGCGGCGAGCGGCGGTCCGAAACGCGTGGTCGCGGTAACGGCCTGCCCGACCGGCGTCGCCCATACTTTTATGGCGGCTGAAGCCATTGAAACAGAAGCGAAAAAACGCGGCTGGTGGGTAAAAGTCGAAACGCGCGGCTCCGTGGGGGCCGGCAATGCCATCACCCCGGAAGAGGTGGCGGAAGCGGATTTAGTCATTGTGGCGGCGGATATCGAAGTGGATCTGGCGAAGTTTGCCGGTCTCCCGATGTACCGCACGTCGACCGGCCTGGCGCTGAAAAAGACGGCGCAGGAGCTGGATAAAGCCGTAGCGGAAGCAACGCCGTATCAACCGGCGGGTAAGGCATCGCAAGCGGCGACCGAAGGGAAGAAAGAGAGCGCTGGAGCATACCGGCATCTGTTGACGGGCGTTTCTTACATGCTGCCTATGGTGGTTGCCGGGGGACTGTGTATTGCACTTTCCTTCGCCTTTGGTATTGAAGCCTTTAAGGTGCCGGACACGCTGGCGGCGGCGCTGATGCAGATTGGCGGCGGTTCGGCGTTTGCGCTGATGGTGCCGGTACTGGCGGGTTATATCGCTTTCTCCATCGCGGATCGCCCAGGCCTTACGCCAGGTCTGATTGGCGGTATGCTGGCGGTTAGCACCGGTTCCGGTTTTATCGGCGGGATCATTGCCGGCTTCCTTGCCGGGTATATGGCGAAGCTTATCAGTACCAAACTGAAACTTCCGCAAAGTATGGAAGCGCTGAAGCCAATCCTGATCATCCCGTTAATTTCCAGTCTGGTGGTGGGGCTGGCAATGATTTACCTGATCGGTAAACCGGTTGCCGGGATTCTGGAAGGGCTCACTCACTGGCTGCAAACCATGGGAACCGCAAACGCAGTGCTGTTGGGCGCGATTCTCGGCGGGATGATGTGTACCGACATGGGCGGCCCGGTGAACAAAGCGGCGTATGCGTTTGGCGTTGGTCTGCTGAGTACGCAAACTTACGCGCCGATGGCGGCGATCATGGCCGCAGGTATGGTACCGCCGTTAGCGCTGGGTCTGGCGACGATGGTGGCGCGCCGTAAGTTCGACAAAGCGCAGCAGGAAGGCGGTAAAGCGGCGTTGGTGCTGGGGCTGTGCTTTATCACTGAAGGCGCTATTCCGTTTGCGGCACGCGACCCGATGCGTGTACTGCCGTGCTGTATCGTTGGCGGCGCGTTGACCGGGGCCATTTCTATGGCGGTAGGCGCAAAATTGATGGCGCCGCATGGCGGTCTGTTTGTTCTGCTTATCCCAGGCGCAATTACACCGGTATTGGGATACCTGCTGGCAATTGTGGCCGGTACGCTGGTGGCAGGGCTGGCTTATGCCGTCCTGAAACGTCCGGAGACGGAAGTCGCGGCAAAAGCGGCGTAAGAGAAACACGCTAAAAAAGGCAGAGCGAGCTCTGCCTTTTTTATTGCCTGAAGAACATTGAGCGTCAGGCCACCGCTTCGGCAATTTGCTGGGCTTTTAACCACGCAATCTCTTCCGCCCAGATATCAGGATTGATGGTCTCCAGTATCAGCGGAATACCGTCAAAACGCCCATCCTGCATAATCCAACGAAACGCATCGTGGCCGATATTGCCTTCACCCAGACTATGATGGCGGTCAACGCGGCTACCGAAGGCGCTTTTGGCGTCGTTCAGGTGCATTCCGCGCAAATACTGAAATCCGACAATTTTCCCGAATTCGGTGAACGTTTTTTCGCACGCCTCTGGCGTACGCAGATCGTATCCGGCGGCAAAGGCATGGCAGGTATCGATACAGACGCCAACGCGCGACTTATCTTCCACGCCGTCGATGATGGCGGCTAACTGTTCAAACTCAAACCCCAGATTACTGCCCTGACCGGCTGTATTTTCGATAACCGCCGTAACGCCCTCGGTCTGCGCGAGGGCGATATTGATAGATTCCGCGATCCGCGCCAGGCAATCCTCCTGTGCAATCTGCATCAGATGGCTACCGGGATGAAAATTAAGCAAGGTTAAGCCGAGTTGTTCACAGCGCTGCATTTCATCGAGAAAGGCATCGCGTGATTTTTCCAGCGCTTCACTGACCGGATGGCCCAGATTAATCAGGTAACTATCGTGGGGAAGAATTTGCGCCGCCGAGAAATGATACTTTTCACAGGCGATTTTAAAGTCATCAATGACCTGGGGAGTAAGGGGGGCGGCACGCCACTGACGCTGGTTTTTTGTGAAAAGCGCAAAGGCCGTTGCGCCAATTTCAGCCGCGCGGGCAGGGGCGTTAGCCAGACCGCCAGCAGCGCTGACGTGCGCTCCGATGTATTTCATAAAAGACTCCTGTTAAACCCGCTAACGGTTCATTACGAACGCTATGATAACGGGTTAACAGGCGTGAAACGTAATAATTTATGCGATAAGGCTATGGATTAGGACGTTAATGGCGCCACCGCCAATAATCAGCCAGGCGAATAATGCCAGCGCCATCAGCAGCGGTTTCGCCCCCGCTTTTTTCAATGCGCTAACGTGAGTGGTCAGACCCAACGCCGCCATTGCCATCGCCAGCAGCACTGTGTCCAGCGTCACCAGCATATCCACCACGGCTTTCGGCAGCAGGTGGAAAGAGTTGAAGATCGCCACTACGATGAAGAAAATAGCAAACCACGGAATGGTAATTTTGCTTTTTTCCGCGCCGGTCGCCGGTGAAAGCTGTTTAACGCGCGCCGCCAGAATGATCAGGAACGGCGCCAGCATCATGACACGCAGCATCTTAGCGATAACTGCCGCATTTTCCGCATCCGGGCTAACGGCATGACCCGCTGCGACCACTTGCGCGACTTCATGCATGGTTGAGCCGATATAGATGCCGTAAGTTTCCGGGCTGAACCAGTGCGCCAGCAGCGGATACATTGCCGGGTAAAGGAAAATAGCGATGGTGCCGAAAATAACGACAGTCGCGACGGCTACAGTAACCTTACTGGCTTCCGCTTTTACCACCGGTTCTGTCGCCAGTACCGCCGCCGCGCCGCAGATACTGCTACCGGCGCCAATCAGCCAGCTGGTATGCCTGTCCAGACCAAAGACTTTTTGGCCTAAGAAGCAGGCCAGCATGAACGTGCTGGAAAGCGTTAATACGTCAATCACAATACCGCTAATACCCACGTCGGCGATTTGTGAAAAGGTAAGGCGGAAGCCGTAAAGGATAATCCCTAAACGCAGCAGATGTTGTTTTGCAAACAGCACGCCGCCGTCGCATTGTTTCCATATTTGTGGATAGACGGTATTCCCGATAACCATACCCAGCAGGATAGCCAGGGTCAGGGCGCTGAACCCCGCGCCTGCAACGGCAGGGATAGCGCCGCCCCACAGGGCGACTCCTGTAATGACGGCGCTCAGAGCGAGCCCCGGTATAAAATGCCACATTGTACGACGATGATTCTGCAAGGTGAGTTCTGTCATAACCTTCTCCTGTATATGGACAATAAGGTTACGGTGATCTGGTTTAAAAATAAAATTGATTATATATTTATAATTAATCTTTATAAGTGGTAAGTGAAACGCTATCGGTGGGATACGACTATGCATATTACGCTACGACAACTTGAAGTGTTTGCTGAAGTACTGAAAAGCGGTTCAACAACCCAGGCGTCGGTCATGCTGTCATTATCGCAGTCCGCCGTTAGCGCCGCGCTCACCGATCTGGAAGGTCAGCTCGGCGTACAGTTGTTTGATCGGGTGGGGAAACGGCTGGTGGTCAACGAACATGGGCGCTTGTTATACCCGCGCGCGCTGGCATTGCTGGAGCAAGCGGTAGAAATTGAGCAGCTATTTCGTGAAGATAACGGCGCGATACGGGTTTATGCCAGTAGCACCATCGGCAATTACATTTTACCCGCCATGATTGCCCGCTATCGCCAGCATTATCCGGCCTTGCCGCTGGAACTCAGCGTGGGAAACAGCCAGGACGTGATTAACGCGGTGTTGGATTTTCGGGTTGATATCGGCCTGATTGAAGGGCCGTGTCACAGTACAGAGATTATCTCTGAGCCGTGGCTGGAAGATGAGCTGGTGGTCTTTGCCGCGCCGTCCTCGCCGCTGACGCAGGGGCCGGTGACGCTGGAACAGCTTGCGGCATCCCCATGGATTTTACGCGAGCGCGGTTCCGGTACGCGGGAAATTGTCGATTATTTGCTGTTGTCGCATTTGCCGCGCTTTCATATGGCGATGGAGTTGGGGAATTCAGAAGCGATCAAACATGCGGTGCGTCATGGACTGGGGATAAGCTGTTTATCGCGCCGGGTGATTGCTGAACAACTCCAGGCGGGAAGCCTGGGCGAAGTCGCGGTGCCGTTACCGCGCCTGGTGCGCACGTTGTGGCGTGTTCATCATCGGCAGAAACATCTTTCTAACGCGTTGCAGCGTTTTTTGAGTTACTGTGAATAAAGTTGAAGAGGAGGGCTGCCCCGGCGGCATCGCCATTTTTAGTATCCGCTTACGTATACGTTATTCTCTGCTTTACTTATAATCCGTGGCCGGTCATGAAGGTCTCTTATAACCGCGCATTTGTGTCGGAAGGATAGTATTTCGTCTGTTACAATCGCGCCTCATTTTTTGGATGGATAGCATTTTCACATGGGTTCCAAAACTAAAACCACAGAAGCGCCCGCGCTACGTCGCGAATTAAAGGCGCGTCACCTGACGATGATTGCCATTGGCGGCTCCATCGGGACAGGTCTTTTCGTTGCATCTGGTGCGACAATTTCTCAGGCGGGGCCAGGCGGCGCGCTGTTTTCTTATATTCTGATTGGTTTGATGGTCTACTTCCTGATGACCAGTCTTGGCGAGCTGGCGGCCTATATGCCAGTATCTGGCTCGTTTGCGACATATGGTCAGAACTATGTGGAAGAAGGCTTTGGTTTCGCGCTGGGCTGGAACTACTGGTACAACTGGGCGGTGACTATCGCTGTTGACCTGGTTGCCGCGCAATTGGTGATGGGCTGGTGGTTCCCGGACACGCCGGGCTGGATCTGGAGCGCGCTATTCCTCTGCGTCATTTTCTTGCTGAACTACATTTCCGTGCGCGGTTTTGGCGAAGCGGAGTACTGGTTCTCGTTAATTAAAGTCGCGACCGTTATTATCTTCATCATCGTTGGCGTAGCGATGATTATCGGTATCTTTAAAGGTGTTGAGCCGGTCGGCTGGAGCAACTGGACGACGGGCGATGCGCCTTTTGCTGGCGGTTTTGCGGCAATGATTGGCGTCGCGATGATCGTGGGCTTCTCTTTCCAGGGAACCGAGCTGATTGGTATTGCCGCCGGGGAATCTGAAAACCCGGAGAAGAATATTCCGCGCGCGGTGCGTCAGGTATTCTGGCGTATTCTGCTGTTTTATGTTTTCGCGATTTTGATTATCAGCCTGATCATTCCTTATACCGATCCAAACCTGCTGCGTAACGACGTCAAAGACATTAGCGTCAGTCCGTTTACCTTAGTGTTCCAGCATGCGGGCTTGTTGTCTGCGGCGGCGATAATGAATGCGGTTATCCTGACGGCGGTACTGTCTGCGGGTAACTCCGGGATGTATGCCTCGACCCGTATGCTCTACACCCTGGCCTGTGACGGTAAGGCCCCGCGTATTTTTGCGAAATTGTCCCGCGGCGGCGTACCGCGCAATGCGCTTTATGCCACCACCGTGATTGCCGGTCTTTGCTTTTTGACCTCAATGTTTGGCAACCAGACGGTCTATCTGTGGCTGTTGAACACCTCCGGTATGACGGGCTTCATCGCTTGGCTGGGGATTGCCATTAGCCATTATCGCTTCCGTCGCGGTTACGTGTTACAAGGGTATGATGTGAATGATTTGCCGTACCGTTCCGGGTTCTTCCCGCTGGGGCCGATTTTCGCCTTTGTACTGTGCCTGATTATTACGTTGGGGCAGAACTATGAAGCGTTCCTGAAAGATACCATCGACTGGGGCGGCGTCGCGGCGACCTATATCGGTATTCCGCTGTTCCTGCTTATCTGGTTCGGCTACAAGCTGATAAAAGGTACGCATTTCGTGCGCTATAGCGAAATGCACTTCCCGGAACGCGTTAAAAAGTAACGCGGTATTCTCGTCGTAGGCCGGATAGGCTTTTATGCCGCTATCCGGCACTGACTGCCTGAATCTGACTCTTCTAACCCTCTCATTCGAGAGGGTTTTTTGTTTTTTCTTCATGATTGGTTCAAATGACATAATTATTAACAATTAAATTGATAATTATTATCGTTTGCTTTATCGTTACGCTCGAAATCAGAAAGGATGAAGATTCGGGCGCGACCGTCACTCATGAGCCCGACTCGCCTGCATAAAAAGAGTTCGCCGTGATAACCGTTATCGCAGGCGAAACGTAATGCGTTGTGAGCGATAACCGATTTTTTTGTCGTATTTACCTCATGGAGAAATGGAATGTTTAGGTTTAACCCTTTCGTTCGGGTAGGGCTTTGTATGTCCGCAGTTACGTTGGCCTGGCCGGTTGCCGCGGCAACGGATGATGGTGAAACTATGGTCGTTACCGCGTCCGCCATCGAACAAAATCTGAAAGATGCGCCAGCAAGTATCAGCGTCATTACCCAGCAAGATTTACAGCGCAGGCCCGTGCAAAACCTGAAAGATGTCCTGAAAGAGGTGCCGGGCGTACAGCTCACTAACGAAGGGGATAACCGTAAAGGCGTGAGTATTCGTGGTCTGGACAGCAGTTATACGCTGATCCTGATCGACGGTAAGCGCGTTAACTCCCGTAACGCGGTCTTCCGCCATAATGATTTTGATCTGAACTGGATACCGGTTGACGCTATCGAACGCATTGAAGTGGTGCGTGGCCCCATGTCCTCGCTGTATGGCTCCGATGCGCTGGGCGGCGTGGTCAACATTATCACCAAAAAAATTGGTCAGAAATGGCACGGCAGCGTCACGGTTGACTCCACTATTCAGGAACATCGCGACCGTGGCGATACCTATAACGGTCAGTTCTTTACCAGCGGTCCGCTGATCGACGGCGTGCTGGGAATGAAAGCCTACGGTAGCCTGGCGAAACGCGAAAAAGACGAGCAGCAGAGTTCCGCCACCACCGCTACGGGTGAAACGCCGCGCATTGAAGGATTTACCAGCCGGGATGGAAACGTCGAGTTTGCCTGGACACCAAACGAAAATCATGACGTTACCGCAGGCTACGGTTTTGATCGCCAGGACCGGGACTCCGACTCGCTGGATAAAAACCGTCTGGAACGGCAAAACTACGCGTTGAGCCATAACGGACGTTGGGATCTCGGCAATAGCGAGCTCAAGTTCTACGGCGAAAAAGTGGAAAACAAAAACCCCGGCAACAGTAGCCCTATCACGTCAGAAAGCAATTCGATTGACGGGAAATACGTTCTGCCGTTAGCGGCTGTCAACCAGTTCCTTACCTTCGGCGGCGAATGGCGTCACGATAAACTGAGCGATGCGGTGAACCTGACCGGCGGTTCCAGTACTAAAACCTCCGCCAGCCAGTATGCTCTGTTCCTTGAAGATGAGTGGCGCATCTTCGAACCGCTGGCGCTGACCACCGGTATTCGTATGGATGACCATGAAACCTATGGCGATCACTGGAGCCCGCGTGCTTATCTGGTTTATAACGCAACGGATACCCTGACGGTGAAAGGTGGGTGGGCCACGGCCTTTAAAGCGCCGTCGCTATTGCAATTAAGTCCGGACTGGGCGACCAACTCCTGCCGTGGCGGATGCCGCATTGTCGGTAGCCCGGATCTGAAACCTGAAACCAGTGAAAGCTGGGAGCTCGGCCTTTATTACCGGGGCGAAGAAGGCATACTGGAGGGCGTGGAAGCGAGCGTTACCACGTTCCGTAACGATGTGGACAATCGCATCAGCATTAGTCGTACCCCTGACGTTAACGCCGCGCCCGGCTATTCCAACTTTGTCGGTTTCGAAACCAACAGTCGGGGACAGCGCGTTCCGGTCTTCCGTTATTACAACGTGAATAAAGCGCGTATTCAGGGCGTGGAAACCGAGTTGAAAGTTCCGTTTAACGAGGCGTGGAAACTGTCGTTGAATTACACCTATAACGACGGGCGCGACGTCAGTAATGGCGGGAACAAGCCGCTTTCCGATCTGCCGTTCCACACCGCGAACGGTACGCTGGACTGGAAACCGGTGCAGCTCGAAGACTGGTCATTCTACGTATCAGGGAATTATACCGGGCGTAAGCGGGCCGACAGCGCAACAGCGAAAACGCCGGGCGGGTACGTGGTCTGGGATACCGGCGCGGCATGGCAGGCGACGAAAAACGTTAAACTGCGTGCGGGCGTTCTGAACGTGGGCGATAAAGATCTCAAACGCGACGACTACGGTTATACCGAAGACGGACGTCGTTACTTTATTGCGGTGGATTACCGTTTCTGACAGAGACTGGCGACAGCCGCGTTTTGCCGCTGTCGCCAGAATGTTATAACCGATGCAGCCTGGAGAGCAACGCCAGCGACAGAGTCGTTAGCAGAATGGCGATTAACGCATAGATATAAACGCCCGACCACGCCCAGCTATTTTTCACCATAATTACCGGCACACCGGCCATTGCCGCGCCGACATAGCTGAACAATCCCCGAAAGCCGGTAATAGATCCCGCCGCATCCTTATGGGTCACATCCAGACAGCCGACGGCAAAAAGCATATGCGGTCCGTATAAGGCGAAGCCCATGATGGTGAACAGAATCGCGGTGAGGGTGTAAGAGGTATCCTGAACCAGCGGCACCAGCACGATGCATATGCACAGCGCTAACGCGAAGATTAATCCGGTCATCCAGCGGTTACTTTTGAACATAAAGTCAGACAAGTAGCCTGCCAGCAACCCACCTGCCAGTCCGCCCGCCTCAAACCAGGAAATAATCGAGTTCGCTTTTATCAGGCTCCAGCCGTGAACCTGCGAATAGTAAATCTGCGGCCAGTCGTTAAGGATGGTGCGCGCAATATAAACCGACATATCACCGATAATAATGATCCATACCAGTGGATTGGTCAGGATATATTTCACAAAAATCTGCCAGAAGCTCAGGTTGACCGGGCTGGCCTTGACCTGGGCCAGTTCCGTCGGGTCGTTACGCCACTGCCCCACGTTGGGCAAACCTAACGTACCGGGACGATCTTTAATGGTAAATAGCGCCACTATCCCCATCAGCAGCGAAATGGCGCCGGGAACATAAAACCCCATTTTCCAGCTACCGCTAAAGGCGATAGCAAAACTGGTCAGCAGCGGCGCGAGGCTGCCGCCGATATTGTGCGCCGCTTCAACGATAGCCCACCAGCGTCCCCGTTCGTTTTTCGAAAACCACGAGGCCATAATTTTCGCCATCGGCGGAAAGCTGGTGCCCTGTAATATCGCGTTGAGGCTGTACAGTACGTAGAATGCCGCCACGCTATCGGAAAAGCCGAACAGAATATTTACAATCCCCACGCCAATCAGCACCGGGCCGGTCATGGCTTTCGGGTTAATTTTATCGACCAGCATCCCGCCGACAAACTTCATCGCACCATAAAGAATGTAAAAAATAGAAGACATAATGGCGAAGTCTTCTGCGGTCAGCGACGTTTCCGTCAGCATGGCCGGCATCGCGGCGGAGAAGTTTTTACGGGTAAGATAAAAGACGGCATAAGAGATAAAGACCGAGGCGATAATCTCAAAACGAAATTTTTTATAGGTCTGGTCTATCTCTTTTTTCTCTTTTACAATCGGCTTATCGGGCTGGCTGAAAATAAATGTTTTTATACTCATTTTAAAATTCCCTTCCGGCGAGGTGAGTCGCGTTATAATTCATCTTCAATAAGAAAAAGAAGCAATTCGAAACCGTGATAATTAATCTGATGGTGGATTTTTTCCCGTACAACCGGCTTCGCTTTCCAGGCAATACCGGTGCCAGCATGTTCTAACATCGGCAGATCGTTGGCGCCATCACCGCAGGCAATAATATTCTCCGTGGTAATATTTAACCGGGCAGCCAGGTCAACCAGCGTCTGTTTTTTGTTTGCGGCATTCATAATCGGCAAAGTAATGTTATCCGTCAGAACGTTATCGCGTATTTCAACCGTATTCGAAAAGGCATAATCCAGTTGATACCGTTCTTTTAGACGCTGGGTGAATATATCCAGTCCCCCGGAGATAATCGCGGTTTTAAATCCTTTGGCCTTGATGACTGGCAGAATAGTTAACAGGCCTGGCGAAAGGGTCATGCGATCGCATACGGCGTTCAGCACTGCTTTCGGTGTGCCTTTCAACATTCCGATACGTCGGGTAAAACTGGCGTTAAAATCAAGCTTGCCCTCCATCGCCTGTTGGGTAATGGCGGTGATTTGCGTCGACATGCCAAGCTCGCGGGCAATTTCATCCACGCCTTCTTCCGCAATAAATGTCGAGTCCATATCAAACGCGATAATACCGTTAGCAGGCAGTGGCTGCGGCTTAATAAAAAAATCAAACTGCCATTGCAATGAGAGTTCGCGTAAATAGCGATAAAATTCAGGCGTCAGACATTCCGCTGGCAGCGTAAGCTTTAAATAAGCGGTATTGATAAGCGCGGCATAACGTTTATCAAATAATAGCGGAAACGGCATGGTGACGGCATTAAGTAACGTTTCCTGTAATTTTTTCTGAAACGTATCGATATCCTGTGTAGTAATAAAATAAATAATGCTCATATGATAACTCCCTTAATTTACGGGTATTATAATGGCTCTTTTGTGGCGTGGAATCTCGTGCTATCACAGATATCACAGCCAGAAAAGGGCTAAAAAAGCGTTGTTTTTGATACCAGGTAAAGTTCAGACACAAAAGGTATCACTTTTGATATGCCAACTGTGCGAGGATGTTATTTATTACTGAACGCGAATGACACTGAAAGGATTGATATAACGATGGAGAGTTGCCTTGATATATTCAAAATAGTAATAGGTCCATCCAGCTCACGTACCGTAGGGCCGATGCGCGCCGCCTGTCACTTTATTTCATTGCTCAGAGAACAAGAGACGTTGCCGCTAATTCGGGAAATTGAAATCGAGCTGTATGGCGCGTTATCGTTAAGCCGCAAGTGCCACAATGTGGATACCGCCCTGTATCTTGGGCTGCTGGGTTGCCAGCCGGAGAATGTCGATCTCCGTTCGCATATGGCGGTGATTAAGCGTGCGGAAAATGAAAACAAAATCGAACTCCCGCTCTCTGACGCGGGCGGAATCACGATAAAAGTCAAGATTATCGCCAATCACCAGGCGCATCCAGGCCATCCTTATGCCATGACGTTTCGCGCCAGAGATGATTATTTTACGGTGTATGAAGAGACCTGGTTTTCGACCGGCGCCGGACAGGTTCGCAAACATGGCGAGCCGCTGACGCCATCGCTTCCTTTGCGTACAGTGTCGCCCTTTGAATTTAGTCATGCCGCGCAGTTGCTGGCGCTGTGTCGGCGTAACGGCCTGTCCGTAGCGGCGCTGATGATGAAAAATGAGCTGTGCCGCCACTCGCCACAGACGTTGCAGAATTATCTGGCGCAAATATGGGACGTGATGCAGCAGGCGGTTTATCGCGGCCTGCATACTGAGGGGGTATTACCCGGCCCCTATCAGGTACCGCGGCGCGCCTGTGCGTTACATAAGACGTTACAGGCGAACCGTTCCGCCAGCGATTTTTTAACCGCGCTGAACTGGGTCAATGCCTTCGCGATTGCGGTAAGCGAAGAAAATGCCAGCGGCGGACAGATTGTTACCGCGCCAACCAATGGCGCGTGCGGCATCATTCCGGCAGCGCTCTGCTGGTATGATAAATTTGTCACGCCGCTGGAGCCCGGTGCTCTGACCCGTTTCTTCCTGACCGCCGCCGCTATCGCGATATTGTTTAAACAAAACGCCTCTATTCTGGGATCTGAAGTTGGCTGTCAGGGGGAAGTCGGCGTGGCGTGCTCAATGGCGGCGGCGGGCCTGGCTGAACTGATGGGCGCATCCGTGGAGCAAACGCTGAGCGCCGCTGAAATTGCCATGGAACATCATCTGGGATTGACCTGCGATCCGCTGGGCGGGCAGGTACAAATTCCCTGCATAGAGAGAAATGCCATCTCTGCCGTGAAAGCGATAAACGCGGCGACGATGGCGATGAGTCGCGTAAGCGAACCCTGTATTTCGCTCGATGAGATCATTGCTGCGATGTACGAGACCGGTAAAGACATGAGCGCTAAATACCGTGAAACGTATCATGGTTCGCTGGGGAAAATTCAGCCGCGCAAGAGAGGGTAACAGCGTGAAATACAATACGATGAATAACGATGAGATTATCCTGTCGTTGTGCGCTCGCTTAAAGGAGACGCGTCTGTCTCTTTCGATGACCCAGCAGCAGCTTGCCGATCGCGCGCACGTTGGCATCGCCACCATCAAGCGTATCGAGAAGGGGGGAGGGCTCAATCTTGATACGTTAATTTCTCTCCTGCGGGCGCTGGATAAGTTGCATAATCTTGATGCGGTGCTGTTTGAATCCGAGCTGCGTAATTTTCACGAAAGTTATGAAGGTGGAGAGGGCAGCGGCCGCCTTCAGGTACGCCAGCAGGCCGCGGATTTAAATAATAAATCTTCCGCGCCGCAGTCGGAGGAGGTGAATTACAGCGCGGCGCTGGAAAATTCATTATGTTGGTGACGTCTCACGCTCGTCCCGTAAATACCGGGCATGAAAGCGCAGATGGTCCTCGATGAAGGACGCAATAAAATAATAGCTATGATCGTAGCCAGGCTGGATTCGTAGCGTCATCGGCCAGGTGGTTTGCCGCGCGGCTTCCGCCAGTACGGCGGGCTGAAGTTGATCGGCGAGGAATTGATCGCTGTCGCCCTGATCGATGAGCACAGGAATGGCGTCCTGCGGCTGGCTGGCCAGCATTAATTCGCAGCTATCCCACTCAGTCCAGGCTGATTCATCTTCGCCGAGATAAGCGGTAAGCGCTTTGATTCCCCACGGCACGCGGCTGGGGTTGACGATAGGCGCAAAAGCAGAGACGCTGGTGTATTTGCCCGGATTTTTCAGCGCCATGATTAATGCGCCGTGGCCGCCCATCGAGTGCCCGCTGATGGCGCAACGGTCGCTGACGTTAAACTGTGTCTGGATAAGCGCCGGAAGCTCATCGCGCAGGTAATCGTACATGCGATAATGGCTGGCCCAGGGCGGCTGTGTGGCATTGAGATAAAACCCGGCGCCGTGGCCTAAATCGTATCCGCTATCGTCGGCGACCTGTTCACCGCGTGGACTGGTATCCGGCATCACCAATACAATGCCCAGTTCTGCTGCGATACGCTGCGCGCCTGCTTTGGTGGTAAAATTCTCATCATTGCAGGTCAACCCGGACAACCAGTACAGTACCGGAGGCGGTTCATTATCCTGAGTCGGCGGAAGAAAAATGCTGAATGTCATGGCGCAGTTTAGCGTGGCGGCATGATGACGCCAGCGCTGCTGCCAGCCGCCAAAACATCGGTGCTCTTCGAGCATTTCCATGCGGGGGCTCCTTTTATAGTGAACCTGATAAGGTATGCAGATTCTTCATAATACAGATTATTCACCGCGTTGTGAGTAACTTTCACTTCCGTAATACATAAACATGCTTCATCATTTAAATAACGTTGCGTTAACAAATATGCCCTTTGTCCTGCCAGCATTCTCGCACCGGAAAAGATGTCATGAAAGGCAGCGACAATTTCAACAATTATGGGCGTGAATACTGGATTATGTGCGCTACCTCACGCACAATAATCACACTGTCACAATATTGACAAACTTTGCCCCATGCAGGGCAGAGGCGCCACACCTGCAGGAGAACACGATTAATGCCATCACTCAGTAAAGAAGCGGCCCTGGTTCATGACGCGCTGGTTGCCCGGGGGCTGGAAACGCCGCTGCGCCCGCCTATGGATGAACTGGATAATGAAACGCGAAAAAGCCTTATCGCAGGGCATATGACTGAGATTATGCAGTTGCTGAATCTCGATTTGAGCGATGACAGTCTGATGGAAACGCCGCATCGTATCGCTAAGATGTACGTTGACGAGATTTTCGCCGGCCTCGACTATGCCAATTTCCCGAAAATTACCCTCATTGAAAATAAAATGAAGGTGGATGAAATGGTCACCGTCCGCGATATCACGCTGACCAGCACCTGTGAACATCACTTTGTGACCATTGATGGCAAAGCGACCGTCGCGTATATCCCCAAAGATTCCGTGATCGGCCTGTCGAAAATTAACCGCATCGTGCAATTCTTCGCCCAGCGTCCGCAGGTTCAGGAACGTTTGACCCAACAAATTCTGACGGCGCTGCAAACCTTGCTCGGCACCAATAATGTAGCGGTATCGATTGATGCGGTGCATTACTGCGTGAAAGCGCGCGGTATTCGTGACGCAACCAGCGCCACGACGACGACGTCGCTGGGCGGATTGTTTAAGTCCAGCCAGAATACGCGCCAGGAGTTTCTGCGTGCCGTTCGCCATCATCCATGATTAAGGCGGAGACGATGGAACGTAATGTCACACTGGATTTTGTACGTGGCGTCGCTATCCTCGGTATCCTGCTTCTTAACATTAGCGCCTTTGGATTGCCGAAGGCGGCTTATCTCAATCCCGCCTGGTACGGCGCGATCGTTCCCGAAGACGCCTGGTCCTGGGCGATTCTCGATATTGTGGCGCAGGCTAAGTTTCTTACGCTGTTCGCGTTGTTGTTTGGCGCGGGGCTACAAATGCTGCTTCCGCGTGGTAAACAGTGGATTCAGTCGCGCTTAACGCTATTGGTACTGTTAGGTTTTATCCATGCGTTATTCTTTTGGGACGGCGACATTCTGCTGGCCTACGGTCTGGTCGGATTAATTTGCTGGCGACTGGTACGCGACGCGCCTTCGGTAAAAAGCCTGTTCAATACCGGCATACTCCTTTATCTGGTCGGGATTGGCGTGCTACTGCTGCTGGGCGTGGTATCGAGTAGCGAAACCAGCCGCGCCTGGACGCCGGATGCGTCGGCAATATTGTATGAAAAATACTGGAAGCTGAACGGCGGCATGGAGGCTATCAGCAACCGGGCAGAGATGCTGTCGAATAGTTTACTGGCGCTCGGCGCGCAGTATGGCTGGCAACTGGCAGGTATGATGCTGCTGGGCGCTGCGCTAATGCGTAGCGGCTGGCTGAAAGGTCAGTACAGTCTGCGGCACTATCGCCGTACCGGGGTTCTGCTGGTGGCGTTAGGGCTAATGATCAACCTGCCTGCGGTCATTTTACAATGGCGGCTGGACTGGGCGTACCGCTGGTGCGCCTTTTTATTGCAGGCGCCGCGTGAACTGAGCGCGCCGTTGCAAACGCTGGGCTATGCCGCGCTGATGTTTGGCTTCTGGCCGCAGCTTAGCCGATGCAGACTGACGCTTGCCATTGCCTGCGTAGGGCGAATGGCGCTGACCAATTATCTGCTGCAGACGATCATCTGTACCACGCTGTTTTATCAGTTTGGCTTATTTATGAAATTCAATCGACTGGAACTCTTGTTCTTTGTCGTTCCGGTATGGGCAATAAACCTTCTCTTTTCCGTCATCTGGCTACGTTTCTGGCGACAGGGACCGGTCGAGTGGTTATGGCGTCAACTCACGTTGCGCGCGTCAGGATCGCTCAGATAACGATCTGGATCACATTCATTAACAAAATGGCTGTAACCGTTTCCATCCCTGTGATGTTTCTCACGCAGCCCTGGGCAGGGTGCTGACAAAATAGCCGCCTGCTAACGGGGCATTTGTGAGCATTTTTGAACTCAAACAGGGCAGTGAATATGATCACCATTCGTGATGTAGCGCGCCAGGCTGGCGTGTCTGTAGCGACCGTTTCCCGCGTACTGAATAACAGCGCGTTGGTCAGTCCCGACACCCGTGACGCCGTTATGCAGGCCGTCACCCTGCTGGGATATCGGCCAAATGCGAATGCGCAAGCGCTGGCCACCCAGGTGAGCGACACCATCGGCGTCGTGGTCATGGATGTTTCCGATGCCTTTTTCGGCGCTCTGGTGAAAGCCGTAGATCTGGTCGCGCAGCAGCACCAGAAATATGTTCTCATTGGCAACAGTTATCATGAGGCGGAAAAAGAGCGCCATGCGATTGAAGTCTTGATCCGTCAGCGTTGTAACGCATTGATTGTTCACTCAAAAGCCTTAACCGATCGCGAGCTGAGCGACTTTATGGATCAGATCCCCGGTATGGTGCTGATTAACCGTATCGTGCCGGGTTATGCGCATCGTTGTGTTTGTCTCGACAATGTGAGCGGCGCCAGAATGGCGACCCGAATGTTGCTGAATAATGGACATCAACGCATCGGCTACCTGGCCTCCAGCCACCGTATTGAAGATGACGCGATGCGCAGAGAAGGGTGGTTACACGCGCTGCAAGAGCAGGGGATTGCTGCGTCGGAGAGCTGGATAGGCACCGGCACGCCGGACATGCAGGGCGGCGAGTCGGCAATGGTTGAGTTGCTGGGACGCAATCTGCAACTGACGGCGGTATTTGCCTATAACGATAACATGGCGGCGGGCGCGCTGACGGCGTTAAAAGATAACGGCATCGCCATTCCCTTGCATCTGTCTGTCATCGGTTTCGACGATATCCCTATTGCTCGTTATACCGATCCTCAGTTGACTACCGTGCGCTATCCTATTGCTTCTATGGCGAAAATCGCGACCGAGCTGGCGTTACAGGGGGCTGCAGGCACGCTGGATATCACGGCGACGCACTGCTTCATGCCGACCCTGGTACGGCGCCATTCGGTGGCATGGCGACAGAATGCGGTACTGATCACTAACTGATTACGCACCGCATGTAACCGTTTTCAATCTGTGAGTAAATTCACAGTTTATTAACATTGTGATAGCTATGATGACAACGTTTGTCGCACTGTAACTAACGTGTAACAGTTAGTTGTCAGTTTTGCTGGGGTATTTCGCTTATAAAAACCGTTATCACAATATCCCGCGACTACCGGACAAAAATAAAGAGTTGAATAAGAGCTTATCCCATTAGGGCTATTTTACTTGCCATTTTGGACCTGGGCAGTGCTCGCCAAAACGCGTTAGCGTTTTGAACGCCGCTAGCGGCGGCCCGAAGGGCGAGCGTAGCGAGTCAAACCTCACGTACTACGTGTACGCTCCGGTTTTTGCGCGCTGTCCGTGTCCAAACTGGCTGCGCCAATAACGCCTGGTGGGATAGGCTCTAAATACGCTTCGGCGTTCAGTAACACGCGTTAACGTGCTGAACAGCCGGGCATTTTTTTACGCTATACCCTACATAATAAAACCGGAGCTACCATGAATAAGAAGGTACTGACCCTTTCTGCCGTGATGGCAAGTCTGTTATTCGGCGCGCACGCGCACGCGGCTGATACTCGTATTGGCGTGACGATTTATAAATATGACGATAACTTTATGTCCGTGGTGCGTAAGGCTATTGAAAAAGATGGCAAATCCGCGCCGGATGTTCAGCTACTGATGAATGACTCGCAAAACGATCAATCCAAACAGAATGATCAAATTGACGTTTTATTGGCGAAAGGGGTTAAAGCTCTGGCGATTAACCTGGTCGACCCGGCAGCCGCCGGTACGGTGATTGAGAAAGCGCGCGGGCAAAATGTGCCGGTGGTGTTCTTTAACAAAGAGCCTTCCCGCAAAGCGCTGGACAGCTATGACAAGGCGTATTATGTCGGGACTGACTCTAAAGAATCCGGTGTGATTCAGGGCGACTTGATTGCCAAACACTGGCAGGCGAATCAGGGTTGGGATCTGAATAAAGACGGTAAAATTCAGTATGTTCTGCTGAAAGGCGAGCCGGGGCACCCGGATGCTGAAGCCCGTACGACGTATGTGGTGAAAGAGTTAAATGATAAAGGTATTCAGACCGAGCAACTGGCGTTAGACACCGCCATGTGGGATACCGCGCAGGCAAAAGATAAGATGGATGCCTGGCTGTCTGGCCCGAACGCTAACAAGATTGAAGTGGTTATCGCGAATAACGATGCGATGGCGATGGGCGCGGTAGAGGCGCTGAAAGCGCATAATAAATCGTCGATTCCGGTCTTTGGCGTCGATGCGTTACCGGAAGCCCTGGCGCTGGTGAAATCGGGCGCGATGGCCGGTACGGTACTGAATGACGCCAACAATCAGGCGAAAGCGACATTCGATCTGGCGAAAAACCTCGCCGAAGGCAAGGGTGCGGCTGACGGCACCAGCTGGAAGATTGAGAACAAAATCGTGCGCGTGCCTTATGTCGGCGTGGACAAAGACAATCTGAGCGAATTTACCCAAAAATAACTTTTCCGTCTGTGGGCGCAATTTTGTTGCGCCCTGAAACCGTGGAAGGGTGACGCGCCGCAGACCGGATAACGTATTTCTTTTGCCATCCGGCGCGGATAGTCATAATTAAAAAGGCCGACAGGGTATCATTATGGGCAGCACGATTTCTCCGCCGTCGGGTGAATATTTGTTGGAAATGCGTGGCATTAACAAATCATTTCCCGGCGTGAAAGCGCTTGATAATGTCAACTTAAACGTTCGTCCGCATTCTATTCATGCATTAATGGGCGAAAACGGCGCAGGCAAATCAACATTATTAAAATGTCTTTTCGGTATTTATCAAAAAGACTCCGGCAGCATTGTATTTCAGGGAAAAGAAGTGGACTTCCATTCGGCGAAAGAAGCGCTGGAGAATGGGATTTCGATGGTACACCAGGAGTTAAATCTGGTATTACAACGTTCGGTCATGGATAACATGTGGTTGGGACGTTATCCCACCAAAGGTATGTTTGTCGACCAGGATAAAATGTACCAGGATACCAAAGCGATATTTGATGAACTGGATATCGATATTGACCCGCGCGCGCGCGTAGGAACGTTATCCGTTTCGCAAATGCAGATGATCGAAATTGCGAAGGCGTTTTCCTATAACGCTAAGATCGTTATTATGGATGAACCGACCTCATCGTTAACTGAGAAAGAGGTTAATCATCTGTTCACCATTATTCGCAAGCTGAAAGAACGCGGCTGCGGTATTGTTTATATCTCGCATAAAATGGAAGAAATTTTTCAATTGTGCGATGAAATTACTATTTTGCGCGACGGTCAGTGGATTGCCACCCAGCCGCTGGAAGGGCTGGATATGGATAAGATCATTGCGATGATGGTCGGGCGTTCCCTGAACCAGCGCTTTCCGGATAAAGAAAATAAGCCGGGCGACGTGATTCTGGAGGTACGTCACCTGACCTCGCTGCGCCAGCCTTCCATTCGCGATGTCTCCTTTGATTTGCACAAGGGCGAAATTCTGGGCATTGCCGGTCTGGTTGGGGCAAAGCGTACCGATATCGTCGAAACGCTGTTTGGCATTCGTGAGAAGTCGTCCGGGACAATCACTTTACATGGCAAGAAAATTAATAATCACACTGCGAACGAAGCGATTAACCACGGTTTTGCGCTGGTGACGGAAGAGCGTCGTTCCACCGGAATTTATGCCTATCTGGATATCGGATTTAACTCATTAATTTCGAATATCCGTAATTATAAAAATAAAGTGGGGTTACTGGATAATTCCCGGATGAAAAGCGACACCCAATGGGTTATTGATTCCATGCGGGTAAAAACGCCGGGGCATCGCACGCAAATTGGTTCACTTTCCGGCGGCAATCAGCAAAAGGTGATCATTGGTCGCTGGCTATTAACGCAGCCGGAAATATTAATGCTGGACGAACCGACCCGCGGCATTGATGTCGGCGCAAAGTTTGAAATTTATCAGCTTATTGCGGAACTGGCGAAAAAAGGCAAGGGGATCATCATTATCTCTTCTGAAATGCCGGAGCTGTTAGGGATTACCGATCGTATCCTGGTGATGAGTAACGGTCTCGTTTCCGGCATTGTCGATACTAAAACAACAACGCAAAATGAAATTTTGCGTCTTGCTTCTTTGCACCTTTAAGATCAGGGGCTCCTTATGAGTGCGTTAAACAAGAAAAGCTTTTTGACCTGGCTGAAAGAGGGCGGAATTTACGTCGTTCTTTTAGTGTTGCTGGCGATTATTATTTTCCAGGACCCGACTTTTTTAAGTTTGCTGAATTTAAGTAATATTCTGACGCAATCTTCGGTACGTATTATTATCGCGCTGGGCGTGGCGGGACTCATCGTCACCCAAGGGACAGACCTGTCGGCGGGGCGTCAGGTAGGGCTGGCGGCGGTTGTGGCGGCAACATTACTGCAATCAATGGAAAACGCCAACAAAGTGTTTCCGGAAATGGCGACCATGCCGATTGCGCTGGTCATCCTGATTGTCTGCGCGATTGGCGCGGTGATTGGCCTGGTGAACGGCATCATCATTGCTTACCTGAACGTGACGCCGTTTATTACCACGCTTGGCACGATGATTATCGTTTATGGGATCAACTCCCTTTACTATGACTTTGTCGGCGCTTCGCCCATTTCCGGCTTTGACAGCGGCTTTTCCACCTTTGCACAGGGCTTTGTGGCGATGGGCAGTTTCCGGCTCTCATACATCACCTTTTACGCTCTGATTGCGGTAGCGTTTGTCTGGGTGCTGTGGAATAAGACCCGTTTTGGTAAAAACATTTTTGCTATTGGCGGCAACCCGGAGGCGGCGAAAGTTTCTGGCGTAAACGTGGCGCTGAACCTGCTGATGATTTATGCGCTCTCCGGCGTGTTTTATGCCTTCGGCGGCTTACTGGAAGCAGGGCGTATTGGTTCTGCCACCAACAACCTCGGCTTTATGTATGAACTGGATGCGATTGCCGCGTGCGTGGTCGGGGGCGTATCGTTTAGCGGCGGAGTGGGGACGGTCTTCGGCGTGGTGACCGGCGTCATTATCTTTACCGTCATCAACTATGGCCTGACCTATATAGGGGTAAACCCGTACTGGCAGTACATTATCAAAGGCGGCATTATCATTTTCGCCGTGGCGCTGGACTCGCTGAAATACGCGCGTAAGAAGTAGTTATCCAGACCTATTACTTTGCTTATCAGATAACCCGGCGCAGCGAAACTGCGCGCCGGGCTTCATACCGTGAGCTACAGCGTTAACGCGTGTTCTTTTTCGCCTTTTTTAAATTTGACCTCGCCTAAATCAATACAGGCGACCGGGCAGACATGACCGCACAGCAGACAACCGACGCATTTTTCCGTATTGCAATGCGGTGTGCGGCTGTGTTCATCCCACTCCATCGCCTGATGACCGCCGTCATAGCAGGAGATATAGCAACGTCCGCAGCCGACGCATTTCTCCTGATTAATCCGCGGATAGACGATATAGCTGCGATCCAGGTCTTCCGCCGGGATAATATTGTCATTCGCCAGCCCGATCATCTCCTGTAATGAGGCAAATCCCTGATCGGCCAGATAGTGGCTGAGGCCGCTCGCCATATCTTCTACAATGCGGTAACCGTATTGCATAATGCCTGTCGTCACCTGTAGGGTCGCCGCGCCCAGCAGCAGAAATTCGGCAGCGTCTTCCCAGGTTTCAATGCCGCCGATACCGCTAATCGGGAAATCGCGCAGTTCAGGGTGCATTCGCAACTGCTGGATAAAACGCAGCGCAATGGGTTTCACCGCTTTTCCTGAATAACCGGAGATACTGGATTTACCGTTAACCACCGGCATCCCGATTTTGCGGTTCAGGTCGATGTTAGTAATGGATTTCACGGTGTTGATGGTGGCGATACCGTCGGCTCCGCCGCGTTTGGCGGCCAGCGCGACTTCACACATATCGCCAATATTCGGCGTCATTTTCGCCAGCATTGGCAAAGATGAACCGCGTTTTACGGCGCGGCAGTATTTTTCAACCAGCTCCGGGCTTTGCCCTACATCGCTTCCCATGGCGTGCGAGGTCATCTGCGGGCAAGAGAAGTTACACTCAATCATATCCGCGCCGGCTTCTTCAACCAGACGCGCCAGTTCTTGCCACTGCTGCTCATTTTCCCCCATGATGGAAGCAATCAGCACCTTATCCGGATAATCCTGTTTTAGCCGTCGAATGGCGGCCAGATTCTCTTCCAGCGGATGCTCAGCAATTTGCTCCATGTTTTTGAAACCAATAAAACCGGTATCTTCTTTCGTCAGGTGATCAAAACGTGGAGAGACTTCGTTGGCAATAAAAAAACCAATGGTTTTAAAAACGATCCCGCCCCAGCCGGTATCATAGGCTTTGGCGCACATCTCATAACAGTTGCCTACCGGAGAAGAAGAAAGACAAAACGGATTGGGAAACTTAACGCCGCAAAAGGTAACAGACAAATCTTTTGTTAACATGAGCAGGCCTCCTCTAAATAATGATGAATAGCCTGAGCGGCTTCTTTTCCGGTTTTTACCGCATAAACGACGGTCTTATCGCCTTTAACAATATCGCCAGCGGCAAAGATCGCCGGGTCGTCGGTTTGATAATTGTGCGTGTCGATAATATTATGCTGCGCTTTTATCTCCGCAAAGGTATCCAGTCGCGCGTGCTGCCCCACGGCCAAAATAATATTTTCCGCTTCCAGCGTCAGTTCTCCTGAGTGGCGTACATGGTGGAAGGTCACTTTATTTCCGCTGACGGCGACAGGCGTAAAACCATCAATAATCGATACGCCTAATGCCTGCGTGCTGGTAAATTCTTTTTCGCTGGCGGGAAATTGGGCTAATTCTTCCCGCGCCACGCAGGTGACGGAAGGACAGCCGAGAATTTTTAACGTACTGGCGACATCCATCGCTACGTCGCCGCCGCCAATAATTAATGCGCTACGCGGAACGCTAATATCGCCGTCGGCCTGACGGGCGCGCTGTAAAAAATCAACGGCAATCTCTACGTGATTGGCTTGCTCAAATAACGGTAAATCAGAGCCACAGGACATCCCGACGGTCATCAGCACGGCGCGATATTCGGCTTTGAGTTGCGCAAGCGATAGCGACCCGCCCACCTCACAATTACATTTAATATTGACGCCCATTTCTACAATGCGGGCAATTTCCTGATCGAGAACGCTTTGCGGCAGACGAAATGCCGGGATGCCGTGACGCAGCCATCCGCCGGGCTGCGGCTGTTTTTCGTAAATGGTGACGTCATAGCCTAAATGCGTGAGCGTCACGCTTGCCTGCAAACCTGCCGGACCCGCGCCAATAATCGCTACTTTCCCGCGTGTTTTACTCCCGGGCTGATAAATCTGCATGGCAGTCTGCTGTTCAAAATCGGTAATAAAACGTTGCAGGCGTGCAATATCAATAGGTTTATCTATTCCGGAACGTGTACATCCGCGCTGGCATAATTTTTCCGTCGGACAGACTCTGGCGCAGACGGCGCCAAGCGCATTATTTTCCCGGATAGTTTCCGCTGCGCCTTTAAAATTGCGAAAGTAAATAGAACGAATAAATTTCCCCGGATCGGTTTGCGCCGGGCAAGCCTGACTACAGGGCGCATCGTGACATAATAAACAACGTGAAGCCTCTTTTATTGCCAGTAATGGCGTAAAACCAGGCGTGAGTTCATCCAGATAATTTTGTTGCGGCATATAATCTTCCTTAATGCTTGAATAAATTAAGGCGAAACGCAAATAACGCGTTTTAATGATCCAAAATCTACCGCCAGCCTAAGCATTGAAAGAAGGGTATTCTGTGAAAGAATTCACAAAAAAATGAAACCAGAATGCAAAACAGCATTTGTTCCTTATATCATAATAATAACTATTCTCAATTTTAAAGGGATAATAAATAGATTAACGATAAAAAAGAAGATAAATAATCATTCCAGTAAATAAAAAACCGCAACCGGTATAAAGAAAAAGATAAGACCAATATTGTACGGGATCGGCATGGCGATAGACATAAACCGGTTTTCGCGCATTTTTGACAACTTTATCTACCGCGCCGGTTCGCCAGCCTTTCCAGGCCTCACGGAAGCAAAAAAGCGGGAGTAGCAGAAAGGCTAATATGACAAATATCGTCTGTACATCCATGATCATTTCCCTTTTTTCTTTTCCAGTTCAAGCAATTGTTCCGGCGTAACGGCCGGATATCCCTGGGCGTCATTCGGCACCTGATGCTGCGTGGGAATAGGTACCAGCGGGCCTAAAAAACGCGGTTCGCGTTTAAAAATATAGAGATCCGCCAGCGCGCTAAAGCGGGCGCCAAATTCGCGCAGGCGCACTGTCAGCATATTTTTGGGCGAAGGTACCGCGTAACACTGCGCCTGAATGCCCATATGCAACGCAATAAACAAGGCGCGTTCGCAGTGGAAGCGCTGAGTGATGATAATAAAGTCGTTGGTATCAAACACTTTGCGGGTACGCACAATGGAGTCAAGCGTACGGAAGCCAGCGTAATCAAGCACAATGTCCGCAGGATCGACGCCCGCCGCGATAAGGTCTTTGCGCATGGTCATCGGTTCGTTATAGCTTTGCAGGGCATTGTCGCCGCTGAGCAGCAGGTAATTGACTTTACCGCTATTGTAAGCGTTTAACGCGCCCTGGATACGATAACGATAGTACTGATTAATGACACCCTTGCGATAGTATTTGGCTGTCCCTAACACGACGCCAACCTGGCGGTAGGGGAGATCCTGTAGCTCGTCATAGATATAGGGCGCTGTTTTCCAGCTCATCCACCGATCGAGGCCAAGCACCGTCAACAGCAGCAAGCCTACCAGGACCAACAGGCTGTAAAACACGCGCTTTAACATGCAGGAAACTCGATACCAGGATGAAAGTACGATCAGGCTACTGTACCCGAAGACGTAGCGCAAGAAACCGCCGTCTGATTGCGGAGATTTTCAGCATGATTTCCCTTGTATCGGGTCGCGGGAGAGGAGAGTCAGGCCGGATAAGACGCCAGTGCGTCGCTATCCGGCACATTTGCTTAGCCGAGAAGCACGCGGTCAATATTATGGCAACCTAACGCTTTCAGCGTTGCGGCGGTGGCATCCCATTGAATTAATGCTGCATCGCCTTTTTCCGCCAGAATCGCACGCTGAATATCCGCATAGTCATAGCCATTGAGACTCAGCAGGTTTAGCGCGCCTTGCAGCGGGGGAAGCGTAGGGTTAAAGGCGGCGTTTTCCGCATAGCTGCCGGTGAAAATACGGCCATCTTTACATTCCAGCGCCACGCCGCTCGGTGAGTGGCTATAAGGCATATGGCTCTTATTGGCTGCCGTTATCGCCGCTTGCGTTAGCGTATCGCCCGTTAACGTAAAGCCATGATCCTGCTCGTCCATCAGCAGCGTTTTGATCTCCAGATCTTTTGGCCCGAAAGCGTCAGGCAGATAATCGCGTAACGTATGCGGCGCGCGGCCCGGCAGATGAATGCGCAGATCCAGACCGCTGTTCAGCTCGTTCATAAACTGGCGACAGTGGCCGCAAGGCGTGTAGTTAACGGTGACGGCGGCGAGCCCTTTTTCGCCGCGTAGCCAGGCGTGGCTAATCGCGCTTTGTTCAGCATGCACAGTTTGTTGCATGGTGGCGCCCAGGAACTCCATATTCGCGCCGAAATACCAGTTGCCGCTAACGCCGCGCGCAATCGCGCCGACGTTAAAATGGGACAAATCGGTACGGGCGCAGGCCGCCGCCAGAGGTAACAGTGCGAAAGCCAGCGCGTCTTCGTCCAGTCCCGCCGTATTTTTAAGCGTCGAGACCTGCTCTGCGGTCAGCATGGCGGGAAAATGGTGGTCCGCCAGGATAGGGGCCAGCGCTGATTGCAAATTATCCGCAAGCTGGGCAAAAGCAGTTTGAAAACGTGGATGCATGGCGTTGCCTCATAACAATGTAATGGAACCGTAGTTTACGGGCCTGCTATGTCTTAATATGTGATCTAAATCTCATTGCTTATGCAACTTGTGAAACTTCAATGAAAAATGCGCGACGTATCGCAAATTTTAACCCGGTCTTTTGTCCCGTCGTTAGCGCATTACCGCCAGAATGAGCGGAAACAAAAAGGGCGCTACCAGCGAGGTAATAATGCCGCAGATCACCAGCGCCAGGGAGCTAAACGCGCCTTCCTGGTAATCCAGCTCGGCACAGCGCGCAGTACCGAGCGCATGTGAGGCGGTCCCCATTGCCAGCCCGCGTGCGGCCTTAGTACGGATGTGCATCGCGTTTAACAGCGTGTGGCCAAACACCGCGCCCAGAATACCGACAAAAATTACGCATACCGCGCTGATCGCAGGGATGCCGCCGATGCTGCCGCCCACCGCCATCGCGATAGGCGTAGTCACGGATTTAGGCAGTACCGATGCCGCGATTTCAGGCGTTGCGCCCATCAGCAAGGCAACGGATGTCCCGGTAATCATCGCTACCAGACTGCCGACAAAACAGATGCTAATAATGGATTTCCAACGCGCGCGAATCTGGTGCAACTGTTCATAAAGGGGATAGGCCAGCGCCACCACCGCCGGTTGCAGCAGATCGTTAAGTACTTCGCTGCCTTTGAAGTAGTGCTCGTAGGGAATACCGGTCAGCAACAGAAAAGGAATAATGACTACCATTGCCACCAGCAGCGGATTCAGCAACGGCATTTTAAAATGCGCCGCCAGTCTGCGGGCGGCGAAAAATACCGCCAGCGTCAGCGGTAACGACCACCAGATATATGTCATCATTTTTTCGTTCCCTTCTGCCCAACCACTTTACGCTCACCGTGTATCAGATGTGAACTCCAGCTTACGACCACAAAAACGACCAGCGTACTGATAGCGCAAGAGACCACCACCGGGCCGAATTGCGCGCGCAGTAAGTCAAAATATTGCATGACCCCAACGCCAATTGGCACAAACAGCAACGCCATATAACGAATCAGCACATAACAGCCGGGGTTAACCCACTTTGCCGGCAGAATTTGCAGCGCCAGCAATACAAACAGAATTAACATCCCGATAATGCTGCCGGGAATAGTGATAGGAAGCAGTGATGCAAGAAAAATGCCTGCGTACAAACAGGCATAAATCAATACAAAAGCGCGTATATATTGCCAGATAATATTCAGTGACTTACTCATGTTTAAAGCCCTTGATGAGATGGATTCATCATACAATTAAACGTTAAAACGTGCTACCGATCACATCATGAATTCTTAGCATAGTGGGTATAGACAGCAGGAACATCGGGCAATGCCCCTGGTCGGCGGCGTTAAACCTGGGCTAAAAAATACAAAAAGCGACTCAGGGCCAAAGACGGCGTCTCATTCTTACGCCAGAACATCCCTACGCTGCCTTTTTGCTCAATTTTTGGCAAGTTTAAAATCGCCAGTTGCCCCTGGCTGGCATAGCGTTGCGCCAGCCGTAAAGAAAGAATAGAGATCATATCGCTGCTTTGCAGCAAATTGGTGCTGACGTTCATTGACGCCGATTCAATGGTGTTTTCCGGGAGCATGACGCCATTATCGACGAGGGCGTTATCAATACTGATGCGAATAGGGGTGCCGGTTGGCCAGACTATCCACCGCCAGTGTGCCAGATCGCTCCAGGCGATCTGCGCTCGCGCGGCCAGCGGATGGTGCGGACGCGCCACAAAGCAGACCGGCTCGGTATAAAGTACCTGATAATTAAGCGGCAGTTGCAGGGCGCGGCCGCCGACACGCCCTACCACCACATCCACCTGACCGGCAAGCAAATCGTGCAGCAGCGGCGTCATTACCTTCTCTTCAATATTCAGATGCAGCGTCGGCATTTCGTTAAGCAGGCTCAGAATCGCCTGTGATACGCAGTCAGTCGCCACGGGCGAACAGCCGATCTTCAGGCTGCCAACCAGGCCGCCCTGCTTGAAACGGGCGATTTCATACTGTGAACGCTCCAGATCGTTAATTAGGCGCTGGGCGTGCTGGAGCAGTAATTTACCGCCTTCCGAGGGGCGTAGTCCTTTACTGTGGCGCTCAAAAAGCGTGATGCCTATCTCATCTTCGAGTTGAGATAGCCACTTCGATAGCGCCGGCTGGGAGATATTCATCATCCGGGCGACGTGCGTCAGGTTGCCCTGTTCGCCCAGCGCAACCAGCGTTTGCAGGTGATGTAATTTCAATTTCTGCGCCCAGTTCGCCATTCGCTATAACCTCCAGGTTATGTCTCTGCCTGAAAAGCCATTGTACATTTTATCGCTCACTCTACAAACTCGTAACATAGCAAACATAAAAACAACATCTATCTCCCTGCACTGAGGCATTAGCTATGACTCAACGACGTGATCTACAAGCCCTTATTGATGCCGCGCCCGTCGGCAAAATGCAGTGGCGCGTTATCATGTGCTGTTTTCTGGTGGTTATGCTCGACGGTTTCGACACCGCCGCGATTGGCTTCATCGCCCCGGATATTCGTACTCACTGGCAGCTAAGCGCCAGCGAACTTGCGCCGCTGTTTGGCGCAGGGCTGCTGGGGCTTACGGCCGGCGCGCTGCTATGCGGGCCGCTGGCGGATCGCTTTGGCCGCAAGCGGGTCATTGAGCTTTGCGTGGCGCTATTCGGCGCATTGAGCCTGCTTTCCGCTTTCTCGCCGGATATAGAAACCCTGGTGTTGCTGCGCTTCTTAACCGGTCTGGGACTGGGCGGAGCGATGCCGAATACCATCACCATGACGTCGGAATACCTTCCCGCTCGTCGACGCGGAGCGCTGGTCACGCTGATGTTCTGCGGTTTTACCCTGGGGTCGGCGATGGGCGGGATTGTGAGCGCGCAACTGGTGCCGCTGATTGGCTGGCACGGAATTCTGGCGCTAGGCGGCATCTTGCCTTTGATGCTGTTTTTCGGCCTGCTGTTCGCGCTGCCGGAATCTCCCCGCTGGCAGGTACGTCGCCAACTACCGCAAGCCGTTGTCGCCCGGACGGTCAGCGCCATTACCGGCGAGCGCTATCACGATACGCAATTCTTTCTGCATGAGACGGCAGCCGTCGCCAAAGGCAGTATTCGCCAGCTTTTTGCCGGGCGACAGCTTGTCATTACCCTGATGTTATGGGTGGTGTTCTTTATGAGCCTGCTCATTATCTATCTGCTTTCCAGCTGGATGCCGACGTTACTTAACCATCGAGGTATTGATCTGCAACAGGCGTCGTGGGTGACTGCCGCATTCCAGGTTGGCGGCACGCTTGGCGCGCTGTTACTCGGCGTGTTGATGGACCGGCTTAACCCGTTCCGGGTACTGGCGGTGAGCTATGCGCTGGGCGCAGTTTGCATTGTCATGATAGGCCTGAGCGAAAACGGCCTTTGGCTGATGGCGCTGGCGATTTTTGGTACCGGCATCGGTATTAGCGGTTCCCAGGTCGGGCTGAATGCTCTGACGGCGACGCTGTACCCCACCCAAAGCCGGGCGACGGGCGTGAGCTGGTCGAACGCCATTGGACGCTGCGGGGCGATTGTCGGTTCGCTCTCCGGCGGCATGATGATGGCCCTCAATTTCTCTTTCGATACGTTGTTTTTTGTCATTGCTATTCCGGCGGCTATCAGCGCGGTAATGCTTACCCTGCTGACAGTGGTTGTCCGCCTTTCGATTTCTGTACCTGACGACCTGCCGCGTGCCAGCGTCGTAAACGAATAAGGAGAATCTCCATGTCTGAAATAAATCAGAACGTAAAAGATAGCCGTCAGCAGTATTACCAGCATATTTCCGGGCAGAATCTGACGCCGCTGTGGGAATCGTTACATCACCTGGTACCGCAGACGCCAAACGCCAACTGCGCGCCGGCCTACTGGAATTATCAGGAAATTCGTCCGCTACTGATGGAAAGCGGCAATGTCATTGGCGCGAAAGAGGCGATCCGCCGGGTGCTGGTGCTGGAAAATCCGGCATTGCGCGGTCAGTCGTCGATCACGGCGACCTTATACGCTGGTTTACAGCTGATCCTGCCCGGCGAAGTCGCGCCGAGTCATCGCCATAACCAGTCGGCGCTGCGTTTTATCGTCGAAGGTAAAGGCGCATTTACCGCGGTGGACGGCGAGCGCACGCCAATGCATACCGGCGATTTTATCCTGACGCCGCAGTGGCGCTGGCACGATCATGGTAATCCGGGATCAGAGCCGGTGGTATGGCTGGATGGTCTGGATCTGCCGTTAGTCAATCTCCTGGGCTGTGGTTTTGCGGAAGACTATCCCGAAGATCAGCAGCCGGTGACGCGAAAAGAGGGCGATTATCTGCCGCGCTATGCAGCGAATATGCTGCCGCTGCGCCACCAGCGCGGGAACTCGTCGCCGATTTTCAACTACCGTTACGACCGCAGTCGCGAGGCGTTGCACGATCTGACCCGTATGGGCGATCCGGATGAGTGGGAAGGCTACAAGCTGCGTTACGTTAATCCCGTCACTGGCGGTTATCCGATGCCGTCGATGGGCGCGTTCCTGCAACTGCTGCCAAAAGGCTTTGCCTCGCGTGTGGCGCGGAGCACCGACAGCACTATCTACCACGTCGTTGAAGGGGCAGGGCAGGTCACTATCGGCAACGAAACTTTTCATTTTTCCGCAAAAGACATTTTTGTGGCGCCGACCTGGCATGAGGTGTCGTTTCGCAGCAGCGAAGACACGGTGTTATTCAGCTTTTCGGACAAGCCGGTTCAGGAAGCCCTGGGGCTGTTCCGCGAAGCACGTTATTAATTAGGGAGAGAGAACATGACCAAATATGTATTCCAGCCGCAGGCCCCGGTGACAGTACCCGTGGCGGGCAGTGATGAGCAGTTTCCGGTACGTCGCGTTTACTGCGTGGGTCGCAACTATGCCGCCCATGCCCGTGAAATGGGTTTTGATCCCGATCGCGAACCGCCGTTCTTCTTTTGTAAACCAGCGGACGCTGTCGTCCCGGTAGCGGCGGGGGATACCCTGGAACTGCCGTATCCGGCGCAGACCGATAACTACCATTATGAAATTGAGCTGGTGGTGGCGATTGGTAAAAAGGGGAGCGATATCCCGCTAGAAAAAGCCCATGAATATGTCTGGGGATACGCCACCGGTCTGGACATGACGCGTCGCGATCGTCAGATGGAAATGCGTCAGATGGGACGCCCGTGGGAAATTGGCAAAGCGTTCGATCTCTCCGCGCCCATTGCGCCATTACACAAAGCCGCTGAAACGCATAATGTGGATAACGCCCCTATTTGGCTACAGGTTAACGGCGAAGACCATCAGCGCAGCGATATTCGTCATCTGATTTGGTCGGTGAATGAAACCATCAGCTATTTGTCCGGCTTTTTTGAATTGCAGCCAGGCGATTTGATTTTCACCGGTACGCCAGAGGGGGTGGGCGCAGTGGTGAAAGGGGATGTCATCACCGGGAACGTAGAAGGTCTGACGCCGATTGCTGTGAAAATTGTCTGAGGTGAACGATGAAGCTGTACAGTTTCTTTAATAGTTCGGCGTCTTATCGTGTACGTATTGCGCTGGCGTTAAAGGGGATTGATTACCAGACAGTGGGCGTCAATATTCGTATCGGCCAGCAGAATGCGCTGGCCTACCGACGGATGAATCCGGTAGGCCTGGTGCCGACGCTAGTCACTGATGACGGCGAATCGTTGGGGCAATCGCTGGCCATCGTCGACTGGCTGGACCGACATTTTCCGCAAACGCCGCTGCTGCCGACGAGCGACCCGGCGCGCAGCCAGGCGCTGGAAATTGTCTACGCTATCGCCTGCGATATACACCCGATCAATAACATGCGCGTGTTGCGCTACCTGACCGATGAGCTGAAGGTTAGCGAAGAGGATAAAAAGCGCTGGTACGCCCACTGGATACAGCAAGGGTTAAGCGCGGTAGAGCAGCTATTGCGTAAAAGTCAGTCCGGACGATTCTGCGTGGGCGACGCGCCAGGCCTTGCGGACTGCTGCCTGATTCCTCAGTGGGCGAATGCGCTCAGGATGGGCTGCGATTTATCAGGCTATCCGCGCTGTAAAGCCGTTTATGACGCCTGCGTACAGCTACCGGCGTTTATTGCCGCCGCGCCGGAAAATCAACAAGATAAAATCCCGGCCTGAAAAGGAGAATGACCATGACTCACGTGACAAGCGCAATTATTGTAGGTGGCGGAATCGGCGGCGCGGCGACCGCGCTGTCGCTGGCGCGCCAGGGAATAAAAGTCATGCTGCTGGAAAAAGCGCACGAAATTGGCGAGATTGGCGCGGGTATTCAGCTTGGGCCGAACGCTTTTTCGGCGCTGGATAGTCTCGGTGTGGGCGATGTTGCCCGCCAGCGTGCGGTGTTTACCGATCACATTACCATGATGGATGCCGTGAATGCCGAAGAAGTGGTACGCATTGAAACCGGGCAGGCGTTCCGCGACCATTTTGGCGGGCCGTATGCGGTAATTCACCGGGTAGATATTCATGCAACGGTATGGGAAGCGGTGCTGACGCACCCTGGCGTGGAGTATCGTACCTCGACCCATATTGTCGATATCCGCCAGACGCCGGATGACGTTACGGTGTTTGATGAGCAGGGAAATAGCTGGACGGCGGATATTCTCGTGGGCTGCGACGGCGTTAAATCGGTCGTGCGGCAAAGTTTACTCGGCGACGCGCCGCGCGTAACGGGGCATGTAGTCTATCGGGCGGTGATTGATTGCGACGATATGCCGGACGATTTACGTATTAACGCACCGGTGCTGTGGGCAGGCCCGCATTGTCACCTGGTCCATTATCCGCTGCGCGGAGGCCAACAGTACAATCTGGTGGTGACATTCCACAGCCGCCAGCAAGAAGAGTGGGGCGTGAAAGACGGCAGTAAAGAAGAGGTGCTCTCTTATTTTGCCGGTATTCATCCCCGCCCGCGTCAGATGCTGGATAAGCCGACCTCCTGGCGCCGCTGGTCGACCGCCGATCGCGAGCCGGTCGCAAAATGGGGAACCGAGCGTATCACTCTGGTGGGCGACGCCGCGCATCCGGTGGCGCAATATATGGCCCAGGGCGCCTGTATGGCGCTGGAAGACGCCGTCACGCTAGGCAAAGCGCTGGAACGCTGCGACGGCGACGCGCAGCAGGCATTTGCGCTGTATGAGTCGGTGCGTATTCCCCGCACGGCGCGTATCGTCTGGTCTACCCGCGAGATGGGGCGTCTCTATCACGCCGCCGGGGTGGAGCGTCAGGTGCGTAATCTGCTGTGGAAAGGGAAATCGCAGGAGGCGTTTTATCGCGGTATCGAATGGCTGTACGGCTGGAAAGAAGATAACTGTCTTGAGCCGCGTTGAGCGCCTTACGTGACGTAGCGTGGCGTTTGCGCCGCCACCCGGCAAAAAGTTTTGCTCATCGCAGAGAGGCGTTATGATAGCGCCTCTTTTTTTGCTGTGGATACCGATATGCGTGTTTTACTGGCGCCGATGGAAGGCGTGCTCGACGCGTTAGTGCGCGAGCTGCTGACCGAAGTGAATGATTACGATCTCTGCATCACCGAATTTGTGCGCGTGGTGGATCAGCTGCTGCCGGTAAAAGTGTTTCATCGCATCTGCCCGGAGTTGCTTCACGCCAGCCGCACGCCGTCCGGCACGCCGGTGCGTATTCAGCTTCTGGGCCAGCATCCGCAGTGGCTGGCGGAAAACGCCGCGCGGGCGACGGCGTTGGGATCGTATGGCGTGGACCTGAACTGCGGCTGTCCGTCAAAAGTGGTGAACGGCAGCGGCGGCGGCGCGACATTGCTCAAAGATCCCGAACTCATCTATCAGGGCGCGAAAGCGATGCGGGCCGCGGTACCGTCGCATCTGCCGGTGACGGTAAAAGTGCGTCTCGGCTGGGATAGCGGCGATAGAAAATTTGAAATCGCCGATGCGGTGCAGCAGGCCGGCGCCAGTGAACTGGTGGTGCATGGCCGTACCAAAGCGCAGGGCTACCGCGCCGAGCATATCGACTGGCAGGCGATCGGCGAAATACGCCAGTGTCTGACTATTCCGGTTATCGCTAATGGCGAAATCTGGGACTGGCAGAGCGCGCAGGCATGTATGGCGACCAGCGGCTGCGATGCGGTGATGATTGGCCGCGGGGCGTTAAATATTCCTAACCTGAGCCGGGTGGTGAAGTATAACGAACCGCGTATGCCGTGGCCGGAAGTGGTAACGTTATTACAAAAATATACCCGACTGGAAAAGCAGGGCGATACCGGTTTATACCATGTCGCGCGTATTAAACAGTGGTTGGGATATTTACGTAAGGAATATATTGAGGCGACAGAACTCTTTCAGTCGATTCGGGCGTTAAACCGTTCGTCCGAGATTGCGCGGGTGATTCAGGCTATTAAAATCTAATCTCTACAGCGTCCAGAACGTGTGCCGGGCAGATACTATCGCTGCCCGGCGCAGGAATCAGAAAATCATCTTAAACACGCCCGTTACCACCAACAGCCCAATCAGAAAAATAATTAAGATTGCCCATAGAAGAATTTTCATTGTTTGTCCCTTTATTGGTAAATACAAACAAAGTATAGGAAAGTATTAAGCCATCTGCTGCTTTGTTGGGCGCGGCGACGTTTAACTCATGAAGGCTGCTGGCGCGTATTGCAGCAAAATCGTTCATTTATGAACGGGTTAGTGGGACTTTTCATTGAAGTATTACATCAAAAAATGTATCAGATGAAATTATTTGCTAATCATATAAATTTCAAAATATGTCTTTTGTTGTCTGATGATGTATTGCCACGCGTAACTAAAAAATAGTTCGCCGTAAGACGTACTCTCTGCGCACCTTTTTTTATCAGAACACCTCCATGAATCGTAATTCTTTCCTTGCCGCGACAGCGAGCTTACCGCTTTTTATTTTGCTGGCGGGCTGCGCCCCTATGCACGATACCCGCCAGTCGCTGACCCAGCAGACGCCCTCTTCTCATGTTGATTCCAGCCTGCCGGCGGCATTGAAAAACGGTTGGCCGGATAGCCAGTGGTGGAAGGCGTATCACGATGCGCAGCTTGACGCGCTGATTGATAATGCCATACAGCATTCGCCGGATATGCAGGTGGCTGAACAGCGTATTCAACTGGCGGAAGCGCAGGCGAAAGCGGTTGAGGCGCAGGACGGCCCGCAGCTCGACTTTTCTGCCGACATTGAGCGCCAGCGAATGTCCGCGGAAGGGCTGATGGGGCCATTCGCGATTACCGACCCCGCGGCGGGAACGACCGGGCCGTGGTATACCAACGGTACATTCGGCCTGACGGCGGGCTGGGATCTGGATTTATGGGGGAAAAACCGCGCTGAAGTTACCGCGCGGATCGGGGCGGTCAAAGCGCGCGAAGCGGAGCAGGAGCAGACCCGACAATTGCTGGCAAGCGGCGTGGCGCGACTCTACTGGGAGTGGCAGACGCAGGCGGCGCTGAAAAATGTGCTGATGCAAATCGAGCATGAGCAGCAAAACGTGGTGGCGGTAAACCGGGAGCTGTATCAACACGGTATTACTTCTTCTGTTGAAGGGGTCGAGACCGATATCGACGCCAGCAAAACCCAGCAGCAGTTGAATGACGTTAACGGTAAAATGAAGGTTATTGAAGCGCGGCTCAGCGCGTTAACCAATACGCAATCGGCGGCGCTCAAGCTGCGTCAGGTGAGTCTCCCCGCCGTTGAAAGCCAGTTACCGTCGCAACTGGGGTATTCGTTGCTGGCGCGCCGGGCGGATCTACAGGCCGCGCACTGGTACATTGAATCCTCGTTGAGCAGCATTGACGCCGCGAAGGCCGCGTTTTATCCCGATATCAATCTGATGGCTTTTTTACAGCAGGATGCGTTACATCTGAGCGATCTGTTCCGCCATTCCGCACAGCAATATGGCATTACCGGCGGGCTGACGCTGCCGATTTTCGACAGCGGCAGGCTGAATGCCAACCTCGATATCGCCAAAGCGCAAAGCAACCTTTCTATCGCCAACTACAACAAAGCGGTGGTAGATGCGGTTAATGATGTGGCGCGCGCCGCCAGTCAGGTAGAGACGCTGGCGCAGAAAAATCAGCATCAGCAGCAGATTGAGCATGACGCGCAGCGTGTGGTCGGTCTGGCGCAAGCGCGCTTTAATGCCGGCATTATTGCGGGTTCCCGCGTGAGCGAGGCCAAAATCCCGGCACTGCGCGAGCAGTGTAACGGCTTGCTGTTGCAGGGCCAGTGGCTGGATGCCTCTATTCAGCTTACCAGCGCGCTGGGCGGCGGTTATCATTCCTGATTTTTCCAGATGATTCAGACAGGGTTCCTATACTTAGGCTGTGTATGATTCATCCGGAGAGGAATATGACCAAAGTCGCAATTGTAACGGCATCAGATTCGGGAATTGGCAAAGCGTGTGCGTTGTTATTAGCACAAAACGGTTTTGATATTGGTATCACCTGGCATTCCGATGAACGCGGCGCGCAGGAGACGGCGAAAAAAGCGGCGCAGTTTGGTGTGCGGGCAGAGACCATTCATCTTGACCTGAGCCAGTTACCCGAGGGCGCGCAGGCCATTGAACATCTTATCCAGCGCCTGGGGCGCGTTGACGTGCTGGTCAATAATGCCGGGGCGATGACCAAATCCGCGTTTATTGATATGCCGTTTACGCAGTGGCGGCAAATTTTTACCGTGGATGTCGATGGCGCGTTTCTCTGCGCGCAGATCGCCGCCCGGCATATGATTAAACAAGGAGAGGGAGGGCGCATTATCAACATCACCTCCGTCCATGAGCATACGCCGCTTCCGCAAGCCAGCGCCTATACCGCGGCGAAACATGCGTTGGGGGGATTGACTAAATCCATGGCGCTGGAACTGATTGAGCATCATATTTTGGTCAACGCCGTCGCGCCAGGCGCTATCGCCACGCCGATGAATGATATGGATGACAGCGACATTGAGCCGGGATCGGAACCCTCGATCCCTATCGCCCGACCGGGTTCTACGCATGAAATAGCCAGCCTCGTCGCCTGGCTGTGTTCGGAAGGCGCAAGCTATACCACCGGTCAGTCGCTGATTGTCGACGGCGGATTTATGCTGGTGAATCCGCAATTCAACGCAAAATAAACGCCGGGTGCCGGATGGCGGCGTTATGCCATCCGGATACCATCGGGTTTAACGGGCCTCCGCTTTGCCGCGTCTTTTCAGCCACCAGCGCACGCCCACCACCAGGACGATGGCCAGAATCAGCCAGACTCCGTGCCTGAGATGCTGATCGAGGTCGTGCAGCCATGGCGCGATCACCTCGCCGCCAAGATATCCCAGCGTGGTAAACAGCAGCGCCCAGATCAGCGCGCCTACAATATTCAGCGGCAGAAAAATTTTAGGCGGCAGGCGGCTGGCGCCAATCAGCAGCGGGCCAACCACCCGGAAGCCATACATAAAACGCGTGCCGATCACAAACAGATACGGATGGCGTTGGATCATTTTCTGCGCGCGACGAATCTTCGTATGATAACGCGGGAAACGACGCAGGATCTTCCCGCCATAGCATCGTCCTAACAGGTAAAGTAGCTGATCGCCCATCATCCCTCCCAGCGCGACGGCCGCCGCCACCAGCGGAAACTTGAGTAATCCCTGATGCGCCGCGACGCCCCCCAACAGGGTAACGGTTTCACCTTCGGCCATACTGCCGATAACCAGCGCCGCATAGCCATAATGCGTAATAAGCGTGTTGATATCCATGCGTAAACCACCTCCGGCATTAAGCATACACCCTGGCAAGAGGCGTGCGAGGCAAAGCCGACGTTTTGCCGGAGACTATTTTGCCATTGCTCATAAAATAACCAGAAACTGAATTATACTTGAACATACTGGCATCTGAGGCAGCAGAAGGGGGCAGTATGAACCATGTATGGGGGCTTTTTTCCCATCCCGATCGGGAAATGCAGGTGATCAAAAGCGAAAACGAAACCGTTTCGCATCACTATACGCACCATGTTTTGCTGATGGCGGCGATTCCCGTCGTCTGCGCCTTTATCGGCACGACGCAAATCGGCTGGAATTTTGGCGACGGCAACGTGTTACAACTCTCGCTGTTTACCGCTTTTGCGCTGGCGGTCTTGTTCTACGGCGTGATGCTGGCGGGCGTCGCGGTGATGGGACGCGTCATCTGGTGGATGGCGCGAAACTATCCGCAACGGCCATCGCTTGCGCGCTGTATGGTTTTTGCCGGCTATGTCGCGACGCCGCTGTTTTTAAGTGGTCTGGTGGCGCTCTATCCCCTGGTATGGCTATGCGCTTTGGTCGGCGCTGTCGCGCTTTTTTACACCGGCTATTTGCTGTATTTGGGTATTCCGACTTTCCTTAACATTAATAGAGAGGAGGGATTAAGCTTCTCCAGTTCGACGCTCGCTATCGGCGTACTGGTCCTGGAGGTGCTGCTGGCGATCACCGTGATCCTGTGGGGATATGGCTACCGCCTGTTCTGATGCGAAAAAGGGCTGGCGCAAAAGCCAGCAATGCAGCATTTGCTGACGATTCTTCTGTAGCGGCAACGCTGGCGTGCCGCTATGATGCCACTGCTAGCTTGAGTATAATCTTAGCTCAGGCGGTGTGCGTTACGACGCGCGTGAATCATTATCAGAAATCTCATCATGCTGAAATTCCGAGCTTCATTCCTGAGCCTTGCTCTGATGTTGGCCGTTCCTTTTGCCCCGCAGGCTGTGGCGAAAACGGCAGCGACAACCGCGGCGTCTCAACCTGAGATTGCCTCCGGTAGCGCAATGATTGTTGATCTCAACACCAATAAAGTGATCTATTCGAACCACCCGGATCTGGTGCGTCCGATTGCCTCGATAACCAAATTAATGACGGCGATGGTCGTGCTCGACGCGCGATTGCCGCTGGATGAAATACTGAAGGTCGATATCAGCCAGACGCCGGAAATGAAAGGGGTTTACTCCCGCGTGCGCCTGAACAGCGAAATTAGCCGCAAAAATATGTTGCTGCTGGCGTTGATGTCATCCGAAAACCGTGCGGCGGCAAGCCTGGCGCACTATTATCCCGGCGGTTATAACGCATTTATTAAAGCGATGAATGCGAAGGCGAAAGCGCTGGGCATGACGCATACCCGCTTTGTTGAGCCGACGGGGCTGTCGATTCATAACGTCTCGACCGCGCGGGATTTAACAAAATTGCTGATTGCCACGAAGCAATACCCGCTGATTGGCCAGCTAAGCACCACGCGCGAAGATATGGCGACATTCTCGCATCCGGCGTATACGCTGCCGTTTCGCAATACCAACCATTTGGTCTACCGTGATAACTGGAATATCCAGTTAACGAAAACCGGCTTTACCAATGCGGCGGGGCATTGCCTGGTGATGCGTACCGTGATCAATAACAAACCGGTCGCGCTGGTGGTCATGGACGCGTTCGGCAAATATACCCACTTTGCGGACGCCAGTCGCCTGCGTACATGGATTGAAACCGGTAAAGTCATGCCCGTTCCGGCTGCCGCGCTGAGCTATAAAAAGCAAAAAGCCGCGCAAATGGCGGCAGCCAGCGCCAGCGCGCAAACCGCACAGAACGATTAAGTCGCCGCAGGCCCGGCAGGCATCGCGCCGCCGGGCATTCACGGTAAACCACTCGGTGTTAATGCGTTTCGTCGGGCGTATTTTCCTGCCAGAATTTCCGCTTACTCGTTTTGCCGATACCGGGGTTCATACTGTTGGTTGGGTCATTTTGCCGATAAAAACGCGTCAGCGTTTCCGGCGCTTTATACAGATGTCCAACGTTGTGCTCCGCCGGGTATTGTGCCCCGCGCGCCTGCAACAGCTCCAGCATTTGCGCTTTCAGCGCGTGGACGTCGACGCCTTTCTTCACGATATAGTCCTGATGAAAAACGTGGCACATAAAGTGGCCGTAATAGAGTTTATGTACCAGTTGGCTGTCGATTTCCGGCGGCAGATGCTCGAACCAGTCGGTATCGTTGCGGCGCAGAGCGATATCCAGCGCCAGGATATCTTCCACTTCATCAGCGTGTACGGCCTGATAACGAATCGCCGCGCCAGCAGCGGCGAAGCGGTGCAGGAAGGCTTTGCTGCCTTCTTCCGGCGTACAGGTGAAGAAACCGCCCTCAGCGGATTTAAAAAATTCATTCAGCCAGCGTTGCGCTTCTGCGACGCCGTCTCCCGCCATTTTTAACAGCAGATGATGCTCATATTTATCGCGCCAGTTTTTCATTCGCGGCGGCAGATGGCTGGGAAACAGATGGCCGAATTTCTGCATCGCGCGGTCGGTGAAATGCGGACGGAAAAATTTTACTTTTTCCAGCATCGCATCGGTTCGGCCTTTTAGCGTGAAAAAGAATGGCATCTTGTCGGTGCCGAGTTTATCGATCATCAGAAAGGTATCTTTACCGTACTGCTCCGCAATATCGTAGATATCGCGATGCATATATTCTCCCGCCACTGGCAGATTGTCGAAGTTCGCCAGAATATGCCGACGGATTTCAGTCAGTACCGCGGGCTGATTGGTGCCGATATAAAAAACCTGCTGATTTTTTTCCGCTGCAAAGGTATCAAGGCGAACGGCAAAAACCGCCAGTTTTCCGGCGCAGCCGGAAGATTCAAACAAACGGTCCGGGTCGGCGTTATAGCGGGCGGGCGTATCGGCGTTGATATCTCGTACCCGCGTCACGTAGTCGTGATCGTGCGCATGACGACCATCGTGGCGCACATCCTCATCTTTAATCCGTTCGTCATCCAGCTTGCTCAGGATCTGCTCCGGCGTATGCCCAAGATCGATACCCAGATGATTGACCAGTTGCAGTTTGCCTTGGTCGTCAATACGGGCAAAAAGCGACATCTCGGTATAGGCCGGGCCGCGCTGCACCAGCGAGCCGCCGGAGTTATTACAGATACCGCCGATGACCGACGCGCCGATGCACGACGAACCAATCACCGAGTGCGGTTCACGGCCCAGCGGTTTAAGCGCTTTTTCCAGCGCATAGAGCGTCGTACCGGGCCAGGCCAGAACCTGTTGGCCGTTATCCAGTAAGTGCAGCTTATCCAGCCGCTGGGTGCTGATAATCACAATATCGCGATCGTAGTCGTTGCCGTTCGGCGTGGAGCCTTCCGTCAGACCGGTGTTGGCGGCCTGCATCAGAATAATTTTGTCAGCGTTAACGCAGGCGTTGAGCACACGCCACAGTTCCAGTAATGAACCCGGGAAAACAACGGCCAGCGCGTCGCCCTGACCGGAACGGAAACCCTTGCGATAGCGGGCGGTTTTGGCGGGGTCTGTCAGCAGGTGAGAATGGCCTACCAGGCGGGCCAGCTCATTCAGGAACGTTTTATTATCAGTCATTGTTATGGAAGACATTCTCCACTCCTTGTGGTGGGACAAAATATCAGCGTTAAGCATAGCGCTTTGTATGACAATACGCTTTCTCATTCAAATTGTTTCTGTGTTGGTGGTATTCATTTGCCGCCTTGATACCATTTGCTGGCGGTTGTGTATTCGACTGTGCGGAAAATTAGGAGAATAACCTTCGCTTTCTTCTCCTCTCGCGTTTAGGCTTATGGCAAACTGCGGTTTTTATTCTGTTTTTACCGCCTCGTCGGGATAAAGATAAAGAGAGACTCAACATGAAATGGTTATGTTCAGTAGGTGTTGCTGTGAGTCTGGCGATGCAGCCAGCATTGGCGGAAAACCTGTTTGGCAATCACCCGCTGACGCCCGAAGCGCGCGACGCGTTCGTCACGGATTTACTCAAGAAAATGACTGTCGATGAAAAAATTGGTCAGTTACGTCTGATTAGCGTCGGCCCTGATAACCCGAAAGAAGCGATTCGCGAGATGATCAAAGACGGGCAGGTAGGGGCGATTTTCAATACCGTCACCCGCCAGGATATCCGTCAAATGCAGGATCAGGTGATGGCGTTGAGCCGCCTGAAAATTCCTCTCTTTTTTGCCTATGACGTGGTACACGGCCAGCGAACCGTCTTCCCGATAAGCCTCGGTCTGGCTTCTTCTTTTAATCTGGATGCGGTAAGAACCGTAGGACGCGTATCGGCGTATGAAGCGGCGGACGACGGCCTGAATATGACCTGGGCGCCGATGGTGGATGTCTCCCGCGATCCGCGTTGGGGACGCGCCTCCGAAGGCTTTGGCGAAGATACATATTTAACCTCTATCATGGGCGAAACCATGGTGAAAGCGATGCAGGGCAAAAGCCCGGCGGACCGCTATTCGGTGATGACCAGCGTGAAACATTTTGCCGCCTATGGCGCCGTTGAAGGCGGTAAAGAATACAACACCGTGGATATGAGTTCCCAGCGCCTGTTTAATGATTACATGCCGCCGTACAAAGCGGGGCTGGATGCGGGGAGCGGCGCGGTGATGGTGGCGCTGAACTCGCTGAACGGCACGCCTGCGACGTCAGATTCCTGGCTACTGAAAGATGTCCTGCGCGATGAGTGGGGCTTTAAGGGAATTACCGTTTCCGACCACGGCGCTATTAAAGAACTGATTAAACACGGTACCGCGGCCGACCCGGAAGATGCGGTGCGCGTGGCGCTAAAGGCAGGGGTGGATATGAGCATGGCGGATGAGTATTACAGCAAATATCTGCCGGGTCTGATTAAGTCGGGCAAAGTGACGATGGCGGAACTGGACGACGCGACACGCCATGTGCTCAACGTAAAATATGACATGGGATTGTTTAACGACCCCTATAGCCATCTGGGGCCGAAAGAGAGCGATCCGGTGGACACCAATGCCGAAAGCCGCCTGCATCGTAAAGAGGCGCGGGAAGTGGCGCGGGAAAGTGTGGTACTGCTGAAAAACCGTCTGGAAACGCTGCCGTTGAAAAAATCGGGCACCATTGCCGTTGTTGGGCCGCTGGCCGACAGTCAACGTGATGTAATGGGAAGCTGGTCTGCTGCTGGGGTCGCGAATCAGTCAGTGACGGTGCTGGCGGGTATTCAAAATGCCGTCGGCGACGGGGCGAAGATCCTCTATGCCAAAGGGGCGAATATCACTAATGATAAAGGCATCGTCGATTTCTTAAACCTGTATGAAGAGGCGGTGAAAATCGATCCGCGCTCACCGCAGGCGATGATTGATGAGGCCGTACAGGCGGCGAAACAGGCCGATGTAGTGGTCGCAGTGGTAGGCGAGTCGCAGGGGATGGCGCATGAAGCCTCCAGTCGTACCAATATCACCATTCCGCAGAGTCAGCGCGACTTAATCACCGCTCTGAAAGCCACCGGTAAGCCGCTGGTACTGGTATTAATGAACGGCAGACCGCTGGCGCTGGTAAAAGAAGATCAACAGGCCGATGCGATTCTGGAGACCTGGTTTGCCGGGACGGAAGGCGGCAACGCCATTGCCGATGTGCTGTTTGGCGATTACAACCCGTCAGGCAAACTGCCGATCTCCTTCCCGCGTTCGGTGGGACAAATTCCGGTCTATTACAGCCATCTCAATACGGGACGCCCGTATAATCCTGAAAAGCCAAACAAATACACCTCACGCTATTTTGACGAAGCGAATGGCCCGCTCTATCCGTTTGGTTACGGTCTGAGCTACACCACATTTACGGTGTCTGACGTCACGCTCTCCTCACCGACAATGCAACGCGACGGCAAAGTCACGGCCAGCGTAGAGGTCACGAACACCGGTAAACGCGAAGGGGCTACGGTCATCCAGATGTACTTACAGGATGTCACGGCGTCAATGAGCCGCCCGGTGAAGCAATTAAAAGGCTTTGAAAAAATCACCCTCAAGCCCGGCGAACGTAAAACCGTGAGTTTCCCGATTGATATCGAGGCGTTGAAGTTCTGGAATCAGCAGATGAAATATGACGCGGAACCCGGCAAGTTCAACGTCTTTATCGGCGTGGATTCCGCTCGCGTTAAACAAGGATCGTTCGAGCTACTGTAAGCCTGCCGTCAACAGGGCGCGATAGCAGCGCCCTGTCTGGCAATGACTTTTTCTGTCCCCCCTTTTATTGCCTGCCACGTCACTTAAACTGCCGGAAAATCCCAGGTTAAACGCAGACTTTTCAACTATGCTTTTTTCTCAAGTCTCTGAAAAAGGCCGTAAAAGGATGAGGAAAGCATCATGACGATCTCAAAGCTATGGGTAAGTTCGCTGGCGTTGCTGGCGACGGTGAGTTTACCTCTACAGGCGGCATCGCCCGTGACGGTCGGGTCAAAGATTGATACCGAAGGCGCACTGCTCGGCAACATGATTTTGCAGGTACTGGAAAGCCACGGCGTTAAAACGGTCAATAAAATTCAGCTCGGGACGACGCCAGTCGTTCGTGGCGCGATTACCGCCGGAGAGCTGGATATCTATCCGGAATACACCGGTAACGGGGCGTTCTTTTTTAAAGATGAAAACGATCCGGCATGGAAAAATGCAAAGCAAGGCTTTGAGAAAGTCAAAAAACTGGATGCGGAGCAGAATAAGCTGGTCTGGTTGACGCCTGCGCCGGCAAATAACACCTGGACCATCGCGGTACGCCAGGACATCGCTGAAAAAAATAAACTCTCCTCGCTTGCCGATCTCAGCCGTTATCTGAAAGAGGGCGGCACTTTTAAACTGGCGGCGTCTGCGGAATTTATCGAACGGGCGGATGCGCTGCCGGCATTTGAAAAAGCCTATGATTTTACCTTGAATCAGAACCAGCTCTTGTCGCTGGCGGGCGGCGATACGGCGGTCACGATCAAAGCCGCCGCGCAACAAACATCCGGCGTTAACGCCGCGATGGCGTATGGCACCGACGGCCCGGTCGCCGCGCTGGGTCTGCAAACCCTGAGCGACCCGAAAGGCGTCCAGCCTATCTATGCGCCCGCGCCGGTAGTGCGTGAATCGGTGTTACAGGCCTATCCGCAGATAGCCGACTGGCTGCAGCCCGTTTTCGCCAGCCTTGATGAGAAAACGCTGCAACAGTTGAACGCCAGAATCGCCGTAGAAGGGCTGGATGCGAAAAAAGTCGCCGCAGATTACCTCCGACAAAAAGGGTGGGTGAAGTAATCTGTGAGTGACGCTGCCAAAAAAATTACGGTTAATCGTGTGCTGTTGCTGTTGGTTGTTCTGGCCCTGCTTGCTGTCGCGCTGCCTTTCATTAATTACGCCCCGAATCGTCTGGTGAGCGGCGAGGGGCGCCAGTTATGGGAGATCTGGCCGGCGACCATCTGGATGCTGACTGGCGCGGGATGCGCGCTGTTTACGCTGTGCTTTGTGCCCGGTAAACGCGGTAGCGTACTGACGCTGATGCTGGCGCAGACGCTTTTTATTGTCATGCTGTGGGGAGTCGGCAGGGCGGCGACCCAGTTGGCGCAGGAGGGCAGCCCGCTGGCGCGTACCAGTCTGGGAAGTGGATTGTGGCTGGGCCTCGGTCTGATGTTGCTGGCCTGTAGCGATGCGATCCGCCGTATTACCGTTGGGCCGCTGTGGCGCTGGTTGCTGCACGCGCAAATTGTCATTGTCCCGCTGGTGCTGCTGTTTTCAGGCACGTTCGACAACCTCTCGCTTCTGAAAGAGTATACCAACCGCCAGGATGTTTTCGATGCCGCGCTGGTGCAACATTTGATGTTACTGGCGGGCACGGTGCTGCCGGCGCTGGCGATCGGACTACCGTTGGGCGTCTGGTGTTATTTTTCCGCCTCACGCCAGGGGCCGGTGTTTACCGTGCTGAATGTGATCCAGACTATCCCTTCCGTCGCGCTGTTTGGCCTGCTGATTGCGCCGTTGGCCGGGCTGGTGAAACAGTTTCCGTGGCTTGCCGAATTCGGCGTCGCGGGAACCGGCATGACGCCTGCACTGATAGCGCTGGTGCTCTATGCGTTATTGCCGCTGGTGCGCGGCGTGGTCGCCGGGCTCAATCAGGTGCCGCGCGATGTGCTGGAGAGCGCAAGAGCAATGGGAATGAGTAGCGGCCAGCGCTTCAGGCATGTGCAACTGCCGCTGGCGCTGCCGGTCTTTTTACGTAGCCTGCGGGTAGTAATGGTTCAGACAGTGGGAATGGCCGTCGTCGCCGCGCTGATTGGCGCGGGAGGTTTCGGCGCGCTGGTGTTTCAGGGGCTATTGAGCAGCGCCATTGATTTAGTCCTGTTGGGCGTCATTCCGGTGATTGCGCTGGCGGTAGTGATCGACGCGCTGTTTGATTTATGGATCGCGTTTTTGAAGGGAGCAACCGATGATTGAATTTAACCATGTCAGTAAAACCTTCGGCGATCAACAGGCTGTTAGCGACCTCAATTTGCACTTTAGCGAAGGCAGCTTTTCGGTGTTAATTGGCACCTCCGGTTCGGGAAAATCGACCACTCTGAAGATGATTAACCGGCTGGTAGAGCATGATAGCGGAACGCTCCGTTTTGCCGGGGAAGAGATCCGCAGCCTGCCGGTGCTTGAACTGCGCCGTCGCATGGGCTATGCCATTCAGTCTATCGGTCTTTTTCCCCACTGGACGGTGGCGCAAAATATCGCCACCGTACCGCAACTACAAAAGTGGTCGCGTGCGCGGATTAACGATCGTATTGATGAACTGATGGCATTATTGGGTCTGGAAAGCGCGCTGCGCGATCGTTATCCGCATCAGCTTTCCGGCGGGCAACAGCAGCGGGTCGGCGTTGCGCGGGCGCTGGCTGCCGATCCGCAGGTATTGCTGATGGACGAGCCTTTCGGCGCGCTTGATCCGGTAACGCGCGGCGCATTGCAGCAGGAGATGACCCGCATTCATCAGCTGCTGGGGCGCACCATCGTACTGGTGACGCACGACATCGACGAGGCGCTACGCCTCGCCGACCATCTGGTGCTGATGGACGGGGGCCACGTTATCCAACAGGGATCGCCGCTTTCTATGCTGACCTCGCCGGAAAATGATTTCGTGCAGGCATTTTTTGGCCGCAGCGAGCTGGGCGTAAGGCTGCTTTCGTTACGTAGCGTAGGCGATTATGTACGTCGGCATGAACAGCTCAGCGGCGACGCGCTGGTGGAAGAGATGACGCTACGCGATGCGCTATCGATGTTTGTCGCCCGTCGGTGCGACGTCCTGCCGGTGGCGAATCAGCAGGGCGAGCCCTGCGGTACGCTCCATTTCCGCGATCTGCTTTCGGAGACGTCCCCCCGTGAAACGACTGTGTGATCCGCTTCTCTGGCTTATTGTTCTGTTCTTGCTTCTGCTATTTGGATTGCCTTATAGCCAGCCGTTCTTCGCCGCGCTGTTTCCCGATTTGCCGCGCCCGGTCTACCAACAGGAGAGTTTTGCCGCCCTCGCGCTCGCCCATTTCTGGTTGGTGGGCATCTCAAGTCTGTTTGCCGTCGTGGTGGGCGTCGGCGCAGGGATTGCGGTCACGCGAGAAAGTGGGAAAGAGTTTCGTCCCCTGGTGGAGACTATCGCCGCCGTCGGGCAGACCTTTCCCCCGGTGGCGGTACTGGCGATCGCGGTACCCGTCATGGGTTTTGGTCAGCAACCAGCCATTATCGCCTTGATCCTGTATGGAGTGTTGCCCATCCTGCAGGCGACCCTGGCCGGGCTGGGCGCGGTGCCTGCCAGCGTGATGAGCGTTGCCAGCGGTATGGGAATGAGCCGTCGCCAACAGTTGTATCAGGTTGAGCTGCCGCTGGCCGCGCCGGTGATTCTGGCGGGCATCCGAACCTCGGTGATTATCAATATTGGTACGGCGACCATCGCTTCAACGGTGGGGGCCAGTACGTTAGGCACGCCGATCATTATCGGGCTTAGCGGCTTTAATACGGCCTATGTTATCCAGGGGGCGCTGCTGGTGGCGCTGGCGGCGATCATTATCGACCGCCTGTTTGAAAGGCTGACGCGCGCGCTTACCCGGCACGCAAAATAAAACTGTAACCTGCCAGCATCACGCCGCCGATACCGCCAATAGCCATCAGCAGGAAAAGAGCGATCACCCCGATTTTCGCTACGCGCATTATGTACTCCTTATGTTAATAAAAAGAGTATACATTAAAGCGAATTTGTTAGCTGCTGTTTAAACGCCAAGGGGATGAATGTCGCGTCCCTGGGCACGCCATGCCAGGAGTTGCTGCTGCTGCGCCAGCGTCTGGTTTTCTCCGCACCATACCAGTAACGTCTTGCCGTCAAACAGTTCCGGGCGGAACTGGCTAAGCGAATGCGCCAACACGTCGATTCGCCATCCCTGTTGGCTGGCGACCCAACCTTCCAGCCACAGGCGGGTGGTATCATGGATATTCCAGCCGATCACCAACGCATCTTTTCCCTGTTTCTTACGCGCAGACGCCAGGCAGAGCGCAATATAGTTGATCAGGATACCGTCAAGAATGCCGAGCAGCGCCTGAAGGGCGGGTTGTTGGCACTGTAATCGTCGCCGCAGTGGGACGAACAGGTTAGTGGTCAATGTTTGGGCTGGATAATCCTGACCGCGTTCTTTGACCCATAGCCGTAAACTGTGCAGATTACTGCTTTGCAGGTAGTGCAGCAGGATCTCCTGCTGTTCGCGCCAGCCGTTAGGTTGTTCGCTACTGTCGCTACTGAGCAGCACTTTGACTTTGCTGACCTGAACGCCGTTATCTATCCAGCGCTTGATTTCGCGGATTCTGTCGATATCGGCATCGTTAAACAGACGATGACCGCCATCCGTTCGCTGTGGTTTTAAAAGTCCATAACGTCTCTGCCACGCGCGCAACGTGACAGGATTGATATCACAAAGCAAAGCCACTTCACCAATTGTGTAAAGCGCCATCGTTTCACCCTTGCTCGCGAGGTCCCGGTTTAACTTTAGACGCTCTTTTACGAACCAGGAAGTTTTGCCTGTTTTTTATGCATTAAAACGCGAAGTAGCGGGTTGCGGCGGGGTGTTTAAGTGATCGTATTCACGAATTCATATTTTTATGCAACAGTTCAAAGAAAGTTAATCGTACTCAATGTATGTTACGCGCTTTTAATTGAAGTGTGGTTTGCGGGTATGTACGAGTTTAATCTGGTGTTGCTGCTGCTTCAGCAGATGTGCGTGTTTCTGGTCATTGCGTGGCTAATGAGTAAAACGCGTCTGTTCATCCCGCTTATGCAGGTCACGGTTCGTCTGCCGCACAAGCTTCTGTGTTACGTCACGTTTTCTATCTTCTGCATCATGGGCACTTATTTTGGGCTGCATATCGAAGATTCGATTGCCAATACCCGCGCAATTGGCGCGGTGATGGGCGGCCTACTCGGCGGGCCGGTCGTCGGCGGGCTGGTCGGTCTGACCGGTGGGTTACATCGGTATTCTATGGGCGGCATGACGGCGCTGAGCTGTATGATTTCCACCATCGTCGAAGGGCTGTTGGGCGGGTTGGTACACAGCGTTCTCATACGTCGCGGACGCCCGGACAAAGTGTTTAGCCCGCTGACGGCGGGAGCAATTACGTGTATTGCCGAACTGGTGCAGATGCTGATCATTTTACTGATAGCCAGGCCGTTTGACGATGCCTTGCATCTGGTCAGTAATATTGCCGCGCCGATGATGGTGACGAATACCGTTGGCGCCGCGCTGTTCATGCGTATTTTGCTCGATAAGCGCGCCATGTTCGAAAAATATACTTCGGCATTTTCTGCTACCGCGCTGAAGGTCGCCGCGTCAACGGAGGGGATTCTGCGTCAGGGATTTAACGAAGTGAACAGTATGAAGGTGGCGCAGGTGTTATATCAGGAGCTGGATATTGGCGCCGTCGCCATCACCGATCGCGAAAAACTGCTGGCTTTTACTGGTATTGGCGACGATCACCATCTACCGGGCAAACCCATTTCATCAGGTTATACGCTGAAAGCAATTGAAACCGGAGAGGTGGTTTATGCCGATGGCAACGAAGTGCCGTATCGCTGTTCGCTACACCCGCAGTGTAAACTCGGTTCGACGCTGGTGATCCCGCTGCGTGGCGAAAATCAGCGAGTCATGGGCACCATTAAATTGTACGAAGCGAAAAACCGACTGTTCAGCTCAATTAACCGCACCCTGGGAGAGGGTATTGCGCAGCTTTTATCCGCGCAGATCCTGGCCGGGCAGTATGAACGGCAGAAGGCGTTGCTGACGCAGTCAGAGATCAAGCTGTTGCACGCGCAGGTGAACCCGCATTTTCTGTTTAACGCGCTCAATACCATTAAAGCGGTGATTCGCCGCGACAGCGAACAGGCCAGCCAACTGGTGCAGTACTTGTCGACCTTTTTTCGCAAAAATTTAAAACGCCCGTCGGAAATCGTCACGCTGGCGGATGAAATTGAACACGTAAACGCTTATCTGCAAATTGAAAAAGCGCGTTTTCAGTCGCGTCTGCAGGTACAGCTTGATGTTCCATCGACGCTTTCACGTCAGAAATTGCCTGCGTTTACATTACAGCCGATTGTTGAGAACGCCATTAAACATGGCACGTCGCAACTGCTTGATACCGGCAACGTCGCTATTCGCGCCCGGCGCGAAGGGCAGCATTTGATGTTAGATATTGAGGATAATGCGGGACTGTATCAGCCTTCCGCCGGCAGTAGCGGGCTGGGGATGAGTCTGGTTGATAAACGTCTGCGCGAACACTTTGGCGATGATTATGGTATTAGCGTGGCCTGCGAGCCGGACTGTTTTACCCGAATTACATTACGACTTCCACTGGAGGAGGACGCATGATTAAAGTGCTGATTGTGGATGATGAGCCGTTAGCGCGGGAAAATCTGCGGATTTTGCTCCAGGGGCAGGATGACATTGAGATTGTGGGAGAGTGCGCGAACGCGGTAGAAGCGATTGGCGCGGTACATAAGTTGCGACCTGATGTGCTGTTTCTGGATATTCAGATGCCGCGTATCAGTGGACTGGAGATGGTAGGAATGCTTGATCCGGAACACCGCCCGTATATCGTTTTTTTAACCGCGTTTGACGAATACGCCATCAAAGCCTTTGAAGAACACGCTTTTGATTATCTGCTCAAGCCGATAGAGGAGAAACGGCTGGAAAAAACGTTACATCGTCTGCGTCAGGAGCGCAGTAAACAGGATGTTTCGTTGTTGCCGGAAAACCAGCAGGCGCTTAAATTCATTCCCTGTACCGGACACAGCCGGATCTATTTGTTGCAAATGGATGATGTCGCCTTTGTCAGTAGCCGTATGAGCGGCGTTTATGTGACCAGCAGTGAAGGGAAAGAGGGGTTTACCGAGCTGACGCTGCGCACGCTGGAAAGCCGGACGCCGCTACTGCGTTGTCATCGTCAGTTTCTGGTGAATATGGCCCATTTGCAGGAAATACGGCTGGAGGATAATGGGCAGGCAGAGCTGATTTTACGCAACGGCCTGACGGTGCCGGTAAGCCGTCGCTATCTGAAAAGTTTAAAAGAGGCGATTGGCCTGTAAAAGACTGTTAGAATATCGTTTTGCCATAGAAACGACCGAAGGCCTCATGCTGAGTAACGATATTCTGCGTAGCGTGCGCTACATTTTAAAAGCTAATAATACCGATCTGGCGCGTATCCTGGCGCTGGGTAACGTTGATGCTACGCCGGAGCAGATTGCAATCTGGTTGCGCAAAGAAGAGGAAGAGGGGTTTCAGCGTTGCCCGGATATCGTGTTGTCCTCATTTCTCAATGGCCTCATTTATGAAAAACGCGGCAAAGATGAGGCGGCGCCTGCATTGACGGCGGAACGTCGTATCAACAACAATATTGTGCTGAAAAAGCTGCGTATCGCCTTTTCGCTAAAAACAGATGATATCCTGGCGATACTTACCGGTCAGTTGTTTCGTGTCTCAATGCCAGAGATCACCGCGATGATGCGCGCGCCGGACCATAAGAACTTCCGCGAATGCGGCGATCAGTTTATGCGTTATTTTCTGCGCGGTCTGGCAGCCCGTGAACACGCGGCGAAGTAATTCTGCGGTATTGTTCCCGGCAGCGTCCTGTCTGACCGGGAAAACGCATTATTATACTAATTGATTCTATGATATCCGCTCTCTTCCAACAGTTTCTGCGAGCGAATCATTGACAGATAGTACGCGGAACAGTTGTCAATTGATGATCCTGGCAATTTACAGAGGTCGCTTATTTTTGCCTGGGTAAAATCAATATCCACATATTCCGTAGCATAGCTATCATAATAGTCGATTCGTTCAGTCAAACCCGGCATACCCTGATAAGCTTCGCCGACTTGACTCAGCATTTTTTGTGCTTCTTCTTTATTATTGGCTTTCAGGGTCTTATAAAGTAGTTTATGTTCAGATATTTGACGTAAAACGATATCCCCTTTGTAGTAATAGGTTAACTTGATTTCAATACCGTTGAGATTACCTACATAGCGTTGTGTTTCCTCTGACTCTTTGCTAGCGGCTATCTTCTTGATAAACGCTGTCATGTTATTTTGCTTTCCCTGGAGAGTATCGTTTTTCTGATCGCAGCCAGTTATGCTAACCGATAGAGAGAGCGCGAATAGTGGCAGTGCCATAAGACGTAGAACCTGCATAACAATTCCTTGTCGTTAAGTATTGGTGTGGCCAAGAATTCAGGGATTATAGGCTTTGGCGAGGGGACTTACAGCGAGGCTGTCTTTTTTCGGAATTCATAAAGAAAAGACGCTGCCGAAGCAGCGCCCTGAGCGACTTTACCAGTCGATGCAATACATTATGCCTGCCAGTTATTTCGCTTCTTTAAAACCAGCAGCTTCCAGCAGCGTCTGGGTTTGTTTCATGCTGATACCTTTGCTGGTATCGCCGGACACCATCGTCCCTGAGATTTGCTGTAACGCTTTAAAGTCCACTTTTTCCATATCCACAGAGACGTTTTCCTGGGCATAGGTATCTTCATAGGTTAATTTTTCTTCCACTCCGGCGATATTTTTATATTTCGCGCTCAGCGGATCGAGAATTTTGGCGGCATCTTCTTTCGTTTTAGCGCCTACAGTGGCATAGCTGATTTTACTTTCAGACGTCTGCTTAATGATTTTGTCACCTTTATAGGTGTAAGTAATTGAAATTTCTGTCCCCGCCAGGTTTGCGTTAAAGGTCTTTGATTCTTCTTTATCGCCACAGCCAGCAAGAGAGAACACCAGTACGGAAGCCAAAGCCGCGGACAATAACTTGCCAGAAATTTTCATCTAAACTCCATTTTATATAATGATTGGGTTTTTAAAATAATTTCAATGAATTAATTTAACCCAGTAATAGCAATGTATCAGGGAGAGATAGAATATGACTTTTAGCCGTTATTTAGCAGTCCGGATATGGAGTCTTAACGCTATTGCTTATTAAGGAAAAAGTTAAAACACGCGGATGGGGTGATATGCCAGTCAGGATTAAGCGGTTAAAAAAGCCGGAGCATGCTCCGGCTTGTTGCTTATTTCACCTGTTGGCCAGGCTTCGCGCCGTCATCAGGGCTTAACAGGAAGATATCTTTCCCGCCAGGTCCTGCGGCCATCACCATTCCCTCGGAGACGCCAAAGCGCATTTTGCGCGGCGCGAGGTTGGCGACCATTACCGTCTGGCGGCCAATCAGCGCCTGCGGGTCCGGGTAGGCGGAACGAATGCCGGAGAAGACGTTACGCTTCTCGCCGCCCAGATCCAGCGTCAGACGCAGCAATTTGTCAGAACCATCTACGAACTCAGCATTTTCAATCAATGCTACGCGCAGGTCAATTTTGGCGAAATCGTCAAAGGTGATGGTTTCCTGAATCGGGAAGTCGGCTAACGGGCCGGTAACCGGCGCGGCTGCGGCTTTCACCTCTTCTTTAGACGATTCAACCAGCGCTTCAACTTGCTTCATGTCGATGCGATTGTAGAGCGCCTTAAAGGTGTTGACCTTGTGACCGAGCAGCGGCTGTTCGATGGCATCCCAGTTCAACTCACTGTTCAGGAAGGCTTCAACGCGTTCAGAAAGCGTCGGCAGTACCGGTTTCAGATACGTCATCAGCACGCGGAACAGGTTGATGCCCATTGAGCAAATGGCCTGCAGGTCCGCGTCGCGGCCTTCTTGTTTAGCCACCACCCACGGCGCTTGCTCGTCAACATAACGGTTAGCGATGTCGGCCAGCGCCATAATCTCACGGATAGCTTTACCGAATTCACGGCTTTCCCATGCTTCGCCAATCACCGCAGCGGCGTCAGTAAAGGTTTTATACAATTGCGGATCGGCCAGTTCAGCCGCCAGCACGCCGTCGAAACGCTTATTGATAAAACCGGCGTTACGCGAGGCCAGGTTGACTACTTTATTGACGATATCGGCATTGACGCGCTGGACAAAGTCTTCCAGGTTCAGGTCGATGTCATCAATGCGTGAAGAAAGCTTCGCGGTGTAGTAGTAGCGCAGGCTGTCGGCGTCAAAGTGTTTCAGCCAGGTGCTGGCCTTAATAAAGGTGCCGCGAGACTTAGACATCTTCGCGCCGTTCACCGTCACGTAACCGTGAACGAACAGGTTGGTCGGCTTACGGAAGTGGCTGCCTTCCAGCATGGCAGGCCAGAACAGGCTGTGGAAATAGACGATGTCTTTGCCGATAAAGTGGTACAGCTCGACATCGGAGTCTTTTTTCCAGTACTCATCAAAACTGGTCGTGTCACCGCGCTTATCGCACAGATTTTTGAAGGAGCCCATATAGCCAATCGGCGCGTCCAGCCAGACGTAGAAATATTTGCCCGGCGCGTTCGGGATTTCGAAACCAAAATACGGCGCGTCGCGGGAAATGTCCCACTGTTGCAGGCCGGATTCAAACCACTCCTGCATTTTGTTCGCCACCTGCTCCTGCAGCGCGCCGCTGCGGGTCCACGCCTGCAACATTTCGCTGAATGACGGCAGGTCAAAGAAAAAGTGCTCGGAGTCACGCATTACCGGCGTCGCGCCGGACACCACGGATTTCGGTTCGATAAGTTCGGTCGGGCTGTAGGTCGCGCCGCACACTTCACAGTTATCGCCGTACTGGTCTGCGGATTTACATTTCGGGCAGGTGCCTTTCACAAATCGGTCCGGCAGGAACATGCCTTTTTCCGGATCGTAGAGTTGAGAGATGGTGCGGTTCTTAATAAAACCGTTCTCTTTCAGGCGCGTATAAATCAGCTCGGACAGCTCGCGATTCTCGTCGCTGTGCGTTGAGTGGTAGTTGTCGTAGCTAATATTAAAACCGGCGAAATCGGTCTGGTGCTCCTGGCTCATTTCACCGATCATTTGCTCCGGCGTAATACCAAGCTGCTGCGCTTTCAGCATGATCGGCGTGCCATGAGCGTCATCGGCACAGATGAAGTTAACCTCATGGCCGCGCATTCGCTGGTAACGGACCCAGACATCAGCCTGGATGTGCTCCAGCATATGGCCGAGGTGGATAGAGCCGTTGGCGTACGGCAGCGCGCACGTTACCAGAATTTTCTTCGCGACTTGAGTCATAGTGGGTATTACTTCTTCTGTTGTAAAAAAGGGCTTTGATAGTACCAAAATGGTAATTACTGCGCCAATCGATAAGGGCATTTATCCGTAAATGAATAATTGTTACCGCTGGAGTAAACTACAAAGTTACAATCGTACTTTTCAGAACTACAAAAGGAGTCGGGATGAACGAACAATCCCAGGCCAAATCACCAGATACCCTGCGAGCGATGGTCGCCGGGACGCTGGCGAATTTTCAGCACCCAACCCTGAAGCATAACCTCACCACGCTTAAGGCGTTGCACCACGTCGCCTGGATGGATGATACGCTGCACGTTGAGCTGGTCATGCCGTTCGTCTGGAACAGCGCGTTTGAGGTATTAAAAGAGCAATGCAGCGCCGATCTGTTACGTATTACGGGCGCAAAAGCGATCGACTGGAAACTGTCGTACAACATTGCGACGCTGAAACGCGTCAAAAATCAGCCTGGCATTAATGGCGTGAAAAACATCATTGCCGTGAGCTCCGGTAAAGGCGGGGTGGGGAAATCGTCCACGGCGGTAAACCTGGCGCTGGCGTTAGCGGCTGAAGGCGCAAAGGTCGGGGTTCTCGATGCCGATATTTACGGTCCGTCGATCCCAACCATGCTTGGCGCAGAAGATCAGCGCCCAACATCGCCAGACGGTACGCATATGGCGCCGATTATGTCTCACGGCCTGGCGACCAACTCGATCGGCTATCTGGTGACTGACGATAACGCGATGGTATGGCGCGGCCCAATGGCCAGTAAGGCGCTGATGCAGATGTTGCAGGAGACGCTGTGGCCGGATCTGGATTATCTGGTACTGGATATGCCGCCGGGAACCGGGGATATTCAGCTAACGCTGGCGCAGAACATTCCTGTTACCGGCGCGGTGGTGGTGACTACGCCGCAGGATATCGCGCTAATCGACGCCAAAAAAGGTATCGTGATGTTCGAGAAGGTGGAAGTGCCGGTGCTCGGCATTGTGGAAAATATGAGTATGCATATTTGTAGCAACTGCGGCCATCACGAACCGATCTTCGGCACGGGCGGCGCGCAGAAGCTGGCGGAAAAATACCATACTCAGCTTCTGGGTCAGATGCCGCTGCATATTAGTCTGCGCGAAGATCTTGATCGCGGTACGCCGACGGTGGTTAGCCGTCCGGAGAGCGAATTTACCGCGATCTATCGCGAACTGGCCGATCGCGTTGCGGCACAGCTTTACTGGCAGGGTGAAGTGATTCCGGGAGAAATCGCCTTCCGCGCGGTGTAATCCTCCTGACGTATTCCAAAGAGAATATGACATTCACTGCATTAATATATATTGATGCAGTGAATGTATTAATAAAATAATAGCCCCCGCATTGTTAATTCCTGCTTAAACAGACAGGTGTTTATCTGAAATAATCGGCAAAAACATTATTTGAATTGATCATACCTATCCTACTGATTTATTTTTTCAATTGGTTTTAAGGTATCGATACGTTCATACTGCTCATCAGGACGGCCTGCATACTGTTTGACGTTCACCAGAGGAACAATTACTCACTATGAAAAAATATTTGCTGATGGGAATTATAGTTTCGGCTTATGGGATAAGCGTACCTGTTTTTGCCTCCGACACCGCAACATTAACCATCAGTGGAAAAGTGACCGCGCCAACGTGCAGTACAGAAGTGGTAAACGCACAGTTGCAGCAGCGTTGCGGCAACACTATCCACGTTTCAACTCTGCAAACACCCGCCGCTACGCCGATGAGAGGTGTGACAACGCAGCTATACACGGTGCCTGGTGATAGCACCCGACAGATTGTTGTTAATCATTACGACTAATTCTTATTAATTCCGCAGGCCCATATCATTGATATCAATGATATGGGCTTTTTTATTTGTTGTGTTTATATTTAAGGGCAGTAAATTTCGGAAATTAATAAGTTTACAAAATAATGATAAGCAATGATTATTTGTTGCAATTATATTGCAATCTGTAAATTGTTTTAAATCAACAAAACATCGTGTTTACATTGCGATAACTTCCTGTCTATGAGAATTTTCGTTGCAAGGGTTAATAACTCTTAACAAATAGAAATTACTTCATTAAGGAAGAGATTATGAAACGTTCACTTATTGCTGCTTCTGTATTGTCTGCTGTATTTATGAGCGCTGGGGCTTTTGCTGTTGATGAGTATGATTCAGGCGTTCTGAATATTAACGGAAAGGTGGTTGGTACTACCTGTCAATTTTTGGGTACGAACACCGCTGAAATTAGACTGAATGAAATTGGTGCGGATAAAATAATTAATTTAACCCCGGGTCAGATTTATGACGCAGTAACTAATCAAACTCAGATGCCGTTGAAAATAAAATGTCAACAGGGTGTAGCGCCGCGTATTACCTTCTCTTCAACGCAATTTGACAGCCACGATATCACATTTAATAACGGGTCTGCCAAAGGTGTCGGTTTTGCGGTTTACTACGGAAGTACGGATAATCAGATTGATCCAGAGACGGGGGTGACACTAGATCCAAATAGCAGCGGTGAATACGACCTGACTTTTTTAGCACGCTATGCGCGTTTAGACGGTGATGTTGCTTCTGGTGATGTTAGCTCAACACTGACTTTAACGGTTGTTACTGACTAATTTATTCAACCGGCGGCGTTCGTCGCCGGTTTTTTATAAGCAAGGCCGTGTAAATATGAAAATATTATCTGCAGTATTATTATCTGCCATAATTTTGCCTGCGCATGCTGGTATTGTTATTTATGGTACGCGTGTGATTTACCCGGCAGAGAAGAAAGAAGTCGTTGTACAATTGGTGAATCAGGGCGAGCAAGCTTCGCTGGTACAGTCCTGGATTGATGACGGTAACACTTCATTACCGCCAGAAAAAATTCAGGTGCCATTTATGCTGACGCCGCCAGTGGCGCGCGTTGCCGCTGAGTCTGGTCAGCAGATCAAAATCAAGAAAATGCCTAATAGCTTACCGGACAACAAAGAAAGTCTGTTTTATCTGAATGTGCTTGATATTCCACCAAACAGCCAGGAAAACGCCGGTAAAAATGTGCTTAAATTCGCAATGCAGAATCGAATAAAATTAATATGGCGCCCCAGTCGAATTGCCGCCGTAACCAAAGACAGTTTTCAGAGGATTGGTTTATTTCGCAGTAATAAAACTGTCATCATGAAAAATGATACTGCAAACTGGATTACCGTGACGGATGTAAAAGCAGGAAATACTAAGATTAATGATCAAACTATCATGCTGCCACCGCTATCGACGCAAAATATTAACATGAAATATGCGTCAACAAGCCAGTATGAAGTAACGATTATTGATGATAATGGTAACTATATTAGTAGCAAAATTAATGTAAAATAAACAGGAGTTCATCATGCTAAGGATGACGCCCATCGCTTCGCTTGTTTTATTGACTCTGTTTACCTGGCAAACGCAGGCTATCGCGACGGAAACGTTTGATACCCATTTTATGGTGGGGGGAATGAGAGATCAAAAAATAACAAATTTCCATCTGGATGAGAATAAGCCAATTCCGGGACAGTACGAATTGGATATTTATGTCAACAATCAATGGCGAGGTAAATACGATATCATTGTTGCCGATGATCCCGGTAGCACGTGTATTTCAACTGAGTTGTTGAAAAATATTGGTGTGATAAGCGATGGTCTGCAACCGCAGGGAGCAACGGATTGTATTGCGTTAAAAGATGTCGTGAGAAGCGGTGGCTATACTTTTAATATTGGCGTTTTTCGGCTGGATTTGAGCGTTCCCCAGGCCTATGTAAATGAGGTCGAGGCGGGTTATGTATTGCCTGAAAACTGGGATCGCGGCATCAATGCATTTTATACTTCTTACTATGCCAGCCAGTATTACAGTGACTATAAGAATTCTGGCAGTAGTGAAAGTACTTACGTTCGGTTCAATAGCGGTTTCAATCTGTTGGGCTGGCAAGCGCATGCGGATACCACATTTAATAAAACCGATGGCAGCAGCGGTGAGTGGAAAAGCAACACATTGTATCTGGAGCGCGGTATCGCTGAGCTCCTCGGCACATTACGCGCCGGGGATCAGTATACCTCGTCAGAGATTTTTGATTCTGTGAGATTTACCGGCGTTCGCCTGTTTCGCGATATGCAAATGTTGCCAAACTCGAAACAGAATTTTACGCCGTTGGTGCAGGGGATTGCACAGACTAACGCTTTGGTAACCATCGAACAGAACGGATTCGTTGTTTATCAGAAAGAGGTTCCTCCTGGCCCCTTTTCCATTGCGGATCTGCAACTCGCGGGCGGTGGCGCGGATCTTGATGTCACCGTGCGTGAGGCGGATGGTTCGATAAATACCTGGCTGGTGCCTTACGCTTCCGTACCGAACATGTTGCAGCCTGGCGTCTCTAAGTATGATTTTTCCGCCGGCCGTAGTCATATTGAAGGCGCCGATAATCAGGCCGATTTTACACAAATCAGTTATCAGTATGGCCTTAATAACCTGTTGACGCTTTATGGCGGTACGATGCTATCGAACCATTATAATGCGTTTACCCTCGGCACGGGGTGGAATACCCGGATTGGCGCCATTTCGCTTGACGCTACGCGAGCGCACAGTAAACAGGATAATGGCGATGTATTTGATGGTCAGAGTTATCAGATTGCTTATAATAAATACCTGACCCAAACATTAACTCGGTTTGGTCTGGCTGCGTATCGGTATTCATCACAGGATTACCGCACATTTAACGATCATGTCTGGGCCAATAATAAAAATAACTATCGTCGCGATAAGAATGATGTATACGATATTGCTGATTATTATCAAAACGATTTTGGGCGTAAAAATACGTTTTCAGCTAATGTGAGCCAATCCTTGCCAGAAGGATGGGGCGCAGTATCACTGAGTGCATTATGGCGTGATTACTGGGGACGTAGCGGCACCAGTAAAGATTATCAAATAAGCTATTCCAATACGTTCCAGAAAATTAATTATACGTTATCCGCCAGTCAGACTTACGACGAGGATCATAATGAAGATAAACGTTTTAACCTGTTTATTTCAATTCCCTTTGACTGGGGGGACGGTATTACTACCCCGCGGCGTCATCTGAATGTGTCGAACTCGACGACCTTTGATGATGATGGATTTACCTCAAACAATATTGGTTTAACCGGTACGGCAGGCAGTCGCGATCAATTTAATTACGGCGTGAATGTTAGTCATCAGCGACAGGATAGTGAGACCACAGCGGGGACGAATTTAACCTGGAATACGCCCGTTGCAACGCTTAATGGTAGTTACAGCCAGTCGTCCAATTATACTCAGACCGGCGGAAGTATTTCCGGTGGGTTGTAGCCTGGAGTGGCGGGTTGAATTTATCCAGCCGGCTTTCAGATACCTTTGCGATTATGCAGGCTCCGGGACTTGAAGGAGCCTACGTTAACGGCCAAAAATATCGGACCACCAATAAAAAAGGAACGGTGGTTTATGACAACCTTACGCCATATCGCGAAAACCATCTTATGCTTGATGTGTCGCAAAGTAGCAGTGAAACGGAATTACGCGGTAACCGTAAAGTTGCCGCCCCGTACCGAGGGGCCGTCGTGCTAGTGAATTTTGATACCGACCAGCGTAAACCATGGTTTATTAAAGCGCAGCGTCCTGATGGCTCGCCTCTTATTTTTGGTTATGATGTAGTAGATCATCATGGTCATAATGTGGGCATTGTTGGACAAGGTAGTCAGCTATTTATTCGAACGAATGATATTCCGCCCGAAGTCAGTGTACCAGTAGATAAAGAGCAGGGGCTTTCATGTTCAATCACCTTTGGTAAAACGGTTGATGAAAGTAAAGTTTATATTTGTCGGTAGTGGTGAGGTGGTGAAATGAAACTCTTTCTTTTTATCGTGATGTTATTGATTTTACCTGAAACATACGCAGCCTGTACGGGAGAAATTACTTATCAGGATAATTTAATTATTCGTGAGGATTTTACGATTAACCCTAATCAGTCCGCAACTTATAGCCATAATTTTAACGATACAACTTGTTCAGGGACTTATAAGATAACGCGTATGGATCCTTCCGATATCATCGTGGGATTATACAATGATACAGTAAAACTGAAGTTAAAAATCGCCTGGGCAGATAATAATACTCTCACAATGCCGTTTACAACGGGCTATACGGTAACGGTTGAACCCGCTTCCTCTGGGGCGAATGTAAATATTTCTGCCGGTAGTGGGAACAGTGTCCTAATCAACGGGGTGGTATCAATAACAAGCGCTTCTTCTGCAACTCAGTTTACGGCCGGTTTGCGGTTTTTAGGGTGCCTGCTAGCAGGAAGAGGTTGGAATGCCTGTGCCGCAGATTATAATAGTTATCTTAGAGGTGCAGGGTTATATTCATTTGATCTGTTTGTGTCCTACGATCGCAAGCAGACAACCTGCAAACCTGAAGATCTGACGATCACGCTACCGAATATTGCGCTTTCTGAATTATATAACACAGGCAAGGTCAGCAACAAAAATGCCGCGGATAATATTCGACTCCAGTGTGATAATCTTTTTGGTAATGCTAAACAAACATCGCGTAAAATGACGGTTTATCTCTCCAGCAGTGATTTAATACCAGATAGCTATTCTGTGTTGCGTGGTGCTGTGAATAATGGCGTCGGATTTATACTGGAGAGCGGTGGAAAAACGGTGAATATTTCAAATACAGCAGAGCAGGGTAATGCTTCAACGTTATGGAAAGTGGATCAAGTAGGCACGCCGCTCAACAGTGATATGATAACAATCCCTATTATCGCTAGTTATTATGTTTATGACCGAGACAATATAAAGCCAGGCGATCTAAAAGCGACTGCGCTGATCTATGTGAAATACGATTAATATATATGAAAAACATTTAAGATATATGGCGCGATAGGTGAATGAACTTCCGGTCACTTACAATAATAAGTGACCGGGATGACAATCTTTCTGCAATAAATTTTAATGTGGTATGCGGTAGTTTCAAAAGGGCGAGATCCAGAGCGAATCGGGTAGTGAAGGCAGTCAACAAAAAAGGCAGTTTGAAGGGGATAGAGTGATTAAGGGCTAATAAAAAAGTAACATGGGGCTGTATTTCCCCCTCTGGATGAGGGGGCTTTTTTTATCGATGATAAAAAATCTCGCCATCATAGGCTTTGATGATTTTTCCATCGGTATCGTTAATCAGTACATACGCGCCGCCCATATAGGTCCAGTGAGTACCGGCATCTGGCGCGGGCAGATTACGTAATTTCCACTGTTTAATATTATACTCATCGGTGCGGTACATTTGCGGAACGGTATCGCCGGGCTTGAAGTGGGTGAAGTCGGCGATAAAGCTTTTTAACTCATATTGATCAATGCCCGTTGTCGCGGGGGCGGCCCATGCAAAACTGGTTGCAAGCAACAGCGCGCAAGGCAGCAACTTACTTTTCATACTTTTACCCTCCACATATGCGGGTCAGTTAACATCGTGTGTATCATTTCTGCTGGTGGCGTATCTGACAAGCGCTATTTTGTTATCTCACGCCCCTTTTCGTAAAAAGTGTAAACGAAAGCGTCGTGCAGCAACATATCCGCCAGCAAGTTTGCCAGAACCGAATAGGTTTTGAGAACTATCTGATAACGCTGAAATTATCGTCCGCCGCTGACTGTAAATTTACATTGTCTGGCGCAGACAGTATGCTTAATAGCGAAACCCCGCTTAACACGGCGGGGCTTGACGACTCGGGGTGCCCTTCTTTGTGAAGGCTGAGAAATACCCGTACCACCTGATCTGGATAATGCCAGCGTAGGGAAGTCTGACACTGCTCGTGTCCCTTCTTCACGCGGGCAGGAGCTGAACCATGCAGCCTGACCTGCACTGCCGCACGCTTGCGGCGCATACGTTAAAACACTTTCGCGCGCTCTCCCCGCTTACGCACTGTATGACGAATGACGTCGTACAAACATTTACCGCCAATACGCTGCTGGCGCTTGGCGCTTCACCCGCCATGGTGATTGATCCCGTCGAGGCCAGACCGTTTGCCGCCATCGCCAACGCCTTGCTGGTTAATGTCGGAACATTAACCGCCTCACGCGCTGACGCGATGCGTGCGACGGTAGAAAGCGCTTATGATGCCAAAACACCGTGGACGCTTGATCCTGTCGCGGTGGGCGCGCTGGAATTTCGTCGGCGATTTTGCCTGGATCTCTTGTCCCTGCGCCCGGCGGCAATACGCGGCAACGCCTCGGAAATCCTGGCGTTATCCGGCATGGCGCTGGGCGGACGTGGCGTAGATACCACCGAGGCGGCGTTGGCCGCACTGCCTGCGGCGCAGGCGCTGGCGCGTCAGATAGACTGCATCGTTGTGGTTACCGGAGAGATAGATTACGTCACTAATGGTCAGCGCACGCTGAGCATTCCCGGCGGCGATCCGTTAATGACTCGCATTGTAGGCACCGGCTGCGCGTTGTCGGCGGTCGTCGCCGCCAGTTGCGCGTTACCGGGCGCCGCGCTGGACAATGTCGCGTCGGCCTGCTGCTGGATGAAACTGGCTGGACAGGCCGCGGCAGAGCGTAGCGAAGGACCGGGTAGCTTCATCCCGGCTTTTCTTGATGCGCTCTATCATCTGGATGTGGAGGCGGCCAATGCAACGAATTAACGCGCTGACGATTGCCGGCACCGATCCCAGCGGCGGGGCCGGTATCCAGGCGGATCTCAAGACCTTTTCCGCGCTGGGCGCATATGGCTGTTCGGTCATCACCGCGCTGGTGGCGCAAAATACCTGTGGCGTACAGTCGGTGTACCGGATAGAGCCGGACTTTGTCGCCGCTCAACTTGATTCCGTGTTCAGCGATGTGCGCATTGATACCACAAAAATCGGCATGCTGGCGGAAACCGATATTGTCGAGGCCGTGGCGGAGCGACTACAGCGCCATCATGTACGTAATGTGGTGCTGGATACGGTGATGCTGGCGAAAAGCGGCGATCCGTTGCTCTCGCCCTCTGCGATAGAAACATTACGCGTCCGGCTGTTGCCGCAGGTATCGCTGATTACGCCTAATTTGCCGGAAGCCGCAGCGTTGCTGGATGCGCCCCATGCGCGTACGGAACAGGAGATGCTGGCGCAGGGGCGGGCGTTACTGGCGATGGGGTGTGAAGCGGTATTGATGAAAGGCGGGCATTTAGAGGATGCGCAAAGCCCGGACTGGCTCTTTACCCGCGAGGGCGAGCAGCGTTTTAGCGCGCCGCGTGTGAACACCAAAAATACGCATGGGACGGGCTGTACGCTGTCGGCGGCGCTGGCGGCGTTACGGCCCCGGCATCGCAGTTGGGGAGAGACGGTAAACGAGGCGAAGGCATGGCTTTCGGCGGCGCTGGCGCAGGCGGACACGCTGGAAGTGGGGAAGGGCATTGGTCCGGTACATCATTTCCACGCGTGGTGGTAGTATACTGCCTACAGACCCGTCGTCAGGAAAGATAAATGGAACAAGCGCATACCCGGCTCATCGCGCAACTGAATGAACGAATTTCAGCGGCGGATAATACGCCGCTATACATGAAATTCGCCCAGACGGTAAAGGATGCCGTGCGCAGCGGTATTCTTGAGCACGGTAATATTTTGCCTGGCGAACGCGATCTCAGCCAGCTTACCGGCGTCTCGCGCATCACGGTACGAAAAGCGATGCAGGCGCTGGAAGAAGAGGGTGTTGTCACGCGCGCCCGCGGCTACGGTACGCAAATCAATAATATCTTTGAATATTCCCTGAAAGAGGCGCGGGGATTTTCTCAGCAGGTTGTCTTGCGCGGCAAAAAACCGGATACGCTATGGGTTAACAAACGCGTGGTAAGTTGTCCGGATGAGGTCGCGCAGCATCTGGCGATCCCCGCAGGCAGCGACGTCTTTTTACTCAAACGCATTCGTTATGTTGATGAGGACGCGGTATCGATTGAAGAGTCCTGGGTGCCTGCGCATCTGATTCATGATGTCGACGCGATTGGCATTTCTCTGTATGACTATTTTCGTCGCCAGCACATTTACCCTCAGCGTACCCGATCCCGCGTCAGCGCCCGGATGCCGGATGATGAGTTTCAGTCGCATATTCAAATGGATGGTAAAGTGCCGGTGCTGGTGATTAAGCAGGTGGCGCTCGATCAGCAGCAGCGGCCTATTGAATACAGCATCAGTTATTGTCGTAGCGACCTATACGTTTTTGTGTGCGAGGAGTAGCGCCTCGCGCGTGGGCGCGCAGTCGCCGCCGCGATGCCCGACCACCCAGCTTGCCACCGCATTTCCCAGCAGTACGGCATCCGCGAGCGGCCAGCCTGACGCCAGTCCTGCCAGCACGCCGCCAGCATGGCTGTCGCCCGCGCCGATGGTATCCACCACGGTTGCCGGAAACGCTGGCACAACGCCGGAAGATTGCGCGCTAAAATACCACGCTCCGTCTTTATCATGGCGCACCACCAGCGGCGCGGAAAAGCGTTTTACCCATGCTTCGCCGAAAGTGCGCGTATCGGTCGCAAGCCCGGCGCGTTCCGCAGCGATGATGGCTTCCTGGCGGTTGAGGGAGACGATGGGCCGGCAGGCCATAATGCGCGCCATTGCATCGTCTGTAATATCACCGATTCGCGGGCCAAAATCGATAAAAGGCGTTACATCGTCGACGGTTTCCAGCCACTGGATCAGTGGTTCGCCACAGGACGAGGCCAGTTGATAACCGGACAGGTAGACAAGACTGCCCCGCGGTGTCCTGAGCTGCGACAGCCAGTCCGTATTCCACTGGTTTTCCACGCCGCTAAAAGACATAAACGTGCGTTCGCCATCCGGTTCGACTAACGCCAGACACCAGCCGTTATCCCCTTCAACCGCGTCAATCACGCTGGATAATCCCTCTTTTGCCAGACGGCGGCGAATCCTCTCCGCCCACACGCCCTGGCCCAGCGGCAGCGCATTGCTGGCGTCAATCCCCAGTCGTTTCAACGCCACGGCAATATTCAGCGCACAGCCGCCGACATTGACGCTCTGTTGTTGCAGTTCAATATCGCCTCCGCGACGCGGCAACGTCCAGGCGTCGGCAATGATATCGATCACTGCCGCGCCGATAACGGTGAGCGGACGCCGGGTATGCAGGGTCGGTAATAATGTCAGCAACCGTGCGCCGTTCATAGTGCCTCCCGCCGTTGACGATAACTCGCCAGCGCAACGGCATAGCGCGCAAAATCCAGCTGATTAACCTCGTCCAGCGTTTGCTTTAACTGGGGGTTAATGGCGCTTACCCCGTGCAACGCGCCGCAAATGGCGGTAGCCATCGCGCCGATAGTGTCGGTATCGCCGCCGAGGTTAGCGCACAGCACGGCACAGCGGTTAGGATCGGTATTCGCCAGTTCCACCATGGCGATAGCGCAGGGAACCGATTCAATGGTGCTGGTTCCCGCGCCGATGATCTGATAGAGCTGTTCGCTGGCAGATTCGACGCCGTCGGCGTGGCGGACAATGTTTAGCGCCAGTTCCAGACGTGCCGATAGCGAGGCGCTAAACGTGGTAATACGCGCTGTCTGCGCCTGATGGGCGACGGCGGGGAGCGAGTCGGCAATACTTTGCCACGTGTCGCCGTTAACCGCTCGCGAGACGGCCCAGGCGACAACCACGGCGCCAGCCACCGCCAGATCGGATTTATGCGTCGGGCTGGAGGCTAACGCTACTTCTGCTATAAAGGCTGTCAGGTTAGTTGGCGGCAACAGGCAGCCCAACGGCGAAACGCGCATGGCCGCGCCGTTAGTCACGCCGTTGTTTTCCAGCGCCGCGATGGGTTTGCCGTCGCGAATCGCATTCAGCGCAATTTTTGACGTCGGGCCGAGTACATTTTTATTGAACGCATCAAAGCGTTCTGCCCAGGCGAGGATGTTACGCCCAATAATCTCGGGATCAATGTTGCCTTCGCATTCGAGTAGCGCGTCGGCCAGGCAGAGCGCCATTGCGGTATCATCCGTAAACTCCGCGCGGTTAAAATAGCAGGCGGCATTATTCTCTTTTGGCCCGGGCAGAAAGCGGTCAATCCAGCCGAAATGCGCTTTGACGCGCGTTCTCGGCCACAGCTCAGAGGGCATTCCCATCGCATCCCCTAACGCTTGCCCGTAAAGAGCACCGAGAATACGTTCTGCTTTCATTTTACTTCCCCTTGTGTCAACGCAATATCGCGATCGTCAATAGCAGTGATCTCTTTGTCCGATTCGCGAAAGAAAATCATAAACAGTAGCGCGATGACGGCAATCATCACTGCGCCAAACGTCCACATGCCCGCCCAGTTGAATGTCAGACCGTTAACCGGTTGCGGATAAGCAAACATTTTTTCCATCATCACGCCGCCGAGACGATAGCCCAGCAGGCTGCCGAATCCCTGACAGCAGAGGGTGATAAGCCCTTGCGCAGCGGTACGCATATGAACCGGCGCTTTTTTATCGACATAAATGTAGGCGGTGACGTAGTAGAAATCGTAACTCACGCCGTGCAGCAAAATACCGAGGAACAGCAGGGCGTAAGTGAAGTACGTCTCCGCGCCGCCATAGACAAAAAAGCCGTAGCGGATCGCGGCGGTAATAAGACCAAGAAATAATACCTTTTTAATACCAAAGCGCTTAGTGAAAAAGGGCAGCGCCAGCATAAAGAAGATTTCAGAGAACTGGCCGAGCGTCATCCAGCCGGTGGCGTTTTTCATTCCCACTTCTGTCAGATAGCCGTTAGCGAAGATGTAGTAGAAGGCCAGCGGCATCGCAAACAGGAAGGAACAGAAGAAGAAAACGAGAAAGTTTTTATCGCGCAGCAGAACCAGCGCATCCAGCCCCAGCATCACTTTAATATCCATCTTGCCGGTGCTTTTTGGCGGCGTGTCTGGCAGACAGAACGCAAATACGCCCAGCAACGCTGAACTTGCGGCGGTTATGAGCAGTGGAATGTTGGTGGGGGAAATATCGTTATAGCCTAACATTTGCGGCAGGAATCCACAGGCGAGGCCGGAGGCTATCCACCCAATGGTTCCCATAACGCGAATGCGTGGAAAATCGCGTTCAACGTCCGGTACGTTAGCGAAGGCAATGCTGTTTGTCAGCGCGATGGTCGGCATATAGGTCAATGAATAGGCCAGGAGCAGCGGAAAGAATCCGGCAAAGGTGGTTTGCTGTGCCGCGAAATACATCAGTACGGCACCCGCAAACATCAGTACCGCCAGGACTTTTTGCGCCGAGAAAAAACGGTCGGTAACGGAGCCGACCAGAATCGGCGACAGGATCGCCGCAATGGCGGTACAGGCATAAGACCAGCCTATTTCACCGGCGGAAAACCCGCTTTTATTTAGCCATAGCCACAGGGGGACGAACCAGGCGCCCCAGATAAACCACTCCACGAACATCATGAACGACAGTTTAAAGGTCGTTTTCATTTTTGAATCCTTCATGACAGGTAAGGTACGCCATGACAATACCATTTAATAATACCTTTTAAATACCATTGAGCGTTAATTTTGACCGAACTAACACTTTTTCGGACGTGAATCGAGTCAGCAGATAGCGCCGAAAAAATGCGCTAAAGTTGGCAAAAATGGTCGGTCAGTACCAGGCTTATTGCGACCCGCAATCTGCGGGGCAGGACTATTCACCTTCCGATACCCTATCGGAACTTACGGGAGCATAGCTATGACTGATATTGCGCAGTTGCTTGGCAAAGACGCCGACAGCCTTTTACAGCATCGTTGTATGACCATTCCTTCCGATCAGCTTTATCTACCCGGCAAGGATTACGTTGACCGGGTGATGATTGACAATAATCGTCCACCAGCCGTTCTGCGTAATATGCAGACGCTCTATAATACTGGACGCCTGGCGGGAACAGGATACCTTTCGATACTGCCCGTCGATCAGGGAGTGGAGCACTCCGCCGGCGCCTCTTTTGCGGCCAACCCGCGCTACTTTGACCCAAAAAACATTGTTGAATTGGCGATTGAGGCCGGCTGTAACTGCGTGGCCTCTACCTACGGCGTACTGGCCTCGGTTTCACGGCGCTATGCGCACCGTATTCCGTTTTTGGTCAAACTGAATCACAACGAAACATTGAGCTATCCGACAGAGTACGATCAGACCCTGTACGCCAGCGTTGAGCAGGCGTTCAACATGGGCGCTGTGGCGGTAGGCGCGACGATCTATTTCGGTTCGGAACAGTCTCGTCGCCAGATTGAAGAGATCTCCGCCGCTTTTGAGCGTGCGCATGAGCTGGGTATGGTGACCGTATTGTGGGCTTACCTGCGTAATTCTTCCTTTAAAAAAGACGGCGTCGATTACCATGTATCCGCTGACCTGACGGGGCAAGCCAACCATCTGGCCGCTACGATTGGCGCGGATATTGTGAAACAGAAAATGGCCGAGAATAATGGCGGTTATAAAGCGGTCAACTTCGGCTATACCGACGACCGCGTGTACAGCAAACTGACCAGCGATAACCCGATTGATTTGGTACGTTACCAGTTGGCGAACTGCTATATGGGACGCGCCGGGCTTATCAACTCCGGCGGCGCGGACGGCGGCGACACTGATCTCGGCGACGCGGTTCGTACCGCGGTGATCAACAAACGAGCCGGTGGAATGGGGCTAATTCTGGGACGTAAAGCCTTTAAGAAATCGATGGCTGATGGCGTGAAGTTGATTAACGCCGTACAGGATGTCTATCTGGATAGCAAAGTCACCATCGCCTGAGTTCAACGAAGAAAAGCCGGATGTGAACGCATCCGGCCAGCGGCAGGTGTTATTAACGTAGCAACGGGCAGTCTGGTGGCAGTCGACAGCGTAATGCGCCAGGCAGCACCTCAATATGGAATTCTTGTCCGCTGAGTGGTTCGCCATCCAGATTAAACGTGATTTCATGCGGCGCATGAATATCAAACCACGCTGAGGCGCCGTCAATAATATTCGGATTGCCATCTGACTGCGTGAGTGTGGAAAACAGCGCCGGCAGCAGCTCTTCGCCGGTAAAAATCCGTAGCTGTAACAGCCCGTCGTTAATTAGCGCGGTGGGACATAATTGCTGCCCGCCGCCGGCCTGACGACCGTTGCCGATGCCGATCACCAGCGCATCTCCCTGCCAGTGAAAGTTTTCGCCACGTATTTCGCAGCGGTCAGGGGTCAGCGTATCCATTCTCATCAGACCGTGAATAAGATAGGAGACGCCGCCCAACGCGGCTTTAAGTTTTTCCGGCGTTTCGGTGGTAATGCGGGTGCCAAAACCGCCCGTCGCCATATTGATAAAACAGGTTTTATCATTGACCCTGGCCATATCAATTTCCATCGCGTTTCCGGCAATCGCCAGTTTCAGCGCTTTGTCCAGCGCTTCAGGAATACCGGCGCTGGTGGCAAAATCGTTGGCGGTGCCGAGCGGCAAAAGGCCCAGTGCAGGGGCTACGCCGTCGCGGCTCTGGATGAGGGCGGTCGACACTTCATTAATGGTACCGTCTCCGCCGCCGGCAATCACCGTTTCAACGCCCAGTCTACGGGCTTCATCAACGTAACGCTGCGCGTCGCCTTTTTCCCAGGTTACCCGAACGTGAATCTGTATGCCTTCGTCGCGAAGTAGAGTAATGGCCTCACGTAGCGGCTGGTTATCAGCGCTTTTGCCATTGAGGATCAGTAAGCTGGCGGGAAAGTTAGCCATCCGTTATGCCTTAATAGGTTGAACAACAATCTCCAGAAAGTGTATAGCAGAAATGAAAAAGCGAGGTCAGAACAGGATGAAAATTGAAATGTTGCGCACTTATTGCTTTACCGTTTTTCTTCCTGCTGTACGCAGCGGTAAGCTAAGCATGGTTTAAGGCAAATGGCGACAAGAGAGATGCCGGTATGCGCATTGAGTAGCGCTTGTGAGAGTGCAAGGAAATCACAAGGGGTAGTCAGACGCTTTCCGATATAGCGCCTTTGATAACGAAACGGAGAATTAACAAGACGAACATACGTCAGTTATCAGTATTAATTTCAAACACCATAATATCAGATAAAAACCTGATATTTATTACCAAACATACTTTTTAATAGCATAAAATCGAAATGTTCTTTAGACTCTTTAGCAGAAACACGGCGCACTATTAGAAGCACGCTACTATATATCAAATAAAACCTATTTAGATGATGGCTTAGCGCGGTGTCCTATAGTCGTACCGTTGCCTGATGTATCGCTTTTCTCATAAACATAAACAGGCATGTGCATGAAGAGGTTTATATGAATGTCACTTCAGGCGTGAATGCGCAAACGCCATTGCTCCCTCCTTCTGAACGGGGTAATGACGAAAAACCGGTAGCTGAAATCGTTGATTTTAACGCTTACGGCAATAAACCCAGATGTTTAATGTGCCTGGGAACCACGGCATTGTTTACAGGAGTTTTCAGTGGGGTATGCTCAGGGGCTGTCGCCAGTGTCAGTAGTGGTACTGCATATACTACCGCCCTGACGGTTTTAGGCGCATCGTTTGGCATGGGGGGAATTGGTATGATGGGAATATGCGCCGGACTATACCTTAGCGCAAATGGCATCAGAACCCGGCCAGCCTGGCCATAAATGAGCAAACACAGCAAGTCATAGGGAAAAGACGAATTCCGACGATGACACGGGGTGTTAAGCGTCCAGACCAGAGGCTTATGACTTATATAGGAACGCTTTAGATAGAGTATGGGGTGTTATGTATTCAAGAGCCGATCGCTTATTAAGACAGTTTTCACTAAAATTAAATATCGATTCAATTGTCTTTGACGAAAACAGATTATGCTCATTTATTATAGATAACCGTTACCGTATCTTACTAACAAGCACTAACAGTGAGTATATAATGATATACGGTTTTTGCGGAAGACCTCCGGATAATAATAATCTTGCTTTTGAATTTCTCAATGCTAATTTATGGTTTGCAGAGAATAATGGACCACATTTGTGTTATGATAATAACTCACAATCATTATTATTGGCTCTCAACTTCTCACTAAATGAAAGTTCTGTAGAGAAACTTGAATGTGAAATTGAGGTAGTTATTAGATCAATGGAGAATCTGTATCACATTTTACAGGATAAAGGAATAACTCTGGATACCGATTATACGTGACGGTGGGAAGGGGATTTGGTGATCTGGTGGCAATAGAGGATAATCAATCCCAGCAAAACTTACATGGCCTGATGAAGGTGGACTGAGCGTAGGTGCGATGGTTTGAGTATTACTTTGACATGAAATCAAACCTCTAATCCGGGAAACATTATTTTAATCCTTGTAAAAGCGGCATTAAAACGTGCCATACCTTTACACGCTTAAATTATCAGTTTTTAACCTTAATTTAATAATCTGGAAACTTTTTGTGTAAGTTCTCACAAAGCAGTTATTGATTTAATTCACTGATGTTAAACGTAAACGTCAGAATGCTAAGTCCTGAGTCCGACCGGATGCGGGGAGGATTGTGTCTTGCTGGCTGGCCATGAATAGGGGAGGTCTCTAAACCAAAGCGCCCATTTGCGCTTTGGTTAGTGTGGTCAATTTTGGATGTGGCGGAAAGTACCACTTTTTTATTGATTATACGCAAAAAATAAGCCTGCGTAAGGGAGATTACGCAGGCCAAGGAGGTGGTTCCTGGTACAGCTAGCATTTATGGGTTATGTTTTTCAGCGCGTTGAATAATACCCGCATTGAGCGAAGCGGTATGTGATCAATTTCTAAGAATCTTCCCGCCATGAAAAAATAACCGCAATTAACTACTTACCATGGGGGTTACGCGTTGATTCGCCTGAGAAATTACGCATCAATAGTGCGTAATCCAGCGTAACGTCCTGCGGGACGGGCATCCAGACGGTATAGCCATCGCCAGGCGCCACCGGCATAGCGTCGCCTTTGACGTTCTCCATCTGTTCCAGGGTGAAATTGATATTTCCCTGCGGTGTCATCAGCTCCAGACTATCGCCAACGGAGAATTTATTTTTCACCGCCACGGCCGCCAGTTGGCCTTTACGCTCGCCGGTGAACTCGCCGACAAATTGCTGGCGTTCGGAAACGGAGTACCCGTACTCGTAATTCTGGTAATCGTCGTGCGTATGGCGACGCAGGAAACCTTCGGTATAGCCGCGATGAGCCAGACCTTCCAACGTTTCCAGTAGCGTAGGGTCGAAGGGTTTACCCGCGGCGGCGTCGTCGATGGCCTTACGGTAGACCTGCGCGGTACGGGCGCAGTAATAAAAGGATTTGGTGCGGCCTTCGATTTTCAGCGAGTGGACGCCCATTTTCGTCAGGCGCTCCACGTGGGCGATAGCGCGCAAATCTTTTGAGTTCATGATATAGGTGCCATGCTCGTCTTCGAACGCGGTCATGTATTCGCCCGGTCTTTGGGCCTCTTCTATCATAAACACTTTATCCGTCGGCGCGCCGATACCGAGCGTCGGCTCAACGTTCTGTACCGGAATCGGTTCATGCTTATGCACGATGTTGCCGACAACGTCTTCTTTTCCTTCCTGCACGTTATATTCCCAACGGCAGGCATTGGTGCAGGTGCCCTGATTCGGATCGCGTTTATTGATGTAGCCGGAAAGCAGGCAGCGACCGGAATAGGCCATGCATAGCGCGCCGTGGACGAAAATTTCTATTTCCATATCCGGCACCTGCTGGCGAATTTCCTCAATCTCTTCCAGCGACAGCTCGCGGGAGAGAATCACGCGGGTCAGTCCCATCTGCTGCCAGAATTTTACCGTCGCCCAGTTTACGGCATTAGCCTGTACCGACAGGTGAATCGGCATTGCCGGGAAGTGCTCGCGTACCAGCATAATCAACCCTGGATCGGACATGATCAGCGCATCCGGGCCCATCTCGACGACGGGTTTCAGGTCACGGATAAAGGTTTTGAGCTTGGCGTTATGCGGCGCGATGTTCACGACCACATAGAATTTTTTACCCAACGCGTGGGCTTCGTTGATGCCGAGCTGCAAGTTTTCGTGATTGAATTCGTTGTTACGTACGCGCAGGGAGTAGCGAGGTTGGCCCGCGTAAACCGCGTCAGCGCCGTAAGCGAAAGCGTAACGCATATTTTTCAGCGTTCCCGCCGGCGAAAGGAGTTCTGGTTTAAACATCATTTTCTCGTTCTGATGACAGGTCAGATCCGCCTCACCTGATGAGGCGGCTGGAGGAGAGTCCTCACTTTAAGGGCGGGCATTGTAGCGCCGTGGGAGAGGGGAGTAAACCACCTTACACCATTGAGTTGACCTGTCCCGGCAGCTCTGAATTCGGGATACGGACGGTATACTAGGCGAAACGAAAGCGTTTCCAGAAAGAATCGAAATGCAGGTGGTCCAGGCAGTCCATAACGATTTCATTATCCGGGTAAAGCGTGAAGGCAAAATGCGCCCAGCGTGCGCTTAGCTTCATATTAAACAGCGTTCGATCGTGTTTATTACCGTGCAGGCGCGATAGGGTCACCATAGCATGTAGCGTGCCTTTGTTGGCCTCTTGTTGCACCAGTTCCAGATGCTTATGCGCCAGCGTAATATCCTTCACTTCAAAAATATTCAGCAGGAACAAGCCCCAGGCCTCTTTATGCCCGAACTGATGCGCCAGCCAGAGATTATCGAGCAGTTCTTTTTCATAAGCGGAACGTTTTTCGGTATCAGGTTCTTGTTTACTCAGACGCTGGTTGCAGATGCCAATGCTGAAATGAATATTTTGCAGGTCATTTTCATAGTCGGTATAGCCTCCGTTATCTATTAATTTGTACGGGGTGCTCTCGCGCAGCGCTAACTGCCGGTGCAAAATCTCCGCCGCGCGCTGAAAATACCCTAACGCGATGGCAGGATCGTAAGGTAGTAGGCCGTTGTTCTCTTTATTATTGTGTTCAAGGCCCAGCAGGTTTAGCGCGGCGGGTATATTTCTTTGTGCGCCCAGCTCTGCCAGCGGCACGAAATGTTCCGGGAGCCCGAACCAGTTGAAATTTTTAATCGCCGCCCGCCAGTTATGGTTATATTGAATGTCGGCGACGCTATCGAGCCAGGCGAGGCCTTGCGCCTCATCCTTTTCGAAACCCAATAACCCGGCGTACTGAAAGTAGCCACGACGGATTTTCGGCACTGCGAATTCCGTTTGCTGCGCATTCTGACAGAGAAAATTATACATCCACCAGGTGTCAGGAAAATCGCGCAGGGCGAACTTTATCGTGTCATCAGAGAAGTAGTTGTTGAGCTTAACTTTTTCCACGATCGAACGCTGAAGGGTTCGCCAGAGCGCGTCATTATCGTCCAGATCGCTATAGCAGACCCGCAGCCACTCCAGCGCGTTGTGGCGAGATTCCTGAATATGCGCTCGCAGGCTAATCTCTTCGGCTTTGGCGATAATACGTTCCTGTTCTGCCGGGGAGTCAACCTCTTTGATGCGCAGATCGCGGTGATCGTCCCACCAGATCAATAGCTCCAGATGTTCACGTTCTGCGGCAGAAAGGTGATCGCATACGCTTGATTCCAGAAATTCGCGGATCTCCTCGTGAGACCCTCTCCAGCGTGGCATACGAAACGGGATATATTCATCCAGCACGTAAAATGCCGTCGGGAAAATAGCCAGGCAGACGGCGAGCCAGTATTTTTGCCCGGCATCGTCATTGCACTCCGGCAGCACGGACGGGCGAGGCAAATTTGGGCAAACCGCATCGGCAAACGACAGCCCGGAATGGGCCATCAGCGCATCCACCTCCTGCGGTGAATGGCGATGATATTCAGCCAGATCTTCCATTAATGGCTGCCCGGCAACATCCGCGCCCACGAGGAACTCAACCAGCCAGTCGGGCTGGCCGAAGACTTTTGAGTTGGTGCTGGTCAGGGCCGCCGCCATCCACTGGCGCGGTTCACAGTCGATAGCATTGAGCGCGGCGATGACCATCCGTTCGTTGCAGGCGGCGGCGCAGATCCACATCGCTCGGGTGGTTTCTCTCGCCCAGCCATAGCTGCGGTAAAGCCACGCACGGTGATTCCAGTATTGCGCCTCGGCAAGCCAGGCGTGAGTGGAGCGGGGACGAGCGCGCTGCCAGTTTTTGATCAGCGCTAATCCTTGCGGCCCAGCCTCAACCAGCGTGTCCATATCGTAAAAAGGGTTGTCCATTTGATTCCAGGCGAAGAAATAGCGCTTTTCCGCTTCGCGGCTGGTAAAGCTCTCCGTCAGCGCCTGGTTGTAGCGTTCGTCCAGTTCGTCATAGCGTTCTTCGCGCAGCAGGCCGGGAATATCGGCAATATGCCACTCTCGTTGCCCGTCATTGAGGGGATTTTTGTGGTTGCACATCTCAAACATAGCGTTGAGCAGACGATCATCCTGTTCCATAAAGCGTCCTTTAAATCGGCTCGAAAATTTTGAATTCATTCCACGGCAGTTGTCGCCAGCGGCTGACCGGGTCTTGCAAATAATGGGTGGCTTCCTGTAAATCCCGTCCGGCAAGCGCTGTTGGCGTGTCACGTAGCGTGAGCCATACCCGGCGGGCGCGAACGTAGGCGGTGGCGTAATCCTCCCAGGAATCAAAACAGTCCTGAGCGCGCTGGGCGTTAAGTAATAACACCAGCCAGGCCTGATGTACGTCGCACCAGCCGAGCCCGGCGATACAGCGGGTCAGAAAGGCGGTGCGCATGCAGTCGAAAGCCAGCGCGTCGCGGACCTGGCCCTGGGCCGCCAGATGATGATAAAACGTGCGCGGCGAGCTGCCGATGCCCGCAGGCCAGCGGCGTAAGATATCCTCAACCTTGTGGCGTAACGCCGCGCCGTCAAGGTTTTCGCTCAAGCCCAGCTCTTTTTTTACCTGCTGCGCCAGATAGCGGCGTTTGTCATCGTCAAGTTTAAATACCAGCTCAACGCCTTTGATCGGTAGCCCGTTGCGCCGGGCGAGGATATCAGCTAGCGCCAGCGCCCATTGCCGCCGTCGGGTATCGCGACGCAGGTCTTTCAGGCGATCTTTTTCTTTCTCCTCGGCGATACGGGCCGCAATCAGCGGTTTGTTTTTTTTGTAGTTGCGCCAGCTAAAAAATAGGGCGGCAATAATAAGAACAATCCAGAACATTATTGCACCTCCTTGATGACAGGGAGGTAGCGCGTGGTTTGTAGCGTCAGGCTTTCAATTTCGAAAGGTTCGCTACTGGTGTTTTCCCCGGCAAGCGTAGGGTGCCATTCATGTCGTGGAAACAGCATTTCCGCAGCCGTCGCCACGTTAGGATCAACAACCTGAAGGTAGCGTAGCGCCTCCGGGGCGCTGTGCAGCAGCAGCCACTGTAAAGCTACCGGGGGAGTGGGGAAGTGTTCCATTAAATGAAAATTGTCATGCAGCACATTGAGCAGAAAATTGAGGTCATGAATATGAGTAATAAATTTCCAACCTGAATATTCCGGCGTTGCTTCATAAACTATTCCCATCCCTTCGCAATCGGCGTGGCGCTCAGGAAGTGGTTGCAGATGGCGTAACAGAGATAAAACATCGTTAGCATATTTCTTAATAGGGTGGCGATTTTGCTTACCTTTAATCTGATCAATGCTCAGGCCGTTATTACCAACCACCAGGCTTATTGTGACGTGGGGAATATTATTGCCGTCGCGCAGGCTGAACAGGCGAAGTTTCTGTTGTTCAACTTGCCGGGCGTAGTAATCGCCGTAGCCGCCGGAAAGCGCGCCTTTATTGTCAAAATCTCCGACGCAGTGTTGCATATGCCAGGATTCATACGCCATCTCACTGCGCAGGCCGGGGTTTGTCGCATCAAGTTCAACCAGCACACCGTTATTCACCGCCATCACCGGTTTTAGCGCCTCGCTGTTGGAGGGATACCAACCTTGTTCACGCAGGCGCTGCATTTTTTGATGCTCCGCTTCGCGCATTGCCAGCACGGTAAAGCAGTTGATGCGCTGTAGTTTAGTTTCCAGCCGCGTTCCTTCCTGACGCGAAAGAAATTCCACTAAATCTCTTTCCATCGCCACAAGTTGCGGGTGCTGAACGTTAAGGTAGTAAAAGCGCTCATCGCCACCCAGCTTTGGCGCCAGCCAGGCGGGGATTTCTGCATCAGCGCTAAAATAAACGGCATAATCGGCGACGGAGCGCACAGGATAAACATGGGGAAAGTCACCAATGATCCAACGATAAAAATGGTTGCTTAACCAGCGCTGGATATTCTCGCTGTCGCCGCGTTGTTGGCTCCGTGAAAAAATAGACGATTTTACATTTGGCGCATTTATTATATTGCGTGGTTTATAGCGGTGAGATGACGTTTCTGTCATAAAAATCCATGTATAATTAAGCTGGTATTATGTTTATGTATTTTTAGATTCACTTAATGAATTAATGCGCAATAAGTTTAAAAAACTACTCACAGTATATCGGTAAACTAAAAAGAGCGGCCAAATAATTTATTGTCTCCGATCGCGTTCGTCGTGGTTTTCGGGATACCGCTCGGCCAAAGGAAAGAGGACAGTGTGTTAATTCCGCCAGAATAGCGTTGGCGGAAAATATCGTCTTACGACTTTGTTATTGTTATGCCAATAATCATTATACCAGGCGACACGCATCCGCTTCCCAGCGATATCCCACCCCGTAGACCGCGCGGATAAATGACTGTTCGGCATCCAGCGATTCCAGCTTGCGGCGCAGGTTTTTAATATGGCTGTCGATGGTACGGTCGGTCACCACACGGTAGTCGTCGTAGAGGTGGTTTAACAACTGCTCGCGGGAAAAAACTTTACCCGGTTCAAGCGATAAGGTTTTTAGCAGGCGGAATTCAGCGGGGGTTAAATCCAGCGCTTTACCACACCAGGAGGCCTGAAAGCGGCTTTCATCAATCATTAACGGGCTTTCGGCATCCTGCTGCTGGAGTTCGCGCTGCGGTTTACAGCGGCGCAAAATGGTTTTCACGCGGGCCACGACTTCGCGCGGGCTGTAAGGCTTACAGATATAATCATCGGCGCCGATTTCCAGCCCCAGCAGCCGGTCGATCTCTTCAATTTTGGCTGTGACCATCACAATGGGGATGTCGGAAAAACGGCGAATCTCCCGGCATAGCGTCAGACCATCGGTACCCGGCAGCATCAGATCCAGCAGAATCAGATCCGGCGGCGTTTGACGCACATACGGCAGTACCTTGTCGCCGTGATTGATGAGCGTGGGGGCGTAACTCGCCGCGCGTAAGTAGTCAATAAGCAGCTGACCCAGCTTGGGTTCATCTTCAACAATCAAAATGCGCGGCGTGTTTTCATCAATGGGTAATTCAGTCATACTTCTCTCTGTAAATCGCGATCCAGCGGTAACTCTACTGTAATGCTAACCCCGCCAAAAGGCGAATGAGCGGCGTGAAGATGACCGTTATGCGCGTGTACAATATTGACGCATATCGCCAGCCCCAGTCCAGAACCGCCGCTGGCGCGGTTACGGGACACTTCCGTGCGGTAAAAACGGTCAAAAAGCTTTTGTAACTGTTCATCGCTGACGCCCGGTGCAGAATCGGCAAAGGTCAGGAATAATGATTTGTCGCGTTGTTCGGCGGAAATATGCAGGCCGCCGCCGCTGTCGGTGTAGCGCAAACTGTTTTCCAGCAGATTATTAAACAGTTGCATCAGGCGATCCGGGTCGCCGAAGACGGTCATGCTATCCGGCAACGCGTAATGTAGCGTTAGCCCCCGGCTGGTAAAGCGCTCTCTGAACGCGCCGCCAGCGACTTCCAACAGGGGAACAAGATCGACGGTCGTTTTTTGATAAGCCAGCGCGCCCTCGTCAGACAACGACAGCTGATGCAGGTCGTCAACCAGTTTGGTAAGCGTACCGACTTCCGCCTGTAGCGAGGTAACCGATTCTGGCGTGAACTGGCGAACGCCATCCTGAATGGCTTCCAGTTCGCCGCGCAATACCGCCAGCGGCGTGCGCAGTTCGTGGGAAATATCCGCCATAAAGTCGCGGCGCATCTGCTGGTTTTTTTCCAGCGTGCTGGCAAGCTGGTTAAAATCCTGCGCCAGTTTTCCCAGCTCATCGGCGCTGGTTGGGGTCACGCGCGTGGTAAAATCCCCCGCCGCCAGTCTGTGCGTACCCTCGACCAACCGTTTGACCGGGGCGAGCAGGCCACGCGCCAGCAAAAATGTCGCCAGCGCGGCCAGCAACGTTGATAACGCCACGATCATCCAGCTGGCGCGCCGCTGCTGCATATCAAAATTAATATCCGTATTGCGCGTCAGCCGCTCGACAGGAGAGGCGATAACCGCGCCGACTTCGGCGCCATTGACCAGAATGGGCCGACGAGTACCGTCATGCGGCACCGGACCGCGTGGGCCGACCAGCACCCGGCCATTTTGATCGACGACCCAGAATTGGGTGCGCCAACCGTGCGGCGGCATACCGGGGCCGGGTTTATCGCGGTCGTTGTCATGCTCAAATGAACGCAAAATCTGGAAAACGAAGCGATCGTTGTTGCGTAAAAAACGCCAGTTGCCGTGTTGCTGGTACTGGTCGCCCAGCGCATCGCCCAGCATTTGTAGCCGCTGCTCGTTGCCGTGTTTGATATAGTCAATAAATCCGCGTTCAAAACTGACGCGCACGGCCCAATGCATACTGATCAGCAGCACGATGCAGGTGGCGAAGATCGCCAGAAACAGCTTGCCGGTGATTCCGGGCCGCCAGACTTTCATTACAGGCTCCTTTTACGCCGTGAAATGACCATGTTTTGCTGTGTATCGTTCGGCACGCGGGCAAAAATTATCGCTGGTAGCGCGATAATAACCGCCATACATAACCAGGTGTACATAAAGACGTGATGTGTGGCGCTACTGTCTATCCCGATATGCTGTTGGCCAAACATACCCAGCAGCATTCCGGCAATAGTGACGCCGATACTCATCGAGAGCTGCATAATCATCGATAATAAGCTATTGCCGCTGCTGGCCAGCGTATCGGGAAGGTCTTTTAGCGTTAAGGTGTTCATGGAAGAAAAGCGCGCCGAGTTCACCATTCCCTGCAAAAGCAGTACCAGCGGCAGGAGATAATACCAGCCGAGCAGCGCGACCGACATAAACAACAGGCTAACCAATGCCAGTCCGAGCGTAGTCGCCACCAGAACCCGACGATAGCCAAAACGGTTAACTATCTGCACTACAATCCGCTTCATTCCCATGCTGCCCAGCACCATGGGGATCATCATCAAACCGGCATGAAACGGTGAAAAACCAAGACCAATTTGCAAAAAGACCGGCGTCATAAACGGCAGCATACCGCTGCCGATACGCCCGGCAAAACTGCCCAGCAACCCCAGTGAAAACGTGGGCGTGCGGAACAATCGCAGGCTGAATAACGCGCCTGAGTTTTTTTTGGCATGGAAGAGATAGAGCAGAATGGCTGCCGTGCCACCCGCAGCAAGTCCGGCTAATGTCCAGGGCGAAATCCCCATGCTTTTACTACCGTCCAGCGCCAGCGTGAGTACCGCCATGCCGATAGCTAACAGCAGGAACCCCGGCAGATCAAAGCGCCGGGTCTCTATGGTGTAGTTTGGCATCAGCATAAAGGTCGCCATAGCGCCGACAATTCCCACCGGGATATTGATCAGAAAGATCCAGTGCCATGAAGCATATTCCACCAGCACCCCGCCCAGCGCGGGGCCGAGTAACGGCCCGATCTGTCCCGGTAGGGTGACGAAGGTCATTGCCGCCATATATTGCGCGCGCGGCACGATTTTCATGACCGTCAGGCGTCCGACCGGCACCATCATCGCGCCGCCTACGCCTTGTAAAACCCGCGCTAATACCAGTTGATTAAGCGTGCCGGAGAGGGCGCAAAACAGCGAACCCAGCGTGAACAGCACAATGGCGGCAAAGAAAATATTACGCACGCCGATTTTATCTGCCAGCCAGCCGCTGGCGGGGAGCATCACGGCGACGGTAAGAACATATGACACCACTACCATGTGCATATGCAGCGGGCTTTCCCCCAGGCTTTTCGCCATGGAGGGCAGCGCAGTGTTGACGATGGTGGTATCCAGCGACTGCATAAAAAAGCCGAATGCCACAATCCAGAGTTGCCAGCGGGTGTTGTCAGGAAGTTCTGTCATATCTCTACTACCGGTTTGCTATTTTTACGCGAAAAACGCAGCCGCAGACGGTCGAAAAAGAGGTACACCACTGGCGTGGTATAGAGCGTCAGAAGCTGGCTCATGACCAAACCGCCGACAATGGTTATCCCCAACGGCTGCCGTAATTCCGAACCGTCTCCGCCAGATAACACCAATGGCAGTGCGCCGAACAGCGCCGCCAGCGTGGTCATCATTATTGGACGGAAGCGTAACAAGCAGGCCTGGAAAATGGCTTGTTCCGGCGTCAGGCCGCCGCTTCGTTGCGCTTCAAGCGCAAAATCGACCATCATAATGGCGTTTTTCTTCACAATGCCAATTAATAGCATGATCCCTATCAGGGCGATTAGGCTGAAAGGGGCATTGAAGAGTTCCAGCGCCAGAAGCGCCCCAACGCCCGCCGATGGTAGAGTAGAGAGAATGGTCAGTGGATGGACGTAGCTTTCGTACAGTATCCCCAGCACAATGTAGACGGTAGCGATCGCCGCCACTATCAAAATAAGCTGTGAATTCATGGTCTGCTGGAAGACTTGCGCCGTTCCGGAAAAACTGCCGCGTACCGTCGAGGGGACGCCAAGCTGCGTCATGGTGCGATTAATGGCCTCTGTCGCCTGCGATAACGATGTGCCGGTCGGCAGGTTAAAGGCAATCGTGGACGCCGCGGAAAGTCCCTGATGGTTCACCGACAGCGGCGCATTGGCGGGCCGCCATTGGGCGAAATAAGAGAGGGGAATCGCTTTTCCGTCACGGTTGATAACGAACATTTTCTCCAGCGCGCTGATATCCTGGCTATAGCGCGGATCGACTTCCATCACCACTTTATACTGGTTCATCGGCTGATAAATGGTGGAAATTTGCCGCTGGCCGAAAGCATTATTTAACAGACTGTTTGCGGCCTGAACATCAATACCCAGCCGTGACATGGTGTCGCGGTCGTAGATAAGGTTCATCTCCGCGCCGTTATCCTGCTGGTCGGAGTTTACGTCCGCCAGTTGCGGCAGGGCCGAGAGCGCTTTGCGTATTTTCGGCTCCCATTCGCGCAGCGCCGCCAGAGAGTCAGACAGCAACGTATATTGGTAACTGGCGTTAGCCTGCCGCCCGCCGACGCGAATATCCTGTACCGCCATCAGAAACAGCCTGGCGCCAGGTTCTTTTGCCAGTTTGACTCGCAGTCGATCAATGATTTGCTGCGCCGTCTCTTTGCGTTCGCCGCGCGGCTTCAGCGTAATAAACATCATGCCGCTATTCACCCTCGATCCGCCGGTAAAACCAGTGACATTATTCACCGCCGGATCGTCGCGAATAATTTTCATAAAATCCTGCAGCTTGCCGCGCATGGCCTGGAAAGAGATGCTTTGGTCAGCCTGAATACCGCCCATCAACACGCCGGTGTCCTGCTCCGGAAAGAATGTTTTAGGGATGGCGATATAAAGCCAGATGTTCAGCGCAACGGTGCCAAGAAAAACCACACCGACAAGACGCGTATGGTTAAGCACCCATTTTAATGACGTGCCGTAACCCTGTTGCAAGGCGACCAGCAGACGGCCAACGCCCCGTTTACGCGGTTGGGTGCGCGGTTTGCTTGATTTAAGCATCCAGCCGCACATCATCGGCGTCAGCGTGAGCGAGACCACCAGCGAAATGCCAATCGCCACCGAGAGGGTAACGGCGAATTCCCGTAATAATCGTCCTGGCAGGCCGCCCATTAACAGCAGCGGCAGAAATACCGCCACCAGCGACAGACTCATGGAGATGACCGTAAACCCAACTTCTCGCGTACCCTGTAATGCCGCCTGCAAAGGTTTCATTCCCGCCTCCAGATGGCGGGCGATATTTTCCAGCACCACAATGGCATCATCAACGACAAATCCGGTCGCGATAGTCAGCGCCATCAGCGACAGATTGTTGAGGCTGAAGCCGCACAGATACATGGCGGCGAAGGTGCCGATGAGCGAAACGGGAACGGCGACGGCGGGAATTAGCGTGGCGCGCCCGGAGCGCAGGAATAAAAACACCACCAGGATCACCAGCGCAACAGAGATAGCCAGTGTCTCTTCTACCTCTTGCAGCGATGCGCGAATCGTCGGCGAACGATCCTGGGCGATTTGTAAATCGATAGCGGCGGGGATCATTGCCCGCAGTTCCGGCAGTTTTGCCCGGATGCCGTCGACCGTCTGAATAATATTGGCCTCCGGCAGCTTGCGGATCATCAACAAAATAGCGGGTTTAGCGTTCGTCATCCCGGCGTTACGGACATCCTGCACCGAGTCGGTGACGCTGGCGACGTCGCCCAGGCGTACCGCCGCGCCGTTGTTATAGTGAATAATCAGCGGCTGATATTCGGCGGCGGTTTTCAGTTCGTCGTTGGTCTGGATTTGCCAGCGGTGGACGCTATCTTCAATTGCGCCTTGCGGTCGGCGTACGTTGGCGCTGTCGATCGCTTCGCGGACCTCATCCAGCGAGACGCCCTGGTTAAAGAGCGCCTGCGGGTTTAAGCCTACACGTACTGCGGGCAGGGAGCTGCCGCCGACGTCAACATCGCCGACGCCGTCAATTTGCGCGATGGTTTGCGCCAGTTGGGTAGAGGCGAAATCATACAGTTTGCCCTGTGACCAGCTCTCCGAGGTAAGCGTTAAAATCATAATCGGCGCGTCGGACGGGTTGGCCTTGCGATAAGTCGGGCGGCTGGGCATTCCGCCTGGCAACAAGCTTTGCGCGGCGTTAATGGCGGCCTGCACGTCGCGCGCCGCGCCGTTAATATCACGATCGAAATTAAATTCGAGAATAATGCGTGTACTGCCGAGCGAGCTGCTGGAGGTCATTTCATTGACGCCTGCAATGCGTCCCAAAGAGCGTTCCAACGGCGTCGCCACCGACGAAGCCATGGTTTCCGGCGAGGCGCCCGGCAGCGAGGCGCTAACCATAATCACCGGGAAATCGACCTGCGGCAGCGGGGCGACCGGCAGCAGACGAAAGCCCAGAATGCCGCACAGCGTAATGGCGGCGGCAATCAAAATGGTGGCGACCGGGCGGTAGATGAAAAGGGCGAAAAAGCGCATCTACGCCTCCTCTTTATGGCGCGGAAAGCGACTTTTCACGTACAGCGACAGGCGGTCAAACAGGAGATAAATCACCGGTGTGGTAAACAGAGTTAATACCTGGCTGACCAGTAAGCCGCCTACCATCGCGATCCCCAACGGGCGACGTAATTCCGCGCCAACGCCGGTACTCAACATTAATGGCAATGCCCCGAGCAACGCCGCCAGCGTGGTCATCAGAATCGGTCGAAAACGCAGCAGACAGGCCTGGAAGATAGCGTCGCGCGGACTCATCCCCTGTTCGCGTTCGGCGGCGAGGGCGAAGTCAATCATCATGATGGCGTTTTTCTTCACGATGCCGATCAGCAAAATAATGCCGATAATGGCGATAATATCGAGCTCGCTACCAGCGATGATCAGCGCCAGCAGCGCGCCGACGCCCGCCGTAGGCAGCGTTGAGAGAATCGTAATCGGATGGATAAAACTCTCATACAGCACGCCGAGCACGATATACATCGCCACCACGGCGGCGACAATAAGCCAGACGGTGCTGCCCAGCGCCGCCTGGAAGGCGAGCGTACTGCCCTGAAACTGCGTTGTAATATCCGCTGGCAGGGCGAGCGTTTTTTCCGTATCGAGAATCGCCTGCACCGCATCGCCGAGCGAATAGCCCTCCGGCACGTTAAACGAAAATGTCGTAACCGGGAACTGATCTAAATGATTGATAGAGAGCGGAGCGAAGCGCTGCTCAATGCGGGCAATCGCGCTGAGCGGTACGGTGCCGCCGTCGCGGCTCGTCAGGCGAATCGTCTCCAGCGCCGCCAGACCCGGCGTGCTGGCAGTATTATGTTCCAGCACGACGCGGTACTGGTTCGCCTGGGTATAAATCGTTGAAATCAGGCGTTGTCCGAACGCGTTGTAGAGCGCGTTATCCACATCCGCCATGCTGATACCCAGACGGCTGGCGCTGTCGCGGTCGACATTCACCCAGGCCGCTAATCCTCGATCTTGCCAGTCGCTGCTTACCTCGGAAAGCTGTGGTAACGACTGTAGCGCGTTCTGCAGTTTTGGCACCCAGTGGCTGAGCGCATCGAGCGTCGTGGCCTGCAGGGTAAACTGATACTGCGTGCGGCTGACCTGCGTGTCGATGGTTAAATCCTGCGTCGGCTGGAGATACAGCGCCACGCCGGGAATCGTCGCCACGGCGGTTTGCAGCCGGGAGATCACCTGCTGCACGCGGTCATCACGCGCATCCAGCGGCTTGAGGTTAATTTGCAGGCGCGCGCTATTGAGCGTGGGGTTAGCGCCGTCTACGCCAACAAAAGTCGTCAGGCTTTGCACCGCCGGGTCCTGTAATATCCGCTCCGCCACCTGGCGTTGACGTTGCGCCATACTGGCATACGATGACGATTGCGGCGCCTGCAGCGTCCCCTGGATAATGCCGTTATCCTGTACCGGAAAGAACCCTTTCGGAATGACTATCCACAGCATAACGCTGAGCAGGAGCGTGGCGAATGCCACGCTCAATGTAAGCCACGGATGGTTGAGCACTTTCGCTAATCCGCGTCCGTAGCTGGCGATCACGCGGTCAAACATCCGCTCGCAGGCGCGGGAAAAGCGGTTTTGTTTACGCAGAGACTGCTGGCTGAGCATACGCGCGCACATCATGGGCGTGAGCGTCAAAGAGACGACGGCGGAGATTAAAATCGCTACCGCCAACGTCACCGCAAATTCGCGGAACAGTCGACCAACAATATCGCCCATAAAGAGCAACGGGATCAGTACCGCAATCAGGGAAAAGGTGAGGGAAATAATGGTAAAGCCGATTTCGCCCGCGCCTTTGAGCGCCGCCGCCAGCGGTTTTTCTCCTTTTTCGATGTAGCGCGAGATGTTCTCGATCACCACAATCGCATCGTCCACCACGAAACCCGTGGCGATAGTGAGCGCCATCAGCGTCAGGTTATTAATGGAAAAATCCAAAAACACCATCACCGCAAAGGTGCCGATAAGCGACAGCGGTACGGCGACGCCGGGAATAATTGTGGCGGGAATATTACGTAAAAACAGATAGATAATCATGACGACCAGCGCGATCGCCAGCATCAGTTCAAACTGGGTATCGCGCACGGAAGCGCGAATATTGGTGGTGCGATCGGACAGGACCGTGACCTTCACCGATTTCGGCAGGCTTTCGGTAAGCTGGGGCAGCATCTGGCGAATGCTGTCCGCTGTCGCAATGATATTGGCGCCGGGCTGGCGTTGAACGTTCATCACGATAGCCGGAGCTTGATTCGCCCATGCGCCGAGCCAGCTATTTTCCGCCCCCTGTTCGACGGTGGCGACATCGCCCAGCCGTACCGGCGCGCCGTTTTGATACGCGATGATAAGCCTGCGGTATTCGTCGGCAGACTGCATCTGATCGTTAGCAGAAAGCGTCACCGCCCGTTCGGGGCCATCCAGACTGCCTTTCGCCGAGTTGACGTTGGCGCCGGTAATTGCGGTACGGACCGTTTCGCTGGTCAGACCGAGCGCGGCGATAGCCTGAGCATTCAGTTTTACGCGTACCGCAGGGCGCTGCCCGCCGGCAAGCGTCACCAGTCCGACGCCGGAGACCTGCGAGATCTTCTGCGCCACGCGGGTTTCTACCATGTCCTCTACCTGGGTCATCGGCATTGCGTTTGAGGTGACGGCAAGCGTCATAATCGGCGGGTCCGCCGGGTTGACTTTGCTATAAATCGGCGGATTCGGCAGGTCGGAAGGCAATAAATTGGTGGCTGCGTTAATCGCCGCCTGTACTTCCTGCTCGGCAACGTCCAGCGGCAGCGTCAACTGAAACTGTAGCGTCACCACCGACGCGCCGCCGGAACTTTGCGACGACATCTGCTTCAGTCCTGACATCTGGCCGAACTGGCGCTCAAGCGGCGCGGTGACGGCGGAGGTCATGACATCCGGGCTGGCGCCAGGGTAGAGCGTAACAACCTGAATAGTGGGGTAGTCGACCTCCGGCAAAGCGGCGACGGGCAGGAAGCGATAGCCAATAATCCCGGCGAGTAAAATCGCTGCCATCAGCAGAGTGGTGGCCACGGGGCGCAGAATAAACAGACGCGAAGGGCCGCCCGTGCTGCCCGGAGGTAATACCTGCATCAGGCGCGCGCTCCTTTTTGACCTTCATGGCGGGAAGAGGATTTTTCATCCGCCACGGTGGTTTGCGGCTCAACAACCTCGACTTTTGCGCCTTCCGTCAGCCGATCAATACCATCGGTAACGACGCGATCGCCTGCCGACAAGCCTGCGCTGATCACCACGTTTCGGTTATCCTGAATACCGATTTTTACCCGCTTCTTGCTGACGTTATTTTCGTCGTTCAGCACCCACACAAAGTGGCCCTCATTGCCCATTTGCACCGCCGCGGCAGGCACCACAACGGCATTTTGTTCGGTATCGACCAGCATCCGGGCGTTCACAAATTGATTGGGGAACAGCGTATCGTCCTGATTGGTAAAGCGCGCTTTAATTTTGATCGTTCCCGTTGTGGGATCAATCTGGTTGTCCAGACTGAGCAACACACCTTCGCTCAATTTGTGCGAGTTAGTCCGATCCCAGGCTTCTACGACCAGCGTTTTCCCCGCTTTCTGCGCCTGAACCACGGTCGCGATATCGCTTTCCGGCAGAGTAAAAATGAGATCAATCGGATGCGTTTGCGTAATGACGACAATACCTGCGGTATCGCTGCTGGAAATCTGGTTGCCGACATCCACCTGTTTCAGACCCACGCGTCCCGAGACCGGGGCCGTGATACGACTCCAGTCGAGCTGTAACTGCGCGCTGGCGACATTGGCTTCATCCGCTTTAATGGTTCCCTGGGTTTCGTTGACCAGCGCCTGTTGCGCATCCAGTTCCTGACGGGAAACCAGATTGGTTTTTGCCAGTTGCTGATAGCGCGCCAGATCACGACGCGCATTCGCCAGCGTAGCGTTATCTTTTGCCAACTGTCCCTGAGCCTGCGCCAGGGCGACCTTAAACTGGCTGGGATCGATTTGCGCCAGCAGATCGCCTGCGTTGACCTGCTGACCTTCCTGAAAGTGCAGGGCGATGAGTTGACCATCCACGCGGCTACGCACCGTAACGGTATTCGCTGCGGTCACGGTACCCAGCCCGCTCAGATAGCGCGGTACGGCCTGCGTGGTCGTGGTCGCGGCCTGTACCGGCGCCAGAGGGCCGTCGCGCATACCGCGGCGACCTGCGGCGGCGGTATGTGGCTCTTGCGCGGCGACGCCCGGCGCGGCGGTCGGGCTTTCGCTACGGCTATGCCAGAACCAGAATGCGGCGGCCACTACAACCCCAATCGCTATTGCCCAGCGGAAAGTATTACTGCCTTTCATCGGTATAAGTTTCTCATCCTGAAACGTTTTGCGGAATGTTGCTCCCTGTATTGTAGTCAGCAGGGAAGGGAGAAAAATGGAGGAATTATGGAACACGGTCGGGATTATTCTGAATGGCGACCCGCTTTGCGAGGCGCTACGCAACTCTCATCGGTGAAAATCGTTAACGCGCCGGAGTGCGGTAAAGTGGCGGCACGGCAATGAAGGTAAGCCACCGATTTCAGCAGGACGCTGAAACGGGAAAGCCCCTCCCGAGGAAGGGGCCAAAATAAGGAAAGGGTTATGATGAAGGTAGTCATCATACTGGTGATACTCTTAGTGATTAGCCTACCAGCTTACTAAGACACCAGGGGGAGGAGGAATCCTCCCTTACGCTCACTCCTGACGTTAAGCCACATCAAGAATAATGTCAATCCATCAGCGCTGGGCTTGCGAGGCGCTTAGCGGAAAACGACATCTGCCCAGCGCGCCAGTCCTGCGGTGACGGAGCCGAAATCATCGCCGCCAGCGACGGGTATGCCCGGTAGCTGTTCGGAAAGCGCTTTTTTAATCAATGGCGAACGGGCGCTGCCGCCGGTCAGATAGATGACATCTGGTTTTTCCTGCGCGCTGTCCATCGCCAGTTGCACCTGTTCCAGAATACGCGCCAGCGGTTGATCCAGCGCCGCTTCCAGTCCTTGCTGGCTGATAGCGACCGCTAGGTCATCGCTGATAAATGGCAGCCTCGCCGTAACATCCGCCTGGCCGGAAAGGGCGATTTTGCTCTCTTCCGCGCAGCGTACCAAGCGGTAGCTAAGCCGCTGACGCCAGACCTTGAGCAGCAACGCGACCTTGTCTGCTTCACGCGCGTTGCGAACCAAATCGTTCAACAGACGACCATTCGCGCTACTGTAAAAATCGCTTTGCGCCGGGACGTCGTTAATCGCGACGGCGTTCCACCACGGCAGCACCGGCAGGGCGATACCTTTTTCGGTTTCGCCGCCCATGCCCAGCAAAGGCATCAGATTTTTAAAGGCCAGCGCGATATCCAGATCGTTTCCGCCCACGCGGCAACCGCTGTGCCCCAACAGGCTGTTTTCACGATCGGCGCGCTGACGCCACTGCGGCCCCATCAGCAGCATGGAGCAGTCGGTGGTGCCGCCGCCAATATCCACGACCAGCACACGCTTCTCTTCCCGCAGCGTAGCCTCGTAGTCCAGGCCCGCCGCAACCGGTTCGTACTGGAATACCACCTCCTGAAAACCGGCGCGTTTTGCCGCCCGCTCCAGAATACCCTGCGCCTGGCGGTTCGCGTCATCGCCGCCCAGTCCCTGAAAGTTGATCGGGCGACCGATCACCGCCTGGGTAATGGCCTCCGGCAATTGGCTGTGCGCCGTATGACGAATATGTACCATCATGGCGCAGACTAAATCTTCAAACAGCGCGACCTGCTGCGGTTTCAGGCCGCTGGCGCCTAAAAAGGATTTCGGCGATTTGACAAACCAGACCTCCTGGGGATCGTCAATATAGTGCGCCAGCGACGCCAGACCAAACTGTACGCTTTGCGCGCCAACCTCAATATCTTCCTCGCGGTTGTAGCGTATCGCGCGGCGCAGCAGCGCCTGGGTTTCTTCGTCCGTTGCCGGCACATCATGATGGCGATACAGCCACTCGCTCACCGCTTCGCGCGTCGGCGCGCACAGCATAGACGGCAGTAATACGCTGTTATTCTCCATTGTCAGCAACTGTGGATGCCCGTCGCGCATAATGGCGACCGAGCAGTTTGCCGTACCGTAATCAAATCCGATAAACACCTTAAAATCCCCATGCCAGTGAAGAAGGGGCGTGACTTTAGCGAAATGTCGTCGCGGCGACAACTGGAATATGAAAGCAAGGCGTTACGTGCGATTAGCGTTTATGCTGAAAGGTCAAATAAAGGAGAAAAGTATGTTTACCCTGAGCTGGCAGCCGCCTTACGACTGGTCGTGGATGTTGGGCTTTCTTGCCGCGCGTGCGGTGGACGGCGTGGAAACGGTAGGCGAGGGCTTTTATGCGCGCAGCCTGGTGGTGGGCGAGCATCGCGGACTGATCAGCGTGAGCCCCCATCTGCCCACCCACACTGTGCAGGTCAGCGTGAGCGCCGGATTACTTCCCGTCGCGCCGGCGTGTCTGGCGAAGGTTTCGCGTCTGTTTGATCTTGACTGCCAGCCCGCGCAGGTTGCCGCCGTGCTGGGGCCACTGGGCGAGGACAGACCGGGGCTGCGTTTACCGGGATCGGTTGATACGTTTGAACAAGGCGTGCGGGCGATACTGGGGCAACTGGTGAGTGTCGCGATGGCGGCCAGGTTGACGGCGAAAGTGGCGCGCCGCTATGGCGAGGCGTTGCCGGATGCGCCCGATTATGTCTGTTTTCCCGGTCCGGAAACGCTGGCGTTGGCCGATCCGCTGGCGCTTAAAGCTCTGGGGATGCCTCTGCGGCGCGCCGAAGCGCTGATTCATCTGGCGCAGGCGACGCTGGCGGGAAAACTGGCGCTCGCCGCGCCGCCGGATATTGAGCAGAGCGTTAAAAATTTACAAACGTTTCCGGGAATTGGCCGCTGGACGGCGAACTATTTCGCCCTGCGCGGTTGGCAGGCAAAAGATATCTTTTTGCCCGATGATTACTTAATTAAGCAGCGCTTTGCCGGGATGACGGCCGCGCAGATCCGTCGCTACGCGGAGCGCTGGAAACCGTGGCGTTCCTACGCGCTACTGCATATCTGGTATACCCACGGCTGGCAACCGTCAATGGATAGCGAAATAGCTGGTATTCAGTAACAAATCCAGCGGTTGCGCTTCGGCGATAGTGTCGCCATAAATCAGATCCACGCCAATACGGGAGAGCGTATCCAGCACCTGTGGATTTTGTACCGGCCCGGCGAGCGTTTTGATGCCCAGATGCTGGGCGTGTCCCTGGATGATCGAGGTCAGCATTTCATCCATTAAACTCTCATGAACGTTGGCGATAAGGTCGCTATCCAGCAGTAAATAATCGACGATATGCGGGGGCAGTAAATTAAACAGCTGTAAATCGCGCCCGACATGGCTGAAAATAACCTGGCAGCCGCGTTGCCGCAGTTTTCGCAGAGTCGCAGCGGCGGTCTGCGCCTGCTTAACGATAACGTCAGCCGGGATAATCAGGTGTAATAACCGTGGCGGTAGTGGGCTATGCTCCAGTTGTTCCAGCAGCTCATCAATAAGGGTCGCGCTGTATAATCCTGCGGCGGACAGCGGCAGCGCAACGCTTAATCCCTTGCTGGCGACGGCGGTCGCCGCATGGTGGAAAAACTCATGGAATACCCGTCGGTCAAGCGCGTGATGCAGCGCGGAGTCGGCTAACCCTGCCCGGAACGCGCGCTCTTCCAACACTTCCCCTTCGCTGGTCCACAGCCTGAGTGAGACCAGCCAAAAGCTGGTGGCCTCCGGCGTACGCGGCGGCGCGACGTTTCTGGCAAGCATCAGCAGGTGGTTATTTTTAATCATATGCCACTGTTCTTCCAGCGGCATCATTCCCTTTGAGGAGGTTAATGCGTGCTGCGGTTCGTACACGGTCAGACGGCCTCGACCGCTATTTTTCGCGGCGTAGCAGGCAATATCGGCCTGAGACACGACCTCTGTGAGCTGGCAGTTATGTTCATTTATCATTGTGATCCCGGCGCTGGCGCCGATCCGATGCAGGCGTCCTTCCCACATAAAGTGATACTCATTAATGGCGTTGATAAGCCGCGTCGCGATAAAGCGCGCGCTGTCACTATTACAATCCGGCAGCAACAGGCCAAACTCATCGCCACCCAGACGGGCCAGGAGATCGCCGGATCGAAGCATACTGAGCATCAGTGACGCGAGCTCGCGCAATAAGGCATCGCCGGCGGCATGTCCCGCGCTGTCGTTAACCGCTTTAAAACGGTCCAGATCGATAAACACCAGCGCATGATGTTGAGGCGATTCCTGTATTGTTTGCAGGCGCTGTTGCAGCTGTTTTTCAAAACTAGCGCGGTTGGCAAGATGGGTGAGGGCGTCATGCGTTGCGCTGTAGCTGAGCTGGCGTAACATTTTTCGTGATTCGGTAACGTCCTGGATAACCAGAACCGAACCAATCTTATCGCCGTCAAGCGTACTGAGCGGCGTGATACTGTAATGAATATCGTAGCTGCCGCCGTTATGACAATGGAGCACTATCTCCTGTTCCATGTCCGATCGCGACCTGTCGGCGCGATAAATATCCTCCAGCAGCGGCCCCTTATCACCTGACGTAATGCGCAGAACCGTTAATAATGGCGCGCCTAAAGCATCCTCTTGCCGCCAGCCGCTCATCTTCTCGGCGATCGGGTTCATAAAGGTGATATTCATCGCGACATCAATACACACCACCGCTTCTCCGATAGAGTCAAGCGTGATGTGCAACCGTTCTTTTTCCTGAAACAGCGCCTCGTTCGCCTGTGTAATACGCTCCATCAACCGCTGGTTTTCCTGCTCGCTTTGCTTGAGATCGTTAATATCTTCGATCTGAGCAATAAAATAGAGAGGTTTATTGTCTTTATGACGAACCAGCGAGACGGCCAGTAGCGCCCAGACGACATCGCCGTTGCGGGTGTAGTAGCGTTTTTCCATGGAATAGCTATTGATGTCGCCGCGCACCAGCATGTTTAGCTGTTCAAGGTCATTATTCAGGTCTTCCGGCCAGGTCAATTGCTGAAATGTCATCGTGCGTAATTCATCCTGGCTATAGCCAAGAAAATGGCTCAGAGATTTATTGACCTGTAGCCACTGACCCTCCGTACCGACCAGCGCCATACCAATGGCGGAATACTCCATCGCGTTGCGAAAGCGGGATTCGCTCTCGGTGATATGTTTACGCTCCGTGCGAAACGCGTACATCACCATCGTCATCATATTGGCAGGCAGCAGGATCATTAAAAAAGGCAGCCACGGCATATTGACCATCACGTCGGTTTTCGGCGTGGCGAGCAGCGTGGGGTCATTGGCCAGCATGAGCGAGACCACGATAACGGTAGCTAAAAAAATTAAAAACGCCTCCATTCGCGGCAGGCGCACCGCACTCCACATCAACAGGACGATAACGCACGTAAACGGCCACGGAATATAGCGCATAGCGAGCCAGCTTAGCGCCAGCGTAATGACCAGCGTCAATAGCGTTTCCAGCAACAGATGCGGGTCGCGATGACGCAACAGATAGTGTGGTTTAAACAGTAAACCTAACGGCACCAGCGTCAGCGCGCCGATGGCTTCCGATAATACCCAAATCAGAAACGCTTTCGAGGCGACCGCTTCCGGCGCTATTAGCCAAAATAACAGGCCGCCGAGTAGCGGCGGAATCACGGCGCTGCCGATAGCCAGACGAAACCAGTCATTCAAATTTTGTAAGGGGTTGTAGCTGGGGAGCAGTTTTCGCAGCAGTATCGCGCCAGTGGCCGCCTCGATAATATTTATTGCCGTCCAGCTAAAGTTAAGCGAGGCGGCAGGAAATAAAGTCAGTGAGGCGCCGATGCTGCCGAGCGAGCAGGCGACCGCGATCCCTGGCCACAGACGGCCCGCATGGCGGTAAAACGCGACCATCATAATGGAGGTGGGGAACCACAGCGGCGCGAGTTGGGTGCCGACACGCGATAATACGAGCGAAAAGAGCGTAAAGACAAACGCGACCAGGCCTAAACTGACCAGACGCAATAGCGGGTGGGGGACGGTAACGAAAACATGTTGGGATGGTTTACTCATTACCACTCTATCCGAATCGCCGGTAACGTCGCGGAATACCGGACGCGTCAGTTTACTCTGTGATTATGCTAGTATAAACGCGTAATGATTTATACGCTGGCTGAATATAAATTGTGGCTCCCGGCGTATTCCTCCTCCAGACGGGTCGATAAAACCGCTGCCCGCGTTAAAACTGAACGCTTTTACATCGCGACGTCGAATGCGCCGCCAACAAATTCACCGTGGCATAGCGCCGGACTGGTATCGCGCTGCTGAAATCCCTATAATTGCCGCGTTTGGCGTTTCGGCGCCCCCCTTCCTTACATCCAGGTTAATCAGGTCGCTAAATTTATGACTGATCAGTCTCATCAGTGCGTCATTATCGGTATCGCTGGCGCATCGGCTTCCGGCAAGAGTCTTATTGCCAGTACCCTTTACCGCGAATTGCGTGAACAAGTGGGTGACGAACATATTGGCGTTATTCCCGAAGACAGTTATTACAAAGATCAAAGCCATCTGTCGATGGAAGAACGCGTAAAAACTAACTATGACCATCCGAATGCGATGGATCACAGCCTGCTATTTCAGCATCTTCAGGCGCTCAAGCGCGGTTCGGCGATTGAATTACCGGTATACAGTTATGTTGAGCATACCCGTATGCAGGAAACGGTTCGCGTAGAACCGAAGAAGGTGATTATTCTTGAAGGTATTCTGTTACTGACCGACGCGCGTTTGCGTGAAGAGATGAACTTCTCTATTTTTGTCGATACGCCGCTGGATATCTGTTTGATGCGCCGTATCAAACGCGATGTGAACGAGCGTGGTCGCTCAATGGATTCGGTGATGGCGCAATATCAGAAAACGGTGCGTCCGATGTTCCTGCAATTTATTGAGCCTTCCAAACAATATGCGGATATTATCGTGCCGCGCGGCGGTAAAAACCGCATCGCTATTGATATTCTGAAAGCGAAAATCAGCCAGTTCTTTGAATAAATCTGGCGAATTGTGTACCGTTCAGTGATAACCTGGTTAGCCCTTGATGTGCTTGATTTAAGGGCTTGATGCGCGAAAGGAGAAAGTGCCATGCGTTTATGCGACCGAGATATTGAAGCCTGGCTGGATGAAGGCCGTTTGTCTATCACCCCGCGACCTCCCGTAGAGCGCATTAACGGCGCGACGGTCGATGTACGTCTTGGCAATAAATTTCGAACCTTCCGTGGCCATACGGCGGCGTTTATCGATCTGAGCGGGCCGAAAGATGAGGTCAGCGCGGCGCTGGATCGCGTGATGAGCGATGAAATCGTTTTGCCGGACGGCGAGGCATTTTATCTGCATCCGGGCGAGTTGGCGCTGGCCGTCACCTTTGAATCCGTTACCCTGCCGCCGGATTTAGTGGGCTGGCTGGATGGTCGCTCCTCGCTGGCGCGTCTGGGATTGATGGTGCATGTGACGGCGCACCGTATCGATCCCGGCTGGTCGGGCTGCATTGTGCTTGAGTTTTACAACTCCGGGAAGCTGCCGCTGGCGTTGCGTCCGGGTATGCTCATCGGCGCGTTGAGCTTTGAGCCGCTGTCCGGCCCGGCGGCGCGGCCTTATAACCGCCGTCAGGATGCCAAATATCGCGATCAGCAGGGCGCTGTCGCCAGCCGGATTGATAAAGACTGAGCCATTCGGCGCAATACTGCCGGTCCATTGAGGGTAGCATGAGACGATTTCTGACGACGCTGATGATTCTCCTGGTCGTGCTGGTGGCCGGATTCTCTGCGTTGGTATTGTTGGTCAATCCGAATGATTTCCGCGCCTATATGGTGCAGCAGGTTGCCGCGCGTAGTGAATATCAGTTGCAACTTGACGGGCCGCTGCGCTGGCACGTATGGCCGCAACTCAGTATCCTTTCCGGGCGAATGACGCTAACGGCGCGAGGCGCCAGCGAACCGCTGGTGCGGGCTGACAATATGCGCCTGGATGTCGCTTTATGGCCGCTGTTGAGTCATCAGCTTCATGTTAAGCAGGTGATGCTGAAGGGCGGGGTGATTCAACTGACGCCGCAAACGGAAGCGGTACGCAGTGATGATGCGCCGGTCGCGCCGAAAGATAATACCTTGCCGGACGTAGCGGAAGATCGCGGCTGGTCGTTTGATATTCGTAGCCTGCGCGTTGCCGACAGCGTGCTGGTTTTCCAGCATGAAAATGATGATCAGGTCACGGTGCGCGATATTCGTCTGAATATGGAACAAGATGCCGAGCATCGCGGCACGTTTGATTTTTCGGGACGCGTGAACCGCGATCAGCGGGATCTTGCTTTATCGTTCAGCGGAACGGTGGATGCTTCCGATTATCCGCATAACTTAACCGCGGGTATTGAGCAACTGCGCTGGCAATTGCAGGGCGCGGATCTACCGGCGCAGGGGATTGAGGGGCAGGGACAATTGCAGGCGCAGTGGCAGGAGGCGCAAAAACGTCTTTCATTTAACCACTTAAATTTAACGGCGAATGACAGTTCTCTGACCGGGCATGTCCAGGTAACGCTGGCGGACCAGCCGGAATGGCAAATTGACCTCCGGTCCAGCAAGCTTAATCTGGATAACCTGTTGCCGCATCATAGCGCCGTGGCACAGACGGGCGGCGCGGTGTCGCAGGGGCAAAATACGCTCCCCCTGACCAGGCCAGTTATCGCGTCGCGTGTTGGTGCGCCGCCTTATCAGGGGCTGCAAAGCTTTACGGCGGAGATTGCTTTACAGGCGGATTCAGTTCGCTGGCGGGGAATGGACTTTACCCAGGTTTCGACGAAGATGTCTAATCAGGCCGGATTGCTGGATATTACTGAGTTGCAGGGGAAACTGGCCGACGGAGAGATGTCGCTGCCCGGCACGCTGGACGCCCGCACCGCCAGTCCGCGCATCGAATTCCACCCTCGCCTCAACCATGTTGAGATTGGGACTATCCTGAAAGCCTTCAATTATCCGATTAGCCTGACCGGTAAGATGTCGCTGGTTGGCGATTTCTCCGGGGCGGATATTGACGCGGAGGCATTTCGCCACAGCTGGAAAGGAAAAGCGCATGTTGACATGAGCAATACGCGCCTCGAAGGAATGAATTTCCAGCAACTGGTGCAGCAGGCCGTAGAGCGAAGCGGCGGCGACGCGCAGCAGTCGCAGGAAAATATGGACAACGCGACCCGACTGGATCGCTTCACGACCGATCTGACGCTAAATAAGGGCACGCTGACACTCGACGACATGGTCGGGCAATCTTCTATGCTGGCGTTAACCGGCAGCGGAACGCTGGATCTGGTTAAGCAGAGCTGTGATACACAATTTAATCTGCGTGTGCTGGGCGGCTGGAACGGCGATAGCAACCTGATCACCTTCCTGAAAGAGACGCCGGTGCCGCTGCGCGTCTATGGCAAGTGGCAGGAGCTGAACTATACCCTGCAAGTGGATCAGTTATTGCGCAAGCATTTACAGGATGAGGCGAAGCGTCGGCTCAACGACTGGGCGGATCGCAATAAAGATACCCGCAACGGTAAAGATGTGAAGAAGCTGCTGAATAAGCTTTAGTTTTTGGCCAAAGGGCAGAGCCGGATGGCGAGGCTAACGCGCCTCCGGCCTGCCTGGTAAGCAGGCCGGGGCAGGCGAACAGACGTTACATCTCCGGGTCTGGCTCGCCGTTATGCAGCGGAATTAACTGCACTTTCTGCACTCGATGGCTTTCTACCTGCAATGTTTTCAGCAAATAATCGCCCACCTGAACCTCTTCACCGGTTTGCGGTATGCGCTGCAAATATTCCATCAATAATCCGGCAATCGTATGGTATTCCCGTTTTTCATCCAGCGGTAGCGGCACGTACTGCACCAAATCCTCCAGCGGCATATGGCCGTTTGCTGTCCAGGAACCGTCCGGGTTCTTCTGAATATCGTGGCGGGCGTCAATTTCCTCGACTTCATTCGGCAGATTACCGGCAATAGTCTCCATGACATCGCTTAATGTCACAATGCCTTCAACCGAGCCAAACTCATCTACGACAAAGGCAAAATGGGTTCTGGCGTTACGGAACTGCTCCAGCGCAGGCAGCAGCGGCAATGTTTCCGGGAAAACCAGCGGTTGGCGAATCAGCGCCCGCAGGTTGAGCGGTTCGCCGCGCAGCGATTGTTGCAACAGATCGATGACGTGGACGACGCCGAGTAAATCTTCCTGTTCATTTTCACCCGTCACGACCAGACGCGTATGCTGGTTCTTTTCCAGCAGAGCGCGGATTTCCGCTTCCGGCGCGTTGAGATCGATATGCTCGATATCGTGGCGCGACGTCATGATGCTACTTACGGTGCGCTGGTTGAGATTCAGCACCCGCTCAATCATCCTGCGCTCCTGCGGATTAAAAATCTGGCTGTCGTCATGGTCTGCCAGCATCGCGGCGGTTTCCGCATCCAGTTCGGCATCCTCTTTTTTACCGCTAATCAGCCGCATCACGGCCTCCGTTGTGCGCTGGCGCAGCGTATGGTTAGCGGAAAGAAAACGGCGGCGGTTAAAAATAGCCAGTTGGTTGAGCGCCTCGATCATCACCGAGAAGCCGATAGCCGCGTACAGATACCCTTTCGGAATGTGGAAACCAAACCCTTCCGCCACCAGGCTAAAGCCGATCATTAGCAGGAAGCTAAGACACAAAATGACAATGGTGGGATGGTTGTTCACAAATCGGGTCAGTGACTTGCTGGCGAGCAGCATCAGGCTAATGGCGATTATCACGGCCGCCATCATGACCGCCAGGTGATCGACCATCCCCACGGCGGTAATCACGGAGTCGAGAGAAAAGATAGCGTCCAGCACCACGATTTGCGCGACCACCGCCCAGAATTTCGCCCCCTTACGCTGGGTAGGGTTGGCGCTATCTTTCCCTTCCAGCCGTTCGTTGAGCTCCATGGTGGCTTTAAAGAGCAGGAAGAAGCCGCCGAACAGCATAATCAGATCGCGGGCGCTAAAGCTTAACGCCTGTACGCTAAAGAGCGGCTTAGTCAAGGTGACCAGCCACGAGATTGACGCCAGCAGCAGCAGGCGCATGATCATCGCCAGTATCAGGCCGGTAATGCGCGCGCGGTCGCGCTGCCCCGGCGGTAGTTTTTCAGCGAGGATGGCAATAAAGACCAGGTTATCAATGCCGAGAACAAGTTCGATAACGATTAACGTTACCAGTCCGGCCCAGATTGACGGATCGGCAATCCATTCCATAGTAAGAGCAATACCTTCTGTAATATGACAATTGTCACAATTCGATCATGGATAATACGGCGGAAAAATGCAATGCCGCAGCGCAATTTATCTTTGTTACTCGGCTATAAAATAACTTTAAAATAGCCGTAATGTTTCTGTCAGAAACTAAATAATGTCAAGAATATATTTAGGAAATATCGCAGGTGGAGTGGAGTAAATAAATATTGTCAACATCAATAAAATCCTAAAATCATCTGTTAATTCATTTAATATTAATCTTAAAAATATAGAATGGCGGGTTTGTTACCTTGCCTGTCATTAGGTTAGCTGCAACAATTCTTGCAGGATTAAGATAGCGCGCTTAAATATCCTGTCACGACATCGAGAAAACTATTAATACGTAACCTTTATTTCGCTGAAGATTTTTATCTGAACGAGGATGAAATCGGAGGGGAATGCGAAAATTTAGAATAATCAGTGTATTGGTAGCTAAGAAGCCAGGGGCGGTAGCGTGCCTGAAAGCCTGAATATAAGCCTTTATTATTCTGTCAATAGCCTGCGGATGAATTGATTTTTTTTCAGAATGATGCCAGTTAATTTTCTCTGCTATTAACTGCAAGGTAAATGTGCACGGACGAAGCCGCTATTTAAATTGCACAGGATAATGACTCTGCCAAAGTGATAAATAATCAATGATGAAATCCAAAATGAAATTGATGCCATTATTGGCGTCGCTCAGCTTGATAAGTGGTTGCACAGTACTTCCGGGCAGCAATATGTCTACGATGGGGAAAGATGTGATCAAACAGCAAGACGCTGACTTTGATCTCGACCGGATGGTCAATGTGTATCCGCTGACGCCACGGCTGGTTGAGCAATTACGCCCGCGGCCCAATGTCGCGCAACCGAATATGTCGCTGGACCAGGAGATCGCCAGCTATCAGTATCGCGTCGGGCCTGGCGATGTGCTGAATGTCACCGTCTGGGATCACCCGGAATTGACCACGCCAGCGGGCCAGTACCGTAGCTCAAGCGATACCGGCAACTGGGTACAGCCGGACGGCACCATGTTTTATCCCTACATTGGCAAGGTTAGCGTCGTCGGTAAAACTTTGTCAGAGATTCGCAGCGATATTACCGGGCGTTTAGCGAAGTACATCGCGGACCCGCAGGTGGATGTCAATATCGCCGCTTTCCGCTCGCAAAAAGCGTATATCTCCGGCCAGGTGAATAAATCCGGTCAGCAGGCCATTACTAACGTACCGCTAACCGTCCTGGATGCGATTAACGCCGCGGGCGGCCTGACCGATATGGCGGACTGGCGCAACGTCGTGTTGACGCACAACGGCAAAGAACAGCGCATTTCGCTACAGGCGCTGATGCAAAATGGCGATCTTAGTCAGAACCGCTTGCTCTACCCTGGCGACATTCTGTATGTGCCGCGCAATGACGATCTGAAAGTCTTTGTCATGGGCGAAGTGAAAAAACAGAGCACCCTCAAAATGGATTTCAGCGGCATGACGCTCACCGAAGCATTGGGCAATGCGGAAGGCATCGATCTGACCACCTCCAACGCCAGCGGCATTTTTGTGATTCGTCCGTTGAAAGGCGAGGGGGAACGCGGCGGCAAGATCGCCAATATCTACCAGCTTGATATGTCTGACGCCACGTCATTGGTGATGGCGACGGAATTCCGACTTCAGCCTTACGATGTGGTGTACGTCACGACCGCGCCGGTTGCTCGCTGGAACCGTCTGATCAATCAGTTGCTGCCAACCATTAGCGGTGTCCGTTATATGACGGATACGGCCAGCGACATTCATTCCTGGTAATCGTTATGTTTAACAAAATCTTAGTGGTCTGTGTGGGGAATGTTTGCCGTTCCCCGACGGCGGAACGTTTGCTAAAACGCTTTCATCCCTCGCTGACGGTTGCGTCCGCAGGATTAGGCGCACTGGTCGGCAAAGGCGCCGATCCTGCGGCGGCGAGCGTGGCGAGCGCCCACGATCTGTCTTTGGAAAATCACTGCGCAAGGCAAATTTCCGCGCGTCTGTGCCGGGAATATGACCTGATTCTGACGATGGAGAAACGTCACATCGCCGCCCTGTGCGACATTGCGCCGGAAATGCGCGGCAAGGTAATGCTGTTTGGTCACTGGGACAGCGAGCGTGAAATACCGGACCCGTATCGCAAAAGCCGCGATGCGTTTGAGGCGGTGTACACATTACTGGAAAGGTCTGCCCGCCAGTGGGCGCAGGCACTGAATGCAGAGCAGGGAAAACCATGACAGAAAAAGCAAAACAATCTGCGGCGGTTACGGGTAGCGATGAAATCGATATCGGGCGCCTGGTCGGAACGGTGATTGAAGCGCGTTGGTGGGTGTTGGGGACGACGGCCATATTTGCGCTGTGCGCGGTAATTTATACGTTCTTCGCCACGCCCATCTATAGCGCCGATGCGCTGGTGCAGATTGAACAAAACGCCGGTAATTCGCTGGTACAGGATATCAACAGCGCATTAGCGAATAAGCCGCCGGCTTCCGATGCGGAAATTCAGCTCATTCGATCGCGCCTGGTGCTTGGGAAGACCGTTGACGATCTGGATCTGGATATTGCCGTCACCAAAAACACCTTTCCGCTGTTCGGCGCCGGGTGGGAGCGGCTGATGGGGCGTCACAATGAAATGGTGAAAGTCACGACATTCACCCGACCAGAGACGATGAGCGGACAGATCTTCACCCTCAAAGTGCTGGGCGACAAACGTTATCAGTTGGTTAGCGACGGCGGATTTAGCGCGCAGGGCGTTGTGGGCCAGCCACTCAATAAAGACGGCGTGACGATGCGGGTAGAGGCGATTGACGCCCGTCCTGATACAGAATTTACGGTGAGTAAATTCTCAACGCTTGGCATGATTAATAACCTGCAAAATAACCTCACCGTAACGGAAACCGGCAAAGATACCGGCGTTCTGAGCCTGACGTTCACGGGAGAGGATCGCGACCAGATCCGCGACATTCTCAACAGTATTACCCGTAACTATCTGCAACAGGATATTGCGCGAAAATCTGAAGAGGCGGGGAAGAGCCTGGCGTTTCTGGCAAAACAACTGCCGGAAGTCCGCAGCCGTCTGGATGTGGCGGAAAACAAGCTAAACGCTTTCCGCCAGGATAAAGACTCGGTGGATTTACCGCTGGAGGCGAAGGCGGTGCTCGATTCGATGGTTAATATCGACGCCCAGTTGAATGAGTTGACGTTTAAAGAGGCGGAAATTTCCAAGCTCTTTACCAAAGCGCATCCGGCTTACCGCACCCTGCTGGAAAAACGTAAAGCGCTGGAAGATGAAAAAGCCAAACTGAACGGGCGGGTGACGGCAATGCCGAAAACCCAGCAGGAGATTGTGCGTTTGACCCGCGATGTGGAGTCCGGCCAGCAGGTCTATATGCAACTGCTTAATAAACAGCAGGAGCTGAAAATCACCGAAGCCAGCACCGTTGGCGACGTGCGCATCGTTGACCCGGCGATTACCCAGCCGGGCGTGCTGAAGCCGAAAAAGGCGTTGATTATTCTCGGCAGCATTATTCTGGGATTAATGTTATCGATTGTCGGCGTGCTCCTGCGCTCGCTGTTTAATCGCGGTATTGAAAGCCCGCAGGCGCTGGAGGAGCACGGGATCAGCGTCTATGCCAGTATTCCGCTGTCGGAATGGCAAAAAGCGCGCGATAGCGTCAAAACCATTAAAGGAATTAAGCGTTACAAGCAGAGCCAACTGCTGGCGGTGGGCAATCCGACCGATCTGGCGATTGAGGCGATTCGCAGCCTGCGCACCAGCCTGCATTTCGCCATGATGCAGGCGCAAAATAATGTACTCATGCTCACAGGCGTCAGCCCCTCTATCGGCAAAACCTTTGTTTGCGCCAACCTGGCGGCCGTCATCAGCCAGACGCATAAACGGGTATTACTGATCGACTGCGATATGCGCAAGGGCTACACCCATGAACTGCTCGGCACCAATAACGTGGACGGCTTATCTGACATTCTGGCGGGCAAAGGTGAGATAGCCTCCTGCGCGAAACCCACGGCGATTGCTAATTTTGATCTTATTCCGCGCGGTCAGGTGCCGCCTAATCCATCGGAACTGCTGATGAGCGAGCGCTTCGGCGAGCTGATCGCCTGGGCAAGCAGCCGCTACGACCTGGTATTAATCGACACGCCGCCGATTCTGGCCGTGACGGACGCCGCGATTGTGGGTCGCCACGCCGGGACGACGCTGATGGTGGCGCGTTATGCCGTCAACACCTTAAAAGAGGTGGAAACCAGTCTGAGCCGTTTTGACCAGAATGGCATTCAGGTCAAAGGCGTCATTCTCAACTCCATTTTCCGCCGGGCGACGGGCTACCAGGATTATGGTTATTACGAGTATGAATACCAGTCAGATTCCAAATAAAAAATAAGGCGTGCCGGATGGCGCGGCCTGTGACTGTAGGCCGGACAAGCGTAGCGCCATGCGGCAAAACTATCTGGGGAATAAGCATGACAACAGACAATCCGCTGATCTCAATTTATATGCCAACCTGGAACAGGCAGCAGTTGGCTATCCGGGCGATTAAATCAGTACTACGTCAGGACTACCGTCACTGGGAGATGATCATCGTGGATGATTGCTCCTCGTCTTATCAGCAGCTACAACAATTTGTTGAGGAGCTGAACGACCCGCGCGTCCGTTATACCCATAACGCCAGGAATACCGGCGCCTGCGCGGTTCGCAACCAGGCCATTATGCAGGCGCAAGGACACTACATTACCGGTATTGATGATGACGATGAATGGACGCCAAACCGTCTGAGCGTGTTTCTGGCCCATAAACACCAGTTGACTACGCACGCCTTTTTGTATGCCAACGACTATGTGTGCGAGGGCGAGGTCTACTCTCAGCCTGCCAGCCTGCCGCTGTATCCGAAATCCCCTTATTCGCGCCGCTTGTTCTACAAGCGCAATATTATTGGCAATCAGGTTTTTACCTGGGCCTGGCGTTTTAAAGCGTGTTTGTTCGATACCGAACTCAAGGCGGCGCAGGATTACGACATTTTTCTGCGTATGGTGGTGGAATATGGCGAACCGTGGAAAGTCGAAGAGGCGACGCAAATTTTACATATCAACCACGGCGAGATGCAGATTACCTCTTCGCCGAAAAAGTTCTCCGGCTATTTCCATTTTTATCGTAAGCACAAAGATAAATTCGATCGCGCCAGCAAAAAATACCAGCTTTTTACCCTGTACCAAATTCGCAATAAGCGAATGACCTGGCGCACGTTGCTGACGTTGCTCTCCGTGCGTAACAGCAAACGCCTGGCGGCCGGGCTGCGGGGGCGATAACGATGCTGGAAGACTTACGCGCGAATAGCTGGAGCTTACGCCCCTGTTGCATGGTGCTGGCCTACCGTATCGCTCATTTTTGTTCCGTCTGGCGCAAAAAGAATGTGCTGAATAATCTGTGGGCCGCGCCGGTGCTGGTGCTGTATCGCGTGATCACGGAATGCCTGTTCGGGTATGAAATCCAGGCCGCCGCGACCATTGGTCGGCGGTTCACTATCCATCATGGTTACGCGGTAGTGATTAACAAACATGTCGTCGCCGGCGACGATTTTACCATTCGCCACGGCGTCACCATTGGCAATCGCGGCGCGGACAGTCTGGCTTGTCCGGTGATTGGTCACGGCGTTGAGCTGGGGGCGAATGTCATCCTGCTTGGCGATATTACTATTGGTAATCACGTCACGATTGGCGCGGGTAGCGTGGTGCTTGACAGTATTCCGGACCATGCGCTGGTGGTGGGAGAAAAAGCACGGGTGAAGGTCAGCACATGAATATTCTGCAATTTAATGTACGGCTGGCGGAAGGCGGTGCGGCGGGAGTGGCGTTGGATCTCCATCTGCGGGCATTGCAAAAAGGGCTGACGTCACGTTTTGTCTATGGTTATGGCAAAGGCGGAAAAAAAAGCGTCAGTCACCACCGCTATCCGCAGGTGATAAAACAGACGCCGCGCGGCACGGCAATCGCTAATATCGCGCTGTTTCGTTTCCTGAATCGCGATCTGTTTGGCAATCTCGACAATCTTTACCGCACGGTTATCCAGACATCCGGCCCGCTGGTGCTGCATTTTCATGTTCTCCACAGTTACTGGCTAAACCTGGCGGACATCGTGACGTTTTGCGAAAAAGTCAAAGCGCAAAAACCAGACGTCACGCTGGTCTGGACGCTGCACGATCACTGGAGCGTCACCGGGCGTTGCGCCTTCACCGACGGTTGCGAGGGCTGGAAAAACGGCTGCCAAAAATGCCCGACCCTAAGCAATTATCCGCCGGTCAGGGTGGATCGGGCGCACCAGCTTATTGACGGCAAACGTCAGCGCTTTCGGGACATGCTGCGGCTGGGCTGCCGGTTTATTTCGCCGAGCCAGCACGTGGCCGAGGCCTTTAACAGCGTTTATGGCGCGGGGCGCTGCCAGATTATTAACAACGGTATCGATCTGGCGACCGAGGCGATTCTCGCGCAGCTATCACCTGTGCCGCTGAATCCGGGAAAACCGCGAATTGCCATTGTGGCGCATGACTTGCGTTATGACGGCAAAACTGACCAGCGTCTGGTACACGACATGATGGCGCTGGGCGAAAAAATTGAACTGCATACCTTCGGTAAATTTTCGCCTTTTACTGGCCAAAACGTTGTTAATCACGGTTTTGAAACCGATAAGCGCAAATTAATGAGCGCGCTCAATGAGATGGATGCGCTGGTCTTTAGCTCGCGGGTCGATAACTATCCGCTGATCTTGTGTGAAGCGCTCTCGATCGGCGTACCGGTGCTCGCTACCCACAGCGAGGCGGCGCAGGAGGTGCTGGCGAAATCCGGCGGCCAGACCTTTGCCGCTACAGATGTACTGCGCCTGGCGCAGCGGCGTAAGCCAGAGATTGCTCAGGCGGTATTTGGCGCCACGCTGGACGCCTTTCGTATGCGTAGCCGCGTCGCGTACAGCGGTCAACAGATGCTGGAGGAGTATGTCTCGTTCTATCAGAATCTGTAGCTACCTGCTGCTGCCGCTGATCTACCTACTGGTCAATGTCAAGATTGCCCAACTGGGGGAAAGCTTTCCCATTACCATCGTCACTTTTTTACCGCTGTTGCTGCTGTTATTTGTGGAACGCATTAGCGTAAAAAAATTGATGATTGCCTTAGGCATCGGCGCGGGGCTTACGGCATTTAACTTCCTGTTCGGCCAGTCGCTGAATGCCGGTAAATATGTCACATCCACGATGCTGTTTGTCTATATTGTGGTCATTATCGGGATGGTCTGGAGTATCCGATTCAAAACCATTTCCGCGCATAACCACCGAAAGATTTTACGTTTTTTTTATCTGGTGGTGGGTATAGTGGTCGCGCTCGCCGCGGTTGAGATGGCGCAAATTATCCTTACCGGCGGCAGCAGTATTATGGAAGGAATTTCGAAATATCTCATTTACAGTAATAGCTACGTACTGAACTTCATAAAATTTGGCGGTAAGCGTACCACTGCGCTTTATTTTGAACCGGCATTTTTCGCTTTGGCACTAATCTCAATTTGGCTGAGCATCAAACAGTTTGGTATCAAAACACCGAAAAGCGATGCTATGATTCTGGCAGGGATAATATTATCAGGATCATTTTCAGGGGTAATGACCTTTATCCTGTTTTACCTTCTGGAGTGGGCGTTCCAATATTTGAATAAGGATGCGATAAAGAAAAAACTTCCACTGGCGCTGGTCTCATTAACCCTGTTTTTGGTTGGGGTAATTATTGCATTTCCTTATATCGCGACACGACTTGGCGATTTAGGGACGGAAGGCTCATCTTCTTATTATCGTATTGTGGGCCCGTTAGTCATGGTCGGATATTCCTTGACCCATATTGATGGTGTAGTCAGATTTGGCTCACTTTATGAATATGTTGCATCATTCGGAATCTTTAACGGTGCGGATGTCGGGAAAACCATAGACAATGGATTGTATCTGCTGATTATTTATTTTTCCTGGTTCGCAGTGCTAATGACGCTGTGGTATATGGGGAAAGTTTTAAAAATGGCGCTAAATGCGTTTGGCGATAATCGTAATTTTCGGGTGCAGCTCTATCTTTTTACGCCGGTGTCGCTGTTTTTTACCGGTTCAATATTTAGCCCGGAATATGCTTTTTTAATCGTCTGTCCGTTCATTTTGCGCAAGGCGTTAAAAATTTCATAACGGGGTGGTGGCATGTTTTTAAGCGTCGTTACCGTCGCCTTTCGCAATTACGAAGGGGTGGTAAAAACCTGGCGCTCGCTGCGCAATCTGGCGCGCGATCCGGGTCTGTCATTTGAATGGATCGTAGTGGACGGCGGTTCGGAGGACGGCACGCGCGAATTTCTGCAAAAACGTCACGGTGAGTTTAACCTGCGTTTTATCAGTGAAAAGGATCGCGGTATTTATGATGCCATGAACAAAGGCATTGCGCTGGCGCAGGGGCGCTATACCCTGTTTCTTAATTCCGGTGATGCGTTCCATGATGATGCCGCGCTGTTTGTCCGCCAACTGGCGCGACAAAAGGGCGAGGCGATGTATATTGGCGACGCGCTGCTGGATTTCGGCGGCGGGCATAAAATACGCCGGAAGGCTAAACCCGGGTATTATATCTACCATAGTTTGCCAGCCAGCCATCAGGCGATATTTTTCCCGACGGTAGCGTTAAAAAAGTATCCTTATGATCTGCAATATCATGTCTCTTCAGATTATGCGCTGGCGGCCCGTCTCTATAAAGCAGGCTATCCTTTTCGGCGAATTAACGGACTGGTATCTGAATTTTCGATGGGCGGCGTGTCAACCTCGAATAATCTGGAATTATGTCAGGATGCAAAAAACGTACAGCGAAAAATATTACGTGTGCCAGGGTTTTGGGCGCAATTATCCTATTTATTACGTCTGAAAACGACGGGTAAAACAAAAGCGCGGTATAACAAAGTCTAATCACCGGGAGTTATTATGCAGGATCTTAGCGGCTTTACGGTGCCGAAAGGGTTCCGCGGCGCTAATGCGCTAAAAGTACAATTATGGTGGGCGGTACAGGCGACATTATTCGCCGGGTCGCCGCAAATATTGTATCGCTGGCGAGCCTTTTTGCTGCGTCTGTTTGGCGCCAAAATTGGAAAAAATGTGGTTATTCGACCGTCAGTAAAAATTACCTATCCGTGGAAATTAACCGTCGGCGATTATGCCTGGGTAGGCGACGACGCGGTGTTATATACGTTGGGTGAAATTAATATTGGCGCACATGCGGTTATTTCACAAAAAGGTTATTTATGTACCGGTAGCCATGATTATACCAGCGCCCATTTCGATATTAACGCCGCGCCGATTGTTATTGGCGAAAAATGTTGGCTGGCGACCGATGTTTTTGTCGCGCCCGGCGTGACGATAGGTCATGGCACCGTCGTCGGCGCGCGCAGCAGCGTATTTAAATCATTACCGGCAAATGCGATTTGTCGGGGCAATCCCGCAGTGGTAACGCGCCAGCGCGTTCAGAAAGTTACTCCCTAACGGGACTATTTGAGGAAATGAAAATGTCAAAAGTCGCTCTCATTACTGGCGTAACCGGACAGGATGGGTCTTACCTGGCAGAATTTCTGCTGGAAAAAGGGTATGAGGTGCATGGTATCAAGCGCCGCGCGTCATCGTTTAATACCGAGCGCGTGGACCATATTTATCAGGATCCGCACAGCTGCAACCCGAAATTTCATCTGCATTATGGCGACCTGACCGACGCCTCCAACCTGACCCGCATTTTACAGGAAGTGCAGCCGGATGAGGTCTACAATCTGGGCGCGATGAGCCATGTGGCGGTGTCGTTTGAGTCGCCGGAATATACCGCCGATGTGGATGCGATGGGCACGCTGCGCCTGCTGGAGGCGATTCGCTTCCTCGGTCTTGAAAAGAAAACGCGGTTCTACCAGGCCTCCACCTCTGAACTGTACGGTCTGGTGCAGGAAATTCCGCAGAAAGAGACCACGCCGTTCTACCCGCGTTCCCCCTATGCGGTGGCGAAACTGTACGCCTACTGGATCACCGTCAACTACCGTGAATCCTACGGTATTTACGCCTGTAACGGCATTCTGTTTAACCACGAGTCCCCGCGTCGTGGCGAAACCTTCGTCACCCGTAAGATCACCCGCGCCATCGCCAATATCGCCCAGGGGCTGGAGTCCTGCCTGTATCTCGGCAATATGGACTCGCTGCGCGACTGGGGCCATGCGAAAGATTACGTGCGGATGCAGTGGATGATGTTACAGCAGGAGCAGCCGGAAGATTTCGTGATTGCCACCGGCGTGCAGTATTCCGTACGCCAGTTTGTGGAGCTGGCGGCGGCGCAACTGGGGATAAAACTGCGCTTTGAAGGCGAAGGCATTAATGAGAAAGGGATCGTGGTATCCGTTACCGGACACGATGCGCCGGGCGTGAAACCGGGGGATGTGATTGTGGCCGTTGATCCGCGTTATTTCCGTCCGGCGGAAGTGGAAACCCTGCTGGGCGACCCGTCCAAAGCGCATGAGAAACTGGGCTGGAAACCGGAAATCACCCTGTCGGAGATGGTCTCCGAGATGGTGGCGAACGATCTGGAAGCCGCGAAAAAACACTCACTGCTGAAATCCCACGGTTACGAGGTGGCCATCGCGCTGGAGTCCTGAGAATGAACAAGCAACGAATTTTTGTGGCGGGCCATCGCGGAATGGTGGGCTCCGCCATTGTACGGCAGCTTGCGCAGAGCGGCGACGTGGAACTGGTGCTGCGCACCCGCGATGAGCTGGATCTGCTCGACGGGCGCGCGGTACAGGCGTTCTTTGCCGGGGCGGGTATCGACCAGGTTTATCTGGCGGCGGCGAAAGTGGGCGGCATTGTCGCCAACAACACGTATCCGGCGGATTTTATTTATGAAAACATGATGATAGAGAGCAACATTATTCACGCCGCGCACCTGCACAACGTGAACAAACTGCTGTTTCTCGGTTCGTCCTGTATCTATCCGAAACTGGCAAGGCAGCCGATGGCGGAAAGCGAGCTGCTGCAGGGAACGCTGGAGCCGACCAACGAGCCGTATGCCATTGCCAAGATCGCCGGGATTAAACTGTGCGAGTCCTACAACCGCCAGTACGGTCGCGACTACCGTTCGGTGATGCCGACCAACCTGTACGGCCCGCATGACAATTTCCATCCGGACAATTCACATGTGATCCCGGCGCTGCTGCGCCGCTTTCATGAGGCTTCGCAGAGCCACGCGCCGGAGGTGGTGGTGTGGGGCAGCGGCACGCCGATGCGCGAATTTCTGCATGTTGACGATATGGCGGCGGCCAGTATTCACGTGATGGAGCTGGCGCGCGAAGTGTGGCAGGAGAACACCGCCCCGATGCTGTCGCACATTAACGTCGGCACTGGCGTGGACTGCACCATCCGCGAGCTGGCGCAGACCATCGCAAAGGTGGTGGGTTACCAGGGCCGGGTGGTGTTCGACGCCACGAAGCCGGACGGCACGCCGCGTAAATTGCTCGACGTCACACGCCTGCATCAGCTTGGCTGGTATCACGAAATTTCACTGGAGGCAGGGCTTGCCGGTACTTACCAGTGGTTCCTTGAGAATCAGCAACGGTTCCGGGGGTGACAATGTTTTTACGTCAGGAAGATTTCGCCGCCGTGGTGCGGGCCACGCCCCTCATCTCCCTCGATTTCATTGTGGAAAACGGCCAGGGGGAAATTTTACTGGGCCAGCGTCTCAACCGTCCGGCGCAGGGCTACTGGTTTGTGCCGGGGGGACGGGTGCGCAAAGACGAAACGCTGGAGGCCGCCTTTGCACGCCTGACGCAGGCGGAACTGGGCGTGCGTCTGCCGCTGGCGGCAGGGACGTTTTATGGCGTCTGGCAGCACTTCTATGACGACAACTTTTCCGGTGAAGATTTTTCAACTCACTACATCGTGCTCGGCTTTCGTCTGCGCGTGGCGGAGAGCGATTTACGCCTGCCTGACGCGCAGCATGGCAGTTACCGCTGGCTGACGCCGGAACAGCTTCTGGCAAGCGACAATGTTCATGAGAACAGTCGGGCCTACTTCCTTCCTGACGCGCCGGCGGTGGGCTTATGAAGATCCTGGTCTATGGCATTAACTATTCGCCGGAACTGACCGGTATCGGCAAATATACCGGCGAAATGGTGGCGTGGATGGCGCGGGAAGGCCATGAGGTGCGGGTCATTACTGCGCCGCCGTACTACCCGCAGTGGAAGGTCGGCGAGCGCTATTCCGCCTGGCGCTATCGCCGGGAAGAGGGCGAGGCTACCGTCTGGCGCTGCCCGCTGTATGTGCCGAAACAGCCCTCCACCTTAAAACGACTGCTTCATCTGGGGAGCTTTGCATTGAGCAGTTTTTTCCCACTGATGGCGCAGCGTCGCTGGAAGCCGGATCGGATTATCGGCGTTGTACCGACGCTCTTTTGTACGCCGGGAATGCGTCTGCTGGCGACACTCTCCGGCGCGCGTACCGTACTGCATATTCAGGATTACGAAGTGGATGCCATGCTTGGCTTAGGAATGGCGGGAAAAGGTAAGCGCGGCAGCGTAGCGCGGTTAGCAACGGCCTTTGAACGTAGCGCGCTGCGTAACGTTGATAATGTTTCGACCATATCTCGCTGCATGATGAATAAAGCGCGGGAAAAGGGCGTCGCGGCGGAAAAAATCCTCTTTTTTCCGAACTGGTCGGAAGTGGCGCGCTTTCAGGACGTTAATGACGCTGACGTGACGGCTTTGCGTCAGCAGCTTGGCTTGCCAGAGGGCAAAAAAATTGTGCTCTATTCCGGCAATATCGGCGAAAAGCAAGGGCTGGAAAAGGTAATTGACGCCGCGGAACGATTACGCGATCGACCGTTGATTTTTGCGATTGTCGGCCAGGGGGGCGGCAAGGCGCGGCTGGAGAACATGGCCCGCGAACGCGGCCTGCCAAATATTAAATTCCTCCCGCTGCAGCCTTACGACGCCTTACCCGCGCTGCTGAAAATGGGCGACTGCCATCTGGTGGTGCAAAAGCGCGGCGCAGCGGATGCGGTACTGCCCTCCAAGCTGACTAACATTCTGGCGGTCGGCGGTAATGCGGTGATTACCGCTGAGCCGCACACCGAATTAGGACAACTTTGCGCGCGCTATCCGGGCATCGCCGTTTGCGTGGAACCGGAGTCGACCGACGCGCTGGTCAACGGGATTAGCCAGGCGCTCGCCATGCCGAAAAACAACACGACGGCACGTGAATACGCCGAACGCACGCTCAATAAAGAGAACGTGCTACGCCAATTTATTGCAGATATTCGGGGATGATAATGCGTCAGACAAAACTTTACCCGGTTGTGATGGCCGGTGGCTCCGGTAGCCGATTGTGGCCGCTTTCTCGCGTGCTTTATCCAAAACAGTTTCTGTGCCTGAAAGGCGATCTCACCATGCTGCAAACCACCATTTGCCGTCTGAACGGCGTGGAGTGCGAAAGCCCGGTGGTGATCTGCAACGAACAGCACCGTTTTATCGTCGCCGAACAGCTCCGCCAGCTCAATAAGCTGACGGAGAACATTATTCTTGAGCCCGCCGGGCGCAATACCGCGCCTGCGATTGCGTTGGCGGCGCTGGCGGCGACGCGCCAGCATACGGACTGCGATCCGCTGATGCTGGTACTGGCGGCGGATCATGCGATCGCCAATGAAGAGGCCTTCCGCGACGCGGTGCGCAGCGCCATGCCCTATGCCGACGTGGGCAAACTGGTGACCTTCGGTATCGTGCCGGATCTGCCGGAAACCGGCTATGGCTATATCCGGCGCGGTGATGTCGTGCCGGGCGCGACGGATGCGGTGGCTTTTGAGGTGGCGCAGTTCGTTGAGAAGCCGGGGCTGGAAACCGCTCAGGCCTACGTCGCCAGCGGCGATTACTACTGGAACAGCGGCATGTTTCTGTTCCGCGCCGGACGCTATCTGGAAGAGCTGAAAAAGTTCCGCCCCGATATTCTGGCCGCCTGTGAACAGGCGATGCGCGGCGTCGATCCGGATCTTGATTTCATTCGTGTGGATGAAGAGGCCTTCCTCGCCTGTCCGGAAGAGTCCATTGACTACGCGGTGATGGAGCGAACGGCGGACGCGGTGGTGATGCCAATGGACGCGGGCTGGAGCGATGTCGGCTCGTGGTCCTCGCTGTGGGAAATCAGCGCCCACACCCCGGAGGGAAACGTCCACCACGGCGACGTCATCAGCCATAAAACGGAAAACAGCTACGTTTACGCCGAATCCGGCCTGGTGACCACCGTCGGCGTGAAGGATCTGGTGGTGGTGCAGACCAAAGACGCCGTGCTGATTGCCGATCGCCATGCGGTGCAGGACGTGAAAAAGGTGGTGGAGAAGATCAAGGCCGACGGACGCCATGAGCACCACATGCACCGAGAGGTTTACCGTCCGTGGGGCAAATACGACTCCATCGACGCGGGCGAGCGCTATCAGGTGAAGCGCATTACCGTCAAGCCGGGGGAAGGACTGTCGGTGCAGATGCACCATCACCGCGCCGAGCACTGGGTGGTGGTGGCGGGGACCGCCAGAGTCACCATCAACGGCGAGGTTAAGCTGCTCGGTGAAAACGAGTCCATCTATATTCCGCTGGGGGCGACCCACTGCCTGGAAAATCCGGGAAAAATACCGCTCGATTTAATTGAAGTGCGTTCCGGCTCGTATCTCGAAGAGGACGACGTGGTGCGGTTCGAGGACCGTTACGGGCGGGTCTGACGCCTGCAATTATGCCCGGTAAGCGCAACGCGCCATCCGGCAATGAATAACAATAACGATGTTGGCCATTTACGGTCAGGGCTAACTGTTGCCTGAAGAAGGGTAAGAACATGACAAAATTAACCTGTTTCAAGGCCTACGACATTCGCGGCAGGCTGGGCGAAGAGCTCAATGAAGATATCGCGTGGCGGATTGGCCGCGCTTACGGCGAATATTTAAAACCGAAAACCGTCGTGCTGGGCGGCGACGTGCGCCTGACCAGCGAGGCGCTGAAGCTGGCGCTGGCAAAAGGGTTACAGGATGCGGGCGTCGACGTGCTGGATATCGGTATGTCCGGCACCGAAGAGATTTACTTCGCCACCTTCCACCTCGGCGTGGACGGCGGTATTGAGGTGACCGCCAGCCATAATCCGATGGACTACAACGGCATGAAGCTGGTACGCGAGGGCGCCCGCCCGATAAGCGGCGACACCGGTCTGCGCGACGTTCAGCGTCTGGCGGAAGCGGGCGACTTCCCGCCGGTGAACGAGGCCGCGCGCGGCAGCTACAGACAAATCAGCCTGCGCAACGCCTACATCGACCACCTGCTCGGCTATATCAGTGTTAACAATCTCACCCCGCTGAAGCTGGTGTTTAACGCCGGCAACGGCGCGGCGGGGCCGGTCATTGACGCCATCGAAGCGCGTCTGAAGGCGCTGGGCGCGCCGGTGGAGTTCATCAAAATCCACAACACCCCGGACGGCACCTTCCCGAACGGCATTCCCAACCCGTTGCTGCCGGAGTGTCGCGACGACACCCGCAAGGCCGTTATTGAACACGGGGCGGACATGGGTATCGCCTTTGACGGCGACTTCGACCGCTGCTTCCTGTTCGATGAGAAAGGGCAGTTTATCGAGGGGTACTACATCGTCGGGCTGCTGGCGGAAGCGTTTCTGGAAAAACACCCGGGGGCGAAGATTATCCACGACCCGCGCCTGACCTGGAACACGGAGGCAGTGGTGGCGGCGGCGGGCGGGACGCCGGTGATGTCAAAAACCGGGCACGCCTTTATCAAGGAGCGGATGCGTACGGAGGATGCCATTTATGGCGGGGAAATGAGCGCGCATCACTATTTTCGTGATTTTGCCTACTGCGACAGCGGGATGATCCCGTGGCTGCTGGTGGCGGAGCTGGTGTGCCTGAAGGGGCAGTCGCTGGGTGAGCTGGTCCGCGACCGGATGGCGGCGTTCCCGGCGAGCGGGGAAATCAACAGCAGGCTGGCGGAGCCGGCGGCGGCCATGGCGCGGGTGGAAGCGCACTTCGCGGAAGAGGCGCAGGCAGTGGACCGCACGGACGGTCTCAGCATGTCGTTCGCCAACTGGCGTTTCAACCTGCGCTCGTCAAACACCGAACCGGTGGTGCGCCTGAATGTGGAATCACGCGGCGATATTCCGCTGATGGAAGCGCGAACACGCACTCTGCTGGCGCTGCTGAATCAGTAACGTCAGATCTCCCCTTACCGCCTGCGGGTAAGGGGCCAATCACAGGAACAACGATGACAAATCTAAAAAAGCGCGAACGAGCCAAAACCAATGCATCGTTAATCTCTATGGTGCAACGCTTTTCAGATATCACCATCATGTTTGGCGGGCTGTGGTTCATCTGTGAAGTCAGTGGACTGCCATTCCTGTACATGCACCTGTTGGTGGCGCTGATTACGCTGGTTGTTTTTCAAATGCTGGGCGGGATAACCGATTTTTATCGCTCCTGGCGCGGCGTCAAAATGTCGACAGAGTTAACGCTGTTACTGCAAAACTGGACGCTGAGCCTGATCTTCAGCGCCGGTCTGGTGGCGTTTAATGATGACTTTGACAACCGCCTTGCCACCTGGCTGGCCTGGTATGCGCTGTCCAGCCTGGGCTTAGTGTTATGCCGTTCATTTATTCGTTTTGGCGCGGGCTGGCTACGCAATCGTGGTTATAACACTCGCCGGGTCGCCGTCGCCGGAGATTTGCCTGCGGGCCAGGCGTTGCTGGATAGCTTCCGTAATGAGCCGTGGCTGGGTTTTGAGGTGGTGGGCGTCTATCACGATCCTAAACCGGGCGGCGTCTCTGCTGACTGGGCCGGGAACTTCGAGCAGTTAATTGACGATGCGAAAGCCTCGCGAATTCACAATGTTTATATCGCCATGTCAATGAGCGACGGCGCCATGGTGAAAAAACTGGTGCGCGAGCTGGCCGACACCACCTGCTCGGTGATCCTTATTCCCGATGTGTTCACCTTTAATATTCTCCACTCGCGCGTGGAGGAGATGAGCGGCGTTCCGGTCGTTCCGCTGTATGACACGCCGCTATCAGGGATTAACCGTCTGCTTAAACGGGCAGAAGATATCGTGCTGGCGTCGCTGATTCTGCTGCTCATCTCACCGGTACTGTGCTGCATTGCGCTGGCGGTCAAATTGAGCTCGCCCGGGCCGGTGATTTTCCGTCAGACGCGCTACGGGATGGACGGCAAGCCGATCAAGGTCTGGAAGTTCCGCTCAATGAAGGTGATGGAGAACGATAAGGTCGTTACCCAGGCGACGCAAAACGATCCGCGCGTCACCCGGGTAGGTAACTTTTTGCGTCGTACCTCGCTGGATGAATTGCCGCAGTTTATCAACGTATTAACTGGCGGGATGTCCATCGTCGGTCCTCGTCCTCACGCGGTGGCGCATAACGAACAGTATCGTCAGTTGATTGAAGGTTACATGCTACGCCACAAGATGAAGCCGGGCATCACCGGCTGGGCGCAAATTAATGGCTGGCGCGGTGAGACCGATACGCTGGAGAAAATGGAAAAACGCGTGGAATTCGACCTGGAATACATCCGCGAATGGAGTATTTGGTTCGATATCAAAATCGTTTTTCTGACGATTTTTAAAGGGTTTGTTAATAAAGCGGCGTATTAAGAACCTGACCCACAAGGCTATTTTACTTGCCATATTGCACCAGGGCAGTGCTCAATCTGGCTGCGCCAATGACGCCTTGTGAACAGGTTCTGGAGAAAAGAATGAGTTTACGACAAAAAACGATCAGCGGCGCTAAATGGTCGGCTATCGCCACGATAGTGATTATCGGTCTGGGGTTAATTCAGATGACGGTGCTGGCGCGGATCATCGACAACCACCAGTTTGGCCTGTTGACCGTCTCGCTGGTGATTATCGCGCTGGCCGACACGATCTCGGACTTTGGCATCGCGAACTCGATTATCCAGCGTAAAACGATTGGGCATCTGGAGCTGACCACGCTTTACTGGCTAAACGTTGGGCTTGGGATTGTGGTATTTGCGGTGGTCTTTTGGCTGAGCGATGCGATTGCCCATGTTTTGCATAATCCGGATCTTGCGCCGTTAATCAAAACGTTGTCGCTGGCGTTTATCGTGATCCCTCACGGGCAGCAGTTCCGCGCGCTGATGCAAAAAGAGCTGGAGTTCAATAAGATCGGCATGATCGAAACGACCTCCGTGCTGGCGGGGTTCACCTTTACGGTGATTAGCGCCCATTACTGGCCGCTGGCGTTAACCGCGATTCTCGGCTATCTGGTGAACAGCGCGGTGCGAACGCTGCTGTTTGGTTACTTTGGCCGCAAGATTTACCGTCCGGGGCTGCATTTTTCGCTGGCATCGGTGTCCACGAACCTGCGTTTTGGCGCGTGGCTGACGGCGGACAGTATCGTCAATTACATCAACACGAATTTATCGACGCTGGTACTGGCGAGAATTCTCGGCGCAAGCGTCGCCGGGGGATATAACCTCGCGTACAACGTGGCGGTTGTGCCGCCGGCGAAGCTTAACCCCATCATTACTCGCGTGCTATTTCCGGCATTCGCCAAAATCCAGGACGATACCGAGAAGCTGCGCGTCAACTTCTATAAGTTGCTTTCCGTGGTGGGAATTATCAATTTTCCCGCGCTGTTGGGCCTGATGGTAGTGGCGAACAATTTTGTGCCGTTAGTGTTTGGCGAGAAGTGGAACAGTATTATCCCGATCCTGCAATTGCTGTGCGTGGTGGGGCTGCTGCGTTCGGTCGGCAACCCGATTGGTTCGCTGCTGATGGCGAAAGCGCGCGTGGATATCAGCTTTAAGTTCAACGTCTTTAAAACGTTTCTGTTTATCCCGGCAATTCTCATTGGCGGCCATTTGGCGGGGGCGATTGGCGTGACGCTGGGGTTCCTGGTGGTGCAAATCATCAACACCATTCTGAGCTATTTCGTGATGATTAAGCCAGTACTCGGCTCCAGCTATCGTCAGTATATTCTCAGCCTGTGGCTACCGTTTTATCTCTCATTGCCAACATTTATTACCAGCTACGGCGCAGGAAAGCTGGTCGACGGCTATTTACCGTTGTCAGGGGTATTCGCACTACAGGTTGTAGTCGGTATTTTGAGTTTTATTTTAATGATTATTTTTTCACGCAATGCGCTGGTGATGGAAATTAAAAATCAGCTTGTTGGCAGTGCAAAAATGAAAAAGTTATTACGTGTCGGATGACGGGGATATAAGAGGCTATTTATGAAATTATTAATTTTAGGCAACCACACATGCGGCAACCGTGGTGATAGCGCCATTATGCGCGGTTTGCTTGATGCCATCCGTCAACAGGCACCAGAGGCGGAGATGGATGTGATGAGCCGTTTCCCGGTGAGTTCCGCCTGGTTGCAGGGGCGCCCGATTATTGCCGACCCGCTGTATCAGTTAAGCCAGAAACAGCAGGCGGCGGCAGGGCTTAACGGTCGGGTGAAAAAAATATTACGCCGTCGTTTTCAGCATAAAATTTTATTGTCTAAAGTCGCCCAGGAAGGATCGCTGCGTAATTTTGCTATCGCGCCGGAATTTGCCGAATTCGCGCAATTTATTGCGCAGTATGACGCCGTCATTCAGGTGGGCGGTTCAAACTATGTCGACTTATACGGTTTGACTCACTTTGAATATCCGCTGTGCGCGTTTATGGCGAACAAACCAATTTATATGGTGGGACATAGCGTCGGCCCTTTCCAGAACCCTGACTTTAACCAGCTCGCCAATTATGTTTTTGGACGCACCAGTGCGTTGATCCTGCGTGAAACCGTCAGCCGCGATCTGATGACCGCCGCGCAGATCGATACCCGGAAAGTGGAGCTGGGGGTGGATACCGCCTGGTTAGTCGAACGCCGTCACGACGAGTTTGTTGCCAGTTATGCTGTGCAGCACTGGCTGGACGTCACCGCGCGCCGCAAAACCGTCGCGATTACGTTGCGCGATCTGGAGCCGTTTGATAGACGTCTGGGCACCACTCAGCAGGCCTATGAGCAGGCATTTGCCCAGGTCGTGAATCGCCTGATTGCGGACGGTTATCAGGTACTGGCGCTGTCGACCTGCACCAGTATCGATCGCTATAACCGCGATGACCGGATGGTTGCGTTACGGATGGCGAAGTATGTAAACGACTCAGAGCATTTCCATATCGCGATGGACGAACTCAATGACGTGGAAATCGGAAAGATCCTCGCATCCTGCGTACTGACCATCGGGACGCGCCTGCATTCCGCCATTATCTCCATGAATTTTGGCACGCCCGCTATCGCCATTAATTATGAACATAAATCCGCCGGGATTATGCAGCAACTAGGCCTGGCGGAATTGGCTATCGATATCCGTCACTTGCTGAACGGTTCATTACAAAGCGTGGTGGCCGATACGCTCAATCAATTGCCTGCGCTAAAGGCAAAAGTGGCTAATGCCGTCACCGAGGAGCGGGCGAAAGGGTTCACGATGATCAAATCCGTTCTCGACAGAATTCGGGAGGAGCAATGAAAGTCAGCTTTTTTCTGCTGAAATTTCCACTCTCATCGGAAACCTTTGTGCTGAATCAGATTACTGCGTTTATTGATATGGGCCATGAGGTGGAGATTGTCGCGTTACAAAAAGGCGATACCCAACATACTCACGCCGCCTGGGAGAAGTATGGCCTGGCGGCGAAAACCCGCTGGTTACAGGATGAGCCCCAGGGACGGCTGGCGAAACTGCGCTACCGGGCATGTAAAACGCTGCCGGGGCTGCATCGGGCGGCGACCTGGAAAGCGCTCAATTTTACCCGCTACGGCGATGAATCACGCAATTTGATCCTTTCCGCGATTTGCGCGCAGGCGGGCCAACCTTTTGTGGCGGATGTGTTCATCGCGCACTTTGGTCCGGCGGGCGTGACGGCGGCCAAACTGCGCGAACTGGGCGTGCTTCGCGGCAAAATCGCGACTATTTTCCACGGGATTGATATTTCCAGCCGCGAGGTGCTCAGTCATTACACGCCGGAGTATCAGCAGTTGTTTCGTCGTGGCGATCTGATGCTGCCCATCAGCGAACTGTGGGCCGGTCGCCTGAAAAGTATGGGCTGTCCGCCAGAGAAGATTGCCGTTTCGCGCATGGGTGTCGACATGACGCGTTTTACCCATCGTCCGGTGAAAGCGCCAGGGATGCCGCTGGAGATGATTTCCGTCGCGCGCCTGACAGAAAAAAAAGGCCTGCATGTGGCGATTGAAGCCTGTCGGCAACTGAAAGCACAGGGCGTGGCGTTTCGCTACCGCATTCTGGGGATTGGCCCGTGGGAACGTCGGCTGCGCACGCTCATCGAGCAGTATCAGCTAGAGGATGTCATTGAGATGCCGGGGTTTAAACCGAGCCATGAAGTGAAGGCGATGCTGGATGACGCCGATGTTTTTTTGCTGCCGTCGATTACCAGTACGGATGGCGATATGGAAGGTATTCCGGTAGCGCTGATGGAGGCGATGGCGGTAGGGATTCCCGTGGTATCTACCGTGCATAGCGGTATTCCGGAACTGGTGGAGGCCGGCAAATCCGGCTGGCTGGTGCCGGAAAACGATGCGCAGGCGCTGGCGGCCCGACTCGCTGAGTTCAGCCGGATTGACCACGACACGCTGGAGTCGGTGATCACGCGCGCCCGTGAAAAAGTGGCGCAAGATTTTAATCAGCAGGCGATTAATCGCCAGTTAGCCAGCCTGCTACAAACGATATAAACGAGGTGGTATGCCCGCGACTAAATTCTCCCGACGTACCCTCCTGACGGCAGGTTCTGCGCTTGCTGTTCTTCCTTTTCTGCGCGCCTTGCCGGTACAGGCGCGTGAACCTCGCGAGACCGTCGATATTAAGGATTATCCGGCGGATGACGGTATCGCCTCGTTCAAACAGGCCTTCGCCGACGGACAGACCGTGGTCGTACCGCCAGGATGGGTGTGTGAAAATATCAATGCGGCGATAACGATTCCGGCGGGAAAAACGCTGCGGGTACAGGGCGCGGTGCGTGGGAATGGCCGGGGACGGTTTATTTTGCAGGACGGGTGTCAGGTGGTGGGGGAGCAGGGCGGCAGTCTGCACAATGTGACGCTGGATGTTCGCGGGTCGGACTGTGTGATTAAAGGCGTGGCGATGAGCGGCTTTGGCCCCGTCGCGCAAATTTTCATCGGCGGTAAGGAACCGCAGGTGATGCGTAATCTCATTATCGATGACATCACCGTTACCCACGCCAACTACGCCATTCTCCGCCAGGGATTTCATAACCAAATGGACGGCGTGCGGATTACGCATAGCCGCTTTAGCGATTTGCAGGGGGACGCCATTGAGTGGAATGTCGCGATTCACGACCGCGACATCCTGATTTCCGATCATGTCATCGAACGCATTGATTGTACCAATGGCAAAATCAACTGGGGGATCGGCATCGGGCTGGCGGGTAGCACCTATGACAACAGTTATCCTGAAGACCAGGCAGTAAAAAACTTTGTGGTGGCCAATATTACCGGATCTGATTGCCGACAGCTTGTGCACGTAGAAAATGGCAAACATTTCGTCATTCGCAATGTCAAAGCCAAAAACATCACGCCCGATTTCAGTAAAAATGCGGGTATTGATAACGCAACGATCGCAATTTATGGCTGTGATAATTTCGTCATTGATAATATTGATATGGCGAATAGTGCTGGGATGCTCATCGGCTATGGCGTCGTTAAAGGAAAATACCTGTCAATTCCGCAAAACTTTAAATTAAACGCTATTCGGTTGGATAATCGCCAGGTTGCTTATAAATTACGCGGCATTCAAATTTCCTCCGGTAACGCTCCTTCGTTTGTCGCTATCACTAACGTGCGGATGACGCATGCCACACTGGAGCTGCATAACCAACCGCAGCATCTTTTCCTGCGTAATATCAATGTGATGCAAACTTCAGCGATTGGCCCGGCATTAAAAATGCATTTCGATTTGCGTAAAGATGTCCGTGGTCAATTTATGGCCCGCCAGGACACGCTGCTTTCCCTCGCTAATGTTCATGCCATCAATGAAAACGGGCAGAGTTCCGTGGATATCGACAGGATTAATCACCAAACCGTGAATGTCGAAGCAGTGAATTTTTCGCTGCCGAAGCGGGGAGGGTAAGTACCGCTATTTTTACGAAAATTCCTGGGAAAAAGTTGTTCATACTTAATGTTATGGTGCCGACTAAGACGTAATGTAAAGCGTGCCATCATTATCCCTGGCAGCAGAGTAATTCATGCTGGCGAAAACAAGCTAAAGAGCTATAATTCAGCAACCATTTTACAGGTGGAAGAAACAATGATGAATTTGAAAGCAGTTATACCGGTAGCGGGTTTGGGTATGCATATGTTGCCTGCCACCAAGGCAATCCCAAAAGAGATGCTACCGATCGTCGACAAGCCAATGATTCAGTACATTGTCGATGAGATTGTGGCTGCAGGGATCAAAGAAATCGTACTGGTGACTCACGCGTCTAAAAACGCCGTTGAGAACCACTTCGACACCTCTTATGAACTTGAATCACTTCTTGAACAGCGCGTTAAGCGTCAGCTTTTGGCGGAAGTGCAATCTATCTGCCCACCGGGCGTAACGATTATGAACGTTCGCCAGGCGCAGCCGTTAGGGCTGGGGCACTCTATTCTGTGCGCGCGTCCGGTCGTGGGCGATAACCCTTTCATTGTGGTACTCCCGGATATTATTATCGATGATGCTACCGCCGATCCGCTGCGCTATAACCTTGCGGCGATGGTGGCGCGTTTCAATGAAACGGGTCGCAGCCAGGTGCTGGCGAAGCGCATGAAAGGTGATTTATCGGAGTATTCCGTTATCCAGACGAAAGAACCTCTGGATAATGAAGGCAAAGTCAGCCGGATTGTGGAGTTTATCGAAAAACCGGATCAGCCGCAGACGCTGGATTCCGATTTGATGGCGGTAGGCCGTTATGTGCTTTCAGCCGACATCTGGGCGGAACTGGAAAGAACCGAACCGGGCGCCTGGGGCCGCATCCAGCTCACCGATGCCATTGCTGAACTGGCGAAAAAACAGTCGGTTGACGCTATGCTAATGACGGGTGACAGCTATGACTGCGGTAAAAAAATGGGCTACATGCAGGCATTTGTGAAGTACGGGCTGCGCAACCTGAAAGAAGGAGCGAAGTTCCGTAAGAGCATAGAGCAGCTTCTGCATGAATAAGTATTAACAACCGTGATAAATGGTTGGTGATAAACATAATAACGGCAGTGAACATTCGAAGCGGCAAGTTGGCTGAAACGAGTGTTGACTGCCGTTTTAGTTTTGTATAAAGGGCTTAAGTAACAAGGGGTTATCTGGAGCATTTTAATGCTGATTTTATAAGATTAATCCTTGTTTCCGGATGCAATTAATAAGACAATTAGCGTTTAAGTTTTAGTGAGCTTTGCCCTGCTGGGCGAGGTTTGTAACAAGTCGATATGTACGCAGTGCACTGGTAGCTGATGAGCCAGGGGCGGTAGCGTGTGTAACGACTTGAGCAATTAATTTTTATTGGCAAATTAAATACCACATTAAATACGCCTTATGGAATAGAAAAGTGAAGATACTTATTACTGGCGGGGCAGGTTTTATTGGATCAGCTGTTGTCCGCCATATTATTAAGAATACACAGGACACTGTAGTTAATATTGATAAATTAACCTACGCCGGTAATCTTGAATCCCTTTCTGATATTTCTGAAAGTAATCGCTACAATTTTGAACACGCGGATATTTGTGATTCCGCTGAAATAACGCGTATTTTTGAGCAGTACCAGCCGGACGCGGTGATGCATTTGGCTGCGGAAAGTCATGTGGACCGTTCGATTACCGGGCCGGCAGCATTTATTGAAACCAATATCGTCGGCACCTATGTACTTCTTGAAGTTGCGCGTAAATACTGGTCTGCGCTTGGCGAAGATAAAAAAAATAATTTTCGTTTTCATCATATTTCCACTGATGAAGTTTACGGCGATTTACCGCATCCTGATGAAGTTGAAAACAGCGTTACGCTGCCGTTATTTACTGAAACGACGGCATATGCGCCAAGTAGCCCCTATTCTGCGTCAAAAGCATCCAGCGATCATTTAGTCCGTGCCTGGCGGCGTACCTATGGTCTACCAACGATCGTTACCAATTGTTCTAATAACTATGGCCCTTATCACTTCCCTGAAAAACTGATTCCGTTGGTCATTTTGAACGCACTGGAAGGAAAGCCTTTGCCAATTTATGGCAAAGGGGATCAGATTCGCGATTGGCTATATGTAGAAGATCACGCTCGCGCGCTTCATATGGTAGTGACTGAAGGCAAGGCGGGGGAGACTTATAACATTGGTGGCCACAATGAGAAGAAAAATCTCGATGTGGTATTTACCATCTGTGATCTGCTGGACGAGATTGTACCCAAAGCGACTTCTTATCGTGAACAAATCACTTATGTCGCGGATCGTCCGGGCCATGATCGTCGTTATGCCATTGATGCAGGTAAAATTAGCCGTGAATTAGGCTGGAAACCGCTGGAGACCTTTGAAAGCGGTATTCGTAAAACAGTGGAATGGTACCTTGCAAATACTCAATGGGTAAACAATGTTAAAAGTGGGGCGTATCAGAGTTGGATAGAACAGAACTATGAAGGACGCCAGTAATGAATATCTTACTTTTTGGTAAGACAGGGCAAGTAGGCTGGGAGTTGCAACGTTCTCTGGCACCAGTAGGGAATCTGATTGCCCTGGATGTCCATTCAAAAGAGTTTTGCGGTGATTTTAGTAATCCGAAAGGCGTTGCCGAAACCGTTCGTAAGCTTCGTCCCGATGTGATTGTTAACGCAGCAGCACATACTGCAGTAGATAAAGCAGAGTCTGAACCAGAACTGGCGCAGTTACTTAACGCCACCAGTGTGGAAGCCATCGCTAAAGCAGCCAACGAAACTGGCGCATGGGTAGTGCATTATTCAACCGATTATGTATTTCCTGGTACCGGCGATATCCCATGGCAGGAAACGGACGCTACGTCGCCGCTGAATGTCTATGGCAAGACCAAACTGGCGGGAGAAAAGGCCCTGCAGGATAACTGCCCTAAGCATCTTATCTTCCGCACCAGTTGGGTTTATGCAGGTAAGGGCAATAATTTCGCAAAGACAATGCTTCGTCTGGCGAAAGAGCGTCAGACACTTTCAGTCATCAACGATCAGTACGGTGCGCCAACCGGTGCAGAATTACTGGCTGACTGCACGGCTCATGCGATCCGTGTGGCGTTAAAGAAACCAGAAGTCGCAGGTCTTTACCATCTGGTTGCCGGGGGAACCACAACCTGGCATGACTACGCGGCCTTAGTCTTTGACGAGGCGCGCAAAGCAGGGATAACGCTTGCGCTGACTGAGCTTAATGCTGTGCCGACCAGCGCCTACCCGACGCCGGCGAGCAGACCAGGCAATTCGCGTCTCAATACTGAAAAGTTTCAGCGTAATTTTGACCTTATTCTGCCGCAATGGGAATTAGGAGTTAAGCGCATGCTGACTGAAATGTTTACGACGACAACCATCTGATAAATTTAAATGCCCATCAGGGCATTTTCTATGAATGAGAAATGGAAATGAAAATGCGTAAGGGCATTATTTTAGCGGGGGGCTCCGGCACCCGTCTTTATCCGGTGACCATGGCGGTAAGTAAGCAATTGCTACCAATTTATGATAAACCGATGATTTACTATCCCCTTTCCACGCTTATGCTGGCAGGCATTCGGGACATCCTGATCATCAGTACGCCACAGGACACGCCGCGTTTTCAACAACTGCTGGGAGACGGCAGCCAGTGGGGGCTGAATCTTCAATATAAAGTACAGCCAAGCCCGGATGGCTTAGCACAGGCGTTTATTATTGGTGAAGAGTTCATTGGTAATGATGATTGTGCATTAGTACTGGGTGACAATATCTTCTATGGTCATGATTTACCAAAGTTAATGGAAGCTGCCGTTAATAAAGAAAGTGGTGCTACCGTCTTTGCTTATCATGTAAACGATCCGGAGCGCTACGGTGTGGTTGAGTTTGACCAAAGTGGCACAGCCGTTAGTCTGGAGGAAAAACCGTTACAACCGAAGAGTAATTACGCGGTAACGGGGCTGTATTTTTATGATAATAGCGTGGTGGAGATGGCGAAAAATCTTAAGCCTTCCGCTCGCGGTGAGTTAGAAATCACGGATATTAACCGTATCTATATGGATCAGGGAAGATTGTCTGTCGCCATGATGGGGCGCGGTTATGCCTGGCTGGATACAGGGACGCATCAGAGTTTGATAGAGGCCAGTAATTTTATTGCAACCATCGAAGAACGCCAGGGGCTAAAAGTGTCCTGCCCGGAAGAGATCGCATTTCGTAAAAATTTTATAAATGCACAACAGGTTATAGAACTGGCCGGGCCATTATCAAAAAATGATTATGGCAAATATTTGCTGAAGATGGTGAAAGGTTTATAAGTGATGATTGTGATTAAAACAGCAATACCAGATGTCTTGATCTTAGAGCCTAAAGTTTTTGGCGATGAGAGGGGATTCTTTTTTGAAAGTTATAACCAGCAGACCTTTGAAGAGTTGATTGGACGTAAAGTTACATTTGTTCAAGATAATCATTCAAAATCCAAAAAGAACGTACTCAGAGGGCTACATTTTCAGAGAGGAGAAAATGCACAGGGGAAGTTAGTTCGTTGTGCTGTCGGTGAGGTTTTTGATGTTGCGGTCGATATCCGAAAAGAATCGCCTACTTTTGGTCAATGGGTTGGCGTAAATCTATCTGCTGAGAATAAGCGACAGCTTTGGATTCCAGAAGGTTTTGCTCATGGTTTTGTTACTCTTAGTGAGTATGCAGAGTTTCTGTACAAAGCAACTAATTATTACTCACCTTCATCGGAAGGTAGCATTTTATGGAATGATGAGACAATAGGTATTGAATGGCCTTTTTCTCAGCTGCCTGAGCTTTCAGCAAAAGATGCTGCAGCACCTTTACTGCATCAAGCCTTGTTAACAGAGTAAGCATCGTGTCTCATATTATTAAGATTTTTCCATCAAATATTGAATTTTCCGGTAGAGAGGATGAATCAATCCTCGATGCTGCGCTATCGGCTGGCATCCATCTTGAACATAGCTGCAAAGCGGGTGATTGTGGTATCTGTGAGTCCGATTTGTTGGCGGGAGAAGTTGTTGACTCCAAAGGTAATATTTTTGGACAGGGTGATAAAATACTAACCTGCTGCTGTAAACCTAAAACCGCCCTTGAGCTAAATGCGCATTTTTTTCCTGAACTAGTTGGACAGACAAAAAAAATTGTCCCATGCAAGGTAAATAGTGCTGTACTGGTTTCAGGCGATGTTATGACTTTGAAGCTACGCACACCACCAACAGCAAAAATTGGCTTCCTTCCAGGGCAGTATATCAATTTACATTATAAAGGTGTAACTCGCAGTTATTCTATCGCTAATAGTGATGAGTCGAATGGTATTGAGTTGCATGTAAGGAATGTTCCCAATGGTCAGATGAGCTCGCTCATTTTTGGGGAGTTACAAGAAAATACTCTTATGCGCATTGAAGGACCTTGCGGAACATTTTTTATTCGTGAAAGTGACAGACCTATAATCTTCCTTGCAGGCGGTACTGGATTCGCTCCAGTTAAATCAATGGTTGAGCATCTCATTCAGGGAAAATGTCGTCGTGAGATCTACATCTACTGGGGAATGCAAGATAGTAAAGATTTTTACTCTGCATTACCGCAGCAGTGGAGTGAACAGCACGACAACGTTCATTATATCCCTGTTGTTTCTGGTGATGACGCCGAATGGGGGGGAAGAAAGGGATTTGTCCATCATGCCGTGATGGATGATTTTGATTCTCTAGAGTTCTTCGATATATATGCATGTGGTTCACCTGTGATGATCGATGCCAGTAAAAAGGACTTTATGATGAAAAATCTCTCTGTAGAACATTTCTATTCTGATGCATTTACCGCATCTAATAATATTGAGGATAATTTATGAAAGCGGTCATCCTGGCTGGTGGACTTGGTACCAGACTAAGTGAAGAAACAATTGTAAAACCAAAACCGATGGTAGAAATTGGTGGCAAGCCTATTCTTTGGCACATTATGAAAATGTATTCTGTGCATGGTATCAAGGATTTTATTATCTGCTGTGGTTATAAAGGATATGTGATTAAAGAATATTTTGCGAACTACTTCCTTCACATGTCAGATGTAACATTCCATATGGCTGAAAACCGTATGGAAGTTCACCATAAACGTGTTGAACCATGGAATGTCACATTGGTTGATACGGGTGATTCTTCAATGACTGGTGGTCGTCTGAAACGTGTTGCTGAATACGTAAAAGATGACGAGGCTTTCCTGTTTACTTATGGTGATGGCGTTGCCGACCTTGATATCAAAGCGACTATCGATTTCCATAAGGCTCACGGTAAGAAAGCGACTTTAACAGCTACTTTTCCACCAGGACGCTTTGGCGCATTAGATATCCGAGCTGGTCAGGTCCGGTCATTCCAGGAAAAACCGAAAGGCGATGGGGCAATGATCAATGGTGGTTTCTTTGTGTTGAATCCATCGGTTATCGATCTCATCGATAACGATGCAACAACCTGGGAACAAGAGCCATTAATGACATTGGCACAACAGGGGGAGTTAATGGCTTTTGAACACCCAGGTTTCTGGCAGCCGATGGATACCCTACGTGATAAAGTTTACCTCGAAGGGCTGTGGGAAAAAGGTAAAGCTCCGTGGAAAACCTGGGAGTAACTAGATGATTGATAAAAATTTTTGGCAAGGTAAACGTGTATTCGTTACCGGCCATACTGGCTTTAAAGGAAGCTGGCTTTCGCTATGGCTGACTGAAATGGGTGCAATTGTAAAAGGCTATGCACTTGATGCGCCAACTGTTCCAAGTTTATTTGAGATAGTGCGTCTTAATGATCTTATGGAATCTCATATTGGCGACATTCGTGATTTTGAAAAGCTGCGCAATTCTATTGCAGAATTTAAGCCAGAAATTGTTTTCCATATGGCAGCCCAGCCTTTAGTGCGCCTATCTTATGAACAGCCAATCGAAACATACTCAACAAATGTTATGGGTACTGTCCATTTGCTTGAAGCAGTTAAGCAAGTAGGTAACATAAAGGCAGTCGTAAATATCACCAGTGATAAGTGCTACGACAATCGTGAGTGGGTGTGGGGCTATCGTGAGAACGAACCCATGGGAGGGTACGATCCATACTCTAATAGTAAAGGTTGTGCAGAATTAGTCGCGTCTGCATTCCGGAACTCATTCTTCAATCCTGCAAATTATGAGCAACATGGCGTTGGTTTGGCGTCTGTGAGGGCTGGTAATGTCATAGGCGGAGGCGATTGGGCTAAAGACCGTTTAATTCCCGATATTCTGCGCTCATTTGAAAATAACCAGCAGGTTATTATTCGAAACCCATATTCTATCCGTCCCTGGCAGCATGTACTGGAGCCTCTTTCTGGTTACATTGTGGTGGCGCAACGCTTATATACAGAAGGTGCTAAGTTTTCTGAAGGATGGAATTTCGGCCCGCGTGATGAAGATGCGAAGACGGTCGAATTTATTGTTGACAAGATGGTCACGCTTTGGGGTGATGATGCAAGCTGGTTACTGGATGGTGAGAATCATCCTCATGAGGCACATTACCTGAAACTGGATTGCTCTAAAGCAAATATGCAATTAGGATGGCATCCGCGTTGGGGATTGACTGAAACACTTGGTCGCATCGTAAAATGGCATAAAGCATGGATTCGCGGCGAAGATATGTTGATTTGTTCAAAGCGTGAAATCAGCGACTATATGTCTGCAACTACTCGTTAAGAAAATAAGTTTAAGGAATCAAAGTAATGACAGCAAATAACCTGCGTGAGCAAATCTCTCAGCTTGTCGCTCAGTATGCGAATGAGGCATTGAGCCCGAAACCTTTTGTTGCAGGTACAAGCGTTGTGCCTCCTTCCGGGAAGGTTATTGGTGCCAAAGAGTTACAATTGATGGTTGAGGCGTCTCTTGATGGATGGCTAACTACTGGTCGTTTCAATGATGCCTTTGAGAAAAAACTTGGGGAATTTATTGGGGTTCCTCATGTTTTAACGACTACATCTGGCTCTTCGGCAAACTTGCTGGCACTGACTGCGCTGACTTCCCCAAAATTAGGCGAGCGTGCTCTCAAACCTGGTGATGAGGTTATTACTGTCGCTGCTGGCTTCCCGACTACAGTTAACCCGGCGATCCAGAATGGTTTAATACCGGTATTCGTGGATGTTGATATCCCGACATATAATATCGATGCTTCTCTTATTGAAGCTGCAGTTACTGAGAAATCAAAAGCGATAATGATCGCTCATACACTCGGTAATGCATTTAACCTGAGTGAAGTTCGTCGGATTGCCGATAAATATAACTTATGGTTGATTGAAGACTGCTGTGATGCCCTTGGGACGACTTATGAAGGCCAGATGGTAGGTACCTTTGGTGACATCGGAACCGTTAGTTTTTATCCGGCTCACCATATCACAATGGGTGAAGGCGGTGCTGTATTCACCAAGTCAGGTGAACTGAAGAAAATTATTGAGTCGTTCCGTGACTGGGGCCGGGATTGTTATTGTGCGCCAGGATGCGATAACACCTGCGGTAAACGTTTTGGTCAGCAATTGGGGTCACTTCCTCAAGGCTATGATCACAAATATACTTATTCCCACCTCGGATATAATCTCAAAATCACGGACATGCAGGCAGCATGTGGTCTGGCTCAGTTAGAACGCGTGGAAGAGTTTGTAGAGCAGCGTAAAGCTAACTTTTCCTATCTGAAACAGGGCTTGCAATCTTGCACTGAATTCCTCGAATTACCAGAAGCAACAGAGAAATCAGATCCATCCTGGTTTGGCTTCCCTATCACCCTGAAAGAAACTAGCGGTGTTAACCGTGTCGAACTGGTGAAATTCCTTGATGAAGCAAAAATCGGTACACGTTTACTGTTTGCTGGAAATCTGATTCGCCAACCGTATTTTGCTAATGTGAAATATCGTGTAGTGGGTGAGTTGACAAATACCGACCGTATAATGAATCAAACGTTCTGGATTGGTATTTATCCAGGCTTGACTACAGAGCATTTAGATTATGTAGTTAGCAAGTTTGAAGAGTTCTTTGGTTTGAATTTCTAATTCAATTTATTCTACCTGGTGATTGCGATGACCTTTTTGAAAGAATATGTAATTGTCAGTGGGGCTTCCGGCTTTATTGGTAAGCATTTACTCGAAGCTCTAAAAAAATCGGGGATTTCAGTTGTCGCAATCACTCGAGATGTAATAAAAAATAATAGTAATGCATTAGCTAATGTTAGATGGTGCAGTTGGGATAATATCGAATTATTAGTCGAGGAGTTATCAATTGATTCTGCATTAATTGGTATCATTCATTTGGCAACAGAATATGGGCATAAAACATCATCTCTCATAAATATTGAAGATGCAAATGTTATAAAACCATTAAAGCTTCTTGATTTGGCAATAAAATATCGGGCGGATATCTTTTTAAATACAGATAGTTTTTTTGCCAAGAAAGATTTTAATTATCAACATATGCGGCCTTATATAATTACTAAAAGACACTTTGATGAAATTGGGCATTATTATGCTAATATGCATGACATTTCATTTGTAAACATGCGATTAGAGCATGTATATGGGCCTGGGGATGGTGAAAATAAATTTATTCCATACATTATCGACTGCTTAAATAAAAAACAGAGTTGCGTGAAATGTACAACAGGCGAACAGATAAGAGACTTTATTTTTGTAGATGATGTGGTAAATGCTTATTTAACTATATTAGAAAATAGAAAAGAAGTACCTTCATATACTGAGTATCAAGTTGGAACTGGTGCTGGGGTAAGTTTGAAAGATTTTCTGGTTTATTTGCAAAATACTATGATGCCAGGTTCATCGAGTATATTTGAATTTGGTGCGATAGAGCAAAGAGATAATGAAATAATGTTCTCTGTAGCAAATAATAAAAATTTAAAAGCAATGGGCTGGAAACCAAATTTCGATTATAAAAAAGGAATTGAAGAACTACTGAAACGGTTATGAGATTTTCATGATCTTTTAATAAATAAATCGTTAACAAATTAGTCGCGTTATGTTGTAAAAACTAAGTCGTTTAATTGCATAGTGAAAGTTCAATTGTTAAAAATTCCGAGTCATTTAATTGTTGCAGGTTCATCATGGTTATCCAAAATAATAATTGCCGGGGTGCAGTTAGCAAGTATTTCATATCTTATTTCTATACTAGGTGAAGAGAAATATGCAATCTTTAGTTTGTTAACTGGTTTATTAGTATGGTGTAGCGCTGTTGATTTTGGCATAGGTACAGGACTGCAAAATTATATATCAGAATGCAGAGCCAAAAACAAAAGTTATGATGCATATATTAAATCAGCATTACATCTAAGCTTTATAGCTATTATTTTTTTTATTGCTTTATTTTATATTTTTTCTGGGGTAATTTCCGCTAAATATCTTTCTTCTTTTCATGAGATATTACAGGACAAAACCAGAATGCTCTTTTTTACCTCATGTCTGGTTTTCAGTTCTATTGGAATCGGAGCTATTGCTTATAAAATACTTTTTGCCGAATTGGTCGGGTGGAAAGCTAATCTATTAAACGCATTATCTTATATGATAGGTATGCTCGGCTTGCTATATATATACTATAGGGGGATCTCAGTTGACATAAAATTATCACTAATAGTCCTGTATCTTCCAGTGGGTATGATTTCATTGTGCTATATTGTATATAGATACATAAAGCTTTATCATGTTAAAACAACAAAATCTCATTATATAGCAATTTTACGTAGATCTTCAGGGTTTTTTCTTTTTACTTTATTATCGATAGTGGTGCTTCAAACAGATTATATGGTCATTTCTCAAAGGCTAACTCCTGCTGATATTGTTCAATATACAGTAACGATGAAAATTTTTGGTTTAGTCTTTTTTATTTATACTGCTATTTTGCAAGCATTATGGCCTATATGTGCTGAATTGAGAGTCAAACAGCAATGGAAAAAACTTAACAAAATGATAGGTGTCAATATTTTGCTTGGCTCACTATATGTTGTTGGATGTACAATATTTATTTATTTATTTAAAGAACAGATATTTTCAGTAATAGCCAAAGATATTAATTATCAAGTTTCTATTTTATCTTTTATGTTAATTGGCATATATTTCTGTATTCGCGTTTGGTGTGACACTTATGCAATGTTATTGCAAAGTATGAATTATTTAAAAATACTTTGGATATTAGTACCACTACAAGCAATAATTGGTGGAATAGCACAATGGTATTTTTCTAGTACGCTTGGAATCAGTGGAGTGCTGCTTGGCTTGATTATATCTTTTGCTTTAACTGTTTTTTGGGGGCTTCCACTAACTTACTTAATTAAGGCAAATAAGGGATAATCATATGCTTATATCATTTTGTATTCCAACTTATAATAGAAAAGAATATCTTGAAGAGTTGTTGAATAGTATAAATAATCAGGAAAAATTTAATTTAGATATTGAGGTATGTATATCAGATAATGCCTCTACTGATGGTACAGAGGAAATGATTGATGTTTGGAGGAACAATTATAATTTCCCAATAATATATCGGCGTAATAGCGTTAACCTTGGGCCAGATAGGAATTTTCTTGCTTCAGTATCCCTTGCGAATGGGGATTATTGTTGGATATTTGGCAGTGATGATGCTCTTGCGAAAGACTCGTTAGCGATATTACAAACTTATCTCGATTCTCAAGCAGATATATATTTATGTGACAGAAAAGAGACCGGGTGTGATTTAGTTGAGATTAGAAATCCTCATCGTTCTTGGCTCAGAACAGATGATGAACTTTATGTGTTTAATAATAATTTAGATAGGGAAATCTATCTCAGTAGATGCTTATCTATTGGTGGTGTATTTAGCTATCTAAGTTCTTTAATAGTAAAAAAAGAACGATGGGATGCCATTGATTTTGATGCGTCCTATATTGGCACTTCCTATCCTCATGTATTTATCATGATGAGCGTATTTAATACGCCAGGGTGCCTTTTGCATTATATATCAAAACCACTCGTAATATGCCGAGGAGATAATGATAGTTTCGAGAAGAAAGGAAAGGCCAGACGAATTTTAATTGATTTTATTGCATATTTAAAATTAGCTAATGATTTTTACAGTAAAAATATATCTTTAAAACGAGCATTTGAAAATGTTTTGCTAAAAGAGAGACCATGGTTATATACAACTTTGGCTATGGCATGTTATGGCAATAGTGATGAAAAAAGAGATTTATCTGAATTTTATGCAAAGCTAGGTTGTAATAAAAATATGATCAACACTGTACTTCGATTTGGGAAACTAGCATATGCAGTGAAAAATATTACCGTGCTTAAGAATTTTACTAAACGGATAATTAAGTAGTAGTAAGTTATTATATTGAGATTAAATGTAGATTTAACCTTTCTGGATTCAGCTAGATTTACGTTACTGACTTTTCTTTTTAATGAAAAATCATATTTGATATATATAAATAAATTTGGATAGCTTAACTACTTAGATGTTTTTTTTCTGGGAATGTTAGTATAATAATATATTTCTTTATGATTGTTTTTGTAGTGTTTTACTGCCGGTATTACATTAACTCTATTATTAAGAATTACACCTAGTGTAAGCTTCGTAATATTATTTATCCTTATGATTATTGCTTTAAAGATGCGTATGGAAAAACGGAGAGCTATTCAATGATCGTAAACCTATCACGTTTAGGTAAAAGTGGTACGGGAATGTGGCAATACTCGATTAAATTTTTAACGGCACTGCGAGAAATAGCTGATGTTGACGCAATAATCTGTAGCAAGGTACACGCTGATTATTTTGAAAAGCTCGGTTATGCAGTAGTTACTGTTCCGAATATTGTTAGCAACACATCAAAAACATCGCGACTTAGACCATTAGTATGGTATGTATATAGTTACTGGCTTGCGCTGAGGGTTTTAATTAAGTTTGGTAATAAAAAATTGGTGTGTACTACACATCACACTATCCCCTTACTGAGAAACCAAACGATAACCGTACATGATATAAGACCTTTTTATTATCCAGATAGTTTTATTCAGAAAGTGTATTTTCGCTTTTTATTAAAAATGTCCGTTAAGCGATGTAAGCATGTTTTAACGGTATCTTATACCGTTAAAGATAGCATTGCTAAAACTTATAATGTAGATAGTGAGAAAATATCAGTAATTTATAATAGTGTTAATAAATCTGATTTTATACAAAAAAAAGAAAAAGAGAATTACTTTTTAGCTGTTGGTGCAAGTTGGCCACATAAAAATATTCATTCATTCATAAAAAATAAAAAAGTTTGGTCTGACTCTTATAATTTAATTATTGTATGTGGTCGTACTGACTATGCAATGTCTCTCCAACAAATGGTCGTTGATCTGGAACTAAAAGATAAAGTGACTTTTTTACATGAAGTCTCATTTAATGAATTAAAGATTTTATATTCTAAAGCCTACGCGCTTGTTTATCCATCTATTGATGAGGGTTTTGGTATACCTCCTATTGAAGCGATGGCATCAAATACTCCAGTTATAGTGTCCGATATACCAGTATTTCATGAAGTGTTAACCAATGGTGCATTATATGTGAATCCGGATGATGAAAAAAGCTGGCAGAGTGCAATTAAAAATATAGAGCAGTTGCCTGATGCAATTTCCCGATTTAACAACTATGTCGCACGGTATGACTTTGATAATATGAAGCAGATGGTTGGCAATTGGTTGGCGGAATCAAAATAAATGAAAATAACATTAATTATTCCCACATATAATGCAGGGTCGCTTTGGCCTAATGTTCTGGATGCGATTAAGCAGCAAACTATATATCCGGATAAATTGATTGTTATAGACTCAGGTTCTAAAGATGAAACGGTTCCGTTAGCCTCAGACCTGAAAAATATATCAATATTTAATATTGACTCTAAAGATTTTAATCATGGAGGAACCAGAAATTTAGCAGTTGCAAAAACTCTGGACGCTGATGTTATAATTTTTCTAACGCAAGATGCAATTCTCGCGGATTCGGATGCAATTAAAAATTTGGTTTATTATTTTTCAGATCCATTGATAGCAGCGGTTTGTGGTAGACAACTTCCTCATAAAGATGCTAATCCCCTTGCAGTGCATGCCAGAAATTTTAATTATAGTTCAAAATCTATTGTTAAAAGTAAGGCAGATATAGAAAAATTGGGTATTAAAACTGTATTTATGTCCAATTCTTTTGCTGCCTATCGCCGTTCCGTTTTTGAAGAGTTAAGTGGGTTTCCTGAACATACAATTCTTGCCGAGGATATGTTTATGGCGGCTAAGATGATTCAGGCGGGTTATAAGGTCGCCTACTGCGCTGAAGCGGTGGTAAGACACTCCCATAATTATACCCCGCGAGAAGAGTTTCAACGATATTTTGATACTGGTGTATTTCATGCTTGTTCTCCGTGGATTCAGCGTGACTTTGGCGGAGCCGGTGGTGAGGGTTTCCGCTTCGTAAAATCAGAGATTCAATTCCTGCTTAAAAATGCACCGTTCTGGATTCCAAGAGCTTTATTAACAACCTTTGCTAAATTCTTGGGTTACAAATTAGGCAAGCATTGGCAATCTTTACCGTTGTCTACATGTCGCTATTTTAGCATGTACAAGAGTTATTGGAATAATATCCAATATTCTTCGTCAAAAGAGATAAAATAAATGTCTTTTCTTCCCGTAATTATGGCTGGCGGCACAGGTAGCCGTTTATGGCCGCTTTCACGCGAATATCATCCGAAGCAGTTTCTAAGCGTTGAAGGTAAACTATCAATGCTGCAAAATACTATAAAGCGATTAGCTTCACTTTCTACAGAAGAACCCGTTGTCATTTGCAATGACAGACACCGTTTCTTAGTCGCTGAACAACTCCGTGAAATTGACAAGTTAGCAAATAATATTATTCTCGAACCGGTAGGCCGTAATACTGCACCAGCGATCGCTCTTGCCGCGTTTTGTGCGCTCCAGAATGCTGATAATGCTGATCCTCTTTTGTTGGTTCTTGCTGCAGATCATGTGATTCAGGATGAAATAGCTTTTACGAAAGCTGTCAGACATGCTGAAGAATACGCTGCAAATGGTAAGCTTGTAACTTTTGGTATTGTTCCAACGCATGCTGAAACGGGTTATGGATATATTCGTCGTGGTGAGTTGATAGGAAATGACGCTTATGCAGTGGCTGAATTTGTGGAGAAACCGGATATCGATACCGCCGGTGACTATTTCAAATCAGGGAAATATTACTGGAATAGCGGTATGTTTTTATTTCGTGCAAGCTCTTATTTAAACGAATTAAAGTATTTATCACCTGAAATTTATAAAGCTTGTGAAAAGGCGGTAGGACATATAAATCCCGATCTTGATTTTATTCGTATTGATAAAGAAGAGTTTATGTCATGCCCGAGTGATTCTATCGATTATGCAGTTATGGAGCACACACAGCATGCGGTGGTGATACCAATGAGCGCTGGCTGGTCGGATGTGGGTTCCTGGTCCTCACTTTGGGATATATCGAATAAAGATCATCAGAGAAATGTTTTAAAAGGAGATATCTTCGCACATGCTTGTAATGATAATTACATTTATTCCGAAGATATGTTTATAAGTGCGATTGGTGTAAGCAATCTTGTCATTGTTCAAACAACAGACGCTTTACTGGTGGCTAATAAAGATACAGTACAAGATGTTAAAAAAATTGTCGATTATTTAAAACGGAATGATAGGAACGAATATAAACAACATCAAGAAGTTTTCCGCCCCTGGGGAAAATATAATGTGATTGATAGCGGCAAAAATTACCTCGTTCGATGTATCACTGTTAAGCCGGGTGAGAAATTTGTGGCGCAGATGCATCACCACCGGGCTGAGCATTGGATAGTATTATCCGGGACTGCTCGTGTTACAAAGGGAGAGCAGATTTATATGGTTTCTGAAAATGAATCAACATTTATTCCTCCGAATACTATTCACGCGCTGGAAAATCCTGGAATGACCCCCCTGAAGTTAATTGAGATTCAATCAGGTACCTATCTTGGTGAGGATGATATTATTCGTTTAGAACAACGTTCTGGATTTTCGAAGGAGTGGACTAATGAACGTAGTTAATAATAGCCGTGATGTTATTTATTCATCAGGTATTGTGTTTGGAACGAGTGGGGCTCGCGGTCTTGTAAAAGATTTTACACCTCAGGTATGTGCTGCTTTTACGGTTTCATTTGTTGCCGTTATGCAGGAACATTTTTCCTTTGATACCGTAGCATTGGCAATAGATAATCGTCCAAGTAGTTATGGGATGGCTCAGGCGTGTGCTGCTGCATTGGCGGATAAAGGCGTTAACTGTATTTTTTATGGAGTGGTACCAACCCCAGCTTTGGCCTTTCAGTCTATGTCTGACAATATGCCTGCGATAATGGTTACGGGAAGTCATATTCCATTCGAGCGGAACGGCCTCAAGTTTTATCGTCCTGATGGTGAAATCACGAAACATGATGAGGCTGCGATCCTTAGTGTTGAAGATACGTGCAGCCATTTAGAGCTTAAAGAACTCATAGTTTCAGAAATGGCTGCTGTTAATTATATATCTCGTTATACATCTTTATTTTCTACTCCATTCCTGAAAAATAAGCGTATTGGTATTTACGAACATTCAAGCGCTGGGCGTGATCTTTATAAGCCTTTATTTATTGCATTGGGGGCTGAAGTCGTTAGCTTGGGTAGAAGCGATAATTTTGTACCTATAGATACAGAGGCTGTAAGCAAAGAGGATCGGGAAAAAGCTCGCTCATGGGCTAAAGAGTTCGATTTAGATGCCATATTCTCGACAGATGGGGATGGTGATCGCCCTCTTATTGCTGATGAGGCCGGTGAGTGGCTAAGAGGCGATATACTAGGTCTATTATGTTCACTTGCATTAGATGCAGAAGCCGTCGCTATTCCTGTTAGTTGTAACAGCATAATTTCTTCTGGCCGCTTTTTTAAACATGTTAAGCTTACAAAAATTGGCTCGCCTTATGTTATCGAAGCTTTTAATGAATTATCGCGGAGTTATAGTCGTATTGTCGGTTTTGAAGCCAATGGCGGTTTTTTATTAGGAAGCGACATCTGTATTAACGAGCAGAATCTTCATGCCTTACCAACTCGTGATGCTGTATTACCAGCAATAATGCTGCTTTACAAAAGTAGGAATACCAGCATTAGCGCTTTAGTCAATGAACTCCCAACTCGTTACACCCATTCTGACAGATTACAGGGGATTACAACTGATAAAAGTCAATCCTTAATTAGTATGGGCAGAGAAAATCTGAGCAACCTCTTAAGCTATATTGGTTTGGAGAATGAAGGTGCAATTTCTACAGATATGACAGATGGTATGCGAATTACTTTACGTGATGGATGTATTGTGCATTTGCGCGCTTCTGGTAATGCACCTGAGTTACGCTGCTATGCAGAAGCTAATTTATTAAATAGGGCTCAGGATCTTGTAAATACAACGCTTGCTAATATTAAAAAACGATGCTTGCTGTAAAAAAATTGAATGTTATTTACTTAATATGCCTATTTTATTTACATTATGCACGGTCAGAGGGTGAGGATTAAATGGATAATATTGATAATAAGTATAATCCACAGCTATGTAAAATTTTTTTGGCTATATCGGATTTGATTTTTTTTAATTTAGCCTTATGGTTTTCATTAGGATGTGTCTATTTTATTTTTGATCAAGTACAGCGATTTATTCCTCAAGACCAATTAGATACAAGAGTTATTACGCATTTTATTTTGTCAGTAGTATGTGTCGGTTGGTTTTGGATTCGTTTGCGACATTATACATACCGCAAGCCATTTTGGTATGAGTTAAAAGAAATTTTTCGTACGATCGTTATTTTTGCTATATTTGATTTGGCTCTGATAGCGTTTACAAAATGGCAGTTTTCACGCTATGTCTGGGTGTTTTGTTGGACTTTTGCTCTAATCCTGGTGCCTTTTTTTCGCGCACTTACAAAGCATTTATTGAACAAGCTAGGTATCTGGAAGAAAAAAACTATCATCCTGGGGAGCGGACAGAATGCTCGTGGTGCATATTCTGCGCTGCAAAGTGAGGAGATGATGGGGTTTGATGTTATCGCTTTTTTTGATACGGATGCGTCAGATGCTGAAATAAATATGTTGCCGGTGATAAAGGATACTGAGATTATTTGGGATTTAAATCGTACAGGTGATGTCCATTATATCCTTGCTTATGAATACACCGAGTTGGAGAAAACACATTTTTGGCTACGTGAACTTTCAAAACATCATTGTCGTTCTGTTACTGTAGTCCCCTCGTTTAGAGGATTGCCATTATATAATACTGATATGTCTTTTATCTTTAGCCATGAAGTTATGTTATTAAGGATACAAAATAACTTGGCTAAAAGGTCGTCCCGTTTTCTCAAACGGACATTTGATATTGTTTGTTCAATAATGATTCTTATAATTGCATCACCACTTATGATTTATCTGTGGTATAAAGTTACTCGAGATGGTGGTCCGGCTATTTATGGTCACCAGCGAGTAGGTCGGCATGGAAAACTTTTTCCATGCTACAAATTTCGTTCTATGGTTATGAATTCTCAAGAGGTACTAAAAGAACTTTTGGCTAACGATCCTATTGCCAGGGCTGAATGGGAGAAAGATTTTAAACTGAAAAATGATCCTCGAATCACAGCTGTAGGTCGATTTATACGTAAAACTAGCCTTGATGAGTTGCCACAACTTTTTAATGTACTAAAAGGTGATATGAGCCTGGTTGGACCACGACCTATCGTTTCGGATGAACTGGAGCGTTATTGTGATGATGTTGATTATTATTTGATGGCAAAGCCGGGCATGACAGGTCTATGGCAAGTGAGTGGGCGTAATGATGTTGATTATGACACTCGTGTTTATTTTGATTCCTGGTATGTTAAAAACTGGACGCTTTGGAATGATATTGCCATTCTGTTTAAAACAGCGAAAGTTGTTTTGCGGCGAGATGGTGCGTATTGAGCTTACCGAGAAGTACTGAATAATAATTGTATAAAATAGCCTGCGTAAAATCTGAACGCATCAATCGCTACCTTAATAGCATACCTTTGAGTTAACATACTATTCACCTTTAACCTGCCATGACCGTTTGTGGCAGGGTTTCCACACCTGACAGGAGTATGTAATGTCCAAGCAACAGATCGGCGTCGTCGGTATGGCAGTGATGGGGCGCAACCTCGCGCTCAACATCGAAAGCCGTGGTTATACCGTCTCCGTTTTCAACCGCTCCCGTGAAAAGACCGAAGAAGTGATTGCCGAGAATCCCGGCAAAAAGCTGGTGCCTTATTACACGGTGAAAGAGTTTGTTGAATCCCTCGAAACGCCTCGTCGTATCCTGTTAATGGTGAAAGCGGGCGCAGGTACTGATGCAGCTATCGATTCGCTGAAACCGTATCTGGAAAAAGGCGATATCATTATTGATGGCGGTAACACCTTCTTCCAGGACACAATCCGTCGCAATCGTGAGCTGTCTGCGGAAGGTTTTAACTTTATCGGTACCGGTGTTTCCGGTGGTGAAGAGGGCGCGCTGAAAGGGCCATCTATCATGCCTGGCGGTCAGAAAGATGCCTATGAACTGGTGGCGCCGATCCTGACGAAGATTGCTGCTGTGGCGGAAGATGGCGAACCGTGCGTGACCTATATCGGCGCCGATGGTGCTGGTCACTACGTCAAGATGGTCCACAATGGTATTGAATATGGCGATATGCAGCTTATCGCTGAAGCTTACTCCCTGCTGAAAGGCGGCCTGAACCTCAGCAATGAAGAGTTGGCGAACACTTTTACCGAGTGGAATAACGGCGAGCTGAGCAGTTATCTGATCGACATCACTAAAGACATCTTCACTAAAAAAGATGAAGACGGAAACTACCTGGTGGATGTCATTCTTGATGAAGCCGCCAACAAAGGGACCGGTAAATGGACCAGCCAGAGCGCGCTGGATCTGGGCGAACCGCTGTCGCTGATTACCGAATCTGTCTTTGCGCGTTACATCTCTTCGTTGAAAGCGCAACGTGTTGCCGCATCTAAAGTGCTCTCCGGGCCGAAAGCGCAACCGGCAGGCGACAAAGCGGAATTTATCGAGAAAGTGCGTCGCGCGCTGTATCTTGGCAAGATCGTCTCCTATGCGCAGGGCTTCTCACAGCTACGCGCCGCGTCTGATGAATATCACTGGGATCTCAACTACGGCGAGATTGCTAAGATTTTCCGGGCGGGCTGTATCATTCGCGCTCAGTTCCTGCAGAAGATCACCGATGCTTACGCAGAAAACGCCGATATCGCTAACTTGCTGTTAGCGCCTTACTTCAAGAAAATTGCTGATGAGTACCAGCAGGCGCTGCGAGATGTCGTGGCTTACGCGGTGCAGAACGGCATTCCGGTGCCGACATTCTCTGCGGCAGTGGCCTACTATGACAGCTATCGCGCCGCAGTACTGCCAGCTAACTTAATTCAGGCGCAGCGTGACTATTTTGGTGCGCACACCTATAAACGTACTGATAAAGAAGGCATTTTCCATACCGAGTGGTTGGAATAATTTCTGCAAAAATGTTTAAGCCCGGTTTAATACCGGGCTTTTTTTTATCTCTATTCTTATTGATTTATCGCTTTTGCTTAATATTAACTTAATAATCTGTGTTTATCGTAATGAAGATAATCTGAATTGTTTTCGTCTGCGTTGCACTTTATATACTCAGGCGTTAAAACTTTAATATCTTATCAGGATGCGAAATACATCATGATTCATAATTAAGTTAATTCTGAGAGCGAATAATGAAAATCACGATATCCGGGACGGGTTATGTTGGCTTGTCTAATGGTTTGCTTATTGCACAACATCATGATGTGGTGGCGTTAGACATTGTTCCTTCCCGTGTTGAACTGTTAAATGATCGGATATCTCCGATTGTTGATAAAGAAATTCAGCAATTTTTAAAGGAAGATAACATCAGATTCAGGGCAACGCTGGATAAGTTTGATGCGTACCAGAATGCAGATTACGTCATCATTGCTACGCCTACGGATTACGATCCCAAAACTAACTATTTTAATACGTCCAGTGTGGAATCGGTCATTCAGGATGTGATCAGCATCAACCCCGCAGCCGTGATGATTATTAAGTCTACGGTGCCGGTTGGCTTCACGGCGGCAATGCGTCAGAAGTTTGCGACAGAAAATATCATTTTCTCTCCGGAGTTTTTACGTGAAGGTAAAGCCCTTTACGATAACCTTTATCCCTCCCGTATCGTGATTGGGGAACAGTCTGAGCGCGCCAGAGAATTTGCCGCATTACTCCAGGAAGGCGCTATTAAACAGGAGATTCCAACGCTGTTTACGGACTCCACTGAGGCGGAAGCTATTAAACTTTTCGCCAATACTTATCTCGCTATGCGAGTCGCTTATTTTAATGAATTAGACAGCTATGCTGAAACGTTAGGATTAAATACCCGACAAATTATTGAAGGGGTGTGCCTCGACCCGCGTATTGGCAATCATTATAATAATCCCTCTTTTGGTTATGGCGGATATTGTTTGCCAAAAGATACCAAACAGTTGCTGGCCAATTATCAATCGGTGCCTAATAATATTATCTCCGCTATCGTTGAAGCAAACCGTACGCGTAAAGATTTTATTGCCGACGCTATCCTCGCCAGAAAGCCTAAAGTGGTGGGCATTTATCGCCTGATTATGAAGAGTGGCTCCGATAACTTCCGCGCCTCATCGATTCAGGGGATTATGAAGCGCATTAAAGCGAAAGGCGTAGAGGTCATCATCTATGAGCCGGTAATGGAAGAAGATACTTTCTTTAACTCACGTCTTGAACGTGATTTGCACTGCTTTAAACAGCAGGCGGATGTCATTATTTCCAACAGGATGGCGGCAGAGCTTTTGGATGTTGCTGAAAAAGTGTATACCCGCGATCTTTTCGGTAGTGATTAATAAGGCAATCGGGGCTGATGAGTCCCGATGATTTATTGACCATATGGAAATAATGTCTGATTTTTATCATTAATCCTATGGCATATATTTGCTTTATGACTACACTGTCTCCAGCTTCATCCTTTTTTTAGTTAGGGTATCTATGACAGTGGATAGTAATACGTCTTCCGGGCGTGGGAACGATCCGGAACAGATTGATTTGATTGAGTTATTGCTACAGTTATGGCGTGGGAAGATGACCATTATTGTAGCCGTTATTATCGCCATTTTGCTGGCCGTAGGCTACCTGATGATAGCCAAAGAAAAATGGACATCCACGGCGATTATTACCCAACCTGATGCCGCGCAGGTTGCCACCTATACCAACGCGCTCAACGTCTTGTATGGCGGGAATGCCCCCAAAATCTCTGAAGTGCAGGCGAATTTTATAAGCCGCTTTAGTTCTGCGTTTTCCGCATTATCGGAAGCGCTGGATAATCAGAAAGAGCGGGAAAAGCTCACCATTGAACAGTCGGTAAAGGGGCAGGCGCTGCCACTCTCGGTTTCTTATGTGAGTACTACCGCTGAAGGGGCGCAGCGTCGGCTGGCGGAATATATCCAACAGGTGGATGAAGAGGTCGCTAAGGAACTGGAAGTTGACCTGAAAGATAACATCACGCTGCAAACCAAAACGTTGCAGGAGTCCCTTGAGACGCAGGAAGTTGTGGCGCAGGAGCAAAAAGATCTGCGTATTAAGCAAATCGAAGAAGCGTTGCGCTATGCGGATGAGGCCAAAATCACGCAGCCGCAGATTCAGCAAACCCAGGATGTTACCCAGGACACGATGTTCCTGTTGGGGAGCGATGCGCTAAAATCGATGATACAGAACGAAGCGACGCGTCCACTGGTCTTTTCTCCGGCCTATTACCAGACGAAGCAGACACTGCTGGACATTAAAAATCTGAAAGTGACTGCCGATACGGTGCACGTCTATCGTTATGTGATGAAGCCGACGCTGCCGGTCCGTCGCGATAGCCCGAAAACAGCCATTACCCTCGTGCTGGCTGTATTGCTGGGTGGGATGATCGGTGCCGGGATTGTGCTGGGACGCAATGCGCTACGTAGCTATAAGCCAAAAGCCTTGTAAGCTTCTTTGCCGGATGGTGGTCGGCTACGACAGGTAAAATTTCTCATTAAAAAACCGGGCATTGCCCGGTTTTTTTACGCTTATTGATGACGCTTACGAAGATTGTCGATCACGGTGGTGAGGTTGAGATCCTGATCCTGCAACAGCACCAGCAGGTGGTACATCAAATCAGACGCTTCATTGGTTAATTCAAAACGATCATTGACGGTGGCCGCCAGCGCGGTTTCCACACCTTCTTCGCCAACTTTTTGCGCAATACGTTTGGTACCGCTGGCGTACAGTTTCGCCGTGTAAGAGCTGGTCGGATCGGCGGTTTTGCGCTCTGCCAGTAGCTGCTCCAGTTGATACAGGAATAACCACTGATGGCTGGCGTCGCCAAAGCAGCTGCTGGTACCTTTGTGGCAGGTCGGCCCGGCAGGGTTTGCCAGCACCAGTAGTGTATCGTTGTCGCAATCTGGCGCAATGCTGACGACATTCAGCACATGGCCTGAGGTTTCGCCTTTGGTCCATAAACGCTGTTTCGTGCGTGAGAAGAACGTGACATGGCCGGATTCAATGGTTTTGTCCAGCGCTTGTGGGTTCATATAGCCCAGCATCAATACTTCGCCGGATACCGCATGTTGCACGATGGCTGGCATCAGGCCATCGGTTTTTTCCCAGTCCAGCTCGCGGCGTTGTTGCTCTGTTAACATATCCTGATCTCCACGCCCTGGCCTGCCAGGTACGCTTTTAATTCGCCAATATTGATGATTTGCTTGTGAAAAACGGAGGCGGCAAGCGCGCCGTCGACATCGGCATCACGGAATGCCTCAAGAAAGTGTTCCATCGTGCCCGCGCCGCCGGAGGCGATCAGCGGCACGCGGCAAACGTCACGGACTTTTTTCAACTGCGTCAGATCGTAACCGTTACGCACGCCGTCCTGGTTCATCATATTCAGGACGATTTCCCCCGCGCCGCGCTGTTGTACCTCTTGCACCCAGTCCAGCGTCTCCCACTGCGTCACGCGGGTACGGTTTTCATCGCCGGTATACTGGTTAACATGATATTTCCCCGTGGCGTCGTCAAACCAGGTATCAATCCCGACGACAATGCACTGTACGCCAAAACGGTCAGCCAGACGGGTAATCAGCGTTGGGTCAGCCAGCGCCGGGGAGTTGATAGAGATCTTATCCGCCCCGAAAGAAAGAATTTTGGCGGCGTCGTCAATTGACCGGATACCGCCCGCTACACAAAACGGAATGTCGATCACCTCGGCAACGCGCGCCACCCAGCTTTTATCGACTACGCGACCATCGCTGGAGGCGGTAATGTCATAGAACACCAGTTCGTCCGCGCCTTCGTCGGCATAGCGTTTGGCCAGCGGAACGATATCGCCAATGATCTCATGGTTGCGAAACTGTACGCCTTTCACCACCTGACCATCACGAACATCCAGACACGGAATTATACGTTTTGCCAGCATTGGATGGCCTCCTTAACGGTAAATTTCCCTTCTAACAGAGCGCGTCCGACAATCACGCCGCGCACGCCGGTGCCGCGCAGGGCGGCAATATCATCGATATCGCCAATACCGCCGGAGGATTGAAAGGCGATCTGCGGATATCTGGCGCATACTTCTTCGTACAGCGACACGTTAGAGCCCGCCAGCGTGCCGTCGCGAGAAATATCGGTACACAGTACATGTTTCAGGCCGACGGGGAGATAGGTCTCCACCAGTTGTTCCAGCGAGACGCCGGAATTTTCCTGCCAGCCGCTAACCGCCACCTGCTTGGTGCCGTGTTCGTCTATGCGAACGTCCAGCGCCAGCACCAGCGCCTGCGCGCCAAAACGTTCAAACCAGCCTTTCACCACGTCAGGGGATTTCACCGCCGTTGAACCGATGACCACACGGGCAACGCCAGCTTTCAGTAATGCCGCAACGTCTTCTTCGGTACGCACGCCGCCGCCGACCTGAACAGGCACGTTCACGCCCGCGACCAGGGTTTTAATCAGCGGTATCTGTCGCTTAGCCGGATCTTTAGCGCCGGTCAGATCTACCAGATGCAGCACCCCGGCGCCCTGGGCGGCGTAATCCTGTAAACGGGGCAGGGGATCGTTACCGTAATCCCGCTGCCGGGCGTAGTCGCCCTGGTGGAGACGCACCACGGTGCCGTCAATTAAATCTAATGCCGGAATAATCATTACATCTCCAGGAAGTTTTTCAGCAACTGTGCGCCCGCCGCGCCCGAACGTTCCGGATGGAACTGTACGCCGAAGAAATTATCTTTCTGTACCGCCGCGGTAAACGGCTCGCCGTAATTGCACTGGGCGATAGTCCACGGGTTGACCGGCATCGCGTAGCTGTGAACAAAGTAAAAATAGGCGCCATCTTCAATGCCCTGAAACAGCCGGTTGCCCGCCTGCGGATACACGCGATTCCAGCCCATGTGCGGCAGCGGCAGACCAAAGTCGGTCATTTTCGGCACGTCTTGCTCGATAATGTTCAGCAGATCCACGCCGCGCGTCTCTTCGCTGCGACGACCCAGCAGTTGCATCCCTAAGCAGATACCCAGTACCGGCTGAGTACACGCTTTAATTAAGTCGATCAGTTCACGTTCGCGCAGTTGATCCATAGCGGCCTGCGCCGTGCCGACGCCAGGCAGAAAGAGTTTGTCAGCGCGTAATATGATTTCCGCTTCGCGGCTGACCACCGGGGTGTAACCGTGGCGCGCCACGGCGGATTTTACCGAGCTTAAATTGGCGCAGCCGGTGTCAAGGATGACGACGTTCATCACAGCACTCCTTTCGAGGACGGTAATGTATCGCCCTCCACGCGAATAGCCTGGCGTAGCGTACGACCAAAGGCTTTAAACAAACTTTCGACACGGTGGTGATCGTTCTTACCCTTAGTCTTGAGATGCAGAGTGACGCCCATCGTGTAAGAGAGTGAGCGGAAAAAGTGTTCAATCATCTCTGTGCTCAAATCGCCCACACGCTGGTAGGTAAATTCAGCTTTATATTCCAGATGCGGACGACCGGAAATATCCAGCGCGCAGCGCGCCAGACATTCATCCATCGGCAGTACAAAGCCAAAACGGCAGATACCGCGTTTGTCGCCGAGTGCCAGTTTTAATGCCTCACCGAGCGCCAGTCCGGTATCTTCTACCGTGTGGTGATCGTCGATATAGAGATCGCCCTTAACGGTAATCTCCATACGAAAGCCGCCGTGGGTGGCGATTTGATCGAGCATATGGTCAAAGAAGCCGACGCCGGTATTAATCTTGCTGTTGCCTTCGCGATCCAGCCAGACGCTGACATCAATCTGTGTCTCTTTGGTGTTGCGGACCACATGCGCATAGCGATCGCGTTTCGTTAGCTGTTCGCCAATCATCGTCCAGTTCAGCGTTTCACGGTGATAGCGTAAACCAGTAATGCCCATGTTATCAGCGAGCTGGATATCGGTTGCACGATCGCCAATCACATAGCTGTTGGCGCTATCCATCGCTTGTTCCGCAAGATAACGCTCCACCAGCTTCACTTTGGGCTTGCGGCAGTCGCAGTCGTCTGCGGGCAGGTGAGGGCAGATCAGCACCTCATCAAAGCATACGCCCTGAGAGGTGAAAATCTGCATCATCAGGTTGTGCGGTCCGTCGAAGTCCGTCTGCGGGAAGCTTTGCGTGCCAAGCCCATCCTGGTTAGTGATCATCACCAGCTTAAAACCGGCTTTTTGCAGCTTCAGCAATACGGGTATCACTTCTGGCTCAAAGGCCAGTTTATCAAAGCGGTCTACCTGAAAATCGCTCGGCGGTTCGGAAATTAAGGTTCCGTCCCGGTCAATGAAAAGATACTTCTGACTCATACTGGCTCCGCACGTAAGGCGTCAATGACGCGCTGGTTTTCCTGGCGGGTGCCGACCGTAATCCGCAGGCAGCCGCTTAAAGAAGGTTGTTTATTCTGATCGCGTAAGATAATGCCCTGATCCCATAAGGATTTAAACACGCTGCTGGAGGCGGTAAACCGCGCCAGAATATAGTTGGTTTCAGAGTCAAAGACGTGTTCTACGCAGGCGGTCTGTTGCAGGGCATTCACCAGATACTGACGTTCCTGCACTGTCTGCGCCACGCGATCGCGCATTGCGTTTATTCCCTGCGGACTCAGCGCCTGGGCGGCGATATCCGCCACTGGCGTAGAAAGCGGATAAGGGGCGATCACTTTTAACAGCAGGTTGATCACCTCTTCATTAGCCAGCGTAAAGCCGCAGCGCAGACCCGCCAGCGCAAAAGCTTTCGACAATGTGCGCAGGATAACCAGATGAGGATATTCAACCAGCCAGCCTGTCAGCGTGGCCTGCGGGCAAAACTCAATATAAGCTTCGTCGGCGACGACTATCGCTTTACCGCGTGTCAACTCCAGCAGCGTGCGCAGATCCTGCGGGTTGATAAGTTGCCCGGTGGGGTTATTGGGGCTACAAACGAACACCACTTTTGTGCCGTCAAGGTTGTCGGAAATCCCCTGTAGATCCAGCTGCCAGTTTTCAAGCGCGGGAACCGTCCGGCGCTCTACGCCAATGGTTTCGGCGCTGACGCTGTACATACCGTAAGTGGGCGGACAGTAGAGAATGGCGTCTTTCCCCGGTTCACAGAAGGCGCGGATCACCAGCTCGATCCCTTCATCCGCGCCGCGGCTGACCAGCACCTGCTCCGGCTTTACGCCAGCATATTGCGCGTAGTTTTCAATCACGGCCTTTGGCTGGCATTCCGGGTAGCGGTTAAGCGTTTGTTGGGTGAGCTGAAACTCCACCGCTGTCGGGAATTCATTCGCGTTCAGCCAGACATCGCCGTTACCGCCCAGACGGCGGGCGGACTGATACGGTACCAGGTTGCGGACATTTTCACGGGCTAAGTCAGCGACGCTGAGAGTGTTTTCAGTGCTCATGCTTGCTCCTTGAGGGCGTTTACGCGTAGGGTCACGGCATTTTTATGGGCGGTCAGACGTTCTGCCGCCGCCAATGTTTCAATGGTTGATGCCAGAGCGGAAAAGCCCGCTTTCGACAGTTCCTGAACGGTCATCCGTTTCTGGAAATCCGCTAACCCAAGGCTGGAACAGGTAGCAGTATAGCCATAGGTCGGTAAGACATGGTTGGTTCCGGAAGCGTAATCACCGGCGGATTCCGGCGACCAGTCGCCGAGAAATACCGAGCCTGCGCTGGTAATCGCATCCACCAAATCGCGCGCATTGCGCGTCTGGATGATTAAGTGTTCCGGCCCATACTGATTAGAGATGGCGACGCACTGCGCTAAATCTTTGGTCACAATCAGACGACTGGCGCTCAGGGCCTGCCGAGCGGTGTCCGCGCGCGGCAGTTCTGCCAGTTGACGTTCTACCGCCTCCGCCACCTTGCGGGCAATGTCAGCATCAGGCGTCAGCAGGATCACCTGGGAATCCGGACCGTGCTCAGCCTGGGAGAGCAGGTCAGAAGCGACGAAATCCGGTGTTGCGCCGCTGTCTGCGATCACCAGTACTTCAGACGGCCCGGCTGGCATATCGATAGCCGCGCCGTCGAGACGCTGGCTGACCTGACGCTTGGCTTCGGTTACAAAGGCGTTGCCGGGGCCAAAAATTTTATCCACTTTCGGTACGGACTCGCTGCCGAAGGCCAGAGCGGCAATCGCCTGCGCGCCGCCGACGTTAAAGATTTCCTGCACGCCACACAGTTGTGCCGCATAGAGGATTTCATCAGCGATGGGCGGCGGCGAGCACAGAACCACGTTCTGACATCCCGCAATACGCGCCGGCGTCGCCAGCATCAGCACCGTTGAGAAGAGCGGAGCCGAGCCGCCGGGAATATACAGACCGACAGACGCGACGGGACGCGTAACCTGCTGACAACGTACGCCTGGCTGGGTTTCCACATCTACAGGCGGTAGCGTCTGCGCGGAATGGAACGTTTCAATATTTTTGACGGCAGCGGCCATCGCCTGTTTTAATTCGTCGCTCAGACGCGCGCCGGCGGCGGCGATCTCTTCAGGGGTGACGCGTAGCGCTGTCACTTCTGTTTTATCAAATTTAGCGCTGTATTCACGCAGGGCATCGTCACCGCGCGTTTTTACATTATCCAGAATATCGCTGACCGTCCGGGTAATACTGTCAGAGGCGGAAATCGCCGGACGCGTCAGCAGCGCACGCTGCTGTTCAGGGCTACAGCTGTTCCAGTCAATCAGGGTATTGAAGCTCATGGTCTTTACTCCATCACAGGGTTCCGCCTTATCCGGCCTACAGAACCCAAAATATCAACGCATTACGTAGGCCTGATAAGCGCAGCGCCATCAGGCGTCAGATCACTCCATCATCTTCTCGATCGGCAGTACCAGAATCGAGCTGGCGCCAAGCGCTTTCAGTTTCTCCATGGTTTCCCAGAACAACGTTTCGCTGCTGACCATGTGCATCGCCACGCGCTGTTGCTCGCCTGCCAGCGGCAGAATTGTCGGCCTTTCGGCGCCTGGCAGCAGGGCGATAACCTCTTCCAGGCGTTCACTTGGCGCGTGCATCATGATGTATTTCGATTCGCGCGCCTGAATCACGCCCTGAATACGGGTCAGCAATTTATCGATCAGCTCTTGCTTGCTCTGTGCCATCTCACCGTCGCGCTGAATCAGACAGGCTTTAGAGCGGTAGATAACTTCGACTTCACGCAGGCCGTTAGCTTCAAGCGTCGCGCCGGTAGAGACCAAATCGCAGATAGCGTCGGCCAGCCCCGCGCGCGGCGCGACTTCGACAGAACCATTTAACAGACACGATTTAAAAGAGACGCCTTTCTGGTCGAGGTAGCGTTTGAGGAGGTGCGGATATGAGGTAGCGATACGTTTACCGTCCAGCGCGGCCGGGCCGTCCCAGGCTTCGTCAACCGGTGTTGCCAGCGATAAACGGCAGCCGCCGAAGTCAAGACGGCGCAGGGTTAAATAGCGTGGATCTTCGCCCTGTGCGCGGCGGTTGAGTAGCTCTTCTTCCAGCACGTTTTCGCCGATAATACCGAGATCGACCACGCCATCCATCACCAGACCCGGAATGTCATCATCACGCACGCGCAGGATATCAATCGGCATGTTTTCCGCCATCGCAATCAGGCGCTGAGTGTGTAAATTAATTTTTATGCCGCAGCGGGCCAGCAATTCTCGTGAATCATCGCTTAAACGGCCTGATTTCTGAATAGCTATGCGTAAGCGGGTGTTGTCTAACATTCTGCGTTCCTCTTTATCCTGTCTGAACCGGTCTGTATCGCGCGCCAAAAAAAAGCCCCCGGAAGATGATCTTCCGGGGGCTTTCTCATGCGTTCATGCACCACTGGAAGATCTGAATGTCTTCCAGCACACATCGCCTGAAAGACTAGTCAGGATGATGGTGATGATGGTGGTGTTTAAATTGAACGCGTGTCATAAAAATTCCGATGAATGCTTATTCATTTGATACCTTTTAACCTAAACCACTTTTACGCCTTAAAGCAAGCGCTTTTTTCATTTCGCATTTATAGTATGAATTGTCAGTCACTGCGGGCTGGCGTAGCCTTATGTATAAGGCGTTAAAGTCAGGAGAAAATGGATGAAAAAGGTCGCAATTGTCGGTTTAGGTTGGTTAGGCATGCCGCTGGCAATGTCGCTGGCAGCGAGAGGCTGGCAGGTTACCGGCAGCAAAACCACCCTTGACGGGGTGGAAGCGGCCCGTATGAGTGGAATTGAAAGCTATCCGCTGCGTCTGGAGCCGGAGCTGGTCTGTGAGGCGGACGATCTTGACGCTCTGCTGGATGTCGATGCGCTGGTGATAACACTGCCCGCGCGCCGTAGCGGTCCGGGAGAGGATTTTTATCTGCAGGCGATGCAGGAGCTGGTCGATAGCGCGCTGGCTTATCGTATCCCGCGTATTATTTTTACCAGTTCGACGTCTGTTTACGGCGATGCGCAAGGCGTGGTGAAAGAGAATACGCCGCGTAATCCGGTCACGGCCAGCGGGCGTACCCTGAAGGAACTGGAAGATTGGCTGCATAATCTGCCGGGCACGTCAGTGGATATTCTGCGGCTGGCGGGGTTGGTCGGACCTGGGCGCCATCCCGGACGTTTCTTTGCCGGAAAAACCGCGCCGGATGGTCAACACGGGGTCAATCTGGTGCATCTTGAAGACGTGGTTGGCGCAATTACCCTTTTGCTACAGACGCCGAAAGGAGGGCACATCTATAATATATGTGCGCCGGCGCATCCAGCCCGCAACGTGTTTTATCCGCAAATGACGCGCTTGCTGGGAATGGCGCCGCCGCATTTTCGTGACGCACCGGACAATGGCAAAGGGAAGATTATCGACGGTAGCCGGATTTGTAATGAGCTGGGATTTGAATATCAATATCCCGATCCGCTGGTGATGCCGATGGAGTGAGTCGCTGTCCAGCAGGTGGTCGCCATATAGCGCAAGGGGACGAGTATGAAACCACTGCTGGACGTTCTGGTTATTCTTGATGCGTTAGAAAAAGAAGGCAGCTTCGCGGCGGCGTCGGCAAAATTATTTAAAACGCCGTCCGCCCTCAGTTATACCGTTCATAAGCTGGAAAACGATCTTAATATCCAACTGCTCGACCGTAGCGGGCATCGCGCGCGATTTACACGAACCGGTAAGATGCTACTGGAAAAAGGCCGTGAAGTGCTGCACACCGTTCGCGAGCTGGAAAAGCAGGCGATTAAACTGCATGAAGGCTGGGAGAACGAACTGGTCATCGGTGTGGATGATACCTTTCCCTTTTCTCTTCTGGCCCCGCTTATCGACGCTTTTTATCAACGCCACAGCGTGACGCGCCTTAAATTTGTCAATGGCGTTCTCGGCGGTTCATGGGAGACGCTGACGCAGGGAAGGGCGGATATTATTGTTGGCGCCATGCGCGCGCCGCCGCCTGACACCGGCTTTGGCTTTGCAAGACTGGGCGATCTTGAACTGGTGTTTGCTGTCGCTCCGCATCATCCGCTGGTTCATGAAGAGGAACCGCTTAGCCGCCAGACGATCAAACGTTTTCGCGCGATTGTGGTTGGCGATAGCGTCCATTCCTCGCGATCAATAGGGTCTGAACTGCTCGACGCTCAGGAAGCGATTACCGTGTTTGATTTTAAAACCAAGCTGGAGCTGCAAATTAGCGGCCTGGGATGCGGCTATTTACCGCGTTATCTGGCGCAGCGATTTTTGGAAAGCGGCGCGCTTATAGAGAAGAAAGTTGTGGCGCAAATCGTCTATGAACCGGTGTGGGTTGGCTGGAATGAACAGACCGCCGGGCTGGCCAGCGGCTGGTGGCGGGATGAAATTTTAGCAAATAATGCTATTGCTGGGGTGTATGCAAAATCGCCGGTTTAAAAATCAATCGCTTATGAAAAATAATTTTTTGAACGCGCTCGCATTCTCTTGTCATTTCACTTCAATTTAGGGCAGAATACGCCGCTTGCAAAAAATGACACTAACCGACGTTTTAATACGCGTCGGTTATTTTTTTGCTTCAAACACATCATTCAATACCAAGAGGCCGGGCTTCGTACCGGATAGATACTTACTTAAAAATCGACAGTTGTTGTCGCTGAGGAATCCAGAAAATGGGGCAATTTTTTGCTTACGCGACGGCATTCGCCGTAAAGGAGAATGACCATGTCGCATAACGTTACTCCAAACACCTCTCGCGTGGAATTACGTAAAACGCTTACGTTAGTTCCGGTTGTAATGATGGGTCTTGCCTATATGCAGCCGATGACGCTGTTCGATACATTTGGTATCGTTTCAGGCCTCACTGACGGTCACGTACCGACGGCGTATGCATTCGCGTTAATCGCGATTCTGTTTACGGCGTTGAGCTACGGGAAACTGGTGCGTCGCTATCCTTCCGCGGGTTCGGCGTACACCTATGCCCAGAAATCCATCAGCCCGACCGTTGGCTTTATGGTGGGTTGGTCTTCTCTGCTCGATTATCTGTTCGCGCCGATGATCAACATTCTGTTGGCGAAAATTTATTTTGAAGCGCTGGTGCCCTCCATTCCGTCATGGGTGTTTGTCGTGGCGCTGGTGGCCTTTATGACGGCCTTTAACCTGCGCAGCCTCAAATCGGTCGCTAACTTCAACACCGTGATTGTAGTGCTACAGGTGGTGCTGATTGCGGTCATTCTGGGCATGGTGGTTTATGGCGTATTTGAAGGCGAAGGCGCCGGTACGCTGGCGAGCACCCGTCCGTTCTGGTCCGGCGATGCGCACGTTATCCCGATGATTACGGGAGCGACGATCCTGTGCTTCTCCTTTACCGGCTTTGACGGCATCAGTAACCTGTCGGAAGAGACCAAAGATGCTGAGCGCGTGATCCCGCGTGCGATTTTTCTGACCGCGCTGATTGGCGGCCTGATCTTCATCTTTGCAACCTATTTCCTGCAATTGTACTTCCCGGATATCTCTCGCTTTAAAGATCCGGATGCGTCTCAGCCGGAAATCATGCTGTACGTGGCGGGTAAAACCTTCCAGGTGGGCGCGCTGATCTTCTCTACTATCACCGTACTGGCTTCCGGTATGGCGGCGCATGCAGGCGTAGCGCGCCTGATGTACGTAATGGGGCGCGACGGCGTATTCCCGAAAAGCTTCTTCGGTTACGTTCATCCGAAATGGCGTACCCCAGCGATGAACATCATCCTGGTCGGGGCGATCGCGCTGCTGGCGATTAATTTTGACCTGGTGATGGCGACGGCGCTGATTAACTTTGGTGCGCTGGTCGCGTTTACCTTTGTTAACCTGTCGGTGATTTCGCAGTTCTGGATCCGTGAGAAGCGTAATAAAACGTTGAAAGATCACTTCCAGTATCTGTTCCTGCCCATGTGCGGCGCGCTCACGGTTGGTGCGTTGTGGGTTAACCTGGAAGAGAGCTCAATGGTACTGGGCCTGATCTGGGCGGGTATCGGGCTGATTTATCTGGCGTGCGTAACTAAAAGCTTCCGCAACCCGGTTCCACAGTACGAAGACGTCGCGTAATCGCGCGTATTATCGGCAATAGTAAAACCGGAGGCAGTGCCTCCGGTTTTTTGTCTGTCATCCAGCACGTTTGCCGGATGGCGATGTCACTATTTATCCGCTCTGGATTAACAATGCCCGTCAGGCATTGGTCAATTACACAATCTCGGTTGCGTACTGCCACAGTGATTTCAGCAGCCCCAGCTTCGTTTTATCTTCCGCATACTGCTGAGAAAGCATCTGCAATTCATTGGCATACTGTTGTAAAAACTCCGGCGTCAGCACCTGACGGCGATGCTCCAGCCAGCGCTGCTGCTCTGCGTCATCCAGCGTACCGGGAAAATTGCGTGCGCGGTAATTAAACAGCAGCTTCTCAATGCGCTTATCGACAAAGGTAATATCCAGCGCGGGCAGGTTACGCGGCTCGGTTTCGAGTACGATTTTCATGGCTGCGCGATCGGCATCGCTGAAAAAACCATCATAGAGCTGGGCATCAACGTTATCCGAGGCGGCAAAAGGTTCGGCTTCGGCAAAAATCGCCACCACTTTGTCGCGGACCTGCGGGTTTTCACGCAACACTTTCAGGTTATCCAGGCAGTGCTGGCAGTTAATTCCCAGCCGGTCGGCATCCTCCGGGCGCAAGGTATTCGCCTGCGCCAGTACCGGACATTTATTGATATGCACCAGCTTTACCGGCACTGCGACGTGATCGCCAAGATCGGCTTTGGCCGTATAAAGCCGCTCGCGAAGGGTGTCGCTGTCCAGCTCAAGAAGAGGAGAAATATCGCCTGCTAAATCGACCATGATCACCGCGTTACGGTTTTCAGGATGCCACGCCAGCGGCGCGACCCAGCTTGTATTACCGCGCCACGCGCCAAACATGCCGGAGACATGCACCAGCGGCTTCATCTGCGGAACGTCAATCAGCGCCGCCAGTTTATGTTTACTGCGGTGGCTATAAAGATAATCAAACAGTCGCGGCTGGCGTGTTTTCACCAGTTGCGCCATCGCAATAGTGGCGTAGACATCCGCCATCGCATCATGCGCGTTGCTGTGTTCGATCCCGTTCGCCTGGGTTAAATGTTCCAGACGAAAGCTGGGCAGGCCGTCGTCGTTTTCCGGCCAGTTAATTCCCTCCGGGCGCAGCGCATAACAGGCGCGCATGACATCCAATAGATCCCAACGTGAATTATCATGCTGCCAGCTCCAGGCATAGGGATCGTAAAAGTTGCGATAAAAAATATTGCGCGTGACTTCATCATCAAAGCGCACATTGTTGTAGCCCACAACGCAGGTTTTAGGAACGGTAAACAGCGCATGAATGCGTCTGGCGAAAGCGGCTTCGTTTTCTCCTTTCTCACGCGCTTCCTGTGGCGTGATGCCGGTAATCAGCACCGCGCCGGGCTGCGGTAGATAATCATCGGCGGGTTTGCAATAAAACACCTCCGGCTCGCCAATAACGTTGAAGTCGTTATCCGTACGGAGCGCGGCGAATTGCGCAGGTCTGTCGAGGGCCGGATGCGTACCGAAGGTTTCGTAATCGTGGAAGAGGAATGTGCTCTGTATGCTGTCGTTTTTAACTGTCACCTGATGTACACGCCTGATGTTGTATGTCCATGAAATAAAATGTTTTTAGTGCCGTTTTTGATATTGATTGCTTTTATTTGTACATGTCTGGATATTGTGGTTTATGTTGGTACATGCGATATTGAGTACAAAATAAGTACATAAACCATAAAATCATTGAGTACAGAAAACTAAAATGGCAATCAGTGACACTAAGCTTCGCTCTGTCTATGGTAAACCATATTCCGGCCCATCTGAAATTACTGATTCTGATGGGTTGGGTATCCGTATTACTCCAAAGGGAATCATTAGCTTCCAGTTCCGTTTTCGCTGGGATGGGAAACAGCACCGCATGGGACTTGGTCGCTATCCTGCTCTCACTCTGCGTGACGCCCGTAACATAGTCGCAGATTTAAGAGAGTCCGTCGATAAAGGCATTGATCCTCGTGAGCTTGCCGGAAACAACAAGTCAAAGAAAAAACCAACGGTAAAAGACTGCCTGGATTACTGGGAGGCAAACTATGTTAACGTGGCTTTGAGGGAAAAGACTAAGGCACTTTACAGGTCGACGGTCATAAAGCACATGAGTGATGCGTTCGCCGGTGTTCCGATTGAAGAAATTCCTGTTCGCCTGTGGGTTGAACGATTTACTGACGAAGAGCGATTAAACCCACGCAGGGCTCGTCAGTTACTGGTACAACTTCGGGCAGCTATTGGCTGGTGTACACGCAGACAATTTATCAGCACGGCTGATTTAATGCTGTTACAGCCAAAAGATGTGGGGACAAAACCAACCGTGGGTGAGGTGACACTCAGTTATAATCAGCTTGCTAAAATCTGGCTGGCGATAGAGCGTAGCAGAGGGTCAACGTCTAACCGATTGCTCCATCAACTACTGATGCTGTATGGCGCAAGGAATAGCGAACTTCGCCTGGCTGTTAAGGAGGAATTCGATCGTGAGGAGGGGATATGGACCGTACCCGCCGAAAAAAGTAAAACGAACAGAATTATCAGACGACCAATTTTTGACGCGGCCGATCAGTTGCTTAAAAAAGCAGAAATGACATACGGGAATATTCTTTTCCCTGGTCCGGATCTGAAAAAGTCCATGACTATTGCTGGTGCAAACAGATTTCTTGGAAGGATAGAATCATCCCTGGGTATTGGCGAATTTTCCGCTCATGATTTTCGGCGTACACTGGCAACCAGACTTTCAGAAGAAGGTATAGCTCCGCATGTTATTGAGAAAATGTTAGGGCATGAGCTGGGCGGCGTACTTTCTGTTTATAACAAACATGACTGGATTGCTGAACAGAAAGCCGCCTATGAGCTGTACGCTGAAAAAATATTCTGGCATATCAGGAAGATTTCTGGTTGATCCCCCCGTTTAAGATCCACTGTACCACCTCAGACTGAAGGTATTGTTTGGGGTGAGTTCGGATTGGTTTTGGAAAATTATATAGCTTGGTATATTTCGAAATGGTCATCCGTGAAGATACTTTGATCATTCTCATAGCTTCTTTTTCGTCAATCATACCAACATTGTTCTGTGCAATATCGTTCATATCCACCTCACAGACTGGCTACATAGACAGCACCAGCGACCATCGCAGTAGAATAAATAGTGCTGGCAGTTAGGCGTCGAATGTTCCCACACTGCATACCGCCAATCACGACAGGGTTCTCGATTTTGTTGCTCATCGTTTTCTCCAGTGGCCCGCAGCGGGCCATCGCTAATATTCAGTTTGCCTGTGCCGGCAGATTTCTAAGTTTCCGGACGCCGATCATTGCGGTGGCTACGTAGCTGGTGGCCCGGTTAACTACTTCGACAGGAACCTTTACGCCATCCACTACAACGGTGTAATTGGTAACGTGCTTTTGTCTGCCGTAATCGCCGAACTTCTCATGATGCGCTGCCAGTGCAGCATCACATGCGCGACGGCCCAATGGCGATTGCTTACTGCGATTTATAAGGCGCATAAAACCTCCTCAGGCGGGAGGGCGTAACCCCTCCCGATGCAATTAGCCGATGTATTCCGGTTTCATATCATCCAGGGTGACGCGGTACTTATCGTGCAGTTCGTCGCCAAGATGACGTTTAGCAGCGCCAAGCGTGCTTTCAGCTTTAGCAAACATCTCTGCGGCTTCCGGTTCGCCAGGGTTTGGAATTGAGTTGATCACTGCCTCGACTTTGTTCTGTGCATCGACCTGGTAATAGCGCTTCACTGCTTTGTTTTTTAATTCGGTGAACAGCGCAGTACCCAGCAACGCTTTCTGTGATTCGATATCCGCACGGATTGCTTTTGCCTGATCAACGGAACTTGCTGTATCAATGCGTTCGCGAAGATCGTCGGCAACAGCATCAACGTTAGCTGCCGACTCCTGCGCGCTGGTCCTGGTGCTAACCTCGCTGGTGATTTCCTGTACGCTCATGCGCTGGACTGGAGCAGGGTTAATCTCGCGTTCTTCTCGTTGCTCAACCTCATCAGGGCTGTACACGCCGAGGATCACTTCCGGGCAGTACAGGCGAGCCCAATATTTAACGCCCAGATAGGCAATTTGCTGTTTAGGGTTTGAAACCCATAGCGGAGAATTGCGGGTAACAACGCCGGAGAGGTAAAGAGGTTCTCCCCAGGTGATTTCAGATTCACCTCGCAGAATGGCACCAACCTGAACGAACAGGCCGATCTCGTCCTCATCCGTCCAGCCACGAACGCGCTCAGTGACGGTGTACTTCCCACTTTTACCGTTTTTATCGCGTGTGATTTCCTGTGTCCTGGTGCAGCGCTCCCAGTCACCCCCATAGCGGTAATGAAAACGGCCATGAATGGCACTGGAGCTTGCGATTACTGCGTTGACCAGTTGTGCCTCGTAACCAAGAACACCGTTAACCAGGTGTGTTTTCTGCGCCACAGCGTAAGGATTCATACCCCATTGCATAGCCTGCATGACGATAGCCATACAGTCGGCTGGTTTCCCTGCAAGGTGTGCCGGTACCGTCACCTGTGAGTCTGCCATCAGGTTAGCGAAAGCTGTTAACTGACCCAGCGCCTGAACGTTAAAAATTGCGTTACTGGCAGAAATGGTGTTTGGTGCCTGCTGCTCAGTGGTAATAATATTGGTGTTTTCCATGATTTTCCCCTTATGCCTGTACGCGCAACGCTTCAAGGCGGCGCACATCAAAATCGTTCAGTTCGTCGGTGTAGTCTTCTGTGATAGGCGCTGGCCATTCACCAGTGTCGAAGCCGTTTGCTATCGCTCGCATTGTTTTGCGGTATTCCAGCATGCCAAGTTCCAGCAACTCGGTAGACGCCTCAATGATGGCGACCCAGTGGTAGTTCTCGTCTTTGTTGACGAAAATCCAGAAAAACTGGTCCAGCGCCGCAGTTTCGCAGTACATGGCCGCGCTCAGGTGATAGTCCCGGTCGATGATTTCCCGGTGCAACTTCGCACGCAGGCCTTCCTGCTTGATGTTCCACATGCTGATAGTTTTCAGGTCGGCGCCAATGCGCAGGCCGCCCATATCGATCTCAAGGTCAGGGCGTACCCGAACTTCCAACCCGGTTTCCTCATCAATCCCAAAATAGCTAACCTCGACAGCACGGCTTGGGTGAGTCAGCAATTTGCCGGCGGTCGGGTGCTCCAGCAGGGCTTTCTGAATGTTCAGCGCGGTGCTGAGCTGTTGGCGGGTGACCAGCATTTTCCCTTCGGTGTTCTCCCGCCACGCATCCAGCAATTCGTCGGCGAATACCGCTGCCGGGTTGACTGATTTCACGGCCTGAATCAGATCGGCCTTCGTGCCAGAGACTTTCAACGGCGACGATTTTTGCGCTTCCTGATCGACCAGGTCAGGGTTGATTATTGCCAGTTGCTCCAGCAGCGCGTCACGGCTGCCGCTGGTTTTAACCGGCGCGGGCAGGGTGGCGTTGTACTCTTTGATGCAGGCTTTCATCGCCGTGGCTGTATGTTTGGTGCCGTTTTCAATGCGCTGGAATTCTTCGGGAAGCTGCTCATACGATGCATAGGTTTCATCTACCGAAGCTCCAAGCGGCATCTGCGACGGCAGGGTGGCGTTGTACTCCTCCAGCAGCGCTTTGATATCGTCAGCACTCAGCAGTGCTGGCAGGCTGGCGTTGTGCGCGTCGATGAACTCGCGCAGGGTGGCGGTGGTGGTGAAAGCACCCTCAGGGATCTCCGGTTCTACGCTGAACTCCGCTTCGAGGTTTTCTGGCTGTAGAGCCAGAGCATGTACCAGGTTGCCCATATCAAGTACTGGAGAGCGCTCTTTGACGATAGTCTTCTCTACGTGACGCGCGTTAAAGTACATCAGCGACACGCGAGCATCTTTCACCTGAGTTGAGCTGATCCCGTTGGCGGCGTGGTAAACCTCGTTTGGTACACCTTCATAGCGGCCCGGCTCGAAGTATTCTGGCCAGGCTGCTTCTGGCTCTTCTTGTTGCGTTTCCGGTACGTTTTGTTGCGCCTCAGGTTCAGATTGGCTCACAGAATCGTTGTTCTGGTGCGTTTCAGCCTGATTCTGGTTCTCTACGGTAACTGCTTCTTTACCAGTATCCAGATCGCCTTCGCCTGCTTGCACCGCATCACCAGCCTGTTTTTCATCACTGTCAGCTTTTTGAACCTGCACATTGCTGGTGGTCTCCGGATTCGTTTCTGTGCCATGAGTTGATGAGTTCTGCATTAAAGCGGACACGTCGAAAATCCCGTTGCCGACATTTTTAACCAGTTCAGGTTCGGTGGTCGGCTGGCTTGTCCCGGTTTTCACCCATTTTGGGTCGTTCGGGTCGCTGATGCCCTCGACGTATTCACCGCGTGCGGCGGCAAGCTGTCGGTTGGCTTCTTCTACCGCGTCTTTTTCCGGAGTGTGTCGGGCAGCCGTGAGAGCTTCCTCGGTGGGGGTCTCGTGATCAGTCTCCGTTAAGTTGGCGTTGATATACCCCTGAAGGCGTCCGGGGTAGTGATAAAACTCAGGGTGTGCGCTTCGGATCAGCGCGAAAATAGCGGCGCGGGAATAATCCAGGATACCGGGCGTTGCGCGAAGTGCTGCGGACCATTCTTTGAACGGACTTTCCTTTTTCTTTACGATTTCTTTTGCGCGACGGTAAACGCTGCCAGGTAGCTCATAGATATTAAAGTCCATAGGCAAAGTGGCCATTGCAATCTCTACGTCCAGAGTATCGAGAGTGTGTTCGTAATCAGGGTTACGGTCAGTCTTATTGCCACCGCCAGCGTTGGCGCCGCTTTCAGTGCGCTGAATAGCCGATACACGGTTGCCTTTCGCCCACTCTTTAACGAGCAAACTGCGATCGATATGCTCCGTCTCGAACCATGTTTTAAGGAACTGGATAACAGTCGCCAGTTCAGGAGTTTTTCCATCGACAGGGAATACTTTTTTGATGGCATTAACTGCCTTATGAACATCGTGTTCAATGGCTTTCTTGAACGCTTCAACATTCTCGGCGGCAAGCAGCAGGTTCTGGACATATGAATTATCGGTGTCCATTTCGAGACGCAGAATTTCTTTTTTCTGGGAGGCGTCGACGTGATAAAGATACTCACCTGCACCTATGTACTGAGCAAGAACGCGGTGACGGAGAGGCATAGTTGCGACAACAGTCAGCTCGGGGGCTGGGGTAGGGCTGTTGCCTTTGTTCTCAAAATTTTCGGAGTGGTCTTCTAATACCTCGCCTGTTTCGGTATCAACACCGTCAACGATGTGCTGGCGGGCCACGGCGGCGGCTTCAGATGATGGCAGGGTGACGCCGGGGATTTGTTCCCAAGTCATGCCATCTTCACCGAGGCGATAATAATTAGTGAAGGTAAAACTTATTTCACCTTCCGGCGGCAGCTCGTTGACTACCGGAAAATTGGTGCGGATCGGCCTTGCATAATCCTTACCGCGGCCGGTTTCAATTTCAGCATCTTCCAGAACGACATCCAGCATAAGGTTGGCGCGCGCTTCTGATTTTGCAGTGAACCAGACCGTCGCATCTTGCTTTCCGGATTTCTGCGTAGCTTTTACTACATAGAAAAATTCCATGTGAGATCCTCTTTTTTAGATGTAAGATCCCCGGGCCAGAGATAGCGCCCATTGGGTGAACTTTGGTTTTTTGTGTAGTTTTCCGGTGGAACTTTGGTCGGTGTCACCGGACGTATGGGCCGCCTTGCGCGGCTTTTACGTTAACTTTCGTGCGCCATTTGGTCGTATGAGGCACAACGTACAGAGCAGTAATCGCGCTCTTCATGTGTCAGCTGCGCGCCGCGAATCAGCATCAGCTCGTTTTTTACTTCTTTGCCTTGCTCAATCGGCTTTCCACACAGGTGGTAAGCGCATGTCTTTTGTTTAAGCATCCGGATCTCCTTTCTGCGCCAGCAGGTAGCAGAGGCGGCGGATTAAAACCTCAATCCGGTTGAGCGGGACGGCCTGCTGTCGAGCTGGTTTACGTGCGAAATCAATCATTCTCACCCTCGTTTGCCTTATCGCCGGCCAGCGGAACGTTTTAAACCTTCTGCGCGTTAACTTTTCCACCTCATTCCGGTCTTCGTATGCCCCGGACGGCTACTTCGTGGGCGTCCTGCCTGGGTGGTTCGTTGTTGCTATGGAATTATATTAAGCCTGAGACTTAATTAATGTCAAGTCTAAGGCGAAGTTAAAAATTAAGTTTATGGCTTAATATTGGTAATGCGGACATCGAGGAAGTGTGTGTTGCGGGTTTTCAATAAAAAACCGGCATAAGCCGGTATTGATTGCTGGTGATAGCGGAGGGTTACAGATTGGATGAGTTATCGTCTTTATTGCGTCTGAGCATGTATTTTTCATAAATCTCATCGAGCCTTTTTAAGCGCAATGAAATTACTTGCATGATGTCTTGCTGATCCTCATCAGGTAACTGGCGGAAAAGGTGTAACATTTGTTTATCTGTAACGGATAAATCGCTTTCTAAGGCTACATCTTGCCCAAGTACCCAAGCTAAGCTCACGCCTAAAGCCTCAGAAAGCTTAATCGCAGATGGCTTCCCTATTGTTCCGCGAGCGAACCAAGCATTGACTGCTTGTTTACTTACGTTGCATATTCGTGAAATCTCTGCTTTGGTAAGGCCTTTCTGCTCAACAATTTCATTGAGCCTTTTAACTTGCGGGTGATTTGTTTGGTGGTTGTTTTTTCTCATGAGCAAGAATTTAATTTTTTGATTATATTACTGATCTGTCTTAATCCGGCGGTTCATGTACTTCGCATACAACTCGTCCAACTCTTTCAAGCGCAGTGAGAAAATCCGCATCATGTTCTGCTGCTCCTCCTCTGGTAGCTGACGATATAGCTCAAGCAATCGCTGCTCGTCTGGCTTTAATCCATTCTGCTCGCTAACCTCTTCACCTAATAGCCATGGTACTGATACACCAGCAGCATCCGCTACAGCGAGCGCTGACTCCTTGCTCATGGCACCTTTCTTGAACCAGCCATTAACGGACTGCGGCGTTATTCCCGCAACCCTGGCCATATCAGATTTTGTCATCCCGCGGCGCGTTAACTCTGTCAGGCGCTCTACAAGAATCGGGTTAAGTAATTTTTTCGCTGTCATGTCAGAAGAATAAGCCTTTTGCTTATAAAATAAAATTCGCCTGGGACTTGATTTAATTTTAAGTCTAAGGCTTAATTTGTTCGTGTATCTTTTGGAGACCATCATGAACGGATTAGAGAAAGCCATCAAAAAAGCAGGTAATGCCAGCAATCTTGCAGCCTTACTGGGTATTAAACCCATGTCGGTAAGCCGCTGGAAGACACGTTACAACGGTGCTGTCCCACCAGGCCGCGTATTACCGATTTTCAAGATAACGGGCATCACACCTCACGAACTGCGCCCTGATATCTACCCAAACCCAACCGATGGCTTACCAAGCCAAGAGGCATCAGCCAAATAACCATAGAGGATATTTACCCATGGAGAACGCAATTGCACGAAAGTTAGACCCACCAGAAATCAACCCGATTGAGATAGAGAGTGTCCTGCTCAACCGACTTGCATCAGTAGGGCAGAAATCATACGCCGAGCATATGGGCATCAGCGAGTCGACAGTCAGCAGGCGTAAAGCTGAGGGATATTTCTGCAACATGGCGAAAGAGCTGGCTTTTCTTGGGATTCAGGCCGCGCCACCTGAGGCGGTACTGGTATCCAGAAACTATCTCACAGCCGTAGAGATTCTCGCTGATGCCGGGCTAAAGGCTGAACGAGCCAGGCCGGATGCGCTGGGGTGGGACTGAAAATGGCAGCAACCAAAAAGGCGAAAGCCGCGGTGAGGGGTCACCAACGGCTTTCTGGTGCAATTCATTGCGAATTCATTGCGGGGAAATTATGTCAGTAACCAGTATCGAGGTAAACATCCAGCCAACCCACAAATGCTCTTTTTGCGGAAAGACGAATGTTGAAGTGGCTGGCGTTTCTATCTGCCAGAAATGCGTCTTTCAGTGCGTTGATATTGTCTTTAAATACGCAGAAAAGACGAACTCTCCAACGTATTAAATTCAGGGGTATCTATGCAAAGTTCACCATGTGGCTTAAGGCTTCTCTCCAGTAGCGCATTCGTATGCCTTAGTGAGGGCGTCGATCAGGCGAGGAACTTCCCCTACGTGCATCTCAATTTCTCGGCAGATATTCAATTCTTCCGAATTAACACCAGGGCAGTGATTGATAGAAATTGTAAGCGAATTGTCATGCTCATCGTATCTGACAGAAATTTCAGGTCTGTGCGGTGTTGCTATGAATTTGTTCATTTTAACTCCATGGTCTGTAGGTATTTTATGGCTGCTTTACCTTACATGCAATTGTACATAGCTGATTATCTGGCAGATACCATGCATCTGTCTACAGAGGAGCATGGGGCTTATTTGCTGTTGATGTTTAACTACTGGCAAACGGGGAGAGCTATTCCGAAAAGTCGTTTAGCAAAAATTGCACGACTTGATAACGAGCGTTGGATTTCCGTTGAAGAGTCGTTAAGTGAGTTTTTTATCGACAATGGTGAAGAATGGATACATGAACGTATTGAACAGGATTTGGCATCTGTTCATGCGAAGCTGGAACAACGTTCTGCCGCAGGAAAGGCCTCAGTAGCAAAGAGAAAAGCCAATAAAACAATGAAAGTTGAACGAGAAAGCAACGTGTGTTCAACGCTCGTTGAAAGTTCGTTAGAGCGGAATGCTAACGGAAACTCAACTAATAAAGATAAGAATAAGAATAAAGATCTAAAAGAATTAAAAGATCCCCCTAAATCCCCCACGGGGGGAGATAGAAATAATTTTAATCCGCTTTCGATTGAATTACCGGAATGGCTATCCCCGACTCTTTGGGCGGAGTGGGTGGGTTATCGCAAACAACTTGGTAAGCCAATTAAAACCCTGCAAGGGGCCAACGGCTCGATTAATAAACTCGCAGCATACAGGACGCAGGGGCATAGCCCTGAGTTCGTGGTGAAACTGACCATGGAAAATGAGTGGAGGGGGCTACTTGTTCCTGAGGGAACTGCGAGCAAAAAGCGTCGTGACGTAAACGAAATATCTCAACCTGATAATTCGATCCCTACCGGATTCAGGGGGTAACGATGAAAAACGTAATCGGTACTGGCGGTGCGCTTGATCGCCTGAAAAGAATTATCCCAGCCAGTGTGCAGCCGAAATTCTCGACTGCTGATGAGTGGCGGGCATGGCAGGAAGCCGAAGGGCGTAAACGCAGTGAAGAGCTTGACAGGATGAATCAGAAATCCCGCACCGAGAAGATTTTCGGGCGATCTGGCATTCAGGATCTCCATCGTAGCTGTACGTTTGCCAACTACGAAGTAAGCGGGGAGGGGCAGCGAAAAGCGTACACGATGGCAAAAAGTTATGCCCAGAACTTCGGTAGTGGATTTGCGAGCTTTGTGTTCAGCGGTGGTCCGGGAACCGGGAAAAACCATCTTGCGGCGGCAATCGGAAATCATCTGCTGGCCGGCGGTCATAGCGTTCTGGTGGTAACCATTCCTGACCTGATGCTCAGGGTTCGTGAGTGCTACGACGGTGGGCAATCAGAAGCGTCCCTGCTTGATGACCTTTGCAAAGTTGACCTTCTGGTACTGGATGAAGTCGGTATTCAGCGCGGGAGCAGTGGTGAGAAGGTCATTCTCAATCAGGTTATCGATCGCCGTCTCTCATCGATGCGACCTGTTGGCGTTCTGACGAATCTTAACCACGAGGGGCTGTTGGATTCACTGGGCGCGAGGGTTATCGATCGCCTCCAGATGGACGGAGGGATGTGGGTGAATTTTGACTGGGGAAGCTACCGGAAAAACGTTAGCCACCTCCGGATCGTGAAATAAGGGGTTAAAAATGGCCCGACCAAAAACACACAGAGAGCGGATGATTATTCTTGAGCGGATTATCGGTCTGGTGAAAGAGCAGGGGCGCATCACGACGAACGACGTCGTTGCGATTTTCGGCGTGCACAGAACCACGGCGGAGAAATATCTGCAGATCGCGTTAGTGCGCGGAGGTTTCATCCGCCACGGGCGGTGCGGCGTTTTTCGTGACCAGCGGGCAGTAATTGATTATGACCTGAAGCGTTATAGCTGCAACAAGACAACCGGATTTTCAGCGCTACCGGCACTGGAGAAAAGCCAGGTAATGCAGGTTTATGGAGCATCCAAAATGAGCATCAACAAGGGGGGAGCCCAATGAGCTACATCAAAGGTCCGCTTATCAGCAGTCAGCGCTACCTCGACAAGGCAAAGGTAAACGACAGAGCGGCAAGATTTAAGCGTTTTATCGTATCTGTTTACCCGATAGTTCTGCGTGGGCAGCAATACACCATCCTGATGGATGGCCACCACAACTACGCGGCGGCAAAACTGGCTGGCATAGAACCTGATTACCGACCAATCACCAAAAAGGTGCAGCGTATTCTCGGTGAGATGTCATGGCGCGAGCGTGAGGCATTCTTCATCAACAACGTTACAGACAGCAACTACTACTTTGTTGAAACAGGCGAAGTGGTTCATGAGTTGGTTATGCCTGACACGTCCTGCAAATTCCAGGCGCACGCAGGTAACCAATGGATTTTTGGAGGTGCCGGGAACTTGCGTTCAGGAATACGTGAAGCTTGAACGACCGCAAGAAGCGCTGGCAGGCAACTCTCCGGTAACTCCGGATGGCTGGATAAGCTGTAGTGAGCGAATACCGGATGGCAAAACGGGCGTTCTTGTTGCCAGAGAGTTTGACAGGAAAGGTGACTGGCGAATGAAATGGGCGACTTACATTCCGGGGCATCCTGACACTAATGATGGATGGCTAATTCCTGGGGCGTCGTGGAAACCATCACACTGTATGCCGCTACCGGAGCCGCCGCAGGAGGTGAAGTGATGGGCGCCAAGAGGGAGAGGTTAGCATAAACATTAATCAAGGCTCTTAGGGGCCTTTTATTCTATGATAAACGGACTTTGTTTGAGGGTGACACCATGAAGCCGAAGAAGCTAAATGCTAAGCAGCAGTACCAATTAGACCTTGAATTAGTCAAGAAGAAGCCTGCGAACCGGACAGAGGCAAAAGCACATTTAGCGGCACAGTTACGGATTAGCAGGTACAAGTCGCAGACCTCCTCCAAAATTCGCGTTGGCAGTTTCAGGGGAAAAAAGAAGGTGCATTTCAGTAAGGCCGAAGAAGATGCTAGGGCGGCACTAAATAAAGCAAATGCCATTAGATTTTCTGAAGGGGAGGTTGAATCCGTTGATACAGATCGAATCTCTGAGAGTAATAAACGCTGGCGTGGGAGAACTGCTGACTAATGTCTGACTGGAATATTGCAGCACAATCAAAAGACAAGCAGGACAACGAGGCGCTCAGTTTTACCTACGAATACGCGTTTGCCCCGGAAAACCGCTACAAATACTAACCCGCTGCGGCGGGTTTTTTCGCCTAAAATCTGATATGAAACAACACGCTAGCCTTTGCAAAAAGTGCTATTCACCCCTTGAATATTCTTTCTAACAGGTATACTGTGTTTATATACAGTAGTTAAATGTAGAGGGAATTATGAAAATTGAACTTGTTATCAGCCGGACAAAACAGCTTCCGGAAGGTGCCGTTCCTGCGCTTGAAAAAGAATTAATTACCCGTCTCCAGAATCAGTATGAAAACTGCAACTTAACCATCCGTCGAGGCAGTCAGGATGGTCTGAGTATCGTCGGTGCTGCTGATGGCGATAAAAAACGTATACAGAGCATTCTGCAGGAAACGTGGGAAAGCGCTGACGACTGGTTTTATTAACATTGCGCTTAATGCTGGCGCGCATTTTTCAGAATACCGCAATTTGCGTATCCCTTTGATGCTGCTGCCGACAATTTTTAACCGCGTCTGTACATCGCCTGAAGGGAGAACAAAAATTGAGTAATTCAGCTTTGCAAAAATCAGAAGATAGCTGGTATGACATTGTAAGAAGATCTGATGGCTGCGTAGTGTTTAGCTTTCCATCATCAGGCAGGCATCTTATCTATCGTGTAAATGGCATGGTATCTATGCGTCCTTTGCTGGATGATGAAGAAGTTTTTACTCCCAACGGTTTTATGCATTTTATTCGCCGTCTCGGCTACCGGGTAACACCACCTTCTGATAATATGAAATCAACGGCCTGAACAACCGTTAACCTTCTGCGCCACGGAGAATACCATGGCGCACGAATTACAACTCATCAAGCAGTCATCTGGAATTCTGATCCCCGCAACGCCGGAGACCAGTGATATTCTGCAATCAAAAATCAAACTCGGTGCCGTGCTGGTGGCTGAGTTCCGTCAGGTGAGGAATCCTGCATTCCATCGCCGCTTTTTCGCGTTGCTTAATCTTGGGTTTGAATACTGGGAACCCACCGGCGGCGCCATTTCTGCCAATGAACGCAAACTGGTAAACGGTTATGCAAAGTTTCTCGCTGCATATGGCGGGAATGAGGGCGCATTACTGGATGCGGCTGAACAGTATCTGGAACAGATTGCAAACCGCCGGGTAACAAACGGGATTAGCCTGTGTAAATCATTCGATGCCTACCGCGCATGGGTGACGGTTGAGGCTGGTCACTATGACGCCATCCAGCTGCCGGACGGCACCCTTCGCAAACATCCCCGCAGCATCGCTTTTTCCAGTATGGATGAGGTCGAATTTCAGCAGTTGTATAAATCTGCGCTTGATGTTCTCTGGCGCTGGATTTTATCACGGACATTCCGCACGCAGTACGAGGCGGAGAACGCCGCCGCCCAGCTAATGAGCTTTGCGGGGTGATGGCGATGAAATACTCCTGGTTCCATCATCACGACTGCACAACCGAGCAGGCCGACACGCTGGTATCGGATTATCAGAAGCGGGGCGTAAGGACAGAAAAGAGCCTGAACCCTGACTTCATTACCTGGACTGTCAGCGCGAAATTACCTGAATATGCACACCGGGTGCGGACGCCAAAATCCTTACGCCAAAAGGTCTGGGGGTGAACATGGCTAAATTACCGCGCCGTAAGTGCGCAAACAAAGAATGCCGCCAGTGGTTTCACCCGATACGCGAGGGGCAGATCGTTTGCTCGTACCAGTGCGCCAGCGCCGTCGGCAAAGAACAGACCAGAAAAGCTCGCGAAACCGCGCAACGTAAGGCGCAATCCCTTCAGCGCGCCGCTGAGAAAAAAGAACGCGCCGCCTGGCGCCAGCGGAAAGCCGCGGTTAAGCCGCTGAAACACTGGATTGACTTGACGCAGCGCGCCGTAAATGACATTTGCCGCGAAACCGAACTGGCAGAAGGACTCGGTTGCATCTCCTGTGGAACGAAGACGGCGTTCGCATGGCATGCAGGCCATTACAGGACTACGGCCGCCGCGGTGCATCTGCGCTTCACTCGCTTCAACATCCATCTTCAGTGTGATGTCTGCAACGTCTACAAATCAGGGAACATCGAAGCATATCGTACCGCTCTGGTTGAGCGTTACGGTGAGGCGGCGGTGCTGGCACTCGAGAACAATAACACCCCGTACCGCTGGACGGTCGAGGAGCTGAAGAAAATCAGGCTCGCGGCTCTGGCGGATCTGCGTGCGCTAAAAAAGCTGGAGGCCGCATGAAACCAGAACTGATCGAGATACTCCGCATGCGCTGGCAGCGCCTCCGCATTTACCGCCGTCCGGGGTCGGTGTTGGTTGACTACCGCATCCTGCGCAATTTTGTTCGTATTTATCAGTTCACAGGATTTACTCAATGAACACTCAATACCTCCAGTATGTACGTGAGCAGCTAATGGTAGCGACAGCCGATTTAAGCGGGGAGACTAAAGGGCAGCTTTTGGCCTGGCTGGAGAACGCGCAATTCGACACGAAAAACTATCCCCGAAAAAAACAGCGTATCTGGGACGAGGAAACAGAAAGCTGGATAACGTTAAATAACCCGCCAATCCCCGGCAAGCAGTCGCTGGCGAAAGGAAGCGCTATCCCGCTGGTGAAGCCTGTGGAATATTCCACTGCCTCATGGCGCCGGGCGGTTCTTTCACTCGATGAACACTACAAGGCGTGGTTGTTGTGGAATTACAGTGAGAATACCTGCTGGGAACACCAGGTCGAAATAACACGTTGGGCGTGGTGCGAGTTCAGACAGCAGCTTGCAGGGAGGAAGATGGCTGGCAAGACAGTGGAACGGCTGAAGAAACTTATCTGGCTTGCAGCGCAGGATGTCAAATCTGAATTAGCCGGGCGTGAGGTTTATCAATATAAAGATTTAGCGGGCCTGGTAGGCGTTAGCGAAAAGAACTGGTCAGAAACCTTCACCAGACACTGGCTGACCATGCGCACGATATTTCTGCGTCTTGATCAGGCGTCTCTTTTGAGTGTATCGGATTCGCGTTCGGAACAGGTGGCTTTCAACCTATACGCACTTAATTGACACAAAGAGTTATCCGGGGCTATATTCCCAGTACGCCAGCAAAATCTGGCGTCGGGATTGGCGTCCCGGAATTTCACCGCGACAGAGACACGCCGCGAGCGTGTTTTTTGTTGTCGTTTGTATACGCGCATCTGAATTATGGTGGGGCGTATGGGGGAGCCGAAAGGCTCGCCGGTCGGTGATCCGGTTACGCCAACCCTGTACGTCTCACCACCCAATCCGATTGGCGTCGGCGGTGGTGATAAACAAAACAATCACCGGAGGGCGTCATTATGACCACTCAAATCTCTGTCGAAACTCTTTCCCCGATTATCCATAACCAAATTCCCGTTATTACTACCGAACTTTTGGCGCAGTTATACGGCACAAAAATCAAAAACATTTCTGATAACTTTCTGAACAACACCACGCGATTCGTTGTAGGAAAGCATTTCTTTAAAATTGAAAAAAGCGAATTACGCGAGTTCAAGAACAGACCCGAAACAATCGGGTTAGTTGGTAAAAATGCCCGTTCCCTAATCCTCTGGACAGAACGCGGCGCTGCCCGCCACGCTAAAATGCTCGAAACCGATCAGGCATGGGAAGTATTCGAGAAGCTGGAGGATTGCTATTTCAACCAGAAGCAACCTGTTTCAGCACGTCAGTCCCATCCCGCGATTCCATTTCCGAAAGAACGGCGTTTCATTGTAACGGTGTCCCCTGACGGTACTGTTGATACCCAACCTCTGCCTGACGACGTATTTATCGGCAAAGTATCGAGCATATTAAGTGACCTTCGCCAGATGGGGTGGATAATCATCAAACGTGACCGGCTGGTTGAGACACTGGCGACGTGGTGATTGCAAAACTGGATTAAAACGGCTATATTTTATGTAAATCTGATATCGTCGCCATAGCTTCAATCGTCGACCAAACAAATTCAAGCCCGAGGTTAACGCCTTGGGCTTTTACTTTTCTGGGGGGAATACATGAAAATTTACGCATGCCACTTTCACCCTAATGGTTTTTTCATTAGCACTGAGGCTCAGCATGATTTCTGGTTTTTCCTTGGTCCACTAATTGGATGGGGGCGATTCTCTATGATCCGCTCCGACAAAGAATTCACACCGAGCGGAGGAATTTTTCAATTATCGGAAGTGCTGCCGGCAAATTCAGAACCCCCTTCGTCAGTAATTGAAGGGTCAAATGTTTTATGGCATCTGACGGAAGCTCTCGAAGTTTTGAAATCAGCCCGGATTTTTTCTCATCAGGAAGATTTGCAACACGAATGATATCTTCCAGGGCGGTGATAGTACTGTCATGAAATTTAACTGTCTGAACATTGAGGATCGCTCCAAGCCCACCGTCATCGCGGATAAAGTCAATGCCTTTATGGGTTATCGCCGGACGGTTCACCAGGTGATATCCAACAGCGCCTTCTTGTAATCCGCTAAATATAAGCCCATGCTTTTCCAGATACAGAAGGTTTGCTGTAGTGACTTTTTCATCGGGAAAAGACGATAAAAGTTCTTCGAGTTGTTCATTTGTTAATTCTTCAGGATAGGCATCGTATAAACCCTGAAGAAAGAGGCGTTGCCTGGGGCGATCGAATTTATCCATTTATGCATTCTCTTGTCTGATGGGATTATTTTTGGCGATTTAACAGTATCAAATACAGGGTATACGCCGCCAGACGCTATCTGGCTCATATTCACAGGCTGCGCTATTGCGCGGCCTTTTCTTTTTCCACTTACCCGACATCCGGGTAGTCCATTTCCCGGACAGGGGAAGTTATGACAATGGATAAACATACGACATGGCTGGCCTACCTGTGGGCGTTTATCAGTGGACTGTTTGCTCAATGGACGCTGAATGACTACGGCGCGTTGATTGGCATCATCCTCGGTATCGGAACGTTTCTGGTTAATCGCCACTACAAACAGCAATCCGCGCAGGCGCAGAAAGACCAGGTGGCAGCGATGGAGAAGCGTAATCAGATACTGGAGCAACTGGCCAGCAGGCCGGACAGTTCGCTGAAATCGCTGGTACTCACCGCAGAAGAACCGGAGGGAAACGATGGCGCTAAGGACGAAAGTTAAAGCCCTTCTGGCTGGTGGCGCGAGTGCAATAGTGATAGCGGCAGCGCTGCTTGGCGGTCATGACGGTCTGGAAGGCAGGCGCCACGAACCTTATCGTGACGTGGTGGGCGTACTTACCGTATGTGATGGGCATACGGGAAAAGACATTATCCCCGGCAAACGCTACACCGATGCGGAATGTGATGCGCTACTGAATAAAGACCTTGCGCTGGTGGCTGCTCGCGTAGATCCACTGATTAAGGTCAGTATCCCGAACAGCGAAAGAGCCGCGCTCTACTCCTTTGCTTACAACGTTGGTACTGGCGCGTTTGCCAGGTCAACCCTGCTGAAAAAACTCAACGCCGGCGACCGCGCCGGAGCCTGTAACGAGCTTAAACGCTGGACGTATGCAGGCGGTAAGCAGTGGAAAGGGCTGGTAACGCGTCGCGAGATTGAGCGCGAGGTGTGTACGTGGGGGCTGAAATGAACCGCATAAGCACGGGCGTAATAGCCTCATTGTTGATTGTGGTCGCGGCGCTGGCATGGGCAACAGACCATTACCACAGTAACGCGGTACGGTTCCGGCAGCAGCGGGACACCGCCACTCACAACCTGAATCTGGCGAACGAGACTATCAGTGATATGCAAACGCGCCAGCGTGACGTTGCCGCCCTTGATGCCAGATATACAAAGGAATTAGCCGATGCACAGACCAGGAATGCTGATTTGCAGCGCCGCCTTGCTGCTGGTGGCCGGGTGCGCGTCGAAGGACGTTGTACAGTGCCAGCCAGCACCGAAACCGCCAGCACCAGCCGCGTGGGCAATGCTGCCACCGTCGAACTCTCTCCAGGTGCTGGACAAAACGTTCTCGATATCCGCGCCGGGATCATCAGCGACCAGGAAAAACTGAAGTATTTGCAGGAGTACATCCGGACGCAGTGCAAATAAAAAAAATTCCCCGCAGGAGGGAAAACGGAACTGGCCTGCAGGGTGTCATAAAGAGCACAAAATGTCTTATAAGGGGATATACGGACATATGTCGCATACCATGGTACTGAAGAAAAAGACCTCATGTATCAACGCAGCGTAACCAGACGCTAAAAACTGGTACACCTCATGAAAATAACCCAGTGGCTGAAAAGCCTCGTCCATACGGAGCAAAGAGAAATGCCGGATATGAAAGATATCGTCACCGACGACATGGTGAAAAACGCCCTCAAATCAGACACGGTAACCACCACGGTTAAAACGCAGATTAAATCTACTCTGGATCAGCAGATTGACGCCGCTGTAGATACCGCATTGACCGATATTCTCGGTAGTGATGATGATAATCCGGTTACGCAGTAGGTGAGATCAGGCATTACAGCAGCCCTTCAGTGAGGGGCTGCGATAATGGTTAATCACAGGGAACATAATCATGGCAAAACCGGACTGGGGAGCACTGCAACACCAGTTCCTCGCCGAGCATGCTAAATCCGGTATATCCCCAAAAGACTGGTGTGAAGCGCAGGGACTGAATTACGCTACAGCCCGCCGTTACATCAAGAAACCGACTGCGCAAAGTGCGCAAAAAAATGCGCAGAAAAAAATGCGCACTGCGCAGGCAAAAAAAAGCGCAGAAAAACTTCTTAATAGTGAACTCACTCCCCAACAAAAACGCTTTGTCGCTGAATACCTCATAGACCAGAACGCAACAGCCGCAGCCGAACGCGCTGGTTACAGTGATGCAAGTTACGGAAGACAGCTCCTCACAGTACCTCACGTTGCGCAGGCAATTGCGCAGCAGCAAAGAGATTCACTTGTGCGCACTTTGGCGAGTGCAGATGAAGTACTCGAAAAGATGTGGCAACTCGCCACATTCGACGCTAACGAAATTTCTCAATATCGCCGGGGGTGTTGTCGTTACTGCTGGGGATTTGGCTATCACTATCAGTGGCGTGATGTGGTCGAGTTCACAGAGCAAAAGGAAAAAGTCGCAGGAAAAGAGGGCGCGAAAGAACCGGACGATGCTGGTGGATACGGCTACAACCACAACCGCGAGCCTAACCCTGATTGTCCCCGATGTAATGGTGATGGTGTAGGACGACCTCATTTCGCTGATACCACCAAACTGTCCCCGATAGCCCGCCTTGCTTATTCCGGTACGAAACTGGTGAAGGGCGGTATCGAGATATCGACCATCAGTCGCGAAAAAATGTTTGAAGCGATTATGCGGCGCCTGGGGCTGGCTGAATCCGAACTGGCGCAACGGCTGCTGGATCTGGAAATCCGAAAACGCACCGCCGAAGCTGAACGTCTGGAACAGGAAGTTGAGCTTAAGCGTAAAGGCAAGGGCAAAGACGACGAGCCGACAGTGGTCATTAAACTGGTGAATTCCCCTGATGGCGACTGAACATGTTATAGAGTTCCTGCCGTTCCATGCAGGGCAGAAGAAAATTTATCGTTCTCCGGCTAAGCGAAAAGTTATCCGCGCTGGTCGCCGCTTCGGTAAAACCACCATGCTTGAACAGGCGGGCGGTAACTGGGCGGCGCGGCAGATGCGCGTAGGCTGGTTTGCGCCGTCCTATAAAATCCTGCTGCCGTCGTTTAAGACCATCCGTGATCTGTTAAAGCCGATCACGATTAGTTCCAGTAAGACCGATTCGATTATTGAACTGATTGGCGGCGGTCTGGTTGAGTTCTGGACGCTGGATAACCCCGATGCCGGGCGTTCCCGTAAATATCACAAAGTCATTATTGATGAGGGCAGTCTCGTCAAAAAGGGCATGAGGGATATCTGGGAACAGGCCATTGAGCCGACGCTGCTCGACTTTGACGGCGATGCGGTGATGGCCGGTACGCCGAAAGGCGTTGATGACGAGAATTTTTTCTATCAGGCCTGTAATGATAAATCGATGGGCTGGGAGGAACATCATGCGCCGACTGCGGCTAACCCGACAATTAATCCGGCGGCGCTGGCCCGAATTATCGATGGTCGCCCTCCGCTGGTGGTTCAGCAGGAATACAACGCTGAATTCGTGGACTGGCGCGGGCAGAACTTTTTCAAGCTCGACTGGTTGCTGGAGAACGGCGCGCCTGTTGATTATCCGTTTTCCTGCGATACGGTTTATGGTGTCGTTGACTGTGCGCAAAAGGGAAAACTCCAGAACGACGGATCCGCGTGTATCTGGTTTGCGCTGGATAACCTGCCGTCGCCACACCTTATCATTCTGGACTGGGACATTATCCAGATTGACGGGTATTTCCTGAAAGACGTTGTGCCGCAGTGGGAAGGTAAAGCTAAACACCTTAGCGAAATCTGCCGCGCCCGTATGGGGCCCACAGGCCTGTTTATTGAGGATAAGGCAACCGGCATCACCCTGTTACAGCAGGGCGCTAACGAGGGCTGGAACGTCCACCCTGTCGACAGTGAGTTAACGTCACTTCCCAAAGAATCCCGCGCCATCAACATTTCTGGTTATGTGGCGTCCGGGAAGGTACGCATTTCTAAATACGCCTTTGACAAAATCGTTGAGTACAAACAGTCGAAGAAAAACCATCTTCTGACGCAGGTACTCCAGTTCATCATTGGTGAAGAAAACCAGGACGACGATCTGTTTGACTGCTTTAACTACGGCGTCGCGCTTGGTCTTGGTAACGGAGAGGGGTTCTGATGCAGGACGACGACGATATTTGCATGGGCAGCAATGCTGGCGTCCTCAGCAAGATTCTGGAGGGCGGGAGCATTGAACCCGGCGCGCAGGCGGGTTATGAGCTCTGCAAGCTGATTTATTTGTTTCATCCGCTGGGCGGAAAGATGGTCGACCGCCCGATAAAACTGGCGATGTCGGAACCGCGAACTGTACATGTTACTCGTGGACCTGAAAGGCGCCTGCGTGAAGCTTTCGAGCGCGAGTGGAAAGCGATTAAAGCCGATCGCATCATTGCCAATACAGCGCGCCAGTCCCGAATTTACGGTGTTGGCGCTGTGGTGATGCTTGTCGACGGAGAGCCAACGAACGAAGCTGCTGAGTTTGAGTCGCTGTATAAAAAGTCCATCACTTTTAACGTGCTGGACCCGATGAATACTGCTGGCTCAATTGTGATGAATCAGGATCCAAATTCCGCTGACTTTCAAAAGGTCGGGAATGTAACAGTCGCCAGTAAGCCATATCACCATAGCCGGTGCTGTGTGATGATGAACGAGGATCCGATTTATCTGGCCTACACGCCATCATCATTCGGCTTTGCCGGGCGCAGCGTTTATCAGCGCGCGCTGTATCCGCTGAAATCATTTATTCAGTCCATGCGCGCTGACGACATGGTGACGATTAAAGCCGGACTGCTGGTGGCGTTCATCAAACAGGCCAGCTCTATCGTCAATAACATGATGCAGAAAATGTCCGGCATTAAGCGCTGGATGCTGAAACGCGGTGGCAATGGTGATGTATTGCAGGTGGGGGAACACGACAAAATTGAATCTCTCGACATGCAGAACCTGGAAAAACCGCTTGATACCGCCCGTAATCACATTCTGGCGAATATTGCGACGGCGGCAGACATGCCCGCGATTCTGCTCAACAGCGAGACGTTTACGCGCGGATTTGGCGAAGGTACCGAGGATGCAAAAGCGGTTGCCCAGTATATCGACGATGTGCGCAAAGATTTACAGCCGCTGTATGATTTTTTTGTTCGCATCGTTCAGTACCGGGCGTGGTCGCCTGAGTTTTTCGAGGCGCTGAAAAACGATTTGCCGGAATACAAAAGCATCAGTTGGGAGGCGGCTTTCAGTTCCTGGGTGAACAACTTTGATTACGTCTGGCCGTCATCGCTGAAAGAGCCTGAAAGCGAAAAAGTTAAAGTCGATGAAACACGCTTTAAGGCGATTACTGAGATGTTGACTGTGCTGTTGCCACAACTCACCAAAGACCCGCAAAACAGGGCGACACTCATTAAATGGGCCTGTGAGAACGCCAATATGAACGAAAACCTGTTTGCGGATCGTCTGGAACTGGATTACGAGCAGCTTGAACAAAATCCGCCGGATGTAACACCGCCTGGTGAGGGGAATTTTGATGAACTCCTTTCTGAAAGAGCTGCGTGACGCGATTAAATTCTTTCTGGAACATGGTTACAGCAGTGAAGAAAGTCTGATTATGTGGACTGAGCGCCTGCGTAATGCCACTGAGGATAAAATCGGCGGCGATGATTTTTACAGATATGTGTCCCGGCGTCTGACTGCTGCTTACGATCTGGAAGTTGGCCGGGAGAGGGCGCTTAAGCGTCATCCTGGCGTCAGCCGTTTCACACTGAATTATCTTGAACCAAAACTGCGGGCAGAGCTGGACAGGCGGATTATGGCTTCTGCCGACCTGATAAAGCTGAACCGTACACAGGCTGTTGACCGGACAATTCAGCGTTTCAGTGGCTGGGCAACCAGCATTCCTCCCATTACATCGATAAGTCCCGGTTTATCCGCTTCATCGCGTTCTGGCGTGGTTGCCACAAGCCAGCATATCGCCAAATCAGCGCGGCAGATTGATTTTGAACGGCGCCGCGTGATGGTGGACCAGACACATAAGCTGATTGCCAATATCGATAACATCATTGCGACCGATGGCGGGGCGATTGCGGCGGTGTGGCACAGCCACTGGCGCCAGCCCCATTATGACTATCGGGAACCACACAAAGACCGCGACCTGAAAACCTATGCGATACGCGGTAACTGGGCGTTGAAGAAAGGATTTATGAAGGCGGGGCCGGCTGGCTATCTCGATGAAATCACTCAACCGGGCGAAGAGGTATTTTGTCGTTGTTACCTGACATATATCTACAACGTGCGCAGTCTGCCGGATGAAATGAAAACCGAGAAATGGCGAAAATTTACTGAGGGGAATATGTCAGTCGGTCGCCGAACAGCAAATTTTGAAGGCTTCAGAAACGGAGGATAAGTGAACACCTACGCTGCCGGGATCCTGTTTAAGTCTGGCGGGAAAATATTTCTGGTTAAGCGTGGGGATGATGGTTCGTGGGCGGTACCGGGCGGAAAACTCGAAGAGGGGGAGACGCCTGAAGCCGCGGCAAAGCGTGAAGTGCTGGAAGAATGCGGGTTTGATTATTCCGCACCGCTGACGCCTCATACCCTGATTGATGGCTATGTTACCTACCTCGCTGATGATGCTGAGCAATTCGACGCGGTACTGAACGATGAAAATCAGGCCTGTGGCTGGTTTTCTCCGGATGAACTGCCGGAACCGTTGCATCCCGGCATGGTGGCAATGCTTGATGCCGAACCACTCAATGAAAAGGACGTTGCCGGGCTTATTGCCGACGGGCAACTCACATCCCCGCAGTTTTTCAGAAATATGTACCTGTGGGCGCTGCGTATCACCGGAACGGGTGTTACCTGGCGTTCTAAGTTCAGGCAATACGCTTACCGTTCTCCCGAGAATTACCTCACTGATGATTTCCTCGCCCGGTGCTCTGGCCTGCCGGTGATCTGGCTGCACCCGGAGAAAAACACGCTGAACAGCGAGGAGTACGCCGCGAGGACTATCGGTGCGATTGCATTTGCCTGGATCCAGGGTGATGAGGTGTGGGGAATGGCCCGCATCTACGACACTGACGCCGCCACGATTCTTTCAACGCGGCAAATGAGTACATCCCCCACGGTGACGGGCGGCGATGACGTTCTGATCAACGTCGACGGCGAGCCGCTGCTGCTGGAGGGGACCCCTGTTTTACTGGACCACCTGGCTATTTGTGAGCAGGGCGTCTGGGACAAGCTGGGGGAACCGACGGGAGTTAAATCCGACACACTTTTGAACGAGGTCCAGAAAATGGATGAAGAAAAAGTATTAGCACTCATTAACCAGGCGCTGGACGCTCGCGAAGCCCGCGCAAAGGCCGACGCCGAGGAAAAAGCAAAAGCAGATGCTGAAGCAGCAGAAAAGGCGAAAGCTGATGAAGATGCCGCCCGTCTCAAGGAAGAGGAAGAAAAGGCGAAGGCTGACGCCGAAACAAAGGCCAAAGCGGACGCGGAGGCAGAAGAAAAAGCCAAAGCGGATGCCGAACTGGAAAAAATCCGCGCAGACATGGAAGAAATGAAAAGTCGTGTACCGCAGGAACTCAGCGATGAAGAGCGCAATGAAATCGCTGATACCCAGTGTAAGGCCGACAGCGTGTTTGCTTCATTTGGTGAGCGCGCGCCGCAGCCGATGGCGGGAGAACGCGCTATGCCATACCGCCGCCGCATCATGACTCGCCTGCAAAAATATTCTTCAGACTATAAAGAAGTGGATCTGCATGCCATCGCAGACAGCCAGCTCCTGAGTATTGCGGAGAAAAAAATCTATGCCGATGCGCAGGCATCAGCGGCATCCAGTCTGGAGCCCGGTGCCGGGTTACGTGAAGTCATCCGCACCGACGCCACCGGACGCCGTATCAGTACCTTTATCGGCGATCCGTCCGCAACATGGGCACCGTTCCAGGCCGTCAGCCGCAAAGTCGCTGGCATCAAACAGTAATCAACCGGAGAACAATAAACATGGCGAGTGCATTGTCAGTTAATCCAATGCAGACCACTAACGCGCGCGGCACGTTCTACGCGAAATCTGATGGTCTTATCCAGGGCGTGGCGCTGGACGATCCGGCGGCACGTTATGCGCTGGCATCCGGTACCCTTGCCAGTGATGAAATAAAACCTTTGTGGGGCGGACTGCCGGTTAACGAACTTGTACCGGGCGCCTCTTCTGCACCACGTGGCAGCATTATCAAACGCGCAGCCAGCCTTTCACAACTGGTGGGCTTTTCCGTGTTCAACCAGGCACACAACGGCCTGACCACGCCGCAATCCCCGGTACCGCTTCTCCTCAGCAATATGAGCGTGTCGTTTTATCGCCTGGGCTCAGGAATGCGTGTTCCGGTCAAAGCCTCTGATGCCGTGATCTCTCTGGCCAGCGCGGGGATTTCTGTTAATCAGCCGCTGGTGTGGAATTTTGCGGAGGATTGTCTGGATGTGTTCAGCACTGCGGCGGCAGATGTGGCTACAACCGCTATTACCTGGACTGCGCCTACCGCAAATTTAGCGGGATTTGCGACCGCGACGACTGCCAGCGCGCACGGCCTGAAAGTGGGCGTTTATGTGGATATTACGGGCGTGGCTCCTGCTGCATATAACGGCATTGTTCAGGTGCTCAGTGTTCCTACGGCAACCACATTCACCTTTACCCCGGTTTCAGTGCCTGCGGGCAATGCAACCACTCAGGGAACGGTAGGCGCGGCAAAAGTGCAAGACGTTGCCCTTCCGGTAAAAATCATCGAAATGCAGATGGGTAACAGCAAAACCGTTTCTTACGATTCGGCAACGGGTTTTGCTACCTGGAACGACAGCGGAAACGCTGCGGTAATTCTGCTGTAATCAGGAGAGGCTAAGAGATGCCAGCTATTACACCCGCTTATCAAATTGTAAATCCGTCGTACATCATGCCGGAAATGATCCTGTCATATCAGCAGGCATCTGGTGCGTTTTCTGTCATGGCAAGCGGTAACCCGCTGGTTCGCCTGGCAGACGGCGACCAGTACGTTTATATGAAACGCCTGGATATTCGCACTCAGGTCACCTCAAGCCAGTCAGGTAACGCCAACCAGTTACCCTCTGTGGCACTGGAGGCGCGAATGGTCAGCACGCCGACATATATGTTCCGTGCCCGCGCCATTTACGATCATCACGATATGGCCGCAGCGGGGAACTGGGGGATTGCGCTTCCGGAAGCCCAGCGACTCGGTACCCGGCAGGCGATTTTTCAGCAAATGCGTAACGCGCTGCTCTATGGAATGAACCCGGCGGGCGGTGAGGGGGTACTGAACACCAACGGTGCGACCACTATCAGCCTGCCGGCCGACAGCCGCGGGAACACTACCGTACTTACTTACGATCATGGCGAAATGGCGGTATTCCTGCTGGCGCAGATTCAGGCGATCCGCACCCGAACTATGCAAATGGGCCGGGCGTCACGCATGGTTATCCTCGGACCTCAGCGCACGCTGGGTACCATGGAAATGCAGCAGATCGTTCAGTTGACCAGTTACCAGCGTCCGGGCGGTGGTACTTCCACGGTGAAAGGCACCGTTAATGGTGTGGGGGATGATGCTGATTGTGAAATTGAATGGGGTTATGACGATACGCTGATTGGTGCCGGGGCAAACGGAACGGATGCGATCGTCATCGCCATGCCGGAGGTCGAGCGCCCTGAGGTTAACGCGAAAATCAACACCAACGAATTCGCCAGACTGAGTCCGTCACTGGAAGCCACATCACTGATGCTGTGCGACATGGCGGCACCGCGTGAAATTCCCACCCCGATTGCGGGCGGGGCGATCGATGTGCTTTCCGAACTGCGTTCCACCTCTGGCTGGGTACTTCGCCCTGAAGCGCTGACTATCATTTCGATGAAGTACAGCGATTAATTTTCCCTCGCTGATTTCCCTGCGTGCCGGAGGGTGCGCGGGGATTTTTTACCCAGGAGTAAACATGAAACTGTACATCGCCAACACCACCAAACAGCGCCACGATTTCGCCTGGCGCAAGCCGGAGACGGGACGTCTTGTTTATCACCCGATTAATGCAGGCTCTCAGGCCGTTGTCATTGACGGTACCCGCGCCGAAATCGACCTTATTATTCAGCAGCACGCCGATTATGGTCTGATTGATGCGACAAAAATCGACCAGAACCGTATTTATATCGGGTTGTGTTACAGCATTGATAAGCCGGTGTCGTCGAAGGTTATCGAAAAGGCCATGCGGGATAACGATGGTCACCTGAACCGTGCAGCGCACGATCGCCGTCAGGCTTCCGTACTGGCAACAAATAACGCACTCACTGAGCAGGAAAACGGCTATCTCGGTGAGCTGGAAGTCAGTGCAGAGCAGCGACTGAATGCCACCGATGACCGTGACGAAACAGCGTTTGTTGATGAAACACTGGCGGTTAACACGGGAACTAAAAAGAAAAAATAAGCGGGGTGTGTCATGCCTGAACTGGCCGGATTTATCCTGTTTATCCGTAATACGATGGGAGTTAATGCCGACGCGTTAGCCGATGACGATCCGGCCGTTAGTCTCTCCTGGTCAATGTCCCTGGACTGGGTGAACCGGCAGATCGCCTGTATCAGCCCGGTTCTGTATTCGCAGGCTGTTTATAACCTCGCGGCCTCCTTTCTGCTTAACTTCGGTCCTGAAGTCGCTTTCGGTCCGGTACGCGAAAAACTGGGTATCAACAATTTTACTGCTGGCGTTATCAGCGCCTCTTCCGACGAATCAACCAGTCAGACGCGGGTTGTCAGTGATGCACTGAAAAACCTCTCTCTTGCAGATCTGCAACAACTCAAAGACCCGTATGGTCGGTGGTATCTGGCAATTGCGCAGCAGTACGGCGATTTGTGGGGGCTGACGTGAAACTGCATCTGGGCGTGATGGATATTCCCTATGAAAACGAGAATACGACTACTGGCGATGTGGCCGAAATTCTTGAAGGGAAATACCGGATCATGCAGACGTTCTTTGACCGCCACGGCGAGGAAATTGCACAGATGATGAGTAATGACCTTGCCGCCGGTCTCGAAAATATGCTCGCAGGCGCGCCGCTTCCTGCGGATCCCTTCGCGGAATCCATGTCACAGGTGCATCACCTCTTTGTCGCTTTCCTTGATAACGAGGAGATGAACGGCACAGAAGGTGTGCCTACTGCCCGCGCACTGGAGGGGATTAGCAAGCGTTTTAAAAACAGGAAAGGGGAACCGCGGCCCTCTTTTATCGATACCGGTATGTTTCAGGCGTCAATGCGCGCCTGGGTAAGTGGGGTGCTGAATGCCTTCCCTCAGTGAACTCTCTCAGGCTAAAACGGAACTCAATGCGTCGCTGGTGCAGGGGCTGGATGATATCAGCCGTTCGGCATCTGTTACGTTTACTAAATATGTCCGGAAAGTGCTTCCCCTTGATGGCTTTGTTTTCTGGGTGAAGGCGTCAGTTCTTGCGGATGATCCTGATACTGAACCGGATACAAAGGAGGTAAAAGGCTATCTGCACCTGACTACTGAATCTATCCAGGATGAAGAACAGCTCTACGATAAAAATGTGGTGACCTTCACCGCGCAGGCCGATATTGATCCGTTTAATGATATTGGTTCTGAGGTGCTTTATATCGGGGAGTTTTACGGCATTCAGTTTGCTTTCTCGCGCCGTTCCGGGCTGAACGAACCAGCGAACATTTACCATTATACCGGACATGCCATTTATCCGCATATGATGTCGCAGATTATTAATTCTGCCGACGATATCGATCTTGCGGATGTGGTGGTTTCCAACTCATTACCGATCTGGCTCTCTCTGAGTCATTTCATGCCGATGTACCCGGCAATGCTTTCCGTGCAAAACCTTGCGCCGCCCTACGCTACAGTGAAATGCGGAGAACCGATCCCTGTGGCCGGAGCCTTCTGTCTCGACGAGAAGCAGAACCAGTATCAACTGGTTTCTGAGGACGTGACACTCACCGTGACAGGGCTGCGTAATGCTGCCGTTGAGGATTTTCTGCGCTATGTGCAGGACTACACGCTCAGCGATAAAGCCGAAATGGGCGTAATGAATATTCCTGTGATACAGGATGAGCGCGTCACGCAGAACGAGCTCAACATTATCGCCATGCGGAAAAAGGTCAAATTCAAAGTTAATTACTACCAGCAGCGGATGAGGAACGTCGCCCGCAGGCTGATCACGTCTGCAATTCCGTCCATTTATGTGGAGAAATAATCCAAATGGCAATAGTAAATATTAATGTGTCGGTGACCAGTCCGCCGAAACCCTCCCAGTTGTTAAAGTCAGGCGCTCTGGTATCAACCGGGGGAACCACGCTGGCGGCGGGGAGTTATCAGTTGCTGACGTCCAAAGACGATCTAAAAAATATCGTTGCGCCAGCAAAAGCTATTTCTTCGCTTGCGTGGGCCGGGAATACCGTCACGGTGACTCTTTCAGAAAATCATGGCTGGTCCATTGATGAAACGATCCCTGTTGTGATTTCTGGTGCTGCGCCTGCTGCTTATAACGGGGCATTTACAGCGTCTGTGACAGGCGAAAAAACGTTTACTTATCCCCTGAACAGTGATCCCGGTACAGCAACGGTTACAGGTACCGTAACGTCTGTTGCCGCCGGAGAACTCCAGCAGATGAACACCACGTACTGGGCACAGGGGACCAGCCGGGCGGTTTATGTCCTTGAGCTGGGTGAGATGAAGGTAAAATCTGCGGTTGCGGCCCTTGGTACGTTCATTGATGAAGATACTTCTCTGGGAAACACATACCAGAAATTTTTCTCTTACCTTGTGCCGAGGGAATGGGACGCCGAACCGACCTTTAAAACGCTGGCGAACAATTACACTTCGCCCGGCGCGCTGGTGAAATTTTTCGTCACCACCACGATTGCGACGTACCAGGAATGGGTATCCGGCAAATATCCGAATGTCTTTGCCGGGGTTGAGGCGCCGTCAATTGGCGCAACTGAGTTCTCGATGGCGGCACCGTTCCAGTCCTCACTGGCAAACGATCCGGGGTCATCAAACATGGTCCCGCCGATGGCGTACCGCTTTATGTATGGCGTAACGGAGTATCCGCCGGCAGGTAATGGTACGTTGCTGAAAACCCTGCAGGATAACCATATCAACTATATCGGCACGGCGGCAGAAGGTGGCCTGAGCAATAAAATGCTGGTGGCCGGTCACATGCTTGACGGTATGCCGTTTAACTACTGGTACTCGGTGGCATGGTGTGCAATCAACCTTGAGCTGGATCTGGCGAATGAAGTGATTAACGGTTCTAACACTACTGTTAACCCGCTTTATTACGATCAGCAGGGAATTGGTCGCCTGCAACGGCGCGCTTTGAAAACTCTCCGTTCCGGTATCAGTTACGGGCTAATTCTCGGTCAGGTGATTGATACGCAACTCACGCAGGAATCGTTCAACGCGGAATATGAAAAAGGCTCTTATGCCGGGAACGCGGTCATCAACGCAGTACCGTTCGCTGACTATACCAGCCTGAATCAGTCCGATTACGCCGATGGAAAATATAACGGCCTGAGTGCGGTTGTCACCCCGCGTCGTGGTTTTGAGTCCATCACTTTTAATCTCAACGTGACCAATTTTGTGGGGGCGTAATAAATGCCAAATCCATTAGTACCGCAGGGCTTTCTTAACCGTGTCAGGGGTGCGGTGACTGTCACGGATATTCCGGCGCTGAATGTCACCGCGTCATTTCTGGGTAAGGATGCGATCAGTATGCGGCCAGATTCGGCTGCAACGGACATTATCCCCACGCTGACCGGAACCGTGGGGAGCCAGGTACCTTATCAGCAGGTAACGATCACGATGCATTTACTGCGAACGCAGGGGCTGGCGGCGAGCTATCAGAACCGTTTTGCTTCTGATACGTCGCTGGGAGAGGTCGTTATCACGCCGGATGCCAGCACCTTCGGAAACTACACGGTCCTGAATGCATATCTGGTGAATTTTAATGAACTGACCATCAACGGTATGGATGCCGGATATGTCGTGACGATTTCCGGTTATCTGATCACCAACGATAAAATGTGGGGCTAATGGCCGTGAAAATTGACCGAAAACTGAATTTTGTCAGCACCATCACCCGCGATGACGGCTCACTGGTGTATCTGCACATTGTGCCGTTTCCGTATGAAGTCGTTGAGGAAAATTGCGTACTGCTGGGGAATCTGTTCAATAATTTTTTCTCCCTGGTGGGTTCGGTAGGTGCGCCCCGCGTGGCGGCGATGATGCTGCGAAAAATCATCAAAGCGCGGCAGGAGGCAGGAGATCTTCAGCCAGGAACGCCGAATATTGTCGATGAGATACAGCGTCTGACAACGGTCATCTGGAACGATAACGGAACCTGGAAAACGTCTTCGCTGGAGGCTGCATTCAGGCAGGAAATTATCACCGATGATGAGTACCGGGAAGTTGAGGGCGAGGTCGTTTTTTTTATGGTGAGCTCTGCCATTCAGAAAGCGAACCTGATCGCACCGACGGTGGGGAAAGCGCTCGATATGTACAGTGGGCAACTTGTGTCATTGAGCGCTATGGCGTATCGCGATTCTTTACCGACGTCGAAAACGGCTACCGATACCCCGACCCCGGAAGCCCTGCCGGAACCCTCACACATACCCTCCTGACATGGGCCTCATGCGAAGGCTTCAGTCAACTCTGCCGTGAACTGGGCTGCGGCGAATATAAAAGCCCGCTCCATTTCCGGCAGCGGTTCATTCTGGAGGAAATAAGACACAAGGGGTATTTCAATGGCGGCTAAATCCATTGTCGAAATTGATGTTCAGGACGAGAAATTTCAGTCGTTCCTGGAAAAATTCAATGAATACCAGAAAGCACTCGGCGAATTACCTGAACAATGGCGGGGGGCGGTTCACGGACTCGGCGAGGCCGCAAAGGAGACAGAACGTGTCCGGGATGGTACGGAGGGGATTACAAAAGCGTTCGCTGATGGCGTTGCGGCGTTAGCATCTGTTAATGACGGCCTCGATCGACTCAACGGTAATCTGGAGAAGGCCACAAAAACCCAGACGGAGTTTAACAAGAAGTCCGGCGGTGCGCGCAATTTCCTGAATAAAGCCAGCAAGGATGCGAAATCGCTGGCAGGTCATATCAAAGATGCCACAACCAGCCTGCTTTCATGGGGAACCGTTCTGGGGCTTTTTTCCGGGCTGGCTGGTGCGGGCGGTCTGTGGGGGCTTAACCACCTGGCCGGCAATGCCTCCGCACAACGGTTTACTGCGATGGGGCTGGGGACGACGGCAGGTGGACTTAATTCGACTGCTGTCGATTTTCAGAAAGCGCTGGGTAATCCTGTCGGAACTCTGGGCGCCATACGTGATGCGCAGCTTGATTTGAGTAAACGCTGGCAGTTCCGGGCAATGGGAGTCGATAACCCGGACAGGGATCCTGCTGAGCTTTTACCTGAAATGATAAAAGCGGCGCGTGATATTTTTGTGCGTAACGGCAGTACGCAGCAGGGGGCGGAAGCCTACGGGCTGACGAACTATTTCACCCTTGACGATCTGAACCGCTTCAAAAAAATGAGCGATGAAGAAATCGATGCGATGGCGAAACAGGCACAGCAGGACACCCGCCGCCTTCAGTTGACGGACCAGCAGCTTCGCCAGTGGCAGGATTTCAACATTCAGCTCGACCGCAGTAAGGTCAGTATCGGGAATACGTTTATCCGGGGACTGGCACCGCTGGCGCCGGAGCTGGGAAAACTTTCGGATGCCTTTTCCGGCGCGATTGAAACGGTCCTTAAATCGCCGGAACTGGGAAAATGGATTGATGGCCTTTCAGATGGTATACGCCGGTTTGGTAACTATCTGGCTTCCCCCGAATTCCAGAAAGATGTTGAAGCTTTCATATCCGGAGTGGAGCGACTTGGTCGGGTTATCGGCAAAGTCATTGACTGGATAAGTGGTAAATCCGACATCACGACGGATGACATTAAATCCCAGTCATCGATACTCAGCGACGAGAAGCGCACCGATCCCGTTACCAGTGAGACTTACACCCCGGGTGGGGATGATGATCCGCGAGTGTGGTCGTGGCTGAAAGGGGTAAAAAAATTCTTTGCATCAGGAGATGTTAAGCCGGTCGACGGGAAACAGGCTGATGTTCATGCTAAGGGGCGAACCATTGCTGACAGGTTCAATAATCCTGCGAATTTACGTTATGCCGCAGGTTATGAAACCGCCAATACCAGAAGCGGGAAATTTGCTGTGTTCCCCAGCCTAGATGAAGGTGTTCTCGCTGCTGCAAAACAACTGCAAATATACGGCACAAAGGGCATCAACAATATTCACGATATTATCAGTAAATGGGCTCCATCTAACGAGAACAATACGAAAGCATATATCGGGCATGTTGTGAATGCGACTGGCCGTAGTGAATTCGAAAAGCTGAATTTAAATGATACTAGGACGCTCGCGAAATTAATTACTGCCATGTCAGTAAAAGAAGGTGCCGGTTCCCGGTTAAGTGAAGAGAAGGTCACACAGATTATCAATAATGCCGGAGGTCATTTTCAGGAATCGCAGAAAAAATCTTTGCAGGATATAAATCCATCCGACAGCGTGCGGGGACAATATCTTGCCCAGTATGGTTCTGAATTGCCCGGTACCAGCACAAGTAACCCTGTCGTACAACCAGTACAACAGGGTTCGGGGAAAACTGACCAGATACTGCAACAAATTCTGGATAACCAGAAGCGTGGCCATGCTCAGGGACTTGTTGTTTATAACAATACCGGCGGTAATGCAGTTGTATCCAGTACGCAACTTGGAGGGTTCGGTTAATGTCATTTACCCGCGAGCTCTACAAGCTCGGTTTTGAAATCTCCCCGGTTATTCTCTGCGATGGTGTGGCGCAGAGTATACCCGGCGGCATGTTGCCGATAGTCGCCCTGACCCAGAGCGCCAGCTACGTTTCAGGTCTGATGGGGGGCGCTATTGAACTGACGGATCTGGATAAGTATTTCTGCCACTGGCGAGCGGCGCCCGGTGGGACAATGGTTGATTACGACATTGGTCGTTATCCGTTTGCAAATCAGGCGGTGGCAGCCAACGCGCTTCTCTCGCAGCCGCTGCGCATTCCAATGCTGATGGATGCGCCGGTAAATGAAAACACCGGCGCCATGACAAAGCTGGTCACGCTGAGTTCGTTGCAGGCCGTATTGCAGGCACACGCCAGTCTTGGCGGAACGTTTATTGTGGCAACGCCAGGTATTATTTACAGCAACTGTATACTGAGAACGGTGCGTGATGTTACCGGATCGAATGATGCCTTACCGCAGCGGCAATGGTTATGGGATTTTGAGCAACCACTGCTTTCTGAAACCGGGGCTGAACAGGCGATAAACAGTTATCTGGGCAAGATTGATAACGGGGACAAGGCAACAGAAAGCGCCTGGACCAGTACCATCTCGGCGATTGGTAATACCTCACTCGGCAGTAGTGTATCGGGTGCGGTTATTGGCTTAATCGGAAAACTGAGCGGGGCATTTAATTTATGAGCATGGCGTATTATCCCTTCTCCGGTAACGAACAGAAAAGCATGGTCTTTACTCCCGTTCTCGATGGTGAAGTTTATAACTGCCAGACGAAATGGAATATTGCCGCCCAGCGCTGGTACCTCAATATCACGGATAACTCAGGCCGTCGGCAATTGACAATACCGGTTATTGGTTCCCCAAAGAATTACGATATTAATTTACTGGTGGGGGCATTCAGCAAAACCAGAATGGTATGGCGTGTTTCTGACGGTCAGATTGAGGTATTTAACTGATGCGTTTCTACGACATTCAGATTTTTAATGCTCCGGATGCTAAGGGCAACCCCGGTACGCTGTACAGACAGTACAGTAGCATGAAAAACGGGGTATTTAACCCGGGGTGCCTGATGGTTGAATTCGACCTTCTCCGTTTTGGTGAATCCACTCCCAAAGGGCAGAGCTGCATCACTGTCTGGGGCATCAGTCCGCAGGAAATGCAACAGGCCAGACAGGATATGTTTGGCATGACCATAAAAATGTGGGTGGGAATGTCAAAAGGGTTGCCGCTGGCGAAACCGGAACAGCGTGGACTGGTGCTGGAAGGGACCATCTGGCAGGTGCTGGGGAACTGGCAAGGGACCGAGTTACGGCTGGATCTTATTGTGACCGCCGGCCCTGTGTCTGACATTAACCCACTACCGCTGGCACCCGTAAATTTAACGGTGCCGTGGAACAAAGGGGTTAAGCTTTCTGTCGCGCTGACGCAATGCTTTCAGACGCTGGGAGGTGACTATCGGTTCTCAGTCAGTATCAGCGATCGCCTGGTGAATAATTATGACAGCAATATGTTTTGCGGCAGTCTCCAGGAGCTTGCGACCAGACTTAACTCGCTGAGTAAAAGCATCATTAAGGACAGTAATTATTCTGGTGTTGAAATAGCGATGGTGAACGGCAGGGAGATCCGCGTATTCGATAACGATTTTGCTAACCACCAGGATAAAGATTCCAAAAAAAGCGCCTCTTACAGAAGTAAAAATCCCGTGCAAATTGAATTTACCGATCTTGTTGGTCAACCGACATGGATCCAGTTTGGTACGGTATCCATTCCCTGCGTTATGCGCAGCGATATTCAGGTGGGCGATTATATCCGGATGCCGAAGAAATTAAGGCCGATGATCCAGGCATCGTCATACTCACAGTTTCGTGATGACTCGGCTTTTACGGGGGATTTTCTGGTGTCTTCGGTCCGTCTGGTGGGTAACAGCAGGCAACCGGACGCAAACAGTTGGGTAACTGTTATCGAGGCGCATCCAACAGGGGGGATTGCTGCAACATGAGTATAAATAAAAAACTCAATTTTGGCGGCAATATGAATAATTTCGCCGACCAGAAAATAGCCGCCGCTATGCAGATGGCCGGAAAGATTTTACCCGCAGAGGTCGTCAGTCAGTCCGGGAAAATGGTCACTGTTACCTTTTTGCTGCGGGACATTCCCTACACGTTACCTCAGTTGACCATTCCGCTATTCGGCCCTCAGTACATCAGATACCCGATGCAAAAAGGAGATAAGGGGATAGTCATCCCGGCGGATACCTACCTGGGCGGCGCCAGCGGCCTCGGAGGGGGAACGGCTGATCTGACACCCCCCGCAAATCTCAGTGCGCTGGTGTTTTTACCCATCAGTAACACGGAGTGGGAGAACGTCGATGGTCAGGTACTGACGCTGTACGGACCGGAGGGGGTAACCATTCGTGATGCGAAAAGCAACACTACGTTTCTGCTCACACCGGAAAGTATCACGATTGCCACACCTGAAAAATTCGAAGTGACGGTGGGCAGTACAGCTCTGACGCTCACCGCTGGTACCTGGTCGCTGACAGGGAAGAGTGGAACACTGACTGACAGTGCGGCCAGCACCAGCCCGAAAATCATGCTGGAGGGCTGGGAAAAGCTGGTTCAGTGGGTTAATAGCCACAGGCACAGCAATGGTAATGACGGACAGGATACCGGAGGGCCAACGTCACAATTCAACGGGAGTATTACCGAATGAGGACATACGGACGAGATAAAGACGGGAAGTGGGTAACGGTCACGACTGACGAAAACGGGTTTAACGATTCTGTGTATCTCACAACGCTGGTGCAGAATCTGAAGCTGTCCCCGCAGGAGTCCCCGTTTTTTGCTAACCACGGTATACCGGCTAACGGCTCAGTTATTCAGCAGATACTGCCGACTTTTTATGTTAACCGGCTCCAGCAGCAGTTCAGCAAATATTTTTCCTCTCTACAGATTGCGCTGGCGGATGTTGATCCCCCTGTTTACAACATTTCGGCGATTACTAACTCAGGCTCTAAAATAGTGGCTCAGGTGTATGTATGAGTGATTTACCCATTAGTTATGATATTGCCGGCCCTGTTCCTAAAACGACGGATGAACTCCGGCAACTGGTTATTGATACTGCAACAGCGCTGTCCCCGGGGATAACCACAAATCTACCAGGATCGCTGATTGAAGATATGGTCAGTACGAGCGTCGGTGCGCTTGTGGTATGTGATCAGGCGCGGGTTGACCTGATTAACTCATGCAGCCCGTATTCGGCAAATGTACACCTGCTGGCGCAACTGGGTGATATGTACGGCGTTCAGAAAGGGCAGGGTACCAATACATCGGTTTATGTGGTGTTCAGTGGCCCGCCCGGGTTTGCTATACCGAAAGGTTTTATGGTCGGGGATGGAACCTACACCTATACCGTTCAGCGTGACACGATGATCCCGGAAAGTGGACAAACGGAGCCTGTCTATTGCCTGGCAACAACCGGGGGCTCCTGGGCAGTACCTGCGGGAACTGTAAATCAGATAAAAACCTCAGTACCGAATACATACAACCTGACCTGCACCAACCTTACCGCTGGATTACCCGGCGCGCAGGAACAGACTTTTTCTTCATACCGTGCCCAGGTATTCCAGGCGGGTATGTACGGTGTACAGGGAACGCCTGACTGTTACCGGATTGAACTGAAAAATGTTTATGGTGTACAGGAGAATCTGATCTCATACCGACAGGCATCGCTGGGGGCATGGGTAGCGATTGCTGGTGGCGGCGATCCTTATGAAGTGGCTTACGCTATCTATAAAGCTGTGCCAGATATCTCCGTACTGACGAATGATGTAGTGAATCCATCAGGCGCTGCGGTGGATAAAAAAACGATACCGATCATTGTGTATCCGGATACGTATCACGTGCCGTTTGTAGTGCCATCATCACAAAACGTTACGCTTTTAATCACCTGGAATACAGCCTCAACCAGCTATATCGATCCAACCGGGATTGAAAAAGCAGTGCAGCAAAGCATTGCTGATTACATTAACGGAATTGCAACGGGTGAACCAATAAACATTTTCCTGATTCGGGATATTTTTCTTAATCAGGTTAAGGGGCTTGTATCTTCAAACCTTGTATCAATGATTGATATTCAGGTTGGAATAAACGGAAAAATTGTCCCACCTGCAACCGACTCCAGCCTGGTTTATGGTGATACTTACGCCTATTTTTCCACTTCATTTTCACAAATTCAGGTTAAGCAATATGGCAGCTCTTCTTGAAAGCATTATTCCGGCCTACCCCTATACGCAATATAATGACGATCCGGATATAGTTGCCTTTTTTGATGCTTATAACAAACTGGCACAGGAGTATCTTGATTACTTTAACAACCTGAATTTACCTTGCTGGACCTCCCCGGCGATTACCGGTGAGTTGCTGGACTGGATTGCGGCGGGTATTTATGGGGAATCACGCCCCTTACTTCAAATCTCCGAGGATGCCATTGCTCGTGGGGCGTATAACACTATTGAGTACAATAATGTCGCGTATGCAAAACTGAGAAATTATGTTCCCGGCTCAGCGTCATATGTTCCGGACGACTATTTTAAACGGATACTGACATGGAATTTTTATAAAGGCGATGGTTCGCACTTCTGTATCAACTGGTTCAAACGACGGCTTGCACGCTTTATACATGGAGATAACGGAATAGACCCACCTGTACAGTCCACTTTTGATATTAGTGTAATGCCCGATAAGGGCATTTTTTTTGTCTCCATTCCTGACTATGGCGATGGTGTCGGACACTTTCTTAAAGATGCAATTGACCAGTCGCTGGTGAAACTCCCTTTTATTTATACCTATTCGGTAACGGTGGTTGAGCAATGATTATTGGATTCGGAAATAATGTCGTCTCCTCACTGGCGGCTGATATTACCGCCAGCCAGACGACCATTCAGGTGATGCCTGGTGTGGGAGCGATGTTTGCTAATTTGCTGACCAGCGATTATGCAAACAGCTCAAACCCTCTTAAAACTTACGCCAAAATTACACTGACAGACGCAAAAGAAACAGTTTTTGAGGTATGCCATCTGACTGCAGTTAATAATGACATGCTGACGGTTATTCGCGGTCAGGAAGGTACAACAGCGAAGGGATGGTCACTGAATGACGTTATAGCGAATTTTGCGACGCGAGGATCTGAAAATCAGTTTGTACAAATTGAAGAGCTCCAGAGTGGGCATTATGTCGCTGGTGTGGCCGGAGGTACAGAAAATAATCTGACGCTGGAGTTACCAGCAACTTATTTCGTCAATGGTGGAGTTGACTGGACATTGCGCACTCCACTTGTGGTTATTCCGGCGCTAAACAATACCGGAGCCAGCACTCTGCAACTGACGATGGGAGGACGTGTGCTTGGCATATTCCCACTATACAAGGGGAATAAAGCAGAGTTATCGGCCAATGATATTATTAAAGATATTCCTGTCTTATGCGTTCTGGATAATACAAAAACCTATTTTTCTGTGCTTAATCCCCTGGAGATTTATTTGGGATCACGGTATTTGCAGAAGGACCAGAACCTGTCCGACGTACCGGATAAGGCCAAAGGTCGGTCCAGTCTTGAGGTCTACAGCAAAACCGAAAGTGATGAAAACTACATGGCTAAAAGCCAGTGTGGTGCGGATATCCCGAATAAGCCGCTGTTTGTACAAAATATCGGAGCGCTTCCTGCCAACGGTACGGCTGTTGCAGCGAACAGACTGGCATCACGCGGCAGGTTACCGGCACTGACTGGCACGACAAGAGGCAGTGATGGCGGTCTGATAATGGGCGAGGTCTACAACAATGGCTATCCGACGCAATACGGAAATATTTTGCGTCTGACCGGAACCGGTGATGGGGAAATCCTCATTGGCTGGAGCGGGACAAACGGTGCGCCAGCGCCCGCATATATTCGCAGCCATCGAGATACCGCCGATGCTGAGTGGTCCGAATGGGCAATGCTCTACACCACACTAAACCCACCTCCGGATTCGCATCCAGTAGGGGCGCCGATAGCATGGCCGTCTGATGCTACCCCAGCCGGTTACGCCCTGATGCAGGGGCAGTCCTTCGATAAATCTGCTTACCCGTTACTGGCTATAGCGTATCCGTCCGGCATTATCCCTGACATGCGAGGCTGGACAATAAAGGGTAAGCCCATCAGTGGACGTGCTGTACTGTCGCAAGAAATGGACGGCAACAAATCGCACTCGCACACCGCGCGGGCGCAGGATACTGACTTAGGGACAAAATCTACCTCATCCTTTGATTACGGCACGAAATCGACCAATACCACGGGCAATCATACTCACCAGTTCGGCGGTTATATCAATTCATACTGGGGAGATTCCAATCACACCTCATTTCAGCCTGGAGGTGGTGCATGGACACAGGCCGCTGGCGACCATGCGCATACAGTTTATATCGGAGGACACGAGCACACCATGTATATCGGTCCACACGGTCACGTCGTTATTGTGGACGCAGACGGTAATGCGGAAACCACGGTTAAAAATATTGCATTTAACTACATAGTGAGGCTGGCATAATGACTTTTAAAATGAGCGAACAGGCGCAGACAATTAAAATTTTCAATCTGCGTTCAGATACTAACGAATTTATTGGTGCAGGTGATGCGTATATTCCGCCGCACACAGGACTACCGGCAAACTGTACTGATATCGCCCCTCCTGATATTCCCGCCAGTCATATTGCTATATTTGACGCTGAAACCCAGACATGGAGTTTGCATGAGGATCACCGCGGCGAGATGGTTTACGACACAACAACCGGCAATCAGGTTTATATCTCCGCTCCTGGTCCGTTGCCCGAAAATGTCACATCAGTTTCACCAGGTGGTGAATACCAGAAATGGGATAGTAAGGCTAAGGTCTGGGTAAAAGACGAAGCGGCTGAAAAAGCAGCGCAGCTTCGTCAGGCGGAAGAAACCAAAAACAGGCTCCTGCAAATAGCATCTGAAAAAATCGCGCCGTTACAGGATGCTGTTGATCTTGATATCGCAACAGATGATGAGAAAGCGCAGCTCGACGAATGGAAAAAATACAGGATACTGGTAAACCGGGTGGATACCTCAAATCCAGACTGGCCGGAGAAACCAGCTAGCCATTAATGATTGGCGGGATTAGTTTTTACCACTGTGGAAGATAGAAACGCGCACAGAGAGATTATAATGCCTTGGTGCTGAGCTGACATAACCATAAAAATATGGTTATGTCAGCCAGCTAAAAATTATTTATTCCACTGACAGATTATTCCAAACTCAGGTGGTCTCATTGTACCCTCTGGATACTTTTTACACCAATCTGGTGGAGGCGGTAAAACAATATCGCCTATGTCTAGTCCGCCCGGTTTGTGATCTGGAGGAGGGGTACTGGCAGCCATCGCAGATGTGGAAAAAGCTGCTGCCGACAATGCAAAAACCAGGACTAAAAATATGTTCTTAACGTGTCTCATAATATCACCCGTGAATATTCAGACTATCCTTACTGTTGACTTCCTTCATTTCCAGCATAGTTCACGCTTCATCGTCATTGAATAAACAATTAAGTTTGTTGAGCGAAAATTTACTTAAAGAAAAAATAATAAGCATCGATATTTTTCTTTTTTTCAGGTTTTCAACGCATGCCCGAATAAACGTGCGCAGATGGTGAAAAATCTGGTTGGCCATAAAAAGGTTTAAAGATAAATGCAAGTGCTTATCTGTTGCGATATCAATTAAATTAATCTTGTTTTTTTATTCATACCCTTGCCAAACAGATATGTAGCAAGAAAATATGATACTAAGTAAAGTTGGCATGTAGTCTAGAGTTAGGGGTAGTATATATTCTTAACTCCAATAGGACTGCTCTATATATAAATATATTAATTGCATATTTTATTTTTAAAGTCAACGATTTCTATGAATCACACGTTAAATATCACACTCCATTTTTAGGCTTATATTTGTCCCAACCAACTAATGAAAAAACATCTTCGTGTGAAATAGCCTCACCATTAAGAAAAAATTTAACATTTTGTTTTACCAGATCATCATGTCGATTCCGATATACCCATCTTAGCTCATGTGCTGTAATAGAATTACCATGCTTTCCTGTTTTATTTGCGATATCACTTATAGCATCAACTAAATTGTCAATGACAAAAATAACTGACCGTTCCCTTAATCGTGTTTGGAATTCAAGACCGGCTTTACTTGTTTTTATCCAGCACTCCTCATTGGATAAGTCTGAATATTTATCTTCGGTAATATTGTATTTTTTATGTTGAGATAAAAATTCTCTAAAAAAAGTCCCTCTCTGAACATCATTCAATCTTTCTGCTATCTTCTCATCTTTATTAAACACGGCTCTATTCTTCCTGTCCCAGACCGCATCTGTTAATGTATTTTGAATAATAATATCTTTTTTTGAAAAATAATATAACGAATTAACTAAAGTATTTACTCGATCTCTTGCCTTACATAAACCATAAACCACATCTCCAGGCTGAAAACTTAACGCATCTCCTGCAGGTTTGTTACTAAAGGTAATATCACTCCTGGTAAGAAATTCAGGATTAAGCTTAACATAACCATCGGTACTAATATCTATATGTGCAGGCAGATTGCAGGTTGGTATTTCCCATACAATAGGGGTCCTTGAGGATAAATTGATAGACTTTAAATTAACAGGAAGCTTAACTGGAAGTTTAATATTATCACAAAAGTTGATACTTAATTTTTTTAGCTTATCAGGCAAAATATCATCTATAACAGTACCGGGAACTGTTTGTATAAGTTCAATACTTAGTTCTTTTAACCCCTCAGGTAACATTTTCATTAATGGCAAGAAAGGGCAATTTTGTAAGTCTAATTTATCTAATTTATATGGTAACTCAGCACATAATATTTCAGGGAAATTTTGCAATGACAAAGAAGATAGATGCGGAGGAAGGGGAGGCAAAAATTTACCATAGCACGCAGTAAAACTCTTTAATCCATAAGGTAATGCGGGGAAAGTATAATTTTCTTCATATGCCTGCATATCTATAGATAGTGACTCTAAGCTATCTGGGAAATATGAAATTTTAATGGTCTGATTTCCAGATATAGTTAAACTTTTTAACCCATCAGGAAGATTTGGAATAGACTCCAGTGTATAGCATGAAGATAAATTCAACTCGGATAAATTATCAGGAAATACCGGAATAGAGGTAACATGATGAGCAGTAATTGATAAGCTCCCGGTATGATTTGCTTCTATTATTTTGTCGTAAATACTATTACGCTCCTCCTTCTCAATATCTGGGGATTCTATTCTCCATTTATTTAATAACTCAAGGTTTGATGTCGCCTCGTTACTTGTATATGCATATTGCAATATGGCTGGTTGGAATCCTATTTTCATGCGCTTTTTCAATCTATATGTCAATACCAAGCTATCATTATTACATTTATTTTCATTCAGGCAAGATTTAGAACCTAGCCTAATACCGATCGTTTAAGAAGCTGTTAGCCGATTCAGCAACATGGAGAATTTGAAGACAATCCGGTGGGATGGATTACCGCAGTCACGTTGTCTGCAAGAACGTGACTGCGGTAGGCCGGCTGCTGTTTAGTCAGGACTGACTGTAACCGTGTTTATAGGTTTATAGATCGTATAGACCTCTATTGTGATGTAACGTCGTATGTTGATCAGCAGATCGTATGCTGACGATTTCAAAAGTACATAATTAAGTACATTTTTATATGTCACTTTTGTTTAATTCTATTTAATTCAGTGGGTTGCGATTTTGTTTTCGTAATCGTGGAAGAGGAATGTGCTCTGTATGCTGTCGTTTTTAACTGTCACTTGATGTACACGCCTGATGTTATCTGTATATGAAATATTTTATTCTTTTATTTTGTCGTTGATTGATTGTATTTGTACACCAATTGATATCGTTGCTAATGTTCGTACATGCGATGGTGAGTACATAAACATTAAAATCATTGAGTACAAAATACTAAAATGACCATCAGCGACACTAAACTACGCTCCCTCTATGGTAAACCATATTCCGGTCCATCTGAAATTACTGATTCTGATTTAGTACTGTATGGAATTTAGGCCAGGGGCAATCTGGCCGGGATCTCAAAAAATGCATGGACTAAAACGGGTCTATGTACAGAGGGACACAACGCTGTGTCCCTTAATTTCATGCGGGTTGAGGCTGGACTAGGCCCAGGCCAGTGGCAGGATGGATGACAGAACACTCGGGAAATATTTTCTGGCATGACGTTGCATACTATCCGCCACAACGCTGGTACAGGTAAAGGCGCCATGGAGGCCGTGAAAACGGTCGGACCAGTCGGTAAACTGTTCGCTGGACGGGAAGATCGCCGGAGACAGCTCCCAGGCTTTCTGCATCAGCGCCTCCGCATAGCCTCTCAGGGCCGGCGGAGAGTCATGCTCAGTGCCGAAAATGGCGCTGGAGGAATAGCGTGCGAATGCGGTACTGAGACAGAACAGGGTTTCCGCCTGCTTCTGTGGGGTGGCGTCAGTCAGGTGATAAGCACTGAGGATGTGCTGGTAGTGTGCCGGGCTGAGTTTGCCTTCAGGAAGCAAGGGGTCAAAAATGCTGGTCAGACGCGACACTGAGGCATCATCAATCAACTTTACGGTGGAATGTTTCTGGTTCGTGGCGGCAATAAACTGCTGGTTCAGTTCCCCGTGCTCTTCAGTGCTGAGGATGATATCAATCAGTTCCCCAAAGCGTCGCTGCACGGCCTGCTGATTAAATGCGGCGAGAAACACCGGAAAGTCATGACGGAATAACTCTACCGGGGAGATTTGCGCGGTGGAAACGTTCTCTCCGGCTCGCAGCAGGTAAAAGTTGTCCCATGTGGTGTCAGGAGTAGGGTTTAGCATTGTTAACAGCGTGTCAGTGGAGAGCATCATCGCCGTGTCTGAATCCTGGGAGGAAAGCAGCAGGAAATTATCTGCAGCGCGGGTTGTCCAGTCCGGGCTGCCGTCATAATTGCCGAAGAGCCCATTATGGATGTGGGGAGACACCGCCGGGTGAGCAAGATACTGTTCATAAAGCGCTGCAGCTTTCTGGCGGGTGCCATCAGTGCAGTCCACGCCTGTCATACAGTGTAAAATCACCTGATTAAAGAGTCCGCTGTGAGTGGTCATGGCGGCGCTGTTCCTGTCAAACGAATCCAGCAACACAGGCAGTATGCGCTGCTGATAATATGTGTCAGGAGCCGGCAGGGGAACGTCATTATAGGTCTGGCACTGGTGGGCAAAAAAACGTTCCTGAACAGGCCTGATCCACTCGCTGATAAGCGTACTTTGCGTATAGGGGGGGTGGGCCAGTACGCTCACCAGCGAACTTTCAACTGGCCGGATACCTGCCTCTGTTAAACGGCCGCCCCGCAATGACTTCACCAGGTCTTCCATTGCCCGGACTTTTTCCTGACTGTATTTATCGGGCAGGCTGTCAATGGTCATCAGAATACTTTTACCATTATTGTGCTCATGATTTAAAAATCCATCCACAGCGTTCTCAGTCCAAAGGAGTGGCATTTGCAGCCAGATATCACCTAGACGAATAAAATTTCCGCCCCTTGATACTGACGGAGGTGATGAATTATCCGGTTCATGTAAAATAAATAACGCCAGAGAGGTTGGCTTTGTGACGTATAAGCGTATTTTTTAATGTTGTATCAATAAAAGAGGGCTGTTGTTGTGTAGTAATTGAATACTGTAGAAACACTTCATTCATGTCTGAATTACTAAATTTTGTATTACTGCAGACTACATCACTCAGTGTCGAATAAGTGAATCGGCATTCGTCAAAATGTAAATGAGATATATCAGAATAAGTAAATTTTGAATTTGAAAAGTTGAACCCCTTAATAATATCGCCGTCTCGCTCCATGAAGCTGGGGGGCAATATTTTGCTGAATGTAATATTACGGAAATCTGCGTTTGAAAAATCGCGATCTGCGGCCGTAAGGGGTTCTCCGGCTTTCTGCCGTAAAACTGCATCCGTGAGTTTCTTAGCCCAGTCGGCAGGTGATGACGGGGAAGACGTAGCCTGAAGTGAGAGGGAGGGGGATACTGGTGGTGTTCTACCTTCAGAAACCGTGGGCCTGTTATTGGCTGATACAGAGACTCCACCGGGGAGCGGGGCCGCACCTGTCATTCTGTAATTATAATCACATGTTTGATTTGCAATATGCTTACGCATGAATGCTGCATTCATTTTTGAGACATCTTCTGCTGAAATATTTTTCTTGCCTGCATTATTTGTATCTTTAATATTTTTAACAGTAATCAATGTTTTGTTTAAGGTGTTTTTATCTTTCGGCTGAAAGAAGTCTTTTATTTTTTGTGGTAACGCGAACTCAATCGGTGAGTCCTTTCCTGTTTTAAATTTTTCATTTAAAGATGTATGCGTGTTTTTAACACTGGTTATTTTTGAGGTGAGCCCGTTTTTCGTATGTTCACGAATAGAGGTAATTAATTTTTTAACCTGGTTAGGAATAGTAGAAAAATTAATTGCGCCTGATGATATCTTCATTAGAATTCCTTATCAACATCATTATGGAAAAACGGTCTGGATTTTTAACGCCTTAAAAGTAAGCTTCATATGTCGGTATGGCGATGGAGATCACAATTCACCATGTTATCTGGCAGGTTTCTTTCAGAAAGTGTCCATCCTGTCATCATGTCACCGTATTGTGGGACGCTGACGTATCTGCGGAAAAATCAAGGCATAAGGGAGCGGGTCGGGTAACGAAGCCCATGTGCACGCAAAAGTAAACCCGCTTCGATGCTCAACCAGCGTTTTTCACCGGCATTCGGGATATCGTCGGCGGACGTTCCGGCGCGTATGAGAAAGAACTGCGTAAAGCGCGTGAAATCGCTTTTCAGGAAATAATCGTTTTCTTTTAAATATTATTACGTGTTATTGGAATTGTATCATTTTTATAATTAACAGCGGGTTGTTTGGTAATTCTGCTGATTATTCAATGACAGTCCATGTGCGTGTTCAGGAAATGTAAAATATTTATAAAATAAAAGGTTTTATCGTGTTGACATGCTCATTTTAACAACTATTTCAAATTGTGATTGAAGCCGACATTTCATAATACAAATTAAATATAATCTTCAGCTATATCTAATAACAGGAGGTTATATGAGCATTAGTCGTCGTTCTTTTTTGCAGGGGGTAGGCATCGGCTGCTCTGCCTGCGCGCTGGGCGCTTTTCCGCCCGGGGCGCTGGCGCGCAACCCGATTGCCGGCATTAACGGTAAAACCACGCTAACGCCAAGCTTGTGCGAAATGTGTTCCTTTCGTTGCCCTATTCAGGCGCAGGTAGTCAATAACAAGACCGTTTTCATCCAGGGCAATCCTTCTGCGCCGCAGCAGGGGACGCGCATATGCGCCAGGGGCGGGAGCGGCGTCAGCCTGGTCAATGACCCGCAACGGATTGTAAAACCTATGAAACGCACCGGGCCACGCGGCGACGGTGAATGGCAGGTGATTAGCTGGCAACAGGCTTACCAGGAAATCGCGGCGAAAATGAATGCCATCAAAGCGCAGCATGGCCCCGAGAGCGTGGCTTTCTCTTCCAAATCGGGCTCGCTCTCCAGCCATCTTTTCCATCTGGCTACGGCCTTTGGTTCGCCTAATACCTTTACGCACGCCTCAACATGCCCTGCCGGGAAAGCCATTGCGGCAAAAGTGATGATGGGCGGCGATCTGGCGATGGATATCGCTAACACGCGCTATCTGGTTTCGTTTGGCCACAATTTGTATGAAGGGATTGAAGTTGCCGATACCCATGAGTTAATGACCGCGCAGGAGAAGGGGGCCAAAATGGTGAGCTTCGATCCGCGTTTGTCGATATTTTCCAGCAAGGCGGATGAGTGGCACGCTATTCGTCCCGGGGGGGATTTAGTGGTTCTGCTGGCGATGTGCCACGTCATGATTGATGAACAGCTCTACGATGCGTCTTTTGTTGAGCGTTATACCAGCGGATTTGAACAGTTAGCACAGGCGGTAAAAGAGACGACGCCGGAATGGGCCGCCGCGCAGGCCGATGTCCCAGCCGACGTTATTGTCCGGGTGACACGCGAACTGGCTGCCTGCGCGCCTCACGCTATTGTCAGTCCTGGTCATCGCGCGACGTTCTCGCAGGAAGAGATCGATATGCGGCGTATGATTTTTACGCTTAATGTGCTGCTCGGTAATATTGAGCGCGAAGGCGGGCTATATCAGAAAAAAAACGCGTCTGTTTACAATAAACTGGCCGGAGAAAAGGTCGCGCCAACGCTGGCGAAACTCAACATTAAAAATATGCCGAAACCGACGGCGCAACGCATCGATTTGGTCGCACCGCAGTTTAAATATATCGCCGCTGGCGGCGGCGTGGTGCAAAGCATTATTGACTCGGCGTTAACCCAGAAGCCTTACCCGATAAAGGCGTGGATTATGTCGCGGCATAATCCTTTCCAGACCGTCACCTGTCGTTCGGACCTGGTAAAAACCGTTGAGCAACTGGATCTGGTGGTCAGCTGCGATGTCTATTTGAGCGAGAGCGCGGCATATGCCGACTATCTGCTGCCGGAATGCACCTATCTCGAACGGGACGAAGAGGTATCCGATATGTCGGGACTGCACCCGGCTTACGCTCTGCGCCAACAGGTCGTAGAGCCGATTGGCGAGGCGCGTCCGAGTTGGCAAATCTGGAAAGAACTTGGCGAACAGTTGGGATTAGGGCAGTACTATCCGTGGCAGGATATGCAGACGCGCCAACTCTATCAGTTGAACGGCGACCATGCCTTAGCGAAGGAACTGCGACAGAAAGGGTATCTCGAATGGGGCGTTCCGCTGCTATTACGCGAACCAGAATCCGTTCGTCAGTTTACGGCGCGTTACCCCGGCGCTATCGCGACGGACAGTGACAACACCTATGGCGAACAGCTTCGCTTCAAATCGCCCTCCGGCAAAATCGAACTTTATTCCGCAACCCTGGAGGAATTGCTCCCTGGCTACGGCGTTCCGCGCGTTCGTGACTTTGCGCTGAAAAAAGAGAATGAGCTTTACTTCATTCAGGGCAAGGTGGCCGTGCATACCAATGGCGCGACGCAGTACGTACCTTTACTCAGCGAGCTAATGTGGGATAACGCGGTCTGGGTTCATCCGCAAACGGCGCAAGAAAAAGGCATTAAGACCGGCGATGAGATCTGGCTGGAAAATGCCACGGGTAAAGAGAAAGGTAAGGCGCTGGTGACGCCCGGTATCCGCCCGGACACGCTTTTTGTCTATATGGGATTTGGCGCTAAAGCTGGGGCCAAAACGGCGGCGACGACACACGGTATCCACTGCGGAAATTTACTGCCGCACGTGACGAGTCCGGTATCCGGTACGGTAGTGCATACCGCAGGCGTGACGCTGAGCCGGGCATGAGGGAGGAGGGAACCATGAATCATTTAACGAATCAGTACGTCATGCTGCATGATGAAAAACGTTGTATCGGCTGCCAGGCGTGTACCGTTGCCTGCAAAGTGCTTAATGACGTACCGGAGGGATTTAGCCGCGTACAGGTACAAATTCGCGCCCCTGAACAGGCATCCAACGCACTAACCCATTTTCAATTTGTCCGCGTCTCCTGTCAGCACTGTGAAAATGCGCCATGTGTCAGCGTTTGTCCTACCGGAGCGTCATATCGTGATGAAAACGGGATCGTGCAGGTGGATAAATCGCGCTGTATTGGCTGCGATTATTGTGTTGCCGCGTGTCCTTTCCATGTGCGCTATTTGAATCCGCAAACCGGTGTCGCCGACAAGTGTAACTTCTGCGCCGACACGCGGTTGGCGGCTGGCCAGTCTCCGGCGTGCGTATCCGTTTGCCCAACGGACGCGCTGAAATTCGGCAGACTGGATGAGAGCGAGATCCAGCGCTGGGTCGGTCAGAAAGAGGTCTATCGCCAGCAGGAGGCGCGTAGCGGCGCGGTCAGTCTGTACCGTCGTAAAGAAGTCCATCAGGAGGGTAAAGCATGAATACTATCTGGGGAGCGGAACTACACTATGCGCCAGATTATTGGCCGCTGTGGTTAATTTATGCAGGCGTCGTGGTGCTGCTCATGCTTGTTGGGTTGGTTATCCATGCGTTATTGCGCCGGATGCTGGCGCCAAAAACGGCAGGCGGCGAAGAGCATCGTGACTATCTCTACTCGCTGGCGATTCGCCGTTGGCATTGGGGAAATGCGTTACTGTTTGTTTTATTACTGTTAAGCGGTTTATTTGGTCATTTTTCTCTCGGCCCTGTAGCGCTAATGGTACAAGTGCATACCTGGTGTGGTTTTGCCTTACTGGCTTTCTGGGTCGGGTTTGTGCTGATCAACCTCACCACAGGTAACGGGCGTCACTATCGGGTAAATTTTTCCGGACTGGTAACGCGCTGCATACGCCAGACGCGTTTTTACCTTTTTGGCATTATGAAAGGGGAAGCGCATCCGTTCGCGGCAACAGAGCAGAATAAGTTCAATCCACTGCAACAACTGGCATATCTGGCGATTATGTACGCGCTGGTACCGCTGTTAATCATCACCGGTTTGCTGTGTCTCTATCCGCAGGTTGCGGGTCTGGGCCCTGTGATGCTGGTGCTGCATATGGCGCTTGCTATCATCGGCTTACTGTTTATTTGCGCGCATCTCTATCTGTGTACTCTTGGCGACACGCCGGGACAAATTTTCCGTAGCATGGTTGACGGCTATCATCGTCATCGTACCGCGCCGCGCGGGGATAAGTCCGCCGTCTGAGCGTATCCATAAAATAATGTCAGCAAGAAAATGTGCCTTGTGTCACATTTTCTTGCAATTTATCCATGTTTGTTTAACTGAACTTCCGTAAAAAGAACGGCAAATTGAGACCATCCTGAGGACATGCTGTTGAAACGCCGTTTGTTTATTGCCGCTTCTTTATTCGCGATGCACCTTTCTCCTGCGCTTGCGGCCGATGCCGTAAGTTTTGCTCCCCAACCGCCAGCCATTGATGCAGGCGCCTGGGTGTTGATGGATTACACTACGGGACAGGTTCTTACCGCCGGTAATGAACACCAGCAACGTAATCCCGCCAGCCTTACCAAGCTAATGACGGGCTACGTCGTCGATCGCGCCATCGATAGTCATCGTATCAGCCCTGACGATATCGTCACCGTTGGGCGCGACGCCTGGGCGAAGGATAATCCGGTGTTTGTCGGCTCCTCGTTGATGTTTTTAAAAGAAGGAGATCGCGTGTCGGTGCGTGATTTAAGCCGTGGCTTAATCGTGGATTCCGGTAACGATGCCTGTGTGGCGCTGGCGGATTATATCGCGGGCGGGCAGCCGCAGTTTGTGGCGATGATGAACAGCTATGTGAAAAAACTCAATTTACAGGATACCCATTTTGAAACCGTCCACGGTCTGGATGCGCCGGGACAACATAGCTCCGCGTATGACCTGGCCGTACTCTCCCGGGCGATTATTCACGGTGAACCTGAATTTTATCACATGTACAGCGAGAAGAGCCTGACCTGGAACGGCATCACACAGCAGAACCGCAACGGCTTGTTGTGGGATAAGACCATGCATATTGATGGGCTTAAAACCGGACACACATCGGGGGCGGGGTTTAATCTTATCGCATCGGCGGTGGACGGGCAGCGTCGACTTATCGCCGTCGTGATGGGGGCGAAAAGTTCGAAAGGCCGTGAGGAACAGGCGCGAAAACTGTTGCAGTGGGGCCAGCAAAACTTTGCGACGGTGCAGATTTTGCACAGCGGCAAAAAAGTGGGCAGCGAGCGGATCTGGTACGGAGACAAAGAAAAGATTGCGCTGGGTACGGAACAGGATTTCTGGATGGCGCTGCCTAAAGCGGAAATTCCGCATATCAAAGCAAAATATGTGCTGGATAGAAAAGAGCTGGAGGCGCCAATCGCCGCTCATCAACGGGTAGGTGAAATAGAGCTCTACGATCGAGATAAACTGATCGCTCAGTGGCCGCTGGTCACTCTGGAGTCGGTGGGTAAAGGCGGTATGTTCTCTCGTCTGAGCGACTATTTTCAGCATAAAGCGTAAGCCGTTGTCACACACCGTTCACCGTCATCTGAGGTGTCAAAAGGGCGGGATTGCGAGGTTGCTCACAAAATGATCACGCTGTCCTTGTGACCGTAAAAGGCTGTAATTATACTGTATATTCATACAGTATAGTAAAGTGACGGAGGCAGCATGGATTACGAAATCAGGCAGGAACAAAAACGCAAGATAGCCGGTTTCCACATGGTCGGTCCATGGGAACACACCGTGAAGCAGGGTTTTGAACAACTGATGACGTGGGTGGATCGACAGCGGATCGTGCCAGTTGAATGGATTGCCGTCTATTACGACAATCCAGATGTCGTACCTGCGGAAAAACTCCGCTGCGATACCGTGGTGTCCGTGGCAGAGAATTTCATCCTGCCGGACAATAGCGAAGGCGTAATCGTGACCGCCATTGAAGGCGGCGAATATGCCACTGCTGTCGCGCGAGTGGAAGACCGTGACTTTGCGAAGCCGTGGGAACGGTTTTTTGACGTCCTGGAGCAGGATAGCGCTTATCAGATAGCCTCTGCGCCCTGTTTTGAAACCTATCTGAATAACGGCATGGAAGATGGATACTGGGATATTGAAATGTATATTCCGGTACAGCGGAAGTGATCGACTGGTTTCCTGTCTGAAAAGAGCGGACGGATAATGTGTTCCGTCCGCCAGTGCGCTATTTTTGCTATAAAGCAGGTACAATGCATTTTTTGCCATTCCCGTAAGGAGCGCAAGCGTGCGTGCCGATAAGTCATTAAGCCCTTTTGAAATACGGTTGTACCGTCATTATCGCATCGTGCATGGCATACGTATCGCCCTGGCGTTCATTCTTACCTTTCTGCTGGTTCGTCTGTTTTCTATTCCCGAGGGCACATGGCCGCTAATCACGTTAGTGGTGATTATGGGGCCCATCTCATTCTGGGGAAATGTAGTGCCTCGTGCTTTTGAGCGCATAGGCGGTACGATCCTGGGCGCGGCGTTAGGGCTGGTGGCGTTACGCCTGGAGCTCTTTTCCTTACCGCTGATGCTGGTGTGGTGTGCGATAGCGATGTTTTTGTGCGGCTGGCTGGCCTTAGGGAAAAAACCGTATCAGGCGCTACTGATAGGCATAACGCTTGCCGTTGTTGTCGGCGCTCCCGCTGGTGATATGGATACGGCATTATGGCGTGGCGGGGATGTGATTTTGGGGTCGCTACTGGCGATGTTGTTTACCGGCATCTGGCCCCAGCGCGCCTTTTTGCACTGGCGCATCCAACTGGCGCATTGCGTCACGGCGTATAATCGGGTGTATCAGGCAGCGCTGTCGCCGAATTTGCTGGAGCGCCCCCGGTTGGATAAACATTTGCAACGGTTGCTGAACGATGTCGTCAAAATGCGCGGGCTGATAACGCCTGCCAGTAAAGAAACCCGGATACAAAAATCTATTTTCGAGGCCATTCAGACCATCAACCGCAACCTGGTTTGTATGCTTGAATTACAAATCAATGCCCACTGGGCGACGCGCGCCAGCCATTTTGTGATGCTTAACGCGCACACATTGCGTGAAACCCAGCAGATGACGCAGCAAACCTTGCTAACGATCGCCCACGCGTTGTTTGAAGGCAACCCGCAGCCGGTACTGGCAAACACCGGTAAACTGAATGATATTGCTGCCGAGTTGCGGCAGCTAATGAACGAGCAGCAGGGCGACGCGGTGGCTGAAACCCCCATCCACGGCTATGTTTGGCTAAGTATGGAAACTGCCCGACAGTTGGAACTGCTTTCACATTTGATCTGCCGGGCTTTGCGCAAATAAAAAGCAGATGGGGTGAATGAATTTGTTGCTGCTTCGATTCAGCAAAGATTAAGAGTATGATACTAATATAAGGATAAAATGAGTGCTACTGGCAACGATTTTATCCCCGAACCTTCAGGTTTCCCCAGACGGCGACGTAACGGTGTTTCCTCTGGCGGCTTGAAGTATGACGGGGATAAACGTAATGTTTATCCACTAGCAGTTGCTTAACGAATCCGAATCTCACATTATCAGGGGTGTAAAAATGGAAACAACCAAGCCTTCTTTCCAGGACGTGCTGGAGTTTGTTCGTCTGTTCCGTCGTAAAAATAAACTGCAGCGTGAAATTCAGGACATTGAGAAGAAGATCCGTGACAACCAGAAGCGTGTGCTGCTGCTGGACAACCTGAGCGACTACATCAAGCCAGGTATGAGCGTTGAGGCGATTCAGGGTATCATCGCCAGCATGAAAAGCGACTATGAAGATCGCGTTGATGATTACATCATTAAAAATGCCGAAATCTCCAAAGAGCGTCGCGACATTTCCAAAAAGCTGAAAGCGATGGGCGAAATGAAACACGCCGATGTAAAAGCTGAATAATGCGCTACGGCAGTGGGAGCGTATATCAGGCTCTCACTGCAGTTTGACCCCGCCAGTGACCATCTTGAGTAAATGTTGTTTTGGCCAGTGTCGGGTAAGTTTTTTCTCTGCCAGCTTATCTTTCAGACGCGCAATATCATGACGTTTCCGGTCCAGCATCAGACCCACCACGCTACCGCTATGCGCCACGTTCAATCCGTATAAATCACACTCTTCGACCAGCGATAGCAGGGCGGTAAAGCCCGGCTTAGGTAACAGCGTCTGGCTGGCGATAGCGCTAAGCGTAGCCGCCTCACCCAGTCGGAGCGGATTTTGTGTTATACAGGCTTCCTGCACCAGATTCCAGGCCTGCTGCAAGGTTGCTGAACTTGCTATTAATTTCTGCTGGCGAGGGAGACGGTGGTAATCTTGCGTGCGCAGTGTGACCGGGCTTTCCAGTACCAGCAAATCGATTGGCGGCGGTGGCTCGCAGGCGATTTGCGTGGCCGCATTATTATGATCAAACAGCGTTAACTGATGAAAAACGGTGCTATCAGTGGGTTCGATTGAGACGCAAAGCTGTGCAAGGGTGGTTTCATCCAGCGAATGGCCAAGATGATGCGCCGTTGCCACCGCCGTAGCGGCAATATCTGCGGTGCTGCTGGCCATGCCTTTGGCAACGGGAATTGACGAACGCACATCGACGCGAATCTCGTTACTCCAGTGCGCAGGATACTGCCAGTGCGCCAGAACTCGCTCCACTATCGCCCGCGACAATGGACGCTCGTTTACCAACGGCGGCGCAGCCGTGACTGCTACGGTGCTGTACCAGTCAACGGGGCAGGAGACCAGTTTCTCACTGCCCAGAATCCATCCCTGGATAAGTTCCCCACATGAGGCGGGGCATTGCGCAACAGCCACGTTATCACCTTTCAGGTACGAATAGTGTGCGCGCATAGTGTCATGGTAAAAGCGTTATTACCATGACTTGCCGCAATGCGTCGTATACCCCTCTCAGGCTGGTACACAAAGCCCTTCCGTGGCCGGTAGCGCAATGCGCATAACGTCTTGTGCGATCATTAACTCTTCGTTGGTGTTGATGACGGCGACTTTCACCAGGGCGTTCTCCGTCTGGATAAATGTCGCATTACGCTGATTTTTCTCTTCATCAACGGCTAAGCCTAAAAATTGCAAATTATGGCAAACCGCCGATCTGGCGCGCGCTGAGTTCTCGCCAATTCCCCCAGTGAATACCAGCGCATCCAGTCCTCCCATTTGCATAATATAGCTGCCAATGGTGGCGCGAATGCGTTCGGCAAACAGAGTGAGAGCGAGTTTAGCCTGCCGGTTACCGGTATTGGCTGCCTGTTCGACATCGCGGTAATCAGACGACACGCCAGAAACGCCCAGCAAGCCTGACTCATTATTTAATAACTGATTCAACTGTTGCGGCGTTTTGCTTTCGCGCTGGGCTATCCACGGCAGAATAGAGGGATCAATATCTCCGCTACGGGTGCCCATCATCACGCCTGACTGCGGCGTAAAGCCCATCGACGTATTGACCGAACGCCCGTTCTTGATGGCGCAGATGCTGCTACCGTTTCCAAGATGACAACAAATCACCCGTAATGCGCTGAGTGGTACGCCCAGCTTTTCCGCCAGAACGCCGCTGACATACTTATGGCTGGTGCCATGAAAGCCATAACGGCGAATCCCCAGTTCCGCGTAATAATGCCAGGGAAGCGGGTAAATATAGGCGGGTTCATCCAGCGTCTGGTGAAATGCCGTATCAAACACGGCTACGGAAGGGGCATCAGGCAACAGTTGACGAAAAACGTGAATACCCAACGCGTTTACCGGGTTGTGAAGCGGGGCCAGTTCAGCAAGACGTTCGATTTGCGCTAACGTTTCATCCGTGACCAGCGTCGAGTCTTTAAAAAACTCACCGCCGTGCGCCACACGATGGCCCACCCCGTCAATGTCCCGCAGACTGTTAATGATTTGATAACCCAGCAGCTTTTCCAGAAGCAGCGTTACCGCATCGCGATGATCGGCAACGGGGACGGTTTCCTGCCATTTTTGGCTGTGCGTCTTAATTGTCACCTGCGCATCCCCCATACCGATACGTTCAATCAGTCCCTGGCAGAGCATGTCGCCCTGCGGCATCTCCAGCAGCTGAAATTTTAACGATGAGCTACCGGCGTTAATGGCCATTATTTTGTAAGACATAAAGGTTCCTTCGAATTCAGAAAATCCAGCACGGCGTCGAGACCCGAGTTATTCAGCGCGCTGGTAATAAAAATCTGCTGTGCGCCAGCCTGCGTAAGCCACTCCGCAACCAGCGAAATACGCTGCGGCTCGGCGAGATCGGCCTTGGTGACCAGGCCAATCGTCGGGCGGTTCATCGGGGCGGTAAAACCCGGAGAAAAGGGCGACCACTGGGCGTCGGCATTCAGCACCAGGGCGATGACGTCGGCCTCGCAGGCGCTGGTCAGCAGGGCGCTGTACAGGCAGCGGTTCTCCAGGTATTCGCCCGGCGTGTCGATAGCCATCGGCGACCATTCAATGGCCTGGGTTTTCTTATAATGGAGCGCTTCGCCGCGCAGGCTTTGGGTCAGCGAGGTTTTGCCGCACTGGCTGGGACCGATAAACATCAGACGCTTCATGACGTTACGTCCGGGTGATCGAGCAAGTGGTGAACTGCATCATCTCGCCCAGTGTGCGCGTCACCTGCTTAAGGGCATATTCCACGGCGGAAACATCGCCAGTCAGCACCACCGCGCCGGTAAAGCGGTCAAGAAAACCAATCTCCACCGCGCCGGATTTGGTAGCGATATCGCAGGCGATAATCGAGGCTTCGCTCGGCGTGATGGTAAGGATGCCAATGGCGGACACCGCATCCGGCAGGCCCAGCTTCTTAAAGAGAGCTTTGCCGGGATTGGCAATCAGGTGCGCGAGGGTGACCTGTTTTCCCGGCACGTATTCCTGAATCATGCGATCCGTTGTCGGTTGTCTTTCCATTATCCCTCCACCATCTGTCGCCACATGGCTTCATGCGGGCGTGGGATCACCGAACGGTAAACCAACAACCCTTTCTCGCCCGCGCTTTCGCTGGCAACCGTCACGGCGTTATTGACGTCAGAAACGTCGCCCGCCACCACCATGTAGCATTTACCGCCGATACCGAAGGCCATATGCACCCGCACCAGGGTGACGTTTGAGCCTTTCACCGCCCGGTCTGCGGCGCTAATGCAGGCCGCCACGCTCCAGGTTTCGACGATGCCGACCGCCTGACGCTTATCGACGCTGTTCAGGCCGCTGATGGCCGGAAGTACGCTGGGATGAATATTTGCCAGCACCAGGCTGTCGACGAGCATCTCGCCGGCCTGCGACGTACCGGTTTCAATGGCCTGCTGGACAGCGCCGATATCCCCGCCGAGCATCAGTAAAAACTTCCCCGGGCAGATGGTCTTGCTGACCAGTAGATCGACGTTGGCGCTTTTCAGCATCGCATCGCCGAGTTCCATCCCTTTGGCAATGCTGGTGAGTTCTAAAATTCCTATAGCCTGAGACATGGTTAACCTCTTACAACCGTGATGGCCTGTTCGCTGATGGCCGATACAACGCCGTCGATGCTGGCGTGAATGGATGCGCCGAGCGCGCCAGGCGGGACATCGGCAACGCATTGCCCGCGCGTCACGCGCTCGCCGACGGCAACAGTCGGTACTGCGCTGGCACCAATATGCTGGCGCAGCTGCAAAGTGACTTTTTCTACTGACGGCTCTTCTTCAACCAGCGGCGCTTCCTGGTACCAGGGGCTTAGTCCCAGTTTGGCGATCAGCCGCTTCACTGGCACGAGGCGATATTTCGCCATCTCGTCGGCTGGATACAGCGGCCCTTCGTAGCGCTGGTTTTGCGCCCGCAGCTCGCGTTTTAACATGCGGTTGATGCGCATCGGCGAGATCCCGACCGGGCAGGCCACGCTTTCGCAAATGTTGCATTCCGAGCAGGTAAGGGCGCTCAGCAGCAGTTGCGGCGTGGCAGCCTGATGAAAGTTCACCGCCCGCACCAGCAGGTGCGGAGAGAGTTCGTGGCCGATCAGATGTCGTGGGCAGAGATCGGTACAGAGTCGGCACTGTTCGCAGACGGTGCGCGCGACGGAAAGCACTGTGCGCTCGTCCTGCATCCTGCGCTGGATAAGCGGATGGCTTTTTGGGAGCACCAGCAGGCCGCCGGTAGTTTTCGTCACCGGGTTATCAAGAGAGGTAATCAGACCACCCATCATCGGGCCGCCGTTAATAAAACCAGGGTCGTCGACCGTTGCGCCGCCCGCCAGCGCCAGCACTTCATGCAGTGACATGCCGATAGGAACGGTAACGGTCAACGGTCTGGCGACCGCGCCGTTCACGGTCAACGTGCGACGAGTGACCGGAAACTGCTGCTCGATCGCCCGGGCAATATTCAGCACCGTTTGCACGTTATTGACGACCACGCCGACGCTGGCCGGTAGCGCAGCCGGGGCGACCCGGCGGCCGGTTGCCATCCAGATAGTTAGCACCTCATCGCCCGCAGGATAAACATCCGGCAGGATATGCAGGCGGATACCGTCTGGCAGCAGTGGGGTGAGGGCGTCGATGGCCCGGCGGTATTTTTCTTTCAGGGCTATCACCCCTTCGCGCGCGCCGGTTGCCGTCATGGCGTACTGTACGCCGCGCACAAGGCGCGCAGCTTGCTGCCACATCAGTTGCTGGTCAACTTTGAGCATCGGTTCACACTCGGCGGCGTTCACCAGAAAAATCTCTACCTGCGCCTGTAGTTTGACGTGAGCGGGAAAACCTGCGCCGCCCGCGCCGACAACGCCCGCTGCGCGGACGCGCTCGCGAATTTCATCGGCGCTATGGGACATTTCAACGCTATTGATGGCGGCGCTCATAGCAGTTCCTCCAGCAGCTCGCGAATTTCCTCGGCGCTGGCCGGGCGCGGGTTGGTGCGCAGCGTGATATCCGCCAGCGCGGCCTGCACCATCGCCGGAATACGTGCGGAAAAGTCGGATCTTCCTTCTTTAAGCGCAACGGCCAGTGAGGGAAGGGCGCAGCGTTGCTTAAGCAGTTCGATTTGCTGAATCAGCGCATTGATTGCCGCAACGTCATTGGCTTCTGCCGGGCAAAAACCGCAGGCTTTGGCCAGCCGCGCATAGCGTTTGGCGGCGCGCGGGTCACCCGCGTTAAAGCGGATCACCGTCGTGAGCAGCAGCGCATTGGCCAGCCCGTGCGGCAGATGAAACTGTCCGCCAAGCTGGTGGGCTATCGCGTGGTTAAGCCCCAGCCCCGCCTGGCTGAAGGCCATCCCGGCGAGCGTTGAAGCGTTGTGCATTTTCCCGCGCGTCGCCACGCAGTCGCCTTTTTCCACCGCCGTCGGCAGATACTGGAACACCAGTTTGGCGGCCTTTTCCGCTAGCGCGTCGGTAAAGTCGCTGGCGCGCGGTGACACCCAGGCCTCCAGGGCGTGGGTCAGCACGTCCATGCCGGTGTTGGCGGTAATCTGCGGCGGTACGCTGACCACCAGCTCCGGGTCGAGGATCGCCATATCCGGATACAGCGCATTGTTGAACAGCGGATACTTGATGCCTTTATCCGGGTCGCTAATTACGCAGGCGCTGGTCACTTCCGAGCCGGTGCCGCTGGTGGTCGGGATCGCCACGCAGGTTTCGATGTTGATCCCGCTCTGCTGGCTAAACCAGACAATCGCTTTCGCCGCGTCCATTGCCGAGCCGCCGCCAAAACCAATCACCACCTGCGGTTGCAGAGCCTGCATTTGCGCAATGCCCTGAACCACTGTGTGGATGGTGGGGTCCGGCGTTATCTCGCTAAAGACGCTGATGCGGTTATCTGCGGGCAGCGCGTTACGCAGGGTATCCAGCAGCGGAGAGCGCGCCAGAAAGCCATCGCAGATTATCCAGATGTGCTTATTGGTAAAGCGCTTGAGCACCGCCAGGCTGCCCTGACCGCTGTACAACCGCGTTTGTAGTGAGAAGGTATTCATCGCGACCTCAGTTAGCGAATAGAAAAGCCGTTGGTCAGTACGCAGCGCCGGGAACGGGCAAAAGTACGCGCTGACGTGGTCCCTTCACCGGTTGGCGTGGCGATAGTGAAGGTGGTAAAGCCTTCGCCGCCGACGCCGATCCCGGCATAAGATGGGCCGTTTTTGACGAATATCGAGGTTTGCAGGGTGCGGGCCGCGAGGTTCAGGCGCGACACGTTCTGCGAGTGCATAATGGCGGTATGATGCAGTCCCTCTTCAACCTTCAGGGCCAGCGCCAGCGCGCTATCGAAATCGCTGACTTTTACCACTGGCAGCATCGGCATCAACTGTTCGCTGGTGACCCACGGATCGTCAGCGTTAACCAGCGCAATCAGCAGACGCGGCGCTTTTGCAGGGACAGCGATCCCGGCGGCTTCCAGCATGGCCGATGGGCTCTTGCCGACCAGTTTTTTATTCGCCTGGCCTTCAGGCAGGCAGACGGCGCGGAGTTTGTCGGTATCGGCAGGGCTTAACAGCAGCGCGCCGAAGGTTTGCATTTGCTGCACCAGACGTTCGGCGACACTCTCCACTACGATCAGGCTCTTCTCGGCAATGCAGGGCAGGTTGTAATCGAATGACGCGCCGTTGATGATATCTTCCGCCGCTTTCACCAGGTCCGCCGTTTCATCAACGATGCAGGGCGGGTTACCCGCGCCAGCGCCAATCACCTTCTTACCGCTCTTCATGCCCATTGCCACAATGCCCGGGCCGCCGGTAATGGCCAGTACTGCGATTCGCGGGTGGGCCATCATCTGCTGGGTCGCTTCGAAGGTGGGTTCCGCCACGGTCACCACCAGATTGCGGATGCCGCAGCAGCGGAAGGCAATCTCTTCAATCAGGCTAATCAGCTTCAGAGAGACCTTTTTCGCTCCCGGATGCGGGCTAAAGTAGATACTGTTGCCCGCCGCCAGCATGCTGATACTGTTGTTGATGATGGTTTCCGTCGGGTTGGTGCTTGGGGCGACCGAACCGATAACGCCAAACGGTGAGTATTCAAACAGCACCATGCCGCCGTCGCCGGTCAGCGCGGTGGTGGTGAGATCTTCTACGCCCGGCGTGTTGTCCAGCGCAGCCTTGTTTTTGAGAAATTTATCTTCTTTGTTGCCCATCCCCGTTTCATTGGCGCTCTCTTCCGCCAGGGGCGCCAGCAGCGGCGTCAGCTCCTGACGCATCGCGCTGATAATGGCGCTGCGGGTTTTTAGCGGGCACTGCTGATAACGTAAGAACGCCTGGTGCGCGGCGTCGATGGCCTCGCTCACGGACTGGAAAATCCCTTTGCCCTGAGGCTGGACCGGCGTTTGCGCCGGCGTGGTTAATTGCTCGCTAAGAATGGTGCGAATCAGGGTTTCGAGTTCAGAAGTATTCATTGATGAGTTCCCACGTTAATAGCCGCGATGGCGGTCTGTGCTATGTCCATGTCCTGCTCAACGCTGCCGCCGCTGATGCCAAGACCCCCAATTAATATGCCGCCGCGCCACAGGGCGTAACCGCCGCCAAAGGTGACCACTTTTCCCTGTAAATGACTTTCCAGACCGTAAAGCGCGGCGCCCGGCTGAACGACATCGCTCAGCTCATGGGTCGCCGTTTTCATCGCCACTGCGGTCCAGGCCTTTTTCGGCGCCAGCTCGCTGCTGACCAGCAGGGCGTCCGGCATCCGCCAGGTCACAGTTTCCGTGCCGTGCGCGTCAACGATGCTGACGACTACCGGAACCTGCAGTTGCTGCGCGCGTTCAACGGCGGCGCGGGTGAGCTGGTGCAGATCGTGGAATGAGAGGGCCACGGGCGTTGTCTCCTTGCTGCGGGTCGGCTGGCTGGCAGCCAGATAGCGCTTGCTAACTTCGCGGATGATGTTGGCCTGGTGCGCATCGCTATCTTCCGCGCGGGCCAGGGCGTACAGGCAGTCCGATAAGCGGTTGATGTAGCGCATCAGCACCTGGCGTACGTTGACTTCAGTTGCCAGTTCAACCAGACGGCGTTCGGCGCGGCGCGCCAGCGTGCGGGCAAAATGTAATCGGCTCGCGGCTTCGCAGCGTCCGGGTAAAATAAAGCTGTGCAGCGGTTCGACGCGGGCCATTGCCCGATCGATAGCGGCTTCCAGGGCCGAAATCTCTTCGCTGCTGATGTAGCGCTGTTTGGGCGACGGCTGCTCGCTGTCGCTGGCCAGCTCTGCGCTAAACCAAAAAAGTTGCTGCTGGATGGCCTCGAGTAAGGTGCGGTGATTTTCATCCGCAGCGGCGCAGGCGCACAGGCTCAGCGCGGCGTTCAGCTCATCCAGCGTGCCGTAGGCTTCAACCCGCGGGTGGGTTTTGCTCACCCGCTGGCCGGTAAACAGTGATGTGGTGCCAGCGTCACCTGTTCGGGTATAAATCGCCATAACCGCCCCTTAACGCGAAAGCGTATCTACAATGCCGACAACGGCGAGGTCGATGGCCTCATTTGGCCCGGAAAAAACGTGCCTGGCGCTGGAGCCGCCGCTGAGCAAAACCAGTTCGCCGACGCCCGCGCCGACGGAGTCCACGGCCACTTCATCGCCGGAGGTGGGCGAGGCGGGGAGTTCGCCATCGGCGCTGACCCGACGCACCAGCAGCAGCTTTTTCCCAATCAAAGAAGGTGATTTTTGCGTGGAGACAACCGCGCCCGTGACTCGTGCCAGATGCATGATTTACTCCTGCTTAATTAATTGAATATTCCGCGCATTGGCCGCGTCACGCGCCATGGCGGTCACGATGCATTTGCGGTGGACAACCAGACGCCCCCGGCTTAGCAGCGCGACATCGCGATAGCTCAGCACCGAACCCGCATGCAGAACCAGCGGCAGTCCGTGCTCGTCGGTGAATACCAGCGGCAGACGAGCCAGTTTTTTTACCGGGATAACCGGCAGCAACTGGCTGTGCAGGCTGAGCTGTACGCGGATGCCAAACGCCAGCGCGTCGTGAATTTTCCGGGCGGCGGCATCGTCGGTTTCTGCATCCGCAAGCTGACCCAGCAGCGGCAGGTCGACGAGCAGGATGCGCAGCGACGCGTGCTGACAGAACAGTGCTGGACAGTCGGCATCACGAAGTTGCGTAACGCTCAGCGTCGCCGTGCTCTGGGCACGGCGCTGCAGCCGGGAGACAATCTCCTCGACAATGCGCTGCAGGGTTTCGCCGTTCATCGCGGGCCTACCAGCCGGGCAAAGGCATGCGGGTTATCGGCACCAGCGGCGTTGGCTTCATCGGTATCAATGTGCATTTCGAGGCGCATGTCCGGTGAAACGCGAATCGCCACGTTGTTGAAAATCAGCCCGCGATCGTCGCCTTCAATCGCCACGGAGACCATATCGCCGTGGGAAACCCGCAGGATCAGCGCATCAAGCGGCGACATATGGATATGCCGCTGCGCGACGATAACCCCGGAAGATAATTCCAGTTCGCCAAAGGGGCTGATCAGGCGGATGCCAGGTGTGCCCTTCAGGTTGCCGGACATTCTCAGCGGCGCGGAAATCCCCAGCGTTCTGGCATCGGTACGCGAAATTTCCACCTGGCTTACCGAGCGCAGCGGGCCGAGCAGGCGCACATTTTTTAGCTGTCCTTTCGGCCCTACCAGGGTGACGGTTTGCTCCGCAGCGTATTGTCCCGGCTGCAGCAGCGCTTTTTTCTCGCTGATGGGATGGCCGGGAAACAGCCGCTCATAATCCTGTGCGGACAGGTGGATATGACGGTTTGAGACGCCCAGCGGGATAGGCCGCTGGCGCATCTCATCAAGAACTTTACTGACCGTTGATTGCAGAAGCTCTTTATCCATTACGCTTCACCTCGCTTGCCGGAATGGATGCAAAGCGTACGAGGTTCGCCCTTCTGGCGCGGACATTTTGGATCCAGACACAGGTTGCAACTGACCAGTTCTGATTCCTGCGGGGCCTCTTCTGCTGGCGCTTCAGAAACGACAGCAGCTATCTCTGACTCTTCAGGCTCAGGTTCAATGACGGGGGGGGGGGGTGTCTCTGCGAGCAGGATCCCTTCTCCGGGCCTGGCGATAACCTTGTGGGCCACCAGACCATTCCGCTGTTCGGCAAATTGCGCACCGGTGGTGATAGCCGCCTGCACGGAGGCCACATCACCGGTAATTTTAATCACCATCCAGCCTGAACCATTGGTCTTTTCGAGGGCGAGCAGCGTGATAGAAGCGGATTTCGCCATGATATCGGCGCAGCTGATAGCCAGTGCCAGACCACAAACTTCAAGTAATCCCAGTGATTGCTTCACGCGGTGCTCCTTATTTGCCATCGATTAGGCTGATTTCGGTAAAATGGCCTCAACATCGCTGTGCGGACGCGGGATAACGTGGCAGGATTTCACTTCACCCACTACGCTTGCCGCCGCGCTGCCGGCATCTACGGCTGCTTTAACCGCGCCGACATCGCCGCGAACCATGACGGTAACCAGGCCAGAACCAATTTTTTCGTAGCCCACCAGCTGTACGTTGGCGGATTTAACCATTGCATCGGCGGCTTCAATGGCGCCGACCAGCCCTTTTGTTTCAACCAGTCCCAGTGCGTTATTCATACTGCCGTTCTCCTGTGATTAAGCATGGAGATCCCGAAAAGGGATCCCTTTGACCAGCCGTGCCGCGTTATTACCGATGTTGCGTTGGGCCTGACTGTCCTGATGATGCATCAGCGTAAAAAGCGGCGCCGATGCGGGTAAATTCTTGTAATGCACGACCAGCGAGTGTCGATCGCAGGCAATGCCGACCAGCAGCGGCGAGCTGCGCGCCGCCTGCCAGGCGCTGTCAACGATATCTCCAGCCGGGTGATGCTGAAGCAGGAAAGGGATGCCTTCCTCTTCGATACCCAGCAGCACTTCGTGCCAGAGGCTGGCGCAGTCATTGATAACGGTAATGACGATGGCCGGGGCGCTGTGATTACTGTCCATATGCAAATTCCTTGTGCCAGGAGAGAATCAGGCCGGTGGCCACCGCGTTTCTTGGGCCTTCGCTACCGCGAATATTTCCCCGCCCGGCGACCAGGCGGTAGTGCGCCAGCGCATCGGTGACCAGCTGCGGAACTTCGAAATCCAGCGACGAGCCGCCGACCAGCACCACGAACGGAATATCGCGAATGTTGCCGGTTGGACTGACCTGACGCAGCGCGCGCAGGGCGTTGGTGACAAAGACGCGTTCTTTAGCGCTGCGGCGAATGGCGCGCACTTTTTCCAGCGCTAAGTCGCCGGGAAGCGGCACCAGTTCGTCCGGTTTCACCACGCAGACGCGGGCGAACACCGCAGGAGGCAGCGGCGTCGGGAAGAACTGGACGCTGCCATCCTCGTGGCGTAAGTGGAACAGGCTTTCGACCTTAGCCAGCGGGTATTTTTTGATCTCTTCCGCCAGATAGCGGTCTTCCAGCCCCAGTTCGCGGGCAATAATCATCGTGACCATGTCGCCTGCTCCGGCGAGATGGGTGGCGATGATTTCGCCTTTAGGGTTGATGATGGAGGCATCGGTGGAGCCCGCGCCGAGGTCGAGGATCGCCAGCGGTCGGGTGGTACCCGGCGTGGTCAGCGCGCCCAGAATGGCGGCTTCAGCCTCAGCGCCGCCGATCTGCACGTCGATATTAAGCTTCTGCTCAATTTCACGGGCAATCATCGCCATCTGCAGACGGTCTGATTTCACCATCGAGGCGATGCCGACGGCCTGCTCCAGCGAGAACTCCCCGGCCAGACCGCCGGTGACGCTCACCGGAACCGAGGTGTCAACGGCCAGAAGATCCTGAATGAAAATCTCGCTGCTGGGCTTATTGGTTAGCTCGGCCATGGTCTGGCGTACGTGCTCCAGCATGCCGCCGATATTGGTCCCGGCCTCGCCGGTGACGTTGTCGAGCTTGCCGCAGCCGTCCACCGCTTTCATGATAGCTTCGGCACCGGCGGCAACATCCACGCGCACGGTACGACCCTGCGCCTGCAGCTCCAGGTTACCGGCGGGTATTGCGCGCGCTTTGACGTCGCCGGATGGCGTTTTAACCACTACGGCGGAACGGTTGCCAATCAGCGCGCGCGCCATCGGGACGATGTTTTTCGTCTCATCGGCGTTGAGGTTGAATACGGTGGCGATGCCGTAAGGGTTGGAGAGGGTCTCGATAACCTTCCCCGGCACGGCGACTTCAATCGCCGCCAGCATCCCCAGAGGAATGCGGTCGATGTACAGAACCTCGTCAACGATCGGCAGCGATTTTTCCAGCCGGTTGCTGACTAGTACGCCATCGTCGCGCTGCAAAATGACGCCGGTAATCTGGTATCCGGCACGCATTGAGGCGTTGATAACATTGGCGATGTCGGCAAAATCGAATGCCGATGACACCACCAGAATATAGGACGAGTCCGCCGGGCGGGTTAACAGCTCCTCCGGCGTAATCGTGATACCCACACCAAGGCCTACTCCGCCCGGCGTTTTTGGGTTATGGCCGATCATTGTCGATTCGGTGATGATGGTTTCGGTAATGGTTTCCATCGCCACATCGCCAATCACCGGCGTGGCTTCGTTAATGCGGATGAGCGAAATATCGCTGACATTGATCCCCGCGCGCTTTGCGACGAGGGCGAGCGCTTCCTGAATGCCGAACACGTTACGCAACGTGCCTTTGATCCCGGTGGTTTCCGCCAGCGCGCTGTGCGTAATCGTCAGTGCGCCAGTCTCATCTTGCCGCGCCAGTGCGACTTCCGTTGATGAGTTACCGATGTCAATGCCAGCTATATATCGCATTGTCTACCCCTAAAGTTAATCGTCGCCTTTGAGTTTTTTACGCTCGACATACAGCGTTGCCGCTTCGCGAACGAAAGCTGCGCAGATCTTCGCCTGATAGCGGTTTTCGAGATCGTCGGCGATAGCCATCAGCTCTTCTTTCGTCGAGCGATAGGGGCGAAGGGCGTTGTAGATTTCAAGAATGCGATCGTCCGGTACCGCGGTCAGTTCGGCGGCGCGTTCAAAGTTCATCGCCAGCCGGTCGCGACCCGCATCTTTGGCGATAGAGGCCTGTAAGCGCAGGGTTTCCGGGGTAATACGCATATCCTGAGCGGTGACTTTATTGCTCAGCACGTTTTCCAGCGTAAAGTCGTCCAGCGTTTTATTGGTGGCGGTTTTCACCCATTCCGGGTGTTTGTTCGCCAGCGGGTAGTCGCTGACCTTTGCGCTGCGGGACGTGCCGCCTGCCGCAGGAGCCGCTGCTGGCGCATCGCCCTGCAGGCTGTTCATGCGGCTCAATACGTCCCGGACCATCGATTCAATTGCGTCGGTATTCATGGAGTTATCCTTTATCAAAGCGCCACGCGCAGTTCCTGCGGGTTTTTGCCCGTCACGACGTACTTGGTCTCTTTAATGTGCAAAATGGCCGACTTTGCCTGGTACTTCGGGCGTGCCATCTGGTCATTGAGCGTAGGGACCGGCTGCGGTGATTCTCGTTTCGCATAGCGGGCGGCGTTTTTACCAATCTGACGGTAGGTTTCCAGCGTCAGCAGCGGTGCCTGCGGGAACAGCTCCAGGTTGGAGAGCGGCGGTAGCCCCTGCTGGTGGATAACCGTAGTACCTTTCGACTGGATGCCGATGGAGATGCCGGATCCGCTCAGGCGGTTACCTTCAACGGCGACGAACGCCACGTCGGAAGATTTAAAGCAGCGAATCACGCGCGCCTTGATGCCTTCTTCTTCAATACCGGCAATGACTTCGCGCAGAATGCTCTTATGCGGTAAGCCGACGATATTGACGGTTTGCGCCAGGCCAAATGCCGGGCCGACGGCGATAATGACTTCGTCCTGCTGAGTGCCCTGGCGCGCTTCGCCCACTTCGGTCAGAAAGCCGTCGCCCGCAGGCACAGCGGTCTGTGGCGCTGTGGATGCCGCAGGCGCATTAAACGAGACGGGTTTATCGCTGCCCTTCATATCGCGGAGCACGTCTTCAATTATCTGGCGCAGCAATTTTTCATTAATTTCCATTTCTCACCCCTTAATCAATCTCGTTGGGATCAAGAGCGCCAGGGATGTTTTTAATCTCTTCCCAGCGTTCTCCCTGCAGGCGATAACCTGTTGCCGGACCGGCATAGTCATTGACGTCATTAACCGCAGAGAGCACTTGTCCGTCGCCGACGATAATGGCGGAGGTGTGCAAATAGTCGCCGGTTAGCTTGGCTTTCTGGATGTTGAGCATGTCCTGGGCCACGTCGGTAAACCCGCCCTGCGCCAGCGCTTTAACGACTTCCAGACCGTTGCGGTTTTTATTGATGATTTCCTGGGCGAACTTGATGTCTTCGACGATGTTACGCTCCGGCATATCTTTCGAACCGTGGGCATAGGTCGCGGCTTCAACTTCTTCATCGGTAATCGGCGGTAGTCCCATTCCGGCAAACACGGCCTGCAGCGCGCGGGCGGCTTTGTTACGGATGGCGATAACGTCCTCTTCGCGAACCGGGCGCAAACCGCCGTCCACTTTCAGGTCACGCTGGATAACGTTGTAGTCGTCAAAGTCTTCCGCATCTTCGTTGGAACCGGCGAACATGTTGTCGTAGTTCGGCACCGCGGAATAACCAGAGGAGATAAAGTCGGTACCCGGCAGGAACTGCATCAGCAGGCGCGCGGTACGACGCATATCGGAGTGGGTGAAGGTCTGGTCGTTACTGGAGGCGCATTCCAGATCCAGTGACGAGCAGATCAGGTTTTCCGCCAGCACGGCACGAATGCCTGACGGCACGGCAGACGGTACGCCGATACAGCTTACGGAGCCGTTTTGCAGCCCCTGAACGCCCGCGGCTTTGGTGATATAGATGCAGCGCGCTTCCAGATACAGCATGGATTTGCCTTCGGCGTAGCCCATCTGCACTTCGGAGCCAGAACCGGAGGTGAAGCGCATTTTCAGGCCGCGAGAGGCGTAGGAAGAGGCTAAGAAGCCCTTCGACCATGGGGTATCGTCACCGTCGGTGAAGACCGGCTCGGTGCCGTAAACGGAGATGGTTTCGGCGTAGCAGGTGTGGCCCAGCATGCCGAGCTTCAGCTCGGTGGCTTCTTCCAGTGAGCACTGCGTCAGTACGCCCGGACGACCAACCTGAGAGCCGACCAACAGCGCGATGGCGTTGAACGGCGCGTAGCGTGCTACCGCAACCGTGGTTTCTTGTTCGTCAAACCCGCGCCATGCGCCTTCGGCGGCGTCGGCGGCGATTTGCACCGGGTTGTCTTTAACGTTGGTGACGTGCGCCTGCTGAGACGGCGTGCGGCGAGCGCGCATTTTCTGCATCGACATCATCATTTCGACGACGTTCATATGCGAAACCACTTCAACAATTTTCGCCGGGGTCATGGCGGTGGTCAGCGGAACGATTTCGCTGCGCTTGACGTTAGGATCGCACAGCATATTGGCAAGCTTGACCGAATCCATCGCCATCACTTCTTCGGCGCGGTTCAGGTTGATGCCGTAGCGGGCGATAAAGTGGTCGATCAGGTCGAATTCGCTAACCGGTTTTCCGTCCAGCTCGGTTACCGCGCCGTTAACGATTTTTATCGACGGTTTTGGGTCGTTCGGGCTTTCCATTGCGATAAAGCCTTCTTCGATCCACTCCTTAACAAAGCCGTCCTGATTCACAGGGCGTTTCGCCAGTGCTTCAAATCTTTTCGATCTCATGAATCAGCCTCGTGGGTATCAGATGTAGGACGGGCGATCGTTTTTCGGTTCAGAACCGAGGGTCGCAAGGACGGTTTTGCCGATTTCGCGGGCGGAGGTCACCGCCTGACGGACCGCGCCGGAGTCGCCGGAAATCACCAGAATGGCTTCGTTACTAAAGCTGGTGCCGTGCGCCGGAGAGCTGTACGCCACGACTTCAACGTTGGCTGACTTCAGGGCGGTATCGGCCATCAGTACGCCGACGGAAGCCGGAGCGCCGACGATGACGCCGCAGGCACGGCCAATCGGCGCGCCGAACGCTTTTTCCAGCGCGTAGCTGGCGCGAGCGGTGTACTGCAGCTCGATATGCCCGGCTTCGTTGCCGTAAACATCACCGAAGGTGCGGTCCAGCTCTTTCAGCGCGACTTCGATACCGCGCTTGACGTCGGATACATCGTTACCGCCTAAAATAATCAGCGAACCGTGGCCCGCGCCGCCTTTGGTATCGCGCGGCAGCTCAATGCTGACCACTTCGGTGTTGGTGGCTTTCACCGCTTCGTCCGCCGCCATAATGTGCGGGCCTGCGCCGGTGCGGGCGCCGAGAATACCGATGGAACGATAGCGCTTCTCAAGCTTCATCGCGTCCAGCAGGGCGGTATCGACGTTGGCGATAACCAGGCCCAGGGTATCGCCAATGGCGGTCCCGACAAATTCCGTTAAACTGCAGCTTTTTTCTGCCATAGCCGTCTCTCGTATAGGTTGGGGTTGACCAGGGATGGCCTGTTGTTCCGGCGTTGCCACACGGGCAATCACCTGCGCCATGATCTGTTCCACCAGCTCATTGCTGCTCATTGGCTAATTCCCTTCGGTAAGATTTTTTCTACATCGGTGTGAGGGCGTGGGATGACGTGTACGGCTTTCACTTCACCCACGTTGCGTGCGGCTGCGGCACCTGCATCGGTGGCCGCTTTGACCGCGCCAACATCGCCGCGCACGATGACGGTTACCAGCCCGGAGCCAATCTTTTCATAGCCCACTAACATCACATTGGCTGACTTAACCATTGCATCAGCGGCCTCTATGGCTGCGGTTAAGCCTTTGGTTTCTACCATTCCTAGTGCTTCTTGTTGCATAAAGACCTCGCATGGAGTGTTCCGATAGTGGGGACTATAAGAAGATGCGAGGAAAAAGAATGGCTGACTTGCTGTTGAGCATCAGAAAATAATGGGAAAGCAATATGACTAAATTGTCTTTTGCTTTTATAACTTATTGATAAATTACATTTAATTTATTATTGTCTATATGATTATTTTGTTTTTATTATTTCATTTTTACATTTTTGTTAGTGACGAGAGTATTTTTATTTGATATGGCGAAAGACGCAAAATGTGATGCTTATTCGAAATTGATAAGTTGGCTTGTGCAATATTTTATTATTTTCACAGGCGTATTTTATAGCTCGAATCTCCCGTATGATGGGCTGCTAAAAATATCGGAAAAGCAAAATTTTGCTATCGCAACACGATTTTTCCGGGAGACAGGTTCGCAGGTTGCCAACAATTTACAGGCGGCACTTTTTATAGTGAGGTTAGCTGTACTCTACCGCCAGCCGAAACTTGCGCTGGCCAGGACACGAACTTTGCTCAGAAGGTGTCACATGAATGATTCTCTAAAGGCGCAATGTGGTGCGGAATTTTTAGGCACCGGACTCTTTTTGTTTTTTGGTATCGGTTGTTTGAGCGCGCTCAAAGTCGCAGGCGCCAGCCTCGGATTATGGGAGATTTGCATTATTTGGGGGCTTGGAATTTCACTGGCCGTTTACCTTACTGCCGGAATCTCCGGCGGACATCTTAACCCTGCGGTGACGATTGCGCTGTGGCTGTTTGCCTGCTTCCCCAAACAGAAAGTATTGCCTTATATTATTGCCCAGTTTGCCGGCGCTTTTGGCGGCGCTCTGCTGGCGTATGCGCTTTATAGTAGCCTTTTTACTGAATTTGAGACTGCGCATCATATGGTGCGCGGTAGCGTCGAAAGTTTGCAATTAGCCAGCATTTTCAGTACCTATCCGGCCGCAGCGCTAAATGTATGGCAGGCTGCGTTGGTGGAAGTGGTCATTACGTCGATTCTGATGGGCATGATCATGGCATTGACGGATGATGGCAATGGCATTCCTAAAGGGCCGCTTGCGCCTTTGCTTATTGGGATACTGGTTGCCGTTATCGGCGCGTCTACTGGACCCCTTACCGGTTTTGCAATGAACCCGGCGCGTGATTTCGGTCCCAAACTGTTCACATGGTTAGCGGGGTGGGGGAACATGGCGATGAGCGGTGGGCGAGAGATCCCTTATTTTATCGTGCCGATTGTCGCGCCTGTTATCGGCGCCTGTGCCGGAGCAGCCATATATCGCTATTTTATTGGTAAGAATTTACCTTGTAACCGCTGTGAACTGTAAGGAAATGCGAACCAGATTCACAGCAATGATGTATCGTAAAAACAGGTGAGATAATTTCGTGATCTGCTTTCACGAACTGATCAAAACGTCTCCCAGCAATGGGAGACTTTTGATATTGTCATTGTACTTTTTATCAGGGCCAGGATAATGCTAATAAAAAGTGAATGTAAATAATGTGTTTTGTTTATAACAATAAATTAACTGAGGGGTTTTATCATGATTTCTGCGAGCGCTCTGAACTCAGAACTCATTAATAAAATCGCACAGGATTTTGCACAAGCCACCGGTCTGGCGGTTGTGGTTGTCAATATTCATGGTGATGAAATATCTGAGCTATTCAATTTCACGCCGTTTTGTCAGTTGATGCGGCAGCATCCCCAGCATAGTACACGTTGTCGTATGAGCGATCGCTGCGGGGGACTGGAGGCATCGAAGTCCGATCAACCCTGTATTTATCGTTGTCATGCCGGTCTAACGGATTTTTCTATTCCGCTGGTAATCGCAGGGCATTTAGTTGGCTTTGTTTTATGCGGGCAGGTTCGTTTAAGTAATGACGTGGAGCTGGTAAACATTCTTAATGTCGACGATCGCTGGCAGGCTGATCCTGAGCTCTTGAATGAATTTCGGAATGTGCCAGAGATGGACTATTCACGCGTTATCGCTTCCGCCGATCTTCTTAAACTGATTGTTGAGAATTGCCTGAAAAAACAGCTCAATTTCGTGGTTATCAAAGACAATCCGCAGCAATCGGAGGCAAATAAAACCACTCGTGGTCCCACTCCGCATGACAGTAAAATGAAAAAAGCGCTTCGCTATATTGATGCGCATTTGTCCGACGATCTTCGTCTTGAGGATGTCGCCTCACATGTCTATCTCAGCCCCTATTACTTCAGTAAGCTATTCAAAAAATATCAGGGAATCGGATTTAATGCGTGGGTGAACCGCCAGAGAATGGTTAGCGCCAGAGAATTGCTTTGCCATAGTGACTGGAGTATTGCCAGTATTGCGCGTAATTTAGGCTTTTCGCAAACCAGTTATTTTTGCAAAGTCTTCCGCCAGACCTATCAGGTTACGCCGCAGGCTTATCGCCAGCAGATAAATGAGAATTCTCATCCTCCATCGTTATGAATAGCAATATTTTGCTATTGCCGATTTTTGATAGTCTTTTGTATCTTAATCATTTCAGAAAGAAAATTTATCTGGTGTAACAATAAATTGTCATAGCGCAACAAAATAATAAAATTTAAGGCATAAACTGCACCAGTTTTTATTTTTGTGATGAAGTACAGTGTCAGGAAAGATAAGTTTTATTACGCTTTGTCGATACGTTTTATCGTCAATATACCGGTAAGGATGAGTAGATTAACGTCAGATGAGCAACCGCTCAGGCTATTGCTCACAGAAATGTAAAACGTAGCACATTATTAATTGTCGTTATGGGTGTGCCGTACAGCCATAACGTAAACCAACAGGTTTGCCACATTTGTGGTAGGGAAGGGGGTGAAAATCCCCCGCAGCCCCCGCTGCTGTGATGCTGACGACCCCGTAAAGACCACTGATCGCAAGATTGGGAAGGACGGGCGAGGAGGACGCTAAGCCAGAAGACCTGCCTGTCGGTGATAACCAACAACTTCGGTGGGAAGTGGGTTGCGAAGACGCGTACAGTCGAAAGACTGAACATGCGCGTACCTGTATACCCCTACCACCCTGAACAGGATCAGGGTAATGGCGGCAAGGCATCACGCATTTATTCTTGCAGGCACAGGAAGCGGTTGCGGCAAAACCACGGTGACGCTTGGTTTGTTGAGGCTGCTGCAAAAACGCGCGCTGCGCGTACAGCCGTTTAAAGTTGGGCCAGATTACCTTGATACCGGCTGGCATACCGCTATCTGTGGCGTGGCGTCCCGTAATCTTGACAGTTTCATGCTTCCTCCTCCTGTTCTCAACGCCTTATTTTGCGAACAAATGCGGCAGGCGGATATCGCTGTCATTGAAGGGGTCATGGGGCTGTATGACGGCTATGGCGTCGACCCCAATTACTGCAGCACAGCCGCGATGGCCAAACAGCTTGGTTGCCCGGTCATCCTACTGGTGGACGGCAAGGCTGTTTCAACGTCGCTTGCGGCTACCGTTATGGGATTTCAGCACTTCGACCCGACCCTCAACCTCGCGGGCGTGATTGTGAATCGCGTCACTAGCGACGCCCACTATCAGCTCCTCAAAAATGCCATTGAACATTATTGCTCACTGCCGGTACTGGGGTATGTTCCTCCTTGCGACGGCGTCGCATTACCTGAACGCCACCTGGGGTTGATTACCGCCAGAGAATCCCTCGTCAATCAGCAATCATGGCATGATTTTGCCGCCTCGCTGGAACAAACAGTGGATGTGGATGCGCTACTCTCGCTGAGCGTGTTATCAGCGCTTCCGACGGGAATGTGGCCTGAGCGCCCCGATAACACAGCGGGGGCAGGGCTGACGCTTGCTCTGGCGGATGATGAGGCCTTTAACTTTTATTATCCCGATAACATCGATTTTCTGGAGCGTGCCGGCGTTAACATTGTGCGTTTTAGCCCACTGCATGACCGCGCATTGCCTGATTGTCAGATGATCTGGCTGGGCGGTGGATATCCTGAATTATACGCCGCGGATCTGGCGGCAAATACGGCGATGTTAAAACATTTGCGGGCGGCGCATCAGCGCGGCGTGGCGATTTACGCGGAGTGTGGCGGTCTGATGTATCTGGGGAGCACTCTGGAGGATAGCGGTGGGGAAATTCATCAGATGGCGAATATTATCCCCGGTCACAGCAAAATGGGTAAGCGACTTACCCGCTTTGGCTACTGTGAGGCGCAGGCTATGCAGCCAACGCTATTGGCGGCGCCTGGCGAGATAGTGCGCGGCCATGAATTTCACTACTCAGATTTTATCCCCGAAACACCCGCCGTTATGGCCTGTCGTAAGGTTCGCGATGGCCGCGTGTTACAGGAATGGACTGGCGGCTGGCAGACAGGCAACACGTTTGCCAGCTATCTGCACGTCCATTTCGCCCAGCGTCCGGAAATGTTGCAGCACTGGCTGGCGGCGGCGAGGCGCGTATTATGACGATCCTTGCCTGGTGTATCGCCTGGGTGCTGGATTTTATCATCGGCGACCCTCAACACTGGCCCCATCCGGTACGCTGGATAGGCCGATTAATTACGTTTGTGCAGCGTATTGTGCGTCGCTATTGTCCCGGCGATAAAGCGCTGCGGATTGGCGGCGGCGTAATGTGGGTTGTGGTTGTCGGGGCGACCTGGGGCGTGGCATGGGGCGTACTGGCGCTGGCGCAGCGGATTCACCCCTGGTTTGGCTGGAGCGTCGAAGTCTGGATGATCTTTACCACGCTGGCCGGACGCTCTCTGGCCCGCGCCGCGCAGGAGGTTGAACGACCGTTGCGGGAGAACGACCTTGCGGAAAGCCGAATAAAACTCTCCTGGATCGTCGGGCGCGATACGTCGCAACTTCAGCCAGCGCAGATCAATCGCGGCGTGGTGGAAACGGTTGCAGAAAACACCGTTGACGGCATTATCGCGCCGCTCTTTTTCCTCTTTCTCGGCGGCGCGCCGCTGGCGATGGCCTACAAAGCCGTCAATACCCTGGATTCAATGGTGGGCTACAAACATGAAAAATACCGGGCGATTGGTATGGTCAGCGCCCGTATGGACGACGTAGCGAACTATCTTCCTGCCCGACTGAGCTGGCTGTTGCTGGGCATTGCGGCAGGACTGTGTCGCCTGAGTGGTTGGCGTGCGCTGCGTATTGGCTGGCGTGACCGTTATAACCACAGTAGCCCAAATTGCGCCTGGTCGGAAGCGTGTGTGGCCGGCGCCTTAGGTATCCAGCTCGGCGGCCCAAATAACTACTTTGGCGAGCGTGTGGACAAGCCCTGGATAGGCGACGCGCAGCGCGATATTTCCGTGGACGATATTTCCCGAACGATTCGATTGATGTGGGTCGCTTCAACCCTGGCGCTGGCGCTGTTTATTGCGGCGCGGTGCGGGTTATCTGGCGTGGCCTGAGGACGACAGTATGCATTATATCCAGCAGCCCCAAACCATTGAGGCCAACAGTTTCACCATTATTAGCGACATTATTCGCGAAACGCGTCCTGATTACCGTTTCGCCAGTCCGCTCCATGAGGCCATTATCAAGCGGGTTATTCATACCACCGCCGATTTCGACTGGCTGGACATTTTGTGGTTCTCTGCCGATGCGCTGGAGCAGCTTTGTGATGCGTTACGCCATCCGTGCATTATTTATACCGATACCACGATGGCGCTGTCCGGCATTAATAAAAGATTACTGGCGACGTTTGGCGGCGAGTGTCGCTGTTATATCAGCGATCCGCGCGTGGTGCGCGCCGCACAAACGCAGGGGATTACCCGTTCAATGGCCGCCGTCGATATCGCTATCGCCGAGGAGGAGAAAAACAAGCTCTTTGTTTTCGGTAATGCGCCGACGGCCCTGTTCCGTTTGCTTGAACATAACGTGACGGTGAGCGGCGTGGTGGGCGTACCGGTAGGCTTTGTCGGCGCGGCGGAGTCCAAAGAGGCACTCACCCATAGCCATTTCCCCGCGGTTGCCGCGTTAGGGCGTAAAGGCGGCAGTAACGTGGCTGCCGCTATCGTCAATGCGCTGCTCTATCATCTCCGGGAGGCCTGATGAGCGAGCTTTCTTTTGACGCGCCGGTCTGGCACCACGGTAAAGCGTTACGTAAAGGATATACCACCGGTTCCTGCGCGACGGCGGCGGCAAAAGTCGCCGCGCTGATGGTATTACGTCAACATCTGATTCATCAGGTCTCCATCGTCACGCCGTCGGGCGTCACGCTATGCCTGAACGTGGAGTCGCCGCACATTGAAGGCCAGCAGGCGATAGCCGCAATTCGTAAAGATGGCGGCGATGACGTGGATGCCACGCACGGAATGCTGATTTTTGCCCGCGTTACGCTCAACGACAGCGGTGAGATTACGCTCACTGGCGGCGAAGGTATTGGTACGGTAACGCGTAAAGGGATTGGACTGCCGCTCGGGAGCGCCGCCATCAATCGTACGCCGCGCCATACCATTGAGTCAGCGGTGCGCGAAGCGATAGGCCCGGCGCGTGGGGCCGATGTGGAGATTTTTGCCCCGGAAGGCGAAGTGCGGGCGCAAAAAACGTATAACTCGCGGCTTGGCATCCTTGGCGGCATTTCCATTATTGGCACTACCGGCATTGTGACGCCGATGTCGGAAGAAAGCTGGAAACGCTCACTATCGCTGGAACTGGAGATCAAACGGGCGTCAGGATTAACGCGGGTGATACTCGTGCCGGGCAACCACGGCGAACGGTTTGTTCGCGAACAAATGGGCGTCGACACACAGGCAGTCGTCACCATGAGCAATTTTGTCGGCTACATGATTGAAGAGGCGGTACGGCTGGGATTTTGCCAGATAGTGCTGGTGGGGCATCCTGGAAAACTGATCAAAATCGCCGCCGGGATCTTTCATACCCATAGCCATATTGCCGATGCGCGCATGGAAACGCTGGTCGCGCATTTAGCTTTACTGGGCGCGCCGCTGGAGTTACTCACCCTGGTCGGCGATTGCGATACCACTGAAGCGGCAATGGAGCACATTGAAGCATATGGCTTCGGGCATATCTATAACCATCTTGCCAGGCGTATTTGTTTGCGAGTCATGCAGATGCTGCGTTTTACCAAAACGCCGCCTGTCTGCGACGCCATCCTGTTTTCTTTTGATAACCATATTCTCGGCAGTAATCGTCCCGTCGACGAGATTGCTAAGGAGCTGCAATGCTAACGGTCGTGGGAATGGGGCCCGCCGGACGGCATTTGATGACCCCTGCGGCGCTGGAAGCGATAGACCACGCCGATGCGCTGGCAGGCGGTAAACGGCATTTGGCGCAGTTTCCGGCGTTTGGCGGCGAACGATTTACGCTGGGCGCGGATATTGGCGCGTTGTTGTCCTGGATTGCCGCCCGCTGGGATAAAGGGATCGTGGTGCTGGCCTCCGGCGATCCGCTGTTTTATGGCATCGGTACACGCCTGGTGGCGCATTTTGGTATCGAACAGGTTCGCATTATCCCTGGCATCAGCGCCGTACAGTATCTGTGCGCGCAGGCTGGAATTGATATGAATGACATGTGGTTGACCAGTAGCCACGGTCGTTGCGTCAGCTTCGAGCAGTTGGCGAACCATCGTAAAGTGGCGATGGTCACGGATGCCCGCTGCGGGCCGCGGGAAATCGCGCGGGAGCTGGTCGCGCGCGGTAAAGGGCATCGCTTAATGGTGATTGGTGAAAATCTGGCGATGGAAAATGAGCGGATCCACTGGCTACCCGTCAGTGCGGTCAACGCCGACTATGAAATGAATGCAGTGGTGATCCTGGATGAAAGATGAGCTTTTTCTGCGCGGCGAGAACGTGCCAATGACCAAAGAGGCGGTACGGGCGCTGGTGCTGTCGAAACTTGAGCTCCACCGCGCCAGTCATCTGATTGACGTCGGGGCGGGAACGGGAAGCGTCTCAATTGAAGCGGCGCTGCAATTTCCTTCGTTGCAGGTGACGGCTATCGAGCGTAATCCTGCCGCGCTACGGCTGCTTGATGAGAATCGTCAGCGCTTTGCCTGCGGCAATATCGATATTCTCCCCGGCGAAGCGCCAATGACCATAACCGGGAAAGCCGATGCGGTGTTTATGGGCGGCAGCGGCGGGCATCTGACGGCGCTGATTGACTGGGCGATGGGTCATCTGCATCCCGGTGGCCGTCTGGTGATGACCTTTATCTTGCAGGAAAACCTCCATAGTGCGCTGGCGCATCTTGCCCACATCGGCGCATGTCGAATGGACTGTGTACAGCTTCAGCTTTCATCGTTAACGCCGCTGGGGGCGGGACACTATTTCAAACCGAACAATCCTGTTTTTGTTATCGCCTGTCAGAAGGAAGAAAACCATGTCAGAGACATTTGATCCACGCTGTGTATGGTTCGTCGGCGCCGGGCCGGGCGATCGCGAGCTGATCACGCTTAAAGGCTACCGCCTGCTGCAACAGGCGCAGGTAGTTATCTATGCCGGTTCGCTGATCAATACCGAACTGCTGGATTACTGCCCCGCGCAGGCAGAACGCTACGACAGCGCCGAACTGCATCTTGAGCAGATTATCGAGCTGATGGCCGCGGGCGTGAAAGCGGGAAAAACGGTGGTGCGTTTGCAAACGGGCGATGTCTCGCTGTACGGCTCCGTACGTGAGCAAGGCGAAGAGTTAACCCGCCGTGGTATCGACTGGCAGGTAGTGCCTGGCGTCAGCGCGTTTCTCGGCGCTGCGGCGGAGCTGGGTGTGGAATATACCGTACCGGAGGTATCGCAGAGTCTCATTATTACCCGTCTGGAAGGGCGTACGCCAGTACCGGCGCGCGAACAACTGGAGGCGTTCGCCAGTCACCAGACGTCGATGGCGATTTATCTCTCCGTTCAGCGTATTCACCGAGTGGCGGAACGTCTCATTGCCGGCGGTTATCCGGCAGCTACGCCTGTCGCGGTCATCTATAAGGCTACCTGGCCGGAAAGCCAGACCGTTCGCGGCACGTTAGCGGATATTAGCGACAAAGTACGTGATGCTGGCATCCGTAAGACGGCGCTGATTCTTGTCGGGAATTTTCTGGGTAAGGAGTATCACTACTCAAGACTTTATGCAGCGGACTTTAGCCATGAATACCGTAAAGCCTGAATCCATTGCGTTGTTTTGCCTGACGCCCGGCGGCGTGGCGCTGGCAAAGAGACTCTCCGCGATGCTGCCGTTAACCTGCTTTACCAGTGAAAAACTGCGGGAAGAGGGATTTATTCCCTTCGATGGCGGATTCGCTAATACCGCCCGGCAGGCTTTTACCACTTATACCGCGCTTATTTTTATCGGCGCGACCGGCATTGCCGTTCGTGTCCTGGCGCCGTTAGTGAACGACAAGTTCAGCGATCCGGCGGTGGTCGTCATTGATGAACGTGGTCAGCATGTCATTAGCCTGCTTTCCGGTCATGCGGGCGGGGCCAATGCCTTGACGCGCTACCTGGCAGGAATGTTAGGCGCCGATCCGGTGATTACCACGGCAACGGATGTCAATGAGATGTCCGCGTTGGACACCTTAGCTTTCCAGCTTAACGCCCGCATGTCCGATCTTCGCACGGCGGTAAAAACCGTTAACCAGATGTTGGTCAGTCATCAACGGGTGGGGTTATGGTGGGATGCCGAACTAACGGAAGAGATCGGCCAGTGCGATATTCGTGGTTTTATCCCTGTTGATGATTTGCAGCGATTGCCTGAACTGGATGCGCTTATCTGCGTCTCTTTGCGTAATGACCTCCCTGAGCTTCCCGTACTGCACTGGAAACTGGTGCCCCAGCGTGTGGTGGCGGGAATTGGCTGTCGCCGCGATACGCCATTTCCCCTGTTAGCGACATTACTGGCGCGTCAGCTTGAAGCGCAGAAACTCGATCCGCTGGCGTTAAAAGCGATTGGCAGCGTCACGCTCAAAAAAGGGGAGCCGGGGCTTATTCAGCTCGCCTCCTGCTGCCGCGTGCCTTTTAAAACCTTTACCGCCGAAGCGTTGCGTGAATTCGAACACCATTTTCCCGGTTCTGGCTTCGTCAGAAAAACGGTGGGCGTTGGCAGCGTATCCGGCCCGGCAGCGTGGTTATTAAGCCAGGGACAATTGTTAGGCGAGACCCTGCGAGAACAGGGCGTCACTATTACTTTAGGAGTTGCACACTGATGTTGAGCGTAATTGGTATTGGCCCCGGTTCGCAGGCAATGATGACGATGGAGGCGATTGAGGCGCTTCAGGCGGCGGAAATCGTCGTGGGTTACAAAATCTATACCCATCTGGTTAAAGCATTCACTGGCGACAAACAGGTGATCAAGACCGGCATGTGTAAGGAAATTGAACGCTGCCAGGCGGCTATTGAACTGGCGCAGGCCGGGCATAACGTCGCGCTCATCAGCAGCGGCGACGCCGGTATTTACGGCATGGCGGGTCTGGTGCTGGAACTGGTCGGCAAGCAAAAACTGGACGTCGAGGTGCGGCTCATTCCTGGCATGACCGCCAGCATCGCCGCCGCCTCTTTATTGGGCGCGCCGCTGATGCATGACTTCTGCCATATCAGCCTCAGCGACCTGCTGACCCCGTGGCCGGTTATTGAAAAACGCATCGTTGCCGCCGGAGAGGCAGACTTTGTTATCTGTTTTTACAACCCGCGCAGCCGCGGGCGCGAAGGGCATCTGGCGCGCGCGTTTGACCTGCTTGCCGCCAGTAAAAGCGCGCAGACGCCGGTTGGCGTGGTGAAATCCGCCGGACGTAAAAAAGAGGAAAAATGGCTGACTACGCTCGGCGATATGGATTTTGAACCGGTAGATATGACCAGTCTGGTCATCGTTGGTAATAAAACGACCTATGTTCAGGATGGGCTGATGATAACGCCGCGAGGTTACACGCTGTGAATGAGGGGGAAGTGCTGGTGGTGGGCGGCACCAGCGATGCGCGCGCGTTATGCCGACAACTGGATGCGGCGAACGTCGCGTACACCTTATCCGTGGCGACGCCAGCCGGAAAAGCGCTGGCTGGCGACATTAAAGGACAGGTGCGCTGTGGTCGTCTGGAGTACGGGCAGATGGTCGCCTGGCTAAAAGAAAACCGTACTCGCTGGGTAATAGATGCGTCGCATCCTTATGCAGAAATGGTCAGCCATAACCTCCTTCGCGCCTGTGAAACGGCGGGCGTGTTGTTAAGTCGTTATCAGCGTCCGGAGCAGCTTAGCAATCTGACGCATCCGCTTCTCTATACGGCGCGCAGTATTGCCGATGCCTGCGAGATAGCGAGGCGTTTTGGTCCGCGCGTGTTACTGACGACCGGCAGTAAAGATCTGGCCGCCTGGCGTGCCGGGCTGGCGGAAAAAACGTTGCTGGCGCGCGTACTGCCCGTGGCGGAGGTGATTCAACGCTGCAGCGAACTGGGGTTCGGCGTTGGAGAAATTTTCGCACTGTGTGGGCCGTTCAGCGCTGATTTTAACGCCGCGTTTTACCACCAGTGCCGGGCCGACGTAGTCATTACCAAAGCGTCCGGCGCGGAGGGGGGATATCAGGAAAAAGTTCAGCCCTGTCTGGATGCGGGCATTCCCTGCATCGTTATTGCGCGCCCGACGCCGCTTGTGACGGGTGATGAGTTACTGGAAAGCCAGGCCGCCTTTGCGCAGCGTTTATCGCGCTGGCTGGCCGCAGCTAAGGAGTAAAAATGAAAAAAGCGCTTCTGGTAGTCAGTTTTGGCACCAGCTATCACGACACCTGTGAAAAAAACATTGTGGCGTGCGAACGTGATCTGGCGGCGTCCTGTCCCGATCGCGACCTGTTTCGCGCCTTCACTTCCGGAATGATCATTCGCAAGCTTCGCCAGCGTGACGGTATCGACATCGATACGCCATTACAGGCTTTGCAAAAGCTTGCCGCACAGGGATATCAGGACGTGGCGATTCAGTCGTTGCACATTATTAACGGCGACGAATATGAAAAAATTGTCCGTGAAGTACAACTCTTGCGTCCGTTATTTACTCGCCTGACGCTGGGCGTGCCGCTGCTGAGCAGCCATAACGATTATGTGCAGCTAATGCAGGCGTTGCGACAACAGATGCCATCGCTCAGACAAACGGAGAAAGTCGTTTTTATGGGCCACGGCGCCAGCCATCACGCATTCGCAGCTTATGCCTGTCTCGATCATATGATGACCGCGCAGCGCTTTCCGGCGCGCGTCGGCGCCGTAGAAAGCTACCCGGAGGTCGACATCCTGATCGACAGCCTGCGTGACGAAGGCGTCACCGGCGTACATTTGATGCCATTAATGCTGGTGGCGGGCGATCACGCCATTAATGATATGGCTTCAGACGACGGCGACTCATGGAAAATGCGCTTTAACGCGGCGGGCATTCCGGCGACGCCGTGGCTGAGCGGGCTGGGAGAAAACCCGGCTATCCGGGCGATGTTTGTCGCGCATTTGCACCAGGCGCTGAACATGGCGGTAGAGGAGGCGGCATGAACGGTAAATTATACGCATTAAGTACCGGGCCAGGCGCGCCCGACCTGATAACCGTCCGCGCAGCGCGGATTCTTGGCTCGCTGGACATTCTGTATGCGCCCGCCGGTCGTAAGGGGGGCGATAGTCTGGCGCTGTCGATTGTGCGCGACTATCTCGGCGAGCAGACGGAAGTACGTTGTTGCCATTTCCCTATGAGCGCTGACGGCGCCGAGAAAGAAGCGGTCTGGAACGAGGTTGCCGCCGCGCTTACCGCAGAGGTGGAAGCAGGTAAACAGGTCGGTTTTATTACCCTGGGCGATGCGATGCTATTCAGTACCTGGATTTTTTTACTCCACCGAATCGGCTGCCCGGAGTGGCTGGAGATTGTCCCCGGCGTCACGTCCTTCGCCGCGATAGCCGCCCGCGCGAAAATGCCGCTCGCCATAGAACGGCAATCGCTGGCGGTTATTTCTTGTACCGCGCCGGAAGCGGAAATAGCCCAGGCGCTACAACAGCATGATAGCCTGGTGTTGATGAAAGTGTATGGCCGGTTCGCCCGTATTAAAGCGTTGCTGGCGCAGGCTGGCCTGCTGGAATGCGCCTTAATGATGTCCGAGGCCACACTGCCCGGCGAGCAGTGCTGGCGCCATCTCCACGAGGTCAACGATGATCAAGCGTTGCCCTATTTTTCGACCATTCTGGTCAATAAACAGTGGGAGTATGCAGAATGAAACTTGAACAGCAGCTTCGACAGTTGTCTTTCAGTGGACTGGCTGCAGCGCTATTGCTGATGGTTGTCCCGCAACAGGCGTTTGCGATGCATATCATGGAGGGCTTTTTACCGCCAGTGTGGGCGCTGGCCTGGTGGTTACTGTTTTTACCCTGCTTGTGGTATGGGCTGGTGCGCTTACGGCGTATTGTGCAGGAGGATAATCATCAGAAGGTACTGCTGGCGCTGTGCGGCGCGTTTATTTTTGTCCTGTCCGCGCTCAAAATTCCGTCGGTAACGGGGAGTTGTTCACATCCGACCGGCGTTGGTCTGGCGGTTATCTTGTTCGGGCCCGGGGTGGTGGCGATTCTCGGCGCGGTTGTGCTGTTGTTTCAGGCGCTATTGCTGGCGCACGGCGGCCTGACGACGCTTGGCGCAAATGGAATGTCGATGGCGGTGATTGGCCCGGTTGTCGGTTATCTGGTGTGGAAAATGGCCTGCCGTGCCGGACTGCGCCGTGATGTCGCCGTTTTTCTGTGTGCGATGCTGGCGGATTTGGCGACCTATTTTGTGACTTCAGTCCAGCTTGGCGTTGCGTTTCCCGATCCCCATGCCGGAGCGACAGGGTCTGTTGTGAAGTTTATGGGGATTTTCTGCCTCACACAGATTCCTGTCGCCATTGCCGAAGGTTTATTAACCGTCATGATTTATGACCAGTTAACCAAACGGCAAGTGATTACCGTACAAGGACATTAAAATGAAAAAAACGTTGATGTTGTTAGCGATGGTGGTGGCGCTGGTGATTCTGCCGTTTTTTATTAACCATGGCGGTGAATATGGCGGTTCAGACGGCGAAGCGGAAAGCCAGATTCAGGCTATTGCGCCGCAGTATAAACCCTGGTTTCAGCCGTTATATGAACCTGCCAGCGGTGAAATTGAAAGCCTGCTGTTTACCCTTCAGGGCTCTCTTGGCGCGGCGGTGATTTTTTATATCCTGGGGTATTGCAAAGGTAAACAACGCCGTGATGACCGGGCTTGATCGACTCAGCTATCAAAGCCGCTGGGTACACGTTGCGCCGCAGCGCAAGTTTTTGCTGTGGCTGGCGATGATGATACTGGCGTTTGTTCTGCCGCCTGTAGGGCAGGGCATTGAGCTGCTGATCATTGCCGGATTGAGTTGTTGGCTATTGCGCATATCCCTCTGGCGCTGGTGTCGATGGATGGCGATACCTTTTGGATTTTTGTTGGTCGGCGTGATAACTATTATCTTCAGCATCAGCCGCGAGCCGCAAATGCTGCTGGCTGGCATCTCTGTCGGGCCGTACTGGATCGGGATTACCCGTGCGGGCGTGGTTACGGCGAATGAAACGTTCTGGCGTAGCCTGACGGCGCTGTCCGCGACGTTGTGGCTGGTGATGAACCTACCGTTTCCGCAGTTAATTAGCTTGCTTAAGCGCGCGCATATTCCACGCCTGCTTACCGAGCAAATCCTGTTAACGTGGCGCTTTCTCTTTATTCTTCTGGATGAGGCGGCGGCAATTCGTCGCGCGCAAACGCTGCGTTTTGGTTATTGCAGCCTGCCGAACGGCTATCGATCTCTGGCAATGCTGACTGGACTCCTGTTTACGCGGGTGTTAATGCGTTATCAGCAAATGACTACCACGCTGGATATCAAACTGTATCAGGGTGATTTTCACCTGTAAGGACTATTATGCTTGCCACTTCAGACCTGTGGTTTCGTTATCAGGATGAGCCGGTACTTAAAGGGTTAAATCTGGATTTTTCGCTTTCGCCTGTTACCGGTTTGGTGGGCGCGAACGGCTGTGGGAAGTCTACGCTTTTTATGAACCTGAGCGGCCTGTTGCGTCCGCAAAAAGGGGCCGTGTTGTGGCAGGGAAAACCGCTGGATTACAGCAAGCGCGGACTACTGGCGCTGCGCCAGCAAGTTGCGACGGTTTTTCAGGACCCTGAACAGCAGATTTTTTATACTGATATCGATAGCGACATTGCGTTTAGTTTACGTAATTTGGGGGTGCCGGAGGCGGAAATCACGCGCCGCGTCGACGAGGCGCTAACGCTGGTTGACGCCCAACATTTTCGCCATCAGCCCATTCAGTGTTTGAGTCATGGGCAAAAAAAACGTGTGGCTATCGCCGGAGCGCTGGTGCTACAGGCGCGCTATCTATTGCTGGATGAACCCACTGCTGGTCTCGATCCCGCAGGGCGCACTCAGATGCTTGCTATCATCAGGCGGATTGTGGCGCAGGGAAATCATGTCATTATCTCCAGCCATGATATCGATCTTATTTATGAAATTAGCGATGCCGTATACGTATTACGCCAGGGCCAGATCCTGACGCATGGCGCGCCTGGCGAGGTTTTCGCGTGTACGGAAGCGATGGAACAAGCGGGGCTAACCCAGCCCTGGCTGGTCAAACTTCATACTCAACTGGGACTGCCGCTGTGTAAAACAGAAACGGAGTTTTTTCATCGAATGCAAAAGTGCGCATTCAGGGAGGCGTCATGACGCAGGCAGTTATGTTGCAGGGGACGGCATCCGACGTCGGCAAAAGTGTGCTGGTGGCCGGTTTATGCCGCATTTTTTATCAGGATGGTCTGCGTACCGCGCCGTTTAAATCGCAAAATATGGCGCTTAATTCTGGTATTACGCCGGATGGTAAAGAGATGGGGCGGGCGCAAATTTTTCAGGCGGAAGCCGCGGGGATCACGCCAGATGTGCGTATGAACCCGGTGCTGCTCAAACCGACCAGCGATCGCCAGGCGCAGGTCGTGCTGATGGGGAAAGTGGCGACCAATATGGATGCGGTTAGTTACCATGACTATAAACCGCGTTTGCGTGAGCAAATCCTTGCGGTCTATAACAGCCTGGCGCAGGAATATGACGTTATTGTGCTGGAAGGCGCCGGAAGCCCGGCGGAAATCAATCTGCGCGATCGCGATATCGTCAATATGGGAATGGCGGAAATGGCCCAGTGTCCGGTTATTCTGGTGGCGGATATCGACCGGGGCGGCGTATTCGCCGCTATTTATGGCACGCTGGCGCTGCTGCATAAACAGGAGCGTGACAGAGTAAAGGGCGTCATTATCAACAAATTCCGCGGCGACGTGGCGCTACTCTATTCCGGTATCGAACAAATCGAATCGCTTACTGGCGTCCCGGTCCTGGGAGTGATGCCATGGCTGGATGTGGATCTGGAAGATGAAGATGGCGTCGCGCTGCAAAACGATAAATATCGCGGTAACGCCCCCCGTGATATCACTATTGCCATTGTGCAACTGCCACATATTTCTAACTTTACGGATTTTAACGCTCTGGCGGCGCAGCCGGATGTGCGCATACGCTATATTCGCCGCCCGGAAGCGTTGACTGACGCTGATCTGGTGATCCTGCCGGGCAGTAAGAATACGCTGAGCGACCTCGCCTGGCTGCGTGAAAGCGGGATGGCGGATGCGGTATTGCAGACACATCGGCAGGGCGTGCCGGTGATGGGGATTTGCGGCGGCTACCAGATGCTGGGCGACACCATTGTGGATGAGGTGGAGTCGGGGCTGGGTACGCAGCCGGGCCTGGGGCTGCTTAATACGATCACTCGCTTTGCACAGGATAAAACCACGACGCAGGTTAACGCGACAATGTCAGGCGAGCTGCCCGGCTGGCTGGCTGCCGCGGCGGGGCTACCGGTACGCGGTTATGAAATTCACATGGGGGAAACGGTGCTGCAGGAAGGATGCTGTACGGCCATGACGTTACAGAAAAATGGATGCTCTGTGGCGGATGGCGCGGTCACCGCCGACGGACTGGCGTTTGGCACTTACCTTCACGGCCTGTTTGACAGCGATGCGTTTACCCGTGCGGTGGTCAATGGGTTACGGGCGCGAAAAGGACTTGCGCCGTGGGAAACGACTTTTTGTTATGCGGAGCATAAAGCGCGGCAATTTGATCTGCTGGCGGAAGCGATGCGGCAACATATTGATATTGATGAAATTTATAACATCATGCAACAACATCAGGAGCCGGTATGATGATTCTGGTGACGGGCGGGGCGCGTAGTGGTAAAAGCCGTCATGCTGAAACCTTAATTGGCGATGCGCCGCAGGTACTGTATATCGCCACCTCGCAGATTCTTGATGACGAGATGGCGGCGAGAATTCAGCATCATAAAGATGGCAGGCCGGCACACTGGCGGACCGCAGAATGCTGGCGGCATCTTGATACGTTGATTACCGCGGATCTTGCCCCTGACGACGCGATTTTGCTGGAATGTATTACCACCATGGTGACGAATCTGCTGTTTGCGCTGGGAGGCGAAAACGATCCCGAACAATGGGATTATGCAGCGATGGAGCGCGGCATTGACGATGAAATTCAGATTTTAATTGCAGCCTGCCAGCGCTGCCCGGCGAAAGTGGTACTGGTGACAAATGAGGTGGGAATGGGGATCGTCCCGGAAAACCGTCTGGCGCGCCATTTTCGTGATATTGCCGGTCGGGTCAACCAACGACTGTCGGCAGCGGCGGATGAGGTCTGGCTGGTGGTCTCAGGTATTGGAGTCAAAATTAAATGAGTAAGCTGTTTTGGGCCATGCTCGCTTTTATTAGCCGCTTGCCCGTGCCGTCACGCTGGTCGCAGGGACTGGATTTCGAGCAGTATTCGCGTGGGATCGTGATGTTTCCCTTTATCGGGTTGATTCTGGGGGGCGTAAGCGGCCTGATTTTCATCCTCCTGCAACCCTGGTGCGGTATTCCGCTAGCGGCGTTGTTCTGTATTCTGGCGCTGGCGCTGCTGACCGGTGGTTTTCACCTGGATGGGCTGGCCGATACCTGCGATGGCATTTTTTCCGCGCGCCGCCGTGAGCGAATGCTGGAGATTATGCGCGATAGTCGTCTGGGAACCCATGGCGGGCTGGCGCTTATTTTTGTGCTCCTGACAAAAATTCTGGTGGTCAGCGAACTGGCGTTACGTGGAACGCCAATGTTGGCGGCGCTGGCAGCGGCCTGTGCGGCCGGACGCGGCAGCGCCGTTTTATTGATGTACCGTCATCGCTACGCCCGTGAAGAGGGGCTTGGCAATGTATTTATCGGTAAAGTCAGCGGACGGCAAACCTGTATTACTCTGGGATTGGCGATAATCATCGCCACGGTATTACTGCCTGGTATGCAAGGACTGGCCGCAATGGTGGTCACATGCGCGGCGATTTTCATCCTTGGCCAGTTGCTTAAACGTACGCTTGGCGGTCAAACCGGCGATACGCTGGGCGCGGCGATCGAACTTGGCGAATTGATCTTTCTGCTGGCTCTGTTATGAGCCGATTATTACGGACGAGACATCTTATGCAGACACTACACGCTTTACTCCGTGACATTCCTGCGCCGGACGCCGAGGCGATGGCGCGTGCGCAGCAACATATTGACGGCCTGCTCAAACCGCCGGGCAGCCTGGGCAGACTGGAAACCTTAGCCGTTCAGCTCGCGGGTATGCCGGGTCTTAACGGTACGCCGCAGGTAGGTGAAAAGGCGGTGCTGGTGATGTGCGCCGACCATGGCGTCTGGGATGAAGGCGTAGCGGTTTCGCCCAAAATCGTGACGGCGATTCAGGCGGCGAATATGACGCGGGGAACAACCGGCGTATGCGTGCTTGCCGCTCAGGCCGGTGCGAAGGTGCATGTCATTGATGTCGGTATTGATGCCGAACCTATTCCTGGCGTAGTTAATATGCGCGTCGCGCGCGGCTGCGGAAATATTGCCGTTGGCCCGGCGATGAGTCGCTTGCAGGCTGAGGCGCTTTTGCTGGAGGTTTCCCGCTACACCTGCGACCTGGCGCAACGCGGCGTGACCTTATTTGGCGTAGGGGAGCTGGGAATGGCGAACACTACGCCAGCCGCCGCGATGGCCAGCGTTTTTACAGGAAGTGATGCAAAAGAGGTGGTGGGGATTGGCGCGAATCTTCCGCCTTCCCGCATCGATAATAAAGTGGACGTCGTGCGGCGGGCGATTGCGATTAATCAGCCCAATCCGCGCGACGGCATTGATGTGTTGTCGAAGGTGGGTGGTTTTGATCTGGTCGGGATGACCGGCGTGATGCTTGGCGCGGCAAGGTGTGGCTTACCCGTATTGCTGGATGGCTTTCTTTCCTACTCGGCAGCGCTGGCGGCCTGTCAGATTGCGCCTGCGGTGAGACCTTATCTGATCCCGTCGCACTTTTCGGCGGAAAAGGGCGCCCGCATCGCGCTCGCGCATTTGTCTATGGAACCCTATTTGCATATGGCGATGCGGTTAGGTGAAGGAAGCGGCGCGGCGCTGGCGATGCCGATCGTGGAAGCCGCGTGCGCCATGTTCCACAACATGGGGGAGTTGGCGGCCAGTAATATTGTCCTGCCGGAGGGGAACGCAAACGCAACATAACCCGGGCGCACAACACCAGCCATGTGAGAAAAAAGCTATACTTAACGCACACCTGCCGCGACAAAGGAAGGGATATAATGCGTCGTATCACACCTTTTTTTCCGTTTTTCGTCTTGTTGGTAAGCCATTTCTCGCTGGCTATAAGCTATCCGTTGCCGCCCGAAGGCAGTCGTCTGGTAGGACAGCCTGTCACAATCGCCGTACCACAGAACAATACTCAGCCCTTAGAGTCATTTGCCGCCCGCTACGGTCAGGGGCTGAGTAATATGCTTGAAGCGAATCCCGGCGTGGATGTGTTTTTACCTCAGTCTGGTTCCACACTGGTAGTGCCGCAGCAGTTGATTCTGCCTGACACCGTTCGTGAAGGTATTGTGGTAAACGTCGCCGAGATGCGCCTTTATTATTATCCCGCAGGCACGAATACGGTTGAGGTGCTACCCATTGGTATTGGTCAGGCTGGCCGTGAAACGCCGCGCAACTGGGTAACTGCGGTTGAACGCAAACAAGATGGCCCGGTTTGGGTGCCAACGGCTAATACGCGCCGGGAATATGCTAAAGAGGGAAAAACGCTGCCCGCGATGGTGCCTGCGGGGCCGGATAACCCTATGGGGCTATACGCAATATATATCGGCAGGTTATATGCCATCCATGGCACTAATGCTAACTTTGGCATCGGCCTTCGCGTCAGTCAGGGCTGTATCCGTTTACGCAATGACGATATTAAATATTTATTCGACCATGTTCCTGTAGGAACCCGCGTTCAGATTATCGACAGGCCCGTTAAATTTTCGGTAGAGCCGGATGGCAGTCGTTGGCTGGAGGTACACGAACCGCTTTCTCGTAACCGTGCTGAATTTGAGTCAGACAAAAAAGTTCCATTGCCCGTTACGCCAGTGCTGCGCACGTTTATCAAAGGGGATGACGTTGATACTTCGCGGGTTAATGAGGTGCTGGAGCGCCGTTCCGGAATGCCGGTCAACATTAGCGCGGGCAGGCCTGGCCTTTAAATATCCTGCCACATTGCTGGTTTTCATGGGCTGGAGCATCTGTATTAGTAGTGAGTGTCATGGCAGGGGCTCCATTTCTCAGCGAACCGCGAGCCCTCCGATTAAGCTCAAAGTCATAAATCTTTTCTCCGGCATCGCCGGAGGTTTTTTATATGCGTCTGCAAGGCTCTCTTATCCACCGCGCCGAGTATTCTTTTCGGTCGAAATGATATTTGAGATACCAGAGGCATGAACCGCCCGGACTGACAAGCAGATACAGACCGTGAGAAGCGGTCAGTTTAAAGGGAGTTGGTGAAGGTTTAGTAGCGCGGATTTTACTGTCAGTAAGGGGCATGTGGTGATCACTCCTTTATCTAACTGAAATGACCCCAAATCAGACCACCAATTTGTCCCGATGCGGAGAGATAAATCAATATGCACTGAGACAGTTTTCTACGCTAACTCTCTGAATCAAAATACTATTGAGACATGCTGAGATGCCTGAAAACAGGAATTTGGCTCCTCTGACTGGGTGCGTTTTTTATCTCATTGAATAATAAAATATTTATTTTCTAAATTCAAAATAAGGCCCTTATAAAAGCCCCGATCGTAATGATGCACTAAGAATGTGATTTTTATCACATTTTAAAAGTGGGATTATTTCCCCCCATCTTGCCATTTCCACTAGATATTATTAACGGATACTTGAATTAATTCGATTGTTCAATAATGATTGAAATATTGAATCATAGAGGGCCGCCCCACATTATGAACAAACAAAATGCCACAACCATCTTTGAATCCCTCTCCTCCGGTGTACGTCTGGACGTATATCGCCTACTGATAAAAATGGGTACCGAGGGCATGGTTGCCGGGGAGATCGCTTCAACGCTGGATATCCCGCCGACTAACTTATCGTTTCATTTAAAGGCGCTGACGCAAGCCGGGATGCTGACGGTAGAACAGGAAGGTCGTTACCAGCGTTATCGTGCCAACATCCCACTGATGCTGGATTTAATCGGCTGGCTGACCGAGGAGTGCTGCTCAGGCCACCCGGAACAATGCGCGGATTTTCGTTCGGCTTCTTCCTGCTCAGAAGCCGTTTTACCACCACTCAACACCACGAAAAAGAGTAAATCATGAACGTACTTTTTCTCTGTACCGGTAACTCCTGCCGTTCCGTGCTGGCCGAAGCCACGTTTAACCATCTGGCTCCTGCCGGATGGCGCGCCATGAGCGCAGGCAGTCACCCGGCGGGTTACGTACATCCCCGAGCACTGGCGTTGTTGGCGCGGGAAGGCATTTCAACAGAAGGCTATTTCAGCAAATTGTGGGATGGCCTGCCGCAGACGCCGGATATTGTCGTGACAGTCTGTTCAAACGCTGCCGGAGAAACCTGTCCGGCCTGGCTCGGTAACGTGATGCGTACCCATTGGGGCGTTGACGATCCGGCTCGTGCTACCGGTAGCGATGCCGAAATCGATGCGGCTTTTGTCACTGCTTACCAGACATTACGTGCGCGTATTGAAGCTTTTCTGGCGCTGCCGCTGAATGAATTGCTGCACGATCGCGCTCGTCTGAAAGTTGAACTGGATCGTATTGGCGAAATTTTTTAACGACCTGTATTTCAATAATTGATGGAGAGTCAAATGAAGACGATTCAGATTTTCGATCCCGCATTATGCTGTTCTTCCGGCGTCTGTGGCCCGGAAACCGATCCGGCGCTGGTCGCATTCGCCGCTGATTTTGAGTGGGCCAGAACGCAGGGCGTCAATATTGAGCGTTTCAATCTGGCGCAGCAACCATTGCTCTTCGCACAGAACGAAATCGTTAAAGGCTTTCTGGCCCGTTCCGGCAAAGAGGCGCTACCGCTGATTCTGGTGGATGGTGAAGTCGCACTGGCTGGTCGCTACCCTCGCAGAGAGGAACTGGCGCGTTGGATGGGGCTTACCGTCTATTCGAGTTTTACGCCAGCGGCTTCCTCCTGTTGCGGCGGCGATAAGTGCTGCTGACGGACTGATTTCCCGCTTTATTTAATTTAAAGGAGTCTTTTTTATGCTGATGCTTCGGCAGGTGCCCCCCTTTTTGTTTTTTACCGGTAAAGGCGGTGTGGGTAAAACATCGCTGGCCTGTGCTACCGCGATTCATCTGACCGCCTCTGGCAAACGTGTACTGTTGGTCAGCACCGATCCGGCTTCCAATGTGGCGCAGGTATTTGAACAGACTATTGGTCATCAGATAACCCCGATTGCAGCGGTCAACGGACTGGCTGCGCTGGAAGTCGATCCGTCCGCTGCCGCAGCGGCATACCGTGAGCGCATTGTTGGACCGGTGCGTGGAATTCTGCCGGACGACATCGTAGCGGGTATTGAGGAGCAGCTTTCCGGTGCCTGTACCACCGAAATAGCCGCCTTTGACGAATTCACCGCGCTGCTGACTAATCAGCAACTGCGCGATGAGTACGATCATATTGTGTTCGACACCGCGCCAACCGGGCATACGCTACGAATGCTGCAACTGCCCGGCGCGTGGAGCGGTTATCTCGACAACAGCCAGCACGGTGCGTCCTGTCTCGGACCGCTGGCCGGGCTGGAAAAACAGCGCAGCCAGTATCGCGCCGCCGTAGACGCACTGGCGAATGCGGAACTGACGCGAATGGTGCTGGTCGCCAGAGCGCAAACCGCAACATTGAAGGAAGTATCGCGCACTTATGACGAACTAGCCGCCATCGGCCTGACGCAGCAGTATCTGGTCATTAACGGCCTGTTGCCTGATCAGGAAGCCGCACACGATAAGCTGGCGCAGGCACTGTATCAACGTGAACAACAGGCGCTGCAACATTTACCTGATAACCTGCGAGCATTGCCTTGCGATCGCCTGCCGCTAAAACCGTTCAATATGGTGGGTCTGGTGGCATTACGTGGCCTGCTGGACGACAGCGCAACAGGCGCGCCGGTGGAAAGCGGAGATATACCGCCCGTTGACCTCCCTTCGCTGTCATCGCTAATCGATGGGTTCGCATCTCAGGGACATGGCCTGATCATGCTGATGGGCAAAGGTGGCGTGGGGAAAACCACGCTGGCGGCGGCTATTGCCGTTGAACTGGCCCGTCGCGGTTATCCGGTTCACCTGTCCACATCCGATCTGGCGGCGCACCTGACCGACACGCTGGATGGCTCATTCGACGGTCTGACCGTCAGTCGTATCGATCCACTGGCCGAAACCGAGCGTTACCGGCAGCAGGTGATGGCTGAGCAGGGTAAAAACCTCGACGAACAGGGTCGTGCCGTTCTTGAAGAAGATCTGCGTTCTCCCTGCACGGAAGAAATTGCCGTGTTTCAGGCTTTCTCCCGCATCATTCAGGAGGCAGGTAAGCAGTTTGTCGTCATGGATACCGCACCAACCGGCCATACGTTGCTGCTGCTTGACGCTACTGGCGCTTACCACCGTGAGATTGCCCGACTGGCCGGGGAACACGGTCAGCCCGTACTGACGCCCATGATGCGCCTACAGGACAGCGAGCAGACGAAAGTTCTCATCGCCACGCTGGCGGAAACCACGCCGGTGCTGGAAGCCGCTCATTTGCAGGACGACCTGCGTCGCGCGGGGATTGAACCGTGGGGCTGGGTCATTAATAACAGCCTGATCAATACGCCGACTACATCGCCGCTGCTGCGCCAGCGTGCCGAACGCGAACGGTCGCAGATTGATGCCGTCTGTACCCACCATGCCCGACGCTGTGCGCTGGTGCCGCTACAGGCGGAAGAGCCTGTCGGTGTGGAACGTTTGCTACAACTGAGCACAACGGGAAAATAAACCTAAAGGAGCCTGCTATGTCCGCACAAACCCAGGCCGCTCCGGCCATGAACCTGTTTGAACGTTACCTGAGCGTCTGGGTTGCGCTCTGCATCGCCATCGGTATTCTGCTCGGGCAGGTAATGCCGGGCGTCTTTCGCGTTATCGGCGGTCTGGAGATTGCCCGCGTCAATTTGCCGGTCGGTTTGCTTATTTGGGTAATGATTATTCCTATGCTGCTGCGCATTGATTTCGGGGCATTGGGGCAGGTCAAAGCGCACTGGCGCGGGATCGGCGTAACGTTGTTTATCAACTGGCTGGTTAAACCATTCTCAATGGCGCTGCTCGGCTGGCTGTTCATCCGTTATTTATTCGCGCCGTGGCTGCCAACCGATCAGCTTGACAGCTACATTGCCGGGCTTATTCTGCTGGCTGCCGCGCCCTGTACGGCAATGGTGTTTGTCTGGAGCCGACTCACCAACGGCGACCCTTATTTCACGCTGTCGCAGGTGGCGCTGAACGATGCCATCATGATTTTCGCCTTTGCGCCGATTGTTGGGCTGTTGCTCGGCTTGTCCTCAATCATCGTGCCGTGGGCCACCCTGTTAACCTCCGTGGTACTATACATCGTTGTGCCGGTTATTCTGGCCCAGCTCTGGCGTAAGGCCCTGCTACGCAAGGGGCAAGCGGCATTCGATAATGCGCTGACGAAAATCGGCCCGTGGTCAATGGCGGCATTACTGGCAACGCTGGTGTTACTGTTTGCGTTTCAGGGCGAAGCCATTCTGCAACAGCCGCTGGTCATTGCCCTGCTGGCGGTGCCAATTCTGATTCAGGTGCTGTTTAACTCGGCACTGGCCTATGGGTTGAATCGACTGGTGGGCGAAAAGCACAATATTGCCTGTCCATCCAGCCTGATCGGCGCATCGAACTTCTTTGAACTGGCTGTCGCAGCGGCAATCAGCCTGTTTGGTTTTCATTCCGGTGCGGCGCTGGCGACCGTGGTTGGGGTGCTCATTGAGGTGCCGGTGATGCTGCTGGTTGTGCGAGTGGTGAATCGTTCGAAAGGGTGGTATGAGAGAGCTTAGCGGAGATATTATCCCTCTCTAATTATCCGTTCGCGGCAAACATTCAGACAGTTTCTCAAGGGGCAGGGCCGGGTAATGCTGTGTTTCAGGCGGCGTGAACTCACCATCCAGATTTTGCGCAGGGTTCGACCTGATTAACTGTTTTTTCACCGCATAGGGGCCAAAAGCCAGCTTCTTCTCTTTCTCGTCAATGCGGTACTTCATGTACCAGAGTTTCGAGCCGTTGGGTTTGATCAGCAGGTAGAGTCCTGAACTGTCGGTAATCTTGAAGGATTTCTCGGTGGGTTTGATCTTGCGGATAGCGGTATCGGTTAATGCCATCGGCGGGGGCTCCATTTCTCAACGAACCGTGAGGCCCCCGATTAAGTCCCCAAAAACTATAGGTGTCAAAAAACCCGGTAAACCTTATCAGGTTAACCGGGTAAAGATAAGTTCTTGTTTTTTAAACGTCTCCGGACTCACCAGGATGTCCCGAAACTAAAATCTGGCTCCTCTGACTGGACTCGAACCAGTGACATACGGATTAACAGTCCGCCGTTCTACCGACTGAACTACAGAGGAATCGTGTGGGGTCGTATATTAGCGGCGGAAAAATTTTTGTCAAACCCCATTTAACCTCTTACAGATTCGATTGCGGGTTATCTCATCACTTTGTTGCATTTGCAGACATTTTTTCTGCAAAAAGCTTTGCAGCCTTACGATTTCTCGCTCATTATTGAAATGTGGTTTCAACTCTCTTCTTTAAGGTCCATTTTGAACGTCTCCACTGCCTTACGCCAGGCTGTCGTCCGTACGCCCTGGTATGCCAAACGCAAGAGCTACAAAGTGTTGTTCTGGCGTGAAATCACCCCACTTGCTATCCCTATTTTTCTGGAAAATACCTGTGTTTTGCTAATGGGCGTGCTCAGTACTTTTCTCGTCAGTTGGCTGGGCAAGGAAGCAATGGCGGGCGTGGGGCTTGCCGACAGTTTTAATATGGTAATTATGGCTTTTTTTGCGGCTATCGATCTTGGTACTACGGTGGTGGTCGCCTTTAGCCTCGGCAAGCGCGACAGGCGACGCGCAAGGGCGGCGGCGCGCCAGTCGCTGGTGATTATGACGCTATTTGCCGTTGTGCTGGCAGTGGTCATTCATTATTTCGGCAGTGAAATTATTAATATTGTCGCAGGCGAGGCGACGCCAGAAGTAAAGGGGCTGGCGTTAACGTACCTTGAACTGACAGTGCTGAGTTATCCGGCTGCGGCAATTGCGCTAATCGGTAGCGGCGCGCTGCGTGGGGCAGGGAATACGAAAATCCCGTTGATGATTAACGGCGGGATGAACATTCTCAATATTATCATCAGCAGCATCCTGATTTACGGGGCTTTCTCCTGGCAAGGGCTGGGTTTTGCCGGTGCGGGGCTGGGATTAACCATTTCGCGCTACATCGGCGCAGTAGCGATTATTTGGGTGCTGATGATTGGTTTTAATCCGGCGCTGCGCATTCCGCTGAAAAGCTATCTGAAGCCGCTGAATTTCGGCATTATCTGGGAAGTGATGGGTATCGGTATTCCGGCGAGCATTGAATCAGTGCTGTTCAACGGTGGCAAGCTACTGACGCAAATGTTTGTCGCCGGAATGGGCACTAACGTTATTGCGGGTAACTTTATTGCCTTTTCCGTGGCGGCGCTTATCAACCTGCCGGGTAACGCCCTTGGTTCGGCGTCGACTATTATCACCGGTAAGCGTCTTGGTACCGGACAAATTGGTCAGGCAGAGCGTCAATTGCGCCATGTATTCTGGATGTCGACTATCGTACTTACGGCAATCGCCTGGGGGACAGCGCCGTTCGCGGGTCTGTTTGCCTCATTTTATACCCAGGAGCAGGACGTAAAAGAGGTAGTGAAAGTTCTGCTCTGGCTTAATGCTGTCTTTATGCCAATTTGGGCGGCCGCGTGGGTGTTGCCGTCGGGTTTTAAAGGCGCGCGCGATGTGCGATTTGCGATGTGGGTATCGATGCTGGGGATGTGGGGCTGTCGCGTTGTGGCAGGGTATACGCTTGGTATTGTGCTGGGTATGGGGGTTGTAGGGGTTTGGCTGGGGATGTTTCTTGACTGGGCCGTGCGTGGCGCACTGTTTTACTGGCGTCTGATAAGCGGGCGCTGGCTGTGGAGATACCCGCGCGTAAAGAGGGAGTAAGCGCTTTTTGCTGTGAAAATCATCAGGAAACGGTGAATTTTAACCGAAGTGTGGAATAAAGCAGCAAACGAACTTTTTTTGTGAAAACAGGCTTTGACAAGCCAGGGGCACCTCGTTAATATTCGCCCCGTTCACACGATTCCTCTGTAGTTCAGTCGGTAGAACGGCGGACTGTTAATCCGTATGTCACTGGTTCGAGTCCAGTCAGAGGAGCCAGATTTTAGTTTCGGGACATCCTGGCGAGTCCGGAGACGTTTAAAAAACAAGAAATTATCTTTACCCGGTTGATCTGATAAGGTTTGCCGGGTTTTTTGACATCCATAGTTTTTGGGGCTTAATCGGGGCCTCACGGTTCGTTGAGTAAATGGAGCCCCCTCCTATGGCATTAACCGATACCGCTGGTGGCACGCAGACCGATCCGGGTACAGGAAAACCGTCAGAAAATCCACCCGCCGCTCCACCGTCAGATGGTCCCGCTTCTGAAAAACCACACGACCCACCCGCCGATCCCAATAAGCCCACTCCACCGAAAGAAGAAACGCCGCCCGGCGCGCCGGAGAAATACGCGTTCACCGCCCCTGAAGGTCAGGAACTCGATACCAGCGCGCTGGCGCAGTTCGAACCAGTGGCGCGTGAACTGAACCTGACGCAAGAGCAGGCGCAGAAGCTGGTGGACGTCTATCCGAAAGTGCTGGCGGGAGTGCAACAACAGCAAGCGGAGTCATGGCAGAAGCAAACAGAAGACTGGGCTGCGGCAGTTAAAGCCGATAAAGACATTGGCGGTGACAAGCTGGCGTCTAATCTTGGCGCAGCTCAGCGGGCTATCGACACGTTCGGTACCAAAGAACTGAAAGAGTATCTCGATGGTACCTGCGCCAGATCTCTGGTCAATGCTGCACCGTGACGGAAGCGATTCCACCCGGCACCTGTTACCACATCAGCGCCTTTTACTTTACGGGCTGCGGCCTGCAAAGACGTCCGGCTTTGCTGCCGCGTGACCGTCAATCTGCGCCAGAATCCGCGATCTTTCGCGCCCGGCACTCAACCGGTGCGTCACTTTCGTCGCGCAAAGCGACAAAGTGACGCACAACCACTACACCGCGCCATGCCCCTGTTTTCGGGGTTCCGGCGTTCATTCCCGAATCTGACACGCCTTTTTGGGGCCGCTGTCAGCAAGAAAGAAGAGAAAAAGATCGATACCGAGGGGGGGCTGATGCCCCGGAGAATTTCTGCTCACGCAGGCAGCCTGTACCGCGTACAGTCTGAAACTCCCTATACCTCAACAAACTGCCACTCCGGCGTAAAGGTATCGTTCTGGCGCAGCCAAAGAGCATACGCCGGAGACTGTTTGTGTTCTCAAAATCACAGGAGAAGTGTATGGGCAAGTTAGGTGGTGAAATGAAGGCACTGGCAAAGCACTGTGGCGGTAGCCATAAAACGGTGAACGATTGCATTCATATCGTGCAGCGTTTCGATCACCACTTACGGGCTTTGAACGTCCATATCCAGCGGGTTGCGCAGATTAAGGTGCGCCACATTGAAAGCTATATTCATGAAAGGTTGGCGCAGGGGATCGGCAAACGCACGCTGCAAAATGAAATGGCCTCGCTGCGCGCTGTTCTGCAACAGGCCGGGCGTAAACAGGTGGCAGCGCATGAGTGGCTGACTAATAAATCGCTGGGTCTGGCTGGTGCATCGCGCAGCGGGACGCGACAGGCGATCACGCCGGAACATTATCATCATGTGCTGGAGACGGCCCGCATGAAAGATCCGGGACTGGCAGCGGCGCTGGAACTGGCGAGGCTGATGGGCTTACGTTCACAGGAAGCGGTGCAGAGAGTGCAATGGATCTGGGGCATGGGGACGGGCGTGGGCGGTATGTGGCGCAGGTGTATGGGCAAATTTGACAGCTGGCTAAGAGCGAGCAGCGGATGGAGCAGGTTACCACCGTTCACAGTTAGTGAAAGACTGGGCGGAGGTGGTAAATATCAGGCTGCATTACCTTCCCCCTTACAGTCCAAACCTGAATCCGATAGAACGAATGTGGAAATTAATGAACGAACATGCCCGGAATAATCGCTACTTCAGCAGTACGCGAGAGTTCAGGGACGCAATATCTGTCTTTTTTAACCAGACGCTGCCGGATATAGCGGACTCACTGACATCCCGAATTAAAGATCACTTTCAGGTGCTCACTCCCGCATCTTGAGGTTTATTGGGTATATAATCGTTAATAATCATCAGCGCGTTATTATCAAATTAAAAACAACGCGCTCGTAATACTTAAATTATTCTTACTGGTAACTGAAGAAAACTCTCTCCTGCCAGAATATGCTCCTCGCATCCTTTACATTAACTCTTTGTTTCTATAGCATGAAATAAGTTTCAGGGAGTTATTATTCATACAAGGAGAACATCTTGAAGAAAATATTCATAACAATTATAGTTTCATTATATTGCGCGAATATATGTGCAAAACAATCCCCCAGTACAGAATCCAAACCCGTTAATTTCATCGCCCAAATTGAAAATATCGATTTTAATAAAACCGCCATTAGCAGTGACCTGAAACTTTTACTCGCCGACCGTTATTATTTTAAAGATAAAACACCCTGTAATACTAATACCCTTTCTGCGCGCGCAGAATCAATGGGACTGACGACAGAAGAATATATTAATAAAATACGCAGTTTAAGACCGGCTATTCTCGATGACCGTTATTTTTACCTGACGGTCGATCAGTGCGATGCTGGCGGCACGCCCATGCTGACTGGAATCGAGCTATGTACCGAAGCGCTGTGCGGTGCCGAATACATGAAAAGATCGTCTGACTTGTGGCTGGATGATGAACTGCAACCGACGGTTAAACGTCAGGTAACAACAGTAGTCCATATGCCCCTCCCCTATGACAAAGAGAAAAAATTATGGAAAGTCACCGGCTGGTATCTGGAATCCTCAGAAGAAACAGGGGAGGTGATGCAGAGTAAACAGATAGCCTTTGAAGGCTATACCAACGAAGAAAACTTCGCTAACCGACAACGTGTTTCTGTATTTAAATCTTTCTATGAAAGCGGCAATCTCAAAAGTATTTATCATTATAATGCGCAAAATAAGCGTGACGGAAAAGCTGAAACTTACTTTGATGAAAAAGACAAAATAGCGGAAACGCTGACGTTTAAAGATGGTCAACCCGAAGGGGAATACATCGTATACCATGAAAACGGAGCCGTTGAAAGTAAACGTTACTTTGCCCAAGGTAAAATTAAAGATGGCGAATGCCCACATTTTTATGATAACGGCGTTTTAAAACAAAAACACAGCTATTTAAATCAGAAACTGGAAGGCCCGGCATTTGAATATTTCCCTGATGGGAAAATAAAGGGGAAATATTCATACAGTAAAGGCACCATTGTCGGCACCAGTACGGAATATTATTCTACCGGTAAAATTCGTGGTGTTTACCACAGAAATAACCAAGGTGAAAACGACGGAACGTTCGAACAATACAGTGAAGAGGGCAAACTCCTTTCTAAAGCGACCTATAAAAATGGCAAACAGCTTTCTGCTCAGAGCTGGTATGAAAATGGGCATCCCAAAGAAGAATCCTCTTTTGATAGTGAAGGCCGTAAACATGGTGCGGTCAAAGAATGGTTCAGCAACGGAAAGCCTGCCTCATCCAAAATGTATAAACATGATGTGTTAGACGGGGATTTCGAAAAGTGGTACGAAAATGGTCACCGCGAATCAGTCTATCCCTATAAAAACGGTATGCTAAATGGGGACGCTAAGCACTGGAATGAACAGGGCAAACTCACCTATACCACCGAATATAAAGACGATAAAAAGCAGGGAGCCGATCGCCGCTGGAGCGAACGTACCGGTAAACTTGTTGAAGAGGTTATGTTTGCTAATGATGAAAGAAACGGCCTGAAAAGAGAGTTTAACGATCGTACGGGTAAGGTCTTAAGTGCGCTGCCCTATGTCGATGGCGACAAGGAAGGTACAGAAGAAGCCTATGATGAAGACGGCATAAAATACATCCGTTGTTACCACAACGATGAAGAGCTTTCAGAGCTATATGCGCCGACTGACGTCACCAATAAGGCAAAGCAGGGTGACAGCACTGCGCAATATCATTTAGGTAAGTATGAGTTTGAATGCACAAACTACGATGCGGCGATGAAATGGTTAACTCAGTCCGCAGAGCAAAATCATCCCGGCGCGCTTCTCTTTTTGGCCTATGCGTACAACGACGGTGATGGCGTAGCGCAAGACAGTAAAAAATATCTCTCCTATTTATTCAAAGCGGCAGAGCTTGGCGAAAGTGATGCGCAGTTAGAAGTGGGATATTTAAATCTTATCGGCGAAGGAATGCCGAAAAACCTGCCGGAAGCCTATAAGTGGATTAAAAAATCCGCTGACCAGGGAAATGCTCAGGCGCACTATAACCTTGGACTCATGTACAGGAATGGTGATGGCGTTGAGAAAGACCTCAACAAAGCCAAACTTCATCTTACAGCGGCGGTAAAAGGCGGCGTCAAACCTGCACTGGCAGCCTTAAAGGAATTAACGCCTCAAACTAAGTAAATATGACTTTGCTGTAAAGAGGCTATTCAAACGGAACTGAAAGGATACACGTTGCTATGAAATTTAAATTCGCCACATTACTCACAGCTGCCACGGTTTTTTACTCTTATCAGAGCGTTGCACAAAGTCAGCAATCGCCTGATGTCTGGTCAGTTGTCGAACAGAAACTGCAAAATGCCGTCCCTTTAAATGAAAACACCACTTTTAAATCGCAGGCAGCCTGGTTTGAATTACACAGGGAACTGTTTATGTACGGCCCGATGAGCCGTGCGGATGCATTACTGAAAAAGCTGGACACACAATCGAATGATGCGAAGTTTTCGCTAAACCATGAGGCCTCGTGGATCGCTGAAAATAATAGCCCGGATGCCGCGATGGTTTTCCTGTCCAAAATTGGTCTCGATAAACCGTCGAGCATTACCGCCTACGAGAGCTACGTTGATGGCTGGGTTAATCGCTGGGTTAATCGCAAACAGCCTGAAAAAGCCTTAGCCCTTCTTAGCAAAAATGCCGACGCGAGGAATTTTTATTTAGCCACGGTTTTAAAATCCTGGCACTCAGATCCTGATAAAACCGCCGCTATTTATAATGAAAATTACGCTGATAAAATTGTTGTTCCTTATACTCAGCTAAAAATGCTGCTTATTATTGCGAAGCAGTACCATGCCAAGGGTGACACCGCAAAGGCGTTGGTTTACGCAAATAGCGCGCTGAAAATGTTTGATACGGCTATTGCTCAACAACCGAGTGCTGAAGCCTACCGTTATCAGGAGTATCTCGACCTGATGGAGATCTATTACGCCACGGGTAATAAAGAGAAGGCGATGGCGTTGTCTGCGAGATTGCGCAAAGCAACCGGCAATAAAGGAAGCTATTTCCAGTATTCATTACCGGGATTGCTCTCTTTTTATAAGAAAAACGAGCTGACACAGAATTATCAGGAGACGCTTTCAACCTATGTGACGCAGGTCGATAAAATATTCAATTTTGCCCCTTCGCCGCGCATTGAAATGGAGCTGATTGATTTATTAAGCAAGCTTGATGATGTTGCGCTGATGAATAAGCGTATCGATTTGCTGATGAGCGCGCCGGAATATACCTGCTACGACGACAGGTATTGCTACGAGTACAAAATCAAAGCGCTGAAGAATCTCTTTCAGCATAAGCAGAATGCTGTGGCGGAAAAGCATATCGCAACCCTCTCCGCCGAGGCGCAAACCCTGACGTTCGCCGAATGGGAAGATGCAACAAATGAAATAGGTGAAGTACTCAAAGAAATTGGCCATCCTGAGGCAGCGCAAAAATTAGCCGTCAGCGCCGAGGCGATTTACCTCAGCCAAGCAAAAGCTTGGCCTGATGAAGATATGTCACTTTCCTTTCAAAGACTTGCAGAGCTTTACGGCTATGGCAACGACACGGTGAATGCCAAACGGGTGTTACACCAGCACGTTCCCTCTCTCGAAGAGGAGGCGATGATCGACCACTACATGAATGCAAAACAGTGGAGTCAGGCAAGGGAATTGATGATTAACGCAGATAGGGTCGATAATAAAAACCTGATGCTGTTACGCCAGATTTGTTCTGAAAACACGCCCGAGTGTCAGGAACATATTACCTTTACGCTGAAAAAATTAACCACGCAGGCGTCGATTACCCGCCAGGACGACACCGGTAATCAGCAGCTTTATCAGATTGGGAATATTTTTCACAGATTGGGTATCATACCGGGAGCGGAACAGCAGGCGCTGATTCAGGCGTTGTATAACAAGGCCGCAGAGCCTAAAAAAGCCACGCCTTAATCGATTTACCCGCCCGGCCACCTTTCTCACATGCGGGAAGGCGGCGGGCGGGAAAAATCAATCGCGGAAGTTTTTGAACTGGAACGGCTGGCCCAGATTGCCGCCGCGCATCAGCACCATCACTGCCTGCAGATCGTCGCGGGATTTACCGGTCACACGCACTAACGTAAATTCGAATCCAAACCCACAGAGATTACCGCAAGATATTAATGTTGACCCAACACCGCCTGCCGGAAGACCCGCGCTGGAACGCCCTGCACGAGGAGTTCAGCTTTGACGACGACGACAACCTGCTGGGCATGAACATGCCGCCCGAAGGTGGCGAGCATCAGGCGAAAGTCAAAGGCGACCGCCTGCTGCTACAGGGCAGACCACCACTATGAGTACGACGAGTTCGGCAATCCCATCGCTGACCGCTGGGGCAAGGCGCAGTGCCGGGAGCACCGATTTGAATGGAACGGCGAGCACCGGCTGGTGCGCTTTACCGACGTGCGCCACTATGATGATGAAGGCTTTCCGCGCCACTCGTGGCGCTATGAGTTCGATAATGGCGTGACCACCCTATATCCCTGTCTGACGCGAAAATCCTCAGTATCAAGCCTTCTGATAACCCCTTTAAGCTGATCGATTCTCACGGTCGGTATCTGCTTGTTAATCCGGGCTTGTGGGTCAGGCGCTCAAGGAGCGTGAAGTGTGGCGCAATGTTTTCGCCTTCCGGCGCGTTTCCTGGCATAGACGCGGTTATCGGCGACAGGTATCCGGCGATGGTGATGAAGCTCGCGGCACAATAAGGCCTTAGCGGGATGCAGAATCGCCTCCCGCTAAGGCTTCATTCAGCCGCTTTCCATATCACATAAATACGCCTCTTCCACTCCTGTCCAGCAGCAGGCGACAGCTCATTTCGTTAGCGAAACGGCGGCTCATTAAACGTACGTAATTTACGTGAGTGCAAACGATCACCTTCTGCGCGTAGTAAATCAATAGCACGAATACCAATTTGCAAATGTTCTGAAATAGCCCCCTCATAAAACCGGTTTGCCTGCCCGGGCAGTTTAATTTCACCGTGTAAAGGTTTGTCAGAAACACAAAGCAGCGTGCCGTAAGGCACGCGGAAGCGATAGCCCTGGGCTGCTATCGTCGCGCTCTCCATATCAATCGCGACCGCGCGGCTAAGGTTGAATCGCAGCGCCGATGCGGAATAACGAAGCTCCCAGTTACGGTCATCCGTGGTGACGACCGTTCCCGTGCGCAGTCGCTGTTTCACCTCTTCGCCGGGCATTCCGCTAACCGCTTTGGTAGCGTCGTACAGCGCACGCTGTACTTCCGCAATGCTTGGAATCGGAATATCAGGCGGCAGAACGGCATCCAGCACATGATCATCGCGTAAGTAGGCATGGGCCAGCACATAATCGCCAATCGCCTGACTTTCTCGTAACCCTCCACAGTGCCCAATCATAAGCCAGACGTCAGGCCGCAACACGGCCAAATGGTCGCAAATCGTTTTAGCATTTGAAGGGCCGACACCGATATTTACCAGCGTAATCCCCTGCCCATCTGCCGTTACCAGGTGCCAGGCGGGCATCTGATGCTTCTTCCAGGCCAGATCGGAAATAGCCTCTTCCGGCGCTTCCGTTTCTGCCGTGATCCAAATTCCGCCGGCACAGGAAAGCGCGATATAGGGACTGTCAGGATCAAGAATTTGGCTGCATCCCCAGCGCACAAACTCATCGACATAGCGGGTGTAGTTGGTAAACAAAACGAAGGGCTGAAAATGTTCAACCGGCGTACCGGTATAGTGCCGTAACCGGGCCAACGAGAAGTCAACACGACGCGCGTCGAAGTGCGATAGCGGATAGAATTCGCCGGGGTGGAACAGACCGTCTGCCGTCTCATCGCCAATCTGCGCCAGTTCTGTGGTAGGAAAATGGCGCGTTAGCCCGGCGCTCATAGAACGATCCAGCGTCAGAGCCGAGCCATCGATCACATAAGGATACGGGATCTCATGGTGCGAGGCCTCTACCGCAATATGCGCGCCATAATCATGGTAAACGAGGTTAAGCTGTTCCAGAAGATAAGCGCGAAATAGCGCAGGCCGCGTAACGGTAGTGGTATAACAGCCGGGATGAGTAAAGCGTCCAAAAGCGCGTGTTTTAGGCGGGTTCGGTGTCGCGCCATCCCAGCTTACAGACAGCGAAGGATAAACAAACAGTCCGTTAAGCCTGGCGTGGGGATCGGGCAGCGTACCGTTATCAACATAGTCAGCGATGGCTTCACGGAGCGCGTTAACCGACTGCTCGTATAGCTCCTCCAGGCGATCCAGCGCCTGCTCGGGCGTTAGGTTTGTGCCTTTATTTTCCATATTATTCTCCTTAGCGTTCACAGGTGAGGCACGTCATTCGATAGTATGACAGCAAAGGAGGAAACTAAAGGGGTTAGCGTAGGGGCGGCGGCACAGGTAACCGCCAGATCACCTGCCACATCCGCCTCTTCATCAGCGGCGGCGGTGAAAGCGTCGCTGAAGATTTCCCATTTTGGCGCGGTATCGGAGGAGGCATTAACGCCCATATGATTAAAATGGCATTCCCCAAGGCGGAGCCATCGGCAGCGATAATCGTCAGTTTACTATCAAAGACGCCGTTGGAAATTTCACTGGTTTTAATATTGGTTTTTTAAGCTAGCGTAAACAGGATCAAGATAATTATAAGTAAGGGGCTGTCAGGCACCATGTATCAGGCAGCAGTTTTCGCACTCCCTGCATGGTTTTAGGACGCTGGATGCAATCTGTTATTTTCTGATGCAGAAATTTTTATCGGTGGGTTTGAGCCTACGGATAGCAGTATCAGTGAGTGCCATCGTGAAAGGCTATTTGTTTAACGAACCTGGAGGCACTCGGACGCCAAAATAACAGATATCAAAAAACCCGGTAAACCTTCTCAGGTCAACCGGGTAAAGATAATTTATTGTTTTTTAAACGTCTCCGGACTCACCAGGATATCCCGAAACTAAAATCTGGCTCCTCTGACTGGACTCGAACCAGTGACATACGGATTAACAGTCCGCCGTTCTACCGACTGAACTACAGAGGAATCGTGTGAACGGGGCGCATAGTAACGATGTGCGATCGGCTTGTCAAAGGGGGAAATAAGGTTGCGCGTTTGTTTGCTGACAAAAACAACAAAGCGTTGAAGTTTTGATCTAATTCCTACTTTGCTCCGGCATGGCGCAACTTTGTCTGTAATTGCACAAGTCAAATGCTGTGACCTTACCGCAATGGCTATGTACCAGCGTCTGATGAAACGTGAAAAACTGGCAGGCACTTGGCAAATAATTCTGAGACATAACGCCGTAGAGATTAAGGGCAGGGAGTAGAATGAACTTTAGACGTGAAATATTTTGTGAAAATGGTTGATACAGGCAGTCTGACGCCGGTAGCGGAAATGGCAGATAAATTTCTGGTGCAGGCGAAAAGATTTCCGTCAATATCATAGGCAGAATTATGGTGCATCAGCTTTTGGCGACGACACGGAACGAGCGGGTTTTATCGCGCTTTTCCTGAAGGATTTTTTCATCAGCCTGTTTTTTGCGTTCGGGTCAATCCCCTGATCCAGCAGCCTTTTGACCTCGTCACGGCGTTGTCTGGCATCAGCAAGAGAAACCGCAGGGTAAACCCCAATAGAAAACACCTTCTGTTTGCCATTAAAGCGATAGCCTGACTGCCAGTATTTTGAATCGATAGAGGCCAAACCCGTCAGCGAGCTTGACGGCCTTTTCCGCTGGTCTGGCATTTTTTACTTTAGTATCAGTCAGTGACATGACGGTTCCCTCCGCGTGCTGGTAAAACGCAAATCGAACCAGCTTTACCAGCAAAAGGGTATAGCTTCGAGTGGTTTTTAGTAAACGAGAGTGAACCTGAAGAAGGGGTTAATCAGTTGATATAAATGCAGAAAGCAGACGCCAGTGAACGTCTGCTTTCCTAAATTTGGCTCCTCTGACTGGACTCGAACCAGTGACATACGGATTAACAGTCCGCCGTTCTACCGACTGAACTACAGAGGAATTGTTTCAACGAGGCGCATAATACTGGGCCGGCTATAACGTGTCAACAGTAAAATTAACGCGCCAATTCAATTGGTTAATTAACCCACAAAGTGAGGAATTAATGTTCGGATTCCTCGCCGTAGTCGCCTTCGGCAGCGCTTACCCGTAAGCGCTGAGAAGGATCCTGGCGATAGAACTGGCAAAAACGCTGCCATAGTGCCGGGAAACGTGGAGCAAACAGTTCTGGCGCGCTGAAAAAATACTCTGACAACACGGCAAAACATTCTGCAGGGTCGGTGGCGGCATAGGCATCTATACTGGCAGCGCTTTCGCCAACAAGATCGATTTCATCCTGAATATTATTCATTGCCGCGTGGAGATCGTGTTCCCAGCCAGCCACATCGCGCAACGGGATGAAAGGGATGCCGCTGGCGCGATCGCCATTACGCATATCCAGTTTGTGCGCGACTTCATGAATAATGAGGTTGAAACCCGAAGCATCGAACGAGTCCTGGATATCCAGCCAGTTCAGAATAATGGGCCCTTGTTGCCAGCTTTGCCCCGACTGTACGACACGCTGGCTGTGCACCAGACCTATGTCATCTTCCCATTCATCATCTACCACAAAGGGCGCGGGATAAATGAGCACTTCATGAAAACCATCAAGCCACTCAATACCGAGCTCCAGGATCGGTAAGCAAAAAATTAACGCAATACGTGCACTTTTTAACGAGTCGAGCTCAAATCCCTGTAGCGCTACCAGTCTTTTCTGCTGCAAAAAACGTTCGGCTAGCGCAATAAGCCGAGCCTGTTCTTGCGCGGTGAGGTTTACCAGAAGAGGTATAGCCAGCGCATCATCCCACGGCCAGTCTTCGTTCTGGGTTATTTCTTGTGCTTTCCAGGGCCACTTAATCATCGTTTTGCTCGTAAACTCGTCACTTGAACAAAATTACCCGAATAGGGTCTGTTAAAATGCCAAATTACCTGGCATCATTGCAATATACGGAGAGATGCCGGAGCGGCTGAACGGACCGGTCTCGAAAACCGGAGTAGGGGCAACTCTACCGGGGGTTCAAATCCCCCTCTCTCCGCCACAATTCAAACACTTAGCTCATCTTCTTTCAGCGATCAGTCTCACACTTAGAATACACTTAGAATATTCTGTTAGAATATTACGTGAAAAACGTATCGCCATCTTATGCTTTTTCTGCCAGAAGAGGGGGCCAGGGATGGTGTTATTTTTACTTTTCGATCATAAGTCAACTCCTGGTTTTCTGCCCCGGGCTTTCGCCGTACCCCATCTGGATTAATATTGATGTCACTCGCGGCGACTTAACGCCGTCGTCCTCGGTCATCGTCGCACCCGGCCTGTTGCCCGACATGTTCCCCTGTAGACATGGGCGCCGGGCAGAAGATTAATTGCTGTGAGGGAAACGCGCTGGCGCGTGGCGATAACTTACGCTGCGGGACTGTCGACGCTGTACAGAAAATCTGGCCTCCAGACTGGCTTAAATATGCGCACATGACAATACAACCGGAAAATTTACAAAACGCATAATTTGAACTGAGAGAGAAACTTACAAACGAAGCGACGAAGATTTCAACAGCCGCAGCGACTCCAGTATCTTGCGCGCATGTTTAAATAATACTACTGTATATAAAAACAGTATTCGAGGTATGGATTATGGAATTTTTCAGACCTACAGAGTTGCGCGAAATTATTCCTCTCCCATTTTTCAGTTACTTAGTGCCGTGTGGATTCCCCAGCCCCGCAGCGGACTACATTGAGCAGCGTATCGATCTTAATGAGTTGCTCGTTTCTCATCCCAGCTCAACATATTTTGTCAAAGCCACGGGTGATTCAATGATTGAAGCAGGCATCAGCGACGGCGACCTGCTGGTGGTGGATAGCTCACGGAACGCTGACCACGGTGACATTGTAATTGCGGCAATTGAAGGAGAGTTCACCGTAAAACGGTTGCAGTTGCGCCCGACAGTGCAGTTAATCCCCATGAACGGCGCCTATCGACCTATACCTGTCGGCAGTGAAGACACGCTCGACATATTCGGGGTGGTGACCTTTATCATTAAAGCGGTCAGTTGATTATGTTCGCGCTCTGCGATGTTAATAGCTTTTACGCCTCCTGCGAAACGGTCTTTCGTCCTGATTTATGTGGCCGACCGGTGGTGGTGTTATCAAACAATGATGGCTGCGTTATCGCGTGTAGCGCCGAGGCGAAACAGCTCGGTATCGCACCAGGTGAGCCATACTTCAAACAGAAAGAACGCTTCCGGCGATCCGGTGTTGTTTGCTTCAGCAGTAATTACGAGCTTTACGCTGATATGTCGAACCGGGTAATGACCACACTCGAGGAGATGGTGCCGCGGGTAGAAATTTACAGCATTGATGAGGCTTTTTGTGATCTGACGGGGGTACGAAACTGCCGGGATCTGACAGATTTCGGGCGCGAGATAAGAGCGACGGTCCTGAAGCGCACGCACCTGACTGTCGGTGTAGGCATTGCCCAGACGAAAACCCTTGCCAAGCTGGCTAACCATGCTGCGAAAAAGTGGCAGCGCCAGACCGACGGGGTGGTTGACCTGTCGAACATCGATCGCCAGCGTCGGCTGCTGGCCCTGATACCCGTAGAGGATGTCTGGGGTGTCGGCAGACGCATCAGTAAGAAGCTAAATTCCCTGGGCATCAAGACTGCTCTCGATCTCTCTGAACAAAGTACCTGGATCATCAGGAAACACTTCAATGTCGTGCTGGAGCGTACCGTGAGAGAGCTTCGCGGAGAGCCATGTCTGGAGCTTGAAGAGTTTGCGCCGGCAAAGCAGGAAATCGTTTGTAGCCGCTCTTTCGGCGAGCGGGTCACAGACTATGAGGAAATGCGCCAGGCTGTTTACAGCTACGCTGCGCGCGCGGCAGAAAAACTCCGCGGCGAGCACCAGTACTGCCGTTTCATTTCAACATTCGTCAAAACATCACCCTTTGCCCTGAACGAGCCCTACTACGGTAACAGCGCCGCGGTGACGCTTCTCACCCCCACGCAGGATTCACGTGACATTATCAATGCGGCTGTGAAATGTCTGGATAAAATCTGGCGCGACGGCCATCGCTACCAGAAAGCGGGGGTGATGCTGGGTGACTTCTTCAGCCAGGGCGTAGCGCAACTCAACCTTTTCGACGATAACGCGCCGCGCGCCGGTAGTGCGAAGTTGATGGAAGTACTGGACCATCTTAACGCAAAAGACGGGAAGGGGACGCTGTACTTCGCCGGGCAGGGGATGTCGCAACAGTGGGCTATGAAGCGAGAAATGCTTTCGCCTCGGTACACCACAAGATACTCTGATCTACTGCGTGTTAAGTAACTTGTGCGATCAATGCCTGAGATGGTTGCCAAATCATCCCCGTTCTCTAACCGGTTTTGGTCGCACAAGATCACAGGAACCTCTCACGATGAGGCGCATGTATCCTGGTTTACGACATCAGAAAATGTGGCGCGTTTATTGCCAGGTAGGCGTTGTGAGACGTCACTTATTTACGCCTGGTTTCAGCCGTAGCGCCGGGCATGGATAAAAAGAGTATGGCAATCAGCGTGATAATGCTAAAAAACAATTAATATTTTTTTAACAAAACTAAAGCTTGCTATGTTCAGTTAACCATGCGTTAATGGTTGTGCGGTTTGATACAAACTTATCTGAAGTAGTGATTGTAATATTTCTCATCATTTGTTCCTCTTGAGATCTCCTTTAGGTTTTTTTCTCTCTGATAATTTTCTTCAGGCCATTTCGCCCAAGGGCTCATTCAAAAGGTAACAATATTATGACGACGAAAATCACTGGTTTAGTAAAATGGTTTAACCCTGAAAAGGGCTTTGGTTTCATTACGCCTAAAGATGGCAGCAAAGATGTGTTTGTGCATTTTTCCGCCATTCAAAGTAATGAATTCCGCACTCTGAATGAAAATCAGGAAGTGGAGTTTTCAGTAGAACAGGGACCAAAAGGTCCATCAGCGGTCAACGTTGTGGCGCTTTAAGGTATCTGATATTACTAATAAAATTCACTTCCGGTGTCCATGTTGCCATGGTTCACAATACAGAACATCGACATTCGATGTTACTGAGCAAAACCCATTTGGCGCGAAATGTATTTTTTGTAAGTCAACCATGATCACTTTTGATAATGTTGGATTATACATTCGCTCAGGACAGGTTCCGCCAGATTTTAGAAAATAATTCATATTAGCTCCGTACCGGAGCTTTTTTTATGCCCGGATGATTATCATCTATAGACGCTGACATCCATCATCTATAGTGGCATTTACCTTTCCCCAAAGGTGTTATTTCTCTTGCAGACAGCGCCTGAAAAAAGCGACGTTGTCCTCATCTATCCGATGAAGCCAGGTCATCTGTCTTTGCGCCGTTATCCGTTATTTAATTCTTGCCCTATAATAACAAGCCCGCGCTAAGCACGGGCTTGAATAACATAAAGCGTCTTAGAACTGGTAGACCAGACCAACACCTACGATATCATCGGTTGCAATACCGTTGCTTGCGTAGAAGTCATCATCTTCGTCCAGCAGGTTGATTTTATAATCAACATAGGTGGACATATTTTTGTTGAAGTAGTAAGTCATACCGACGTCAACATATTTAACCAGATCTTTGTTGGTGTAACGCCAGTTGCCACGATGGACTTCCTGACCGCCTAAATCTTTGCCCTTAGACTGCAAGTAGGCGATGGACGGACGCAGACCGAAATCGAACTGATACTGCGCAACCACTTCAAAGTTCTGGGTTTTGTTAGCAATACCGCCATTATCTTCGCCATTGCCGCCGCCATAATAGGTCATGTTGCGGGTTTCAGCGTACATCGCCGCCAGGTAAACATTGTAGGCGTCATATTTGGCACCTACGGTCCAGGCTTCAGCGGTTTCACCACCAGCATAGTTGTTGCGCTCATTCATGCCGTCGCCATAACCACGAGCAACCTGATTGTCCGTACGGTCAGAGGAAGAGTAGGCCGCACCCAGGCTTAACCCGAAGTCAAAGTCGTAGGAGGCAGACATACCGAAACCGTCGCCGTTTTCACGGGCCAGTTTGCGGCTGCCGCCGTTACCTGTACCTTCACCAGCACCGCCATTTTCATTATTACCCTGGTACTGCAACGCGAAGTTCAGGCCTTCCACCAGACCGAAGAAGTCGGTATTACGGTAGGTAGCAACGCCGTTGGTTCTGCCCAGCATATAGACATCGGTCTGGGTATAAGTATCACCGCCGAATTCCGGCAGCGCATCGGTCCAGGCTTCAATGTCGTAGATAACACCATAGTTACGGCCATAATCGAAAGAGCCGTACTCGCCGAATTTCAGACCGGCAAAGCCCAGACGAGTCCAGGAGTTTGCACCTTCGCCTTCGGTGGTGTTCACCTTAATGTTGTATTCCCACTGACCATAGCCGGTCAGCATATCGTTGATCTGCGTTTCGCCTTTAAAGCCAATACGGGCGTAGGACTGGTCGCCATCGTCGCCTGCATTGTCAGAGAAGTAACGCAGACCATCAACTTTGCCGTACAGGTCGAGTTTGTTGCCATTTTTATTATAAATTTCAGCCGCATTTGCTGCGCCTGCCACTAATAACGCCGGGACAAGCAGTGCCAGAACTTTTCTGTTCATTATGTATTCCCTTATGATAATAATTTATATGAATATGTAGCCACTTCAACAAAACTACAAATTGATACTATTCTATGAAGTTCATGGAATTTAAAAAATAACATGTAACAAAGGTATTTAAAATATTTCAATTTGTTTCTGTTTGGTTTTTTATAATACAGAGTATATAAGTAATTAAGAATATATATTCTATAATTATCATTTTTTATCAATGGGTTATGTGTTTTGGTTTGATGGCTGTTGGCGTGAATATAATTTGTTTTTTATATGTATTTGATGCTTTGATTATGAAAAAGCATAAAAAAAACCGGCATAAATGCCGGTAATGTGGGTAATGATAAAATAAATGATAAAAGGCTAATAACCGAATCATTCTGACATTTAATGCTAATAAAATAAAACGCTATCGCGGTGCGTAAAAATAAGTTGTTCTGGTTATAGGTTATTCTGCATCAGAGTGCGATTCAATCACCATTCCCTTATTTAACAGCAGGTTCAGCGCCAGACGTAACATTAACTGAGAATAAACTATTTGTGGAATGAATAGCCAGAACAGGTGGATGAGGTATTCCATGGTCGAAATGTGATTAATATCACATTATAATGTAATTAATGTCATATGACTTACATCACAAAAGCGGAGTAAAGTTTGAGTACCAGGGAGGACAACGCCACCCGTAGCATGGGCGGTAAATTAGCGTTATGGGTTTTTTATACCTTTTGCGGCTACTTCATCTGGGCGATGGCGCGTTGCGTGTGGCTGATGTCCGCCATACAAACCGAGCCGGTTCTCGGCCCAATCAGCACTCCTGGCAGCGCAACGGAAAAATGGCTTAACGCGCTTTCGCTGGGCGTCGTCTGGCTTATTCTGGGGAGTATTGCCTGGTATACCCGGCCTCGCAAAAACAGGGCTTATCCCGCCGACACTAAGCCAGAAACGCGCAAGTAAGCAGGGATGTAAAGTGGTGGCGGATATGTCAGGATAGCGAACCCTGTGCTCAGGCATGTAATAAAAATGGTCTGCTATAAAGAGAGGGCGTATGGACTCAGGATACTGGCAATCGCAGTTTGAAGACTGGCTACGTCACCACCATCAGGAACAGGATGCCGCCCATGACATCTTCCATTTTCGTCGTGTTTGGGCAACCGCGCAAACGCTGGGGGAAAACAGTCCTGTCGACTGGCTGGTGGTGCTATCGGCATGTTATTTCCATGACATCGTCAGCCTGGCGAAAAATCATCCGCAGCGGCATCGTTCTTCCATTCTGGCGGCGGCAGAAACCCGGCGTATTTTTCTGCGGGATTTTCCTGACTTTCCGGCAGAAAAACTGGCGGGCATTTGTCATGCTATCGAAGCGCATAGCTTCAGCGCAAAAATTGCGCCTACCACGCCAGAGGCAAAAATCGTGCAGGATGCAGACAGGCTGGAGGCGTTGGGCGCCATTGGTCTGGCGCGGGTCTTCGCGGTCTCCGGCGCGCTGGGCGTCGCGTTATTTGATGCCGACGATCCCTTTGCCGACAGACGGCCTCTTAACGATAAGCAATTCGCGCTCGACCATTTTCAAACCAAACTGCTGAAACTGCCGCTGACGATGCAGACCGAACGGGGCAAGTACCTGGCGCAGCGTAATGCGGATTTTCTGGTGTCGTACATGGCGAAACTGAGCGCTGAGCTGAAAGGCGACTATGAAACACGGGATGATGCGGTCATCCAGATGTTTGCTACGCATCAGTAACCCCTGTCGCTGAAACGTAAACCGCGTCATTTTATGTTAGTCTGTCGGCAATTATTTTTGGCCGGTTAAATGTATGCAGGAAAATATTTCAGTAACACACGCCCGGAACCTCATCGCCGACGACGCCGGAAGCGAGCTCCAGGCGATGCTGAGTCAATTGCTGGAAATCTACGATGTTAAAACGCTGGTGGAGCACCTTAACGGCCTGGGCGAACAGCACTGGAGCCCGGCCATCTTCAAGCGCGTAATGATGAACGCGGCATGGCATCGCTTGAGCGACAATGAACTCACCTGTCTTAAAACAGAGTTGCCGACGCCGCCAGCGCATCATCCACATTACGCCTTTCGTTTTATCGATCTCTTCGCGGGCATCGGCGGTATTCGCCGCGGATTTGAAGCGATAGGCGGACAGTGCGTGTTTACCAGCGAATGGAATAAGCACGCGGTACGGACATATAAAGCGAACTATTTTTGCGATCCGCTGCAACATCGCTTTAATGAAGATATCCGCGATATCACATTGAGCCACCGGGAAGGGGTCAGCGATGATGAGGCGGCGGAACACATTCGCCAGCATATTCCGCAACATGATGTCCTGCTGGCGGGCTTTCCCTGTCAGCCATTTTCTCTGGCGGGCGTTTCCAAGAAAAATGCGCTGGGCCGCGCCCACGGCTTTGCCTGCGAGACTCAGGGGACGTTATTTTTTGATGTCGTAAGAATTATCGACGCCCGCCGCCCCGCGCTGTTTGTGCTGGAAAACGTGAAAAACCTTAAAAGTCACGACCAGGGCAACACCTTCCGCATTATTATGCAAACGCTCGATGAACTGGGATATGACGTGGCGGATGCCGCTGACAATGGCCCGGACGATCCGAAAATTATCGACGGGCAGCACTTTCTTCCTCAGCATCGGGAACGTATTGTGTTGGTGGGATTCCGTCGCGATTTAAACCTGAAAACCGATTTTACGTTACGCAATATCGCCCGTTGTTATCCACCGCGCCGTCCGACGCTGGCAGAACTGCTGGAGCCCGTCGTCGAAGCCAAATATATCCTGACGCCGGTGCTGTGGAAATATTTATATCGCTACGCGAAAAAGCACCAGGCGCGGGGAAACGGTTTTGGCTATGGCATGGTTTATCCTGACAATCCGGAAAGTGTGGCGCGCACGTTATCTGCTCGCTACTACAAAGATGGTGCCGAAATTCTGATCGATCGTGGTTGGGATATGGCGAAAGGCGAAGTGAATTTCGACGATGCTGGCAACCAACAACATCGTCCCCGCCGACTCACGCCGAGAGAGTGCGCGCGTTTAATGGGATTTGAGGCGCCGCAAACGTACCAGTTCAGGATACCTGTCTCGGATACGCAGGCCTATCGCCAGTTTGGCAACTCCGTGGTGGTGCCGGTATTTGCTGCGGTAGCAAAGCTGTTGGAACCCAAAATTCACCAGGCGGTGACGTTGCGTCAGAGAGAGACGGTAGATGGCGGACGTTCACGATAAAGCCACGCGCAGTAAAAATATGCGCGCGATAGCGACCCGCGATACGGCTATTGAAAAACGTCTTGCTGGCCTGTTAAGCGCACAGGGGATTACGTTTCATACTCAGGACGCGACATTACCGGGCAAGCCGGACTTTGTGGTGAATGATTATGATTGTGTGATTTTTACTCACGGCTGCTTTTGGCATCATCACCACTGTTATCTGTTCAAAGTGCCGGCCACGCGAACGGCTTTCTGGCTGGAAAAAATCGGTAAGAACGTTGAGCGCGATGAGCGCGATATTCAGCGTTTACAGGCGCTTGGCTGGCGGGTACTGATCGTCTGGGAGTGCGCCTTGCGCGGGCGAGCGAAATTGAGCGACGCGGCGTTGGCGGAGCGCCTGGAAGAGTGGATCTGCGGCGGCGGCGCCAGCGCGCAGATCGACACCCAGGGGATTCATCTACTGGCGTGAATCTTCCGTTTTACACGGCGTGACCACCGCCTTGACAGGAAACAGGTACTTACCCAGAGTCACCAGCACTACGGCAAACACAATCACACCCAGCGCGGCCCATTCAACGGGCGATAACCTCTCACCGCCCAGGCCAGTGCCAAGTAACACGGCGACAACCGGATTCACATAGGCGTAGCTGGTCGCCAGCGCCGGACTGACGTTGCGAATCAGGTACATATAGGCATTAATGGCGATAATAGAACCGAACAACGCCAGGTAGCCGACGGCCATAAACCCCGATAAACCAGGCAGCGTGGCGAGCTTCTCGCCGGAAAGAAACGCCGCGCAAAGCAATACCACGCCCGCCGCCAGCATTTCAATCGCACCCGCCATCATGCCCACAGGCAGGGCGATGCGCGAGCCGTAAACGGAACCAAATGCCCAGCTCATCGAACCTATCAGGATCAAAATCGCGCCCCACGGATTGCCGCTTAAGTTGCCGCCGCTGTTCAGCAGAATAATCCCGGCAAGTCCAATGGCAATCCCCACCCATTCTAATTTGCGCGTTTTAATACCAAAAAAGTAGCTAAAGCACAGCGTAAATAGCGGGACAGTGGCGACCACGACGGCAGCAATGCCCGATGGCACGTTTTGATGCTCCGCCACCGTCACCAGACCGTTACCCACCGCCAGCAGCAGTAGACCAATCAGCGCGGCGTTGATGGTCTGGCGCAGCGGCGGAAGTTTTTCGCCGCGCAACAGCAAAAACGCCATGAGCAACATCCCCGCCGAGAGAAAACGTACGCCTGCCATCATCAGCGGCGGCCAGCTTTCAACGCCTATGCGGATAACAAAATAGGTAGACCCCCAAATGATGTACAAGGCAAAAAGTGCGCCAAAAAGAGGTAATAACTGCCGGAAACGCATAATCACTCACGGTGAAATAAAAAGGGTGAATATAGTAAACGTCAAAATTATTATGCTGGCGAGCATTATAATTGTCCTTTTGGAATAAAAAGGCGTTGACCCGCGCCGCCGGTTTCGGCATTGCGCGTTTTGCTACATACTTAACGTCTTAGAAGAAAAGACCGAGGAAATCATTTTGGCAGGAAGTAGCTTACTGACATTACTCGACGATATCGCCACGCTGCTGGACGATATTTCGGTAATGGGCAAATTGGCCGCGAAAAAAACCGCGGGCGTACTGGGGGATGACCTGTCGCTCAATGCGCAGCAGGTGACCGGCGTTCGCGCTAATCGCGAGCTGCCAGTGGTATGGAGCGTGGCGAAAGGATCATTAATCAACAAGGTTATTCTGGTGCCGTTGGCGCTGTTGATAAGCGCATTTATCCCGTGGGCCATTACGCCTTTATTAATGTTAGGCGGCGCGTTTCTCTGCTTTGAAGGGGTAGAAAAAGTCCTGCATACCTTTGAGGCGCGAAAACACAAAGAAGACCCGGCGGAGCGGCAAAAACGTCTTGAGGCGCTGGCTGCGCAAGATCCTTTGGCCTTTGAAAAAGATAAAGTAAAAGGGGCGGTCCGTACCGATTTCATTCTGTCCGCTGAAATTGTGGCCATTACCCTGGGGATTGTCGCGCAGGCGCCGCTGCTTAATCAGGTGTTGGTACTGGCGGGGATTGCGTTGGTTGTGACTATTGGCGTGTATGGCCTGGTGGGTATTATTGTCAAACTGGATGATATGGGGTACTGGCTGGCGGAAAAGCGTAGTGTGCTGGCGCAGGGCGTCGGTAAAGGATTACTGATTATCGCGCCCTGGTTAATGAAAGCATTATCCATTGTCGGTACGCTGGCGATGTTTCTGGTCGGCGGCGGAATTGTCGTACACGGTATTGCGCCACTACACCATGCCATTGAACATTTTGCGCAGCAGCAGGGGGCTTTCATGGCGCATACGATCCCTGCGGGGCTGAATCTGGTGCTCGGCTTTATTATCGGCGCCATTGTGGTGGCTCTGGTGAAAGGTGTGGCGAAAATTCGCGGTGTTTCGCACTGATTTTCTACAATGAATTATGCAAAATTGCCCATCCTCGTCTAAGGTGAAAACGTTTCATCTGATACAGGAGGCAGGTATGGTCTTTTCTGTCAGTGAGGAAGTTACCGTGAAAGAGGGTGGGCCCCGGATGATCGTCACCGGTTATTCCAGCGGAATGGTAGAGTGTCGCTGGTATGATGGTTTTGGCGTAAAGCGGGAGGCATTCCATGAGAATGAGCTCGTGCCAGGCAAGGAAAGGCGCGGGCGGGACGAAGCCCGATGACAAAACGCCCGGTTAATGCCGGGCGTTTTGCTGTGGAGAAAAAGAGTCGTCGCGCTGCGACATGCTGCTACCTGGTTATGCCAGGATTGAGTGGTATCCCTTGATGAGGTCTGGCTACCGTAAGCCATCAGGGGGAGTTGTATCAATAACCAGGAGTTACCAGGGTGCCGCACGAAACACTGTTAGACAATCAAGGCTGGTTTAAAAAGCTGGCGCGGCGTTTTGGTCCCGGTCATGTCGTCAACACCTGTTTTCTGATCGTGATGCTGTTCTCGACGCTACTTACCTGGCGGGAAGTGATGATACTGAAAGACGCGTATGTCGCCAGTCAGCGCAATCATCTGGGGAGCGTCGCGAATGTCCTTGACCGCCAACTGCAATTCAACATGGACAGGTTGATCTTTTTACGCAACGGTATGCATGAAGCGCTGGTGGCGCCGCTGGCTTTTTCCGCATTGCAGAGCGCGGTGACGCAGTTTGAGCAACGACGCGTCAGACATTTCTGGCAACTGGAGTTGGATAAGCGGCGGACATTGCCGTTATATGGCGTTTCCGATCAATTTGTCGCCCGGACGACGCTTCTTTCGCGGGAGAGTCGTGACCTGGCAAATGAATTAACCGCCACGCTGGAGTTAGGGTATCTGGCGCGTCTGGCGCGCTCATCCGCCATGCTGACGCTGGAGACGATGTATGTTTCTCGCTCAGGGTTTTACCTCTCAACTCTCCCTACGGCGTACGGTAGCGATATTGTCTCCCGTTACTATCAGTACGTGACCCAGCCCTGGTTTATCGAGCAAAGCCAACGGCGTAACCCACAGCGCGGCGTGCGGTGGTTTACCTCCGCACAGTCCTATGTTGCTGACGAGCAGAAAAAAGTGACAGCCAGTCTACCGCTGGATCACGATAATTACTGGTATGGCGTACTGGCAATGGATATTCCCGTCGCGTCATTACAGCGGTTCCTGCGCGATGCGGCCGAAAAGGATATTGAAGGGGAATATCAGCTATACGATAACCATCTCCGTTTGTTGACGGACTCCGCGCCGGAACAACAAACCGCGAATACGTTAAATGACCGTGAGCGCGCCTTACTGGCGCGTGAAATAGAAAAAGATACCCTGGGCGGGCTGCGTTTAGGAACGCATTATGTAAGCTGGGAGCGGCTGGATCATTTTGATGGCGTCCTGCTGCGCGTGCATACACTACGTGAAGGCATCCAAGGGAATTTTGGCAGTATTAGTATCGCGCTGACGCTGTTATGGGTGCTTTTTACGGCGATGCTGTTGATCTCCTGGGGCGTTATTCGACATATGGTCAAAAACATGTTTGTTCTGCAAAATTCGCTGCAATGGCAGGCATGGCACGATCCGCTGACCCGGCTATATAACCGTGGCGCGCTGTTTGAAAAAGCGTCCAGGCTGGCAAAGCGCTATCGGGAAGCCCGCCAGCCATTTTCTGTGATACAACTGGACTTAGATTATTTTAAAAGCGTTAACGATCGCTTTGGCCATCAGGCAGGCGATCGCGTGTTGTCCCATGCCGCTGGGCTCATTGGCAGCACCATTCGAGCGCACGACATCGCCGGACGGGTAGGGGGCGAAGAGTTTTGTATCGTGCTGCCCGGCGCGACGAAAGCGCAGGCGCTGCAGATTGCCGAACGCATACGCCAGCGCATTAATGACAAAGAGATTCTGGTGACGAAAAGCACGACGCTTCGTATCAGCGCGTCAATGGGGATCAGTAGCGCGGAGGAATACGGCGACTATGATTTTGAGCAGTTGCAGTCGCTGGCCGACAAACGGCTTTATTACGCCAAACAGTCCGGACGTAACCGTATTTGCGCCAGCGACGCGACTCAGGAGCGGGAAAAAAAATAGTCCATTCCTTCGCGCCAGCCATCCGGCCCTTCGTTCTGGCTACGGTAGACGCGCTGAGGATCGTCGTTACGCAAATGTACGCCCTCCCGGTTTAGCCCTTTAACGACAACCGAATAATCCATCACATCCAGTAAGGGCGCATCATTGGGGCCGTCTCCTAGTCCCAACGTCAGAGGACGCGCGCGCCACTGCCGACGATATGCTTCAATCAGCCAGTTGGCAGCCTGATCTTTACCAGCGGAGGCGTCCAGCACATGCCAGAAACGGGCGCCATGGACAAATTGCAGTCCCAGGTCATTTAAACGGGCGACAAACTGCGCCATGCGTTCATCGCTATCGCGCCAGATCAGCGACACCGACGCTTCATGCAGACGGGTTAGGGCAGACTGTGCCCGGTTTAGGCCCGTCCATTCGCTTATCACCTGATCGTCAACGTCATCAAACGTGGTGAACTTAAACTGTTCCTTTTCACGCAATTTATGCAGGACGAGGCGGATTTCGTTGTGAGAAATACCGGCTATCAGACGGGGATAGTTGGGATGGTCTTCCCAATGAACGTCCAGTTGGATCACCGCGCCGTTTTCCGCAATCAGCGGCAGTCCCTGTAGATTTAACGTCGTCTGGAGCTGGAGCATTTCAGCCGCGGTTTTACTGCTACAGAGGATCACGGGCACGCCGCTTTCATGCAGGCGTGTAAGCCAGGGAGCCGCGGGCTGCCACTCAAAAGTGTGGCTGTTCAGCAGTGTGCCGTCCAGATCGGTAAAAATCAGCAAGGGGTCATGGATTGAGAGCATTTTTTCCTCATTTTCCGTTGCAACGGCGGGCTTATTTCCAGGAAAAGTCCTAAAGCACACCCGAAAGAAGTCGAACGCTAACTGGAACCGATCCCGTCGCTTCCAGGCAGCACATGCGTTGTCACACTTTTGCTACCAAACTATTAGCGCGCTTAATCATTCATGTAAAAAATATTTACTTGTCATGCAAAAAAATTGCAGATAAGGTAAATCTCACATCAGATTTCCTGGTGTAACGAATTTTCAAGTGCTTCTTGCATAAGCAAGTTTGATCCCGACCCGTAGGGCCGGGATTTTTTTCGGCCATTTTTAACGGTTTACTTCTGTTACACTAAAATCATGAATATCCAGCTCGAATGCTTCAGCTAATTCATGCCATGTATGATATTCCCGTCCGTCTACGCTCACCCGCTCAGGATCTTCCTGGCTACGGTGAACCTCGCTTTCGCTGATTTCATTGATGGCCGCCAGTAGCGCATCTACATCGACGCTCACTTCGCGCTTGGCCGTATCACTGTACTCTTTTGCCGTTTTCATCTTCACTACCTCACGGGTTCCTGACAGCCTAAGTATAGACCGTTGAGAAAACCAGCAAACACGCCGGCAAGGCGCTGTCAGACGCAGAAAATTGTTCTACACTGGCACAAAGCGACAGGAGGAAAATGATGAAGGTGAATGATCGGGTAACCGTTAAAACGGACGGCGGTCCCCGCCGACCGGGCGTGGTACTGGCAGTGGAAGAATTTAGTGAAGGCACAATGTACCTGGTTTCGCTGGAGGATTACCCGCTCGGCATCTGGTTCTTCAATGAGTCAGGTCACCAGGATGGTATTTTTGTCGAGAAGGCGGAGCAGGACTAATTGAGCCGGACTGGAGGTACATTGCCAGTCCGGATGTCTCAGCGCATGTTAACAAAAATGCCGTTAGTGACGTTATCTGTCAGCCGCACTACGTGATAGATCACTTGTTTATTATGCGTTTTTATCTTTCTTTTTATATTCCCCTTATGGGAGGATACTGTTTTTGCTTTAATATTCATTCTGTCAGAAATCTGAATGGTTCCCTGACCTTCCATCCACATTCGCAACATGCTGGATTCAGTTCGACTTAACGATAATGTTGGTAAATTTATGGTTCCTGAAATACCCGACTCTTTTTTCAGAATATCGCCAAGAAGGGTATCCAGCGAGTCAGGTTTAATCGATTTCGAGCTAATCAATAAGTTTTTTCTTACTAATAAATATTCATCAAAATGCACATTAGCAATTGCCATAAAAACAATAAATAACGTGTCAGGATGTTGATTAATGATTTGCTTTATTTGTTGACTGTCTGAAGGCGTATGAATGAAACAGTCCTCATTAATAAACACCACCGAAGGCTGATGCGCGCCACAAGCGATAGCGAGTTCGTCAACGGTTTCGATGTCGTTGATTTCCCTTTTTTTCACCCCTCTGCTGACCAGATACCCGCTTAACCCTAGCCGGGTGTAACTGCACAAATCCATAATAATCGTTGACATGGCATACCCTCACTCAATGCGTAACGATAATTCCCCTTACCTGAATAACTCACCATAATCAGACGGAACACGAATAGTCACCTTAGACAACGCTTACGCGGTTTTTCAGGCGAACTTACTATCCCGTAAAGTTACATATAATTTGCCAGGAATCATCTTAAAGTAAAGTGAATGTTGCGTTATGTGAGTGAAGTAAAAACAAATAAGGGGCAGTGGATATATCCTGGTGAATGTTTTTTAAAATTTATTTTCGGATAAACCTTAGTAAAACAGGATAAAAATTATGGGTTATTATTTATCGGCATCTCGCTAACAATATCAGCAAGCAAATTGAAAATTTCGCTGAATAAATGTTCGCAAAACGGCGCAATTAATGGCATTAGCGCGGCCATCAGCATAATGCCGACGGTGAGGGTAAGCGGGAAACCGATAACAAATATCGAGAGCTGCGGCGCCATGCGGTTTAATAGCCCCAGCGCCAGGTTGAGCGTAAGCAGGAGGGTAATGACCGGCAATGCCAGCATCAGTCCGTTTAAGAAAATGAGCCCTCCGGCCCTGGCGAGCGCCATAAATGCATTACTGTTCACCGGGTTACTACCGATGGGCAGGGTGTGGAAGGTATCGACCAGCAGCGAAATAAGCCACAAATGGCCATTAAAGGTGAGAAACAGTAGCATGGCGAGCATATCCATAATACGCGCCAGAACCGGCATATTCAGGTGGCTGCCCGGGTCGACGAAGGTGGCAAAGGAAAGCCCCATTTGCAGACCGATAAACTCACCTGCGGTACGCACCGCCGCAAAGGCGAATTGCATGGTAAATCCCAGCGCAATACCGATCAGAATTTGTTGCATCGCCAGCCATAAGGCGGCAATAGAAAAAAGCGGCGTATCGTTTGCCGGTAGCGACGGCGCGATAACAAGGGTAATCATTATTCCCAACCCCAGTTTTACCCGCTTGGGAATAGCGCGCTCGCTGAGAATGGGCGCCGTTGAAATCAGCGCCAGTACGCGCAGCAAAGGCCAGAAATAGAGATGCAGCCAGTATAGCCATTGCTCGCTTGTAACCTGGATCATCGTTCTGTTTATCCGATGATATAAGGTAAATTGCTGAACAGAGTGCGCACGTAATCCAGCAGCAGGTTGAGCATCCACGGGCCGGCAACGATAATTGCGATGAATACCGCGACGATTTTAGGGATAAACGACAGCGTCATTTCATTAATCTGAGTCGCGGCCTGCAAGATGCTGATAATGAGGCCGGTAATCAGCGCGACGAGTAACAGCGGCGCAGCCAGGGCGAGAGCGACTTTCATCGCCTCGGTGCCCATCATCATGACGGATTCAGGAGTCATTTTGCGCCTCTAACTGTAAAAGCTTTGGGCCAGCGACCCCATAAGCAATTGCCAACCATCGACCAGCACAAACAGCATCAGCTTAAACGGTAGGGCGATTGTCGCTGGTGGCACCATCATCATCCCCAACGCCATCAATACGCTGGCGATCACCAGGTCGATAATCAAAAAAGGGATGAAAATCGTAAAACCGATCTGAAACGCCGTCTTTAATTCGCTGGTGACATAAGCGGGCAGGAGGATACGCATCGGTACTGCTTCCGGTCCCTGTAACGGACCGCTATTGGCCAGACGGGCAAACAGCGCCAGATCGGCTTCGCGGGTTTGGCGCAGCATGAACGCGCGTAACGGTTGCGCGCCTTTATCCAGCGCTTCCTGCATAGAAATTTTCTGCTCGCTAAACGGCTGGTAAGCATCCACGTAAATCTTGTCAATGACGGGCGACATAATAAAAAAGGTCAAAAACAACGCCAGCCCGAGTAACACCTGATTTGGCGGTGCCGAGGGCGTGCCCAGCGCGTTACGCAACAGGCCAAAAACAATGATGATACGCGTGAAGCTCGTCATCATCAGTAAAATCGCCGGCAGAAACGTCAGCGAGGTGATGAAAACCAGCGTCTGGACGGATAATGACCAGCTTTGGCCTCCGCCCGCTAATGGTTGGCTGATAAGCCCCGGCAGTTGCGCAGCGGCGGCGGGACTAAAAAGCCACAGACCCGCCAGAGAAAGGAATAACAAACGGCGCATCAGGATCTCCCGGAACGCTTGAGTAAGCTCTTCATCATGTTCTGGAAATCCGCCGGTGGGGCAACGGGTGCTTCCGTGTCATTCTCCGCGGGCGGCAGGGTGTGCAGCAGGTTGATCTGCGAGGCGGTCACGCCCAGTACCAGGCGCGCATTTTCGACCTCGACAATCACCACGCGTTCGCGCGGGCCAAGCGAGGCGCTGGCTGACACCTTCAGTCCCCGGACGCTATTTCCTTTTGGCGCGAATCCCATACGCTTAATCACCCAGGCCGCCGCCAGAATGAGCGCAATAATGCCAATTAATGCGCCGCTCACCTGCATGAGCGGCGATCCGGCTGGCGCGGTGGGCTGAGAAACCGTGGCTTCTGTCTTCATCATTAACGACTCAAACGACGCATACGCTCGGATGGCGTAATAATATCGGTGATACGTACGCCGTATTTATCCGCCACGACGACCACTTCACCCTGGGCAATCAGGTAGCCATTAATCAGGATATCCAGCGGCTCGCCCGCCAGCCCGTCCAGCGCGACGACCGACCCCTGCGTCAGACGCAGCAGTTCTTTAATGGTCATTCGCGTGCGGCCCAGCTCTACGGTCAGTTTGACCGGGATATCCATAATCAGATCGATATCCTGCATAGCACCGCTGACATCGCCGCCGCCAAGCTGTTGGAAAACCGCGTCGGCGGCGCTTTTAGTGGTGGTCGCTTTTTGCTCGTTTAACGCGTCAGCCCACAGATCATCCAATGCGCCAGTATTCTCATCGGACGGATTATTCATGTCACTCATTTGGGCTGTTCCTCATTCAGCGAATTCAAAATTGGGTTGATCAAATGTTCTACGCGTAGCGCATACTGTCCGTTTACGGTGCCATATTGGCTGGTGAGTACCGGAACGCCGTCCACATGAGCAATAATGCGGTCGGGTTTTTCAATCGGCAGTACATCGCCGGGTTTCAGCTTCAAAATCTGGGAAAGACGTAACGGAATATCGGCAAAATTGGCCACCAGCTCCAGTTCAGAGTGCTGAACCTGGCGCACCAGGTTATCACGCCAGTTCTGATCTTCATGGCGCGAGTTTTCCAGCGGCGGATTCACCAGCAGCTCACGCAGCGGCTCGATCATGCTAAATGGCAGACAGATGTTAAATTCACCGGTCAGATTGCCGATCTCCACATGAAACGGCGTATTGACGACGATATCGTTCGGCGAGGTGGTGATATTGGTAAATTTCACCTGCATTTCGGAACGCACATACTCCACTTCCAGCGGATTAATGGCTTTCCATGCGTCGCTATAGCCTTCCAGCGCCAGTTTCAGCATACGGTTGATGACACGCTGTTCCGTATGGGTAAACTCGCGGCCCTCGACTTTGGTCGGAAAACGGCCGTCGCCGCCGAACAGGTTATCGACGGCAATAAACACCAGACTCGGCGAGAACACCACCAGCCCGGTGCCGCGTAGCGGCTTCAGGTGGATCAGGTTCAGGTTGGTCGGTACCGGCAGGTTACGCGCAAATTCGTGATACGGCTGAATACGTATGGCACCCACGGTAATATCCGGGCTGCGGCGCAGCAGGTTAAATAATCCCATCCGGAACTGGCGTGCGAAACGCTCGTTAATAATCTCCAGCGCCTGCAAGCGTTCACGCACGACGCGACGCTGGGTATTGGGATCGTAAGGGCGAATATCGCTATCGCTTGCGATACCGGGAGTGGGTTCGTCTTTGGTGTCGCTGTCGCCGTTCAACAGCGCATCGATTTCAGCCTGAGAAAGAATACTATCGCCCATATCGTTACCGCAGAATAAAAGCTGTATAAAGCACGTCAGTGACGACCTGTTTTGGTTGTCCGGCAACGAGCGGCGCGGCCAGTGTCTCTTTAATGGCGGCAATCAGTTTTTGTTTGCCAGCTTCTGTTGAGAGCTCGGCGGCATTCTGACGGGAAAACAACAACAGCAGACGGCTGCGCACTTCCGGCAGATATTCATTTAATCGCGCGCGCGTCGCTTCGTCTTTCAGACGCAGGGTCACGCCGATATACAACACGCGATCCGCATCGCCCAGATTGACGGTAAACGTATCCAGCGCAAAAAATACCGGCGCGGGCGGCGGAGCCGGTTCCGCTTTAGCGTTCGTGGTCGGTTGCTGCTGCATACGCCAGTAGCTATAACCGGCGGTCGCGCAGGCGGCGAGGGTAATCAACACCAGCAAAGGTATCCAAATCGAGCGTTTGCTCTTTTTGTTAATCGCGGAGTCAGTCATCTGATACGGGCTTCCTGTTTCGGTACTGCTTATTGGCTGATTATCCCGTGTCCTGTCCACGACAAAGCGTGGAAAAGACGCGGATAATCATGCTACCTCTGGCGTTAGGCGAAGATATCCACTGCGCCATTGCCGCGCGCGGCGGCCTGAAGCGAGGCCGGCGCCGCTAACGCTATGTCATCTTCAGCGCCAAACGCGTCCGTGTGTTGGGCGCGGGAAGACTGTTGTTGCGACGAAGACTGCTGCTGTCCGGCAAAGCTTTCGCTACTGATACTGCTTTGTCCCAACTGAATGCCGCTTTCCGCCAACTGGGTGCGCAACATGGGCAGGGCGGCTTCCAGCGCGGCGCGGACATGGCTGTGCGGCGATACCATCTGGAGCTGCGCCTGATTGTCATCCAGCTTGAGCGAAATATGCACCTGACCTAACTCTTCCGGATGCAATCGAAGCTGCGCGCTTTGCTGTCCCTGACGCGTAAATAACATGACCTGCTGACTGAACGTTTGCTGCCATTCATGGCTGCCTAACGGCGCGCTGAGTACCGGGGCTGAGGCGACAGGTAGCGGTTGCGCCGTGGCGCTGCTGAGCGTCGGCATTGCCGCGCCATGCGTTACTGGCGCGGGCGGGCTATCCACCTCCACTTTCGCGCTGGTCGCGGCGGCAGCGACTACCAGCGGCGTCAGTGCTGGCCCCGTGGCGCGATCGTCGCTGGCGCGCGCAAGCGACGCCTCGGTTTTCCCTTTTTCATGCTCGCTAAAAGAGAGCGTATGTGTCTCTTCCTGCGGCGCCGATGGCATGTCGCCGCGTAACAGTGACGGCAAGGCGATGTGATTTTCAGCCGGCGTTTCTCCGGCGACAGGCGTCGCGACAGGTTGTCCGGGCAGCATGGCGAATAAGGCGCTCAGACTGGCAAGATCCTCATCGCTCAGCGCGGGCGTTTTCTCATCATGCTGCGCCGTTTTACTCAATGCGGCCAGAGCGCTGGTTTTCAACGATGGCGTTAGCGTAGACAGTAGATGCTGCGCTTGTGTCAGATCGGTAAGCGTTTCATCCGTCGCATTCGCTTTTTGCGCCAGCAGGTCGGCAAGCTTCACCGCCTGGCCCGGCTCGCCATGTTGGGTCAGTAGCTCTTTCGATAACTTGCCGCCTGCCGCCTGTAAATCGGCCAGCGTGATGCGGGCGTCTTTGCCCTGTGCGCCGTCTGCGCCTAACGCGCCCGCCAGGAGCGCCAGAAAGTCCTCGGCTGAACCGGTGGTTTTTCCTGACGTCAGACCCGCGGTCATGTCGGTATCGGTGGTGATCAGTTGGGGCAGGGTGATCATTCGGGTTTCCTCATTGCTGCACGCTGAGCAAATTCATCCATCTTTTTCTGATCCATGCGGTTTTCAGCTAACAGCGCTGCCGCGGTTTGTCGGTCCTGTAAGGTTTGCCAGGCCTGAAGTCGCTGCTTTTTCTCACGCCAGCTCTTCAGCGCCAGGTCGACTTTTTGCGTCCACTGCGTAAGCTGGAGGCGATGCTGCTCTATCGCCTTTTCCAGTGTCTGAATAAACTGCTGATAGTTGATCCAGCGATTACTGGCGATGCCGTTGCCCATATCGGTGTTCAAATTACTGCGATACTCATTCTGATAATCGATCAGCATTTTGAGCTGTTCTTCCGCCTGTTGGCAGCCGCGACGCATTTCGCCCAGTAAACGCGCCGCGTCATCTACCTCTTTTTCGGCCAGATCTTTGAGTGTTTCCAGAGCGCCATGTTGTGCCATGATCGTCGCCCTCCTGCTTTATCACACCGTCGGGAAAATTAAATCGAGCGCCTGCAGAGAGTCTTCCCAGTCGGCCCGTTCAAAAATGCCTTGCTGTAAAAACGCTTCCAGTTGCGGCCATAAGGTAATGGCTTTATCGAGCATCGGATCGCTGCCTTTGGCATAGGCGCCGACGCTGACCAGATCGCGGTTACGCTGGAAACTGGAAAGCAACTGTTTAAATAGCCGTACCCGCGCATAGTGCTGCTCGGTAATGAGCGCGGTCATCGCCCGGCTGATTGACGCCTCGATATCAATGGCCGGATAGTGCCCGGCCTCCGCCAGACGGCGGGACAAGACAATGTGCCCGTCGAGGATTGCGCGTGCCGAGTCGGCAATGGGATCTTGTTGGTCGTCCCCCTCGGTCAACACGGTATAAAACGCGGTGATAGAGCCACCGCCGTGGATGCCATTACCGGCACGCTCGACCAGCGCCGGCAGCTTTGCGAACACCGAGGGCGGATAACCTTTGGTGGCTGGCGGTTCGCCGATTGCCAGCGCAATCTCACGCTGCGCCATTGCATAGCGCGTCAGCGAATCCATAATCAGCAACACATGCTGTCCGCGATCGCGAAAGTCTTCGGCGATGCGGGTGGCATAGGCGGCGCCCTGCATTCGCAGCAGCGGCGAGACATCCGCCGGGGCGGCGATCACCACCGAACGCGCGCGACCGTCGGGGCCGAGAATATTTTCGATAAAATCTTTAACTTCGCGGCCACGTTCGCCGATAAGTCCCACGACAATCACGTCCGCCCGCGTGTAGCGCGCCATCATGCCAAGCAGAACCGATTTACCAACGCCGGAACCGGCAAAGAGTCCCATACGCTGACCGCGCCCTACGGTTAACAACGCGTTGATAGCGCGTACGCCGGTATCCAGCACATGTTCGATTGGCGTTCGCTGTAGCGGGTTAAACGGCGGCGTGATTAACGCGCCGGTTTCCAGCGTATCCGGCGCAGGCAGTCCGTCGAGCGGTTTACCGCCGCCATCCAGCACCCGACCAAGCAGGGCCGGGCCGAGCGGTAGCTGTTTGCCGCTTTGCAGACCGTCGCCATGCCCGTTACGGGCGTAAACGCGGGCACCGGGCAGAATGCCTTCGACCTCTTCCAGCGGCATTAAAAACAGACGCTGGCCGTTAAAACCGACGACTTCCGATTCCACCTCTTTGGTTTCAGGGCCGTCCTGGCGCTCAATAATGCAGGTGGCGCCCAGCGGAAGCTGGAGACCGGTGGCCTCCAGTACCAGGCCAGTGGCGCGGGTTAAACGTCCATAACGACGCACCGCCGGCAATAAAGCCATTTTGGCTTCAAAGTTGTCGAGCGCGGTAAGCCAGCGGGTCAGGCGCGTGGTCATCAGAGCACTCCCGGCGCCGCCAGGCGACACAACTCTTGCCAGCGAGTAGCGACGCTGGCGTCCAGATCGCCCTCATCGGCAGAGACTTTACACCCGCCGTGATGCAACGTTGGATCGCCGCGTAACCGCCATCCGTGAAGACTGAGCGTGGCGCCCAGCATCTCTTCCACCCGCTGTAAGTCGTCCGGATGCACGCGCAACTGCGGCTTGCCGCTAAAGAGCGGCTCTTGCTGCAACAGTTGTTGGATCTGTTTAATCAGCGCCGAGTTGTCCACCGCCGGCGTTTGGCCGATGACCTGACGTGCGGCCTCCAGGGCCATTTGCATCAGCCGTGAGGCGATAACGCTATCGAGCGCGTCAAGCGTGTTCTGAAACTCGCTCACTAACTGCTGCATACGGGCATGAATCGGCGCCTGCTGCGTCTGCGCCTGGGCTTGTCCTTGCTCCAGCCCCTGCGCTAACCCTTCCTGGTATCCCTGCGCGTGTCCTTTTTGCCGTCCCTCCGCCAGCCCGGCATTATAACCTTGTTCATGGGCCTGTATTTTTAGCTGCGCCAGCTCCTGCTCCAGCTGCTGTTCTGCAGTGAGTTCGGGCTCCGGCGTATCGTCTGTCAAGGTCACGTTATCAGCCTCAACCGGCACAAACGTCTCCGGCGGCGGGGCGAGATCGTCGGGGGTCCAGACTTGCCACGGCAATTCATTAGACATAGGTATCCTCGCCGCTGCCAATCACCATTTCGCCGGTTTCCGCCAGACGACGCACAATAAGCAGAATCGCTTTCTGCTCGTTTTCCACCTGAGACAGACGAACCGGGCCACGGTTGGCAAGGTCGTCGCGCAGGATATCGGCGGCGCGCTGGGACATATTGCGCAGGAACTTCTCGCGTAATGGCGGTTCGGCGCCTTTCAGAGCGATCAGCAGCGATTCGGAATCCACTTCCTGCAGCAGACGCTGGATACTGCGATCGTCCACATCCACCAGATTTTCGAACAGGAACATCTCGTCGATGATTTTCTGCGCCAGTTCGCCGTCGAATTCGCGCACAGCGGTAATAACCGCTTCTTCCTGCTGCGTTTTCATCAGGTTGATAATTTCCGCCGCGGTTCTTACGCCGCCCATTTTGCTGCGTTTCAGGTTCTGACCGTCGAGCAGGCCATTCAGCACTTCGGTCAACTCCGCCAGCGCCGCCGGCTGTACGCCGCCAAATGTCGCGATACGCAGCATCACATCATGACGCAGTCGTTCGTCAAACAGCGCCAGAATATCGGCGGCCTGACTGCGTTTAAGGTGGACCAGAATGGTGGCGATAATCTGCGGGTGTTCGTCGCGAATCAGGTCGGCGGCGCTCTGCGGTTCCATAAAGTTGAGCGTTTCGATACCGCTGGTGGTATCGCGCGTTTCCAGAATATCTTCCAGCAGGCTGGAGGCGCGTTCTTCGCCCAGCGCTTTAACCAGTACGGAGCGCAGGTATTCGTTGGCGTTGATATTCAGCGCGGCGAACTGCTCCGCTTCTTGCTCAAACTCTGATAGTACGTCCGTCAGTTGTTTGTTGGAGATCTGACGCACGTTAGCCATCGCCGTACTTAACGCCTGTACTTCGCGGGTTGAGAGGTGTTTAAACACCTCTGCCGCCCGGTCTTCGCCAATGGTCATCAACAAAATGACGCTTTTATCGGTACCGCTAAGATTACTCATGATCGTTACTCATCCACTGGCGAATGACCAGCGCCACAACGCGCGGATCGTTGTCTGACATTTCGCGAATACGCTGGCTCATCACCTCAGCGCCCAGACGCTGGTTAGCCCGGCGTTGCTGGAGCTGCTCGTCTTTGCTAAGGCGTACTTCCACGGCTTCTTCGGTTTCCTGGCGAACCTGCGCCTGCTCCTGCGCCGCTTTCGCTTCTTCAACGCGGCGCGTCAACTGCGGACGTACCGCTTTGCGCCACAGAATCCAGGCCACCACCAGCACCAGCAACCAGCGACCTGCCGCGAGCAACTGATCGATAAAGGACTGCTGTTGCCAGAAGGGCAGTTCGCCGCCGGTGTTATCCACTGCGCTAAACGGTGAATTCACCACGTTTAGCGTATCGCCGCGTTTATCAGAAAAACCCATCGCCTCACGGGTTAGATCCTCGATCTGTTTCATCTGATCGGCGGTTAATGGCAGCGGTTTGCCATCCGCCAGCGTTTTGTAATTCACCACGACGGCCACGGAGAGACGCTCAATATCGCCCACATTCATTTTGGTGTGACGAATGGTGCGGTCCACTTCGTAGTTACTGGTTTCATTACGCTGCGTATTGCGCGGGCCAGCACTGTTACTGTTGGTACTGGTGCTGGTTTGTGGCGTATTCTGCGCGTTTTGTTGATTGGTCGGCGGCGTGGCGATCGGCGCCTCGTTAGGCGGCGCTGGTTGGTTCGACAGCGCGCCAGGCACACCGCCGGGATAGCCCGCGCCTACCTGTTCGCTAATATTCAACTGACGTGAACGCAGAGTGGCCTTCGACGCATCGCCGTTCGGGCTGTAGTGCTCTTCCGTCTGTTCTTTATTGGCAAAATCCAACTGGGCGGTTACCTGAGCGTGAACATTACCGTTCCCGACGATAGGCGACAGAATGGCTTCGATACGGCGTTGGATGCGGCTTTCCACATCATTAGCAAATTTTAATTGCGCGTCATTAAGGTCGCGACCGCTGGTATTGGATTGCGTGAGCAGATGACCGGATTGATCGACCAGAGTGACGTTTCCTGGCGGCAAACCGGCGACAGCGCTGGAAACCAGATGTACCACGGCGCTAATTTGTCCTTCATCCAGCGCCCGTCCCGGTTCCAGTGTGACGGTGACGGAGGCGGAAGGGGATTTTTGTTCCCGCACAAATAGCGACGGCTTTGGCATCGCAAGGTGAACGCGGGCGCTTTTTACCGGCCCCAGCGTCTCGATCGTCCGGGCCAGTTCACCTTCCAGCGCGCGCTGATAATTCACCTGCTCGCTGAACTGACTGATACCGAATTTTTCCTGATCAAGCAGTTCAAAGCCTACCGCGCCGCCTTTAGGCAGCCCCTGCTGCGCCAGACGCAGACGCAGTTCATGCACTTTGTCGGCGGGCACTTCAATCGCGCCGCTGCCATTGGCAAAGCGATAGGGGATATTCATCTGGGTCAACTGCGCGACGATCGCGCCGCCGTCCTGATCGGAAAGGTTGCTAAATAGCGTGCGGTAATCGGGCGTTTTGGCCCACAGCACCATCGCAACGACGATCGCCACGGCAGCGGAACCCGCCACAATTAACGGAATTCGGGGATTCGCGCGTAGGCGATTAAGCCACTCGAGAGGTTTAGGTTGGGTTGCAGTCGATGCAGTCGCACTCATCTCGCACCTCGTGACTGATCGTGGACGGCGTTTTTTGCAAAGTGGAACAAGACTCACTCCCGGGTCAGCAAACTCGAAAAATTGACGGTCTCATTATTTGTGGTTTCGAATTTTTCTATGCGCTAAAAACCGAGGTTTTTTATCGTTATTTAACGCCTTTATCTTATTGACAAACTGGTAATCTCTGCTGCGTAAAAAATCATCCAGGGGAATAGCATGGCAGCAATACAGGGGATTGAAGGGGTTATTAGCCAGTTACAGGCGACGGCGATGGCCGCGCGCGGGCAAGACACGCACTCGCAGTCGACGGTGAGTTTTGCCGGCCAGCTACATGCTGCGCTGGATCGTATTAGCGACAGACAAGCGGCGGCGCGCGTTCAGGCGGAAAAATTCACTCTGGGTGAGCCGGGCATTGCGCTTAATGACGTGATGGCCGATATGCAAAAAGCGTCCGTCTCCATGCAAATGGGGATTCAGGTGCGCAACAAGCTGGTCGCCGCGTATCAGGAAGTCATGTCCATGCAGGTTTAAGCCAGGGCTGACAACCCATCCGCAGCGAACTCCCGGGCGCTTACCTACGTCAGCGGCGGGGGACGCGACGCCCATGCAACCAGTGCGTGATTATGTGGGCTTATTTTTGCGAGACGCGCTCATTTTATTGATAAGCGGGTTGCACATTGTTGCAGGGATTTATTAAAAATAGGGTACGCCTGTTTACTAACGCCATTCATTCCTACTATTCGTTCTGATGCTATTGTCATTGAGTTTGCAATCCAGAATGTTCCTGCAATATATGCGCCGTTGCGATAATACACGGTAAATTCTTTATTAATGCCTGGAATATCTGTTTCATGGAGATCCAGTATATACCCATACGGGGACAGATTATCAGCGAGACAGCGGGCAATGGCGCTCGGATGTGCATTGACCACTGTGACGGGTGAGTAACGGGCAGCGGCAAGACAGACGACTCCAATAATGGAGATGAAAATAATTTTTATCATTTTTTTGGCTTCTGCTGTGCATAAATAAATCATCACCTGATAATGTCAGTGAGTAAAAATATAAATACCTGATAGTCTTTTATGACGTAGAGGGAAAATAATAATTATTTTATGTTTTGCTTAAAATAGTCATGGGTTTTTCATCGGCTCAAACAAAATTAAAACGGTATACGTTATATAATAGATTTATGCCACGGCGCACAAGACGACCTTGTCTGATTTCTTTTATGCGTTTTAGATTTTTGCCGGTTATGCCGTAAAAAGGTCTCCCGCCGTAACGTACAGCGGGAGTATGCGCTTATTTTTGAATCAGATAACGAATTGTCGGGCCATCCTGTTGGATATCCAGCACCGTATAGCCATGATTGCGCGCATCCAGTGGAATATTATTAATGGACTGCGGACAGTCGCTCACCACTTCCAGGATCTCACCTTTTTTTAGCTGCGGCATCGCTTCCAGAGTGGCGACCGCCGGGTACGGGCAAGGTTCGCCAACCATATCCAGACGGTAATCAGGGACGATATTTTTCATACAGATTCCTTAGCAGGCGTCAGCCCCGCACGGCGGAAAAAACGTTTTTCCCAGCCGATAATTAACATCAGCGCGGTAAATAACAACAGGTAGGTGACCAGCAGACCGCCCAGCGGACCAAAGGTATTCAGCAGGTTAACTTTATCCCAACTGGTCGCCAGAGCGGGCGCGAAATCATCCCAGTAGTAAGCCAGGATGGTCGAACCGATGACATTGCCGAGGCCCACCCACCAGTAATGCACCTGGCCTTCTACGGCGCGGTACATCCAGCCGGTTTCGCAGCCGCCCGCCAGCACGATGCCAAAACCGAACAGCAGTCCGCCAATGACCGCATTCGGGCCAGCCCACATAATTTTAGGTGCAACGCCCAACTGCACGTAGCTGAAAATACCAATAGCGCTGACCGCCATGCCGAAAATAATCGCTTTCGCCATATGGGCGCGTCCGGAGATCCACAGATCGCGAAAGGCCGAGGTAAAGCAGATTTGCGCGCGCTCGATCAGCAGCCCAAATCCGACGCCGAACAGCATCGCCAGCCCCAGTTTCGGCTGATGCATTGCCGTTAATAACGCCCAGCCAATCATGCCGATAAAGACCAGCATACCGAGCCTGAAACGCCGTCTTGCCTGATCCGGTTTCTGCGTCAGTGGCGAAGCCGCGGAGACCTTTTGCATTTTCACCGGTATGCGAAATATCGGCAGCAACGTAAAGCGGGCGCCGAACCAGGAGCCGATAGCGGTCGCCAGCGCAAAGAACCACGCGTGTAGGGAGAACTGCGGGATCCCGGTAAAAAAGGCGGCCAGGTTACACCCCATCGCCAGACGCGCGCCGAAGCCAGCGATAATGCCTCCGGCCACCGCCTGTACGATACGGATTCGGCTGCGCGGCATACGCAGTTTTACGTTGTTGGCCCACAGCGCCGCGGCGAAACAGCCGCCGAACATGCCGAGGATCATCATGCCGTCGATACGCGTCAGCGGCGTACCTTCCAGATGAATCAGCTTGTAGTAGCCCCACTGTTCGGCATGAACGCCAAAAAGCTGCAAAATTTGCCCGCCCCAGCGGGTAAATTCGCCCGTCACGGCCCAAAACGTGCCGGTGATGCCAAAATAGTAGGTAGAGAGAATACCGGCTGCGATCACCGCAGGGGCCGGCGCCCAGAATTTAATTAACCAGGTTTGCTTGAAGTGTTGCCATGACATGTGTTTAGCCTCTGAACTCAGAAGGTGTGAAACAAGAAGTGCGCATACTACACCGATCACAGAATTTGCCTACACCTAATAAGCGGTAATACCGACTGGATCAAATTGCGGCCAGCGCCTGGAAAGGCTGGCGGCGTCAGGGCTTTAATGCCACAATTCCTCTTTCTTCTGATGCAGGATGAATGATGAAAAAAGTAGCGATCGTTGGCGCATTGCTGGTTCTGGCCGGATGCGCCGAGGTGGAAAACTATAATGATGTGGTGAAAACGCCCGCGCCGGCCGGTCTGGAAGGGTACTGGCAGTCAAAAGGCCCGCAACGTAAGCTGGTGAGCCCTGAAGCTATCGCCAGCCTGGTGGTGACTAAAGAAGGCGATACGCTGGACTGCCGCCAGTGGCAGCGCGTTATTGCTCTGCCGGGCAAGCTGACCATGCTCTCCGATGACTTAACCAATGTTACGGTTAAGCGTGAGCTCTATGAAATTGAGCGCGACGGGAATACTCTGGAATATGATGGCATGACGCTGCAACGGGTCGCTCGTCCGACGCCGGAGTGCGCCGCCGCGTTAGAAAAAACGCCGCTGCCGACGCCGCTGCCGTAATTTCGCTTCCCGGCAGCGCTCTGCCGCCGGGAACGCTCATCATACGTCCTCAATGACCCACACGCTGACGCTGCCTGCGTTGCAGAAGAACGTCGCTTCGCCTTGATCATTAGTTACAACATGCTCACTGCGGTTTCCCAGAAAATCACGCCAGGTCTTGTTAGCGTAATTGTCGCCGAGCAGGAGGGTTTTTTCACCGTCGTCGCCATTGGAAAGTACAACCACACAGCCTGGATTCTCTTCAGTACCGCTGCGACTAAAGGCGATACAGTTAGGATGATCGAAAAAGAGTGTTTGTATACCGTGCGCAAAACGCTGACGAGCGAGGATCAGCCGATCCAGTTGGTTAATCACCGGCATGTCGACCCGACAGGTCTCGCCATTTTCGCCGCTATCTTCATAGCTGGCGCCGTATAAATCGGGATAAAACACTGACGGTACGCCGTTTTCACGAAGCAGGATCAGCGCATAGGCCAATGGTTTGAACCAGGGTTCTACCGGCGCTTCCAGCGCCTGTAACGGTTGTGTATCGTGGTTAGCGACCAGCGTCACCGCATGAAAAGGGTCGGCTTCTACCAGCGTGCCGGTGAAAATGTGGCGCATGTCATACTCCGCGCCCTGGCGCGAGGCCTCGTGAAATTTCATCTGCAACGGCGCGTCGAACAGCATGGTTTTCCCGTCGACCTGATCGATGTACGTTTGCAATTTATCCACTTCATGCGACCAGTATTCTGCGACAATAAACAGCGGTTTTGGTGCAACCGCCTGTACATGCTCAATCCATTCTTTATAAAACCAGGCGGGTATATGTTTTACCGCGTCCAGGCGAAAGCCGTCACAGTGGGTTTGTTCCATGACCCAACGAGCCCAATATTTAATCTCCTCCGTAACCGCGTGATTGCGAAAATCGATATTTTCACCCATCAGATAGTCGAAATTACCCATCTCATCATCAACCTGATCGTTCCAGCCATCGCCGGTATAGTCATTGACGATCTTAAAAATGCCGTCTTCGTCGGGATTCTCGATATGATCAATGCCGCTGAAACAGTGATAGTCCCAAATAAAGTTGGAATACTGGCCCGCGCGGGCAGGGAAGGTGTAGCGCGTCCAGCCTTCGCATTCAATGATGTTGTCATCGATTTGCGTGCGGTCATCCTGATTCACGCGCTGAACGCGGATACGTTCTTTTTCGTCTGCGCCCATTTTGTGGTTCACGACGACGTCGAGCAGCACCGCAATATTATTTTTTTTGAGCGCGTCTATCGCCGTCAGTAACTGGCGTTTATCGCCGTACTTTGTCGCGATAGTTCCTTTTTGGTCAAATTCGCCGAGGTCAAACAGGTCGTAGCTATCATAGCCTACGGAATAGCCGCCGGAGGCGCCTTTACAGGCGGGCGGTAGCCAGACCATATTGATACCGATATCATTCAGCCCATCAGCACGTTCCGCCAGCTCAGACCAGAGTTTACCGCCGTCGGGATAATACCAGTGGAAGTACTGCAATAACGTGGGGTTTTTCATCTTCCGTGCTCCAGAAGTCGTTTAGCCGACCTCTGGAGTATGGAAGAATTTTCATACGAGACGGGAAAATATTATGAGGCGCCAGGCGCATCTGGCACGAGTAACATACCGGAAAGACGCCCATAAGCGTTGTTGAGTGATTTTTGGCGGGTGGATTGTCCGATCAAACTACTCAGTTCATCCAGTCGCTGTTGCAGCAGCCCTTTCAGGAGCTGCTCATTATCCAGCGTTTGTTTGATGTATCCGGCGACCATATCCTGAATACTTCGCGTAATGCCCGGTGGAGTTTGCTTTTCCATCACCGTTTCAATACTTTGCAGATAGGAGACCTCTTGTTGCAGTAAGAGATCCCATTCACCTCGCTGCGCAAGTTCAAGCAGCGATTGACTGAGCAGCGCAATACGCTGCCAACGGTTGATAAACTCCACGGTTGAGGTCATTAACGAGACTCCTGGAAAGATGCTTTCGGTGAAATCTGTTTCCAGGCTTCTGCAATATTGCTGAGTAACCCTTCCACTTCTTCGATGGCCTGAGCGTCGTTACGCAAATTAGCCTGCAGTAAACGGCGAATCATATAGTCGTATAGCTCGGAAAGATTCGTCGCAATCTCACCGCCTTTTTCCTGATCGAGGCCGGCTTTCAGCCCGTTATCGATAATATTGATGGCTTTGCTTAACGCTTCACCTTTCGCGACAACATCGCCTTGTTCTAAAAACAGGCGAGCGCGCACCAGAGCGCTATTCGCGCCATCAAACAACATTTCAATCAACTGATGTGGGCTGGCGCTCATCACGGCGCTTTCCACGCTGACTTGCGCATAAGCTTTGATACCGCTCGCGGTGTACATGGTGACCTCTGTTATCAGGACTTGTTCATAGCTGTAAATTGCTGGGTCAAATAACTACTGGTGTTATTCAGCTTACTCATCATGGTATCCAGTTGGGTAAACTGGGCCTTGTAACGGGCAACGGTTTCATCGATGCTGTTGCTAACGGACAGGTACTGTTTTGTCAGGCTTTTCAGCGTGGCGTTAACGTTGTCCTGCGCATTATCAATAATGCCGTCATCCGCCAGATAACTTTTCACTTCGGTGGCAATTTTGGTGGTGATACCCGTTTCTTTACCATCGCCTACCAACAGCTCACGCGCTGCGGCTGTGTTATCTTTCAGTACTTTGGTCAGCTTATCATCATCAATCTTCAGTTTGCCGGAAGTCCCATCCTGGGTGATGCCAATTTCCGCCATTGTTTTGAACGCAGAATTACTGCCGCTATTGGCAAATTGTGCCCGAATCCCGGTCTGGATAGTACGAACCACACTATCGCCTAACAGCGCGCCGTTTTTATCGCTGGCTTCTTCGCCCGGCTCAACGGCGGTATATTTGGTTAACGAGCTAAAGGTATCCACCAGCGAGTTATAGGCATCCACCCAGGATTTAATCGCCTCTTTCGCCTTGGTATCATCTTTCGTTACCGTCACGGTCGCGTCGGTCACTTTCTTGGTCAGGGTGAGCGTAATTCCCTGAGGGGCGTCGGTTACGGTATTGCTCTGACGCTCAATGTCGATGCCGTTTACGTTCAGCTTCGCGTTTTCTGCTTTCACCAGCTCTTGCATATTGCCGGTATTGGTGGTGCTGTCATAAGCGAGTAGATCGTTAAGTTTTGTATCGCCTTCCACCGTGATCTTCATCGTATTGTCGGTACCGCTATTGGCGGTAAGCACCAACTGGAATTCGTTCTCTTTGACCTTAACGATGCTGGCGGCGATACCGCTGTCGGCGTCATTGATGGCGTCACGGATCGCCTCCATGGAGGTGTCGCCTTTATCCAGCTTAATTTCCAGCGGCTCTTTACGTCCCGGCTGTTCAATTTTAATTGTCCGGGACGTGACCGACGCATCGCCCAACTGCTCTTTGGTGGTTGCGAAGGTGGTTTTTGTCGCCAGCGACTGCGCGGCGGCAAGCTGGGTTACGCTAATCTTATAAGTCCCTGCGGCAGCGCCTGCGGTAGTACTGACTTTGAGGTCCTCTGTCGTGCTGGACGCCACGGTAGACTTAAATAAATCCGCTTTATTTAACGCGGTATTTGCCGTCTGGAATTTTTCTAATGCGCTTTTCAATGTGCCATAGGCGGTTAGCTTTGCCGAATTCGCGCTCTGCTGTTTGGTAATTGGCGTTAAGCGTCCTTTTTCGTTCTTTGTCAGGTCTGTCAACAACTGGTCTAACGGTAAGTTTGATCCCACACCTAATGATGAAATTGAAGCCATGCCTTCTTCCTTTTTGATTGCAAACAGTAGTTAAGCGCGTTATCGGCAATCTGGAGGCAAAGTTTAATGATAATTTTGCAAAAATAATGCGCGGAATAATGATGCATAAAGCGGCTATTTCGCCGCCTAAGAAAAAGATCGGGGGAAGTGAAAAATTTTCTAAAGTTCGAAATTCAGGTGCCGATACAAGGGTTACGGTGAGAAACCGTGGGCAACAGCCCAATAACATCAAGTTGTAATTGATAAGGAAAAGATCATGGCACAAGTCATTAATACAAACAGCCTGTCGCTGTTGACCCAGAATAACCTGAACAAATCCCAGTCCGCTCTGGGCACCGCTATCGAGCGTCTGTCTTCCGGTCTGCGTATCAACAGCGCGAAAGACGATGCGGCAGGTCAGGCGATTGCTAACCGTTTCACCGCGAACATCAAAGGTCTGACTCAGGCTTCCCGTAACGCTAACGACGGTATCTCCATTGCGCAGACCACTGAAGGCGCGCTGAACGAAATCAACAACAACCTGCAGCGTGTGCGTGAACTGGCGGTTCAGTCTGCTAACGGTACTAACTCCCAGTCTGACCTTGACTCTATCCAGGCTGAAATCACCCAGCGTCTGAACGAAATCGACCGTGTATCCGGTCAGACTCAGTTCAACGGCGTGAAAGTCCTGGCGCAGGACAACACCCTGACCATCCAGGTTGGTGCCAACGACGGTGAAACTATTGATATTGATTTAAAAGAAATTAGCTCTAAAACACTGGGACTTGATAAGCTTAATGTCCAGGATGCCTACACCCCGAAAGAAACTGCTGTAACCGTTGATAAAACTACCTATAAAAATGGTACAGATACTATTACAGCCCAGAGCAATACTGATATCCAAACTGCAATTGGCGGTGGTGCAACGGGGGTTACTGGGGCTGATATCAAATTTAAAGATGGTCAATACTATTTAGATGTTAAAGGCGGTGCTTCTGCTGGTGTTTATAAAGCCACTTATGATGAAACTACAAAGAAAGTTAATATTGATACGACTGATAAAACTCCGTTAGCAACTGCGGAAGCTACAGCTATTCGGGGAACGGCCACTATAACCCACAACCAAATTGCTGAAGTAACAAAAGAGGGTGTTGATACGACCACAGTTGCGGCTCAACTTGCTGCTGCAGGGGTTACTGGTGCCGATAAGGACAATACTAGCCTTGTAAAACTATCGTTTGAGGATAAAAACGGTAAGGTTATTGATGGTGGCTATGCAGTGAAAATGGGCGACGATTTCTATGCCGCTACATATGATGAGAAAACAGGTACAATTACTGCTAAAACAACCACTTATACAGATGGTGCTGGCGTTGCTCAAACTGGAGCTGTGAAATTTGGTGGCGCAAATGGTAAATCTGAAGTTGTTACTGCTACCGATGGTAAAACTTACTTAGCAAGCGACCTTGACAAACATAACTTCAGAACAGGCGGTGAGCTTAAAGAGGTTAATACAGATAAGACTGAAAACCCACTGCAGAAAATTGATGCTGCCTTGGCACAGGTTGATACACTTCGTTCTGACCTGGGTGCGGTACAGAACCGTTTCAACTCCGCTATCACCAACCTGGGCAATACCGTAAATAACCTGTCTTCTGCCCGTAGCCGTATCGAAGATTCCGACTACGCGACCGAAGTCTCCAACATGTCTCGCGCGCAGATTCTGCAGCAGGCCGGTACCTCCGTTCTGGCGCAGGCTAACCAGGTTCCGCAAAACGTCCTCTCTTTACTGCGTTAATCCGGCGATTGATTCACCGACACGTGGTACACAATCAAGGCAGCGAAAGCTGCCTTTTTTAATTCTGGAGCCTGTGTAATGAAAGAAATCACCGTCACTGAACCTGCCTTTGTCACCCACTTTTCCTGTTCTGGCTCGGCCTGCAGCGATCACTGTTGTAAGGGCTGGAAAATCACGCTGGATAAGACGACGGTCAAAAAGTATCTCGCCAGTAAAGACGCGACGATTCGTACCATCGCGCAAGATAATATTATTCTGCTGAAAAAGAACAACAGCCACTGGGGCGAAATTAAGCTGCCTTCGGCGCTGGGGAATTGTCCTTATCTGGATGAGGACCGTCTGTGCCGGGTATAAAAAACGTTAGGCGCAAAGGCATTAAGTCATACCTGTTCCTCTTTCCCGCGGGCGCACCATACCTATAAAAATGAGGTACATAACTCCCTGAGTCTTGCCTGCCCGGAGGTAACGTCGCGTATTTTAAACGATCCTGACGCGATGGCGCTCGGCGAAAAAAAAATCATTCAGCAGACATTCAATACTGCGCCGTTATTTCCAGCGCAGCAAAAGTTACTCAATCTGTTTTGCCTGAGTCTGATCAACCATGCCAACAGCAGTACGGAAGCTGCGCTCTATGCGTTGATTAAATTTGTCATGTATGCACAGAAATTTGCCAAAATTGATGATGTGGCGCTGGGCGAACTGGAACAGGTGTATGCCGCGTTACTTGAGCAGTTGCAGACCGGCGTGTTGGCGCAGGAGTTGATGAATATCGCGCCGGATAGCAAGGTAAAAACCTCGCTGGTATTGCAGATGCAGAACTATTTCCGCTCGCTCCCGCTTAATCGTGGCAGTGTTATCCTCGATCACTACATCCAGTGCCTTCTGCGGGTGCTGACGGCGGAAGAGGGCGTTTCAATGGAGCAGAAGGTTAGCGATATTGAGTCCTCATTAGCGCGCTGTTTACAGGCGGATGAGCAGCAGAAGAATTGGGCCTTCAGAAATTTAATTCTCTATAAAATTTGGGAAAATAATTTCCCCAACCAGCCGAATGTCGACCCGTTACGCGCGCTGTATATTATCGTGGCGGAATATGCCTTTATTAAGCTATTAACGGCAGCCAGCGTGCATGAGCGCGGGCGGCTTGAGTGGGATGACGTTACCAATATTGTGTATAGTTTTCACTCCCGCAGCCAGCATAACAGCGAGGTGGCGAAGAATTTTCATCGCCATATAGAAACGGTGCGTACTGGCGACGATCTGTCGATGATTCATCTTCTGACATAGTTTTGTTCGGGGTGGGCTTTTGCGCATCCCGTTTATCCTATCTGGCTGATTTTATTCTGCTCTTTGAGCCGCTAAAAAGGTGCTACAGGTTACATAAGTGAAATAACCCTTCTTTTATAGCCTTATTCCTTCGATAGAACCCTCTGTAGAAACGGATAATCATGCCGATAACTCATTTAACGCAGGGCTGTTTATCGTGAATTCACTGTATACCGCTGAAGGTGTAATGGATAAACACTCGCTGTGGCAGCGTTATGTACCGCTGGTGCGTCACGAAGCATTGCGCCTGCAGGTGCGATTGCCGGCGAGCGTGGAACTGGACGATCTGCTACAAGCGGGCGGCATCGGGTTATTAAATGCGGTCGACCGATATGACGCTTTGCAAGGAACGGCATTTACCACTTACGCAGTGCAGCGTATTCGTGGGGCGATGCTGGATGAATTACGCAGCCGCGATTGGGTGCCGCGTAGCGTCCGGCGTAATGCCCGCGAAGTGGCGCAGGCGATGGGACAACTGGAGCAGGAACTGGGGCGTAATGCGACGGAAACCGAAGTGGCGGAACGTCTTGGCATTCCTGTTGCGGAGTATCGTCAGATGTTGCTCGATACCAACAACAGCCAACTTTTCTCTTACGATGAGTGGCGGGAAGAGCATGGCGATAGCATCGAACTGGTGACTGAAGAACATCAACAGGAAAACCCGTTACATCAACTGCTGGAGGGCGACCTGCGACAGCGGGTAATGGACGCGATTGAATCGCTGCCGGAACGCGAGCAACTGGTGTTAACGCTGTATTACCAGGAAGAGCTCAACCTCAAAGAGATTGGCGCGGTACTGGAAGTTGGCGAATCGCGGGTCAGCCAGTTGCATAGTCAGGCCATCAAACGATTACGCACCAAACTGGGTAAGTTATAGGTCGCGCATGATCGCACCCGAAAAGTGCCGCACAACGTATAGACTACCAGGAGTTCTCATGACGGTGCAGCAACCTAAAAGGCGGCCCTTGAGCCGCTATCTTAAAGACTTTAAACACAGCCAGACGCATTGCGCGCATTGTCACAAACTGCTCGACCGCATTACGCTGGTTCGCCGTGGCAAGATCGTTAATAAAATCGCTATTTCACAGCTGGATATGCTACTTGACGACGCTGCCTGGCAGCGGGAGCAGAAGGAGTGGGTGGCGCTGTGTCGCTTTTGCGGCGATTTGCACTGCAAAAAGCAGAGTGATTTTTTCGATATTATCGGTTTCAAACAGTATTTGTTTGAACAAACCGAGATGAGTCATGGCACGGTGCGGGAATATGTCGTGCGTTTACGACGTCTTGGCAATTACCTCAGCGAGCAAAACATTTCCCACGATCTGCTGCAGGACGTTTTTCTCGATGAAAGCCTGGCGCCATGGTTGCCGGAAACCAGCACCAATAATTACCGTATCGCACTACGTAAATACCAGCAATATAAAGCGCATCAGCAGATTGCGCCCAGACAGAAATCCCCCTTTACCGCCAGTTCTGATATATATTAAAAAAGCATAAGATGTAGCAGAGTCGTGTTGGTGAAACGTGGCAAACCTTCTACATTAGGCTGAGTCCCCCAAAGGTTCGCGAGACGTGACGATGCGCCATGGCGGGACACAGTCTATGGTCATTAACGGCAATATTCGGGGTTACTATGAAATTAGCACTGCTGGGACGTCAGGCACTGATGGGAGTAATGGCTGTAGCGCTGGTGGCGGGAATGAGCGCGAAGAGCTTTGCCGATGAGGGTTTGCTGAACAAAGTTAAAGAACGCGGCACGCTGCTGGTAGGGCTGGAAGGTACCTATCCGCCGTTTAGCTTTCAGGGCGACGACGGCAAATTAACCGGTTTTGAAGTCGATTTCGCCGAGGCGTTGGCAAAACATCTGGGCGTTAAAGCGTCGTTGAAGCCGACCAAATGGGACGGAATGCTGGCGTCACTGGACTCTAAACGCATTGATGTAGTGATAAACCAGGTCACGATTTCAGACGTCCGCAAGAAAAAATATGATTTCTCTACGCCTTATACTGTCTCCGGCGTTCAGGCGCTGGTGAAAAAAGGCAATGAAGGCACGATCAAAACGGCGGCCGATCTGCAGGGCAAAAAAGTCGGCGTTGGGCTGGGGACTAACTATGAAGAATGGCTACGTCAACATGTTCAGGGCGTGGATATCCGTACTTATGACGATGATCCTACAAAATATCAGGATCTGCGCGTAGGCCGTATTGACGCGATTTTAGTCGATCGTCTGGCGGCGCTGGATCTGGTGAAAAAAACCAAAGGTACGCTGGCCGTCACCGGTGATGCGTTTTCGCGTCAGGAGTCCGGCGTTGCGTTACGTAAAGGCAACGAAGACTTGTTGAAGGCGGTAGATAACGCCATTGCGGAAATGCAAAAAGATGGCACCTTAAAAGCGCTTTCCGAAAAATGGTTTGGCGCTGACGTGACCCAATAATGCTCTACGTTGCCCGGCAGGCAGTGCGCCGCCGGGCAATATCAACCTCATACTATGTCAGCAAACGGAGGCGCGTGAATCGGCGCCTTTTTTATTTCCGTTAGATCAACGTGCATAATAAAAAGAACACACCACAACGTTACCGGAGGCTCAATGCCACTACATCACTTAACGCGCTTTCCTCGCCTGGAGCTTATTGGCGCGCCGACCCCGCTCGAATACCTGCCGCGATTGTCTGATTATCTTGGCCGTGAGATTTACATTAAGCGCGATGACGTTACGCCCATTGCAATGGGCGGCAATAAACTGCGTAAGCTGGAGTTTCTGGTGGCCGACGCGCTGCGAGAAGGGGCGGATACGCTGATAACCGCAGGGGCGATTCAGTCGAACCATGTCCGTCAGACGGCGGCGGTCGCGGCCAAATTGGGGCTGCATTGCGTCGCTTTGCTGGAAAATCCAATCGGTACCACCGCGGAAAATTACCTGACGAATGGTAATCGCCTGTTACTGGATTTATTTAATACGCAAATTGAGATGTGCGATGCGCTAACCGATCCGGATGCGCAGCTGCAAACGCTGGCGACGCGCATTGAAGCGCAAGGGTTCAGGCCCTATGTGATTCCGGTCGGCGGCTCCAGCGCGCTGGGGGCAATGGGATACGTAGAGAGCGCCCTGGAAATCGCCCAGCAGTGTGAAGAAGTTGTCGGGCTCTCTTCGGTTGTGGTGGCCTCCGGCAGCGCCGGAACGCACGCCGGGTTAGCTGTCGGGCTGGAACATCTGATGCCGGATGTCGAACTGATTGGCGTGACCGTTTCACGTTCTGTCGCCGAGCAGAAACCCAAAGTGATTGCCTTGCAGCAGGCTATTGCCGGTCAGCTGGCGCTGACGGCGACGGCGGATATTCATTTATGGGATGACTATTTTGCCCCGGGTTACGGCGTGCCAAATGACGCGGGGATGGAGGCGGTGAAACTGCTGGCGAGCCTGGAGGGAGTGCTGCTGGATCCGGTATATACCGGTAAAGCGATGGCGGGTCTGATAGACGGCATCAGCCAGAAACGCTTTAACGATGACGGGCCGATTCTCTTTATTCACACCGGTGGGGCACCTGCGCTGTTTGCCTACCATCCTCATGTATAACCTCCAGGTAATCAACGCGAATGCAAGAAAGTATCCAACTGGTTATTGAATCGCTGCCGTATTTGCTTAAAGGCGCCGTCTTTACCCTGCAACTGAGTATTGGCGGTATGTTTTTTGGTCTGCTGCTGGGATTTGTGCTGGCGCTGATGCGGATGTCTCCGCTATGGCCGGTTCGCTGGCTGGCGCGCTTTTATATCTCGATTTTTCGCGGTACGCCGCTTATCGCCCAGTTATTTATGATCTATTACGGCCTGCCGCAATTTGGGATTGAGCTGGACCCTATCCCGGCGGCGATGATTGGTTTATCGCTCAATACCGCGGCTTACACGTCCGAGACGCTGCGCGCGGCGATCTCGGCTATCGACAAGGGACAATGGGAAGCGGCGGCGAGCATTGGCATGACGCCGTGGCAAACGCTACGTCGCGCTATTTTGCCGCAGGCGGCTCGCGTCGCGCTTCCGCCGTTGAGCAACAGCTTTATCAGCCTGGTGAAAGATACGTCGCTCGCCGCGACGATTCAGGTGCCGGAGTTGTTCCGCCAGGCGCAGTTAATTACCTCGCGAACGCTGGAGGTGTTTACCATGTATCTGGCCGCGTCGTTAATCTACTGGGTAATGGCGACCGTCTTATCGGCACTGCAAAACTATTTTGAAAACCAGCTTAACCGCCAGGAGAGAGAGCCAAAATGAGTGCTATCGAAGTCACCAACCTGGTCAAAAAATTTCATGGTCAAACGGTGCTGCACGGTATCGACCTTGAGGTGAAGCCCGGAGAAGTCGTCGCCATTATCGGCCCGAGCGGCTCAGGGAAGACAACGTTATTACGCTGCATTAACCTGCTGGAACAACCGGAAGCGGGTACCATTAAAGTGGGCGATATTATCATCGATACCGCCCGCCCATTCAGCCAGCAAAAAGGGTTGATTCGCCAGCTACGTCAGCATGTCGGCTTTGTCTTTCAGAGTTTTAACCTGTTCCCGCATCGTACCGTGCTGGAAAATATCATTGAAGGTCCGGTGATTGTAAAGGGAGAGCCGAAAGCCGAGGCGACGGCGCTGGCGCGGGAACTGTTAGCCAAAGTCGGGTTGGCCGGTAAAGAGACCCGTTATCCGCGCCGCCTGTCGGGCGGGCAACAGCAGCGCGTGGCGATTGCGCGCGCGCTGGCGATGCGCCCGGAAGTGATTCTGTTTGATGAGCCCACGTCGGCGCTTGATCCTGAATTAGTCGGCGAGGTGCTTAATACGATTCGCCAGCTGGCGCAGGAAAAGCGCACGATGGTGATCGTCACTCACGAAATGGGCTTTGCGCGTGACGTGGCTGACCGGGCAATATTTATGGATCAGGGGCAAATCGTTGAGCAGGGGCCGGCGAAAACCTTGTTCGCCGATCCTCAGCATCCGCGTACCCGCCAGTTCCTTGAGAAATTTTTAGTGAAATAATGCCTTTTCAACGCTCGCCCGAATTAGCCGCGCCTTGGGCGAGCGCAATGAATAATTATGAAGTCATTCTGCCAGATTATTAACCTCGCTCTCAGGCGGAAGCCAAAAGTGTAATGCCGCTCAAGTATTCTACGTTTCGTCCGATATTTCTTATATATAAACACTATTTATGTGTTAATTTAAGTCATTCATAATAATGATTATCAATATCAAAGGCGTGGCAATAAAATATGCAGGAAAATGATTTCTTCACCTGGCGACGCGCAATGTTGTTACGCTTTCAGGAGATGGCGGCAGCAGAGGATGTTTATACTGAATTGCAATATCAGACACAGCGGCTGGAATTTGATTATTATGCCCTGTGTGTTCGTCATCCCGTCCCCTTTACCCGGCCTAAAATATCGCTTCGTACCACTTATCCTCCGGCGTGGGTAACGCATTATCAGTCCGAAAACTATTTTGCGATCGATCCGGTATTAAAGCCGGAAAATTTCAGGCAAGGTCATTTACATTGGGATGACGTGCTATTTCATGAAGCGCAGGCGATGTGGGATGCCGCCCAGCGTTTCGGATTACGCAGAGGCGTAACCCAGTGTGTGATGTTGCCGAACCGGGCGCTGGGCTTTTTATCTTTCTCCCGTAGCAGTTTACGCTGCTCCTCGTTTACCTACGATGAAGTGGAGCTGAGGTTGCAACTGCTGGCGCGGGAGAGTCTTTCGGCGCTGACAAGATTTGAAGACGACATGGTGATGGCGCCTGAGATGCGTTTCAGTAAACGTGAGAAAGAGATTCTGAAGTGGACGGCGGAAGGGAAGACCTCATCGGAGATCGCCATTATTCTGTCGATTTCTGAAAATACCGTTAACTTCCATCAGAAAAACATGCAGAAGAAATTCAATGCGCCAAATAAAACACAGATTGCCTGCTACGCTGCGGCGACAGGTCTGATATGACGTGCTGACGATGCTTCGCACCAGACGCGAAACCGGCTGAAAGCGATGCTAACAGCCGGTTTTTTACTACTGGCGGTAAGCCTGTTTAATTTGCTTAACCGTACTGGAAAATACCGCCGCTTGTGCTTCATCATCCATCTGCGCGATCTGTTTTTCCATTTTAAGAATCACGCGCCCTGCATCGGCCTGGCCCATCGCCTGCAGCATCAGCGTTAACATGGCTTTCAGGCAGTTGACTTCAGTAGCCAGTTCTTGATTATTCTCAGCGGTGGAAAAATCAGGCGTACTCATTTATTTTCCTCGTTATGTTTCAGTGAAAATGTGCGATAGCAGATGTTAAGGCGGCGGAGTATACCATAAGCTACGCTAAAAATAGCAGTGGTTGTTTTTTGATCAAAAAGCGGAGGGGTTACCCACAAAATAAACGTTGCCGCGTGATGCATATATTTTCTTCATTCTTTGTTTATTACGCGTATTTTACTCGTTAATTATTGTTACAAAGTTGATTCCCTAATTAGTGTTTAGACAGCGGAACGTGAAATTTTTGTCACCATTATGAAATAGCAGCCCGGGGCAGCGCTGTCAGAAGGGGCTACAACGTTGGCAGTTGCCACACGACGTACAACATAATTTCCAAAAACGAGAACAAAATCGAATACCCGGTGTTTTTTTACGTTTCAAAGTTGAGATAAAACCAGCTAATATAAGGGCGATTAACTATCAGTAGCGTTATCCCTATTCTGGAGATATTCCTTTGATCAACGTTCTTCTTGTTGATGACCACGAACTGGTGCGCGCAGGGATACGACGCATTCTTGAAGATATAAAGGGCATTAAAGTTGTCGGTGAAGCGTGCTGCGGAGAGGATGCGGTAAAATGGTGCCGTACTAACGCCGTTGACGTCGTGCTGATGGATATGAACATGCCCGGTATTGGCGGCCTTGAGGCGACGCGTAAAATTGCCCGCTCGACAGCGGATATCAAAGTGATCATGCTGACCGTCCATACGGAAAACCCGTTGCCCGCCAAAGTGATGCAGGCTGGCGCAGCTGGCTATCTCAGCAAAGGCGCTGCGCCTCAGGAGGTGGTGAGCGCTATTCGTTCGGTGTATTCCGGACAACGTTATATCGCCTCCGATATCGCTCAGCAGATGGCGCTCAGTCAGATCGAGCCTGCAAAAACGGAAACGCCGTTCGCCAGTTTGTCTGAACGCGAGTTGCAGATTATGCTGATGATCACCAAGGGTCAGAAGGTCAATGAGATTTCAGAACAGCTGAATCTCAGTCCTAAAACGGTGAACAGCTATCGCTATCGTATGTTCAGTAAATTAAACATTCATGGTGATGTTGAGCTGACTCACCTGGCAATCCGCCATGGCCTGTGTAATGCGGAGACGTTAACAAGCCAGTGAGTGAAATATTTGACGCAAAGGCGTTTTTGAAAACCGTTACCAGCCAACCCGGTGTCTATCGTATGTATGACGCCGGCGGTACGGTTATTTATGTCGGTAAAGCAAAAGACCTGAAAAAGCGTCTTTCCAGCTACTTTCGCAGCAACCTGGCTTCGCGTAAAACCGAAGCGCTAGTTGCGCAAATTCAACACATTGATGTCACGGTAACGCATACCGAAACGGAAGCGCTGCTGCTTGAGCATAATTACATCAAGTTGTATCAACCGCGTTACAACGTGTTGTTGCGTGATGATAAATCCTATCCTTTTATTTTTCTGAGCGGCGATACCCATCCGCGTCTGGCGATGCACCGTGGCGCCAAACATGCGAAAGGCGAGTACTTCGGCCCATTTCCTAATGGCTATGCCGTGCGGGAAACGCTGGCGCTGTTACAGAAAATTTTCCCTATCCGCCAGTGCGAAAACAGCGTGTATCGCAACCGCTCGCGTCCTTGCCTGCAATACCAGATTGGCCGCTGCTTAGGCCCCTGCGTTGCAGGACTGGTCAGCGAGGAGGAGTATGCGCAACAGGTGGAGTATGTCCGGTTGTTTTTGTCCGGCAAGGACGACCAGGTCTTAACACAGCTGATTGCCCGGATGGAAAAGGCCAGCCAGGATCTGGCATTTGAAGAGGCGGCGCGTATTCGCGATCAGATCCAGGCGGTACGCCGGGTCACGGAGAGACAGTTTGTCTCCAATGCGGGCGACGATCTCGACGTGATCGGTGTGGCTTTTGATGCGGGTATGGCCTGTGTGCATGTGTTGTTTATTCGCCAGGGTAAGGTGCTGGGCAGCCGCAGCTATTTTCCAAAAGTGCCTGGCGGTACGGAACTGGGCGAAGTGGTGGAAACCTTTGTCGGGCAGTTTTACCTGCAGGGTAGCCAGATGCGCACGCTACCGGGCGAGATACTGCTCGATTTTAATCTGAGTGATAAAACGCTGCTGGCCGACTCGTTGTCGGAACTTGCCGGACGGCGTATTCATGTCCAGACAAAACCGCGTGGCGATCGCGCCCGTTATCTCAAGCTGGCGCGGACCAACGCGGCAACGGCCTTAATCACTAAACTTTCGCAGCAGTCCACCATCACGCAGCGTTTGACCGCGCTGGCGGCGGTATTAAAACTTCCTGCGATCAAGCGGATGGAATGTTTTGACATCAGCCATACCATGGGGGAGCAAACGGTCGCATCCTGTGTGGTATTTGACGCTAACGGGCCGTTACGCGCCGAGTATCGTCGTTATAATATCGCGGGTATCACGCCGGGTGATGACTACGCGGCGATGAATCAGGTGCTACGTCGGCGTTATGGCAAGGCTATAGAAGAAAGTAAGATTCCGGATGTTATTCTGATCGACGGCGGAAAAGGGCAGCTCGCCCAGGCGAAAGCCGTTTTTGCTGAGCTGGATGTCCCCTGGGATAAGCATCGCCCTTTGCTGCTTGGCGTCGCCAAAGGCGCGGACAGAAAGGCCGGTCTGGAAACACTCTTTTTTGAACCGGAAGGCGAGGGGTTTAGCCTGCCGCCGGACTCGCCGGCGCTACATGTTATTCAGCATATTCGCGATGAGTCGCACGATCACGCGATCGGCGGGCACCGTAAAAAACGCGCGAAGGTTAAAAATACCAGTACGCTGGAAACTATTGAAGGCGTTGGGCCTAAACGTCGCCAGATGCTGCTGAAATATATGGGCGGTTTGCAAGGACTACGTAACGCCAGCGTAGAAGAAATTGCAAAAGTGCCGGGTATTTCGCAAGGTCTGGCAGAAAAGATCTTCTGGTCGTTGAAACATTGAGGCCACTGTAGCAACATAGGGGTAATTTCACTGACAACAGATAGTTACCCGTCACTATGCAATTTAATATCCCTACGTTGCTCACGCTGTTTCGCGTCATCCTGATTCCATTCTTTGTCGTGGTGTTTTATTTGCCGTTCGCCTGGGCGCCGATGGTCAGCGCGCTGATTTTCTGTATTGCCGCGATTACCGACTGGTTTGACGGCTTTCTGGCGCGACGCTGGAACCAGAGTACGCGTTTCGGCGCTTTCCTCGACCCCGTCGCCGACAAGGTGCTGGTGGCGATCGCCATGGTGCTGGTCACCGAGCATTATCATAGCTGGTGGGTGACGTTACCTGCGGCGACGATGATAGCCCGCGAAATTATTATCTCTGCTCTGCGTGAATGGATGGCGGAGCTGGGCAAACGCAGTAGTGTAGCGGTCTCCTGGATCGGTAAAGTCAAAACTACCGCGCAGATGGTGGCGCTGGCGTGGCTCTTGTGGCGTCCGAATATCTGGGTAGAGTATGCCGGGATCGCGCTTTTCTTTGTCGCAGCGGTGCTAACATTGTGGTCCATGTTGCAATATTTGAGCGCTGCACGTGGAGATTTGCTTGATCAGTGATCGTTTCGCCGCAAATTTCAGCAAACGATCGTGAGTGACGAAAAATATCGTTGACTCAGTGCGTCAGGTAAGTAGAATGCAACGCATCGAACGGCAGCACTGATTGCCAGACGATAACAAAATCAAGTGATTAACAAAGTTGCTTGATACTGCGGGAATAGCTCAGTTGGTAGAGCACGACCTTGCCAAGGTCGGGGTCGCGAGTTCGAGTCTCGTTTCCCGCTCCAGTTTGAAAGCATTGGCGTAAAGCGGATGCTGGCTGAAAGGCCAAAAAATTTGGCGCGTTAACAAAGCGGTTATGTAGCGGATTGCAAATCCGTCTAGTCCGGTTCGACTCCGGAACGCGCCTCCAATTTTTCCCGAGCCCGGATGGTGGAATCGGTAGACACAAGGGATTTAAAATCCCTCGGCGTTCGCGCTGTGCGGGTTCAAGTCCCGCTCCGGGTACCATGGGAAAGACAAGAATAATCAAAGCAATAAGCAGTGTCGTGAAACCACCTACGGGTGGTTTTTTTGTGCCTTCAGTTTGTATGCCGACCGCGAGCGTGAACTCTCCAGTGCGATATACAGTAAAAAACATCGGTAGCGGCATTTCTGCCAGTACAACAGTTATGTGCTACCGACCCGCAAGAACTTATGCCTGGTAAATACTAAACGTCGGGTAAATCAGCCGATAAAATCCATTAATCTCTATAAAAAATGCTGATATGTTTTATGCCTGCTTTATTAAAGAGAGTAGGTCTGCCAGTGAAATATACCGATAATGCAAAATTATTTATTAGCTTCATTAATATTGGGATTGTAGGTTGCGCTTTTTTACTTTTTTTTATTTTGTATGAGCCTGAGAGTGCAATCGTAACCTACTCTCTTCCAGGAGAGCCTTCCTCTTCAACATGTGATGCGCGTAATTTTATTGGCTACGTCGATGAAAACGACTTTGCAGAGTATATAAAAAAAGTAGAACTGACGCGCTACAATATGTATTGTCTGAAAAAAACAGGGGCGGGCCAGTGGAGTATTTATGCAAATTAAACGAGTATATAACTGTTCAGGGGGGGGTCTGCACAATTTAATTAAAGGTAGATAGCGAACTAATATTCATCACTAGGTAATGTGATCCGCTTCATGCTTTAATCACGTTTTGCAATATTGTCTTAATAACAGGTCAACTACAGATAATTTCGGGTTTTCGTGAATGGCGGTTTTGGTCAGTCTCTATATTATGCTTTCCCCGCTTTACGGAGATGATGATGCAAAAGAAAACCTGGGCCGTTTTATTGATACCATTGTGCCTCACCTCTTGCCACCAGACGACCTACCGATCAACAGCCAAAGATGAAATTGTCGCAGGGAGCTATATTGACCCGACAAAAACACGCTTTCCGTTAGCGGATTATTCACAGTCGGTTGATAAATGGATACCTCCGGACTCGGCTGATTACACTATTCCGGTTATTGATAGTGCTACCCAACAGCGCTACTTTCACGCACTAAAATCTCATTATTTCGGAATGGACAGTGAAGCGCACTCGCCGTGGAATGGTTTTTATATTACCGCATTGCTGAAAAAAAATGCAGCACAGGCCCGGGATGCCAGTATTAAGCAGTTTCTTAGCGACGGCAGTGCTTATTGGGGGGAAAACTTCAGACTTTATACCTCTCGCTGGAAAGAGGAGGTTAGAGGGAATACGGATACGCAGATTGACAATATCTATCATGCCTCCCGGCGAGGCATTATGGTCAGAGAAAGTTTAGTCAGAGCGCTGCCAACGGACGACCCGCTCTTTAACGATCCCCGTCAGGCAGGCGAGGGGTATCCGTTTGATAATTTACAAATGTCTTCGCTGCGTCCCGGTACGCCGGTCTATACGCTGACGAAGAGCAAAGACCAACGCTGGCAATATGTCGTTTCACCAGCGGTAACTGGCTGGGTTCATAGTGAAGATATTGCCAGTACGGATCAGAAATTTATAACACAGTGGGTTTTGCTTGCTCATAAGCAACTGGGGGCATTTATCAACGCGCCGGTTTCTGTCCATGTCGCAGGCGTCTATTATTTCACCGGGCGACCGGGCACTATTTTACCGTTCCGACATCAACGGGCGGGCCAGTTCCTGATTGCGGCGCCAGTTCGCGGCAGCAACGGTCGCGCGTTTATCCATTGGGTCTGGCTAAGCGGTAACGAGTTTACGGCTATGCCGTGGAAAATGACGCCGGAAAATATCGCCGTGCTAATGAAAGCAATGCACGGCGCCCCCTACGGTTGGGGAAATTTTAACTTTTATAATGATTGTTCAGCCGAAGTCCGCAGCCTGTTAATGCCGTTTGGCATATTCCTGCCCAGACATTCATCCGCGCAGGTAGAGGCTGCTGGACGGGTGGTCGATCTTAGTCATAAAAGTCCCCAAATGCGGATCGATTATCTCACCAGATACGGAAAACCGTTTACTACGCTGGTCTATATTCCAGGGCATATTATGCTGTATATCGGTAACACAACCATGAATGGGCAGGTCGTGCCGATGACTTATCAGAATATCTGGGGATTGCGCCCAAACCATGCTAATAGCCGGAGCATTATCGGTGAGGCGGTATTTTTGCCGTTACTGCGTTTTTATCCTGAAAATCCTGAGCTGATATCACTGGCTGGTAAGGTTCTGTTTAAGCTTGGTTATATAGAATAGGTTGACAAACTGTGTTATCGCGGAAGACATGATTAAGGCAACCGTGCGCGTGGATATAAAGAGAGTATCCCTGTAAACTGTGTCTGAAAAAAGTATGCGCTATAGTGCGGGCTGTTTATTTGAAATACTATCTGGAGCTGATTCTGGAGCTGATTCTGGAGCTGATTCTGGAGCTGATTCTGGAGCTGATTCTGGATGTGATTATGTGCCTCACACATTGAAGTGAGAGTTATTGTTGGCGGTATCTGGCTGGAGGCTGGGTGGTAAAAAGACGTAATTTATTGCATTTTAATAACGGTGCCCGGTCAGAGCGCGATCTTGGGGATCTGGTCACTAAAGTTTTTGAGAAAGCGGCGAAAAAAGAACCGCAACCGCTATACACATTTAGCCTGCCGTTGCTGAGTGTGCAGGATGAGATCCGTGTTTACTGTAAGAAAAAAAATATCAAAATAGGGTACGATACGCTGTTTATGGAAATAACCTTTTCTGCTGACAGAGAAGCGGTAGACGAACTCATTAAACACTTTTTTACTGAAAATAAGCTCTATTTGAGAGGGCGGTTTTATCTGTCCGCGGCGGTGGTATAAGTTAGCATGAGTATAATATAGCGAGAAACCCATCTCTCGCTTTTGTGTGGGGCGAGCGCTTCCTGGCGGAAAATCTGCGCCCTGATCCTCCTTTTGTGCGTTAACTTCCGGAATCCTCCTCATTTCGTGTTAATCTGGCCCCTGATGGTTGCCATCCAACTGCCTGCAAAAAAATTATTTTTATCCGCTGCAATGTAAGAGGCCTACAGGCGGAAGTCATCACTGAGGAAAAGCGTTATGAAAATGGAACCATTAAACGAGAACGAGCTGGAATGGCTGGATGATGTGCTGACGAAATACAATACCGATCAGGCCATTTTGGATGTCGCGGAGCTGGACGGTCTGATTACTGCGGTACTAAGTTCTCCGCGTCCCATCGACCCGGAACAGTGGCTGGTCGCGATATGGGGGGGACCCGCGTACGTACCGCGCTGGACATCTGAAAAAGAAATGACGCGATTTATGGATCTGGTGTTCCAGCACATGGCGGACACAGCCGCCCGGCTTGAAGACTATCCAGAACAGTTCGAGCCGCTGTTTGGCCTGCGAGAAGTTGATGGCCATGAATTAACGATTGTTGAAGAATGGTGCTTTGGTTACATGCGCGGAGTGTCGCTGTCCGACTGGTCTGACTTGCCGGATACGCTAAAACCGGCGCTGGAAGCGATTGCCTTACACGGCACGGAAGAAAACTTTGCGCTGTTGGATAAAATGAGCCCGGAAGCGTTCGATAAAAGCGTTGACGCTATCCGTATCGCGGCGCTTGAGCTGCATGCCTGGTGGATGGCGCATCCGCACACGACGCCGCTACAGATGCCGATAAAAGCAGAGGTGAAAGTGGGGCGTAACGATCCTTGTCCATGCGGGAGCGGCAAAAAATTTAAGCAGTGCTGCCTGCATTAATGGCTCGTAAACGGCCATAGCGTGATGATTATCGAGCCTGGACGGCGTCCGGGCCCGGTAATCTTTGCCTGGCGTTAACCTGGATCGGGCAGGAACCCCAGTGCGATCGAAAACTGGACGCCAATCACGACAATGCCGCAGATAAACACCAGCGCCAGCGCTGGCGTGCCGCCTGCCACACGATATCCCGCCTGAGGGCTCTGTTTACGGCATTGCCAGACCAGCATGGCAGGGATGAGTAGTGCCAGCACTGCCAGCGCTACGCCGGCATAGCCTAATGCCATCACAAATCCACGTGGGTAGAAAAGCGCAAACGCCAGCGGCGGCAGAAAGGTAATCAGCCCGGTTTGCAGGCGTCCGGACACCGTACTGCGGCGCTGGAATAGATCGGCCAGGTAATCAAATAATCCTAGCGCTACGCCCAGAAAAGAGGTCGCCAGCGCCAGATCGGCGAACAGGTGGACCGCCAGTTCGACATGTGGCGAAGCGACCACTTCTCTGAGCGCCTGCAGCAGGCCATTTAACCCGGCATGGCTGGCCAGTAGCACTCTGAATGTCGGCGAGTCGATACTTCCCAGCGTGGCGAGCTGCCAAAAAATATAGGCCACTAGCGGAATGGCGCTACCCGTCATAAAGACCCAACGCAGCCGGCGAATGTTGCCGTTCATATAACTCACAATACTCGGTACGCTTCCGTGAAAACCAAACGAGGTGAAAATGACCGGTATGGCGGACAATGCCAGCCCCTGCTGTAAAGGAAGCGTAAGAAGATTTACTTTATGAATATGTGGCGTGAGCAACGCAAGCATGATGACCAGAAAAATGATCTTTGCGCTAAACAGGAAGCGGTTAAAAAGGTCGACCAGCGAGGTGCCCACACACACCACCCCACCGGCAACAAAGGTGAACAGCAGCACCCCGGCAGCGGGCGAGAGCGTGGCGCCAAGCCAGTTATTAATACTGGATGCCAGTAATTCTCCGGCTCCGGAAATGTAGGCGGCGGTGAGCGCATACATTAAGAACATCATACTGAATCCCGTAAGCCACTGTCCGTAACGTCCAAGATAGCGTTTTGCCAACGAGCCCAGTCCGGTATCCGCCGGAACGTGTTGATATACCTCCAGTAATAGTAGCGCGGTATAACACATCAGCGCCCACAGGCCAATCAACAATCCCAGCGTGACGCTGAAACCAACGCCAGCCGCTGCCAGCGGCATTGCCAGCATCCCGGCGCCGATAGTGGTGCCTGCCACGATAAAAATACTGCCCAGAGTTCTGTTTTTCACGCTTTCTACTACCCCGGTAACAAAGAACGGTGATATCCGCGGCGCAGGGTAAGGCATTACGCTATTTTCGTCAAATGGTCGTTACAATTGGTGTACTGTAAAGTTTACAGTTTCGGGCATAAAAGCGAATATGAGAGGAGACGCGGACAACCGCCGCAAACCTGCGCTAGCGCAAAGTCGCTCGCACAAGGACACATTAGGCTACGAGTTTTATTCAGGAGGGGTTATGGATTCCATTCACGGTCACGAAGTACTCAACATGATGATTGAGTCTGGCGAGCAGTACACGCATACCTCGCTGGAGGCGGCAATAAAAGCGCGCTTTGGCGAGCGGGCACGATTTCACACCTGTTCAGCGTCAGATATGACGGCGGCGGAACTGGTCGCGTTTCTGGCGGCGAAAGGAAAGTTTATTGCGGTGGAGGACGGTTTTTCAACGCATGAGAGTAAAATCTGCCGCCATTAATACGCCACGGTGAGAGCGCGTCTCACCGTGTAAGGACGTGCTGGATTAATTTTGCGTATCCAGGGTGGAGAGTTCTTTATCAATGAAATAAAGCCCTTCGCCGCTTTTTCCCGCCAGCGTTAATTTATCAATAATAGATTTGAACAGTTTTTCTTCTTCATGCTGTTCTGCCACATACCACTGCAAGAAATTAAATGTCGGATAATCCTGGCTGGTCATTGCGGCATGAGCCAGTTCATTAATTTTTTGCGTAATAAGCTGCTCATGCTCATAGGTCGCGCGGAACAGTTCATCCAGTGAGGTGTACTCAGCGAAGGGCGAAGAAACGCTATTAATGCGCGGCAGGCTTCCGGTATCGGTAAGGTAGTCAAACAGGCGCTGCATATGCGTCATCTCTTCTTGCGCATGGCGACGAAGAAATGCGGCCGCGCCTTCAAAACTGTGATAGCTACACCACGCGCTCATTTGTTGATAGAGCAGGGAGGAGTACAACTCCAGATTCATTTGCTCATTCAGTTTGTCGATCATTTCTGTTTTCAGCATGGTTCCGCTCCACAAATAGCAAAAGATATACGGTAATGTGGCGCCACTATAATTTGTTATTTTATTATTTGCAAAAGGTAAAATATTAAATTTAATTATTAAAAATACGAATGGGAATAAAACGCATTAACGCCAGTGTATAGGGTATAAAAATAAAGGAAAGCCAGCACCTTCATGCTGGCAATAGCGACCTTGCACTCTCCTCCATTGTACATGGTGTCGGCGTTAAGCCAGCCGCCTTAATAATAAAGCGGCATGATTTGCGGGACGGCAACGCCCCGGCACTGCCAGGAGAGGGTAAATCGGGTGTTCAGACACAACGAGCCCGCATAAATGCTACAGGTTCCTACCGGCTGACCAAACGAAACGGCATCGGCATAGCCCATCTGCTGGCATTCGCGTGTTGCGGTCCCGTGAGATACATAGTCATCTGTCCGTGAAGTAAAAAATAGCGGCTGGTTATACGTCAAGCGCACGATGCCGCTTATCGGGCTGGCTTCGCTGACCTGCGCTTGTCGAGTAATGGTGCATCCCGTCAGGGCTAGCAGTGAAAGAGTAAAAATAAGAGGCTTCATAAAATCGCTCCGACAGTTCGGTATCAGACCATGCTACCTCGTGTCTTGCACCGTCAATGGCTGGAATAACTTACGGATTCGCCTTGATTAAAGGTAACGGCAGGGGGTTTACAGCGGGAACAGAAAATGTGTGAGCGTCTCTTCATTTAATGAAACTTGGTTTCATTAAATTTGAATGCGTGTTCTTAAGTGTGTAGTGTGGGCAAAACGTCATGATTTACGCAGACGCGACCGTCTGCATTCAGGAGGAACACGATGAAAATTGCACTGATGATGGAAAATAGCCAGGCCAGCAAAAATGCCATCATTTATAACGAACTTAGCGCCGTCGCCAATGAAAAGGGATTTCCCGTTTTTAACGTTGGCATGTGCGACGAAAATGACCATCACCTGACGTACATTCATTTAGGCATCATGGCGAGTATTCTGCTTAATGCAAACGCGGTTGATTTTGTGGTTACTGGCTGTGGCACCGGTCAGGGCGCGCTGATGTCGTTAAATATTCATCCAGGTGTCATTTGTGGCTATTGCATCGATCCGGCAGATGCTTTTCTGTTTGCGCAGATCAACAACGGCAATGCGTTGTCCCTGCCATTTGCGAAAGGCTTTGGCTGGGGCGCTGAGCTGAACGTGCGTTTCATCTTTGAAAAAGCGTTTACCGGGCGTAAAGGCGAGGGGTATCCGCCTGAGCGCAAAGCGCCGCAGGTACGCAATGCGGGCATTTTGAACCAGGTTAAGGCCGCGGTCGTCAAAGAGAATTATCTGGATACACTACGGGCTATCGATCCTGAACTGGTTAAAACGGCGGTTTCAGGGCCGCGTTTCCAGCAATGTTTGTTTGAAAACGGCCAGAATAAAGAAATAGAAGCGTTTGTACGTGAGATGCTGGGGTAATGCCCGGACAAGACAGAGACGTTTCGCGCCTGTCGGCTGGCATGATGTGCCGATAATACGCCAGTAGCGACAGGCACCACCTCTGGCAAACAGATCAGAAACGGTGTAGGCCGGATAAGCTGCTTCGCGTTGCTATCCGGCTAATAACGTCTCAATATTGTCGCTCGGGGTGCCGCTATCAGTGATGCTGATAGGTCACGACGTTAAGGAGATGCTGATCGGTTTGCGCCAGGCATAGCCCTGCTCGTTTAGCGCTGCGAACTTCTTCGAGAATAGTTTGTAAAAGTACGCCATCCTGCTGCTGCTCTTTTTCCAGGGTATGGAGAAAATCGAGCGTTGAGGCATCATTCAGCGCTTTCGCTTCATCTGCCAGACGCGACAGCGTGCTGGCGCGTTGCTGATAATCCTCCAGGGTTTTCTGGAGCAATTCTTCCAGAGAGCAGAGCTCTTCACCCGGAACGTCAATGGCTTTAACGATAGGGGTGGCGCCGGCGTTTTTCATAAAATTAAACATGCGCATCATTTGCGTCACGTTGCCTTGCGCCTGGGTACGAAGAAAGGTGGCGGTGCCTGTTAAACTGTGTTCAGAACACCATTCGCTTAGATGGAGGTAAAGATTTGATGCGTAAAACTCAAGGTTCATTGGCGTGTTGAGCTTTTGAACCATTCCTACAGCTGCCATAACAATATCCTTATTTCCAGAAAGTGTTGATGTGCATGACAGACGAGAATGCAACGGGCCGTTGTCACATTCTTACCTCTATGCACAATAAATACTCTTAGCAGAAGAACTCCGTTCCGCCAGTCCCTTATGCGATCTCATTTCCTGTTTATCGATCGGTAATGAGAATAGCGCGTCAATAAAAATAAGAAAATCCTTAAATGCAATTGTTTATCTTTTTTTACATTTTCAGCGGTGTGATTTTTTCAGGTGTAATGATTTTGGATGAGGAGCAGTTGCAACCATTTGAAAGTTAAATGATATTATATAGATTTGTAATTTATGAAACATTGTTTCAGATCATGGGTTAAGCCTTTCAAGTATGTTAATTTCAATAAAATAAAACATTAGTCAGTCTGGATATCACACGCATAAACGGTTGAGAGCAAATATGCCTGTTTTTATAAACTAGCCGATTTTGCGGTAGATCATTTTTAATGTCATTAATCATACGAGCACGTTATTCGGTTAAGCGCAGTTTTGATGGGTGACTCGTTAACAAGGAGCAGTCAATGAAAAAGGTCGCGGTGCTGTTGGCGCCAGGATTTGAAGAAGCAGAGGCCATTGTTACTCTTGATATTCTGCGACGTTTGCATATCGACGTCGAAACGCTGGCGTGTGCTGAATCACGGGCGGTGGTGAGTTACCATGATATTCCTATGGTTGCGGACAGCACGCTGAGTGAACGCCAGCAGGCGCTTTTTGATGCGGTAGTGCTGCCGGGCGGTCCGCAGGGGAGCGCTAATCTGGCGGCTAATCCGGCGGTGATCGCTTTCGTTGCGCGTCATGATGCGGCAGGGAAATTTATTTGTCCTATCTGTTCCGCGGCGGCAAGGGTGCTGGGTGCTCACGGATTGCTGAAGGGGCGTCGTTATGTCTGTTCCGGCGACCTGTGGAAAGCGGTTCCGGAAGGTGTCTATGTGGATGCGCCCGTTGTTGAAGATGGTAATTTAATTAGCGGCAAAGGCTTGGGTCATGTCTTTGATTTCGCGCTAACCCTTTCCGCCAGACTGCTGGGAGACGATGCGCCGGTTCGCGAACAGGCTGAACATATCTATTATCCCTGGTAATCGTTATTCACCCAGGGCCGTAAGGATTAGCTGGCTGATGTTATGGATTAATGTGCTGGCTTTCCTGCCTTTTGGCTGATGAATTCGCTCTGGGTTATGTCATGGTGGCTAATGACTTCCCTGGGTTATGAGTTAATCGTTATTTCTGCGTGTGTCTTAGGGGGGGATTCCTGAAAGGCGGCCTCGGAAAAGTCTCATATGTGGTGGCGAGCGTACTGATATCAGGAACGGTGGAGAATGCGATGAACCTGCTCAACATTTCACCTTTTGCACAGTACGTGGTTCGCGGCTGAATCCTTCTGGCAGCAGTTATCTTCGACCATTATAAGCAAAAAGCGAAGCGTACGATTTGATGAATTAACACTCAACTAAACAGTATAGCTTCACGTCATCGCCAGCCGCTACCCCGGCTGGCGATGGCCTTTCTAAATGGCGAGCAGCGTCACACTGTCTATACTTACATGACTAATGAGACCGTTTGTGAGTCTCAATATGATGATAAGGAGGAGACCAGGGTGGCAGAACCGTTAACCGTATCCCCCGAACTCACTGCGAACTATGCGTATTTTTTTGACCTTGATGGCACATTGGCAGAGATAAAGCCTCATCCCGATCAGGTAGTGGTACCGCATAAAATCCTTCAGTTGTTAGACCGTCTCGCGGCGCACAACGCAGGGGCACTGGCATTGATTTCAGGGCGTTCAATGACTGAGCTGGATGCTTTGGCGAAGCCTTTTTGCTTTCCGCTCGCTGGCGTTCACGGAGCAGAGCGTCGTGACATCAATGGTAAAACCCATATCGTGCGCCTTCCTGAAGCGGTAGTCCGTGAGGTGGAGGCGTTATTACGTTCGACGCTTGTAGCGCTGCCCGGAACGGAGCTGGAGACGAAGGGGATGGCGTTTGCGCTGCACTACCGTCAGGCTCCGGAACATGAAGCGGCGCTGTTGGCGCTTGCGCAACACGTTACGCAGCACTGGCCGCAACTGGCGTTGCAGCCTGGTAAATGTGTTGTGGAAATCAAACCTAAGGGAACCAATAAAGGCGAAGCGATTGCCGCCTTTATGCAGGAAGCGCCCTTTGCGGGACGGATTCCCGTTTTTGTGGGCGACGATTTGACCGATGAGGCTGGCTTTGGCGTGGTGAATCACGCTGGCGGAATTTCCGTAAAAGTGGGCGTCGGGGCAACCCAGGCGGCATGGCGGCTGGAAAGCGTACCCGATGTCTGGCGCTGGCTGGAACAAATCAATTATCCACAACAAGAACAACAAGTAATGAATAACAGGAGAGATGGCTATGAGTCGTTTAGTCGTAGTATCTAATCGAATTGCCCCCCCGGATAATAAAGGCGGCGCCGGCGGCCTCGCCGTTGGCGTGCTTGGCGCGCTAAAAGCGGCTGGCGGGTTGTGGTTCGGCTGGAGTGGCGAGACAGGTAACGAGGATGAGCCATTAAAAAAGGTGACAAAAGGTAATATTACCTGGGCATCGTTTAACCTGAGCGAACAAGATTACGAAGATTATTACTGTCAATTTTCCAATGCGGTTCTCTGGCCTGCGTTCCACTATCGTCTGGACCTGGTACAGTTTCAGCGTCCTGCATGGGAAGGCTATATGCGGGTGAATGCGCTATTAGCGGATAAGTTATTGCCCCTCATTAAAGAGAACGACATCATTTGGGTGCATGACTACCACCTGTTACCGTTCGCCAGCGAGCTGCGTAAACGCGGCGTGAACAACCGAATTGGTTTTTTCCTGCATATTCCATTCCCGACCCCGGAGATTTTTAACGCTTTACCGCCGCATGATGAACTGCTGGAGCAGTTGTGTGACTTTGATCTGCTAGGGTTCCAGACCGAAAATGATCGCCTGGCTTTTCTGGATAGCCTTTCGAGTCAAACGCGAGTCACGACTCGCAGTGGCAAGCAGCATATCGCGTGGGGTAAAGACTTCCAGACAGAAGTGTATCCTATCGGTATTGAGCCCGATGAGATTGCTCTGCAGGCTGCCGGGCCGTTGCCGCCTAAACTGGCGCAGCTCAAGGCGGAACTGAAAAATGTGAAGAATATTTTTTCCGTCGAGCGGCTGGATTATTCGAAAGGGCTGCCGGAACGTTTTCTGGCGTATGAAGCGCTACTGGAAAACTATCCGCAGCATCGGGGAAAAATTCGTTATACCCAAATTGCGCCTACGTCACGCGGCGAAGTACAGGCATATCAGGATATTCGCCACCAGCTTGAGACGGAAGCAGGCCGGATTAATGGGAAATATGGACAATTGGGCTGGACGCCGCTCTATTATCTGAATCAGCATTTCGACCGTAAACTGTTAATGAAGATATTCCGTTATTCAGACGTCGGGCTCGTCACCCCGTTGCGTGACGGGATGAACCTGGTGGCGAAAGAGTTTGTCGCCGCGCAGGACCCCGCTAATCCTGGCGTACTGGTACTGTCACAGTTTGCCGGCGCGGCGAATGAACTGACGTCGGCGTTAATCGTCAATCCTTACGATCGGGATGACGTGGCGGCGGCGCTCAATCGCGCGTTAACGATGCCCCTTGCCGAGCGTATTTCGCGCCATGCGGAAATGCTGGACGTGATCGTTAAAAATGACATTAACCGCTGGCAGGAACGTTTTATTCATGACCTAAAAGAGGTCACGCCGCGTAGCCCTGAGCGTCAGCAGCAGAACAACGTGGCGACGTTCCCTAAGCTGGCCTGAAATATCGCGAGCGGCGACTAGTCGCCCGCTAACGGTACCAGCAACACATCTACTTGGCTGGCGCTGACGACACTTTTTGCCGAGCAGGACGCGCGCGAAAAGAAACTGTGGTTATGGTTGCCGCAAATGACCAGATCAACATGGTGTTTGCGGCACACAGCCAAAATATGCTGGCTTAACTCACCTGATGCGATGAAAGTTTGTTCAATCGGATAATCCGCCTTTTCCCCCAGCATCTTAAGAAAATTCTCGGTTTCCTCATGCATAACCGCGCGTAAATCCTCCATCATGGGCGCGGCGAACTGGTTATACAGTTCAGGATCGGAAGCGAGAGTAATCAGGCTTACTTTCGCCTGAACAGGGCGGGCGATAGAGACCGCTTTAGCCAGTAGCTGGTGACTTTCCGGGGTGACGGCAACGGCGACAAGAATATGGGTGTAGCTCATAACTCGCTCCTTGATTGCAAGAATATGAGATTGTGCTTTAGCTTTACTCTGTTTATCGCATTTCTGCAATGCGCTAATGCCACATTAATGTGAAGGACATCATAATTAATCATTAATTATTCTTATGTAAAGAATCGTGGCATAAGACACTTTTTACACACCACCAGGATGCTTCATTTAAATGGGTGAACAATGAAAGCTAAAAGTTAAATCAAATGAGCTTATTTTTAACAGCGGAGGGCGTATGCTGTGACGAGATTAATTAATAACGTTTAATATTTAAGCTACTGTTTACTAAAGGTAAAATAAAAGCGTTTCTAAAATAGAAATAATAGCCTGTTATCTATTATCCTGGCGTTATTTTAACAGAGAGAAACAAAAAAGAATTTGGTGTTGACGTACCCCTATTCAGCAGTGTGGAATAGAAAAAGTGAACATTAGGTTATTAATTAAACAAAGTAAAAGCCATGCTGATGGTTTTATCGTAAGTATTCCGTTAAATTATGTGATCTACATCACATATTTTCTAAAATCGCCGTCCCGCTCCGTTGTATGTCACGAAGCTGACGAGTAGAGTTGCGTCGAATTAGGAAAAATCTTAGGCATTTGTAAAAATTGATGTAAACGTGTAAGGCGAATCTCAGTGGGAGGCTGCGTTATACGTCACAATGTCCATAATGTCTGAGCGCTGCTATGCATTTGACCTTTTTGCTTCTTTTACCGGGCCTTCCCGGCGACATCACGGGGTGCGGCTACGTCGCACAAAAATAAAGTTGGTTATTCTGGATGGGAACAATGCATACATCCGAGTTGCTAAAACACATTTATGACATCAATTTGTCATATTTACTCCTTGCACAGCGTTTGATCGTCCAGGACAAAGCATCTGCGATGTTCCGCCTCGGTATCAACGAAGAGATGGCAAACACACTGGGCGCGTTGACCCTGCCGCAGATGGTCAAACTGGCGGAGACGAACCAGTTAGTTTGTCATTTCCGGTTTGACGATCATCAGACGATCACCCGTTTGACTCAGGATTCGCGCGTCGATGATTTACAGCAGATTCACACAGGTATCATGCTTTCAACGCGTTTGCTCAATGAAGTGGACGATACGGCGCGTAAGAAAAGGGCATGATAATGAGTGAAAAAAGCATTGTTCAGGAAGCTCGCGATATCCAGTTGGCGATGGAGTTGATTAATCTTGGCGCTCGTCTACAAATGCTGGAAAGCGAAACACAGCTCAGCCGTGGTCGCCTCATCAGGCTGTACAAAGAATTACGCGGTAGCCCGCCGCCTAAAGGGATGCTGCCATTTTCGACAGACTGGTTTATGACCTGGGAGCAAAATATTCATGCCTCCATGTTCTGCAACGCCTGGCAATTTTTACTGAAGACTGGCTTATGCAGCGGTGTGGATGCGGTGATTAAAGCTTATCGGCTTTATCTTGAGCAGTGTCCGCAACCGCCTGAAGGGCCGTTGTTGGCGCTGACTCGCGCATGGACGCTGGTGCGTTTTGTTGAAAGTGGGTTGCTTGAATTGTCGAGCTGTAACTGCTGCGGTGGGAACTTTATTACCCATGCGCATCAGCCCGTGGGCAGCTTTGCGTGTAGTTTATGCCAGCCGCCATCCCGCGCAGTAAAAAGACGTAAACTTTCCCGAGATGCTGCCGATATTATTCCACAACTGCTGGATGAACAGATCGAACAGGCTGTTTAACCGAAACGGTGTGGACAAACACTCCAGCAGCGGTAAGTCATTACCGCTGCTTTTTTTTGCCTTGCCTTCGCGTTAATCGCCCGACTGCGCATCCTGTCATAGTCAACAGCGGAAGGATGATGTCGTGCTTATCTTATTAGGTTACCTGGTGGTTATCGGTACAGTTTTCGGCGGTTATGTCATGACCGGCGGGCACCTTGGGGCACTCTATCAACCTGCTGAACTGGTCATCATTGGCGGCGCGGGGATAGGGGCGTTCATTGTCGGCAACAACGGGAAGGCCATCAAAGGCACGATGAAAGCGATCCCGTTGTTATTTCGTCGTTCGAAATACACAAAATCTATGTACATGGATTTGCTGGCGTTGCTCTATCGCCTGATGGCCAAATCACGCCAGCAGGGGATGTTCTCCCTTGAACGCGATATTGAAAATCCGAAAGAGAGTGAAATCTTCGCCAGTTATCCGCGTATTCTGGCCGATGCGGTAATGCTTGATTTTATTGTCGATTATCTGCGCCTGATCATCAGCGGCAACATGAATACGTTCGAAATTGAAGCGTTGATGGATGAAGAGATTGAAACCCATGAAAGCGAGGCGGAAGTCCCGGCCAACAGTCTGGCGATGGTGGGGGATTCGCTGCCTGCCTTTGGTATCGTCGCGGCGGTAATGGGGGTGGTTCACGCTCTGGCTTCAGCCGATCGTCCGGCAGCGGAGTTGGGGGCGCTGATTGCCCATGCCATGGTAGGTACGTTCCTCGGTATTTTACTGGCTTATGGATTCATTTCACCGTTAGCGACCGTTTTGCGCCAGAAGAGCGCCGAAACCACCAAGATGATGCAGTGCGTAAAAATCACACTGCTGTCTAATCTGAACGGCTATGCGCCGCCGATTGCCGTGGAATTTGGTCGTAAAACGCTTTATTCCAGTGAGCGTCCATCGTTTATTGAGTTGGAAGAACACGTTCGCGCAGTGAGAAACCCAAACCAGCAGCAGACGACTGAGGAAGCATGAAAAATCAGGCTCATCCCATTGTCGTCGTAAAACGCCGCAGGCACAAACCGCACGGCGGCGGGGCGCACGGTTCCTGGAAAATTGCCTACGCCGATTTTATGACGGCGATGATGGCTTTTTTTCTGGTGATGTGGCTGATTTCCATCTCCAGCCCTAAAGAATTAATTCAGATTGCCGAATATTTTCGTACGCCGTTGGCCACCGCGGTAACGGGGGGGAATCGGATTGCCAATAGCGAGAGCCCGATACCAGGCGGCGGCGATGATTACACCCAACAGCAGGGTGAAGTGGAAAAGCAGCCGAATATCGACGAGCTGAAAAAACGGATGGAGCAGAGTCGGTTAAACAAACTGCGTGGCGATCTGGATCAACTGATCGAATCCGATCCCAAACTGCGCGCGTTACGTCCGCATCTGAAAATTGATTTAGTTCAGGAGGGGTTGCGCATCCAGATTATCGACAGCCAGAACCGCCCGATGTTTAAAACCGGCAGCGCCGAAGTTGAGCCGTATATGCGCGATATTCTGCGTGCGATTGCGCCAGTGTTAAACGGTATACCTAATCGCATTAGCCTGGCCGGCCATACCGATGACTTTCCCTACGCGAACGGCGAAAAAGGCTACAGCAACTGGGAATTATCCGCCGATCGCGCCAATGCTTCGCGTCGCGAACTGGTCGCTGGGGGGCTGGATAACGGAAAAGTATTACGGGTGGTTGGCATGGCCGCCACGATGCGGCTGAGCGATCGCGGTCCTGATGACGCCATCAACCGCCGTATAAGCCTGCTGGTGTTAAACAAACAGGCGGAACAGGCCATTTTGCATGAAAACGCTGAAAGCCAGAATGAGCCGGTAAGTGTATTACAACAGCCTGCGGCAGCCCCGCCGGCAAGCGTACCCACATCGCCAAAAGCGGAACCGAGGTGATAGCGTGAGCATGGATATTAGCGATTTTTATCAGACATTTTTTGATGAAGCTGACGAGCTGTTGGCTGATATGGAGCAGCATCTGCTGGATTTGGTGCCGGAGTCCCCGGACGCTGAACAACTGAACGCCATTTTTCGCGCGGCGCACTCCATTAAAGGCGGCGCGGGCACATTCGGCTTCACTATTCTGCAGGAAACCACGCATTTAATGGAAAACCTGCTGGATGAAGCCCGACGCGGTGAAATGCAGCTCAATACCGACATTATCAACCTGTTTTTGGAAACGAAAGATATTATGCAGGAACAGCTCGACGCCTATAAAAACTCCGAAGAGCCGGATGCCGCAAGCTTCGAATATATCTGCAATGCGCTACGCCAGTTGGCGCTGGAGGCGAAAGGCGAAACCACGCCGGCGGTCGTAGAAACCGCGGCACTAAGCGCGGCGATCCAGGAAGAGAGCGTAGCCGAAACCGAATCGCCTCGTGACGAGAGTAAACTGCGCATTGTACTTTCACGGTTGAAAGCCAATGAGGTCGATCTGCTTGAAGAAGAGTTGGGCAATCTGGCTACTCTGACGGATGTCGTTAAGGGGGCGGATTCACTGTCGGCAACTCTGGATGGCAGCGTCGCGGAAGATGACATTGTCGCGGTGCTCTGTTTTGTCATCGAGGCCGATCAGATCGCTTTTGAAAAAGTGGTCGCCGCGCCGGTTGAAAAAGCGCAAGAGAAAACCGAGGTAGCGCCGGTAGCGCCTCCGGCAGTCGTTGCGCCAGCCGCCAAAAGCGCGGCCCATGAACATCATGCGGGGCGTGAAAAACCTGCGCGTGAACGCGAGTCCACCAGCATTCGCGTGGCGGTAGAGAAAGTGGATCAGCTCATAAACCTGGTCGGCGAGTTAGTGATTACCCAGTCAATGTTGGCCCAGCGTTCTAACGAGCTGGACCCGGTAAACCACGGCGATCTCATTACCAGTATGGGTCAGTTACAACGTAACGCCCGCGACTTACAAGAGTCGGTGATGTCGATTCGTATGATGCCTATGGAGTACGTCTTCAGCCGTTTCCCGCGTCTGGTACGCGATTTAGCGGGCAAACTGGGCAAGCAGGTAGAGCTGACGCTGGTGGGGAGCTCCACTGAACTTGATAAAAGCCTGATCGAACGCATTATCGACCCGCTGACGCACCTGGTGCGCAACAGTCTCGACCACGGGATTGAAATGCCGGAAAAACGCCTTGAGGCGGGGAAAAATGTTGTCGGCAATCTGATTCTTTCCGCAGAACATCAGGGCGGGAATATTTGTATTGAAGTGACCGATGACGGCGCGGGGCTTAACCGTGAGCGTATCCTGGCGAAGGCCATGTCGCAGGGGATGGCGGTGAATGAAAACATGACCGACGATGAAGTAGGCATGTTGATCTTCGCGCCGGGATTCTCAACTGCGGAACAGGTCACGGATGTCTCCGGTCGCGGCGTTGGCATGGATGTGGTGAAACGTAACATTCAGGAGATGGGCGGTCACGTTGAGATCCAGTCAAAACAAGGCTCCGGCACCACGATTCGTATTCTGCTGCCGCTGACGCTGGCCATCCTCGATGGGATGTCGGTTCGCGTGGCGGGGGAAGTTTTTATCCTGCCGTTAAATGCGGTGATGGAGTCGCTGCAACCGCGTGAAGAGGATCTTCATCCGCTGGCGGGCGGCGAACGGGTTCTGGAAGTTCGCGGCGAGTATTTGCCGCTGGTCGAATTGTGGAAAGTGTTTGACGTGGACGGGGCGAAAACCGAAGCCACGCAGGGCATTGTTGTGATCCTGCAAAGCGCGGGACGCCGTTACGCGCTGCTGGTCGATCAGCTCATCGGTCAGCACCAGGTGGTGGTCAAAAATCTGGAAAGCAATTATCGCAAGGTACCGGGGATTTCCGCCGCGACGATCCTGGGCGACGGCAGCGTCGCGCTGATTGTTGATGTTTCCGCATTGCAGGGTTTAAACCGCGAACAACGTATGGCGATCACAGCCGCCTGATTGAGTGAGAAGGGAATAATATGACCGGTATGAGTAATGTAAGCAAACTGGCCGGCGAGCCGTCAGGTCAGGAATTCCTGGTGTTTACACTGGGAAATGAAGAGTACGGCATCGATATCCTGAAAGTGCAGGAGATCCGTGGCTATGACCAGGTGACGCGCATCGCCAATACACCGGCCTTTATAAAAGGGGTGACTAACCTGCGCGGCGTGATTGTCCCCATTGTCGATCTGCGCGTGAAATTCTGCGAAGGCGACGTTGAGTACGATGACAATACGGTAGTGATCGTACTGAATCTGGGGCAACGTGTCGTCGGGATAGTGGTAGACGGCGTGTCTGACGTACTGTCGTTAACGGCGGAACAGATCCGTCCGGCGCCAGAATTTGCCGTGACCTTGTCAACAGAATATTTGACGGGATTGGGCGCGCTCGGCGAGCGTATGCTGATTCTGGTGAATATCGAAAAACTGCTTAACAGCGAAGAGATGGCGCTGCTGGATATCGCAGCATCACACGTCGCGTAATAACGTTGCCGGATGGCGTCGCGCCATCCGGCAATATTCACCGTTATGCTTCCGCCAGCGGTGAGAGTTCCTCTTCATCGCCCGCGCCCAGCCCCTGCATTTTGTGCCGACATCGCCGCTGCGACGCTGTTATTGTCAATATCGTCTTCCGGAACAGCGTATTTCCTTTTTGCAAAAGTAAAGTTATCACCGCAGGTGCCGATAACGTTGATAACTCGTTATCAGGAAGGTGCCTTATGTTTAACCGTATCCGCGTTGTCACAATGCTGATGATGGTGCTGGGGGTTTTCGCACTGCTACAGCTTGTTTCCGGTGGTTTGCTGTTTTCTTCATTACAGCATAACCAGCAAGGTTTTGTTATTTCTAACGAATTACGCCAGCAACAAAGCGAACTCACGTCGACATGGGACTTAATGCTGCAAACGCGCATTAACCTGAGCCGCTCCGCCGCACGCATGATGATGGACGCTTCTAACCAGCAGAGCAGCGCCAAAACGGATTTACTCCAGAATGCAAAAACGACCCTCGCACAGGCGGCGGCGCACTACGCCAATTTCAAAAACATGACGCCATTGCCAGCGATGGCGGAGGCCAGCGCGAACGTCGATGAAAAATATCAGCGCTATCAGGCCGCATTAGCCGAACTTATTCAGTTTCTGGACCATGGCAATATGGATGCCTACTTCGCCCAGCCAACCCAGGGAATGCAAAACGCGTTGGGCGAGGCGCTGGGCAATTACGCCCGGGTGAGCGAAAACCTGTACCGCCAGACATTTGATCAAAGCGCTCATGACTACCGTTTTGCGCAATGGCAACTGGGGGTTCTTGCGGTCGTGCTGGTGCTGATTTTGATGGTGGTTTGGTTCGGCATTCGTCATGCTCTGCTTAACCCATTAGCGCGAGTGATTACTCATATCCGTGAAATTGCCAGCGGCGACCTGACGAAAACGCTCACCGTCTCAGGGCGTAATGAAATTGGCGAACTGGCGGGAACGGTTGAACATATGCAACGCTCGCTGATTGACACCGTGACGCAGGTTCGTGAAGGTTCGGATGCGATTTATTCCGGCACCAGTGAAATTGCCGCCGGTAATACCGACCTCTCTTCCCGTACCGAACAGCAGGCCTCCGCTCTGGAAGAGACGGCGGCCAGCATGGAACAACTGACGGCTACCGTGAAGCAAAACGCCGATAACGCCCGTCAGGCTTCGCAACTGGCGCAAAGCGCCTCCGAGACCGCGCGTCATGGCGGCAAAGTGGTCGACGGCGTGGTAAACACCATGCACGAAATTGCCGACAGTTCGAAAAAAATCGCTGACATTATCAGCGTTATCGACGGTATTGCCTTCCAGACTAACATTCTGGCGCTGAACGCGGCGGTAGAAGCGGCGCGCGCGGGAGAGCAGGGGCGCGGTTTTGCGGTCGTGGCAGGCGAGGTGCGTAATCTGGCCAGCCGCAGCGCCCAGGCGGCGAAAGAAATAAAAGCGTTGATTGAAGATTCCGTCTCGCGTGTCGATACCGGTTCTGTGCTGGTGGAAAGCGCCGGGGAAACCATGACTGACATCGTCAATGCCGTTACGCGCGTCACGGATATCATGGGCGAAATCGCCTCCGCCTCGGATGAGCAAAGCCGGGGTATCGATCAGGTCGCTTTGGCCGTTTCCGAAATGGATCGCGTAACGCAACAGAACGCCTCGCTGGTTCAGGAATCCGCAGCGGCCGCCGCCGCGCTGGAAGAGCAGGCCAGCCGTCTGACCCAGGCGGTATCGGCTTTCCGCCTGGCATCGCGACCGCTGGTGGCAAATAAACCTGAGATGCGTTTGTCAGTGGACGCTCAGTCCGGCAATACGCCGCGGTCAGTAGCCGCCGGGGATGATGCGAACTGGGAAACCTTCTGATCGACGTGCGCTGTGTGCTGTCGGTTATCGATTAATTTGCGAATCCGCCGATCCCTTTCGTCTGGTTCGCATAGATAAAAGCAAAAAATGTGTAATACGGGAAGCATGGCGCTGCCGCAGGGCGCGCCCGTTGTACTTTGAATGTGATTAAGAAGGCGCTATGACATCATCTCTGCCCTCCGGGCAAACGTCAGTATTGTTACAGATGACACAGCGCCTCGCGCTGTCCGACGCGCATTTTCGTCGGATATGTCAATTAATCTACCAGCGCGCAGGGATCGTGCTGGCCGACCATAAGCGGGATATGGTTTATAACCGCCTGGTCCGTCGGCTGCGTACCCTGGGACTGGATGATTTTGGCCGTTATCTCAGTATGCTGGAGGCTAATCAAAACAGCGCTGAGTGGCAGGCTTTTATCAACGCTCTGACTACCAACCTGACCGCCTTTTTTCGCGAGGCGCACCATTTTCCCATCCTTGCGGAACATGCGCGTCGCCGCCACGGCGAGTACCGCGTCTGGAGTGCGGCGGCATCGACAGGAGAAGAACCTTACAGTATCGCCATTACGCTGGCGGATGCGTTGGGGATGGCCCCCGGTCGCTGGAAAGTATTCGCCAGCGATATTGATACTGAAGTGCTGGAAAAAGCGAGAAGCGGTATTTATCGCCTCAGCGAACTGAAAACGTTATCGCCGCAGCAGCTACAACGTTACTTTATGCGCGGTACGGGGCCGCATGAAGGACTGGTGCGCGTGCGTCAGGAACTGGCCAATTATGTTGAATTTTCCTCCGTTAATTTATTGGAAAAGCAGTACAACGTACCCGGTCCCTTTGACGCGATTTTTTGCCGTAACGTCATGATCTATTTTGATAAAACGACTCAGGAGGACATTCTGCGCCGTTTTGTTCCACTCCTTAAACCTGACGGACTGTTGTTTGCCGGTCACTCAGAAAACTTTAGCAACCTCGTGCGCGAGTTTAGCCTGCGCGGACAGACGGTGTATGCGCTAAGTAAGGATAAAGCATGAGTAAAATCAGGGTATTGTCAGTTGATGATTCCGCGCTAATGCGCCAAATCATGACTGAAATTATTAATAGCCATAGCGATATGGAGATGGTGGCGACTGCGCCGGACCCGTTGGTCGCCAGGGATCTCATCAAAAAATTTAATCCGGACGTATTGACCCTGGACGTTGAGATGCCGCGTATGGACGGCCTCGATTTTCTGGAAAAACTGATGCGCCTGCGACCGATGCCGGTGGTGATGGTCTCTTCGCTGACCGGGAAAGGTTCCGAAGTGACGCTACGGGCGCTGGAGTTGGGGGCCATCGATTTTGTCACCAAACCGCAGCTTGGTATTCGTGAAGGTATGCTGGCGTATAGCGAGATGATCGCCGAAAAAGTGCGTACCGCCGCGCGGGCCCGCATCGCCGCACATAAACCGATGGCGGCCCCGGCAACCTTAAAAGCCGGTCCGCTGCTCAGTTCGGAAAAACTGATTGCTATCGGCGCTTCAACGGGCGGTACTGAAGCTATCCGACATGTGCTGCAACCGCTGCCGCTTTCCAGTCCGGCAGTGATTATTACGCAGCATATGCCGCCTGGCTTTACCCGCTCGTTTGCCGAGCGCCTGAATAAACTCTGTCAAATCAGCGTTAAGGAGGCCGAGGACGGCGAACGCGTATTGCCAGGTCATGCCTACATTGCACCCGGCGACAAGCATATGGAGCTGGCGCGTAGCGGGGCGAATTATCAAATCAAAATTCATGATGGCCCGCCGGTAAACCGGCATCGGCCTTCCGTGGATGTGCTGTTTCATTCGGTGGCGAAACACGCGGGGCGCAACGCCGTAGGCGTCATTCTTACGGGGATGGGCAACGATGGCGCCGCTGGAATGTTAGCGATGTACCAGGCTGGCGCCTGGACCATTGCGCAAAACGAAGCAAGTTGTGTGGTGTTCGGCATGCCGCGCGAGGCCATCAATATGGGTGGCGTAAGCGAAGTGGTCGATCTTAGCCAGGTAAGCCAGCAGATGCTGGCGAAAATCAGTGCCGGACAGGCGATACGTATTTGAACCAGGAGTAGTATTTTATGGCGGATAAAGAGCTTAAATTTTTGGTTGTGGATGACTTTTCGACCATGCGTCGTATCGTGCGCAACCTCTTAAAAGAGCTTGGATTTAACAATGTGGAAGAGGCCGAAGACGGCGTCGATGCGCTGAACAAGCTCCAGGCGGGCGGCTTTGGTTTTATTATCTCCGACTGGAACATGCCGAACATGGATGGCCTGGAGCTGCTGAAAACCATTCGCGCCGATAGCGCCATGTCGGCGTTACCCGTGTTGATGGTCACGGCGGAAGCCAAAAAAGAGAATATTATCGCCGCCGCACAGGCTGGCGCCAGCGGTTATGTCGTAAAACCGTTCACCGCAGCGACTCTGGAAGAGAAGCTCAACAAAATCTTTGAGAAACTGGGCATGTGAGGATGCGATGATGATGCAACCATCTATCAAGCCTGCTGATGAAGGTTCAGCAGGAGACATCATTGCGCGCATCGGTAGTCTGACCCGAATGCTGCGCGACAGCCTGCGTGAGCTGGGGCTGGACCAGGCGATTGCCGAAGCGGCGGAGGCGATCCCTGATGCGCGCGACCGTCTGGATTACGTCGTCCAGATGACGGCGCAGGCGGCGGAACGCGCGCTAAACAGTGTCGAAGCCTCGCAGCCGCATCAGGATGCGATGGAGAAAGAGGCGAAAGCGCTAACCCAACGTTGGGACGAGTGGTTTGACAATCCGATCGAGCTTGCCGACGCCCGTGAACTGGTGACGGATACGCGCCAGTTTCTCAGGGATGTCCCGGGCCATACCAGCTTTACTAACGCGCAACTGCTGGACATCATGATGGCGCAGGATTTCCAGGATCTGACGGGTCAGGTGATCAAACGCATGATGGACGTGATTCAGGAGATTGAGCGCCAGTTATTAATGGTACTGCTGGAAAACATCCCGGAACAGAGCGCACGACCAAAACGCGAGAACGAAAGCTTACTCAACGGCCCGCAGGTGGATACCTCGAAAGCTGGCGTCGTCGCCAGTCAGGATCAGGTGGACGACCTGCTGGACAGTCTTGGGTTTTAAGCTTTTTTGACCTGATGGCGCTGCGCTTATCGGGTTCGAATCCGTCAACCCGGCCGGATACGAGACTTTCTTATCGTATCCGGCTATCTCTATTAACGCCATAAACCCCGCCTTTTTTACCGCTTACTCTGCCCATTGGCGTAAAGCGGTTCTGGCATCATTCTCGCTTATCAATCTATCCAGGGTTTGCTGCGTGGCAGAAGAGAGCGACGACGACAAAACAGAAGCCCCCACACCCCACCGACTTGAAAAAGCGCGGGAAGAAGGGCAGATCCCCCGTTCCAGAGAACTGACCTCACTGCTGATATTGCTGGTGGGCGTTTGTATTATTTGGTTCGGCGGCGAGTCGTTAGCGCGGCAACTGGCGGGAATGCTCTCAGCAGGCCTGCACTTCGATCACCGTATGGTGAACGATCCTAACCTGATCCTGGGGCAGATAATTTTGCTGATTAAAGCGGCGATGATGGCGTTGCTACCGCTCATCGCGGGCGTGGTGCTGGTGGCGCTTATCTCGCCGGTTATGCTTGGCGGCCTGATTTTTAGCGGTAAGTCGCTACAGCCAAAATTTTCTAAATTAAACCCGCTGCCGGGAATTAAGCGCATGTTTTCGGCGCAGACCGGCGCGGAACTGCTAAAAGCGGTGTTGAAATCCACGCTGGTCGGCTGCGTTACCGGCTTTTATCTCTGGTATCACTGGCCACAAATGATGCGCCTGATGGCGGAGTCGCCGATCGTCGCAATGGGGAATGCGCTGGATCTGGTTGGACTCTGCGCGTTACTGGTGGTACTGGGCGTGATTCCGATGGTGGGATTTGACGTGTTTTTCCAGATCTTTAGCCACCTGAAAAAATTACGCATGTCGCGGCAGGACATTCGCGACGAATTTAAAGAGAGCGAAGGCGATCCGCATGTTAAGGGCAAAATTCGCCAGATGCAACGCGCCGCCGCGCAGCGCCGCATGATGGAAGATGTGCCGAAAGCGGACGTCATTGTCACTAACCCGACGCACTATTCCGTGGCGCTGCAGTATGACGAAAACAAAATGAGCGCGCCGAAAGTGGTCGCGAAGGGGGCTGGATTAATAGCGCTGCGCATTCGCGAGATCGGCGCTGAACATCGGGTTCCCACTTTAGAAGCGCCGCCGCTGGCGCGGGCATTATATCGCCACGCCGAAATCGGTCAGCAAATTCCCGGGCAGTTATATGCTGCCGTTGCGGAAGTGTTGGCCTGGGTCTGGCAGCTTAAACGCTGGCGGCTTGCGGGCGGGCAACGTCCTCCACAACCTGAGAACCTTCCGGTGCCAGAAGCGCTGGATTTTATGAACGAGAAGAATACTAATGGCTAATCTGGTCGCGATGCTGCGCCTGCCCAGCAACCTGAAATCGACGCAATGGCAAATTCTTGCCGGGCCGATCCTCATTCTGCTGATTTTGTCGATGATGGTGCTGCCGCTGCCTGCTTTTATCCTCGACTTATTGTTTACCTTTAATATTGCGCTATCGATCATGGTGCTGCTGGTGGCGATGTTTACCCAGCGCACTCTGGATTTTGCCGCGTTTCCAACCATTCTGCTGTTTACCACGCTACTGCGTCTGGCGCTTAACGTTGCCTCAACGCGCATTATTTTGATGGAAGGGCATACCGGCGCGGCGGCGGCGGGAAAGGTGGTGGAGGCGTTCGGTCATTTCCTGGTCGGCGGTAACTTCGCGATCGGGATTGTGGTTTTTATCATCCTCGTCATTATCAACTTCATGGTCATCACCAAAGGCGCCGGACGTATTGCCGAAGTCGGCGCGCGCTTTGTGCTGGATGGTATGCCCGGTAAGCAAATGGCGATTGACGCCGATCTTAATGCCGGTCTGATTGGTGAAGACGAGGCCAAAAAACGGCGTTCGGAAGTCACTCAGGAAGCCGACTTCTACGGTTCGATGGACGGGGCAAGTAAATTTGTACGCGGCGACGCCATCGCCGGTATTCTCATCATGGTCATTAACGTGGTCGGCGGGCTGCTGGTCGGCGTATTGCAGCACGGAATGAGCATAGGCAGCGCGGCGGAAAGCTACACTCTGCTGACCATTGGCGACGGCCTGGTCGCCCAGATCCCGGCGCTGGTTATCTCCACGGCGGCGGGCGTCATTGTGACCCGCGTCAGTACCGATCAGGATGTAGGCGAGCAGATGGTTGGCCAACTGTTCAGTAATCCAAGGGTAATGCTGCTGGCGGCGGCGGTGCTGGGGCTGCTTGGCATGGTGCCTGGAATGCCTAACCTGGTATTTTTACTCTTTACCGCCGCTTTGCTCGGCCTGGCATGGTGGCTGCGCGGGCGTGAAGAAAAAGCGCCGGAGGAGCCGCAGCCGGTAAAAATGCCGGAAAATAACTCGGTGGTCGAAGCCACCTGGAATGACGTACAGCTTGAGGATTCACTGGGAATGGAAGTGGGCTACCGCCTGATCCCGATGGTGGATTTTCAACAGGATGGCGAATTGCTCGGACGTATTCGCAGCATTCGTAAAAAATTCGCGCAGGATATGGGGTTCCTGCCACCAGTTGTCCATATTCGCGACAATATGGATTTACAGCCTGCGCGCTACCGTATTTTGATGAAAGGGGTAGAGATTGGCAGCGGGGACGCCTATCCGGGACGTTGGCTGGCTATTAACCCCGGCACGGCGGCGGGAACGCTACCGGGCGAGAAAACCGTCGATCCAGCTTTTGGCCTTGATGCCATCTGGATTGAAAGCGCCCTGAAAGAGCAGGCGCAAATTCAGGGCTTTACCGTCGTGGAAGCCAGTACCGTTGTGGCGACGCACCTTAACCACTTGATTGGCCAATTCTCCGCCGAACTGTTTGGCCGCCAGGAAGCGCAGCAACTGTTGGATCGTGTCTCTCAGGAGATGCCTAAACTCACGGAAGATCTGGTCCCCGGCGTCGTGACCCTCACGACTTTACACAAAGTCCTGCAAAACTTACTGGCGGAAAAAGTCCCTATTCGCGATATGCGCACCATTCTGGAAACGCTGGCGGAACATGCGCCGTTACAAAGCGATCCGCATGAATTAACCGCCGTGGTACGCGTGGCATTAGGACGAGCGATTACGCAACAGTGGTTCCCCGGTAATGAAGAAGTGCAGGTGATTGGCCTGGATACCGCGCTGGAGCGTTTGCTGCTTCAGGCATTGCAGGGCGGCGGCGGTCTTGAGCCTGGGTTGGCGGATCGCCTGCTGGCGCAGACGCAAGAGGCGCTTTCTCGCCAGGAGATGCTTGGCGCGCCGCCGGTATTACTGGTTAACCATGCGCTACGTCCATTATTGTCCCGCTTTTTGCGGCGCAGTTTACCGCAGCTGGTGGTGTTGTCGAACCTTGAGCTTTCCGATAACCGTCATATCCGCATGACGGCGACCATTGGAGGAAAATAATGCGTAAATGGCTGGCGTTGTTGCTCTTTCCCCTGACGGTTCAGGCCGCAGGCGAAGGCGCGTGGCAGGATAGCGGTATGGGTGTAACCTTAAATTACCGGGGTGTTTCCGCATCGTCTTCGCCATTGTCGGCGCGTCAGCCGGTTTCCGGTGTGATGACGCTGGTCGCCTGGCGTTATGAACTGAATGGCCCGACCCCCGCAGGATTACGGGTACGTTTATGTTCCCAGTCCCGTTGCGTAGAACTTGATGGTCAGAGTGGCACGACCCACGGTTTTGCTCATGTTCCCGCAGTCGAGCCGCTCCGCTTTGTCTGGGAAGTCCCCGGCGGCGGCCGACTTATCCCGGCGTTAAAAGTGCGGAGCAATCAGGTGATTGTGAACTACCGCTAACCGCCCCTTTCTTTGCCAGGTAGCAGACCTGACTCTCTTTTTGAATAAATAGAAACGCTGTTTTATAAAATGGTGAGGTAGGTTGCCGGACTCTTTGCGTTTTTGCCATTTACGCTCTGGCAATGGCAGAAACAAAAAGGTTTCCGCCCAGCTTAGCTTTTACTGTAGCGAATCGACTGCGTCGGCGGTAAAACTGCACGCAGCACTGAATTCGACATTACACAGAGGTTAAGCAAATGATGGTTTATCCAGTCAAACACAGTCCGCTATTGCGTCAGCCTGAGCATTTTATCGCCAGAGATGAACTAAAAGCCCTGGTGCAAAAGGTGACGCATAACCTGGTCAATATTAAAGATGAGACAGGCGAATTTTTATTGCGACTGGACGACGGACGCGTGATCGATACTAAAGGCTGGGCCGGATGGGAGTGGACGCACGGCGTGGGCCTGTACGGAATGTATCACTATTACCAACAGACCGGCGACCAGACGATGCGTAAGATCATTGATGACTGGTTTGCCGATCGTTTTGCGGAAGGCGCGACGACGAAAAACGTTAATACGATGGCGCCGTTTTTAACGCTGGCGTATCGCTATGAAGAGACGCGTAATCCAGCGTATTTACCGTGGCTGGAAACGTGGGCCGAATGGGCGATGAATGAAATGCCCCGTACCGATCACGGCGGAATGCAGCACATCACGCTGGCGGAGGAAAATCATCAGCAGATGTGGGACGACACGCTAATGATGACGGTGCTGCCGCTGGCGAAAATCGGTAAACTGTTGAACCGGCCGGAATATGTGGAAGAGGCAACCTATCAGTTCCTGCTACACGTGCAGAATTTGATGGATAAAGAGACGGGGCTGTGGTTCCACGGCTGGAGCTATGACGGTCATCATAACTTCGCTAACGCTCGCTGGGCGCGCGGCAACAGCTGGCTGACCATTGTGATCCCGGATTTTCTTGAACTGCTGGACTTGCCGGAAAATAATGCCGTGCGCCGTTATCTGGTCCAGGTACTGAATGCGCAGATCGCCGCGCTGGCGAAATGTCAGGATGAAAGCGGTTTGTGGCATACGCTGCTTGACGATCCGCACTCTTATCTTGAGGCGTCGGCGACGGCGGGTTTTGCCTACGGTATTCTTAAAGCGGTGCGCAAACGCTATGTCGAACGGCACTATGCGCAGGTGGCGGAAAAAGCTATTCGGGGGATAGTGAAACATATCTCGCCGGAAGGCGAACTGCTGCAAACGTCATTTGGCACTGGCATGGGCCACGATCTCGATTTTTACCGTCATATTCCGTTGACCTCTATGCCTTACGGGCAGGCGATGGCCATGCTGTGTTTGACGGAATATCTGCGTAACTATTTCTGATGTATGCGGATATTCCGGGCGTATCCTTGTCTGATGACGCTTTGCTTATTTGACTATGGCGCCTGATCCGGCTGTGTGGTATCAGCCTGTGGATCAAACAGGTGGTCAAGGATTTTTCGCATGATGGGCGCGGCGGTAACGCCGTCGCTTCCGCCGTTTTCCAGAATCAAGGCAATAGCGACCTTAGGGTTTTTATACGGTGCAAAAGCGGTATAAAACACATGATCGCGCAGGCGAATAGGGATCATTTTCGCGTTGTAGGTCTGATTTTCTTTCAGGCTAAATACCTGCGACGTGCCGCTTTTGGCCGCAATGCCGTAGGGCGCGGTGTGAAAGAACTTATAGCCCGTTCCATTGGGTGCATTCGCCATGCCATACATCGCCTGACGCACCAGTCCCCAGTATGGCGACGCCGGATCGGCTATCTGTGCCGCTGTTCCGGAAGGACGATACGGAACCACCGTTTTGCCGCTCTCTTCATTGAGTAACAGGTGAGGGGCAATCACCTTACCGTTGTTGATGAGCGCCACCATCGCTTTAACCATCTGGATGGGGGTGGCAATCCAGTAACCCTGGCCGATGCCGACAGAAATGGTATCGCCCTGATACCAGGCTTTTTTATGGACCCGCTGTTTCCATGCGCGACTGGGAAGCAGCCCGTCATACTCTTCATTTAGGTCGATGCCCGTCGGTTTGCCATAGCCGAACTGAGACAACATCGTGTCGATACGGTCAATACCCATCATATAAGCGACCTGATAGAAAAAGGTATCCGCAGATTCCTCAATCGCTTTAGTGACATCCAGCATACCGTGTCCGGTTTTTTTCCAGTCCCGGTAATGCCGCTGCGTGCCGGGAAGCGTCCAGGTTGGCGCGCCAAAGAAGGTGGTTTGCGGCGTAATAATCCCGCATAACAGCGCGGACATCGCCATATAGGGTTTAACCGTTGACGCCGGGGGATAAAGCCCTTGCGTCACGCGGTTGATCAGCGGCAGATTTTTATCGTGCAGCAGTTTGCCGTAATCCTGATAGCTAATGCCTTTTACAAAGGGGTTCGGGTCGTAGCTGGGCATAGATACCATCGCCAGCACTGAACCATCGTGCGGATCTTCAACCAGTACGGCAGCACGCTGCCCGGCCAGCAAACTTTCAATGTACTCTTGTAAATGGAGATCCAGCGTCAGGTGAATGTTCTTACCCGCGATGGGAGGAACGTCTTTCAGCAGGCGGACAATACGCCCGTGATTATCCACCTCGACCTCCTGATAACCGGTTTTACCATGAAGATCGTTTTCGTAGTAACGCTCAATCCCCTGTTTACCGATGTTATGGTCCGCCGCGTAATTCTCTGCCAGCCCTTTTTTATCCAGCGCTTTAAGGTCGTTATCGTTTATCTTTGACACGTAACCGAGAACATGCGCCAGCTCCGCGCCGTAAGGATACTGCCGATCCTGATAGCTATTGATCGTGACGCCGTTGAAATGAAACTGATTGACCGCAAAGCGTGCGATTTCAACATCCGTTAGCGCGTTTTTGAGCACCACCGGACGATAGCGGCTACTGGATTTTAGCGCATGGCGAAAGTCGGCGATATCATCGGGGGAGAGATCAACAATAGGGGTGAGCTGTTTTAGCAGCGCATCCATATCGGCAATTTTATAGGGCGTAACCGCGATATCATACCAGGTTACGTTACGCACCAGCGGAATGCCGTTGCGATCGTAAATGATGCCGCGCGTGGGCGCGACGGGTAGCATCTTGATATCGTTCTCATTCGAACGGGTGGTGTAGTAGTGGTGCTGGCGGATTTGCAAGTTATAGAGGTTGAAGATCAGGATACCAAAGCAGACAACCACTACACCAAACGCCACAATCACACGTCTCAGGAAGAGTTTCTCTTCCGCATCAAAGTCTTTAAAAGTCATTACCTGTACCTGAACAATCCGCCGCCTAATGATACGGGGCGGTCAGCGCCAGCACAGGTAAAAGATGTTCCATCTCTCTATAGAAATGTGTCATTCCTTGTGATTTGTTACAGATATACCGCTGTGGCAATAAAAAGGCCTGAGTCCGTTACCCGGAGTCAGGCCTGATGATGTTAACGACGGCGCGTTTACATGCGTTCTACGGTTTCGATACCCAACGTATCCAGACCCAGTTTCAGCGTCTTCGCCGTCAGTTGCGCCAGTTTTAAGCGGCTATTGCGAACCGCGTCATTCTCGGCGCTGAGAATAGGGCAGTGCTCGTAGAAGCCGGAGAACAGCCCGGCGACGTCATACAGATACGCGCACATGACGTGCGGCGTACCTTCACGCGCGACCACCGTCAGGGTTTCTTCAAACTGCAGCAGACGGGCGGCGAGCTGCGCTTCGCGATCTTCGCTAATGATAACCGGCGCGCTCGCCAGCGCCTGCTCGTCGATATCCGCTTTACGGAAAACAGACAGCACACGCGTATAGGCATACTGCATATAAGGAGCGGTATTGCCTTCGAAAGCCAACATATTATCCCAGTCGAAGATATAGTCAGTGGTGCGGTTTTTTGACAGATCGGCGTATTTCACCGCGCCAATACCGACGGCGTTAGCCAGTTTTTCCAGCTCGTCAGCCGGCATATCCGGGTTCTTCTCCGCCACCAGACGACGCGCGCGCTCCAGCGCCTCATCCAGCAGGTCCGCCAGTTTCACCGTACCGCCCGCGCGAGTTTTAAACGGTTTACCGTCTTTACCCAACATCATGCCGAACATGTGGTGTTCCAGCGGAACGGAATCCGGCACATAACCGGCTTTACGCACAATGGTCCAGGCCTGCATCAGGTGCTGGTGCTGACGGGAGTCAATGTAGTAGAGCACGCGGTCGGCGTGCAGCGTTTCGTAACGGTATTTGGCGCAGGCGATATCGGTAGTGGTATACAGATAACCGCCATCTTTCTTCTGAATAATGACGCCCATCGGATCGCCTTCTTTGTTTTTAAACTCATCAAGGAAAACCACCGTTGCGCCTTCGCTTTCAACCGCCAGGCCTTTGGCTTTCAGATCGGCGACGATGCCCGGCAGCATCGGATTATACAGACTTTCGCCCATCACATCGTCACGCGTCAGAGTGACGTTCAGACGATCATAGGTGATCTGGTTTTGCGTCATGGTGATATCAACCAGCTTACGCCACATCTCACGGAAATAGGTATCACCGCTCTGCAATTTGACGACGTAGTTACGCGCGCGCTCGGCAAACGCTTCATCTTCGTCATAATGCTTTTTCGCATCGCGGTAGAATCCTTCGAGATCCGCCAGCGCCATGTCGCCCGCGTTTTCCTGCTGCTGTTTTTCCAGCCAGGCGATAAGCATACCGAACTGGGTGCCCCAGTCGCCGACGTGGTTAGCGCGAATAACATGATGGCCCAGAAACTCCAGCGTGCGCACTGCCGCATCGCCGATAATCGTGGAGCGTAGATGACCGACGTGCATCTCTTTCGCGACGTTGGGCGCGGAGTAGTCGACGACAATCGTCTGACGAGTCGGCTGAGAAACGCCCAGACGATCGGAGGTCAGCGCCTGTTGCACCTGTTCAGCGAGAAAAGCCGGTTCGAGGAAAATATTGATAAAGCCAGGGCCGGCGATTTCAACCTTGCTGGCGATGCCGCTGAGATCCAGATGAGTCAGCACCTGCTCTGCAAGTTGTCGGGGGGCCATACCCAGTTTTTTCGCAACTGCCATCATGCCGTTGGCCTGATAGTCGCCGAACTGAACTTTGGCTGACTGACGAACTTGGGGCTCGCAATCTGCAGGCGCGCCTGCAGCAATCATGGCCTGACTAACTTTTTCTGAGAGAAGAGCCTGAATATTCACCGGAATACCTTACGTTTATGAAGCGGACTGTATTGCCCGCGCCAGTTTAAGAATTAGGGCGGGAGTATACTGCAAATGCCCGTTGGCGTCAGCATTGCGCGCGCGGCGCGTCGCCTGAAATATACGCAACAATAATCTGCATAAGCATTCAATAAACGCCCAATCAAATCAAAGGTTGGTTGCCGGGGCGCAACAGCGTAAATTAGCGGTTTTCACAGCAAGAAGAGCGTCCTGATATGGCGAACTGGCAACACATTGATGAACTGCATGATATTTCCGCAGATTTACCGCGATTCACTCTGGCGTTCAGAGAACTTTCCACTCGCCTTGGTCTGCAGATTAGCGCCCTTGAGGCCGATCACATTTCATTGCGCTGTCACCAGAATACGACGGCGGAGCGTTGGCGTCGCGGTTTTGAACAATGCGGTGAGCTACTGTCGGAAAATATCATCAACGGCAGGCCGATTTGTCTGTTTAAACTGCATGAACCGGTATGTGTGGAACACTGGCGGTTTTCTGTTATCGAATTACCGTGGCCGGGAGAAAAACGCTATCCACACGAGGGGTGGGAGCATATTGAAATCGTGCTGCCCGGCGAGCCGGAGACCTTGAACGCGAGGGCCCTGGCGTTGTTGTCGGATGAGGGGCTTAGTCAGCCGGGGATAGTGGTTAAAACCAGTTCGCCACAGGGCGAGCATGAACGTTTGCCAAACCCTACGCTGGCCGTGACCGATGGCCGCATCACGGTAAAATTTCATCCATGGTCGATTGAAGCGATTGTCGCCAGCGAACAGGCGGCCCATTAACCTGCCGAGCGGAGTGAATATGGCGTTACTTGAGATCTGTTGTTACAGCATGGAATGCGCGCTCACCGCGCAGCGAAACGGTGCGGATCGTATCGAACTGTGCGCCGCGCCGAAAGAAGGGGGGCTTACGCCTTCTTTCGGCGTCTTACGCAGCGTACGCGAGCATATTACGATTCCCGTACATCCGATTATTCGTCCTCGCGGCGGGGATTTTTATTACACTGACGGCGAATTTGCCGCCATGCTGGAAGATATTCGCCTCGTCAGAGAGTTGGGTTTTCCCGGGCTGGTTACTGGCGTGTTGACCGTTGATGGGGATGTCGATATGTCGCGAATGGAAAAAATAATGGCGGCGGCCGGGCCGCTGGCGGTGACATTCCACCGCGCCTTCGATATGTGCGCTAATCCCTTCAATGCGCTAAAGAATCTGGCTGACGCAGGCGTAGCAAGAGTACTGACTTCCGGACAAAAAGCCGATGCGGCGCAAGGTTTATCAATAATTATGGAACTTATTGCCCAGGGGGATGCTCCAATCATTATGGCTGGTGCGGGGGTTCGTGCAAATAACCTGCAGAATTTCCTCGATGCCGGAGTACGGGAAGTACACAGTTCCGCCGGAGTCTTACTGCCTTCGCCGATGCGCTATCGCAATCAGGGGTTATCGATGTCTGCCGATATACAGGCGGACGAGTATTCTCGCTATAGGGTAGAGGGTGCGGCGGTCGCTGAAATGAAAGGAATCATTGTTCGCCATCAGGCCAAATGATTTTTACCGTTGCATCATGTCGCCCAATATGATGCTTGCTCGTACCAGGCCCCTGCCAATTCAACAGGGGCCTTTTTTTCTCCTTCATATTTCAAGCCGCAGCAGCGTTGGCCGCCTCGCGCACCCCGGTCACGTAGCTACCTACGTTCCCGGGGATTTGCTGCGTTGCCGCCTTGCTGCAACTTGAACTATTTTGGAGAAACGGTGCTATACGTAACGGTCATTCGGCAATCCATCACGGTTTACGCGCAATCAGCACCGCGCGCTGCGGGGCGGGGTAGCCTTCCACCGTCTTGCTGCGATCGTTCGGGTCAAGAAAATCGGCCAGCGACTCGGTAACCATCCATTCGGTACGGCGCTGCTCTTCGGTGGTGGTGACGCAAACGTCAGCGATACGCACATCAATAAAGCCGCATTTTTCCAGCCATTTTTTTAATGCCGGCGCGGAAGGAATAAAATAGACGTTACGCATCTGCGCGTAGCGGTCACCCGGCACCAGTACGGTATTTTCGTCGCCGTCGACGACCAGCGTTTCCAGTACCAGTTCACCCTCGTTGACCAACTGATCTTTTAACTGCCACAGATGCTCCAGCGGCGAGCGACGGTGATAAAGCACCCCCATCGAGAAGACGGTATCAAATGCTTTCAGCGCCGGGAGTTGTTCAATGCCCAACGGCAGCAGATGCGCGCGCTGATCGTTACCCAACAGTTTACGCACCGCCTCAAACTGGCAGAGGAAAAGCTGTGTAGGATCGATGCCGACCGCCAGATGTGCGCCCGCGCCAATCATCCGCCACAGGTGATAGCCGCTGCCGCAGCCGACATCAAGGATCGTCCGGCCGGTTAAATCTGACAGATGCGGCAGTACGCGATCCCACTTCCAGTCGGAGCGCCATTCGGTGTCAATATCTACGCCATAAAGCGAGAACGGGCCTTTACGCCACGGCATCAGATTACGCAGCAATGTATCAATACGCTTTAGCTGACCTTCGCTGAGCGGCGTTTCGCTTTCCGCCGTGACGCTGTGCAGTAAATCCAGCCGCCAGGGCGTCATTTCCGGTAAAAATTCTACCGCGTTCGACCACTGTTTAAACAAGCCATGCTGCTGCTCGCGTTGCCAGGCGGCAATCTGCGCGGGCAATGTTTCCAGCCAGTGGGAGAGATGATTTTTAGCAATGAGCTGATAAAAGTTACCAAACTCGATCATGCGGCAGCTCCGGCTTTTAACGCGACAAGCGACCCGAAATTGAAGCACTGGAACCACAGTTCACTGTGTTCGAAACCCGCCTTACGCAAGCGCGATTTATGTGTTTCCACCGAGTCGGTGAGCATCACGTTTTCCAGCATACTGCGCTTCTGGCTGATCTCCAGTTCGCTGTACCCATTCGCGCGTTTAAAATCGTGGTGCATGTTGAATAACAGCTCGCCCACTTTCGCGTCTTCAAAGCTAAATTTTTCCGACAGTACCAGCGCGCCGCCGGGATTCAACCCCAGGTAAATCTTATCCAGCAATGCCTGGCGTTCGGCAGGTTCAAGGAATTGCAGGGTAAAATTCAGCACCACCATCGAGGCGTTTTCAATAGTGATATCGCGGATATCGCCTTCAACGACTTCAACCGGCGTAGGCGCTTTATACGCATCAATATGACGGCGGCAGCGTTCAATCATGGCCGGGGAGTTATCGACGGCGATAATGCGACAATGCTCATGGCGGATATTACGCCGAACAGACAGCGTCGCGGCGCCCAGCGAGCAGCCCAGATCGTAGACCTGCGTGTTCGGCTGCACAAAGCGTTCAGCCAACATGCCGATCATGGAGATGATGTTGGAGTAGCCTGGTACCGAACGCTGAATCATGTCGGGGAAAACTTCGGCTACTCGTTCATCAAAAGTCCAGTCGCCGAGACGGGCGATAGGCGCAGAAAAAAGCGTGTCGCGGTGAGACATAACGTATACATCCGGGAAAAATAAAGGCGCATATTGTGCGCTAATACAGGGAGAAAACCAACTCCCAGGGCATATACCACAGGTTTGCCAGCACCATCAGCAACAATGCGCACCAGGTCGCGCTCATCCCCGCCCGCCGCCAGCGGAACAGGCGGTGGTGAAAACCGTAATAATGCATCAGCCGACCGGCGATTAAAATGATGCCGCAGATATGCACCATCCACGTTTCGGCGCCGTTCATTTCCATAAACAGCAGCAGCACCAGCGCGACAGGAATATATTCCACCGCGTTGCCATGAATACGGATGGCGCTTTGCAATTCGCTAAAACCGCCGTCGCCATAGGCGACACGGTACTGCATTCGCAAGCGAACGACATTAAAAGAGAACTTCATTAATAATAACGCACCCAAAACGGCATACAGCGCGCTTACCATACAAACTCCCTTTTAAAATGGCTGATGGCACTGTCTATGATAGGGGGCATTTTCAGAAAAGAGAAGATTGCTGTGGAATGGACGGAGCAGTGCCGATTTCCGGTAAGACGCTGCGTAAATCATGCCAAAGCGTATTCACCAGTTCCGGCGCCTGCGCGATATCCGGAGTATGTAAAAACAGAAAAGGCGTGGTGGTCTGCCGCCACTGCGGGAGTTTCTGCAACCAGGCGGCGAAAAACTCACGGTTTTGCGCCATATTATCGCTACCGATAAAACGCACCATCGGATGGCTGGCCGTCACGACCGCATGTACCGGGACTTTGGGTTTTTTTCGCTGCGCGTCGCGGACGGCCTCGCTGTGGGGATGGGCGGCATGTACCGGACGACTATCCAGGATCACGCGGTTTACGCCGCGCGCGTGTAACCCGCGATTGAGCCGCTGTTCATCCTCACCTTTGTCAAAAAAACACGGATGACGAACTTCTACGCCATAGGTAAACGTGGCGGGGAGCGCATCAAGAAACTGCCATAAGGCGGGGAGATCGCGCGGTCCAAAGGCGGCGGGCAACTGCAGCCAGTATTGGCCAATACGCGTTTCCAGCGGCGCCAGGCGGGTAAAAAACGCCTGTACCAGATCGTCGCAATGGCGCAGCGCGGCCTGGTGAGAAATGGTCGCGGGAAATTTAAAGCAAAAACGGAAATCGTCCGTAGTTTGCGCATACCAGCGATCGACAATTTCCGCTTTCGGCAGCGCGTAAAGCGTGGTGTTGCCCTCCACGCAGTTAAAGTGGCGGGCATACTCTTCCAGACTGGTGATGCCGAGCCGCGCCCATTTCGGGTGCGACCATTGCGGCAAGCCAATGTAGATCATAAGGCGTTTAAAATATCCTCTACGCTGCGTACCCGGCCAATGCGCGGGAAAATATGCGTCATACTGCTCTGATGCTGCTCACTGCTGGCGGCGCTACAGGCATCTTCGGCAATAATAAGGTTAAATCCCAACTCCCAGGCGTTACGCGCTGTGGATTCGACGCCGATATTGGTTGAGATCCCGCACAATATGATGGTGTCGATACCCCGGCGGCGAAGCTGTAATTCCAGATCGGTGCCGTAAAACGCGCCCCACTGGCGTTTAGTCACTTCCAGATCGCTGTCCTTTTTACCCAATGCCGTAGGCCAGGTCCACCAGTTTTCCGGCAACGCGTGCGCAGGCGTTGCGGCATCCACGGGTTGTTTTAACGCTTCGGCATAATCATCAGACCATCCGACGCGTACCATAACCACGGGCGAGCCGTTGGCACGACACTTTTCCGCCAGCCGCGCGGCGCGGGCGACCACCTCATTTGCCGTATACGGGCCGCCGGCAAACGGAAGAATTCCTTCCTGTAAATCAATAACCACCAGGGCGGTTGTGGTCGCGTTGAGTTTCAGCATGATAATCACTCTCCTAAAAATAGCGTATTTCACTACACCTTAAGCGCGATTAAAGAGGAAAGCGGTGACAAATATTGTTAATTTTTGTGAGCATACGCAATACCCGCGTGAAAAACCCGGGTACAGTCAGTATGAACCAAGTGTCGATACCGCATGAAACGGGCAAGTTATCGCTCCCATGCTGGATTGACTCTTATCGTGCGGCAGAATTTCCAGTATAATAGCCGCCTTTTTTCATCCAGTTGTGACATACAGCTAAAGCTGCGACTTCGTCGCCTGCATGGCAGGCAACAATCCGCCTGCGGCTAAGTTAAGGGATATCTCATGCGTACAGAATATTGCGGACAGCTACGTCTGTCCCACGTGGGGCAGCAGGTGACTCTGTGTGGTTGGGTCAACCGTCGTCGTGATCTTGGCAGCCTGATCTTTATCGATATGCGCGACCGCGAAGGTATTGTGCAGGTGTTCTTCGATCCGGATCGTGCGGACGCGTTAAAGCTGGCCTCTGAACTGCGTAATGAGTTCTGCATTCAAGTTACGGGCACCGTGCGTGCGCGTGACGCGAAAAACGTCAATGCGGATATGGCGACCGGCGAAATTGAAGTGCTGGCGTCCTCTCTCACTATCATCAACCGCGCAGACTCACTGCCGCTTGACGCTAACCACGTTAATACCGAAGAGGCGCGTCTCAAGTACCGCTATCTGGATTTGCGTCGTCCGGAAATGGCGCAGCGCCTGAAAACTCGCGCCAAAATTACCAGCCTGGTGCGTCGTTTTATGGACGATCACGGTTTCCTTGATATTGAAACGCCGATGCTGACCAAAGCCACGCCGGAAGGCGCGCGCGACTATCTGGTGCCTTCGCGCGTGCACAAAGGTAAATTCTACGCGCTGCCGCAGTCGCCGCAGCTGTTCAAACAGCTCCTGATGATGTCCGGTTTCGACCGTTACTATCAGATAGTCAAATGCTTCCGTGATGAAGACTTACGTGCTGACCGTCAGCCGGAGTTTACTCAGATCGACGTCGAGACCTCCTTCATGACCGCGCCACAGGTGCGCGAAGTGATGGAAGCGCTGGTGCGCCATTTATGGCTGGAAGTGAAAGGCGTGGATCTGGGGGATTTCCCGGTCATGACGTTTGCCGAAGCGGAACGTCGTTACGGTTCCGACAAACCAGACCTGCGTAACCCGATGGAACTGGTAGATGTCGCTGACCTGCTGAAATCGGTAGAGTTCGCGGTCTTCGCGGGCCCGGCTAACGATCCGAAAGGCCGCGTGGCAGCGCTGCGTGTGCCTGGCGGGGCGCAGCTTAGCCGTAAGCAGATCGACGATTACGGTAACTTTGTTAAGATCTACGGCGCGAAAGGCCTGGCGTATATCAAAGTTAACGAGCGCGCGAAAGGTCTGGACGGGATTAACAGTCCGGTGGCCAAGTTCCTGACCGCCGACATCGTCGACGCTATCCTTGAACGTACCGGCGCGCAGGACGGCGACATGATCTTCTTCGGCGCAGATAACAAAAAAGTGGTTGCCGATGCGCTGGGCGCGCTGCGTCTGAAACTGGGCAAAGACCTGAGCCTGACCGACGAAGACAAATGGGCGCCGCTGTGGGTGATTGACTTCCCGATGTTTGAAGACGACGGCGAAGGCGGTCTGACCGCGATGCACCATCCGTTCACCGCCCCGCGTGACATGACGGCGTCTGAACTGAAAACTGCGCCGGAAGAAGCCGTCGCTAACGCTTACGATATGGTGATTAACGGCTATGAAGTGGGCGGCGGTTCGGTGCGTATTCACAACGGTGAAATGCAGCAAACCGTATTTGGTATTCTCGGTATCAATGAGCAGGAGCAGCGCGAGAAGTTCGGCTTCCTGTTGGATGCGTTGAAATACGGTACGCCGCCGCATGCGGGCCTGGCGTTTGGTCTGGACCGTCTGACCATGCTGTTGACCGGCACCGACAATATTCGTGATGTTATCGCCTTCCCGAAAACGACCGCCGCCGCGTGTCTGATGACCGAAGCGCCGAGTTTCGCCAACCAGGCAGCGTTGACGGAGTTGGGGATTCAGGTTGTAAAGAAAGCCGAGAATAACTGATATGAACAATGTACACGACATCATTCGCGTGATATCGCGGCGGCCCGCAAGGGCGAGTCTCATCCGTCACCCAACAGCCAACAACGAGGTCGCGTGAAGGATAAAGTGTACAAGCGCCCCGTTTCGGTCCTGGTGGTTATTTTCGCGCAGGATACGAAACGGGTGCTAATGTTGCAGCGACGCGATGACCCGGATTTTTGGCAGTCAGTGACTGGCAGCATAGAAGAAGGGGAGACCGCGTTGCAGGCCGCCGTACGTGAAGTCAAAGAGGAGGTCACGATTGATGTTGCGGCAGAGCAACTGACCTTAATCGACTGCCAACGTACGGTGGAGTTTGAAATTTTTTCACATTTACGTCATCGCTATGCGCCGGGCGTCATGCATAATACAGAATTCTGGTTCTGCCTTGCGTTACCGCATGAGCGGCAGGTGATATTCACTGAACATCTGACGTACCAGTGGCTTGATGCGCCTGACGCGGCGGCGCTTACCAAGTCCTGGAGTAACCGGCAAGCGATTGAAGAGTTTGTCATTAACGTCGCCTGAAAAGGCGCGCTTTTTTTGAGGAAATATTTATGGCAGGTCATAGTAAATGGGCCAACACCAGACATCGTAAAGCTGCGCAGGATGCCAAGCGCGGTAAAATCTTCACTAAAATTATTCGTGAACTGGTAACGGCAGCTAAATTGGGCGGCGGCGATCCGGATGCCAACCCGCGTCTGCGCGCGGCTGTAGATAAAGCGCTGGCCAACAACATGACCCGCGACACTCTGAACCGTGCCATCGCTCGCGGTGTGGGTGGTGATGAAGACTCGAACATGGAAACCATCATCTATGAAGGTTATGGTCCTGGCGGCACGGCCATTATGATTGAGTGTCTGAGTGACAACCGTAACCGTACCGTAGCGGAAGTGCGTCATGCTTTCAGCAAGTGCGGTGGTAATCTGGGTACCGATGGCTCAGTGGCGTACCTGTTCAGTAAGAAAGGGGTCATCTCCTTTGAGAAAGGCGATGAAGATACCATCATGGAAGCTGCTCTGGAAGCCGGTGCGGAAGATGTTGTGACCTATGATGATGGCGCGATTGATGTTTACACTGCCTGGGAAGAGATGGGCAAAGTGCGTGACGCGCTGGAAGCGGCGGGTCTGAAAGCGGACAGCGCCGAAGTGTCCATGATCCCGTCAACCAAAGCGGATATGGATGCGGAAACCGCGCCGAAACTGCTACGTCTGATCGATATGCTGGAAGACTGTGACGATGTTCAGGAAGTCTACCATAACGGTGAGATCTCTGATGAGGTGGCGGCGACCCTGTAATGGTGCTGTTAAACGCCGGCGGGCAGGGGGTATAGCGTGTCGATTATTCTCGGTATTGACCCCGGCTCGCGCATTACCGGTTATGGCGTTATCCGTCAGGTAGGCAGACAACTCACCTATCTGGGCAGCGGATGTATTCGCACCAAAGTTGATGATTTGCCGTCTCGTTTGAAGCTCATATACGCAGGCGTGACGGAAATCATCACGCAGTTCCAGCCGGACTATTTTGCTATCGAACAGGTGTTTATGGCGAAAAATGCCGACTCAGCCCTCAAGCTGGGACAGGCGCGCGGCGTCGCGATTGTCGCCGCGGTCAACCAGGAACTGCCCGTGTTTGAATACGCGGCGCGTCAGGTGAAGCAAACCGTCGTCGGTATTGGTAGCGCGGAAAAAAGCCAGGTACAGCATATGGTTCGTACGTTGCTAAAGCTCCCCGCTAACCCGCAGGCCGATGCCGCAGATGCGCTGGCTATCGCCATTACGCATTGCCACGTTAGCCAGAACGCGATGCAAATGAGCGAGAGCCGACTCAATCTGGCGCGGGGAAGGTTGCGCTAAATCATTCTCCCTCAGCCTCGCGTTGAGGGGTTTCAATTCCACAGGCGCTAATTAATTCTAAATTGGGATGTTGCCACAGGCTGGCGGGCGTCACCGTCTTACGATCCCACGGGATTGAACCTAAAAACCAGAACTTCCAGAAGGCGAGTTTCGCATCAGGATTACTGTGAAGCAATTCTTCGAATGTCTCAATATCGCCTACCGGAATACACAATGCTTCTTTATAGATATCAAACACAAATTTCGAGCAGAACTGGCGCGATGACTCATATTTAAACCCCGTGTGATAAAACTTATTCAGCCGGGCGGGAACCTGTTCCATGATGGCGAGTTTCTGTTCGACCGTCAGGCCGCCGCACAGGCGACGAACCGCGTAACGTTGTCCGGCTGAACGTTGTATAAACAGTGACAGCGTGGTGACGGTTGAGAGGGGGACGCGACTTTCCGCCACCAGATAGTCATCACCATTATGACCAATAATAATCCCAACATGGTTGCTCCAGCACTGTGAAGCGGTGGATATCTGGCCGAAAAGCGCGGCACCTATACAGGTAAAGACGATATCCCCGGTTTCATATTGGACAGAATAATGTTTTTTCATCTCTGCATTCCATTATTTGAAATAAATTCCTTTTATTTATTCTACAGGGTAGTTAGCATTATACCAGATAAATGACAAGCCTTAGTGTCATCGAAATATGTATGGTGAATATTTCATTTATTGGAATTAATGTCGCAAATATATTTGGGGGGGATTAAGGTGGTAAATTTCTCATCATCTGATCTCTCATATTGACAGGGAGTATGACGTGGTTGATGATAAACCAATGAGAATAGGTTGGGTATTTTATTTTTCTTATATTTTTGTTGCTATTATCTTTCATCTGTTTATTAGTTTTTGTTATTGTTTGAGTATTGATATGGCAGAGGCTAATACTGTTGTTTTTTTATTAAAGCCAGGGACGATTTCATTATTATTTTTGCTTCTCCCTGCCAGGCGGTTCAGGACCAGACTGTTGGCAACATTGAGTTCAGTTTTCATTACCTTAGTATTTAACCAGTGGCATTTGGTTGCCGGGAATAAAGAACTGGTTTTGTGCCTGCAGGCAGCGTGCTTTATGGCTTTCCTGGCTATGACATCGGTAAAAAAATCCGGGTGGATGATTAGCGCATCATTATTTTTGGTTTGTGCGGCCGGAACGATTCGCCAGTGCTGGCTGGAACAGCTGTTTAACGCTGCCGATATATATATTGTTGATGATGGGCGGAGCTGTGGCGCCAGCGGCCACTGCTTCCAGTATATTGCAGCAAAAGGCCGTGGGTTAGCAGCAAAACGACAGGCACTTTTTAGTAGCGAAGAGTATGTGAATATTTATTATAGTTATTCAGAAGGGATGCCAGCCGTGAATTTCGATGGCATGAAAAATGAGTTTGTACAATATTTATTGTGTCATGGCGAATTAAAATCTGTTGCGCGCGACGATAAAACAACATGCGATTAAATTCAGCGCTAGTGGTTAATATTATTAAATCTATTCTCGGGTCTGTTTTTTTGGAGGCCCGATGTTCCGCTGTTGGCATTCGTACTGGATACATTATTAGTGTTATCAGGATACTCATTATTGAAGACTACCGAACGTGCGCCACGGCATGTTGGCAAAAAGTTGTTCGCGTAGGACGCAAAAAGTTGTCAATGAGTGTACGACTTATTTTGTACGCAGCGGGGAGCGTACCCGTCGTTAACCATCGCGGGTTGTCGGAGTAGAGAAATATCGGGATACGTGTTTTTCATCTGGATAAACATCCAGTCTTTTTTTATGATAGTGCATTATCTTTTCAGCCCTTTACGCAGGAGCGTCATGTGATAGGCAGACTCAGAGGCATTATTCTCGAAAAACAACCCCCGATCGTGCTGCTGGAGACAGGGGGCGTAGGCTATGAAGTACATATGCCTATGACCTGCTTTTACGAGCTGCCGGAGGCCGGGCAGGAGGCAATCGTCTTCACCCACTTTGTGGTGCGTGAAGATGCGCAGTTGCTGTACGGATTCAACAATAAGCAAGAGCGCACGCTGTTTAAAGAGCTAATTAAAACGAATGGCGTCGGGCCTAAGCTGGCGCTGGCGATTCTCTCCGGCATGTCGGCGCAGCAGTTCGTCAATGCGGTTGAGCGCGAAGAGCTTGGCGCACTGGTGAAGCTGCCGGGTATCGGCAAGAAAACCGCCGAAAGGCTGATTGTCGAAATGAAAGACCGCTTTAAAGGGCTACATGGCGATCTCTTTACGCCAGCGGTCGATCTGGTATTGACGTCGCCGGCCAGCCCAACCTCGGAAGATGCAGAACAAGAAGCAGTTGCTGCGCTGGTGGCGCTGGGTTATAAACCGCAAGAAGCCAGTCGGATGGTAAGCAAGATCGCCCGTCCGGATGCAAGCAGTGAAACACTGATTCGCGACGCGTTACGCGCCGCGTTATGAGGTAAAGGATGATAGAAGCAGATCGCCTGATTTCAGCAGGCGCCACGATCGCAGAAGACGTCGCCGATCGCGCCATTCGCCCGAAGTTATTGGCGGAATATGTCGGCCAACCGCAGGTGCGCTCCCAGATGGAGATCTTTATTCAGGCGGCAAAACTGCGTGGCGACGCACTAGATCACTTGCTGATTTTCGGCCCGCCAGGGTTAGGTAAGACGACTCTGGCGAATATCGTTGCCAATGAAATGGGCGTCAATCTCCGAACCACGTCCGGCCCGGTGCTGGAAAAAGCAGGCGATCTGGCGGCTATGCTCACCAATCTTGAACCGCATGATGTGCTGTTTATTGATGAGATTCACCGGCTTTCACCGGTGGTGGAAGAGGTACTCTATCCGGCGATGGAAGATTATCAGTTGGATATTATGATTGGCGAAGGGCCTGCTGCACGTTCAATTAAGATCGATCTGCCGCCGTTTACGCTCATTGGCGCGACGACGCGAGCAGGTTCGCTGACCTCGCCGCTACGCGACCGTTTTGGTATTGTGCAGCGCCTGGAGTTCTACCAGGTGCCCGATCTGCAGCACATCGTCGGGCGCAGCGCAAGGCACATGGGGCTTGAGATGAGCGATGACGGCGCGCTGGAAGTGGCGCGTCGGGCGCGCGGTACGCCGCGTATAGCCAACCGCCTGCTCAGACGTGTGCGTGATTTCGCCGAGGTGAAGCATGACGGGGCTATTTCAGCGGAAATTGCCGCGCAGGCGCTGGATATGCTGAACGTCGATGCGGAAGGGTTTGACTATATGGATCGCAAGCTGCTGCTGGCGGTTATTGATAAATTCTTCGGTGGACCGGTCGGCCTGGATAACCTGGCGGCGGCGATTGGCGAAGAGCGTGAAACCATTGAGGATGTGCTGGAGCCGTATCTGATTCAGCAAGGTTTTTTGCAGCGCACGCCGCGTGGGCGTATGGCAACGGTGCGCGCCTGGAACCATTTCGGGATCACGCCGCCAGAGATGCCTTAGCGCCTGAAGTCGCTGCGCTCATCAGACCTGGGCGATTTTGTAGGCCCGGTAAGCGCAGCGCCACCGGGCAACACACGCTTAGCTTGCCTGCTTTTTCATCATACTGAAGATAAACAGCAGCGCGGCACACAGCACTACGGATGGCCCTGCCGGGGTATCATAAAAGGCTGAGAAGGTCAGTCCACCTGTAACCGCTATCATACCTACACCAACGGCGATGCCCGCCATCTGTTCCGGCGTACGGGCAAAGCGACGCGCGGTTGCGGCGGGGATAATCAGCAGCGACGTAATGATCAGCGCTCCGACAAACTTCATCGCCACACCAATGGTTAACGCTGTTACCAGCATCAATAGCAGCTTCACGCGCTGTAACTTCACGCCATCGACAAAGGCAAGATCCGGACTGATAGTCATTGACAGCAAGTTGCGCCACTGCCAGAAGAGAATGGCCAGCACAATAACGACCCCAATAGCGATCGAGATAAGATCTTCCGGCGTGACGGCCAGCAAATCGCCAAACAGATAAGCCATTAAATCAACGCGGACGTTGGACATCAGGCTGACCACGACCAGTCCTAAAGATAAGGCGCTGTGCGCCATAATGCCCAGTAAGGTATCAATCGCGAGGTGAGGGCGTTTCTCCAGCCATACCAGACCGGCGGCCAGCAGCAGCGTAACGGCGATTACCGCATAAAAGGGGTTAACGTCCAGCAACAGGCCAAACGCCACGCCCAGAAGCGACGCGTGAGCCAGCGTATCGCCAAAATAGGACATCCGACGCCAGACCACAAATGAGCCCAAAGGACCAGCGGCGCACGCCAGCATCATCCCGGCCAGCCAGCCGGGCAGTAATAATTCAATCATGAGTGACCATTTCCCCGGCGCAGTACAATACGACCCTGTAAATCGTGGCGATGATTATGATGATGGCGATAAATCCCTAATTGCTCCGCGCCTCGCGGGCCAAACATAGAGATAAATTCCGGATGCATAGACACCACTTCCGGCGCGCCGGAACAGCAAATATGATGGTTCAGGCATAACACTTCATCCGTCTTTGCCATGACCAGATGTAGGTCATGTGACACCATCAGCACGGCGCAATCGAGTTCGCGACGCAGCTGATCGATAAGGTCGTATAACGCGACCTGGCCGTTGACATCCACGCCTTGCGTCGGCTCATCAAGTACCAGCAACTGCGGCCTGTTAAGCAGAGCACGCGCCAGCAGTACGCGTTGTGTCTCGCCGCCGGAGAGTTTTTGCATGGGCGCGTCAATCAAATGTCCGGCCTGAACGCGTTTAAGCGCCGGGAGAATATCCGTTTTTTGCGTGCCGGGACGTAAACGTAAAAATCGGTTTACCGTCAGCGGAAGCGTGGTATCGAGATAGAGCTTTTGCGGGACATAGCCGATACGGAGTTGCCCGTTGCGCTTGATCACCCCTTCATCAGGGGCTACCAGTCCTAAAACCACGCGTACAAGCGTTGACTTCCCCGCGCCGTTTGGGCCGAGAAGCGTTAAAATTTTTCCGGGGCTCAATTCAAGCGACACGTCAGAGAGGACGCGGCGTTGACCAAATGAGACCGAGACGTTTTCCAGTGAAACTAAACTTGTCATGTTAATTTTAGGCTTGCAGAAGTGATAGAATGTTATAATATCACATTTCACACATTCATTACGATGATTAGTCGCATTATGTTACAGAAAAATACGCTTCTTTTCGCAGCATTATCCGCCGCGCTTTGGGGGAGTGCAACCCAGGCCGCCGATGCCGCCGTTGTCGCTTCGCTTAAACCGCTTGGGTTCATCGCTTCCGCCATTGCTGATGGCGTTACGGATACGCAAGTATTACTTCCGGATGGGGCTTCCGAGCATGATTATTCATTGCGTCCATCAGACGTAAAACGCTTACAGGGCGCGGACTTAGTCGTCTGGGTTGGCCCGGAAATGGAAGCCTTTATGGAGAAGTCGGTCAGGAATATTCCTGATAATAAGCAGGTTACCATTGCGCAACTTGCCGATGTGAAACCGTTACTCATGAAGGGCGCGGATGATGATGAGGATGAACATGCGCATACGGGCGCCGATGAGGAAAAAGGTGACGTACATCACCATCACGGCGAATATAACATGCATCTTTGGCTCTCCCCAGAGATAGCGCGGGCTACAGCGGTTGCAATCCATGAAAAATTAGTGGAACTTATGCCGCAAAGTCGAGCCAAACTCGACGCCAACCTGAAGGATTTTGAGGCACAATTAGCCGCAACCGATAAACAGGTCGGTAACGAGCTCGCGCCGCTCAAGGGGAAAGGGTATTTCGTTTTTCATGACGCCTACGGTTACTACGAAAAACACTACGGACTCACCCCGCTCGGTCACTTTACCGTGAACCCTGAGATACAACCTGGCGCGCAGCGTTTACATGAAATAAGAACACAGTTGGTTGAGCAAAAAGCAACCTGCGTTTTTGCTGAGCCACAATTCAGGCCAGCGGTCGTGGAAGCCGTGGCGAGAGGGACATCCGTTCGAATGGGAACACTTGACCCCCTCGGGACGAACATTAAACTGGGTAAAACAAGCTATTCAGCGTTTTTAAGCCAATTAGCCAACCAGTATGCGAGCTGCCTGAAAGGAGATTAACGAGGAAGTGAATACGTGCAACAGATAGCCCGCTCTGTCGCCCTGGCATTTAATAATCTGCCCCGACCCCACCGCGTTATGCTGGGGTCACTTACCGTTCTGACACTGGCCGTCGCCGTATGGCGGCCCTATGTTTACCACCCAGAATCCGCACCAACCGTTAAAACTATTGAACTGGAGAAAAGCGAGATTCGTTCCCTCTTACCGGAGGCCAGCGAACCCATCGATCAGGCCGCGCAGGAAGATGAAGCTATTCCTCAGGATGAGCTGGACGATAAAACCGCAGGCGAAGTCGGCGTCCATGAATACGTCGTCTCCACAGGCGATACGTTAAGCAGCATTCTGAATCAGTACGGCATCGATATGAGCGATATTAGCCGACTTGCCGCTTCTGATAAGGAGCTGCGCAATCTGAAAATTGGCCAACAGCTTTCCTGGACACTGACCGCCGATGGCGATTTACAGCGTCTGACATGGGAAGTCTCCCGCCGTGAAACGCGTACCTACGATCGCACTGCCAACGGTTTTAAAATGAGCAGTGAAATGCAGCAGGGGGACTGGGTTAACAGTCTGCTGAAAGGTACGGTAGGGGGTAGCTTTGTCGCCAGCGCGAAAGAGGCCGGTTTAACCAGCAGCGAAATCAGCGCAGTGATAAAAGCAATGCAGTGGCAGATGGATTTTCGCAAGCTGAAAAAGGGCGATGAATTTTCGGTTCTGATGTCGCGCGAGATGCTGGATGGCAAGCGTGAACAGAGTCAGTTGTTGGGCGTGCGGATGCGTTCCGATGGTAAAGATTACTACGCCATTCGCGCCGCTGACGGTAAATTCTATGACCGTAATGGGGTTGGTCTGGCGAAAGGCTTTTTACGCTTCCCGACCGCTAAACAGTTCCGCATCTCCTCCAACTTCAATCCGCGTCGTCTGAACCCGGTTACCGGACGCGTTGCGCCGCATCGTGGCGTTGACTTTGCGATGCCGCAGGGTACGCCGGTGCTGTCGGTGGGGGATGGCGAGGTCGTGGTCGCTAAACGTAGCGGCGCTGCCGGTTACTACATTGCGATTCGTCATGGACGCACCTACACCACACGTTACATGCACTTGCGTAAGCTGCTGGTGAAACCGGGGCAAAAAGTGAAACGTGGCGATCGTATTGCGCTTTCTGGTAACACCGGGCGTTCCACAGGGCCGCATCTGCATTATGAGGTATGGATCAACCAGCAAGCCGTTAACCCTCTGACAGCAAAATTGCCGCGCACGGAAGGTCTGACGGGGTCAGATCGTCGTGAATACCTGGCACAGGTGAAAGAGGTTCTGCCGCAACTGCGCTTCGATTAACAAATGCGCTGACAGAGCCGGTACGCGATGTGTGCCGGCTTTTTTGTTTTGTGTGAGACGCAGACGTCGCTACACTATTCACAATTCCTTTTCGCGTCAGCAGACCCTGGAAAAGCATGGAAACCAAAAAAAATAATAGTGAGTATATCCCTGAATTCGAAAAATCCTTTCGCTATCCGCAGTATTGGGGCGCCTGGTTGGGCGCGGCGGCAATGGCGGGGATCGCATTAACACCGGCATCATTCCGCGACCCTTTGCTGGCGACGCTGGGGCGTTTTGCCGGACGGCTGGGGAAGAGTTCTCGTCGCCGGGCGCTAATTAATCTGTCTTTGTGCTTTCCGCAGCGTAGCGAAGCTGAGCGCGAAGCGATTGTCGATGAGATGTTCGCCACCGCGCCACAGGCAATGGCGATGATGGCTGAGTTGGCGATGCGCGGTCCGAAAAAAATTCAACAGCGTGTTGACTGGGAAGGTCTGGAAATCATTGAGGAGATGCGTCGTAACGACGAAAAAGTCATTTTTCTCGTACCGCATGGCTGGGGCGTCGACATTCCAGCCATGCTGATGGCCTCTCAGGGGCAAAAAATGGCGGCGATGTTTCATAATCAGGGTAATCCGGTTTTTGACTATATCTGGAACACAGTGCGTCGGCGTTTCGGCGGACGTTTGCATGCGCGTAATGACGGGATTAAACCCTTTATTCAGTCTGTTCGTCAGGGCTACTGGGGTTACTACCTGCCGGACCAGGATCACGGCCCGGAGCATAGTGAATTCGTTGATTTCTTTGCGACATACAAAGCGACGCTGCCTGCAATTGGTCGGCTGATGAAAGTGTGCCGCGCACGCGTGATACCGCTTTTCCCGGTGTATAATGGTAAAACGCATCGCCTGACTATCCAGATTCGCCCGCCAATGGACGATCTGCTCACGGCTGACGACCACACTATCGCCAGACGGATGAACGAAGAGGTCGAAATTTTTGTCGGCCCGCATCCGGAACAGTACACCTGGATCCTGAAGCTGCTCAAAACCCGCAAGCCAGGCGAGATTCAGCCGTATAAGCGTAAAGATCTTTATCCCATCAAATAAATAAAGCCTCTCGTAAGAGAGGCTTTATGCTGACAAACCCTGTACTACCTGATGAACAGGTGTGGGGGAGTTTTACTCCACGGTCAAAATACGCGTGGTATTGGTTGAGCCGACGGTGCTCATGACATCGCCCTGAGTCACGATAACCAGGTCGCCGGAAACCAGATACCCTTTATCGCGCAGCAGATTAACAGCTTCATGTGCCGCGACAACGCCATCAGCCGCGCTGTCAAAATGCACCGGCGTTACTCCGCGGTAGAGCGCGGTCAGGTTCAGCGTGCGTTCATGGCGCGACATGGCGAAAATCGGCAGGCCGGAGCTGATACGGGAAGTCATTAGCGCGGTACGACCGGATTCCGTCATGGTGATGATCGCGGTAACGCCTTTCAGATGGTTTGCCGCATACATCGCAGACATGGCAATAGCTTCTTCAACGTTGTCGAACTGCACGTCGAGACGGTGTTTAGACACATTGATGCTGGGGATTTTTTCTGCGCCCAGGCAGACGCGCGCCATTGCGGCAACGGTTTCAGAAGGATACTGACCGGCTGCGGTTTCGGCAGACAGCATAACTGCATCCGTACCATCCAGGACGGCGTTCGCCACGTCCATCACTTCCGCGCGGGTCGGCATCGGGTTGGTGATCATCGACTCCATCATCTGCGTTGCGGTGATGACTGCGCGGTTTAGCTGACGCGCACGGCGAATCAGCGCCTTCTGGATACCAACCAGCTCCGGATCGCCGATTTCAACGCCCAGGTCGCCACGTGCGACCATCACAACGTCAGAGGCCAGAATGATATCGTCCATGGCGTTTTGGTCGCATACCGCTTCGGCGCGTTCGACTTTAGCCACAATTTTCGCGTCGCAGCCGGCGTCGCGTGCCAGGCGGCGTGCATAGTTCAGATCTTCGCCGCAGCGCGGGAAGGAGACGGCCAGATAGTCAACACCTATCAGCGCAGCGGTTTGAATATCGGCTTTGTCTTTTTCGGTCAGCGCTTCAGCAGAAAGCCCTCCGCCGAGCTTGTTAATGCCTTTATTGTTAGACAGCGGGCCGCCGACGGTGACCTCGGTAAAGACTTTCATGCCCTGGACTTCAAGCACTTTCAACTGCACTCGACCATCGTCAAGCAGCAGGATATCGCCAGGAACGACGTCTGCCGGCAACCCTTTGTAATCAATGCCGACTTTTTCTTTGTCGCCTTCGCCTTTACCCAGGTTAGCGTCTAACAGAAATTTGTCCCCGATATTGAGGAACACTTTGCCTTCTTTAAAAGTGGAAACGCGAATTTTTGGCCCTTGCAGGTCGCCTAAAATAGCCACATGACGCCCCAGTTTGGCGGCAATCTCACGGACTTTATCAGCACGCATTTTATGATCTTCCGGCGAGCCGTGAGAGAAGTTCATACGTACTACGTTTGCGCCCGCGGCGATAACCTTCTCAAGGTTGTTATCGCGGTCAGTTGCCGGGCCTAACGTGGTAACGATTTTGGTTCTGCGAAGCCTTCTGGACATGTAATACTCCGTTGACTAAAACAACTTGGTGTTGCGTGAACATTGATCCGGTCGTTCTGAAACCTTAACGGTATAAAATGAACGTCCCCGGATGACGAAAAGGGTAGAACATTGTTATTGCTTTTAGCGGTCATCACTCTTGATGAGTAATTCTTTATCAAAACGCGATTCCTTGAGCGCTTCCTTGACACGCTTCAAGTTATCTCTGAATTTTGCCCCGCGACGCAAAGTAAATCCCGTTGCCAGCACATCTATCACGGTCAGCTGAGCAAGTCGAGAGACCATGGGCATATAAATGTCTGTATCTTCCGGTACGTCGAGGGTAATGGCTAGCGTGGCTTCGCGCGCCAGCGGCGTTCCAGCGGAGGTCAGGGCGATCACCATCGCATCGTTTTCCCGTGCCAACTGCGCCAGTTCCACCAGGCTCTTGGTTCTGCCAGTATGCGAAATGAGCACGACGACGTCATCATCGCTACAATTCATACAACTCATCCGTTGCAGCACGATATCGTCGGAGTAAATCACCGGTACATTGAAGCGAAAAAACTTATTCATGGCGTCATGCGCGACCGCGGCGGAGGAACCAAGACCAAAAAAGGCGATTTTTTTTGCCTGGGTCAGTAAATCGACGGCGCGGTTGACGGCCGATTTATCCAGCGACTGGCGAACATGGTCGAGACTGGCCATAGCGGACTCGAAGATTTTTCCTGTATAGGCCTCGACGCTGTCATCTTCATCCACATTGCGATTAACATAGGGGGTGCCATTTGCCAGACTTTGCGCCAGATGCAGTTTAAAATCAGGAAAGCCGCGGGTATTCATGCTGCGACAGAAACGGTTCACCGTTGGCTCGCTAACGTTAGCTTCCTGGGCCAGCATGGCAATGCTTAAGTGAATCGATCTGCCTGGGGCGGCCAGAATAACATCGGCGACTTTTCGTTCAGATTTGCTTAAATGTTCCAGTTGAGACTGGACTTTTTCCAGCATATTCATGATTAGCAAGGCTCATGGGTATTAGCGATTTCAATGATGCGCGAAACCGAACGCGTTTTGTTAGATATTACTCCTGGCGGCTGTCAAAGGGGGCAAAATGGCTAAAAAAGGTGTCGTTTTTTTTCATTACATGACCGACGTCGGATTTTAAGTTCCAGCTTGTGTGGAAAAGCGACAATTTTATTAGGCGTTTTGCCGATTATATTGCCAATCAAACGCCGGTTCACCCATGAAAAGGCGTTTACGGTTTCCGTAATCTCGTAAAAGCAGTACAGTGCTGTGTAATAAAATTACAACGATATCCTGGCTAAAGTACCAGGAGATTAACTGAGGAGAATGACATGGCGGTAACGCAAACAGCCCAGGCATGTGACCTGGTCATTTTCGGCGCGAAAGGCGACCTGGCGCGCCGGAAACTGCTGCCTTCCCTGTATCAGCTTGAGAAAGCCGGCCAGATCCATCCGGATACCCGGATCATTGGGGTGGGGCGCGCGGACTGGGATAAAGAAGCTTATACCCACGTCGTGCGTGAGGCGCTGGAAACCTTCATGAAGGAAAAAATTGATGAAGGCTTGTGGGATACGCTGAGCGGCCGTCTGGATTTTTGTAATCTTGACGTTAACGATACGCCTGCGTTCAGTCGCCTGGGCGATATGCTGGATCAAAAAAACCGTACCACCATTAACTATTTTGCGATGCCGCCCAGCACCTTTGGCGCTATTTGCAAAGGGTTAGGGGAGGCTAAACTCAACGCCAAACCGGCGCGCGTCGTGATGGAAAAACCGTTGGGTACTTCGCTGGCGACCTCGCGTGAGATTAACGATCGGGTCGGCGAATACTTTGAAGAGTGCCAGGTATATCGTATCGACCACTATCTGGGTAAAGAAACGGTTCTCAACCTGCTGGCGCTGCGTTTTGCCAACTCGTTATTCGTTAATAACTGGGATAACCGCACTATCGATCACGTTGAGATTACCGTAGCGGAAGAGGTGGGGATTGAAGGGCGCTGGGGATACTTTGACCAGGCCGGTCAGATGCGCGATATGATCCAGAACCACTTGCTGCAAATTCTCTGCATGATTGCCATGTCACCGCCGTCTGACCTGAGCGCCGACAGTATTCGCGATGAAAAAGTCAAAGTGTTGAAATCGCTGCGCCGTATTGATCGCTCCAACGTGCGTGAAAAAACGGTTCGTGGTCAATACACCGCTGGCTTTGCGCAGGGTCAAAAGGTGCCGGGCTATCTGGAAGAAGAGGGCGCGAATAAAAGCAGCAACACCGAAACGTTCGTCGCGATCCGCGTCGACATCGATAACTGGCGTTGGGCGGGCGTGCCATTCTATCTGCGTACCGGCAAGCGTCTGCCAACTAAGTGCTCTGAAGTCGTGGTTTATTTCAAGACGCCTGAACTGAATCTCTTTAAAGAGTCCTGGCAAGACCTGCCGCAGAACAAATTGACGATTCGCCTGCAGCCGGATGAAGGCGTAGATATTCAGGTGCTTAACAAAGTACCGGGGCTGGATCATAAGCATAATCTGCAGATCACGAAGCTTGATCTGAGCTACTCCGAGACCTTTAATCAGACGCACCTGGCGGATGCATATGAGCGCCTGCTGCTGGAAACGATGCGTGGCATTCAGGCGCTGTTTGTCCGCCGTGACGAAGTGGAAGAAGCCTGGAAGTGGGTGGACTCCATTACCGAAGCATGGGCGATGGACAACGACGCGCCGAAGCCGTATCAGGCGGGCACCTGGGGACCGGTAGCGTCCGTGGCGATGATTACCCGTGACGGTCGTTCGTGGAATGAGTTTGAGTAAATTTGCCACTCACTCTTAGGTGGTATTTTACCGGTAACATGATCTAACACAGATTGTAGAATCATTTTTGCACTTTTAAGCCTCGTGTGGATTCACCTGCGAGGCTTTTTTTATTACACTGCCTGAAACGATTTTGCCCCATTATCACCGGACATCATGTATTTCACTGTCTTTCCACATTGATGAAACGCATGGTAAACCCGGTAGCCGGACAGATAAATTTCAGGAGCCTCTATGAATCCTAATTTGTTACGCGTAACACAGCGCATTGTCGAACGCTCGCAGCAGACCCGAAAAGCCTATCTTGCCCGCATTGAGCAGGCGAAAACCGCCACGGTCCACCGATCTCAACTGGCCTGCGGCAACCTGGCGCATGGCTTCGCCGCCTGTCAGCCAGAGGACAAAGCCTCGCTGAAAAGTATGTTGCGCAATAATATCGCCATTATTACCTCCTACAATGACATGCTCTCTGCGCATCAACCGTATGAACATTATCCGCAGATTATTCGTCAGGCCCTGCATTCCGTGAATGCGGTAGGTCAGGTCGCAGGCGGCGTACCGGCAATGTGCGATGGCGTTACACAAGGGCAGGATGGCATGGAGTTGTCATTACTCAGCCGTGAAGTGATAGCGATGTCGGCAGCAGTAGGCCTTTCTCACAATATGTTTGACGGCGCGTTATTCCTCGGCGTATGCGACAAAATCGTTCCGGGGCTGGCGATGGCCGCGCTCTCTTTTGGTCATTTACCCGCGATTTTTGTTCCGTCAGGCCCGATGGCGAGCGGCCTGCCGAATAAAGAAAAAGTCCGTATTCGTCAGCTATATGCGGAAGGAAAAGTAGACAGAATGGCGCTGCTGGAGTCAGAAGCCGCCTCTTACCATGCGCCGGGCACCTGTACATTTTACGGCACCGCCAACACCAACCAGATGGTGGTGGAGTTTATGGGAATGCAGTTGCCGGGTTCCTCGTTTGTGCATCCGGATGCGCCGCTGCGCGAGGCATTGACTGCCGCTGCCGCACGTCAGGTAACACGTCTTACCGGCAACGGCAATACGTGGATGCCGCTCGGTAAAATGATCGACGAAAAAGTTGTGGTGAACGGCATTGTCGCGCTGCTGGCTACCGGCGGCTCGACCAACCACACCATGCATCTGGTTGCAATGGCGCGCGCGGCGGGCATTCTGATCAACTGGGATGACTTCTCGGATTTGTCGGAAGTGGTTCCGTTGATGGCGCGTCTGTACCCGAACGGTCCGGCGGACATTAACCACTTCCAGGCGGCGGGCGGTGTACCGGTATTGATGCGTGAGCTGCTCAATGCCGGATTGCTGCACGAAGACGTTAATACTGTCGCAGGCTTCGGCCTGAAACGCTATACGCTGGAGCCCTGGCTCAACAACGGCGAGCTGGACTGGCGTGAAGGCGCGGAAAGGTCACTGGATAACGATGTCATTGCCTCTTTTGATAAGCCGTTCTCTCCTCACGGCGGTACTAAGGTGCTAAGCGGTAATCTGGGACGCGCAGTAATGAAGACGTCTGCGGTACCGGTTGAAAACCAGATCATTGAAGCGCCTGCCATGGTATTTGAAAGTCAGCATGATGTGCTGCCTGCGTTTGACGCGGGTCTGCTTGATCGGGATTGTGTTGTTGTCGTGCGTCATCAGGGACCAAAAGCGAATGGAATGCCAGAATTACATAAACTCATGCCGCCACTTGGTGTATTATTGGACCGCCGTTTCAAAATCGCGTTAGTTACTGATGGACGACTTTCAGGCGCTTCGGGTAAAGTGCCTTCAGCTATCCACGTAACGCCGGAAGCCTACGATGGCGGCTTACTGGCAAAAGTGCGCGATGGCGACATCATTCGCGTGAATGGGCAGACAGGTGAGTTAACTCTGCTGGTCGACGAGGCGGAACTTGCCGCTCGTCAGCCTCATATTCCGGACCTGAGCGCGTCGCGCGTCGGAACGGGGCGTGAGTTGTTTGGCGCGCTGCGCGAAAAGCTGTCGGGTGCGGAGCAGGGCGCAACCTGTATCACTTTTTAAGATGACACACTAGTAATCAGGCGAGAGAAGAATTCCGATGAAAAACTGGAAAACAAGTGCAGAAGCAATCCTGACCACCGGCCCGGTTGTCCCGGTCATTGTAGTCAATAAACTGGAGCACGCGGTGCCGATGGCTAAAGCGCTGGTGGCCGGGGGCGTTCGCGTTCTGGAAGTGACTTTACGTACGGCCTGCGCGATGGATGCAATTCGCGCTATCGCTAAAGACGTGCCGGAAGCGATTGTCGGCGCCGGAACCGTTCTCAATCCGCAGCAGTTGGCGGAGGTGACGGAAGCGGGCGCGCAATTTGCGATTAGTCCGGGACTGACTGAGCCACTGCTGAAAGCCGCGACGGCAGGCACTATCCCATTGATTCCCGGTATTAGCACCGTTTCTGAACTGATGTTGGGCATGGACTATGGTCTGAAAGAGTTCAAATTCTTCCCGGCGGAAGCGAATGGCGGCACTAAAGCGTTGCAGGCGATTGCCGGCCCGTTCTCTCAGGTACGTTTCTGCCCAACCGGCGGCATCTCTCCGGCAAACTATCGTGACTATCTGGCGCTGAAAAGCGTGTTGTGCATCGGCGGTTCCTGGCTGGTGCCGGCCGACGCGCTGGAAGCGGGTGATTACGATCGCATCACCAAACTGGCGCGCGAAGCGGTAGAAGGCGCGAAGCAGTAAGCCGTTAAATGCCCGATGGCGCTTGCTTATCGGGCTTACGAGTGGCGATCAGGCAGGTCTGATAAAAATGCGCTAACGTCGCCATCAGGCGATGGCGCATTAGCCTTTTACCGTCACGCGGCTGGCGGCCTTTTTCGCTCTTATCACCGCTTCTTCAACGTTTTCACCTGTCGCTAACGCTACACCAAGACGACGAGTGCCGTCGATCTCAGGCTTACCAAACAGCCGTACCTGTACTCCGGCTCCTACCGCCGCGTGTACATTATCAAACGTCACATTTTGACTGGTAAGCTGCGGCAGAATCACGGCCGAGGCAGCGGGACCATACTGGCGAATAGCGCCTACGGGCATTCCCAGAAAGGCGCGCACATGCAGCGCAAACTCAGAGAGATCCTGAGAAATCAACGTGACCATTCCGGTATCGTGCGGGCGAGGGGAGACTTCGCTGAAAATGACTTCATCGCCACAGACGAAGAGTTCAACGCCGAACAGACCATGACCGCCTAACGCCAGTACCACATGACGAGCAATCTCTTGCGCCCGCTTCAGCGCCAGTTCGCTCATCTGCTGTGGCTGCCAGGATTCGCGATAGTCACCATCTTGCTGACGATGACCGACCGGCGCGCAGAAATGCACGCCATCGACGGCGCTAACGGTGAGCAGCGTAATTTCAAAATCAAATTTAACCACGCCTTCCACAATCACGCGACCCGCGCCAGCGCGTCCGCCCTGTTGAGCATACTCCCATGCCTGCGCGAGCTGTTCGGCCGAGCGGATAAAGCTCTGGCCTTTGCCGGAAGAGCTCATGACCGGTTTGACGATGCAAGGAAAACCCACTGCGGCTACCGCATCATGAAAACTGGCCTCACTGTCGGCAAAGCGATACGTCGATGTCGGCAGTCCTAATTCTTCTGCGGCCAGGCGACGGATCCCTTCGCGGTTCATCGTGAGCTGCGTTGCACGGGCGCAAGGCACGACATTCAGCCCTTCGCCCTCCAGCTCGCGCAGCGTATCGGTGGCGATCGCTTCTATTTCCGGCACGATATAATGCGGTTTTTCCTCTGTAATCACATGACGTAGCGCCTCGCCGTCCAGCATATTAATGACGTGTGAACGGTGAGCCACATGCATGGCGGGAGCATCAGGATAGCGATCGACGGCGATAACCTCGATCCCCAGGCGTTGGCATTCAATCGCCACCTCTTTTCCTAATTCTCCTGCCCCTAATAACATCACTCGCGTTGCTGCCGGACGCAGCGCAGTGCCTAATAGCGTCATATTTCTGTCCCCTTATTTACCTGCGCGCAGTATATACGAAAACGTTTGCGTATGTCTTTTCGAATAAATTGCTTTTCTTGCTGCCTTGCAATATACTGTATATAAACACAGGTAAATAAGGGGCTGCAAAATGGCGGTTGAAGTTAAATACGTAGTCATTCGCGAGGGTGAGGAGAAGATGTCATTTACCAGTAAAAAGGAAGCCGACGCCTGGGACAAAATGCTCGATACTGCCGATCTTCTTGATACCTGGCTTGAGCAGTCGCCAGTCGTGCTGGAAGATGGGCAGCGCGAGGCGTTGTCGCTGTGGCTGGCGGAACATAAAGAGGTGTTAAGTACTATCCTCAAAACCGGTAAGTTGCCTTCTCCGCAGGCGGTTGAAAAGGACGCCGCGAGTAAAACGAAAAAGCAAGCCGCCTGAACCCGTACTTGCGCTCCCGGCGTTTTGTACCATGCTTTTCCTGAATCATTGTGCTAAGGAGAAAAGTATGAATAAAAGAGGAGCGTTGTTGAGCCTGCTACTGTTATCCGCCAGCGTATCGGCATTTGCGGCATCCACCGAGAGTAAATCGGTTAAGTTTCCGCAGTGTGAAGGGCTGGATGCCGCCGGGATTGCGGCAAGCGTGAAGCGCGACTACCAGCAAAATCGTATCGTGCGGTGGGCCGACGACCAAAAAAAGGTCGGGCAGGCTGACCCGGTCGCGTGGGTTAATGTGCAGGACGTTGTAGGTCAAAATGATAAATGGACAGTTCCGCTAACTGTTCGCGGTAAAAGCGCCGATATTCATTATCAGGTCATCATTGATTGCAAAGCCGGCAAGGCGGAATATAAGCCCCGCTAGCAGCGTAATTTGCGCTTCTTTTGCCGGAACAGACAATTCCTGACATCCCCTCAGGTACGCTTGACCATTATTGGTCTGTATTTGAGGGGTACTATGGCTAACTGGTTGAACCAATTACAATCACTTCTTGGGCAAAAAGGCGCTTCTGCATCGCCTTCCGGTGAACAGGGGTTAAATAAACTGCTGGTTCCCGGCGCGCTGGGCGGTCTGGCTGGACTGTTGGTCGCCAATAAGTCTTCGCGCAAATTATTAACCAAATACGGTACTGGCGCTTTGCTGGTGGGCGGCGGCGCGGTGGCGGGTTCCGTATTGTGGAATAAGTACAAAGATAAAGTACGCGCTGCGCATCAGGGGGAGCCGCAATTCGGCAGCCAAAGTACGCCGCTGGATGTTCGCACTGAGCGACTGATCCTGGCACTGGTTTTTGCTGCAAAAAGCGATGGGCATATTGATGCCAAAGAACGCGCGGCGATTGAGCACCAACTGCGAGAATCAGGTGTGGAAGAGCAAGGGCGTGTGTTTATCGAGAAAGCTATTGAGCAGCCGCTTGATCCACAACGTCTGGCACAGGGCGTTCGCAATGAAGAAGAAGCTCTGGAACTCTACTTCCTGAGCTGTGCCGCCATTGATATTGACCACTTTATGGAACGTAGCTATCTGAATGCGTTAGGAGACGCGCTAAAAATTCCTCAAGAGGTTCGGGACGGTATCGAGCAGGACTTGCAGCAGCAAAAACAAGCGCTACCAGGCTGATAACCTGCCATTAAGTAACATGTTTCGCTTGCATCATGCGTGTCTTTTGCCACCCTTATAGGATGGATAGTTTACGTCATTCATGTTGCAAGATAGCGGCGAAGCAGTGACATCTCAGGCGCTTACCGAGGTGAGCGGACCGGGACTACCATGCTAAGCCGCTGTGTTTGCCGCGTGATATATAACAAATATTAACGCAAAAGAAAAAACGACATGTTGCCAAAAGCCAATCGAATTCCCTATGCCATGACCGTACATGGCGATACGCGCATTGATAATTATTACTGGCTGCGAGATGACACTCGCTCGCAGCCGGAAGTCCTTGATTACCTGCATCAGGAAAATGAGTATGGCCGGAAGGTCATGTCCTCTCAGCAGGCGTTACAGGACCGCATTCTAAAAGAAATTATCGATCGCATCCCGCCCAGAGAAGTTTCCGCTCCGTATGTGAAAAATGGCTATCGCTACCGTTATATCTATGAACCCGGCTGCGAATATGCCATCTATCAACGACAATCGGCGTTAAGCGAAGAGTGGGATGTGTGGGAAACCTTGCTCGATGCGAACCAGCGGGCCGCGCACAGCGAATTTTATACGCTCGGCGGACTTGCCATTACGCCGGATAATACCATCATGGCGCTGGCAGAAGATTATTTATCCCGTCGTCAGTATGGGTTGCGTTTTCGTAACCTCGAAAGCGGTAACTGGTATCCGGAACTGCTGGATAACGTTGCGCCTGAATTTGTCTGGGCCAATGATTCCCTGACCCTTTACTATGTGCGTAAGCATAAGAAGACGCTGCTGCCCTATCAGGTTTGGCGGCACACGATTGGCACTCCGTCATCGCAAGATGAACTGGTATATGAAGAGAAAGACGACACCTTTTATGTCAGCCTGCATAAAACCACTTCGCAGCATTATGTGGTAATTCATCTTGCCAGCGCCACCACTAGCGAAGTGCTATTACTTGACGCGGAACTGGCCGATGCCGAGCCGTTTTCATTCTTACCGCGCCGCAAAGACCACGAATATAGTCTCGATCACTATCAACATAAGTTTTACCTGCGCTCTAACCGGAACGGTAAAAACTTTGGGTTGTACCGTACCCGCGTGCGCAATGAAAACGCCTGGGAAGAGCTGATCCCTCCGCGCGAGCATATTATGCTGGAAGGGTTTACCCTGTTTACCGACTGGTTAGTGGTCGAAGAGCGTCAACGGGGGCTTACCAGCCTGCGGCAAATTAACCGTAAAACCCGTGAAGTGATAGGCATTGCCTTTGACGATCCGGCTTACGTGACGTGGCTTGCCTATAATCCCGAACCTGAGACCTCCCGGCTGCGTTACGGCTATTCTTCAATGACGACGCCAGATACCTTGTTTGAACTGGATATGGATACCGGAGAACGACGGATACTTAAACAGACGGAAGTGCCTGGGTTTGATTCTGGCTGTTATCAGAGCGAACACCTGTGGATCACCGCACGCGACGGCGTCGAAGTGCCGGTATCGCTGGTTTATCATCAGAAGTATTTTCGTAAAGGGCAAAATCCGCTTCTGGTTTACGGCTACGGATCTTACGGTTCCAGTATTGACGCCGACTTCAGCAGCAGCCGACTGAGCTTGCTGGATCGTGGCTTTGTTTACGCAATCGTACACGTTCGCGGCGGCGGTGAGCTGGGACAGCAGTGGTATGAAGATGGCAAATTCCTCAAAAAGCGGAATACTTTTAATGACTATCTTGATGCCTGCGATGCCTTATTAAAACTGGGTTACGGTTCACCGTCGCTGTGTTATGGGATGGGCGGGAGCGCGGGCGGAATGCTAATGGGCGTCGCTATCAACGAACGCCCCGAGCTTTTCCACGGCGTTATTGCCCAGGTGCCCTTTGTTGATGTATTAACCACGATGCTGGATGAGTCGATCCCATTAACGACAGGGGAGTTTGAAGAGTGGGGGAACCCGCAGGATATTGAGTATTATGACTATATGAAAAGCTATAGTCCTTATGACAATGTCAAAGCGCAGGACTATCCGCACCTGCTGGTGACGACAGGATTGCACGATTCCCAGGTGCAATACTGGGAACCGGCGAAGTGGGTGGCAAAATTACGCGAGCTAAAAACGGACCAATGTCTGCTGCTGTTATGTACGGATATGGACTCCGGGCACGGTGGTAAGTCGGGGCGGTTTAAATCCTACGAAGGCGTCGCGCTGGAGTTCGCCTTTTTAATCGGCCTGGCGCAGGGAACCTTACATAGCGCATAGACGCGCGCGCCCGCAACGGCTTGTGAGCGTCGCGGGTTATTGTGGTGTTCCATTGCTGCGTTGCTCGCCAGCCTGAACATCGTCCAGGTAGTGTTTAAGCGTCAGGCGAAGTTCCGGGCTCATATTATCAAGGTTATTAAAAAGCCAGCGTAAATAGCCCGGATCGCGTTTTGCGACTTCAGATACCGCCTTACCGCGGTATTTACCGAACGAGAAAGTGGTTAACAGCGCAGGACGGCCCGTGATATTGACCATCTCTTCCGCGGTCCAGCCGGTGGTTCGCATAATATCAATCAGCAAGGCGGCGGTGATATAGCAATCATAAAGCGCCCGGTGATGATGCAGCCCCGGTGGCGTTTGTACGCTTAGTTTGCGCGATTTATAGAGCGCCATATTGCTGTATTTTATTCCCGGCCACAGGCGTCGCGACAACTTCATGGTACAGATCCACTCACCCGGCAATTCAGGTAATACGCGTCTGTCGAAACTGGCATTGTGAGCGACATACCACTCACTACCGTAATAAAGCGGTATGACATCTTCAATCCACGGCTTATCGGCGACCATGGCTTCGGTAATACGGTGTATCGCCATCGCCTGCGGCGTAATAGGGCGATCGGGGCGTATCAGGTGACTCATGGGATTGACAATGTTGCCATCAATGACATCTACAGAGGCTATCTCTACGATCCCGCCCTGCAGCCCGCAGGTTTCCGTGTCTATAATCCGCAACATGATTCATTCCTCACCGAAAGACCTTAGCGTAATGGAATGATATCGCCTTGCCAACCCTCCGTTGTGCGCAGGCCCGTCAGTAATAGCGAACCGCAATCGGCACGAACAATAAGTTGCCCGCTTTCATCCCACAGCGCGCTACTGCCACAGGCATTGGCCATCAGTACGGCCAGCGCATATTTATGCGAAAAACGTTGTAAGCGTGAGGTAGAAGCATGTAGTTCAGGTTCGTTAAGACATTGACTGGTTGTGAATAACGTAAATGAGGGATCTATATCACCACCTTCTGGCTGCTCATCCACCACGTTGATAGCGCTTCGCTGCCTGGCAATACAGGCGCCATGACTTTTGTGAAACATGAGCGGCGACGCTAGCCATGGGGCAAAAATAGCGATGCCTTTTACGAAGCGGCAGTTATGCTCAACAGGCATACCCACAATGATAGTCATATGGTGGGTATCGGCCGCATGAGTGAGCGGCTGTAAAAGCGCCTCGTCAGGCGGGGCGGGCAACGATTTATTCCTTTCGTCGCAGCCTAATAGCGACAGTGACGGAAAGACCAGCAGTTCGCACTGTTGACGAGCCGCAAGCTCAATATATTCCAGATGATGGGCGACATGCTCCGCCGGCGAGGCGTTCAGGGGCGCATACTGCGCAGCAGCAATTTTCCAGGAGGACATAATGACTTCCTTTTCATAGTCTCTACAGCCATTCTAAAAAGCATAGGTTAAGAATCGCCTTATAATGTAGTCGTCTGCATGTAAGGAAGTGTAACGTTATATAATTTTTATTTAACTTTGGGTTCGTAAGGGAGTCGGGATAGTGATACGGAAGCCAGACGATGGGCAATCAGCCGCTCGCGAAACCAGGCGCGTAGATGCTCTGGCTGCTCACGTTCGACCGCCTCCGCGACAACTGGCATATTGTAGCGCTCTTTAAATGCCACCCCGGCAGCCGCCAGGTCCACATTGACTTTATCCATTTCCGCTTGTTCAAGCTGAGCCAGATTTGTTTTCATACGTGTCTCCTTTTTTGTTGCCGCCAGAAGGTACTAAGAGTCCGCGGTAATGGCAAGATGGAAATGATGATCCTCGACTCATTGATTGTTGAAGGTTATTCTTTGTAACGTAGGTATAACAAAAAGGAATAGTGAATATGGCTTCTTCTGCACCATCGCGACGTTTAGCTTTACTGCTGCTGGCATCGACATTTGCGACGCCAGCGGCCTGGGCACATGCGCACCTGACGCATCAGTATCCAGCGGCGAATGCTGCCGTTACGGCCTCGCCACAGGCGCTGACCCTGAACTTTTCTGAAGGGATTGAGCCAGGGTTCAGCGGCGCAACCATTACTGGCCCTCAGCAAGAGCTCATCAAAACGCGCCCGGCAAAGCGAAATGAACAGGATAAAACGCAGTTGATTATCCCGCTTGAGCAGCCGTTAAAATCTGGCGCTTACACGGTAGACTGGCACGTTGTGTCGGTGGATGGACATAAAACAAAAGGGAAATACACCTTCAGCGTGAAATAAATGATGCTGACATTCGTCTGGATAACTCTCCGATTTATTCATTTTGCTAGTTTGATGCTGGTCTACGGCTGCGCGCTTTACGGCGCCTGGCTGGCACCCGCATCAATTCGTCGTTTAATGACGCGTCGATTTTTACATCTGCAACGACATGCCGCCGCCTGGAGCGTTATCAGCGCGGCTTTTATGCTGGCGATTCAGGGCGGACTGATGGGCGGCGGCTGGCCCGATGTTTTTTCCGTCTCGGTGTGGGGCGCGGTACTGCAAACCCGCTTTGGTGCGGTCTGGATATGGCAAATTATCCTCGCGCTGGTCACGCTGGCGGTGGTAGTCATTGCGCCGGTAAAAATGCAACGACGGCTTCTTATTCTCACCGTTGCTCAGTTTATCCTGCTGGCAGGCGTTGGACATGCGACGATGCGCGACGGTGTAGTGGGAACATTACAGCAGATTAACCATGCTCTGCATTTACTCTGTGCCGCAGCCTGGTTTGGTGGGCTGTTGCCAGTGGTTTATTGTATGCGCATGGCTCAGGGACGCTGGCGTCAACATGCTATTAGCGCCATGATGCGTTTTTCTCGTTATGGTCACTTTTTTGTGGCGGGCGTATTGCTCACAGGCATTGGCAACACGCTATTTATCACGGGATTTACCGCTATCTGGCAGACCACCTATGGACAGTTGCTTTTGTTAAAATGTGCGCTGGTCGTGCTTATGGTAGCAATTGCGCTGACGAATCGGTATGTTCTCGTACCACGTATGCGACAGGAAAATCCCCGGACTGACCTATGGTTTGTCAGGATGACGCAAATTGAATGGGGAGTTGGAGGCATAGTTCTGGCGATCGTCAGCCTGTTTGCAACCCTCGAACCTTTTTGATGGACTGGCATAACGAATGAAAAAAATACTCCTTCCGGCGCTTCTGCTGGCCACTTTGGGCGTAGCGTTGGCGGCGCCGCAGGTGATTACCGTAAGTCGTTTTGAAGTAGGAAAAGACAAGTGGGCGTTTAATCGGGAAGAGGTCATGTTGACCTGTCGGCCTGGCCAGGCGCTCTATGTGATCAACCCCAGTACGCTGGTGCAGTATCCCTTGAATGCCATTGCCGAACAGCAAGTAGCGGAGGGTAAAACGCGCGCTCAGCCTATTGCCGTCATTCAAATCGATAACCCGGCGAAGCCCGGTGAGAAAATGAGTCTGGCGCCGTTTATCGAACGTGCGGAAAAGCTTTGTGATCCATCCAATAGCTGACTGATTTTTAATAAAAAACCGTAAACCTTCACGAAAAGGCTTACGGTTTTTTTATCTCTGATGACAGACAAAACGCCAGGTTTTTTCAATCACCTTCGTCGCAAACTGGAAAACCTGGCGTCGTCATCTATTCTTAAAGGGCAAGGCGATTTAGCCTGCATTAATGCCAACTTTTAGCGCACGGCTCTCTCCCAAGAGCCATTTCCCTGGACCGAATACAGGAATCGTATTCGGTCTCTTTTTATTTTTCTTATAAAACAGTTACTTATGATTAATGATCCGAAATTTTCCGAAATTTTTCCGAATTTCTGTATTCCGGTCTTTTTGGTTATATCACAATCAAATTAAATTTAACATTTATTTCACAACGAAAATTGGAGTATTAGAGCATCATAAAAGCTTTATCATCACGCTCATCGAGATAGAGTTTCGTGGTGTTCGCTGATGTGTGGCCCAGGAGTTTTTGGGCGAACACCTCGCCGTGCTCGTTTTTGTACAGCCGCCCGGCCAGACTTCGGATCTCGTGAAATGTCGGTGGATTATTGCTGAAGTTAACACCGGAGGCTTTTCTTGCTTTTACAAATGTCTTTGTCAATCCATCCGGATGAATATTCCCGGTTGGGCTATTTTTCCTGATTCCAGCACTGATCATGAAATCAGTGCGGCTTACCAGCCGGCAGCGATCGATTACCGTTCCCAGACGTAACCCCGTCGCCCGAAGTGTCAGGGAGAGGGGAATGGCTATTTTCATTCCGGTTTTAATCTGAGTTACGTATAAGCGGTTGTCAAAAACATCACTAAATTTCATATTTACGATATCCTCCCTACGTTGACCAGTAACGAGCGCTAAATCCATCGCGAGAGGGAACCATGCAGGCATATGCTCTGCTGCCGCTCGTGTGGCGTTATACGTTTCCAGTTGCAGGCGTTCCCTGGCCACCTTAATCTCTGGTATCCGGGTTGCTTCCACCGGGTTTTTCACAATATGCCCTTCGACAATAGCCTCTCTGAACATGTCAGATAGAACTGATCTCATTGCTCCCGCCATAGTGTTTTTTCCCTCGGTTATCCACGACTCAAGAAACTTGGCAATGTGCCGGGTTGTTACTTCTGCCAGTATTATTTCTCCCATTTTTTCGCGTACGGTCGCTAATTGATTACTGCGAATCTTGTAGGCATTAACCGACAGACTCCGGCGCTGTAATAAAACCTCATAGCGATCAATCCATGCGGACACAGTGAATGAGTCCGTTCCTTTTAGTTTTTCAATAAGCGCCACTGGCGTGTGGTTTTGCGCTATGAAGTTGTTTGCCTCTATGGCCTGTGTGATAGCGTCCCTGCGGGCGATCTGACCGAGCGGAAATTCCTTGTCAGTTACCGGGTTACGCCAGAAAAAAGATTTACTGGCCTTACGGTAGGTGAGGTACCTCGGAAGGTTAGCATCGTACTTTTTTCGACTCACTGATCAACTTCTCCAGCAATGCACTCGGTTAACGCCATCACACTCTGGTACATAAGTTCGATTTTCCGGCCTTCTTCTGCCGTAAGCACGGTTCTTCCTGTCCGGGCGCACTCTTCCAGAAAGGTTTTCTCTTCTTCTTTTCCTGCGCTGGTACGGCGGTTAAATTCCGGAGCGATGATGAAGCGTTTACTGAATTCCTCTGGTTCCAGTACCCGGCAGTGAAAAGCCGTTCCTGTATCGAGAGTCTTTGTTTTCTCCGTGTCCACGGGGGCATTTTTACGCCACAGATAAATTGCTGGTGTGTCTGCGATATCGTCAAGCTGTGATTTACTGACGCCGGGGCCAGCGTGATACGCCTCGTTAGGGATGTCATAGTAAATACCTGGCTGTATATTATCAGGGACAGTGAAATTTCCGTTTTCTACGGGATCTGCCGCTTCGCCAGCTTCATCACCGCCAGTACCTGATCCACCGTCCGTTGTAATTTCCTGTCCTGTATCGCCAGCCGTTTCCTGCTGGTTGCTCTCTTTCGGCGTTTCTCCATCTCTTTCTGTTCTGGCTTCCGTTTTTTCGGTCTGGTTTGAGGGGGGCAGGAATAGCGCTGATACATCGAAAGTCCCGTCCGCGTTTCTGGTGACAGCCTCCGGCTCTGCTGCTGGTTGTTTTCCCTCCGGCACCACTTCTTCTTTTTCACCCTGATTTGAGGCGCTGTAATTGTTATGAACCCACCTCGGATCGTTCGGGTCGCTGATGTCTTCGACATATTCACCGCGCGCGGCTGCCAGTTGTTTACCAACATCAACCGGGTTTTTGGGTGGAATGTTTTTACGTGCTTCGTGCAGTTCTGCCCGTATTTTCTGGTAGCCTGCTTCTGTCTGGCTTACAGGTGGTTCATTCTCCAGCGGCTGTGGGTCCGGATGATGTTCAGTTGTGTCCTGTTCCACTGCTTCAGGCGTTGCTGGTTCATCTGCCAGTTCGCCTGTCGGTTGCTGTTTTTCTTCATCACACTGAAATCTCTCTGCCTCAATATCCCGCAGACATTTGCCCGCCTGACTAAGCCTTGCTGCATTTTCTTCATGGGTTGTTGGGGGGTTATCAGGCACATATTCGTACCAGTCCGGATCGCGAACGCCATGAACGGCAAGAAAGCTTTCGCACCACGTTCGGCGAAGATCAGGATTACCGGGCTGGAGAATTACACCAGATGTGGCGTTGCACTGAAACTGGATCTAGTGGCGAATCCAGGACAGCTTGAGCTAGAACGTCATGCCGCCCGATCCGCAGCGTGGCTTTTTGTGACTAAAGGGTGTCTGAAATATTCCGGCGACCTGGTACGTGTTACGCAGATCATCAACGGAGGGTAGAACGGCATCGGTGATCGGCGGGAGCGCTTTGAGAAAGCAAAATCGGTGCTGGTATGAATCTGTTATCTGCTCTTCTGAAAAGATACTGGTTGCAGCTGGTGTTTATTTTGCTGATGGCTGGTGCGTTTATCGCCGGTAATGTCTGGAGTGACAGGGGCTGGCAAAAAAAATGGGCAGATCGCGACAGCGCTGAATCCTCTCAGGAAGTCAACGCCCAGACCGCCGCCCGTATTATTGAACAGGGCCGCGTTATTGCCCGTGATGAGGCTGTGAAAGATGCACAAGCGCAAGCCGCTAAATCTGCTGCCACTGCTGCTGGCCTGTCTGCCACTGTTAGCCAGCTGCGTACCGAAGCAAAAAAACTTGCCACCCGCCTGGACGCCGCAAAGCACACCGCAAATCTTGCCGCTGCCGTCAGAAGCAAAACAACCAACGCCGACGCCAGAATGCTTGCCAACATGCTCGGAGATATTGCAGAAGAAGCTAAACATTATGCTGGAATCGCTGACGAGCGCTACCGGGCAGGAATGACGTGTGAACGAGTATATGATTCGGTGAGAGAGTCAAATAATTACAGGAGGCATTGAAACTCCCCCTGTAATATTGCTGTAAAAAAGTGACTACATATCATCAGATGGAACCAGATGAATAAGAACAGGTTTTTCACCAGATGAAACTGATAAGTACTCACTCAGTTTTGATATAGCTGAAATCTGTCTGAATAACCTGTCGGGGTGCTGGAATAACAACTTTCCGGAAATTCTTCTGCAATGGATTTTACTTTTAGTGACCATTCGCCTCCTTATCTGTAGAGGTGGGTAACGAATTTAAAAAGCATTCTGCTTACTTAGGGGGAACATCCTGATGACTGCCTGCAATATTGCAAATTCCATTTTCATTGTATGAACCACCTGAATCAAGGCACTCATCTTCCATCAGGAATTTCTGCGACCACATACCTGCATAAAAAACGATAATAATGGCTACGATAATAGTGATGATGTTTTTCATTTATGTTCTCTGTGTGTTGTTATTGAAAATGATAATCAATATCGCAAAATGAAATAAATAATCATTAAGTGGTAGTTGTTGATAATTGTTCGTATTTTAAAAAGGTACTCCCGGCGGGGCGGTCTGCCACGGGGCGGCAGCGGCGCGGGATTTGGCGCATTTTTGATTTTTCATGCATCATCATCATGTTGTAACTCTCTGTTTTAATGTCATTTATTTTTAAAAGATGATGGTTTGTATGTTTTTTGTTCGTTATATTTTGTTTTTCCGGGCGAGGGCGCGCTAAGAAACAGCCCCAGAGGTAAAAATGGACGGCGAACTGAAGAACCTCAAATGCAATATCTGTCAGCTTGCCGCTATTACAGGGTTACATCGACAGACGGTTGTCAGTCGCCTCTCGGGCGTTCCCCTGGCACTGGGAAGCAATGAAAAAAACAAGCTGTATCTCCTGACGGATGTGATCCGCGTACTGATGGAAACGCCCGTTTCCCAGGCTGCTGAACATCAGGACCCGAATAAAATGACTCCAAAAGAGCGTAAGAACTGGTTTGACTCCGAAAAGGGGCGTCTCTGGCTGGAAAAAGAGATGAAGCAGGTCGTCCCGTTGTCGGAAGTCCGTCAACAAATGGCGGCGATAGTCAAGGCCATTACGCAGGTACTTGAAGTCTGGCCGGATAAACTGGAAAGGGATAAGGGATGGTCTGCGGATCAGCTAAACGAGGCCCAGGATGTGGTGGATGAGGTCAGAATACTGTTAGTTAAGGCAATACAGGAGACCGCAGACGATGACGGGGAATAAATATGGCTCCGCAGCGGCAGTACGCCGGGAGGTTGCTGAATATCTCAGGCCTCCACGCAGAATGCCGGTAGCGGAAGGAACAAAACAATTTATGTTTGTTCCCCGCGGTACCAATACGGCGGTTCCTTGGGATGACACGTTAGCGTCTCAGTCCTTCCCGAAATGACAACAACGTCCACGATAAAATGTTTCGTGATGGTTCATTCCTGCAAATTGGCTGGCCGTCCATAACCGTTTTTTCTTCGTCGGATTACAAGCGGGTGGCGCTGACCGACTATGACCGTTTCCCTGAAGATATCGATGGCGAGGGAGATGGTTTTTCCCTGGCATCCAAACGTACCACCACCTTTATGTCTGCGGGGATGACACTGGCAGAGAGTTCGTCTGGTCGGGAAATCACCGATGTGAAATGGCGGCGTTCTTCGCCGCACGAGGCCCCACCCACGACAGGCATTCTTTCTCTTTATAACCGGGGCGATCGCCGTCGGTGGTACTGGCCCTGTCCACACTGCGGCGACTGGTTCCAGCCAGCGATGGAAAACATGGTGGGGTATGGGGGAGGTACAGACCAAAGCCCCGCTGGACAGTCCGGCACTGACCGGTACGCCAACGGCACCAATGCCGGAAACCACAGCTGCAGGTATTGAAATTGCCACGGCAGCGTTTGTGGTTGCGAAAGTGGCGCAGTTGGTTGGTTCTGCGCCGGAAGCGCTGGACACCCTGCAGGAACTGGCTGACGCTTTGGGAAACGATCCGAACTTTGCCATCACGGTACTGAATAAACTGGCGGGCAAGCAGCCGCTGGACGAAACCCTGACGGCGCTGTCAGGAAAAAGCGCTGATGGTTTTATCGAATACATTAGTTTACGGGAAACGATAAATCACGCCGCCGATGCGTTACATAAATCACAGAACGGTGGCGATATTCCGGAAAAGCCGCTGTTTGTACAAAATATCGGAGCGCTCCCTGCATCAGGTACGGCTGTTGCAGCGAACAGACTGGCATCACGCGGCGCGCTTCCGGCACTGACTGGCACGACAAGAGGCAGCGATAGCGGCCTGATAATGGGCGAGGTTTACAATAACGGTTATCCAACGCAATACGGGAATATTTTGCGTCTGACCGGAACCGGTGATGGGGAAATTCTCATTGGCTGGAGCGGGACAAACGGTGCGCCAGCGCCCGCATATATTCGCAGCCATCGAGATACCGCCGAGGCTGAGTGGTCCGAATGGGCAATGCTCTACACCACACTAAATCCGCCACCGGATTCGCATCCAGTAGGGGCGCCGATAGCATGGCCGTCTGATGCTACTCCGGCAGGTTACGCTCTGATGCAGGGGCAATCGTTTGATAAATCTGCTTACCCGTTACTGGCTATAGCGTATCCGTCCGGCGTTATCCCTGACATGCGAGGCTGGACAATCAAAGGTAAACCCGCCAGTGGGCGAGCTATACTGTCGCAAGAAATGGACGGCAACAAATCGCACAGTCACAGCGCCAGAGCGCAGGATACCGACTTAGGGACAAAAACTACCTCATCCTTTGATTACGGCACGAAATCGACCAATACCACGGGCAATCATACTAACCAGTTCGGCGGTTATATCAATTCATACTGGGGAGATTCCAATCACACTTCATTTCAGCCTGGAGGTGGTGCGTGGACACAGGCCGCTGGCGACCATGCGCATACAGTTTATATCGGAGGACACGAGCACACCATGTATATCGGTCCACACGGACACGTCGTTATTGTGGACGCAGACGGTAATGCGGAAACCTTTGGTCTTATGGACGGCGGTGTGGATGCTGCTATTACGGCATATTTCGGGTCGCAATTACAGGAACGGGTACAGCAAAATATCATCCGTGAATACCTGGGGGAACAGCCCGTCGGCACCGCCTTTGTTATTGAAACGGGTAACAGTAAACATCCGTGGCTGGTTCCCGCCCCGACGATGCGCGTTCCGCTGATTATTGACGGCACCGACGCGGTTTATAATGCAACACGGGCTGCGTTACTGGCAATTTTTCAGCACAATAAAAGCGCCGGAGAAGACCGGAAAATTACATCTGTTGCATTACCTGCAATGGGGGCCGGATGTGGTCAGGTCCCCCCCGGACAGCGTCGCCCGGCAAATTGTACTGATATAGCCCCTCCTGATATTCCCTCCAGTCATATTGCTGTTTTTGACGCTGAAACCCAAACGTGGAGTCTGCAGGAGGATCACCGCGGCGAGACGGTTTACGACACAACAACCGGCAATCAGGTTTATATCTCCGATCTTGGTCCGCTACCTGAAAACGTCACATCAGTTTCACCAGGTGGTGGATACAAAAAATGGGATAGTAAGGCTCAGGTCTGGATGAATGATGAAGCTGCGGAGGCCGCAGCCAGACTTCGTGAAGCTGAAGGAACGAAAAACAGACTCCTGCAAATAGCGTCTGAAAAAATCGCGCCGTTACAGGATGCAGTGGATCTGGACGAAGCAACCAATAAAGAAAAAGCTTCTCTTCTGGCATGGAGAAAGTACCGGGTACAGGTAAACCGTGTTGATACTTTAAAGCCTGTCTGGCCGGAGAAACCAGCCAGTAGTTTATAATTTGTCAGGAAAGCTCAGGCCTTATTTATAGCAAATATGAAGAAGGCCTGTCTGTCATAACTGATATGGTTACTGGCTAGTATATTAAATTTATACTCAATAACCTCTACACATTTTAAACCAATCTTCAGGGAAGGGTATGCCAGCAGGCCAAAGATTACACCACTTTTGAGGCATTGGCTTAATTGTTTCTTCTTTTTTATGATCTTGAGAGTCTGCCGCTATTGTAAGAGCAGGATATAGTGAAGATGGTAATATTAAAACCATTGCTAAAAATACGCTCTTGACGTGTTTCATAATATGTTACCTGTTAAATTGTGGCACACTATCCTTACGGTTACAGCATCCTTTACTATAGATATTAAACGTTATTCATTACCATCAGGTGAGTAAATAAAAACCATTTATAAAATATTTAACTTAAATAAAAATGATAAGCACTATTATATTTTATTTCCAATGTAAATTAATTCATGTGAAAGTGATTTCATGTGCTTTTCAAATCATGGCTGGCTCGCTCCCCCGGAGGAACAGGCCAGTTAACATTATCAGGAGTGTTTGTTATATCAATCAACTTCACTTCATTCTTGTAAGCCAGCCATACTAACAGTTTTGATCCTGTCCGCGTATTGTGGACACAGCCTTAAGCGAGGTTCTGGTTTTCAAATTGTTCCGGACTGAGATCGCCGCAGACCCTGATGGCGCAGGCTGGACGCTATCGTTTTTACATTGTACCTCAGGCCCCAGGTTCACTTCCTCAGCAAGCCGGGGCGCACCATAGCGCTGTTTTGCCTGGCTGAAGGCCTCTCTTACGACATTGTCGCAGTCTTGGCGGAACTGCTGGTGGGTATTAACGACTGTGCGCCTTGTTTGCCAATGCCGATTCCGAACTCATTCTGACGCCGATCATCATTGCCGTGTTGCTCGCGTCTGGTTTCAGCAAAAGCACCACGCTGGCTATACTGCATTTCTTTTTCCGCAGGGAGAAGTGAGTAAATGAGTATGGAAATGGAGCTTTCCCTATAATGGCGGCTGAAGCTAATCATGTGTCATGTATTGCAAATGTCAAAGTGATAAATAAAGTTTCAACAGTCTGTGTTTTTTGTGAAAACGACTCGCTATGGTGCTAACCCTATATGAGGGACTGATTGAACATCAGATATATCCCGGCTTATTTAATACTGCTTACTATGAGGGTAATAATATGTTTTCTCTTATTAAATCACGTAAAGTTTTATTCATAACAACTCTTCTGCTGTTGTCGTCTGCTGCCCAGCCAGCGTTCGCCCTGGGGTGCATAGGGGACGGTGGTAGCACTGCAGACTGTGCAAAGGTTTGTTCCCTGGCGGCAGGTTTAGGCCCCCTTGGTTTTCTCATTTGCTTTTAATGTCTGAGAAGTGGTTATCCTGAGCCTTTCCTGTTCATGTAGTGAAGGCCCATTCAGAACATCATATTTAAACTATCGTAATGGAACAAAGAGTTACTTTAAAGAGCTCTTTGTTCCTTTAACCTTGATGAAGATGGTCAACGTCTGGTTTTACAATTCCGATACAGACAGGATAGCTGCTATGTTTGTTATCCATCTGGAAGGTTATCTGGCTGATAGCATCAAGCGCCAGTTGTGGCCATTGCTTCAGTACCCAGTGTGCCACTACAGTGCCACTACATTGGTGGCCGTAGGCCAAAACTGACGCCGGAGCAATGGGCGCAGGCAGGGTGCCTTATTAGGGCAGGAGTACCGCGACAGCAGGTAGCGATTATTTATGATGCGGGGCTGTCGACGCTGTACAGAAAATTCCCTGTGTTAGGGTAATGCAGTATTTCCACGGTGCGTGCCACCCAAATATGTGCTGTGGATGCTTTATAGGGTGTGCCATTTTTGTGTCAAACATGGTGAAGCATCATTCTATTTCTAACATCATGTGCCATTGAGTTGAGCAATGTGAATGCGGAAATGTGTATTTGAAACAGTTAGTTAAATGTGATTCTACTAATTCGTAATGCGAAGGTTGTAAGTTTGATTCCTGTTATTGCAACATTTCAATGTTACTGTAACTTCCGTGTTAGCCCATAACCATTCCAATTTCTACAAGACAGGTGCTTGCTATATATTTACCAATCAGTCATTTTAAAAGTGCGTCATAACCGGAGAACTGTCCTCGTCAGGAGGCCTGTTTTCAGAAAGGCAATATCCTGTTTCGACAGTAGCTTATATGTGACCGGGTTAGCAGCACATTCCCCTCCGCCACATTCCAGTACAGTTGAAATAAGGTTGGCAGTAATCAGTAACAGAAATACCCAACCGACAATACTGAACAGGTCCGGATTAATATTCAATGAACGAAATGCAACATTCATGCTACTGATTGCCAGAATTACCGCAACAGCAATAATAATCAGAATTGACGTAATCAGAGTCCAGGTATAAAAGTGTAATCCAAAAAATGCAGAACCATATCCTGTGTCACCGGGCATGATATGCAAACATATTTGCCGGGATGCCATAACTCCGGTCAGGATACTGCCAATAATTACCATCCCGTAATGTATACCTCGTAGACCAAAGCAGAGGTTAAATAAAAAGCCAAAACCGGCGATGATGAGGCCAGCCCGCTGTAATAAGCAAATTGGACAAGGCAGTTCATGCCTAACGAGTTGATAATAAAAGGCTACAACCAGAGCAACGCATATCCCAAGGAGTCCCACCTGATTAATCAGATGAACAAATGTTGTTGGATGATGATGCGTTTTCATACACACTCCTTAAAATGACAAAGTCAGCGAATTGGTCATATGATGAATGAATGATAAAATAGTGACGATGAGTAAAACGGCCCACAGAATGTAGCTGACTTTATCCTTTCTGTTTATGGCCCCCATTGCCACGCTCAGTGCAAGCAAGAATGGCAGAAACATGAACATAAAAAACTCCTTTATTACATTGCTTGTTAATATAATCGCTGTGTATTACCGGGTCTGTATTCCAGCTTATCCACCCCGCATTAGCCGGAGCACAGTAAGGCATCAGGAATTATTTGCGTTATTATAAATCGATTATTTCTGTGATGAGTTATCCCGGCATCTGCTGGTTACAGGGATATTTCTGGCGACAAGGGTAAGAAATATCCCGATAACTAATGGTATAATAAGCAGCATTGAATGTGTTGAAATAGCATATCCATAAATATAGTCTTCCAGACTTACCGCAATCAGCGGAAAGATAAGAAATACAAGCGAAGCCTGGAAGGCATTAGCCTTTTGCTGAAGCGCAAAGTAGCACAGGATACCAAAAACTCCGGCAAAAGCCCCGAGATACAGGGTAGCTAATATTGAGTGTACTGAGAAGGTTGATACTTGTGGTCTTTCAAAAAACCATCCTGTCGCAGAAAGTATCAACCCAGCTAAAAGGCACGGGAGCGCATTAAATGTGATAACAGAGACAGTACAACTTCTTTTCTTACATTGTGTATATATTATGGCATGGATTAACACAGCAGAAATAAGCGCAGTGATACCCTGCCAGTGACTCTCTGTACTTGTATTCGTTTCTTCAAGAAGTATCCCCGTCAATGCAGTGATTGCGATAGTTAAGCCCGCGATCTGCATTAGTTTCGCTTTTTCATTTAGAAACAAAACCGATGCTATCAAAACGGCCACAGGCATATTCGCAAAGATAATGGCGGCAAGCCCAGAGTTGACATAGGTTTCACCATAAATCATTAGTGAGAAAGGAATGCAAAAATAAAAGATGCATATCACAAACTGGAATAATCGTTGTCCGGGAGGAAACAACAGTGTTTTTTTTCTTAACCATGCAATGATGATTAAAAAAGGTGCTGCAAACATAAACCTCATTCCGGTTGCAAACACTGGAGGGATAGTTTCAACGGCAATTCGCATGGCCAACCATGTAGTCCCCCAAGTCAGTGAAACTAGCATGAATAATATAGATATCGACACCTTGCGCATAAGATCCTCTCCGTAAAAAAATTAATTTAGCTTTTTAGCTAGAAAAAAGTAGCGTTTTCTTCACTGTGTTTTTTATATGTTTAGATAAAAATTTCTCTATCAGAAGACGCAGTTATGCTGAATGAGAAAAATAATAAATGACTCAAGCTGTTACCACACGATTGTCCACTGCGCCTGTAAGACCTGGCAGCAGTTGTCGATTTAATGTCTATTCTTGCTGGAAGGCATAAAACGCCTTGAAGATGAAGAGCTCATCATTAGTCGGGTCCCTTGTTGAGCCAGGACAAGTTTAACTTATCGCTTTCAACCCTTACGATGATAAATGATCTTATTCACCCATAATGGACATACGGCTAAATGGTAAATTCTCAAGTAAGAGGCAGGATCTGTATCAACCAGTAAGAAGCCCCAGAAACAGCACCGGCTGAATTCCGTCAGGAAGCTCTGAAACTCGCTGAATGTACGTTGCCCGCGAACGATTGTTAATCAGCACCATAGCAAGAATAATTGTTTGTTTCACAAGGAGATAGAAAAAACTATAGCTTTGCGCCGGGGCGGAGGCAGGAGGAGATAACTCGTTGTAATAGAATGTTTTTATATGGCGACCTTAAGAGAAATGCTTTCGCCTCGGTATACCACCCGCTATGAAGACCTGCTTCAGGTTAAGTGGCAGGTTTATCCCGATTTTCACATTCCTGATGTGATGGAACCGCAGCCACATCGTATGCAAGAACGGGCTGCGGCAAGCTGGCGATCGTTCGATAGTGCGAGTATTGAATGGTTGCCAGTTGCGGCGGATTTTACTTGTTCAAGATGACTAACCAATGTGTTTAATCTGAAACTAGCCACCTGTTCAACTTTTCGCGATCGCTTTTGTTGGCATCACTATTAAGCCTTCGTCTACATAGGTATTTGGCATCGGGAGTCCCCCAATGGAAGAGGGGAGTGATGTATTGGGCAGTTAATTTGTTTGGTCGGGGGATTTATACGCAAAATGGCCCGAAATATGTCCGAATTAAAACGTAAAAAGTGATAACTAATTGAATCTATTAGAATCAAAAATAACATATTCCAATCGTTAAAATCACTTAATTAATATGTAACATTATGAATTTAAAGAGAAATATCAATGGTTGCCGTAAGCGGGAATCGTATTCGGTCTCTTTTTTTTCTTATAAATCAGTTGCTTATGATCAATAATCCGAAATTTCCGAAATTTTCCAGAATTTCTGTATTTCGGGCTTTTTCGTTATATCAGATCCAAATCCAGTTTAACATTTCTTTTACAGCAAAATCAGAGCATCACGTAAGCTTTATTATCGCGTTCATCGAGATAGAGTTTCGTGGTGTTCTCGGAAGTATGTCCCAGGAGTTTCTGAGCAAACCTTTCCCCGTAAGCATCTTTATACAGTCGTCCGGATAAGCTGCGGATCTCGTGAAATGTCGGTGGGTTATCACTAAATTTATTCCGGTAAATTTTCGTGCCGCAACAAATTTTTTAGTCAGGCTGTCAGGATGAATACTCCCGTTCGGGCGGTTTTTGCGTATGCCAGCGCTGATAAGGTATTCGCTACGGCTTACCAGGCGGCAACGATCAATCACCGTACTGAGGCGTAAACCCATGGAAGGAGGGGTGAGCGAAAGTGGCAGAGCGATTTTCATCTCGGTCTTGATTGGCTTAACGTACAGTCGCTCATCAATAATGTGACTGAACTGAGACTGTAATATAAAATTGTGTAATTGCCTGTGTTTGATATGTTCACTCCAGTAACGGGGACAGGCAATTATGGACGAAAAGAAACTCAAAGCCCTTGCGGTTGAACTGACTAAAGGCCTTAAAACCGAAGCCGACCTCAATTCGTTTTCCCGTATGCTGACGAAATTAACCGTCGAAACGGTGCTCAATGCGGAGCTGGCTGACCACCCCGGGTATGAGAAAAATGCGCCCAAAACAGGCTCAAACACCCGTAATGGCTACTCGTCCAAAACGGTGTTGTGCGATGACGGCGAGATAGAACTCAACACACCGCGTGAGCGTGAAAACACCTTCGAACCACAGCTGCTTAAGAAGCACCAGACGCGCATTACGCAGATGGACAGCCAAATTTTATCCCTCTACGCCAAAGGCATGACTACCCGCGAAATCGTCGCCACCTTCAAAGAGATGTACGACGCCAATGTGTCACCCTCGCTGATATCTAAAGTCACCGACGCCGTAAAAGAGCAGGTCACTGAGAGGCAAAACCGGCAACCGGATGCGCTGTACCCCATTGTTTATATGGACTGCATTGTTGTCAAAGTCCGTCAGAATGGCAGCGTAATCAACAAAGCCGTCTTCCTGGCACTGGGTATCAACACCGAAGGCCAGAAAGAGTTACTGGGTATGTGGCTGGCCGAAAATGAAGGCGAAAAGTTCTGGCTAAGCGTGCTGACGGAGCTGAAAACCCGGGGCGTTCAGGACATCCTGATTGCCTGTGTGGATGGTCTGAAGGGCTTCCCGGATGCGATAAACAGCGTCTTCCCGCAGCCCCATATCCAGCTGTGCAGTATCCACATGGTGCGTAACAGTCTGAAATACGTAGCCTGGAAAGGCTACAAAGTCGCCACCAGCGGCCTCAGGCCCCGACCGAAGAGGCGGCACTGATGGCGATGGATGCGTTCGCGAAAGCCCGGGACGATAAATATCCGCAAATCAGCAAAAGCTGGCGTGCGCACTGGGAAAACCTCAATACGCTCTTCAGTTATCCGCCGGATATCCGCAAGGCCATCTACACCACAAACGCAATCTAATCCCTGAACTGCGTGATCCGTGCCGCGATTAAGAAACGCAAGGTGTTCCCGACGGATGACTCAGTACGAAAAGTTATTTATCTGGCGATCAAGGATGCGTCAAAAAATGGAGTATGCCGATCCAGAACTGGCGGCTGGCGATGAGCCGTTTTATTATCGAGTTCGGTGACCGCCTGAGCGATCACCTTTAATAACTGGGCAGTTACACAGAATTACTGACAGGCTCATTCTTTTGTGTTGCGCCTCTCTGTTTCTATTGTTTTAGATAGCCATGAGAGCTCCGTCGCTGAGAATTTTAGTCGTGGGGTTCTTTCTTCTGCACCGGGTGGGCGCATTTCATAACTGCAGGACCATCTGCTGAATACTGTATAGCTCTGTATATCGCATGTTGTTGAGGTCAGTGTGCAATTCCTCGGTACTGGCTTGTCCTGTATAGGGCTGGAGATTTCTGGGCAATGTCCTTTTGGACCTGAACATATGTTTTTGATTGAAAATGGCATCGTGTTTTATCCTTTACACTGTGAAATGTTGTTTTGTGCTCTTCTGTTGTGATTGGTGATGTGACGGGATCGTCCATGCACCCTTCCTTTTATTGACGGCGTATCAGTCCATTGATGCCATGCTTGCTTAATTTGTCCAGCATCAGCAAGCCGTCGTTTTCTTTCTGCTGCAATTCAAGCAACTTAAACCGTATTTCGTTAAGTAAAGGTTTAATAACTCCGCGCTTGCGAACCACCTTTTTGATAACGTCTTTTTCGAAGTATAAACGGCAGAAATGATTTTCATAATTCGCCTATACTCTTCACCCAGCGCTGGCAAATCTTCAACGCTGAAAGGCTGGGGAGAAGGGCGTCCAGTTGCTGAACGGAGAGCGAACCATACGCCCTGATTCCACGTGTTATCAAACTTCATACCGTGGTTATCATCCAGACAAGGCGCTTGAGGTTGCTCATGTCTTTTGGGGAAAGAGGTTCGGTGGTGGGTACTGGATATCCTGGATCGGGAAGTGGGTTCCACTGGTGCCAAATACAGGGGGCTGGTAAACCGGGTGGATACCTCAAATCCTGACAGGCCAGAGCACCAGCCTGATAAAATCGTATTACTGATTTCTAACCAGTGGCACATTAATTGTACCAGCTCAGACTCCAACTGACAGTTTGCTTTAAGCGAGTAGCGGACGTGACCTGCCCCCAGGAGTAAAAACAAACTTTCTATTGATACATTTAATTAACTTATTTATAACGTTATATTCCAAATACAAACTTGTTCAATTGGGCATGTATGGACATTCAAATCACACATCAAGTTACTGAATTTGATAAAGAAGAACTATTAACCGGATTAAGAAGCTACAATGCTCAGTTCGTCGATTTTAGTAAAAATGGGCAGCTTGGGGTCTACTGCAGAAACGAAAGCGGCGAAATGGTAGGCGGATTAATTGCTGACAGAAAAGGTCCGTGGCTCTGCATCGACTATCTTTGGGTAAGTGAATCTGCAAGGAACTGCGGTCTGGGGAGCAAACTTATGGCGATGGCCGAAAAAGAAGGTTTGCGGAAAGGCTGTGTTCATGGACTTGTAGATACCTTTAGCTTCCAGGCTCTCCCTTTTTATGAAAAACAGGGTTATATACTTCAAATGTCGCTACCGGACTTTCCTAAAGTAGGTTCGCAAAGGCATTATTTAATTAAGCTCGGTTTATAGCTTTGCTGCATTTGAATACCCATAGCTTTATGAAAGCTGTAATCAGGTAGCTTTAAAATATATCGTACCGTTGGCCTGTACACACCATGATCAGCGTCCGCTTCTGGCACAGGGCGGACAGTCAGATTAGGTTTGGCTGTCAGCTCACATTTGAGCTAATACCCCCTGGCACGGCTAGAGGTACTCAGACAGCCGCTTGTAGGCGGCATGGTCCGGATACAAAAACATATTGCGCTGTTATATAAACTGTAAACTGGGCTGTGCGTATAATACGAATCTTTCACTCAGAGAAACCTGCTGACAGCGTTAGTACTCCATTAATTAATTTTGTACTAAATCTCTGTGGTATGGCACAGGCGTTTAGAAGACAGGTCAATTGCGATCTGCTAGCTGGGATTTCGTCGCGCCGCTCAAAAATGCACAGAGTTTTTCACCCGCCGTCAATGGCTCAATGGGCGTTTTTCCGAGGGCGGTCTCAGTCATGACGATGGCAGGACCAATAAGCATGGACCATACTTCACTCGCGTCTTGCTCAAGCGATGTGAAGGCAAGGAACAGTGTTTTATCTGAAGGAAAGCGGTGCTGAGTATTAAAAAGTTTCAGCCAGGCGCGGGACTGCCGGTCGGCCTGGGCTGATCGCGTGCCGAAGCGGAGTACTCTTTTTAGTATGGCGATACCCACAATGCCTGGCCCCAGAATAAAGGGACTCCCGACGTTTATGGTGACGCCGACCCCGAGAAAAACGAGGGCGAATGACAGCACGTTATCTACTCTTCTGGTAAGAGTACTGTATAGCTTTTCCAGAGAGTACCGGTAAAGAATTTGATAACTGATTTCATCCTTGCTCATACATCTCCAGATGTTTTTTCGATTACGCTCCGGTATGCTCCCGGAATCCTGACAGATTCTGCAATTATGCCACACTTCCTGGAGGGTATTAATTAGATAGAATATAAATAGCAGGCAAATATTTTGAGCTTTTAGTCGATATCGCTTTGAATATCATTTCTCCTGCACCAGGAGATGCTGTTGTCGAGCATCGTGTCAAACGTTGCTGCGTCGGTCGGACTGCACAGGATAACTCTCGCAGTCAGACTCTCATTATGGTCTCAAATGGATAACCCGCAGTCGTAACACGCCGAATGTCACGACTGACGCTATTATTACCCTGGCTTGTTAAAGCGGCATGACCGCATTTTCTATATATAATAATTGGTTGTCTTTCGACCAGTATTGTCGAGTTTTTTGGTTTAATTCCACAATCCATTTAAAAACGCCTGCTGTTGCCAGATCGGTACAGTATTTTTCATAGGAATGCTCGCCCGAAAAGTGTTTAGCTGAAGTCAATTTTATTAATTCCGTATTTGGTGTTGAATTGACTTTAATCAGCTTTCTATTGCTTTTAATAGAAATGAAGTGGCCTGCATGAGTGATAATTTTCACATTGCCGGTAGCAACAAAATAGATGTAATAAGCGATATTATTATATTCCAGATCGATTAGAAATGCGTTGAAATTTGCATCCTTTCTGACGCGCTCGAAAAAGTGGTTAAGCATAAGCTGTAATTCCATTTGTTAACCTATTGTAAGTTATAATGTTATACGTTGTGTTAGAGTATTGTTGCTTAAAAGCAGCCATACAAAGATGTTACCTAAAAGCAATAATAATCGCCTGGTATCATATAGTTTACGTTATGATTGGAATAGTGTTGCAATTGTTACTGATTATTTCTCGTAGCGCGTTTTTTTGACCACTAATAGATGCGTCAATCCATTTCATTTGTAGTTTTTCTGAACGTCATGAAAAGTCATAATATATAAAAATCAGTTAATTAATTGATGTTTAGATAATGATTACAGTGACGGAGAGGTTTGGCGTGGCGACTTTATAGGTTTTGAAAAAGCGGCTAACTCGCTGGCAGGATAATTGGTAGCCAGCCTGCGAATGGGGGCAAAATCGTAACAACATCAGCATAAATAATAATATTCATGAATGTTTTATGTGACGCAGCAGTTGAATTGAAGTGATGTTTTACCTGTTCAGGATTGTCCCGATAAAAATGTTCCTCGATAAAAGTCGATCACCTTGCGCCGAAAAAAACAGGCTAAGTGACAGAAGAACAAAATCCATCAGGAAAATAAAATTTATAAATATCAATGAGTAAAAATGGTTGTGGAGATGGTGGCTATTTTTTGAAAGCAAGAAATATAAACAAAGTGTAGCTATGCATAGTTATCTAAAAGGAGAACTACCGTGACTAACATAACACTATCCACCCAGCACTACAGAATCCATAGAAGTGACGTTGAACCAGTAAAAGAAAAAACAACGGAGAAGGACATTTTTGCAAAAAGTATTACTGCCGTTAGAAATAGCTTTATCAGCCTGTCGACGAGTCTGTCAGATCGTTTTAGCCTGCATCAACAAACAGACATACCGACTACCCATTTTCATCGTGGGAACGCTTCTGAGGGTAGGGCAGTATTAACCAGTAAAACTGTTAAAGATTTTATGCTGCAAAAGCTCAATAGTCTGGATATCAAAGGTAATGCGAGTAAAGATCCGGCCTATGCTCGTCAGACATGCGAAGCCATATTATCAGCCGTGTACAGTAATAATAAAGATCAATGTTGTAAATTACTCATCAGTAAAGGGGTCAGTATTACCCCCTTTCTGAAAGAGATAGGAGAGGCTGCGCAGAATGCGGGGCTACCTGGGGAGATAAAAAATGGCGTATTTACTCCAGGTGGGGCAGGGGCGAATCCTTTTGTCGTCCCCCTCATTGCTTCCGCGAGTATTAAATATCCGCATATGTTTATAAATCATAATCAGCAGGTGTCTTTTAAAGCGTATGCTGAGAAAATCGTTATGAAAGAGGTTACGCCGCTGTTTGATAAGGGGGCGCTGCCGACGCCACAACAATTTCAGTTAACTATAGAAAATATTGCGAATAAGCATCTTCAGAATGCCTCCTGAAGATAGTAAATACAATACTGCTATTAACCATATGAATTAATAGCAGATTTTCTGAAACTATATATTCGTTTTTATGGCGACGCTTTTAACAAAACGTCGTCATCTTTATTTTAATATAAAAATCAAATGGATAACCTTAAAACTTAAAATAATTGTTATTACTCTAAATACCTGCACAACCAGACAGCTTTTTTTGAAACGCTGCGTGTTGTTAAGTTTATGATACCCGCGCACGGATGATGTCTCGATAAGGATTAATGGTCTGTTAACTGTCAGGAGAGGTTATGCCGCCTTTAAAAAAAATTGTGCTGCGCCTGTTTGTGGGGGCGATGGTCGCCACGGTAACGACACCTGCATTGGCGCTGGTTTGCCTTGAGGATCACTCCGCTAAAGAGTGTGCTATATCGTGTGCTGAGGTGATGTGGTTTATGTTTCCAATATGCTTTTAAGGAGGAAGAATATTGAACGTGAACAGGCGATAGTGAGTAGCTCGCTGCGCCAGGGGATAATACTCCCCTGGCGCAGCCAGTTATATTTTAGTGCGGTGATAACAAAGCATTTACTCACTACTGATGAAATTCGCTATTTACAACAGAGCACGCTTACTAAGCAAAAAAATCTGCACACGCTATCTTTTTATATCTGTCCTGGGTAATGAATGACAGGAAAAACATGATGCGGCCTGAAGAGATTTATCAGCGAATAGAGGCAAAGAATTGGCGGCATGTCTGGGTGGTTGGCGATATTCACGGCTGTTTTTCAATGTTAATGAAAAGGTTACGTGAGTGTCGATTTGATCCGCAACAAGACTTGTTAGTTTCTGTGGGCGATCTCATTGATAGAGGCCCGGACAGCCTGGGCTGCCTGGCTTTACTGCGTGAGTCCTGGATGACGGCGGTTCGCGGCAATCATGAACAAATGGCGCTGGATGCGCGGGCCTCATCGCAGTCGACGCTGTGGTTGATGAATGGTGGCGACTGGTTTACCCGCCTGACGGCTGAACACGCTGCGCAAGCTGAAGCGCTTTTTATTCTTTGTCAGCGGCTGCCCTGGATACTGGAAGTTCGTTGCCGCCATAGCACGCATGTGATCGCTCATGCAGATTATCCCGCGTCAACCTATCAATGGCAAAAAAAGGTCGACTTACATCAGGTTCTCTGGAGCCGCGAACGGCTCATAAATAAGCGCGGCGGGATTAGCGGAGCCGATCATTTTTGGTTTGGCCATACGCCGTTGCGTCGGCGCATGGATTTTGCCAACGTACACTATATTGATACGGGCGCGGTATTTGGCGGGCAATTGACGTTAGCGCGGATACAATAGCGGTATCAGCGACCAGGGTTAAAAATCGCTATATTGCTGCGCAGGTCGCCAGAAGCCGTCGATAAAATCCTCTACCGGAAAACAGCCGCCATGGCGAATCCGTTGATCGTCCATCGAATAAAGACATTGCTGCTCGGTATCGTAGATGTCCACGACAATATCCTCGCATCCTCCATCCAGGTAACATACAAAAAGTACCAGCGCGAACATTACATCCTCAATGTTAACTACTTTACACGATAGTGTAGGAGAGGTTAGCGCAGGGGGGAAATGAGAAAAGGAAGAATAAATAACCCGCCTGGCGACGGGTTCTTTTTGAGTCAGGCAAGACGCATGACCCAGGCATCAGATTTAGGATCGTAATGATTACGGAACAAAACGGAATGTTCCCCGTTGAGAATGGCGGGAACGCTGGTTTCGGCATCCCAGGCGTCCAGTTGCATACATAAATCCGGATCGGATTTACAGGGGATAGTTAACGTTCGCTCCCCCGGCGATTCGCCATGTAATTCGGCATCGTCGATTTCAAAAGCGCCAATGCGCACACTGGTTTTCATCATCGTGCTCTCCGTTAATACGCTAATTGTGGTACGACCAGTTTAGCCGTCCATTTTTCAGCGTAGTCAACGTACGCAAAAGCGCCAGTCAAAAAGTGCGGTTTTTTGTGCGCCTTTTAACTGTTACCAGTAAAGAGTTTGCCATCCCGCACCAGTTCACGCGGGTAACTGTTCTTTATTCTTGAGCCGATACGTTTTGCCAGACCAAGCGGCTGACGCTGGAACGTCACCAGGACATCATCAGCGGCAGGGGGTGTTTGCGGATAAATATCCCGACCGCGATACCACTCCTCCGCCTCTTGCGCAGAGAGTTCGAACGCGTGAGCATGAGTCGGGCAGGCAAGGGCTATCGTCGCCTCATGTTGCCAGCGATAGCCTTTATTATGACTTTCAGCCAGCTTAATGCCGAGCCGGGAAAAACGGACTTTTCCGATCAGTGATTCAATCTCTGCCGGGAACAGCCAGACCTCTTTTTCACGCTGCCAAAGATGGAGATTTTCATCCCATAACAGTCCGACGGCGTTGGCCGCCTGGGTAACGTGTAATGCTTCGCGGCCTTTGAGGGGGGTAAAAGGAAACGCCCCCACTTTATACCCCGGCGCGGGCATGGCTGGAAGGGATGACATTTTACGCAGACGTGCGACGAAGAATCCTTCGCAGTCGTAAATTTGCGGGAAGACGTGCAGGAAGCCTTCCGGGGTGAGGGCGCGGTCAGCGTCAGGAAACAGATCACCCAGCGGCAAAAATTCAACGGCGTCGGCGTAGGTCTCTTTCAGCCAGAGGCAGACCTCTTCGTTTTCCTGGCGATTTAACGTGCAGGTGGAGTAGACCAGCGTGCCGCCGGGTCGTAAAGCATGAAAAGCGCTGTCGAGCAGTTCCCGCTGTGTCGCCGCGATATCCAGATTGCTTTCTGGCGACCAGTTTTTTAGCGCATCAGGATCTTTACGTACTACGCCTTCGCCAGAGCAGGGCGCATCCAGCAGGATAGCGTCAAACATCTCCGGTAACGCAGCGCCAAATACGCGGCCATCGAAATGCGTCAGTGCGGTATTGGCGATTCCACATCGGCTGATATTAGCGTGCAGAACTTTGACGCGACTGGCCGAAAATTCGTTGGCCAGAATGGCGCCGTGGTTCCCCATGCGGGCAGCGATCTGCGTGGTTTTGGAGCCAGGCGCCGCTGCCATATCCATGACCCGCTGCGGATGATTATCATCGGCGAACAGGGCCGCGACCGGCAGCATCGAACTGGCCTCCTGAATGTAAAACAGGCCGCTTAAATGCTCAGCGGTACTGCCAAGCGGCAATGCCTCTTCATCATCGCGCTCGATCCAGAATCCTTCATGACACCACGGAATTGGCGTGAGCGACCAGCCGTAGGGCGCGATTAGGGCAAGGAAATCAGCCACGGATATTTTAAGCGTATTGATGCGTATACTGCGGCGCAACGGGCGTTGGCAGGCCGAAATAAATTCATCAAAAGAGAGCGTGGAAGGCATTGCTTCACGCATTTGCGTCAGAAAAGCGTCAGGAAAATAGACAGCGTGTTGAGCCACAGGTGTATCGCCGGCAAAAAAACAGGCGCGCAGTGTAGCATAAAACGCTCCGGCGCGAGTACGCCGGAGCCGGGTGTTTAACGTGGCAGAGCGGTACCCCATTCACGCCACTCTTTCGGTTCGCTCTCTTGTAACAGGAAATGCTTACCGGCTTGCGCTTTTGGTGCCAGCGGCGTACCAGGTGGAGTAGCGAAGGCGATACCGCCACGGATGAACTGATTGAATGTCCCCGTTTTCACCACGCCGCCTGTCAGACCAAAGTCGAGACTATAGCCGGAGGCGAGCCAGAATACGGAGTTATTACGCACCAGATATTGGTAACGCTTACTGATGCGCAAGGTGATCATCACCCGATCGGAGAGCGACCCCAGGGACATTCCGGTGACGGTTCCCACTTCGATACCGCGGAACAGGACGGGTGTACCAATATTAAGCGAGCCTGCTTCTGGCGCCTCCACGACGATGCTTAACCCATCCAGATAGCGTGAGTCGGTAATCGTGGCTTCCTGCAGTTCAAAGTCGCGCCGTGCCGCGCCGCGTCCTGGCTCAACGTTAATATAGGGCTGGAGAATCGTATCCAGATGCTCGACGCCCGCCGCGGAAATTTGTGGCGTAATAACGGAAAAACGTGTCCCGGCGCGGGCAAATGTCTGTACGTACTCCGGATAAAGGACGGCTTTTGCCTGCACTTCATTACGTGCGGTGATCAATTCCAGCGTCTGGATCTGGCCGATATCAATACCGAGGTAACGAATGGGCATCCCTTCCGCCAATTTTCCGGCGTCGAACGCGTGCAGCGTAATTTGTCCGCCTACCGCGCGGGCGGAGGTTTCTGAAGCATAAAGAATGCGTTTATCGCCTTTGCGCCGACTGGCGCTGGCGCCGCTCAGGTTATCAAAACTAATGGCCCCTTTCAGCGCGCGGGAGAGTGGCGAGGCCTGTACCGTTAGGCCGCTGCCGTTAAGTTGCACCTTCGCGCCGCCTTCCGCCCAGAACACGCTATTGCTGGTTAACAGGTGGCGATATTCCGGCTTAATATGCAGGTCGATGTCAAAGGTATTGGCACGTGGGCGAACGGTGATGACTTCGCCTACTTCAAATTTTCGATACAGCACGACGGAACCTGCCTGGACATCCGGCAACGTTTCGGCCGTCAGCGTTAAGGTGGTAGTCGGTAAGTCACTGAGGCTATTTTCCAGCGCTTTTTCCAGGTTAGCATAGAGCGGGTAGGTGGATTTCATCTTCCCGCTCGTACCGGGTAAAATACGAATTCCGCCGTCAATCCACTCGCTGGCGCTGGCGCCGAGGAACTCTACGCCGTCAAGGCCGACTTTGACATCCACCCGGCTGTTGACCACGAATTTACTGTCGCCCTGTACCAAATCCCGGTGCTGCGGTTCAATCGCGACGATGAATGACACGCCTTTACTGGATAAGTTGCGCTCAATGACCTGGCCAATTTTTACGCCATGTAAAATTAACGGCTGGCCCGGTTCGATGCCGTAACTTTCCGGGGCCGTCAGCGTCAGGGTTAAGGCATTCGCCTCATGCAGCAGGGCTTTTTCACCCGGCACCACCACAAATTCACTGCGCGGTTCGCCGTCGCCCGGCACCAGCTCGAAGGTTTTTCCGGTTAACAACGAACTGATATTCGCGTCACTTAGCGACAGTTTGGGATTGCGTAACTCAATACGCGTATTTTCCCGCATCAGCGGAACAACGCTGGGATCGACGGTCATCTCTCCGGTGACTTTACCGCCAGGGTTGAGCGTCAGTTTAGAAAGCTCACCCACCTCCAGTCCCTGGTACATTAGCGGCGTAGATTCCGCTTTCAGACCGTCTCCGCTGGGCAGCTCAAGTTTAACGATTACCCCTCGTTGGCTGTGGGCTAAATCTTTATATAAGCCGAACGTGTCATCCTGGGCGGCGGGTTTGGAATTGTCCGGTGAGTCAAACGCAATCGCGCCATTGACCAGGGCCGCGAGGCTCTCCAGTTTCACCTTCGCGCCGCTCAGGCTTAGATCGGCGTCAATGCCGGAGACATTCCAAAAACGGCTGCCTTTTTTCACCAGATCGGTAAACCGTCGCTCAATCAGAACGTCAATCGTCACGCCCTGTTTGTTAGGGTTAATCGAATAGTCATACACCCGTCCGACAGGGATTTTACGGAAATAGACCAGTGAACCGCTATTAAGCGAACCGAGATCCGGCGCATTGAGATGAATCATCAGATCGCCGTTGCTAAGCCGGTATTTAGGCTGTGTATCCAGGGCGACGAAATGATCTCTGGGCTTGCCTTTACCTGGCATCATACCGATGTAATTCCCGCCGACCAACGCATCCAGGCCGGAAACGCCCGCCAGCGAGGCTTTGGGCGTCACCAGCCAGAATTGCGTCTCTTCGCGCAACGCATCTTCCATATCTGATTTGATACTGACGCGAACTTCAATTTTGCGCAGATCTTTGCTCAGACTGACATCTTCCACGGTGCCGACTTCTACTCCCTGATAACGCACGGGAGTACGGCCCGGTACGATACCGTCCGCCGACATAAAATCGATAGTCACGCTATTGCCGCGATCCTGGTAGCTATCCCATACCAGCCACCCCGCGATCATTAGCGCGATAAGCGGTAGCAGCCAGAAAGGTGAAATACGGCGTTTGGTTTTAATTTGCGCTTCAGTCTTCGAAGCGGGCGTTTCCTGACTCATGTGCATCCCAAAGTAAGCGGCTATCCAGCCATTCCACTGCAAGAATAGTCAAAATTACCGCTGCGCCGAAATAAAACGCAGCCGGTCCCATAGTAAAAGCCAGAATCTGATCGCGATTAATCAGAGACATGGTTAACGAGATAACGAAAAGATCAAGCATCGACCAGCGGCCTATCCATGTCACCAGACGCAGCAACAGAATTCGCGTCCGCAGTCCCTGTTGGCATTTAAAATGGATACTCAACAGTAGCGTAAACATCACGATGACTTTGGTAAACGGCACCAAAATACTGGCGATAAAAACGACGGCGGCGACGGCGATATTGCTGCTGGCAAGCGACATAATGCCCGACAGGATAGTATCTTCCTGACGCCCGCCATTAATGTAGATTACCGAGATAGGCAGCAGGTTTGCCGGCAGCAAAAAAACAATAGACGCCAGCAAGGCCGCCCAACACTTCTGTATGCTCTGTTTTCTGCGTAACCGTAGCGGAATATGACAACGCGGGCAGCGTCCTTTCGCATCCGGATAGCCGCTAAAGTGGCAGCCAAGACAGACGCGCAATCTTTCGTCCGCACGTTGAGCAGGGCGCTGCGGATAAAATCGTTCCCATAGTTGCTCCACATTCAGATGAATCATAGTCAGAATGCTAAGAACCACCAACGAGACGAACGCTAAAAGCCCGATGCCCGGCTGCAGAAAGGCATAGTCCTGCACTTTGATAGAGGCAACGCCAATACCGACCAGATAGATGTCCAGCATCACCCACTCTTTCAGTTTTTCCAACATCAGCAGGACTGGACGCAGATTCATGCCGAGGAGGCTGCCAAACCACAGGTAAGCAATTGAAAAAACCAGAATAAGCGGCGCGCCCACCACGCAAAAGAGCACCATTGCGGCGGTTAACGGATCGCCCTGCTGCGTCATTTGCCAGATGCCGTGCATCACATTGGCATCAATGCGTACGCCCAACAGGTAGATATGGAGTAGCGGTTCACTCCAGGCAAACGGCATCAATAGCAGCATGGTTACTGCCATCGCGGTCAGCCGCGTCAGCGACCAGTCGCGCCCATCGCGAATTTTGGCCTGGCAACGAGGACAATAAGCGCTTTGATGAGCGCTCATCTCCGGCAAGCTGAACAGCATGTCGCATTCAGGGCAGCGCTGGTAGTGGCTGCGCGGCAGCGCTTCGCTAATTGACCTGATCGTTAGCTTTTTTGTTGGCGTGACGTGTGAGGTGTTCAGAGCCATGTATCGTGAATCAAAGTGTTAGAATAATGTAATCTTAACTCATGACAGGAATAATCTTGAGCAAGAACGCATTTAATGCTTATTTTAATAGCCTGTGTTTAGGAGTAAGACCACGAAGTGATTATATAATGAGCAAAACAGAACTATACGCGGCGTTAAACCGCGATTTTCAGTCGTTAATGGCAGGTGAAACCAGCTTTCTGGCCACGCTGGCGAATACCAGCGCGCTACTGTTCGAACGTCTTACCGAGGTGAACTGGGCGGGATTTTATCTCCTCGAAGGCGATACGCTGGTGTTGGGGCCGTTTCAGGGGCGAATCGCCTGTGTGCGGATTCCGGTTGGTCGCGGCGTGTGCGGCGCAGCGGTAGCGCAGAATAAGGTTCAACGTATTGATGATGTTCATGCGTTTGACGGCCATATTGCCTGTGATGCCGCCAGCAACGCCGAAATTGTGCTGCCTGTCACGGTTGGCGAACGGATTATCGGCGTGCTGGATATAGATAGCACGGCGTTTGGCCGTTTTACCGAAGAAGATGAACACGGCCTGCGTACGCTGGTCGCACAGCTTGAAACCGTGCTTGCAACGACGGATTACAAAAAATTCTTTGCGAGCGTCGCAGGATAATCAACGGATAACGTAGCAATTACTGATGGCGTCATTATAATGACGCCTGTTCATGCCTGCTGCTTGTTGGCTACGTCCGTTGTAATCAGGAAATTTCATGGAAAATCAACCTAAGTTGAATAGCAGTAAAGAAGTTATCGCGTTTCTGGCCGAGCGTTTTCCTCACTGTTTTAGTGCGGAAGGCGAAGCTCGCCCGCTGAAAATTGGTATTTTTCAGGATCTGGTAGAGCGAGTTGGGGGCGAAATGAACCTCAGCAAAACGCAACTTCGTTCCGCTTTACGTCTTTATACTTCAAGCTGGCGTTACCTGTACGGCGTTAAGCCGGGCGCAACGCGCGTCGACCTTGATGGCAATCCGTGCGGCGAGCTGGAAGAACAGCATGTCGAACATGCGCGTAAGCAGCTTGAAGAAGCCAAAGCCCGTGTTCAGGCGCAGCGCGCAGAGCAGCAAGCGAAAAAACGCGAAGCTGCCGCGGCGGCTGGCGAAAAAGAAGACGCGCCGCGACGCGAGCGTAAACCTCGCCCGGTAGCGCGTCGTAAAGAAGGCGCTGAACGTAAACCTCGCGCTGATAAACCGACGACGAAAGCGCCGCGTGCGCCTCGCGAAGAGAAGCACACGCCGGTTTCTGATATTTCAGTATTGACCGTAGGGCAGTCCCTCAAGGTGAAAGCGGGTAATAATGCGATGGATGCCACCGTATTAGAAATCACCAAAGATGGTGTCCGTGTACAGCTGAATTCGGGTATGTCTTTGATTGTACGCGCAGAACACCTGGTGTTCTGAAACGGAGGCCAGGCCTGGCATGAACACTTTTTTTAGGCTTACCGCGTTAGCTGGCCTGCTTGCATTAGCAGGCCAGTCCTTCGCCGTGGAAGATATTACGCGTGCCGATCAAATTCCCGTACTGAAGGAAGAGACGCAACATGCGACGGTGAGCGAGCGCGTAACGTCGCGTTTTACCCGCTCCCACTATCGCCAGTTCGATCTGGATGAGGCATTTTCGGCAAAGATTTTTGATCGCTATCTGAATCTTCTCGACTATAGCCACAACGTTTTGTTGGCGAGCGATGTCGAGCAGTTTGCGAAAAAGAAAACCGTGTTGGGCGATGAGCTGCGCACGGGTAAGCTGGATGTTTTTTACGATCTTTATAACCTGGCGCAAAAGCGCCGGTTTGAACGTTACCAGTACGCGCTAAAAGTGCTGGAACGGCCAATGGATTTCACCGGAAACGATACGTTTAACCTGGACCGCAGTAAAGCGCCCTGGCCGAAAGATGAGGCTGAGCTAAATGCGCTGTGGGATGGTAAAGTGAAATTCGATGAGCTCAGTCTGAAACTCACCGGCAAGAGCGACAAAGAAATTCGCGAAACGCTGACGCGTCGCTACAAATTCGCTATTCGCCGCCTGGCGCAGACCAACAGTGAAGATGTGTTCTCGCTGGCGATGACCGCTTTTGCGCGTGAAATCGACCCGCATACGAATTATCTTTCTCCCCGCAATACCGAGCAGTTTAATACCGAAATGAGCCTGTCTCTGGAAGGTATCGGCGCGGTGCTGCAAATGGATGACGATTACACTGTCATTAACTCATTGGTCGCCGGCGGCCCGGCAGCGAAGAGCAAGTCGATTAGCGTCGGCGATCGTATCGTCGGCGTAGGGCAGGCCGGAAAACCGATGGTCGACGTCATTGGCTGGCGTCTTGACGATGTGGTGGCGCTGATCAAAGGGCCAAAAGGCAGCAAGGTCCGACTGGAAATACTGCCGGCTGGTAAAGGGACGAAAACGCGTATCATCACGCTGACGCGTGAACGGATTCGTCTTGAAGATCGCGCGGTTAAAATGTCGGTGAAAACCGTCGGCAAGGAAAAAGTTGGCGTACTGGATATTCCAGGCTTCTATGTTGGCTTGACCGATGATGTCAAAGTTCAGCTTCAGAAGCTGGAAAAACAGAATGTTAACAGCATCGTTATCGATCTGCGTTCAAACGGCGGTGGGGCGCTGACGGAAGCCGTTTCGCTTTCCGGTCTGTTTATCCCTTCTGGTCCGATAGTTCAGGTGCGCGACAATAACGGCAAAGTGCGTGAGGATAGCGACACCGACGGCGTGGTCTACTACAAAGGCCCGCTGGTGGTGCTGGTCGATCGTTTCAGTGCCTCGGCATCGGAAATCTTCGCTGCCGCGATGCAGGATTATGGTCGCGCGCTGATTGTCGGTGAGCCGACCTTCGGTAAAGGGACGGTACAGCAATATCGTTCGCTAAACCGAATTTACGATCAGATGCTTCGCCCGGAATGGCCTGCGCTGGGTTCGGTGCAGTACACCATTCAGAAGTTTTACCGTGTCAACGGCGGTAGTACGCAGCGTAAAGGGGTCACGCCGGATATCATCATGCCGACCGGCAATGAAGAGACGGAAACCGGAGAAAAATTTGAAGATAACGCCTTGCCGTGGGATAGCATTGATGCGGCGAAATACGTGAAATCGGACGATTTAGCCCCGTTTGGCCCGGAATTATTGAAAGAGCACAACGCGCGTATCGCCAAAGATCCTGAGTTTCAGTACATCATGAAGGATATCGCACGTTTCAATGCCATGAAGGATAAGCGTAACATCGTCTCTCTGAATTATGCGCAGCGTGAGAAAGAGAACAATGAAGAAGACGCTCTGCGTCTGGCGCGTATTAACGATCGGTTTAAACGTGAGGGTAAACCGTTGCTGAAGAAACTGGACGATCTGCCAAAGGATTACCAGGAGCCGGACCCATACCTTGATGAAACGGTGAAGATTGCTCTGGACCTGGCGCATCTTGAAAAAGAAAAACCAGCGGAGCAGGCGGCAGCCGATAAGTAACGCTAAACAGGCACAAAAAATTGTGCCTGTTTTTTTTTAACAAGCGCAGAAGTCGTCAGGATAATGCTACAAAATGTAAAGTTGTGTTTTTCTCGTGACTTACCGCCTGGTGATGCTTGAAAATAGCCATAAGACCCATACGATGTGGGTAATCGCATAGTGCGCTTTGTTAAATTGAGGTTAAAAGAAAATTATGATGCGAATCGCGCTCTTCCTGCTGACGAACCTGGCCGTGATGGTCGTTTTCGGGCTGGTTCTGAGCCTGACAGGGATACAGTCGAGCAGCGTGCAAGGCTTGCTGATCATGGCGCTGCTGTTTGGTTTTGGCGGTTCTTTTATTTCATTGCTGATGTCCAAATGGATGGCGTTAAAATCCGTAGGAGGGGAAGTTATTGAACAGCCTCGCAATGAAAGAGAACGCTGGTTGATGAACACCGTAGCAACGCAAGCGCGCCAGGCCGGTATCGCCATGCCGCAGGTTGCTATCTACCATGCGCCGGACATTAACGCGTTTGCGACGGGCGCACGCCGTGACGCCTCATTGGTCGCTGTAAGCACCGGTCTGTTGCAAAACATGAGCCCTGACGAAGCGGAAGCCGTCATTGCGCATGAAATCAGCCATATTGCCAATGGCGATATGGTGACGATGACGTTGATTCAGGGGGTGGTTAACACCTTCGTTATCTTTATTTCGCGCATTATCGCGCAAATTGCTGCTGGTTTTCTGGGCGGCAACCGCGATGAAGGCGAAGGAAGTAACGGTAATCCGCTAATCTATTTCGCCGTTGCGACGGTGCTGGAACTGGTCTTCGGTATTCTGGCGAGCATCATCACCATGTGGTTCTCCCGTTACCGTGAGTTTCATGCCGATGCGGGATCGGCGAAGCTGGTTGGCCGTGAAAAAATGATTGCCGCGTTGCAGCGCCTGAAAACCAGCTACGAGCCGCAAGAAGCGACCAGCATGATGGCGTTTTGTATTAACGGTAAATCGAAATCGTTAAGCGAGCTGTTTATGACGCACCCACCGCTGGATAAACGCATTGAAGCGCTGCGTAGCGGCGAGTACCTGAAATAATAAGCCCACTGGCAAGTATGAAAAGCGCGTCGAATGACGCGCTTTTTTTACGCCTGAACGCGTGGTTGCGTAATACGTAAACCGCTCACTACCGCCGCGAGAGTCGCCAGGATCGCCGCCACGAGCAGCGAAAGATGCGTACCGCTATCGCCAAACTGGTTCAACATCAGCGCTACCAGCGCGGCGCCAGTACTTTGGCCTAACAGTCGCGCCGTGCCCAGCATCCCGCTGGCGCCACCGCTGCGCTCACGCGGCGCGGAAGTGATAATGGTGTGATTATTCGGCGACTGGAACAGGCCAAACCCTGCGCCGCAAAGGATCATCGGCCAGATAATATTCAGATCGGAGGGGGGGCCTGGCAACATGACCAGCGCAAACAACCCGGCTGCCATTATCACCATTCCCAGCGCCCCCAGCAAACCGGCATGAAGACGTTCTATCAGGTATCCCGCCAGCGGCGCCATCACCATCGTTGCCAGCGGCCAGGGCGTCAATAACAGGCCGGTTTCTACTTCGCTACGGCCCAGCACGGTTTGCAGATAAAAAGGTAGCGAGACCATGGCTAACATTTGCGCGCAGAACGAGCAAATTGACGTGCCGATCGAGAGTGAAAAAAGCGGAATGCGTAACAAGTCGATGGGTAACAAAGGGACGGGCAAAGAAAGCTGGCGGCGCACGAAGAAAAACCCGACCACGACCAGAACGAGCAGCTCTGCGCCAATCAACGTTAGCGACTGTCCCTGGGCAAAGCCGCTCAATGCGGTAATCAGCAGGCCAAATGTGAGCGCATTCATTACCGCGCTCGGTAAGTCAAAGCGCGGCTTAGTGTCATGGGCGATGTTTGCTGGTAAAAAGCGGATGGCCAGAATTAACGCGATGATACCTAACGGGACATTAATCAGAAACAGCCATTTCCATGATGAGATGGATAAAATCGCCGCGGCGATGGTCGGACCCGCGGCGGAAGAGACTGCGACGATAAAAGAGTTAATTCCCATGCCTCGTCCCAGATGACGCTGGGGATAGATAAGACGAATCAGCGCCGTGTTTACGCTCATGAGCGCCGCGCCGCCAAATCCCTGCGCGATGCGCGCCAGCGTCAGCATCTGCAGCGAGTCTGAAAGCGCGCAAAACAATGATGAAAGCAGAAATACCACTAAACCACATTTATAGATCCGGTGATAACCAAACATGTCGCCTAAAAAAGACAGGGAAAGCAGTGAGACGACAATGGCGATTTGGTACGCATTGACAATCCAGATAGAGCTGGCAGGGGAGGCATGTAAATCAGTCGCAATGGTTGGCAGCGCGACATTAGCGATTGCGCCATCCAGAACCGCCATCGAAATACCGATAATAATCGTCAGGATAGCGCCGTATCTCTGCGGGAGGGGCAGGCCATCGGCCCGTGTTTTTTCCATAAGTATTTTGTAATAAGGGGAATTATGAGCTGAATAATAATGTTAGCATTAATACTGAGTTGTTATGTCGCAGATTTGTAACGAAGTAAGCAAAGATGGATTGCGGGCGACCTGGCGTGAAATTATAATAAAAACTCGTTCTGAATTTTATAAAACGCTCGTAATGAGGTGATAGATGGCAAACGCAGATCTGGATAAGCAGCCTGATTCTGTATCTTCTGTGCTGAAAGTTTTCGGCATTCTGCAGGCGCTGGGTGAAGAGCGTGAAATAGGGATTACCGAGCTATCGCAGCGCGTCATGATGTCGAAAAGCACCGTTTATCGCTTTTTGCAAACCATGAAAACGCTGGGCTACGTGGCTCAGGAGGGGGAGTCTGAAAAATACTCTCTGACGCTAAAGCTGTTTGAGCTGGGCGCGCGAGCTTTGCAAAATGTTGATCTCATCCGCAGTGCGGACATTCAGATGCGCGAACTGTCTCGTCTGACAAAAGAAACTATCCATCTTGGCGCGCTGGATGAAGACAGCATTGTCTATATCCATAAAATTGACTCTATGTACAATCTGCGGATGTACTCACGTATTGGGCGTCGTAATCCGCTGTACAGTACGGCCATCGGTAAAGTGCTTCTGGCCTGGCGCGACCGTGATGAGGTTAAGCAGATTCTCGACGGCGTAGAGTATAAGCAAAGCACGGGACGCACGATTACCAGCACTGAAGCGTTGCTGCCGCTGTTGGATGAAGTGCGTGCGCAAGGATACGGTGAAGATAACGAAGAACAGGAAGAAGGATTACGTTGTATCGGCGTACCGGTATTTGACCGTTTTGGCGTAGTCATCGCAGGGTTAAGCATTTCGTTCCCGACGCTGCGTTTTTCAGAAGAACGCCTACAGGAATATGTGGCTATGTTACACGCCGCCGCGCGTAAAATTTCTGAACAAATGGGTTACAACGATTATCCCTTCTAAGCAACGTTATTAGCATGACGTTAAAAAAAAGCAGCTACGAAAAATGTAGCTGCTTTTTTTATAACACGGGTGGGATGAAATCGTAAAAGTAGATAATATCTGTCGGCTTATTTAACGGTTATTAAAATATTATTTAACAGTACTTATGAACAACAGCCAATATAGGGGAATTATTGGTGATAGTTTCACTGTGAAATTATTTATTGCCGCTTAGCCATTATCCACCACGGTGGCGATTTTTCTGAAAATGGGACAGTCGGAAAAGCCAATAATGCCGCTGTTGGTATGGAGATATTGCGCCGTGCTGGTGCCGCGTGCGGTCAGGTAATGGCACTGTAAACCCAGCCCCGCAGCGTTCACTTTACTTCCCACCAGGATGCCATAGCCGCTCATCAGCAGGCCTATCCACACCAGGGCAAACAATACAATTGCGCGAATGATCAAACGCATTACTACCTCTTTTCTTTTTTAGTTAGAATAAGAGTAGCGTGTACATTGATTGAAACAAGTGAATCATTCCTAAAAACATATAATGCCGCTACAGTTACTCCTGGTTTAAGTAACTCATGATAATTTAGCGACATAAGATGTAAGATCGGAGAGTGGAGTGAAAAAATTTCGATGGGTCGTTCTCGGCATCGTGGTGGTAGTATGCCTGTTGCTGTGGGCGCAGGTGTTTAATATCATGTGCGATCAGGATGTACAATTTTTCAGCGGTATTTGCGCCATCAATAAATTTATTCCCTGGTAAACGTTTTACACCAGAGATTTCCTTCCCGTGTAGCAGTGGTAGAATGACGTCTCTACATTGAGGTGGTGAAATGAACGACGTTTTAAACTCTGGTGCGTTTTCTCTTGCATCTTTAATAGTATCAATGGTGGTTCTGGTGGTGGGGCTGGCGCTCTGGTTCTTTGTCAACCGGGCAAGTTCCCGTGCCAACGAGCAGATAGAATTGCTCGAAGCGTTATTGGATCAACAGAAGCGGCAAAACGCGTTGTTACGCCGCCTTTGCGAAGCAAACGAACCAGAAAAAGAAGCGGAACCCGCAACAGCGGCAAGCGAACCAAAAGAGGATGAGGACATCATTCGTCTGGTTGCAGAACGATAATGCTTACCGGGGCGCAAATGGCGCCAGTGCCATACGCCCCATTTCCCCGTCGGATCTCTCCGCGTTGCCGTTTGCAACTGATACTACAGCATCAACACCTTACATAATATATGGCTTTATATGCAACATAGTTTTATATGTATAACAAATGGACATATGGCATTTTTGTGATACCGCTCATTCTCTATTAAAAGCGAAACGTTTCTCTCTCTTTATGGATTGTCATTGTTTGTTCATTATTTTAAGGCATTCTGTAAAGACGCAGAACATCACAAAAAGCGGTGTCGAAAATCGCTTTTCTTTTCTATTATTTTGATTAAAAGGTGTTTTTTATCATTGTGACAATTTATGCATAACTCAGCATAAAAAGTGATATGAAAAATACAGCTTTTAAATGTGATTTGATGCACTGGAAGAAGCGAAGTTATTGAGCTATGGTAGAAAAATGGCTTTTCAGCAGTGACGTTGTCAGGAGTCCGTCAGCGCGTGAGGATATATCTTTCGCAATTTTGTTGCATAAACGTGCTGTCAATTTGTGAAGGTTCTCGTAATTTGTGCGACGGATCGAGACACGTTTAAAAATGGCTTGCCATAATTAACGTTGTATGTGATAACAGGCTTTGGGTTAAACGAGGTACAGTTCTGTTTATGTGTGGCATTTTCAGTAAAGAAGTCCTGAGTAAACACGTTGACGTTGAATACCGCTTCTCTGCCGAACCTTATATTAGTGCCTCAAGCAGTAATGTCTCAGTTTTATCTATGTTATGCCTACGGGCAAAGAAAACACTCTAAGGAATTTTGCAAATGGCAAAGATTAAAGGTCAAGTTAAGTGGTTCAACGAATCCAAAGGTTTTGGCTTCATTACTCCGGCTGACGGCAGCAAAGATGTGTTCGTACACTTCTCCGCTATCCAGGGCAATGGTTTCAAAACTCTGGCTGAAGGCCAGAACGTTGAGTTCGAAATTCAGGACGGCCAGAAAGGTCCGGCTGCTGTTAACGTAACAGCTATCTGATCGACACCACTGATTTGATGCGTTTGTCGCGTCAGCCTCAGATATAAAGCCTCGCTAAAAGCGGGGCTTTTTAATTCAATATCCTTCAAAATGTGTCTGGATGCGCTCTCGTTAGCGATTTGTTGCAAAGGCGCGAGGTTATTAGCATTGTTTTTTCTGGTTTTTCCGGCCGTTTCCCGTTAAATCAATCACCTGAAAAATGATTCGGCTGGAGATCAGGTGAAAAAGAAAAGCGACGGCGATACCCGTAATTTTACGCCCATACGTTTTGCACTACTTTGCACTGCCATTCTGCTCAGTATGGCATTGTTGTTAGGGCGGGTGGCATGGCTGCAAATTGTTACGCCGTCGAAACTGGTGAAACAAGAAGATATGCGCTCGCTTCGTGAAGTGACCACGGCCTCTCCACGCGGCATGATCACCGACAGAGAAGGGCGACCCTTAGCGGTGAGCGTTCCGGTTAATGCTGTCTGGGCCGATCCGAAGACTATCATAAGCAAAGGCGGCGTTGGCTACAATGAGCGCTGGCAGGCGCTGGCCAGCGCCTTACATCTGTCGCTCAGTACGCTTGCGGAACGGGTAAACAGTAACCCGGCAGGCCGTTTTATCTACCTTGCGCGCCAGGTTTCACCCCAGCAAGCCGAATGGATAGATAAATTAAATCTACCGGGTATTAACCTGCGGGAAGAGTCGCGCCGTTTTTACCCTGCCGGACACGTAGCGGCCAATTTGATCGGCTTTACCAATATCGACGGGCAGGGAATAGAAGGTATTGAAAAGAGCTTTAACGCGCAACTGACGGGAAAACCGGGCTCCCGACTGGTGCGTAAAGATAAATTTGGTCACGTTATTGAGAACATTACGGAAGTGAATCCGGTTCCTGCTCATGAACTTCAGCTTAGCATTGATGAACGTCTGCAAACGGTTACCGAAGATGCGCTGGATAACGCCGTCATCTGGAACAAAGCGGAATCCGGCGCTGCCGTATTGATTAACATCCCAACGGGTGAAATTCTCTCGATGGCGAGCTACCCGGATTTCAACCCGAACAACCGTGAAGGCGCGCAGTTGGACGATTTTCGTAACCGCGCGATTAGCGACACTTTCGAACCCGGTTCTACTGTGAAGCCATTGGTCATTATGACTGCGTTACAGCAGGGTATCGTGCAACCGGACAGCGTTATCGATACCCATCCTTTTACTCTCGATGGACACCGTATCCGCGACGTCGGTTACTATCCGGAACTGACATTAACCGGCATTTTGCAAAAATCCAGCGATACCGGCGTTTCTCACCTTTCTCTGGCGATGCCGGTGCAGAAATTAATGGATACTTATAAAAGCTTTGGTTTCGGCGTGCCTACCGGACTGGGTCTCACCGGAGAGAGCAGCGGGTTATTACCGAAACGCCGTTACTGGAGTGATTTAGATCGCGCTACCTTCGCTTTTGGCTATGGATTAATGGTGACGCCGCTGCAACTGGCGCATGTTTATGCCACGATTGGCAGCTTTGGTATCTACCGTCCGTTATCGATCACCAAAGTTGATCCGCCCGTGATCGGCACGCGGGTAATGCCGGAAGAACTGGTGCACGAGGTGGAACATATGATGGAGAGTGTCGCGTTGCCTGGCGGCGGCGGAACAAAAGCCGCAGTAAGAGACTACCGTATTGCGGTCAAAACCGGGACGGCGAAAAAAATTGGCGATGATGGTAAATACGTCGATAAGTATGTGGCATATACCGCAGGCGTCGCGCCGGCAAGTAACCCCAGATTTGCGCTGGTGGTGGTGATTAATAATCCGCAAAATGGGGCTTATTATGGCGGCGCGGTATCTGCGCCCGTATTCAGCCAGATCATGGGCGATGTGCTGCGGCTGGAAAATGTTGAGCCAGACGGTATGCCTGCCGATTCAGATCACCTTCTGGTGATGCATGGCAGCCACGTTGCGGTTCCGGGCTCGTAAAGGATTTTCCCGGGGCGCAATTCGCGTTACACTTGCGCCCTTTAGCGCCCCAGTCCGGAGTTGTCATGTCGTTTACCTGTCCGCTTTGCCATCAGCCGCTTACGCAGATTAATAACAGCGTTATATGTCCACAGCGCCATCAGTTTGATGTGGCGAAAGAGGGCTACATCAATCTGCTGCCGGTACAGCATAAACGTTCGCGCGATCCGGGCGACAGCGCCGAAATGATGCAGGCGAGGAGAGCGTTTCTTGATGCGGGCCATTATCAGCCGCTGCGCGATGCCGTGATTAACCTGTTGCGTGAGCGGCTGGATCAGTCGGCCACGGCGATTCTGGATATCGGCTGCGGCGAGGGGTATTACACTCATGCTTTTGCCGAGGCGTTGCCGGGAGTCACCACGTTTGGACTGGACGTTGCTAAAACGGCGATCAAAGCGGCGGCGAAACGCTATTCGCAGGTGAAGTTTTGTGTGGCGTCAAGCCATCGACTGCCCTTTGCCGATGCGTCAATGGATGCGGTGATCAGAATCTACGCCCCGTGTAAGGCGCAGGAATTGGCGCGTGTGGTGAAACCTGGTGGTTGGGTCGTTACCGCCACGCCGGGGCCGCATCATCTGATGGAACTAAAAGGGCTCATTTATGATGAGGTGCGTTTACATGCGCCGTATACCGAGCAGCTCGTCGGATTCACATTGCAGCAGAGTACCCGCCTTGCTTATCACATGCAGCTCACCGCCGAAGCGGCTGTAGCACTGTTGCAAATGACGCCATTTGCCTGGCGCGCCAGACCAGAAGTGTGGGAACAACTGGCTGCCAGCGCCGGACTTAGCTGCCAGACGGATTTCAACCTTCATCTCTGGCAGCGTAACCGTTAACCGTGAAAATGCGTCCAGAGGATCTGGACGCCAATTCCTATCAGTACGACCCCGCCGAGAATTTCAGCACGCTTACCCAGCATTGGGCCGATAAAGCGACCGATCATCATTCCGAGGGTGGACATGATAAGCGTGGCGCAACCGATAGCCAATGCGGTTGCGATGATGTTTACCTGCAAAAACGCCAGACCGACGCCAACCGCCATCGCATCGAGGCTGGTCGCGATAGCCGTCGTGACTAATAGCCAAAAGCTGTGGCGACGTAACGGTGTTTCATCTTCATCACTACCGCCGCGGATACCTTCGATGATCATGCGTCCGCCCAGAAAGATCAGCAGAACAAAGGCTATCCAGTGGTTCCATTCCAGAACGAATTTACTCGCCAATATCCCCAGCCCCCAGCCGATCAACGGGGTCAGCGTTTCAACCGCGCCAAAGATAAGACCGGTACGCAACGCTTCTGAGAATTTGGGTTTATGTAGGGTGGCGCCTTTGCCAATTGATGCCGCGAAAGCATCCATCGACATGCCGAAAGCGAGAAGAACAGTAGCAGTAAAGTGCATGACAGCGTCCTGACCGGGGTATCCATTAAACACATCACTGCCCCCAGCAAACATGCATGTCGCCATTCTGTGACGAAATACACAGCAGTTGATGCGCCTATGGTCTCGCCTGACCAGCGGCGGCTGGTCCGTACGCGCCACGTTTTGCAACGAGTATGTTGACACGTACATTTCCGGAGTCTGGAAATCGGCTACTCCCCAATTGACGGCGCAACATTAACATATTTTTAGAATATAAAACAACAGCGATAAAATATTATTTGTCTTTCAATTGAAAACGATTTTCATTTAGATTTATTCATCAATAAAACGTTAAATTAAATAACAATTGGTCAATAGAAAATATAGCCTTAGCTATATTATGATTCGAAATAAAATTCGAAAAACATAGTTGAGGCTATATCTTAAGCTATTGATTTTCAATAAGAAGTTTATATATTTTTTCCAGATCGTCGATATTGCGTACACGGATAAGCAAGCGTCGTTGTTCTAATTGCATCACCAGTACGCCGTCTTCCGATAAATTCATCTCTTTAATACGGTTATATTCTATCCAGACATTGGCGAAGAAAAAGCCACGTTGTTTAAAGATGATCCGTGGCGTGCGGATCCAGAATATATAAAACCCCATTAACGCCAGCGCGCTTAATAACCATGTGGTCATCTGCGCTCCGTGGCTGGTTACGTTGTTATAAATAAGGATGGCGACCAGCCCAACGAAGATAACGCTGTCTACGCGACCGCGGCGGAGCAGGGCTATAGAAAGCAGAGTGGGGCCATTGCGACGGGGCATGATGAACTGATCGTAGAGAGCGTAAGCCAATAATGCGGCAATAAAGAGAATCAGCACCAGGTCCGTGATAGTCATTTATCCTCCAGAGAAATAAAAAACGGGGCCGTTTGGCCCCGGTAGTGTACAACAGCCTTACTGGCCCAGCAGTCCTACGGAGTAGCCGGCGATACCAATGACGAAGAAGCCCACGATAATCCACAGCGGGTTAACTTTCTTACGCAGCAGCCACATACAGGCAAAGGTCAACAGTAGCGGAACCAGACCCGGCATCAGCTGGTCGAGAATGGTTTGCACGGTGGTAACGCGTGTCTGACCATCCTGACCGGTGATGGTGGAAACCACCAGCGGGATATTCACATGCGTCCACTTGTTAACCAATGCCCCCATGACAAACAGGCCGAGGATTGACGCCCCCTCAGTCAGTTTTTGCAGGAAGCCGCCGCCCATATCTTTAACGATATCGACGCCTTTGCGGTAGCCATAAGCCACGCCATAATAACGGGTCGCCAGACGCACCAGGTTAAACAGGATGAAAAACAGCAGCGGACCAAGCAGGCTGCCGCTCATTGCAATACCTGCGCCCAGCGCCGCGAATACTGGACGGACGGTACCCCAGAAGATAGGGTCGCCGACGCCTGCCAGCGGTCCCATCAGACCGACTTTGATACCGTTGATAGCGCCATCGTCAATCTCTGCACCGTTCGCACGCTTTTCTTCCATTGCAAGGGTCACGCCCAGTACCGGCGCCGCAACGTAAGGATGAGTGTTAAAGAACTCCAGGTGACGTTTAATCGCCTGTTTACGCGCGTCATTATTCTCCGGATACAGGCGACGAATCGCCGGCACCATAGAGAAGCAGAAGCCCAGCGCTTGCATACGTTCGAAGTTCCATGACCCCTGGAACAGGTTAGAACGAAGAAATACGCCGCGAATATCGCTCGGAGTGAGTTTTTTCTCGGTGGTAGTTTTAGTCATATCAACCATTTCGCTCACCTGTTAGTCCAGTTCGTTATCGAGATCGTTATTGCCAGCAGCCGCTGCAGGCGCGCCCGCTACACGGTTGTATTTCGGGCTCAGCTGGATGTAAAGAATAGCCATCACTGCGCCGATGACACCCAGTGCGACCAGGTTGAAGTTTGTGAAAGCCGCGGTGACGAAACCGAGGTAGAAGAACGGCATCAGGTAGCCTGCGCGCATCATATTGATAACCATCGCATAACCAACCACGACGATCATGCCGCCGGCGATGTTCAGACCGCCTGTGACGACTTCAGGAATCGCATTCAGCATTCCCTGTACTTCGCTGGTGCCTACGGAGATGGCAACGATAACCGCCGGGATAGCGATACGCATTGCCTGCAGGAACAGAGAAGAAACGTGCAGCCAGGAGAGCGCCGTCAGGTTGCCGTTTTCAGCCGCCTTGTCCGCCGCGTGCTGGAATGCCACGGTGATGGTACGAACGATAATGGTCAGTACCTGGCCTGCCGCCGCCAGCGGAATCGCCAGCGCGATACCGGCGCCAATGCTTTGATGCCCGGCGATGACCAGAACGGTAGAGATGATGGACGCCAGTGCGGCATCAGGCGCAACGGCAGCACCGATGTTCATCCAGCCCAGAGCGATCATTTCCAGAGTACCGCCGATGATAATACCGGTTTTCATGTCCCCCAGAACGGCGCCGATTAAGGTACAGGCGATCAGCGGACGGTGGAACTGAAATTCATCAAGTACCGACTCCATACCCGCGATACATGCGACGATGAACACCAGCACAATCTGAAGAGTGGTAATCTCCATTGTACTTCTCCTATTGCTATCTTAAGTGTGAAAGCTAATTAAATGCCGGCGGTTATTTCGCCACTTTGGCAATTAAATCCATCATTTTCAGTTTCGGATCGGTGGAAACTTTACGCACCTCAAGCTCGATGCCGCGCTCGTTGAGCTTTTTAAAGGCTTCGATATCCTTTTCATCGACGGAAACGGCGTTGTTCACCTGCGTTTTACCTTGACGATAGGCCATACCGCCAATGTTCACGGAAGTGACTTTCACGCCGCCCTCAACGATGCGCTCGACGTCGGTAGGATTGGTAAACAGAAGCATCACGCGTTCGCCGGCGTATTTCGGGTTATTGTAGACGCGAATCATCTTCGCGACGTCAACCACATGCGCCGTAACGCCCGGCGGCGCAACTTGCGTCAGCAGCGTTTTACGAACGGTATCCGCCGCCACTTCATCGCTCACAACAATAATACGGCTGACATTGGTCTCTTTGGTCCAGCGGGTAGCGACCTGACCGTGAATGAGGCGGTCATCAATACGGGCAAGCCCGATAACCATATAATCATTCGGGCCCATCGGTTTTGCCGGTGCGGCCGCTTTTGGCGCGGCGGCGACTGGCGCTGGCGCGGCTTTTTCTACCGGTTTCGCTTTCAGCGCTTTTACGCCTTCACGACCGGTTTCTACCGCCAGTGCGACCAGCTCGTCAAAGCTCGGATCGTCGTCACGAGCCATAAACGTTTCGACCAGCATCGGGATGTTGACGCCGGCAATAACTTCATAGCGCTCTTTATCGACGACAATGCGGCTGGCAGCATTAAACGGACTGCCTCCCCATGTATCAACGAGAAATAGCACGCCTTTACTGGTATCGAGTTTAGCCAACTGAGCGTTGTACTTTTCGATCAGCGTTTCGGCATTTTCGCCTGGAACGAAATCGATCCAGCCGACGTTTTCCTGCTCGCCTAACAGCATTTCGGCTGTTTTAAGTAACTGCTCTGCAGCCCAACCATGTGTGCCTATAACAATAGCAATGGTCACTTGCTACCTCCTTTATTATTGTCAACACATCAACTTGACAGATGTATTTTTTGAATCGCCGTCCGCAAGCGAATCGATTCAGATGAGGGTTACAACGAAAAACGCATGATTTTCGTGAATTATTTTAGATATCGAAAAAAATATTTTGTGTGATGGAGATCCGTAATTTTGTTTTCGATAATGAGAAATTTCGAAGTGTAAAATATCCTGGTTACATCTCTTTGCAAAGGAAGGTAAATCTTTGCCAAAAACCAGTTGTCTCTGTTATGTTTAGCTTCCGTTTAATTAGAATGGGGTATAGGGCAGCAGCCCGTTGTATGGATCGTCACCGACGTCATTTCACTCTTTGGCCGTTTTGCGCCTGTCAATCTGGCATATCTTGCCATAGCCTTACTTTGTTTATTGCGTTACCGCCTGCATCCTTTGAGATGTTGTGGGCGCCGTTTAGTCATTCCTTAAGCAGGAGCTTGTCATGGAATTATTAATGGATCCCTCAATTTGGGTGGGTTTACTCACGCTCGTCGTCCTGGAAATTGTTCTGGGTATCGATAACCTGGTCTTTATCGCGATCCTCGCCGATAAATTGCCGCCAAAGCAGCGTGACAAAGCGCGTCTTATCGGGCTCTCGCTGGCGCTGATTATGCGTCTGGCGCTGCTGTCCATTATTTCGTGGCTGGTGACCTTAACAAAGCCGCTCTTTACCGTCTGGGATTTTACCTTCTCCGGCCGCGATTTAATTATGCTGCTGGGCGGTATATTCCTGCTGTTTAAAGCGACCACCGAGCTGCATGAACGTCTGGAAAACCGCGAGCATGACACCGGACACGGTAAAGGCTATGCGAGCTTCTGGGTGGTAGTCACGCAGATTGTCATCCTGGATGCGGTCTTCTCGCTGGACGCCGTGATTACGGCGGTAGGTATGGTAAACCATCTGCCGGTTATGATGGCGGCGGTGGTGATTGCGATGGCGGTGATGCTACTGGCGTCAAAACCGCTGACCCGTTTTGTCAACCAGCATCCGACGGTGGTGGTGCTCTGTCTGAGTTTCCTGCTGATGATCGGCTTGAGCCTGGTGGCGGAAGGGTTCGGTTTCCATATTCCGAAAGGCTACCTGTACGCGGCAATTGGTTTCTCGATCGTTATCGAGGTGTTTAACCAGATTGCGCGCCGCAACTTTATTCGTCATCAGTCCACGTTGCCGCTGCGCGCGCGTACTGCGGACGCTATCCTGCGTCTGATGGGCGGTAAACGTCAGGCGAGTACGCAACATGAGACGGATAGCCCGGCCGCGATATCGGTGTCGGAAGGCGCCTTCGCCGAAGAAGAACGCTACATGATTAACGGCGTACTGACTCTGGCGTCGCGCTCCCTGCGCGGCATTATGACGCCGCGAGGCGAAATTAGTTGGGTGGATGCGAATCTCAGCGTAGCTGAAATCCGTCAGCAGTTACTCTCTTCTCCGCATAGCCTGTTCCCGGTATGTCGGGGCGAGCTGGATGAAATTATCGGTATCGTTCGCGCGAAAGAGTTGCTGGTGGCGCTGGAAGAGGGCGCGGACGTTGCGGCTATCGCCGCGTCTTCCCCGGCGATAGTGGTGCCGGAAACGCTTGATCCTATCAATCTGTTAGGCGTTTTGCGTCGCGCGCGCGGCAGTTTCGTTATCGTCACTAACGAGTTCGGCGTGGTGCAGGGGCTGGTTACGCCGCTGGATGTGCTGGAAGCGATTGCCGGTGAGTTCCCGGATGCCGATGAAACGCCGGAAATCGTTGCCGATGCCGAGGGCTGGATAGTGAAGGGCGGCACCGATCTCCATGCGCTACAGCAGGCGCTGGAAGTTGACCATCTGGTGAACGAAGAGGGCGATATTGCGACGGTCGCGGGGTTAGTGATCGCCGCTAATGGCCATATTCCTCGTGTTGGCGATGTCATTGATGTTCCGCCCCTGCGGATCACCATTGTCGAGGCCAACGACTATCGTGTCGATCTGGTTCGAATTGTTAAAGAACAGCCTGCCCACGACGAAGAGGAATGACGTCACACGCAGGAATCAAGTCTATAGATGCGGCATCGCGGACATAATCTGTCCGTTATGCCGGGCGGGCGGCGGCGCGCTGCCCGCCAGCCACTGTGGAAATTCGCTAATGGGCATCGGCTTCGCATAGAGATAGCCCTGTAACATTTGCACGCCATGCTGGCGCAAATGCTGTGCCTGCGTCTGGTTTTCGACCCCTTCCGCAACCAGTTCAATATTCAGTCTTTGCCCCAGCGCGATAATAATATCGGTCACCGTTGAATTGACCGCATCGGTACCGATGGCGGCGGTGAAGGATTTATCGATTTTCAAAATATCCGGCCGCAGTTTTTCCAGCCAGGAGAGCGAGCTGTTTCCTGTGCCAAAATCATCGATGGCTAACTTCACGCCTTTACGATGCAGCTCGCGCATCAGGCGGTAATCAACGTCAAGCAACGCGTCGCGTTCCGTGAGCTCCAGCACCAGTTGCTGAACAGGTTCCGCACTAAACCAGTACTGATTAAGATCCTTGAGAAGCACGCCGTGTCGGAAATGGCTTGCCGCCACATTGATGCCGATATGAAACTGATGGTTGATGGGGAAGTAGTGCCGCTGCCGAATGGTTTCCGCAATCACATAGCGGGTCAGCGGCGCTATCAGGTTATGCTCCTCGGCGATAGGAATAAAAACATCCGGTGAGATCCAGCCCTGGCGCGGGTTATTCCAGCGTAACAGGATCTCAACGCCGGTACACTGCTGCGTGCGGGCATTAAGCAACGGCTGACAAAATAGCTCAAACTCCCGTTCGGCAAGGGCCAGATTAATCTCCCAGGAAAAGCTCATTCTGCTGGCCGTTGCCAGCCAGGCGATATAACCGATCAACAGGCTAAGCAATACGGCCAGCGGTAACTGTGTCGGGAGATGTTTGAACGCCAGTACGCCTGCCGACGGCCCGCTGACGCTGATAGTAAAAGGGAAATGCCGCGATGAAAGCTGGTAACGCTCTTCATCTTTTTTTAATTCCGGAAGAGTATCGACCACGCCCCGACCATATAACAGGTGCCGTTTGCCGACCGTCAGGCTGGCGCTGGTAATTTGCGGCTGCTGCGGCTCAAGTAGCATAGTCGCCAGCAAGTCAATATTCACAATTTCCATCACGCCATCCTGGCCATCGGCAGAGGCGGGATACCACTGAATGAGGATCGGGCTTCCCTTGAGTAACGATTGGTCCGTGGAAAGTAGCAGCAGATCGCCAGCTGCGGGAAGATCGGGCTGAAGCTGGCGTATGGGAGTGTTACGGGCGCCAAAAATGCTTGAGCAGTAGAGAATTCCCTCTTTTACCAGCCCGATAGAACGAATGGTTTGCAGGCGGGCGGCTTGCTTACGCAACGGCAAATGCGCGGTCGCGCACGGAAGCTCAAGTAAGGGTAGCAGTATGTTTCGTCCGACCAGGAGAGGATGCAGCACATTATCCAGCGCATCAACGGCATGATTCGCGAATGCAACCGTGCGATGGTGATTTAAGTTCCGCTCCGAAATAAATCGGATGCTCAGCGTAAGAATGAGCGTGACCAGTGCACAAATCGTGCAAACAATGAAACGATTACGGCGATAATGATTGATGATCCGTTGTGCTGTTTGCATGCGGGCCGCCCAATAAGCGTTGGCGACAAAAGCCAACCGCGACACAGCAAGTGTAGTGGGGAAACGTGGAGTCGACGAGGAAGAGATAAAAATTTCGCCCATCCGTAGCAGATGGGCGAAGGGAGGGGAAACGGCGTTTAATCACACTGGACTTTAATAGCCAGCCCGCCGCGCGACGTTTCACGGTATTTGGCGTTCATGTCTTTTCCGGTCTCGTACATCGTTTCGATGACTTTATCCAACGAGACGCGCGGCGCGCTGGTTCGACGCATGGCCATACGCGCAGCGTTGATCGCTTTAACCGAAGCAATGGCGTTACGCTCAATACACGGCACCTGCACCTGACCGGCAACCGGGTCGCAGGTCAGCCCCAGGTTATGCTCCATGCCGATTTCAGCGGCAACGCAAACCTGTTCCGGGCTGGCGCCCAACAGTTCAGCAAGGCCTGCCGCCGCCATCGAACAGGCGACCCCGACTTCGCCCTGACAGCCGACTTCCGCGCCGGAAATAGACGCGTTCATCTTATACAGCGCGCCAATAGCGCCTGCCGCCAGGAAGTAGCGGGTGTAAATATCCGGGCTGACAGACTCAATAAAATGGTCGTAGTAAGCCAGTACCGCAGGCACGATGCCGCACGCGCCGTTGGTTGGCGCCGTCACGACGCGACCACCTGCGGCGTTCTCTTCGTTCACCGCCAGAGCAAACATGTTCACCCAGTCAATGACGTTCATCGGATCGCTGGAAAGCTTATCGCTGGAAACCAGCATACGACGCAGCGCGGAGGCGCGACGCGGTACGCGCAGCGGCCCCGGCAGAACGCCTTCGGTATTCATACCGCGATCAATACAAGCCTGCATGGTTTGCCAGACGTGACCGAAATACTCTTCAATCTCTTTCTTGCTATGCAGCGCCAGTTCGTTTTGCATCACCATGCCGGAGAGTGAAAGGCCGGTGCTGTTGCAATACTCCAGCATTTCTTTCGCCGATTTAAACGGATAAGGTACAGTAACCTCATTCGTCGCTTCCTGGCCGAAATGTGCTTCATCAACGATAAAGCCGCCGCCGATGGAATAGTACGTCTTGCTATAAATGACCGTGTCGTCATGCCAGGCGTGGATCTGCATCCCGTTTTCATGCAGCGGCAAATTGCCGTTGTGAAAACGCATTCCGTCATCTTTCGGGAAGTCGACTTCGTGACGTCCCTGGGCCAGTAACAGACGCTCGCGCGTTTCGACGTCGCGAATAAAACCGGGGATACTATCAATATCCACGGTAGCGGGTTCATTACCCGCCAGACCCATAATAATGGCGATATCGGTATGGTGACCTTTCCCCGTCAGCGACAGCGAGCCGTAGACATCGACAGCGACGCGGGTAACGTTATCCAGTAATCCTTTTTCGACCAGGTCATCGACGAACTGTTTACCGGCCTTCATCGGGCCAACAGTGTGGGAAGAGGAGGGACCAATCCCTACCTTAAACATGTCGAATAGGCTAATCACGATAATACTCCTGACAGGGCAACCGGGGCTTCCGGTTACGATGTTATAACTGCGCATAGTGTAAGAGGGAACGCTGGCATCAGCTTAACTATTCACATGAATTAAACTAATGAATAACCGCGTTTTTACTAATATTGCGACAGTAATCTCAAGTCGTGTCTTACGCGCGTAAAGTTAAGTATATACACGTTGCCCTTCAGGCTGCCTCTTTGGGGGAGGCGATTGTTACCGCCTTGAGGCAACGTGAATGGCGTTGTGTACAGTCAGGGCTTTACGCCAATTTGCAGCGCCAGCTCACGAAGAATGTTTGCGGTCATGCCCCAGACGAAATAATGCTCATACCAGGAGAGCCATACGCGGTGCGAATTGCCGCGACGGTAAACATCAAGCGGATGATATCGCCCCAGTTGCAACGCTTGCGCCAGCGGCATTTCAAACACCGCAGACACTTCATCTTCACTGGCGCGCCAGGGGAGATTTGGCGGAATAATGCCGACCACCGGGGTGACCTGAAAACCGGTCACGCTGTCTACCGGCGGTAAAACGCCAATCACTTCCACGGCTTGCGGCGGGATGGCGACTTCCTCCTGCGCTTCGCGAAGCGCTGCGGCGATAAGCGAAGCATCGGTACTGTCCACGGCCCCGCCGGGAAAGGCGACCTGTCCGGCGTGTTTGCGCAAATGAATAGCCCGCTGGGTCAATAGCAGCCCCGGCTGGGGGCGGCGAACCACAGGGATCAGTACGGCGGCCTGACGTTGATTCAACGTTTCATGGGGCATCTGCGGGCGCAAAAGCTGAAAGCGCGATAAGAAATGATCGAGCGTCAGACGGCTGGTATCCACGTATTAGTTCTCCAGTGGGTGCAGGATACGATTAACTTTATCAAAAGTTTCCTGATATTCCGCTTCTTCGTCGCTATCGGCCACGATACCGCCGCCGGCTGAGCAATAGAGTTGGCCCTGCGTTGCCGTGACGGTGCGGATAGTAATACTGGTATCCATCTTGCCGCAGAAACTCAGATAACCGATGCTACCGCACCAGGCGTTGCGTCGCTGCGGCTCCAGTTCGTCGATAATTTCCATCGCCCGCACTTTAGGCGCGCCGGTAATGGAGCCGCCGGGGAAAGCCGCGCGCAGCAGATCGGTGGCATGAAGCGAGTCCGGTAAACGGGCGGTAATGGTGCTAACCAGATGGTGAACGGCAGGAAATGGTTCGACGACGAACAGTTCCGGCACTTTCACCGAACCCGGTACGGCGACCCGGCCAATATCGTTACGCATCAAATCGACGATCATCAAATTTTCAGCGCGATCTTTCATTGAGTTGGCCAGTTTCTGCGCCTGCTGACGATCCGCCTGCGGATCGTTAAGCCGTGGAAGCGTACCTTTGATCGGGCGCGTCTGAATATGACCATTCTCCAGTTGGATAAAACGCTCGGGAGAAAGGCTCAATATGGCGCCGTCATGTAAACGAAGAAAGGCGCTGAACGGGGCGCGATTTGCGCGGTTAAGGTGTTCGAAAGCCTGCCACTCATCACCCTCGTAGCTCGCCTGAAAACGCTGGGAAAGATTGACCTGATAGCAGTCCCCGCTGTGCAGCCAGGCCTGCACCTGACGAAACTTCTCGCCATACTCGCAACGCGTCATATTGGATTGCCAGGCCGAGGTAAGCCTGAAGGGCGTGCGGGTCGGCGCGCGCTGGCTGGTGAGCCAGCGATATCGGGCGTCTGCATCGTGATAGCTTATCAGCGATACTACCTGTTTATGGTGATCGACAATCAGCGCCCAGTCGTAAAGGCCAATCGCCATATCGGGTAAAACGATATCGCGCGCGGCAGTATCGGGCAGAATTTCGAAACGCCGCCCTAAATCATAACCAAACAGACCCAGCGCGCCGCCCTGAAAGGGTAAGTCAGGGTCAGGCTGAGGATGAAAAGGCAGCGCCTCCAGTTGAGTCTGCAAAACGTGTAACGGATCGTCGAGAGTGACGGTAGTCGTGCGCGCAGTACATACCGTGGTTTCCTGCGCGCGCGTGGTCAGCGTGGTGACAGGATCGGCGACCAGAATATCAAAGCGGTTATAGGGATGAATAGCATCACCTGAATGCAGCAGCATCGCCCAGGGCAAATGGTTTACGGGCGCAAAATAGTGTTCAGCGGCGTCCGGACGCCAGGGTAAGGTGATAACAGTGGGAGATAACGTCTTCATCATTCCTGACTCGTTACAACACTACTGGCTTACCGCCGGGTAGCGTGAAATAATTAGCGCTAACAATTTAGCAGGAGTTAATCATGTTTGCAGGTTTACCTTCACTCAGTCATGAACAACAGCAAAAAGCCGTAGAACGTATCCAGGAATTGATGTCGCAAGGTATGAGTAGCGGAGAAGCGATTGCCCAGGTGGCGGGCGAACTTCGCGCCAACCATACCGGCGAACGGATAGTGGCGCGTTTTGAGGATGAAGACGAATAACCGGCTTATACCGCCGCGACAATCTTAATCTCAACTTTATATTTCGGATTCATTAACCCGGCCTGTACGGTACAGCGTACCGGCGCATGGCCTGCGACGACCCACGCATCCCACGCCTTATTCATGGCGGCAAAATCCGCTTTATCGCTCAGGAAAATAGTGGCATCCAGAATACGTGACTTACTGGAGCCCTGTTTTTCCAGCACCGCATCAATTTGCGCCAGAGTATTCGCCGTTTGCTCAAAAGCATCGGCGTCCAGGTTTTCCGGCACGCCGGTATACCACAGCGTATTATTGTAGATCACCACGTCTGACCAACGATCTTCGGCATCAATACGCACGATAGACATCACTTATTCCTCATTTGCTTTCCATTTGAATGGCTCAAGACTGCCACAATGTGGCGCCGCCGTCACCTCTGTAACTGGCGTAAGCCTTTCTACCCTGACATAATCCCCTGTGCAAATTAACAGGGGGCAGTGTGACGGACGATTTTGCAGCAGATGGCCAACTGGCCAAAGCGATAACCGGCTTTAAACCGCGCGAACCACAGCGACAAATGGCGGTTGCCGTAACACAAGCAATTGAAAATGCGCAGCCTCTGGTTGTTGAAGCCGGCACCGGAACCGGGAAGACCTATGCTTACCTCGCTCCGGCGTTGCGCGCCGGGAAAAAAGTCATTATTTCGACCGGGTCGAAAGCGTTGCAGGATCAACTCTACAGCCGTGATCTGCCGACGGTAGCAAAAGCGTTGGCGTTTACCGGTAAGACGGCCCTGTTGAAAGGACGTTCAAACTACCTCTGCCTGGAGCGTCTGGAACAACAAGCGCTGGCGGGCGGCGATTTACCGGTACAAACGTTAAGCGACGTGATATTGCTGCGCTCCTGGTCAAATCAAACGCGGGATGGCGATATCAGCACCTGCGTCAGCGTGGCGGAAGATTCCCAGGCCTGGCCGCTGGTCACCAGTACCAACGACAACTGCCTTGGCAGCGATTGCCCGCTCTACAAAGAGTGCTTTGTGGTGAAAGCGCGTAAAAAGGCGATGGACGCGGATGTGGTGATTGTAAACCACCACCTATTTCTTGCGGATATGGTGGTTAAAGAGAGCGGGTTTGGCGAACTTATCCCTCAGGCTGAAGTAATGATCTTCGATGAAGCCCACCAACTGCCTGACATTGCCAGCCAGTATTTCGGACAATCGCTCTCCAGCCGTCAGTTGCTGGATTTAGCAAAAGACATCACCATCGCCTACCGGACGGAACTGAAAGACACTCAACAGTTGCAAAAATGCGCCGATCGCCTTGCCCAGAGCGCCCAGGATTTTCGTCTGCAACTGGGGGAGCCCGGCTACCGGGGAAATTTGCGTGAACTGTTAGCCGACTCGCGTATCCAACGGGCATTTTTACTGCTGGATGATACGCTGGAGCTTTGTTACGACGTGGCAAAGCTGTCGCTGGGCCGTTCGGCGCTGCTGGATGCGGCTTTTGAACGCGCCACGCTATACCGTTCACGGCTGAAACGCTTAAAAGAGATCAATCAGCCGGGATACAGCTACTGGTATGAGTGCACCTCGCGCCATTTCACCCTGGCGCTGACGCCGCTCACCGTGGCGGACAAATTCAAAGAGGTGATGGAACAGAAACCCGGTAGCTGGATTTTTACCTCGGCCACGTTATCGGTAAATGATGATCTTCACCACTTTACCGCCCGTCTGGGAATTGAACAGGCAGAATCCATGCTGCTGCCCAGCCCATTCGACTATACGCGCCAGGCGTTACTCTGCGTACCGCGTAACCTACCGCAAACCAACCAGCCCGGCGCGGCGCGACAGTTGGCGGCTATGCTCAGGCCGATTATTGAAGCCAATAACGGGCGATGTTTTATGCTGTGCACCTCACACGCCATGATGCGCGATTTGGCGGAGCAGTTTCGCGCCACCATGACGCTGCCGGTATTGTTGCAAGGGGAAACCAGTAAAGGCCAACTGTTACAGCAATTTGTTAACGCCGGCAACGCACTGCTCGTCGCCACCAGCAGCTTCTGGGAAGGGGTGGACGTGCGCGGCGATACGTTATCGTTGGTGATTATCGACAAATTGCCGTTTACCTCCCCGGACGACCCGCTGTTAAAAGCGCGAATGGAAGACTGTCGTTTGCGCGGCGGCGATCCGTTTGATGAGGTTCAACTGCCCGACGCGGTGATTACGCTGAAGCAGGGAGTAGGGCGGCTGATTCGCGATGCGGACGATCGCGGGGTGTTAGTGATTTGTGATAACCGGCTGGTGATGCGGCCCTATGGCGCCACGTTTCTCGCCAGCCTGCCTCCTGCGCCGCGCACGCGTGATATCGCCCGTGCCGTTCGCTTTCTTGCGATTCCATCCGCCGAGTAATTTGTTACGGAGTATGGTAAGATGCGCGCTATTTTATTGATCTAAGCACGAAACCTCATGCGAATTCTGGCTATCGATACCGCCACAGAGGCCTGTTCTGTCGCCCTGTGGAACAACGGTACTATCAATGCTCACTTTGAGCTTTGTCCACGAGAACACACTCAACGTATCCTGCCCATGGTGCAGGAGATTCTGGCCGCCAGCGGCGCCTCGCTCAATGAGATAGATGCGCTGGCGTTTGGGCGCGGTCCGGGCAGCTTTACCGGCGTGCGTATCGGCATTGGTATTGCGCAAGGGCTGGCGTTAGGGGCAAATCTGCCGATGATCGGTGTTTCAACGCTTGCCACGATGGCGCAGGGTGCATGGCGTAAAACCGGCGCGACCCGCGTACTCGCCGCGATTGATGCGCGGATGGGCGAAGTGTACTGGGCGGAATACCAGCGTGATGCGCAGGGCGTCTGGCAGGGCGAAGAGACGGAAGCGGTGTTGAAACCGGAACGAGTCGGCGAGCGGTTGAAACAGCTTTCCGGCGAGTGGGCGACGGTAGGAACGGGTTGGTCCGCGTGGCCCGATCTGGCGAAGGAGTGCGGCCTGACGCTTCATGATGGGGAGGTGTCGCTCCCGGCAGCGGAAGATATGCTGCCCATCGCCAGTCAAAAGCTGGCGGCAGGAGAGACCGTTGCCGTGGAACATGCCGAGCCGGTTTATTTGCGTAACGAAGTGGCGTGGAAGAAACTTCCCGGCAAAGAATGACTCTCACTACTATTACCCCCCATACTTTATGCTGTGGGGTGGAATAGAGGTCGAGAAAAAGGAGTCGCATCATGGCGGTTCAAAAACGGTTAATAAAAGGGGCGCTGGCGTGCGCTTTTGCGCTTATGCTGAGCGGTTGCGTGACTATCCCGGATGCCATTAAAGGTTCGAGTCCGACGCCACAGCAGGATTTGGTGCGGGTGATGAATGCGCCACAGCTCTATATCGGGCAAGAGGCGCGTTTCGGCGGCAAAGTTGTGGCGGTGCAAAATCAGCAGGGAAAAACCCGGCTTGAAATCGCGACCGTACCGCTTGATAGCGGCGCGCGTCCTGTTCTGGGCGAAGCCTCGCGCGGCAGAATTTTTGCCGATGTGAACGGTTTTCTGGACCCGGTGGACTTCCGTGGCCAGTTAGTTACCGTTGTTGGCCCGATAACCGGCACGGTTGACGGTAAAATCGGCAATACGCCGTATAAATTTATGCTGATGCAGGCTACCGGTTATAAACGCTGGCATCTTGTTCAGCAGGTCGTCATGCCTCCACAGCCGATCGATCCGTGGTTTTACGGCGGACGCGCCTGGCCTTATGGCTATGGCGGTTGGGGGTGGTATAACCCTGGACCCGCAGAGGTTCAGACGATAGTAACAGAGTAAATCTTTGTTTTATCAATAAAAGAAACAGCGGCTGGTCCGCTGTTTCTGCATTCATAGAGACATAATAAAAATAAATAGTGACGCGCTTCGCAACCTTTCAGTTGCGTAATTAATAAACTGGTACGCTGAGTTAATATAATGTTAACGACTTGTTTATTAACTGGGGTTGTGATGACGACGAACACTCATTTTAGAGGTGATGCATTGAAGAAGGTTTGGCTTAACCGTTATCCTGCTGATGTTCCGGCGGAGATCAACCCTGACCGTTATCAATCCCTGGTTGAACTGTTTGAACATGCGGCGACGCGCTATGCCGATCAGCCTGCGTTCGTCAATATGGGGGAGGTAATGACCTTCCGTAAATTAGAAGAACGTAGTCGGGCATTTGCGGCTTATTTACAACAAGGGCTGGGACTCAAAAAAGGCGACCGTGTGGCGCTGATGATGCCAAACCTGTTGCAGTATCCCGTCGCGCTATTTGGTATTTTACGCGCCGGCATGATTGTGGTGAACGTTAACCCGCTGTACACGCCGCGCGAACTTGAGCATCAGCTTAACGATAGCGGCGCGGCGGCAATCATTATTGTTTCTAACTTTGCCCATACGCTGGAAAAAGTGGTCGAGAAAACGTCGGTACAGCACGTTATTCTGACGCGGATGGGCGACCAGCTTTCAACCGCCAAAGGTACGGTTGTTAACTTTGTCGTGAAATACATCAAGCGTCTGGTGCCAAAATACCACTTGCCAGATGCGATCTCGTTTCGCAGCGCGCTACAGCATGGCTACCGTATGCAGTATGTCAAACCCGAGGTTATCGCTGAAGATCTGGCTTTCCTGCAATATACCGGCGGTACGACGGGCGTGGCGAAAGGCGCGATGTTGACCCACCGCAATATGCTGGCGAATCTGGAGCAGGTGAAAGCAACCTATGGGCCGCTGCTGCACCCGGGGAAAGAGCTGGTAGTGACCGCGCTGCCGCTGTATCACATTTTTGCCTTAACCATGAACTGTCTGCTTTTTATCGAGCTGGGTGGGCAAAACCTGCTGATTACCAATCCGCGTGATATCCCCGGTCTGGTCAAGGAGCTGGCGAAATATCCATTTACGGCGATGACTGGCGTTAATACGCTATTCAACGCCCTGCTCAATAATAAAGAGTTTCAACAGCTGGATTTTTCTTCGCTGCATCTGTCAGCCGGCGGCGGGATGCCGGTGCAAAACGTCGTTGCGGAACGTTGGGTAAAGCTGACCGGGCAATACCTGCTGGAAGGCTACGGGCTGACCGAGTGCGCCCCGCTGGTGAGCGTCAACCCGCATGATATTGATTATCACAGCGGCAGTATCGGCCTGCCAGTACCGTCAACAGAAGCCAAACTGGTGGATGACGATGACAACGAAGTCGCGCCGGGTGAGGCCGGAGAGCTTTGCGTGAAAGGCCCGCAGGTTATGCTGGGATACTGGCAGCGTCCTGACGCGACGGATGAAATCATTAAAGATGGCTGGCTGCATACGGGCGATATTGCGGTTATGGATGAAGACGGCTTTCTGCGGATTGTCGATCGTAAGAAAGATATGATTCTGGTTTCTGGTTTCAACGTTTATCCAAACGAAATTGAAGATGTGGTGATGCAGCATTCTGGCGTGCAGGAAGTCGCGGCGGTTGGCGTGCCTTCCGGTAGTAGCGGCGAAGCGGTGAAGCTTTTTGTGGTTAAGAAAGATCCAGCATTGACTGACGATGCGTTGATCACCTTCTGCCGTCGCCATCTGACCGGATATAAAGTGCCCAAACAGGTCGAGTTTCGCGAGGAATTACCAAAATCTAACGTTGGGAAAATTTTACGACGAGAACTGCGTGACGAAGCCCGTGGCAAAGTAGACAATAAAGCCTGAGCGTTAAGTCAGCTAACGAGAGACGCCGGTTAAGCCGGCGTTTTTTTTGGCGCGAACCAAAGAGAACACGATTTGAATTACCAAATGATTGAAACGGACGATGCGCTGGCGAGCCTGTGTGAAGCTGTCCGAGCATGTCCGGCTATTGCTTTAGATACGGAATTTGTCCGTACCCGCACCTATTACCCGCAGTTAGGATTGATCCAGTTATTTGACGGGGCAAATGTCGCCCTGATCGATCCGCTCGGCATCAGCGACTGGTCGCCGTTCAAAGCGGTGCTGCGCGATACGGGAATCACCAAATTTCTGCACGCGGGTAGCGAAGATCTGGAAGTATTTCTGAATGCGTTTGGCGAACTGCCGGAACCCCTGATTGATACGCAAATTCTGGCGGCGTTTTGCGGGCGTCCGCTGTCGTGGGGTTTTGCGTCGATGGTAGAAGAGTATACGGGCGTGGCGCTGGACAAAAGCGAGTCTCGTACCGACTGGTTAGCCCGGCCTTTAAGCGAGCGTCAGTGTGAATACGCGGCGGCGGATGTCTGGTATCTGTTACCGATCGCCAAAAAGCTGATGATTGAAACTGAAGCCGCAGGATGGCTGCCTGCCGCGCTTGATGAATGTCGGTTGATGCAGCAGCGTCGTCAGGAGATTCAGGCGCCGGAAGAAGCATGGCGGGATATCACCAATGCCTGGCAACTGCGTACTCGCCAGTTAGCCTGTCTGCAACTTTTAGCTGACTGGCGGCTACGTAAGGCGCGTGAGCGCGATATGGCGGTGAACTTTGTTGTGCGTGAAGAAAACCTGTGGGCGGTCGCGCGTTATATGCCGGGCAGTCTCGGTGAGCTGGATAGCCTGGGGCTTTCCGGCAGCGAGATTCGTTTTCACGGCAAGACGTTGATATCGCTGGTGGCGAAAGCACAGGCGCTACCGGAAGAGGCATTGCCGGAACCCCTGTTGAATCTGATGGACATGCCGGGCTATCGCAAAGCGTTTAAGGCCATCAAAGCGCTGGTGGCGGAGGTGAGCGCGTCGCATCACGTCAGCGGCGAGCTACTGGCATCGCGTCGGCAGATTAATCAGTTGCTTAACTGGCACTGGAAATTAAAACCGCAAAATGGGCAACCGGAATTGATTTCCGGCTGGCGCGCCGAACTGATGGCGGAGAAGTTAACTCTTCTGTTGCAGGAGTATCCGCGTTAACGACGGTAATTGCCGGGAAAACGGCCAGTGAAATAAATGTCCGTATTCGGAATAATGTAAAAAAATAAAAAAGGCAGATTCTTCTGCCTTTTTTAATCCAGGAATTTTCCCATAAAAGAGCTTATTTTGACTCTTCGGCTTCCGGCAGCGTTACGTTAAGTTCAAGGATGGAGATATCACCATCTTTTTGCTCAAGCTGGACGGTAACCATTTCCGGATCGATTTGTACGTATTTACAAATGACCTCAAGAATATCTTTACGTAACTGCGGTAAATAATGCGGTTCGGCATCGCTACGGCGACGTTCCGCGACAATGATTTGCAACCGCTCTTTTGCAATATTAGCGGTACTCTTTTTCCGCGAGAGAAAAAAATCCAGTAATGCCATAATTTATCCTCCGAACAGGCGTTTGAGGAAACCTTTCTTCTCTTCTTCAATGAAGCGGAAAGGACGTTCTTCTCCCAACAGACGATCTACGGTATCTGCATAGGCTTTACCCGCATCCGCAGTGGCGTCAAGAATCACCGGTTCGCCCTGGTTCGATGCGCGCAGTACGGATTGATCTTCCGGGATCACACCGACGAGTTTAATACGCAGAATCTCCAGTACATCTTCCATGCTGAGCATGTCGCCTTTATTGACGCGGCCTGGATTGTAGCGCGTCAACAGGAGATGTTCTTTAATCGGTTCTTCGCCATTTTCTGCGCGACGAGATTTCGATGCCAGAATACCCAGAATACGGTCCGAGTCACGGACAGAAGAGACTTCCGGGTTAGTCGTGATGATCGCTTCATCGGCAAAATAGAGCGCCATCAGCGCCCCGGTTTCGATACCCGCCGGCGAGTCGCAAACAATGAACTCAAAGTCCATCGCTTTCAGTGAGTCCAGTACCTTAGCGACGCCTTCACGCGTCAGCGCGTCTTTATCCCGGGTCTGCGACGCCGGAAGAATGAAGAGATTTTCAGTACGCTTATCTTTGATCAGCGCCTGATTCAGTGTCGCATCGCCCTGAATGACGTTTACAAAATCGTAAACGACACGACGTTCGCACCCCATAATCAGATCGAGGTTACGCAGTCCGATATCAAAATCAATGACGACAGTTTTCTTTCCCTTCTGGGCCAAACCTGTAGCGATGGCCGCGCTGGAGGTGGTCTTGCCAACGCCCCCTTTACCCGAAGTAACAACAATAATGCGTGCCATAAAAATTCCTTGTTAAAAAGGGATCAATTCAACGGTTGAACTGTCAAAGCGTTGTCTGCTAAACGCAGGCGCGCCGCTTTGCCATAAAATTCTGCCGGGATTTTATCACTCAGCCAGTAAACACCTGCGATAGAGACCAGTTCTGCCGTCAGATGGGTACAAAAAATTTGCGCTTCCCGATCGCCGCTCGCTCCTGCCAGCGCGCGACCTCTCATCATGCCATAGACATGGATATTGCCGTCAGCGATAAGCTCTGCGCCAGCGCTGACGTGACTTGTAACAATCAGATCACATTGTGGAGCATAAATGCGCTGACCGGAACGAACCGGAACATCAATTAATCGCGTTTTTGTGATGGGATTAGCGTTTTGCGGCGGTTCGCTGGGCGTTGCCGGCTCAACGGGCGCAGGCCGAACCGCTTTCTCTTTACCTTCAGTCAGTAAAGGAAGACCCATCCGATCGATTTCTACTTTCAGGCTGGCGTCTTTACAGCCGCTCACGCCGATAATGCGTAAGCCGGTTGAGGTCACGATCTTATGCAGTTCCGGCCAGTTTACCGGGCTTTCAAGACCGCTAACGTTAATAACGACAGGGGCGTGTTTTAAAAACGCAGGAGCCTGCGCTATTTTGTCTTCTAACGCCTGACGAATAACCTCTGGTTCCGCTTCATGCAAATGAACCACTGATAAGGTGAAGCTACTGCCTTTAAGCTCGATTGGCGTGTTTGACATCCTGGCCTTACTCAATTTGCTATTTATCATCTCCGATACGGAGTGATATTCCGAAGTCCAGAAGGCATGTTATAGTCAGTATTATATTGAGGCAAGTCACCATCCCGTTAATTCAGAGTAAAAGTATGTTTTGTGTGATCTATAGAAGTAGCAAGCGCGATCAAACCTATTTGTATGTCGAAAAAAAAGACGATTTTTCGCGGGTGCCTGAAGCGTTGATGAAAGGATTCGGTCAGCCGCAGTTAGCGATGATGCTGCCGCTTGATGGACGTAAAAAATTAGTCAATGCCGAGCTCGAAAAAGTAAAACAGGCGTTAAGCGAGCAGGGCTATTATTTACAATTGCCGCCGCCGCCGGAAGATTTGCTGAAACAACATCTTTCTTCGGTAGGACAAAATACGTCGCCCGCTGACCGTTAAACGGTATTCGGCGCCGCGCCTGAATTCCATCATGATCTTAGGGGAAAATATGTATCAACATCGTAACTGGCAAGGCGCCTTGCTTGATTACCCGGTAAGTAAAGTGGTCTGCGTGGGCAGTAATTACGCAAATCACATCAAGGAGATGGGCAGCGCGACGCCGGAAGAACCCGTGCTTTTTATCAAGCCGGAAACCGCATTGTGTGATATTCGCCAGCCGCTGGCGATTCCGGCGGATATGGGGGCTGTTCATCATGAAGTTGAGCTTGCTGTGCTGATTGGCGCAACGCTCCGCCAGGCGACCGAAGATCATGTACGTAAAGCGATAGCCGGTTATGGCGTGGCGCTTGATTTAACCCTGCGCGATATTCAAGGGAAAATGAAAAAGGCCGGACAGCCCTGGGAAAAAGCCAAAGGTTTTGATAACGCATGTCCGATTTCAGGCTTCATCCCTGTCGCGGCCTTCTGCGGCGATCCGCAAAATACGGTTATCGGACTTAACGTTAATGGCGAGGTTCGCCAGCAAGGGTCGACCGCGGATATGATTCATCCTATTGTGCCCCTTATCGCCTATATGAGCCGCTATTTTACGCTCAAAGCCGGGGACGTGGTGCTAACCGGCACGCCGGCAGGCGTGGGGCCATTATTAAGCGGCGATGAGCTGGACATTCGTTTTAATGGCGAAACGTTGTCTACCCGCGTTCTGTAAAATCTGCTTGCCGCCTTCAGCGGCGGTAAAACTTGCATCTGCAGGCCAGACTGGTTATAAGGTGCAGCTTTAGTGCAATGGCGGATACTTTAATGAGCGATACACCTTTCTGGCAACGTAAAACCCTGGATGAAATGACCGATGCCGAGTGGGAGTCGCTGTGCGATGGCTGCGGTCAATGCTGCCTGCATAAGCTGATGGATGAAGATACAGATGAAATCTACTTCACCAACGTGGCGTGCAGGCAATTAAATATCAAAACGTGCCAGTGCCGTCATTATGAACGCCGTTTTGAATTTGAACCCGACTGTATCAAACTCACTCGCGAAAACTTGCCAGACTTTGAATGGTTGCCGATGACCTGCGCCTACCGTTTGTTGGCGGAAGGTAAGCCCTTGCCGACGTGGCATCCGCTGCTGACTGGATCGAAAGCCGCTATGCATGGCGAGCGAATTTCTGTCCGTCATATCGCGGTTAAAGAATCCGAAGTACGGGACTGGCAGGATCATATTTTAAATAAACCGTCGTGGGCAGAATAAGTCTTCGGCAAAACGGCTGATTGTTTACAATTCTTTAATTTACGCCGGGCGGCCCCTGAAGCCAGGAATTGCGTGCAAATTCCGTCACCTGGCGTTATCACTGCCTTCTATTCTTCCCTGACGCGCCTTGTCGCTGCGCTCGCGCACGTATGGCGGCGACTCTATACTTTCAAAGCAGTATATCGCTGCCTATCCTGAGGAGTTACCCCATGAATAACCAACCGTTGCGCGTTTCAAAGGATCAGCCCAGGAAGCCTGATAAGACACCCGAAGACGAAGGAAAAAATCCAAAGAAAAACCAAAAGTAGTGCTGTAGGGTATCTTTAATAACTATGGTTCGTTGGAGGCTTTATGTCTGAACGTCCTGATTTAGTCGATCCATTACCAGAGGATGAGCCGCTTCCTGGTGAAAATATTCCGGATACGCCAGTGGGAGACGATCCTCTCGACCCGGATACCCAGAATGAGGTTGAAGATCCTCGTAGATAGCGTCTTGTGCTATTAACCAACCGCCTGATGCACCGTCTGTGCCAGGCGGTTTTTTACATCTTCTAAAGTGAAACATCCTGATAATCCTCAGAAAGATAGCCTATAATTTTTTGTACGTTAAAATAGTAGCGCGTCCATGACGACACTGTCTTATTGCGCTTAGCCGTTTGCGAGTTCAAAGGAGGAAATCAATGAACAGCGAAGAGTTGACACATAAAGCAGAAGAGGAAATCGCGGCACTCATTAGCAAAAAGGTCGCCGAACTACGGAAGAAAACCGGGCAAGAGGTTTCCGAAATAGAGTTCGCGCCGCGAGAAACGATGAAAGGGCTTGAGGGATACCACGTTAAAATTAAACTACTCTAGCGTTTAATTAGCGCCATTAATCACCTGGCTACTGGGCGGGACGCCGCCCAGTGGTGACTGGTTTACCGATGTCAGGCTTTTTTCTGTTGATACATTTCCTCGCCCTGATGGTCTTCCTCTACCCAAAAATGAATGTTGAACCGCGCATCCTCGCTCAGCTCTACCCGATGCCAGTATTGCGGCGGACTGGTGGCGAATTGCCCGGCATTAATCACCACTTTCACTTCGGGTTCTGTCGCGGTTTCATTCGCAAAGCCATAGTAGGTCACGGTGCCTTCCATCACGCAGAGTTGTCCGAAAACGCCTGCCGCTGTGTTGTGATGAGAGAGCAGTGCCGCCGGAACATTCTCTTTGGTGAAAAAGGGGGTAGAGCGTTTAACTTTCCAGTTTGCCGGGATGCGTAAGTGGGACATAAGACATCTCCCTGATGTGGTGATTAAAAGATGTATTTAATATACACCTTTTAATCACTGGCAAACAACGCTTCGGGCAAAAAAAAACGCTCCCGAAGGAGCGTGTGTATCAACGACCGAACAGGTCGCGTTTTTTAGGCTTAAATGCCTGGGCTATGACGACGGCTATCGCCACCACAAGGTAAGCGGCAAAGATCCCCAACAGCCATTGCGGCATCTCCAGCGTTAAAAACGACCACTGGCGTTCGGCGCAATCACCGGATGCCACAAACACCTGTGGCAGCCATTTACCCAACGGCAACCAGTCTGGAAAGCGCGCCATAAAGTCACAGGTCATGAACGGCGAGGGATGCAACTGAATCATCGTATGTTCATACGCCAGTTGTAGACCCCGCCAGGCGCTGTAAATCCAGATAACCATTGCCACGTATCGCAGCGGCGTTTTCGGCGCTATTGCGCCGACCAGACCCGCGCCCATCACGCCAAACAGGGCGCAACGTTCGTAAATACATAGCACGCAAGGTTTAAGTAACATGACGTGCTGGAACCACAGCGCCACCATTTCCAGCGCCAGGGCGGTAAACGCCATCAGTAACCATGCGCCCCGACCCCGTGAGCACTGGTTTAAAAATCGCAACATAATAATTTCCCTGCAACATGCGTAGAGACCGCAGTGTAAACCAATTCAATTCGTGCGCCACTAGCGGGAAATGAAATAATGTGTAATTGGATAATTATCAGGCAAAAATCGGAGCCGGGCGGTGTATTGCCCGGTCAAACGTTACGAAAGCGTTGCTAACCATCCTGCCTGAGTCATCCATTCGGTGGCCGGCGCAAGAGTGAATTCGACGCACAGTAGCCCTATCAGGGTCAGTACGATAGTGTACGGTAACGCCATCCAGACCATACGGCCATAGGAGAGACGGATTAACGGCGCCAGCGCGGAGGTCAGCAGGAATAAGAATGCCGCCTGACCATTTGGCGTCGCTACCGATGGCAGGTTAGTACCGGTATTGATGGCCACGGCTAAAAGCTCAAACTGTTTTAAGCTGATAGCGCCGTTTTCCATTGCCGCCTTCGCTTCGTTGATATAAATGGTGCCGACAAAGACGTTATCTGAGATGGAAGACAACAGGCCGTTAAAGAGATAGAACAGCGTTAGCTGCGCGTGTTCAGAGGCTTGCAAGACGAACTGAATAATCGGCGCGAAAAGATGTTGATCGATAATAACCGCCACAATGGAGAAGAAAACGGTTAACAGCGCAGTAAACGGCAGCGACTCGGTAAACGCTTTGCCGATGGCGTGTTCATCGGTGACACCCGTTAACGCGGTGGCCAGAATAATGACCGACAGACCAATCAGTCCCACCTCCGCGAGATGGAGGGCGAGGGCGGTAACCAGCCAGACGCCAATAATCGCCTGGACTATTAGTTTAATTTTATCCTGGCGGGTGCGCTTCTTACGGCTTTGATCGTCGAATTGCTGTAAAACGTCGCGGACTTTTTCGGGCAACGTTTCGCCATAGCCAAACCAGCGCATTTTCTCGACCAGCATACAGGTTAACAGTCCACATACCAGTACCGGGACGGTGACAGGCGACATCCGCAAAAAGAAGTCGCCGAAATGCCAGCCAGCCGCTTTAGCGATGATCAGGTTTTGCGGCTCCCCGACCATGGTCATGACGCCGCCCAGCGCCGTCCCCACGCCTGCATGCATCATCAGGCTACGTAAGAATCCGCGGAATTGCTCCAGCACCGTTTTGTAATGCGGATCGATATGGCTGTCGTCCAGCATATCGTTCTCTTCGCCGCGCGATGAGGCCACACGATGGTAAATCCCGTAAAAACCGACGGCGACGCTGATCACCACCGCAACGACGGTAAGCGCGTCAAGGAAAGCCGACAAGAACGCGGCGGCGACGCAAAAGGCCAGCGACAGAACCATCTTCGAGCGGATACTGAGTAACAGACGGGTAAAAATAAACAGCAATAACTGCTTCATAAAGTAGATGCCTGCCACCATAAACATCAGCAGCAGCAAGACTTCCAGGTTGGCGGCAACCTCTTCACGTACATGGGCGGCGCTGGTCATGCCGATGATGACGGCTTCAATGGCCAGTAACCCGCCGGGCAGCAGGGGGTAACACTTTAACGCCATCGCCAGGGTGAAGATAAACTCTGCCACCAGCAGCCAACCGGCAATAAAGGGATTAGCTAAGAAAATGAATGGGTTAATAATTAAAAAGACAAGTAGTGCCAGTTTGTACCAGTCGGGCGACTGGCCTAAAAAGTTGCGCCACATGGCGCGACCCCATGAGATCTCCATGAAATTTTTCCTTACCTAGAAAAATGAAATAGCGTTTTTATGTTTAAACACAGAGAGTAGCGAGCGCGACGAATGCAAGCAAGTCCTTAACGATATTGGCAGGCGATATCAGAAATGGTGCCTTGATCCCCTTTTTCTTCATTGCGTCCGCTATCAGGTGTTACGCCCGTCTGGTATGATGAGTACAACTATGTTTTGCTGTGTAATGGAAATCTCACTATGGTCATTAAGGCGCAGAGCCCGGCGGGTTTCGCGGAAGAGTATATTATTGAAAGTATCTGGAATAACCGCTTTCCTCCTGGCACGATCTTACCGGCAGAACGAGAACTCTCCGAACTGATCGGCGTGACGCGCACGACATTACGCGAGGTGTTACAGCGGCTGGCGCGAGATGGCTGGCTGACCATTCAGCATGGCAAACCGACAAAGGTTAATAATTTTTGGGAAACGTCAGGGCTGAATATCCTTGAAACGCTGGCCCGCCTTGATCATGAAAGCGTTCCGCAACTGATCGACAATTTGTTGTCGGTGCGTACCAATATTTCTACTATCTTTATTCGTACCGCGTTGCGTCAACACCCGGATAAGGCGCAGGAAGTACTGGCCACTGCCCACGAAGTGGCCGACCATGCCGATGCATTCGCCGATCTGGACTATAACATCTTTCGTGGTCTGGCATTCGCCTCCGGCAATCCTATTTACGGCTTGATCCTGAACGGCATGAAAGGGTTATACACCCGCATTGGTCGCCACTATTTCGCCAATCCGGAAGCGCGCAGTCTGGCACTGGGTTTCTATCATAAATTATCGTCGTTATGCGAGCAGGGCGCGCACGACCAGGTGTATGAAACGGTGCGACGTTACGGGCATGACAGCGGCGAGATTTGGCATCGGATGCAGAAAAATCTGCCCGGCGATTTAGCGATTCAGGGACGATAATCCCGCGATGCCCGGTAAGCGCAAACACTACCGGGCAGCATCTCGATTACAGCATGTTCATGCGCGGCGGACAACGCTCCAGCAGTTCTACGCTGCCATCCTCATTTTGTTGCTCCAGCATCACATCAAAGCCCCATAACCGATGCACATGTTTCAGCACCTCTTTGCGGCCTTTATCCAGCGGTGCGCGGTTATGCGGGATATAACGCAACGTCAGCGATCTGTCGCCGCGTAAATCCACATTCCAGACCTGAATATTCGGCTCCAGGTTGCTCAGGTTATACTGTGACGACAGTTTTGATCGAATCTCCCGATAACCTTCTTCGTTATGAATGGCGGAGATCTCCAGATAATTATGCCTGTCATCATCAAGTACCGTGAAGAAACGGAAATCACGCATCACTTTTGGCGACAGGAACTGACTGATAAAGCTTTCATCTTTAAAATCGCGCATGGCGAAGTGCAGCGTTTCCAGCCAGTCGGAACCGGCAATATCCGGAAACCAGTATTTATCTTCATCCGTGGGCGACTGACAAATACGTTTGATATCCTGGAACATGGCAAAGCCGAGCGCATAGGGGTTAATTCCGCTATACCAGGGGCTATTATAGGGCGGCTGAAATACGACATTGGTATGGCTGTGTAAAAACTCCAGCATAAAGCGTTCCGTCACTTTGCCTTCATCATACAGATGGTTCAGGATGGTGTAGTGCCAGAAGGTCGCCCAGCCCTCGTTCATGACCTGCGTCTGTTTCTGCGGATAAAAATACTGGCTGACTTTACGCACGATGCGCAGAATTTCGCGCTGCCACGGCTCGAGCAACGGGGCGTTTTTCTCCATAAAATAGAGCAGGTTTTCCTGCGGTTCAGCGGGAAAGCGGCGTGCTTCGGCGACAGTTTTTTCTTCCTCGCGTTTTGGCAGCGTGCGCCACAGCATATTCACCTGGCTTTGTAGATACTCTTCCCGGCTTTTTTGTCGCGCTTTCTCTTCCTGCAACGAGATTTTCTGCGGGCGCTTATAGCGATCGACGCCGTAATTCATCAGCGCGTGGCAGGAGTCGAGCAGTTTTTCTACTTCATCCACTCCGTAGCGTTCTTCACAGCGGGTAATGTAATTCCGGGCGAAAATCAGGTAATCGACGATAGAGCTGGCATCCGTCCAGCTCCGGAAGAGATAATTATTTTTAAAAAAGGAGTTGTGGCCGTAACAGGCGTGCGCCATGACCAGCGCTTGCATGGTGATGGTGTTCTCTTCCATCAGGTAGGCAATGCAGGGATTAGAGTTGATCACAATTTCATAAGCCAGTCCTTGTTGACCATGCTTATACAGACGTTCCGTCTCAATGAACTTTTTGCCAAACGACCAGTGCGGATAGTTGATCGGCATCCCGACGCTGGAGTAGGCGTCCATCATCTGTTCGGAAGTGATGACTTCAATTTGGTGCGGGTAAGTATCCAGTTGGTAGAGCTTCGCCACGCGGTCTATCTCTGCCAGATAGACATCCAGCAGATCAAATGTCCAGTCGGGTCCATCGCTCAAACGTGTGGTGTCCTTGTTCATGGAATCAATCATTGCCATTCGCGCACCCTCATTGTTGGCGACGCTCTCTGTATGGAGCGCCTCCTTTCAAGCATAGAACACCATGTTAAAAAACGACTTGATCGTGAAAACTTTTCTTTGCGATTTCCTCCACATTGAACGGCAAAAAATCGGGTATTGGCATCATTTTATGCTGTATAGCCATGCCGCGTAGCAGGAGATCCCAAACCAGTGGGATCGCTTGTCTTTAGGGTATATGTGAAGCACGTCACCATAAAAAAGTCATATGTTGAATAATATTTTCATCTGGGTTATCAAGATGTAATCAGAAGATTGTTCTTTTACTATTAACGGAGTGGCTATGCGAGTTGTCATCCTGGGGAGTGGCGTAGTTGGCGTGACCAGCGCCTGGTACTTGAGTCAGGCGGGGCATGATGTCACCGTCATCGATCGCGAATCCGGCCCGGCGCAAGAAACCAGCGCGGCGAATGCCGGACAAATTTCACCGGGATATGCGGCGCCCTGGGCGGCCCCTGGCGTACCGCTGAAGGCGATAAAATGGATGTTCCAGCGCCATGCGCCGCTGGCGGTGCGTCTGGATGGCACCCCATTTCAACTGAAGTGGATGTGGCAAATGCTGCGTAACTGCGATACCCGGCATTATATGGAAAATAAAGGCCGCATGGTGCGCCTGGCGGAATATAGTCGCGACTGTCTGAAAACGCTACGCGCCGCGACCGGTATCGAATATGAAGGCCGCCAGGGGGGAACGCTACAACTCTTCCGCACCGCGCAACAGTATGAGAACGCCACCCGTGATATCGCCGTGCTGGAAGATGCCGGGGTGCCGTATCAGCTCCTGGAATCCAGCCGACTGGCGGAAGTTGAACCCGCTCTGGCTGAGGTTGCGCATAAATTAACCGGCGGACTGCGCTTACCGAATGATGAAACCGGGGACTGTCAGCTCTTTACCCAGCGTCTGGCGCGCATGGCGGAGCAGGCGGGCGTAACCTTTCGCTTTAATACTCCCGTGGAAAAATTACTGTACGAAAATGATCAGATTTACGGCGTGAAATGCGCCGATGAGATCATTAAAGCAGATGCGTATGTTATGGCGTTTGGATCGTATTCGACGGCGATGCTTAAAGGCATTGTTGATATCCCGGTGTATCCGCTGAAAGGCTATTCATTAACCATCCCAATCGTCGAGCCAGACGGCGCGCCGGTATCGACGATTCTTGATGAAACCTACAAAATCGCTATTACGCGTTTTGATAAGCGTATTCGCGTGGGGGGAATGGCGGAAATCGTGGGCTTTAATACCGACTTACTGCAACCGCGCCGCGAGACGCTGGAGATGGTTGTGCGCGATCTCTTTCCGCGCGGCGGTCATATTGAGCAGGCCACATTCTGGACCGGCCTGCGCCCCATGACGCCGGACGGCACGCCGGTAGTAGGACGCACCCGTTATAAAAATCTGTGGCTTAATACTGGACACGGCACCTTAGGCTGGACGATGGCCTGCGGTTCAGGCCAGTTGTTAAGCGATATCTTGTCGGGTCGCACGCCAGCGATACCCTACGACGATCTGAGCGTGGCGCGATACCGTTCCGATTTTACGCCCACCCCCCCGCAACGTTTGCATAGCGCGCATAACTGATAAAGGAAGTGAAATGACCCGCCCTATACAGGCCAGCCTTGATTTACAGGTAATGAAACAAAATTTGGCTATTGTGCGCCGGGCGGCCCCAGAGGCGCGCGTCTGGTCGGTAGTGAAAGCCAACGCCTACGGCCACGGTATTGAACGCGTCTGGAGCGCGCTGGGCGCCACAGATGGTTTCGCTATGCTCAACCTTGAAGAGGCGATTACCCTGCGTGAGCGCGGGTGGAAAGGGCCGATATTGATGCTGGAGGGGTTTTTCCATGCGCAAGACCTGGAGGCGTATGACACTTATCGGCTGACCACCTGCATCCACAGTAACTGGCAGTTGAAAGCGCTGCAAAATGCGCGGCTTAACGCGCCGCTGGATATCTATGTCAAAGTCAACAGCGGCATGAACCGACTCGGTTTTCAGCATGAGCGGGCGCAGACCGTCTGGCAGCAATTGCGGGCAATGCGCAATGTCGGTGAAATGACCCTGATGTCACATTTTGCTCAGGCCGATCATCCGGAAGGTATCGGGGAGGCGATGAGGCGTATTGCGCTGGCGACAGAAGGCCTGCAGTGTTCATACTCGTTATCAAATTCGGCAGCGACGCTGTGGCATCCCCAGGCGCATTATGACTGGGTCAGGCCGGGCATTATTTTGTACGGCGCGTCGCCGTCAGGACAGTGGCGGGATATTGCCGATACCGGACTAAAACCCGTGATGACGCTGAGTAGCGAAATTATTGGCGTGCAGACGTTGAGCGTGGGTGAAAGGGTAGGCTATGGCGGAAGGTATTCTGTGACTCAGGAACAACGCATTGGCATCGTCGCGGCGGGTTATGCCGATGGCTATCCACGCCATGCGCCGACCGGGACGCCTGTGCTGGTGGACGGTATCCGTACCAGAACAGTAGGCACCGTTTCAATGGATATGCTGGCGGTGGATTTGACGCCGTGTCCGCAGGCGGGAATCGGCACGCCGGTTGAATTATGGGGCAAAGAAATTAAGGTCGATGATGTCGCCTCTGCGGCAGGTACGCTGGGCTATGAGCTACTGTGCGCCGTAGCGCCGCGCGTGCCGTTTGTGACAACGTAACCTGACTCAGGCTAAGGCGTCGACCGGTCCACCTGGGGGCGGGTCGACGTTGTCCGGCGACCTTATTCTGCTTCATCTTCGGCGACGCGTACCCCAATCTTGCGTACCACGTTATCTTCTTTTTCAGCTACCGTCCAAATCATGCCGCCAAACTCCACCTGATCGCCGACGACCGGCGCAGCGCCCAGCAGTTGCTGTATGATTTCACCCAGGGTTTGTTGTTTATCCCGGTATTCCGTTCCTTCTTCCAGCCCGTAGATAAGCGCCACGTCGGCGAATTTCGCATTCGCTTCGAGGATAAAATCGCCAAAGAAACGCTGATCTAACGAAACCGGCGGCGACTGGCTAAACAATTTGCCCAGCGCTGGCAGATCGCGCTCCCGGCCAATCACGCAGAGTACGTCGCCTTCCTGCAGGCGAGTGCTACCCGTGGGGTGAAACAGTTCATTATTGCGAAATAGCGCGGCAATGCGAGTTTCGTTCGGCATATGCAGGTCGCGCAACGCCGCGCCGACGCACCATTTGTCGGCGCTCAACTGATAGATGAATTGCTCCCACGGATTATCAGGATGGATGTCAAGCCCCACGCGCGATACTGGCCAGCCAACCGGAGGCACGACCACTTTGGCTCTTTTCGCCGCCCATGACAGCGATGTTCCCTGCAGAAGCAGCGACACCAGTACCACAAAGAAAGCGACATTAAAGAACAGGCGAGCGTTTTCAAGCCCGGCCATCATCGGGAAAACGGCGAGAATAATCGGCACCGCGCCGCGCAGTCCGACCCAACTGATGAAAATGCGCTCCCGAAGATTGAAGCCGCGAAATGGCAGCAGGCCGGTAAACACCGACAGTGGGCGGGCGAAGAAAATCATCCAGATGGAGAGAATAAGCGCAGGGACGGCAATCGGCCACAGATCGGAAGGCGTCACCAGCAGCCCCAGAACCAGGAACATCGCGATCTGCGCCAGCCAGGCTAGTCCGTCAAAGTTTTGCAGGATGCCGTAACGGTTGCGAATCGGGCGGTTTCCTAACAGGAATCCGCACAGATAGACCGCGAGAATGCCGCTGCCTTCAAGCGCGGTCGTCAAAGCAAAAATCAGAATACCGCCGCTGAGCGCCAGCATCGGATACAGGCCGCTGGGCAGAGAAATACGGTTGATCATCTGCTGTAGCAGGTAACCGCCGCCCAGGCCAAAAACAATACCGAGACCGAACTGTTGGATAATATGGACGGCAAACATCCAGTCCAGGCCGGTTTCATGCTTCTGGATCATCTCAATTAATGTAATGGTCAGAAAAACGGCCATCGGGTCGTTACTTCCCGATTCGATCTCCAGCGTGGAGCCTACACGTTCGTTTAGCCCTTTGCCGCCAAGCAGAGAAAAGACCGCTGCGGCGTCAGTGGAACCGACTATCGCGCCGATAAGCAGACCTTCGATAAGATCTAGATGAAACAGCCAGGCGGCCATCATACCTGTTAACCCCGACGTGATCAGTACGCCGAGCGTCGCCAGCGACAGCGCGGGGCCCAGCGCTACCCGGAAAGAGCTGGCCTGGGTGCGCATTCCGCCATCGAGTAAAATAATCGCCAGCGCCAGGTTACTGACCATATAAGCGAAAGGATAATTATCGAAAGGAATACCGCCAATGCCATCCACACCCGCTAACATCCCGATGGCGAGGAAAATGACCAGAATCGGGATACCCAGTCGCGATGAGAATGAACTTAACAGGATACTGCTGGTTACAAGGATGGAACCTAAAATAAATAGACTAATAATTGTTGCAGCATCCAACGTTTTATATCTCCTGACTCACACGACTTCGTATTATTTAACATTAACATAATAACGGCCAGGGCAGCGTTTTACTTAGCCTGTCGGGGACTTTTTTTACAATTGCAGCGTAGGATGGCCAGATAAAGTGAGTTGAGTCCCCTGGCGCGTATTTTTAAGCATCGCGTTTGCCCCGATAGGGAGCGTTACCGTACGTTGTTCATGCCCGAAGTCGAGACCGGTAATCAGCGGAACGGACAGACGGGAACGTAAAAACGCGTAGACGCTCTCCAGAGAATAACCGGCGTCATACTCGTTGGGCGCCGCGCCGCTAAAGCTGCCGAGAACGATGGCGCTCTGGCGGTTTAAAATTCCGGCGTACTCCAGTTGCAAAAGCATACGCTCCACCCGGAAAGGATGCTCATTGACATCTTCCAGCACTAAAATTCCTTTATCGATAGTCGGCATCCAGGGCGTACCGATAAGGGAAATCAACATCGCCAGATTTCCGCCCCATAAGGTGCCCTGTGCGTCGCACTGAGGGCCGTCGCCTTGCCACTCTACGGTAAATTGCGCCTTGCGTAGCGCCAGCCAGAAATGTTGCTCGGTGAACGTATTCAGCGTTTCGGCGCCAAAATTTGCCGCCAGCATAGGACCGCTAAAGGTGATGACATTGGCCTGCGCCAGGAGTCCAGCCTGAATCGCCGTAAAATCGCTATGACCGCAAATCAGTAAGGGATCGCGCTGTTGCCGGGAGGCGAGCGCCTGCCAGTCGATACGATCCAACAAGCGGCTGGCGCCATAGCCGCCGCGAACCGGCATGACGATTGTATCCGGCGACGTTAGCGAGGCCAGCGAATTAACATCGGCCAGCCGTTCCGCGTCCGTACCGGCAAAACGCTGAAAGCGGCGACGAATCACCTCGTCATTCTCCACCTGATGACCCGCGTCAGTCAGGCGCTGAACGCCGCGTAACGCGGCCTGTTGGTTAATACAGTAGCCCGACGGGGCGATTAAATGAAACAGAGACATGGTAATTCCTTGCTGACAATAGAATGCAAATGTATATCATGCCGCATATATTAGGCGATGTCCCTCGTTGTGCGACGTTTCTGGATGCGCACCAGGGAGGCAACCTAAGTGCCTGGCCGGGGCGGTATGACCTCTTCGGCAGATAAGTTACGGCTATAAGGATAGATGACGTGAAATTAAGATGGTTTGCTTTTTTGGTAGTAATACTCGCTGGCTGTAGCTCAAAACAGGATTACAGGAATCCGCCGTGGAATGCCGAAGTGCCTGTAAAGCGTGCGATGCAGTGGATGCCCATCAGTGAAAAAGCCGGGGCGGCATGGGGGGTTGATCCGCATTTAATCACCGCGATTATCGCCATTGAATCCGGCGGCAACCCTAACGCGGTCAGTAAGTCCAATGCGATTGGCCTGATGCAGTTAAAGGCGTCGACCTCCGGGCGCGACGTTTACCGTCGTATGGGCTGGCGTGGCGAACCGACCACCAGCGAGCTGAAAAACCCTGAGCGTAACATCTCAATGGGCGCGGCGTATCTGAGCATTCTGGAAAATGGGCCGCTGGCCGGCATCAAAGATCCGCAGGTGATGCAATATGCGCTGGTCGTCTCTTATGCTAACGGCGCAGGCGCGTTATTGCGTACTTTTTCATCCGACAGGAAGAAGGCGATAGAAAAAATTAACGATCTGGATGCGGACGAGTTTTTTGAACATGTTGTTGATAATCATCCCGCGCCGCAGGCGCCGCGCTATATCTGGAAGCTTCAGCAGGCGCTGGACGCCATGTAGTTTAGCGTGAAGATTATTCTCGCACTTTATTCGCTCTTTCTCGGGCCTCGCGCTCAAGCGAAAAAATAATCCGCTGCAACTCCCGCTCTACCGCCGGGCTGACGTTAAGGAAACGAAAGCTCAGGCGGGGAGTGGTGATCGTTTCATTTTTCCCATCAATCACCTTACGCTCGCTGATGGCGATAAGCTGGGCGTCAACGTGAAAAATACCCCATGGCCCCATGTTCAGTTCAACCTGCGAAAAGCGCGCGCCTTCGATTAGTCCGTCGGGGATGGCGGATTCCAGTAGCGCGCCCATGCCGCCCAGCGAAAGATCAAACAGGCGAAAACGTAACGTACGGGTGTCCGGTAGCGTGGTGACGCCGTAATAAGGCGGATACAGCGGCGCGCCAATACGAAAATACTCCCGGCGCTGGACAAACCACAGTGACGACGGCAGGGGCGTGATAAAGGCCGGCAGCCGCTGATATTCGCCTGTAACGAGTTGCGGCAACGTGAACTCGACTTTTGCGCCCTGTGTTTCTGCGATAATGGCTACCTGCCCGGCACGTAATACGGCGCTATTTTCATATTCCTGGCTGCCGTAATCCACGATGAGTTTTTCCGGGTCTACCGCCAAAATTTTACTGATGAATTGACCATGCGCCCATGAAATACGCAGTGGAACCTGATTTTTATTTAAATCCCGTAGCACGCCTAATATCGCTAATGGATTTTTTTTCAGGAACTGCTCATTGTAACCACTCACACGAAATAACCCCTGATACGCAGACTATCGTTGGGTTATCGGCATCGGTAGAAAGAACTTAATAGCGATAAATAAATTTTTATGTCCGCGAGATAAATCAGTGTTCAGAAATGCGACGCTCGACTTTGCCTATACTTAAAACGTTTTTACTGGAAAGAGGGTTCGCAAATGGGAATTATCGCCTGGATTGTTTTTGGTTTGATTGCCGGCGTTATCGCCAAATTGCTTATGCCGGGGCGCGATGGCGGGGGATTTATCCTGACCTGTATTCTCGGTATCGTCGGGGCGGTCGTTGGCGGATGGCTGGCGACGATGTTTGGTATTGGCGGCAGTATCAGCGGCTTTAATCTGCACAGTTTCCTGGTCGCCGTGGTGGGCGCGATCGTGGTGCTGGTGATTTTCCGCCTTCTGCGACGCGGCTAACCGCTGCAGAACGTGTAAGCGTTGACCCGGTCAGCACCGGGTCAACCTACTATAAACACGCGTTACTGCGTCGCTGCAGACGGCGTTTTTGTCGGCGTTGCGCTTAACGATGCCGGACGAATAGACGGTACGCTATCGCACGGTTTTTCCTGCGGACAAATCAGATCGAGCATTTTCAGCGTCACGCCGTTGGTCCAGCCAAAGCCGTCCTGAAGTGGATATTCGCCGCCGCCACCGCCGGTTCCGGTGCTGCTGACATCATATTTTTCGACCAGTTTTTTCTCGCGATCGTAGGTGTGCTGCACATTGGTTAAAAAGCGCCAGGTGACTTCCATTGCCACGTCATCCTGCCCATAATTTTGCAATCCTTCGGCAGCGACCCATTGTAACGGCGCCCAGCCGTTTGGCGCATCCCATTGCTGTCCGCTTTTAACCGAGGTGGTAGCCAGCCCGCCAGGCTGTAGCAGATGCGCCTGGGCCGCCGCCGCCACTTTCGCGGCGCGATCTTTCGCGGCGGCGTTTACATAGAGCGGGAACAGCGCGGCAGCGGTGAGTTGGTCACGGATTTTATTGTTCTTCAGATCGTAGTCGGCATACCAACCCTCTTTGTTATTCCACAGATGCATTTCAATGGCTTTTTGCCGCGCGTTGGCCAGCGCGTCATAGTGCGAGGCTTTGGCCCGATCGCCCGCCGCAGCGCTGGCGCGCGCGAGGGTTTTCTCCAGCTGATACAGCAGAGCGTTAAGATCGACAGGGACAATCGTGGTGGTACGGATGGTACTGAGCTGCTGCGGATTATCCATCCAGCGGGAGCTGAAATCCCAGCCGGAGGCGGCGGCAGAGCGGAGGTCTCGATAGATCTCCGTTGCCGGGCGGTTGGGGTTGCTTTTGGCGGTAGCGATATCTTCAACCCAGGATTCAGGGCGGGGCGTATCCCGATCGTCCCAGTAGCGGTTGAGAACGCTGCCGTCCTCCAGTTTGACGACGCGTTGGTTTTGTTGCCCTGGCTGCAATGTCTCAACGCCCTCCATCCAGTAGGCGTACTCTTTTTGCAGTTGCGGCAGGTATTCTTTCAGCGCATCGTCACCTTCATGTTGCGCCAGTAACTCAACCATAAACGCAAAGAAAGGCGGCTGCGAACGACTCAGGTAGTAGGTACGGTTGCCGTTAGGAATATGCCCCCAGGCATCAATTTCGTAACCAAAGTTCGCCACCATATCCGCCACCTTATCCCAGTGCCCGCTTTCCGCCAGCCCCAGCATCGTAAAGTAGCTGTCCCAGTAGTAAATCTCTCTGAATCGCCCACCCGGTACGACATAGGATTCAGGCAACGGCAAGAGCGAGTCCCACTTTTCGACGTTTTTAGTTGAACGTGTCAGCACCGGCCACAGGCCATCAATATGTTCACGCAATGACTGCCCGGCAGGCGGGACATATTTTTCACCCGCTTTCGGCAGGGTGAAGTTAACATCAACAAAATGACGTAAATCGAAGCCGGACTGGTTCCGCTGCATACGATAATCCGCAAGAATCATGAGCGGATCGCTATTAGGTATGGCGTCAGCAAAGGTTTTCTGATCGGGGAAGAGTTTTGCATTCTGGACATCATTAAAGAGCGGGCCAAGCAAAATATCCGGCGGCTGCGGAGTTTCAGTGTCGGAAGACGGGTCTGCGGCAGTCGCCGAAAACGATGCAAACGTCAGCAGCGTCCCTGCCAGCGCCAGTTTTATGGCTTTCTGCAGTAGAACAGAACGGCGAATCTCTGGGGGTATCATCAAGTTATCTCCTTAGCGGTGAGCCAAAGCCAACGGCATTTACCATGACAAAACCTTAGTCTACGATGACCAGATACGCGTGATTGAACCGCTATTTTGCGAACAAACAGACATTTTATTGAGACAGAATTTATCGGCGCGCGCGTGGAAAACGGGGTATACAGACAAAAAATCCACGCCGGGACGTGGATTTTAGCGCAATGATTTGTCGCCTTAACCTGGATAGATACCGCGATCTTTACGGGCCAACAGAATGCGCTCACAGGCGACAATATAGGCTGCGGTGCGCAGAGAACAGGATTTCTCAGTCGCTTTCTCCCAGACATGGACGATAGCGTCGGTCATGATTTTGTCCATGCGCGCGTTGATCTCTTCTTCGCTCCAGAAGAAGCTGGCCATATCTTGTACCCATTCGAAGTAGCTGACGGTTACGCCGCCTGCGTTACAGACCACGTCAGGCACCACAAGGATACCACGGCTGGCCAGAACATCATCAGCATCCGGATAGGTCGGGCCGTTAGCCCCTTCCAGCACCAGCTTACACGTCAGGGCTTCCGCGCGCTGACGAGTTATCTGGCCTTCAAGCGCCGCCGGGATCAGAATATCCATCTCCAGACGCCAGAACGCATCGCTGGCGATAGTTTCCGCGCCCGGGAAACCGGCTATCTGTTTGTGTTCTGTCTGCCATGCCGTGAGCGCCTTCATGTCAATACCGGTGGCGTTAAACAGCGTTGCGGTATGATCCTGAATCGCCACGACACGGGCGCCAGCGCCTGCAAACAGACGCGCGGCTTCGCTGCCGACGTTACCAAAACCCTGAACCGCAACGCGAGCGCCTTCAACGGCGATATTCGCCCGACGCGCGGCTTCCAGCCCGCTGACGAAAACGCCGCGCCCCGTCGCTTTTTCACGGCCCAGCGAACCGCCAAGATGGATAGGCTTACCGGTGACGACGCCAGTGACCGTCGTGCCATGATTCATGGAATACGTATCCATCATCCAGGCCATCACTTTACCGTTGGTGCCGACATCCGGCGCAGGAATATCTTTCTGCGGCCCGATGATAATGCCGATCTCGCTGGTATAGCGGCGGGTCAAACGCTCCAGTTCACCTTCCGACAGCGAGAACGGATCGACGCGGATGCCGCCTTTGGCGCCGCCGTACGGCAGATTCAGCGCGGCACATTTGATGGTCATCCATGCTGACAGGGCCATCACTTCATTGAGATCAACGTCAGGATGGTAGCGAACACCGCCTTTACCCGGACCTCGGGAGAGGTTGTGCTGCACGCGATATCCTTCGAAATGACGAATAGTGCCATCATCCATTTGTACCGGAATATCGACGATCAGAGCGCGTTTTGGGTGGCGCAGAGTATCCACCCAGGGGGATAACTCGCCCAGATAAGGGGCCACACGCTCGATTTGTTGCAGGTAGGTATTCCAGGCAGATGTGCTGCTATCTGAAGCGTAAGATAACTTATCCATGATAAACCTTAGTGATAAAAGTAATATGTTCTTTAATTGACCGTGGTACATAGTAGATCACACCATGTAGCGATAAATTTAACACTTTTTTAAACAATTAACTCAGATCAAAAATGGCAGGCAGTTGGATTTTCGTTATGTTTTTGGATGAGAAGTGGTTAACTATCCGTTATAAGAGGTGATATATCACTAATTATGCAATTATTTGCTTAAATATGCGCAATATGTGCAAGGCGGCTATTTGTCATAATTATGACGCACCTCTAAAAGTAAACGTTATGATAACGACATGTATCAATGTTATGTCGTCCTGTCGGCGGGGAAACGTCTTCGCCAGGCGCGTAAAAAGATAAAAATAACCGGAGTCAGACGGCGCTGGCCCCGGTTTACCTCTTTATTGTTGACGCGACTCAAGCCATACCAGCGCCAGTGTCGACAGTGAGCACATCAGCAGAATGCCGACAAACCACAGTAAATACCACATCGCTCCCGCTCCCTAATAAAGTTCATGATCGTTGCGGCGGAGGGTCTCCAGGTTGATACGCCCCAACATTTTGTAATAGCTCCATAGCGTATAGAGCAGTACGATCGGCAGAAAAATCAGCACAATCACCAGCATGATTTCGAGCGTCATCTGGCTGGAGGTGCTGTCCCACACCGTCAGGCTGGAGAGAGGACTAACACTCGACGGCATCACAAAAGGAAATAGCGTTATGCCGGCGGTAAAGATGACGCAGGCCTGGGTCAGGGAAGCGAACAGAAATCCACGAATAGTCTGACCGCGAAGGCAGGCATAGAAAGCCAGAATCGGCAGGATCATACCGAGCAACGGGATGATGAGCAGTAGCGGCGAGCGTATAAAGTGGTTCATCCATGCGCCAGGGAGTATCGCCACGCCTTTTAAGAGCGGATTGGAAGGACCGTTGGCATCCTGCGTGAGTAAGACAAAGCCATCAACGCCGGCCCACAGCCAGTAACCGGCCAGCAGGAAGCAGATCACGATCAGCAGCGCGCTGTGGCGGGTGGCCGACAGAGCCCGTTGACGAATAACGCCCTCCGTTTTCAACTGTAACCAGACGCCTCCTTGCATAATCACCAACGACAGACTCAATAATCCACACAGTAGGGCAAAGGGCGAGAGTAACTGCCAGAAGGTGCCAAAATAGTTAACATGAAGCTGCGGCGTGAAGGCAAACGGCACGCCTAAAAACAGGTTGCCGAACGCGATGCCGAATACGACTGGGGGAACCAGGCTGCCGATAACCAGACCGGTATCCCACAGCGCGCGCCAGCGGGCATTGGCGATTTTTCCCCGATAATCAAAGGCCAGCGGGCGAAAGAAGAGGGCACACAGCACCAGGATCATCGCCACATAAAAACCGGAAAACGCGGCGGCATAGACCCGTGGCCAGGCGGCGAATAATGCCCCGCCCGCGAGGATCAACCATACCTGGTTTCCTTCCCAGTGGGCGCCGACGCTATTGATCAACACCCGGCGTTCGTCATCGTTACGCGCTATCAGCGGGAGCAGGCAACCGACCCCCATATCAAACCCGTCAGTTACCATAAATGCCACCAGGATGACGCCGATCAGCAGCCACCAAATGAACCGCAACGTTTCATAATCCAACATGATTGTCTCCTTTATCCCTGTTGTTGCGCTTGTTGTTGATGTTGCATGGCGCTTGGCCCAAGACGCGCGTACTTCTGCATCAGATAGACTTCCGCGATTAAAAACAGGGTGTAAAGTCCGAGGATAAGCCCCATTGAGAAGGCCAACTGGCCCGGCGTCAGCGCGGAGTGAGCGTACCAGGTCGGCAGAATGTCCTGAATCGCCCAGGGCTGACGGCCAAACTCCGTCATAAACCAACCGGCTTCAATGGCAATCCACGGTAACGGCAGGCTCCACAGCGTCATACGCAATACCCAGCGATGCTGGTCGATACGCATTCGCAGCGTCTGTATCAACGCAATCAACATCACCACTAACAGCAGCGAACCGCAGCCGACCATAATACGGAAACTCCAGAACACCGGCGCCACCTGAGGAATAGCGCCACGCTGGGCCGCACGATACTGCTCCGGCGTCACATGGTTCATATCCGGGGCATATTTCGCCAGCAGAATGCCGTACCCCAGATCGCCCTCAACGGCGTGAAACGCATTCAGTACCTGCGGCGAGCGATTGCCTTGCGCTATCTCCTGCATGAGTAGCCAGGCCTCCCGGCCACGCTTCAGGCGCGGCAGAGTGTCGTCCATCAGGTTTTTTAACCCCGGAACCGGCGTATCCAGCGAATGGGTGGCAAGAATACCCAGCAGAGCAGGGATCTTCACGGCAAACGCATTACGCTCCTGTTCCTGCTGCGGCCAGGCAATCAGATGAAACGGCGCGGGCGCGGGTTCGGTTTGCCATTCGCCTTCCATCGCCGCCAGTTTCACCGGCTGAATTTGGGCGACCTCGTAGGCCGAACTGTCCCCCAGTTGCAGGGTTCCCAGAATGGCCAGGGTGCCGAATACTGAGCCGATAGCAAACGAGCGCAAGGCCACCTCACGCTCGCGGCCACGTAGCAGATACCAGGCGCTGATAGACATAATAAACATGGCGCCGGTGACATAACCGGACATGACGGTATGGACGAATTTCACCTGGCTCACCGGGTTAAAGACCAGATCGCTGAAGCTGCTCATTTCCATCCGTAACGTATCGATGTTGAAATGAGCGCCGGTAGGATACTGCATCCAGCCATTGGCATTCAGAATCCATAATGCTGAAATATTGGAGCCGAAGGCCACCAGCCAGGTGACCAGCAGGTGTTGGTATTTATTCAGCCGCTGCCAGCCGAAAAAGAACAGACCGACAAAAGTGGATTCGAGAAAAAAGGCCAGTAACGCTTCCATCGCCAGCGGCGCGCCGAAAATATCGCCCACATAGTTGGAATAGAGCGACCAGTTAGTCCCGAACTGAAACTCCATAGTCAGGCCGGTAGCCACACCGAGAGCAAAATTGATCCCGAAGAGCTTGCCCCAGAAACGCGTCATATCGCGGTAGACGGTTTTTCCCGTCACCACATAGATCGTCTCCATGACGGCCAGCAAAAAAATCAGCCCAAGCGTAAGAGGAACAAATAAAAAGTGATACAGCGCGGTCAGCGCAAACTGCCAGCGCGATAAGTCAATGACATCCCACATGCTAACTCCTGTAGGCAGAAAGAGAGTAAAAAGCTAATCAGTACCGGACACCGGTGACGTTCCTGTTGAGAGCGCTAGCGCGTCTCCAGCCATCGGCAGACTTCATCCAGGCGCTGGCGCGAATCGGCCAGATCTTCCGGGGCCGCCAGTACCAGCTCCGGCAAAGGACAAATCTCATAGCTATCGAGCAACGGCCCTTTAAGGGCGTCCAGACAGCGCACATGCCAGAGATGGCGCAATGCTGTGGCGTTGATTTGGCTTTCGCCATACCCGGAGATGCGAATCTGGATGTTCCCGTGTCCGCATAAACGCGCCAGAAAAAGGCGATCGGCCTCGCTGAGCGGCAGTTGGGTCAAATTGATGCTGTGAGGTTGCAACGCCGGATCGCGTACGTGCGCCAATAACTCATGGGCCAGCGGCAGTCCATTCATCAGGCCAGCGACAGGCGGAGGCAGCAGAGAGTCGTCAGGCAGCGTATCGGCGGTAGCCGCTTGCCATAATGTCAGGGGCGCGCTACCTGCTTCCAGACGATCCGTCAGCAGACGTCGGTTATGCAGATGGCGTACTCGCCACAGGCCGCAGAAGATGGTCTCCTGGATCTCGCTTTCACTCCCGTCCGGATGCTGAATGCGTACTGAGACTTCGCCTTCGCCCAATAGCGTATTGAGGAATGAGAGATCATCGGCATTCAGGGGAGATAACTCCCATCCCAGCACGTCGCCGACTTCCGGAATGCGCCGGGCAAGCTGACCTCGCAGATCGGTCAACAATGCCATCACCGCCGGGCTGTGAGCGCAGCGCTCCAGCGCCGCCATACTTGGGTCGCCATTGACCTGACAGGTGAGCGGTAGGGGATTCATCGAGAAACTGGCGTCATCAGGCTGCGTACCTGGCCCCAGCAGATGAAAAAAGGCGTTGCTCATTGTACTGTCTCCTGCGCTGCGGGAGTGTCAACCATCGAACGCATCAGCGTGAGCAGTTCAGCCCAGGGATGAATGCCGCTGAGCGCGCCGCGTAGCTCGCCGTCTGTAAAAACCAACGTCGCCGGAAACCGACGTATATTAAAGCGATCGCCGATAGCTTCGCTTTGTTCAAGGTCGGCCACCGCCACCTGCCAGTCAAACTGCGGGAACTCACGCAGGAGTTCGGCAATCATCACCGGGTTATCGCTGACTTCCGGCGTACGCCGCGGATCGCTACTTAACAGGATGACGCCATCTCCAACCCGTTTGATCCAGTCGTCTACCGTGGAAGCCTCTACCGGTTGCCATCCACGGGTTAACAGGCGTTGCCATAGCGCAGAGAACGGGGTGTCATTCGCCACTTCTTTTGCCCTCCAGACGTGTCTGATACTGACGTATGCGCACTCCCTCATAATTTTCCATCGACAGGCATTTATAGTTCAGGCAGCGTGCGACCTCGTTTGCCTGCGGTACGATCCCCCAGGCGGCCAGTTGCGCCAGGGCGGCCAGTTCCGCCGCCGGTAGCTGGCCGCGAGCTATTTCGCTCAGGCTACCGCCGTAGTCGTCCAGTAGCGCCGGTTGCAGGCCGACCAGCGCTATGTGACAGGGCAGATGCCCGCGGATGTCGGCCAGCGCCAGAACTTCGGAAAAACTGTTTTGATGCAGGCTCATTTTTTTGGCGCTGAGATACGCGGGGATTTTCTCGCCGGCATAGGTTCGCAGGCTGCCCGGCGCCAGGCCGTAATCGATCGCGTCAAGGAGCAGGAGATGGCTGGCTTGCTCAACATAACCTAACAGGTTTAGCCCTTGCGTACCGCCGTCCACAATTTCTACCTCTTCAGGCCAGTGATATCGGGCATACAAACGCTCCGCGACCCGGATACCGAATCCTTCATCGGCCCACAGCAGGTTTCCTAACCCCATCACCACTACGCGTTGCGCATTCATGAGGGCTCCTTGTCGTGCGGTTTGGGGAATTTGTGGCTGCGATAGCCATTGATCATGGTGGAGATCACCGTATCGTCGGACATAATGTCTTCCCGGATAGCGAGGTAAACGTGCCCGACGATGAAGGCGGCGATCAGCCACATACCCAGTCGGTGCCAGCTGTGAATATCGATGGAGTTGCCGCCGGTCCAGTAGAAAAATTCAACCACATAGCGGAACGGCGCAAAGATCGCGTACTGGCTATGCTCGCCAAACAGAGCGAAACCGGTGAGGATCATAAATACCGATAACAGGAAATAGCCGAACATCGCGGCCTGTGCGACAGGGTTATGTCCGATGTCGCTCCCCGGTTTTTTCTCCAGAAACAGATACCAGCGGACCACGGTGAAAGCGCCTTGCCACCAACTACGACGCCAGACCGGGACGATAAACAGCTCTCGTGAATAGCGGTTGCCGACACAGGCCCAATAAATTCGCCCCAGCAGTAACACGGTAAAGATCATCGCGGCGGCAAAGTGGATCAGCCGGATATAGCCCATATAAAACAGATAGGTCGCCTCGCCACTAACCGACGGCAAGGGCCGGCCAATGAAGTAGCCTGTTACCATCAGTACCAACATGCAGGCCACCGTTAGCCAGTGCCACAGGCGTACCGGCGCTTCAAACACATAGTGGCTGACGGCAGTATCACGCGCCTCCCCGACGCGTGGAGATAGCTTTCCAGTCATCGTTCTTTTCCTTAACGCTTAGCGTACCTGGACGGCAATCAGTTCGCTGCCGTCGTTGCCGAGCACGTGGGTTGAACAGGCGAGGCAGGGGTCGAAGCTGTGCAGCGTCCTCAGGATTTCTAACGGTTGGTCGGGAATCGCCATTTGCGTTCCCATCAATGCCGCTTCATAGGCGCCGATCTGTTTTTTAGGATCGCGTGGGCTGGCGTTCCAGGTGGTGGGGACCACGCACTGATAGAGTTCAATCTTCTGATCGCGGATTGACGCCCAGTGTCCCAACGCTCCACGAGGCGCTTCGGTAAAACCGATGCCGCGGCAGTGCTGCGGCCAACTGGCCGGTTCCCATTTCTCGGTATTGGCGGTGGCCAGGTCGCCGTTTTTCAGGTTGGTCATAAGCCTGTCGAAAAAATACTGCAGCTTACCGACGGCCCATTGCGCTTCGTGCGCGCGGCATAAAATACGGCCAAGCGTAGACTGGATACCGGAGAGCGGCAGTTTTAGGGCGGACATCATGCGATCTACCGACTCTATGGTGGCGGCATCCCCTTTGTGATACGCGATAAGCGTTCGGGCAAGCGGGCCGACTTCCATGGCATGACCCCGCCAGCGCGGCGCTTTAATCCAGGAGTAACGTTCCTGCTCGTTGAGCTGCTGGATATGCGTATCGCTGCCTTTGACATCACCCGGGTTGTACCAGGGATCGGTAATGCCGTCAAAAGGATGACGGCCCAGCCGATCGTCCGGATAGCGATACCAGGCGTGATCCACAAACTCCTGTATCTGCTGCGGATCGGCCAAATCTACCGGCATAACGTTTTTAAAATCGCCATTGATCACCGCGCCGCCCGGCATTAACAGGCTTTGCTGGCTGAAGTCGTTGGCAATGTCCGGAAATGCGCCGTAGCTCAGCACGCATTTATCCGACAGACCGGTGCCAATTTGACTCCATGCTTTATTGAACTGGCCGATAGCCAGCGCGTCCGGAACCATCACGTTGTTAATGAAGTCGGCGGTGCGGGTGATGATCGACTGCACCAGGTTGAGGCGCTCCATATTGATAGCCCCAACCGCGCCGCTTTGATCGAGATTGATCGCGCACGGCATTCCGCCGACGATCCAGTTAGGATGGGGGTTCTTACCGCCAAATATGGTATGGATTTTGACGATCTCGCGCTGGAAGTCGAGGGCTTCAAGATAGTGGGCAAACCCCATCAGATTAGCCTCTGGCGACAGTTTGTACTGTGGATGTCCCCAATAGCCGTTACGGAATATCCCAAGCTGGCCGCCATCGACAAATTTCTTCAATCGATTTTGTACGTCAAAGAAGTAGCCCGGCGATGACATCGGCCAGGCGGAAAGGCTTTGCGCCAACTGCGAGGTGGCGCGCGGATCGGCTTTCAGCGCATTCAGAACATCAATCCAGTCCATACCGGCTAACTGATAAAAATGGACCAGATGATCGTGACACCACAACGTAGCCAGCATGATGTTACGTATAATATTGGCGTTATCCGGCACCTGGATACCAATCGCATCTTCGATAGCGTACACCGATGCCAGAGCATGTACCCCGGTACATACACCACAAATACGTTCAACAAACGCCCAGGCGTCACGCGGGTCACGGCCTTGCAGAATGATCTCCAGCCCGCGGAACATTGTGCCGCAGGAAACGGCATTGGTAATGACGTTTTGCTCATCAATGTTCACTTCGCAGCGCATATGCCCTTCGATGCGGGTAATCGGGTCCACGATCAGACGACGGCCGGCGTCGTTAACGGTATAACCCTGGGTTTGATACTGGTTACTCATGCCTGTTTATCCTCATTGTCCGGCTGTGGTTCGGCTTGCGCTAACTGTTGTTTGTGGCGTTTACGTTGGTTGAGCGCGCTGGCGATAGCGTGACCGCCAACGCCCGCCGCGACCACGCCCAGCGCGGTCAGCCCCACCGTATCGGCGGTTGAATGGGTACCCATCTGGGGAATATCCACCACGCGGCTATAAAACGAGCCGCGATCCCAGAAACCATTTTCTGAACATCCCAGACATCCGTGACCGGACTGGATAGGAAAGGAGACGCCGTCATTCCAGCGAGTGGAGGAGCAGGCGTTATAGGTGGTTGGCCCTTTACAGCCCATCTTGTACAGACAGTATCCCTTGCGGGCGGCATCATCATCCCAGCTCTCGACAAATTCACCGGCGTCAAAATGGGCGCGGCGGTAGCATTTATCGTGGATACGCTGACCGTAGAACATCAGTGGACGGCCCATGCGATCGAGTTCCGGCAGACGATCAAACGTCACCATATAGGTGATAATGGCGCTCATGACATCCGGGATTGGCGGACATCCAGGGACTTTCACGATCGGCTTGTCGGTGATCACTTTATCGATAGGCGTTGCCTGGGTCGGATTGGGTCGGGCGGCCTGGACGCAACCCCAGGAGGCGCAGTTTCCCCAGGCGATAATAGCGCTGGCGCCCGCGGCGGCTTTCTTCAGTTTTTCAATAAACGGGCGGCCGCCGCTGATACAGAACATTCCTTGCTCTCCTAACGGCGGATTGCCTTCCACCGCCAGAATGTATTTCCCGGCGTAGCGAGTGGTAATATCGTCAAAGACTTCTTCGGCCTGTGCGCCGGCGGCGGCCATCAGGGTGTCGTCATAATCAAGGGAAATCAGCGAGAGGATCACATCTTTGGCTAGCGGGTGCGAGGAACGGATAAAGGATTCGGTACAGCAGGTGCATTCCAGTCCATGAATCCAGACCACCGGAATTCGCGGTTTATTCTCCAGCGCCCAGGCGATCTTTGGCGTCATTCCGGCGCCCAGTCCCAGCGATGTGGCGGCAAGGCTACAGAATTTGAGAAAGCTGCGTCGGGTCACTCCCTTACGACGCATGGCTTGATAAAAGGTCTCCTCGTTATTCATAACGCGTATTTTTTCTCCTTTTTGCACCACGCTCCGCCAGGGGCATAAGGCGCTTTTGCGGGTCCGTTGACGTTCTGCCAGCAAGGTAAATCATTGTGTTACGCGCGAGCGCGGAAACGAGCCCGATTCACTTTGCACCGGCGTATACCGCCAGAAATAATGTGAAAAAAGCGTATCGGATTAACGATAAGAAACAATGTGAAGTGTGTGGGTATAGCTTATAGCGGTATATTTATACCCATTATCGGTTTTTCGGCGAAAGGGCCGTGGCGGGGAAGGGCGGTTGAGCTTGTTCCAGGATGAGGTTTTTAGCGAGTGACCTCGGGTAGATTTAGCCTGTTCTCGCCATTTCAGGGATGCGTAAGTTGATGCAAAAGGGGGGAGGATTTGAGGTCATCGTTAAAAGAAGCATACTTCGTGATGATTTTTATATAAAATAGTGATGCTGGTTTTAAAGGAATGCAAAAAAGAGACTGTTTGAAAGAGGGCGTCCCATGAAAAATAACATCAGATTTGACTTATCCGATTATTTGATTCATTTTTTTCGGGACGTTAATTTAGAGACCGGTAGCCATATTTATTTGCCTGAGCACTGTGGTTTTAATAATCAGCACCACGCATGTTTCATTGATGCTAAATATTTACTTCGATTATCTTTACGCAGTCATAAAATTTTCTCGTCCTGGTCATACCGAAATGGGCAACGAACCGTATATGGTGACTCCCCGGTGGTATGCTTTACAGATATGCCGATTGCAGCTTATTTAGAGACTGGTGTTCGCCGATTAGAACGAAATGAAAAAATCGGTTTATATGCAATCGTTTTACCTAAAGAGCAAATGTTTAATTATGGGGCAAGGCCAGTCATATATGGGTTGGATGAGCATAATAATGCTCGATGCTCGCAAGGCAGATATGGGGAACGTATTCTTGATGAAACGGCTCTTCCTCTGATTGAACAATATAGATATGTTACTTATGTTCCAGGTAAGATTGACTGGACACATGAACGCGAATGGCGATGGCCATATCGTGGCGATATTAATAATTTCCTTAATCATATTAAAGAGTATGGTATTCCGGAAAACATTGAAAGTACCCCAGGATTTGATTTTAGATCAAGCGAAATAAGTGGTGCGGGAATAATCGTCCCGTTTGCAGAAGATATCCCTACCGTAGCTCACGATATTTTAACTTTAATTGACCGGGGTATCATTGGGAGAAATACTTTCAAATTCATTATAGCTGTAGAGAGTTTACAATCATGGACCCAGCTCTCGGAACCGGGCGCGTTACTGTCATGTATTAATGACAATACTTTCGAATTTGAATCTTTTTTTGATTTATCTGCATCTAAAGTAAAAAATTATGCTGACTCTATCAATGATTATGTAAGTGAATTATATTCAAAAAAAGATTTTTTAAATGATAGTTATGCAATGGAATTTGGAAATGCCTGGGTCTGGATTCATGATAACCAATCCCAGATGGTACGGGCGTTACTGCAGGCTGGAATGATCAAGGTTAATAAAGAAGGGCGGTACTTATTAGATGTTAATTTGGCTTCTGTTGATTGGCCATTAAGAAGAAAAGAGGCTTTCGCAAGTCATGTCGCGGGATGGCTCAAACATCGTTTTGATATCGAAGCGGGAAGGTATTCCGTTCGGGGAAAAGATGATTATGATGCGATCCCAAGTTATGAGACGCCGCTAAAGGACCAGCATCCTTTTTATAATCATACAGTGAATATCGACTGGTAATTAGGAAAAGAACTTACCCTGTTAGCTCTGCGTTAATTGAGCCTGTCAGTATGAGTTGAGATATTATGAAATAAAAAATCCACGCGGCTGCGTGGATTTTATGACTTTCTTTGCCTCTTATGAGATTCAGCAAAACCTCACGAGACAACAAATTTTATTTAGACGTTGAACAGGAAGTTCATTATATCGCCATCTTTAACGATATAATCTTTGCCTTCCGCTCGCATCTTACCGGCTTCTTTCGCGCCTTGTTCACCTTTATAGGTAATAAAGTCGTCAAAAGCGATAGTTTGGGCGCGGATAAAGCCTTTTTCGAAGTCGGTATGGATTTTACCTGCTGCCTGCGGCGCGGTTGCGCCAACCGGAATAGTCCATGCGCGAACCTCTTTCACCCCGGCGGTGAAGTAGGTCTGGAGGTTCAGCAGGCGATAACCAGCGCGAATAACGCGGTTCAGCCCCGGCTCTTCCAGACCCAGTTCAGCCATAAATTCGTCGCGCTCGTCATCATCCAGCTCAGCAATATCAGCTTCGACGGCGGCACACACCGGAACCACGACCGAACCTTCTTTGGCGGCGATTTCGCGAACCTGGTCCAGATACGGGTTATTTTCAAAACCGTCTTCATTGACGTTAGCGATATACATTGTCGGCTTCAGCGTCAGGAAGCTTAAATAACGGATAGCCGCTTTATCTTCGTCCGTCAGGTCCAGCGAACGCAGCATCCCCGCTTCGGCCAGGTGCGGCAGGCATTTTTCCAGCGCGGCCAGTTCCGCTTTGGCGTCTTTATCGCCGCCTTTGGCTTTCTTCTGTACGCGATGGATAGCGCGCTCGCAGGTATCGAGGTCAGCCAGCGCCAGTTCGGTATTGATAACATCAATATCTTCTGCCGGGTTTACTTTACCCGCCACATGGATGATATTGTCGTTCTCAAAGCAGCGAACCACGTGACCGATAGCTTCAGTTTCACGGATATTGGTCAGGAACTGGTTACCCAACCCTTCGCCTTTGGACGCGCCTTTTACCAGACCGGCGATATCCACGAACTCCATCGTGGTTGGTAGAATGCGTTGCGGTTTAACAATCTCAGCCAACTGGTCCAGACGCGGATCGGGCATCGGCACGACACCGGTATTCGGTTCGATAGTGCAGAACGGAAAGTTTGCCGCTTCAATACCGGCTTTTGTCAGCGCGTTGAACAGGGTGGATTTCCCGACGTTGGGCAGACCGACGATACCGCATTTGAATCCCATGATTTAACTCACCTTAATATCTTAATAATCAACCTGTTATAGAAAACAGATTGCAGAAATGGAAATAACTTCGCCTATTATACACGGCGTGCGGCAAAAATGCCGCACATCACTGGTTATTGCGCCTTAAAGGTATGCAAACGGCTTGTTGCTTTGGCCAGACCCTCTTTGAACCACAATTCCGTACAGCGTGCCGCTTCGTCAATGGCCTCATCAATTAATTTTTGTTCAGAAACAGGGGGTTTACCCAGCACGAAACCAACAACTTTATTTTTATCGCCTGGATGACCAATTCCAACGCGTAATCGGTGAAAGTTGGGATTATTGCCCAGCTTGCTGATGATGTCTTTCAGACCATTGTGGCCGCCGTGGCCGCCGCCAAGTTTAAATTTCGCGACGCCCGGAGGGAGATCCAGCTCGTCGTGAGCGACCAAAATTTCGTCCGGCTGAATACGGTAAAAACTGGCCATTGCGCCAACTGCTTTACCACTGAGGTTCATGAACGTGGTGGGTACCAGCAGGCGAACATCTTCCCCTTCCAGCGTGATGCGTGAGGTATAGCCAAAGAATTTAGGCTCTTCACGCAACGGCGCGCGCAGGCGCTCCGCCAGTAAATCGACGTACCATGCGCCTGCATTGTGTCGCGTCGCGGCATATTCCGCACCGGGATTCGCCAGACCAACAATCAATTTAATTGCCACGTTTTTTGTCCTGAGTAGATCCATAACTGGCGCGTAGTTTACTGTCTGTCTGCCCGCTTGACAAAACACAGCGACACTCTGAAGTAAATTAAATAATTGCCAGCATTGATTATTAAAAATGTAAACTGTTCAGTGTGTTATTTGTAAAGTTTTGTTAAATGAAACTTTACATTTGTGATCGCACCCGCACTTACAAACGAAAGTGTTGTCTATACTTTACACATAAAGTTTAGGGGGATTTCCTAAAAACAACCCAAAAGTTCCGGAGGTGACATATGAAACGCAAAAACGCTTCGTTATTCGGTAACGTGCTGATGGGGTTGGGGCTGGTCGTGATGGTTGTCGGCGTGGGTTACTCTATTTTAAACCAACTGCCGCAGTTTAATTTGCCGCAATTTTTTGCGCATGGCGCAATACTGAGCATTTTTGTCGGTGCAGTTCTTTGGCTGGCGGGGGCTCGTGTAGGGGGGCATGAGCAGGTGAGCGACAAATATTGGTGGGTACGTCACTATGACAAACGTTGCCGCCGTAACGACAATCGTCGTCATAGCTAACCGGTTCAGGCCCGGTAAGCGTTATCGCCACCGGGCATTGTCCATTAACTGAGTAAATCCGCTAACGCCTCCGTCCTGTTCGGGAAGAAGGTCAGACGCCCAGGAATAGGTTTGATACCGGCACGCGCCATTGTGCGCAGCGGTTGGAACTCCAGATTACTGATACGCAATTCGCAACCCTCCGGCAGACGCTTCACAAAACGCTGAAAAGCATCAAGCCCGCCTGCATCCAGCACTGGTACTGCGTCCCATTTCAGAACGACGATACGTTTGCCCTTAATACGTGACTCAAGGTCAGTAAACAGCCCTTCCGCCGCGGCGAAAAAGAGTGGACCGATAACACGCAGCACCAGCACATCATCAGGCACATCGACATTGACCGGCGCAAGTCGAGTCATTCGCGCAATACGGCGCATAAACAGCAGGGAAGCAAGGACAATCCCCACGCTGATGGCGATGACCATATCAAACAGAACCGTTAATGACATGCACAGCAGCATAACGATAATGTCGTCTTTCGGCGCATGGCGTAACAGATCCACCACTTTATGGGCTTCACTCATATTCCATGCCACCATCAGCAGTAGCGCCGCCATCGCGGAAAGCGGCAGCCAGGAGAGTAGCGGGGCTAAGACCAGTAGCGCCAGAATAACCAGGATAGCGTGAATTACCGCCGAGATGGGAGAGGTCGCGCCAGCGCGGACGTTGGCGGCAGAGCGGGCAATCGCGGCGGTGGCGGTGATGCCGCCAAAGAACGGCGCGACCATATTCCCCAGCCCCTGGCCGATAAGTTCGCTGTTAGCTTTATGTTTGGTGCCGGTCATGCCGTCCAGCACGACGGCGCAGAGCAATGATTCGATTGCCCCCAGCATTGCCATTGAGAAAGCCGCTGGCAGCAGCGCGCGCAGTGAATCCCAGCTTAGCGTGAAATCGGAGCCAGGAAGACTCCACGGCAGCATCAGTTGCGGCAGGAGCTGCGGGATGCCGTTGCCCTGAGTGCCGTCAGCCAGAACATAATGGAACTGTGAGCCGATAGTCGCCACATTGCCGCCCAGCAGATTAACGATCCCCATCACGGCGCAACCAGCCAGCAGCGCGGGAAGATGTCCTGGCAGACGAATACCGAGACGCGGCCAGAAAATCAACGTTCCCAGCGTTACCACGCCAATGGCGGCATCGCCAATATTGACGGTGGGCAACGCCATAAACAGCGCGCCGACTTTCTGCAAATAGTGCTCTGGCACATGTGCCATTTGCAGACCAAGAAAATCTTTAATCTGCATGGTACCGATGGTAATACCAATCCCTGAGGTAAAACCCAACGTGACCGACACCGGGATATATTCAATCAATCGCCCCAGTCTCGCCAGGCCGAAAAGGATCAGGAAGAAGCCCGACATCAGCGTGGCGACCAGTAGGCCCGCCAGACCAAACTGTTGCGATACCGGATACAAAATCACCACAAACGCGGCGGTAGGGCCGGAAACGCTAAAGCGCGAGCCGCCGGTTAGCGCGATCACGATCCCGGCGACAGCGGAGGTATAGAGGCCATACTGCGGCGCAACGCCACTGCCAATTGCCAGCGCCATCGCCAGCGGGATAGCAATAATCCCGACGGTGATCCCGGCTATCACATCACGGGTGAACCGGGAGGCGGTATATTTTTCTTTCCAGCAAGCATCGATGAGAGCGCGGAAAGGCATCACATGTGAGGAAAATAATTTGTTCACAATAATGTTTCATCCATGAGCGCATCATCTGTCAACTAAATGGCAGGTGAAGGAGGCATAAGTCATACAAAAGGGTGTTACAGACAAAAAAACCCGCCGCAGCGGGTTTCAGATCCGGGTTCGATCAATGCTCGAACATGGCGGAAATCGATTCTTCGTTGCTGATACGGCGAATCGCTTCGGCCAGCATACCTGACAGGGTCAAAGTACGCACGTTCGGCAGCGCTTTGATTTCGTCGGTCAGCGGAATGGTGTCGCAGACAACGACTTCATCAATGACGGAGTTGCGCAGGTTGTTTGCCGCATTGCCTGAGAAGATCGGGTGCGTCGCGTAGGCAAACACGCGTTTAGCGCCACGTTCTTTCAATGCTTCTGCTGCTTTGCACAGAGTACCGCCGGTATCGATCATATCATCAACCAGCACGCAGTCACGGCCAGCGACGTCACCGATGATGTGCATCACCTGAGAAACGTTCGCGCGCGGACGACGTTTATCAATGATAGCCATATCGGTATCGTTCAGCAGCTTAGCGATAGCGCGGGCACGAACCACGCCGCCAATATCCGGAGAAACCACGATCGGGTTATCCAGATTCAGTTGCAGCATATCTTCGAGCAGGATTGGGCTACCGAACACGTTATCAACCGGAACGTCAAAGAAGCCCTGGATCTGTTCAGCATGCAGATCTACGGTGAGAACGCGGTCAACGCCGACGCTGGACAGGAAGTCAGCGACAACTTTTGCGGTAATCGGCACACGGGCGGAACGTACGCGACGGTCCTGACGTGCATAGCCAAAGTAGGGGATAACGGCGGTGATACGACCTGCGGAAGCACGACGCAGGGCATCAACCATAACGACCAATTCCATCAGGTTGTCGTTGGTTGGGGCACAAGTGGACTGGATGATGAAAATATCACCACCGCGTACATTTTCGTTGATTTGTACGCTGACTTCGCCGTCGCTAAAGCGACCTACGGCGGCGTCGCCGAGAGAAGTGTACAGGCGGTTGGCAATACGTTGTGCTAGTTCCGGGGTGGCGTTACCAGCAAAAAGCTTCATATCAGGCACGAGAAGAACCTCAGGCATGCGTCCATTGGTGGAAAGAATCTGCCGAAAACTGTGCGGGCCAGGCAAAATCCTATCCAGGCGGTGTATTAAAGAGCGCGATGCAACGTCTGGAACAAGGTGACGTTGTCACCGAAGCTCAGCTTGCCCGGCTTACTCGTCTTCATTCACGTTTCATGTGCGCTGGTATCGATGCCTCACACCGGTCAAATACGGCATATATGACCGGCGATTCGTCATTTCGCCATCTTCCTGAAACCCGAATGCGTTAGAGTAACTCTCGATGCAATGGGGAGAGGTTGACACCCTTCGCCACAAAAGCATTGAGCCATTCCGGGGCTTGCTCAAGCACCTGGCGAGCACAAGACTCTGTATCGAATTCAGCAAAGACACAGGCCCCTGTCCCAGTCAGGCGCGACGGCGCGTATTCTAACAGCCAGGAAAGCGCCGCATCAACCTCGCGAAAACGTTTTCTTGCGATAACCTCGCAATCATTGCTGAATTCACATTTTAGTAACGTATCTATTGACCTTTTTGGCGTATTACGCGGCAATTGAGGATCTTTAAAGATAACCGGCGTCGGAATGCTTACGCCAGGGTGCGCGACCAGATACCATTTTTCCGGCGGATTCACCGGCGTTAATATTTCGCCTACGCCTTCGGCAAAAGCCGCGTGGCCGCGCACGAACACGGGAACATCCGCCCCCAACGTCAAGCCGATTGCCGCCAGTTCATCAACCGAAAGCCCGCATTGCCAAAGATGATTGAGCGCCACCAGAACGGTCGCGGCGTTAGACGAGCCGCCGCCCAGACCGCCGCCCATGGGAAGGCGCTTCTCAATGCTGATATCCGCGCCGCTTCCGGTGGGCAGGCGTCCACTCTCCGAGGCGACTTTCATCAACAGCCGCGCGGCGCGGACGATCAGATTGTCTTCATTTTCAACGCCGTTAACCGGCGTTAATAAATGGATTTCGCCATCGTGACGCGGTTCGATGTGGAGTGTGTCGCCATAATCCAGAAACTGAAACAGCGTCTGCAGCGTGTGGTAGCCGTCTGCTCGCTGTCCGGTGATATATAAAAACAGATTTAATTTTGCCGGAGAAGGCCAATGGGTCATCATTTCACAATCCAGTTATCCATTTTCAGCTTAATGCGCTGACTGCCGTCTGAAAGCTCCATATTGGCAGGCATGGCAGGCTGCGTTTTGCTGTCATAGCCACCGTAAACCACTTTCCAGTTTTTACCATCCTGGCGATAGTTCACTTCGCTCAGGCGGTACTGGTCGTCCAGTTTGTAGTCGGTGGCATCGCCAGGCAGACCGAGGATCCACTGCCGCAGGCTGTTTAACGGAATCGGCATCCCGGTGAGTTTGCCGATCATCTCTTCGGCGTCATCGGCGGTATAACGCTGGCCTTTGTTATCCACCAACTGGACGTTGCCCGGCTGGGCGTTAAGCTCCAGCTCGGTGCTGCCCAGCGGGTTGGTAAGCAGCAGGCGGTAGCGATCCTGTCCGGTCTGTTGCCAGAAGAAGCGCGCATAGACTTTCTGATCATCTGAGATGTAAGCAAAGGCGCCGCGCGTCTGGTATTGATTCAGATGACGCACCTCTTGCTGATGCTGGCGCCACTGAGGGGAATCCGGGCTCTTGCCCGGGCCTTTATGCCCAGGAAGCGTACAGGCGGTGAGAACCAGGCTTGCTAACGGCAGTAGACGAATCAGGCGAAAATCGGGCAGGGTCATAGTGATGACGAATCCTTGTGATACGGTGCAATAATTGCCTGATGGCGTTACGCTTATCAGGCCTGAAAACTGAACCTGCAGGCTGTAAAAACGTTCGCGCCGCGATTCGGCAAATTTTTGCTATCGGTTACAGTTATAGCCTTTAATGCTAGCGCCGCCTGGTGACATCGTCTACTTTCAAGTTGTCTTAAATCATCAAATTAGCGAGCGCTGCCAATTACTCCAAAAGGGGGCTCTCTCTTTTATTGACCACGCGCATCCTGTATGATGCAAGCAGACTAACCATATCAACGCTGGTACTACTCCCGCAGACATGACCCTTTTAGCGCTCGGTATTAACCATAAAACGGCACCTGTATCGCTGCGAGAACGCGTAACGTTTTCGCCGGACACGCTTGATCAGGCGCTGGACAGCCTGCTTGCGCAGCCAATGGTGCAGGGCGGGGTCGTGCTGTCAACCTGTAACCGTACAGAGCTGTATCTGAGCGTGGAAGAGCAGGATAACCTGCAAGAAGCGCTGATCCGCTGGTTATGCGATTACCATAACCTGAACGAGGACGATCTGCGCAACAGTCTGTACTGGCATCAGGATAATGACGCCGTCAGCCACCTGATGCGCGTCGCCAGCGGTCTGGATTCACTGGTGCTGGGCGAACCGCAAATCCTCGGTCAGGTGAAAAAAGCGTTTGCGGATTCGCAAAAAGGCCACCTTAACGCCAGCGCGCTGGAGCGAATGTTTCAGAAGTCTTTTTCCGTCGCTAAGCGAGTGCGGACTGAAACCGATATCGGCGCCAGCGCCGTCTCCGTCGCGTTTGCCGCCTGTACGCTCGCCCGCCAAATCTTTGAATCGCTCTCGACGGTCACCGTACTGTTAGTTGGCGCGGGCGAAACCATTGAACTGGTGGCGCGTCACCTGCGCGAGCATAAAGTACAAAAGATGATTATCGCCAACCGAACCCGCGAGCGCGCGCAAGCCCTGGCGGATGAGGTAGGCGCTGAGGTTATCTCGCTCAGCGATATCGATGCCCGTTTGCAGGATGCCGATATTATTATCAGTTCGACCGCCAGCCCGCTGCCGATTATCGGTAAAGGCATGGTGGAGCGCGCATTAAAAAGCCGTCGCAACCAGCCGATGCTGCTGGTGGATATTGCCGTACCGCGCGACGTTGAACCGGAAGTCGGCAAACTGGCGAACGCTTATCTTTATAGCGTCGATGATTTACAGAGCATCATTTCGCATAATCTGGCGCAGCGTCAGGCTGCGGCGGTAGAAGCGGAAACGATTGTTGAGCAGGAAGCCAGCGAGTTTATGGCCTGGCTACGCGCCCAGGGGGCCAGCGAGACCATTCGGGAATACCGTAGTCAGTCGGAGCAGATTCGTGACGAACTGACTACCAAAGCGCTGTCGGCCCTTCAACAGGGCGGTGATGCGCAAGCCATCTTGCAGGATCTGGCATGGAAACTGACCAACCGCCTGATTCATGCGCCAACGAAATCACTTCAACAGGCTGCCCGTGACGGGGATGACGAACGCCTGAATATTCTGCGCGACAGCCTCGGGCTGGAGTAGCAGCACACACCACACTTTTTTACAGGGTGAATTTACGCCTATGAAGCCTTCTATCGTTGCCAAACTGGAAGCCCTGCACGAACGCCATGAGGAAGTTCAGGCGTTGCTGGGCGATGCGGGAATTATCGCCGACCAGGACCGCTTTCGCGCATTGTCGCGCGAATATGCGCAATTAAGCGACGTTTCTCGCTGTTTTACGGACTGGCAACAGGTTCAGGACGATATCGAGACGGCTCAGATGATGCTCGACGATCCTGAAATGCGAGAAATGGCGCAGGAAGAACTGCGCGAAGCGAAAGAAAAAAGCGAACAACTGGAGCAACAGTTACAGGTACTGCTGCTGCCGAAAGATCCGGACGATGAACGAAACGCGTTCCTTGAGGTTCGCGCCGGCACCGGCGGCGACGAAGCCGCGCTGTTTGCCGGCGATCTGTTCCGCATGTACAGCCGTTATGCCGAAGCGCGCCGCTGGCGCGTGGAGATCATGAGCATGAGCGAAGGCGAGCATGGCGGTTATAAAGAGATCATTGCCAAAATCAGCGGCGACGGCGTGTATGGCCGGCTGAAATTTGAGTCCGGCGGACACCGCGTACAGCGTGTTCCGGCGACCGAGTCGCAGGGGCGTATCCATACCTCCGCCTGTACCGTCGCCGTGATGCCGGAGCTGCCGGAAGCCGAGCTGCCGGATATTAACCCGGCGGATCTGCGCATTGATACGTTTCGTTCTTCCGGCGCGGGCGGTCAGCACGTTAACACCACCGACTCCGCTATCCGAATTACCCACTTGCCGACCGGCATCGTGGTGGAATGCCAGGACGAGCGTTCGCAGCATAAAAACAAAGCGAAAGCGCTCTCGGTGCTCGGGGCGCGCATTCACGCCGCCGAAACGGCAAAACGCCAGCAGGCCGAGGCGTCAACGCGCCGCAACCTGCTTGGCAGCGGCGATCGCAGCGATCGTAACCGGACCTATAATTTCCCGCAGGGGCGCGTGACCGATCATCGTATTAATCTGACGTTATATCGCCTTGATGAAACGATGGAAGGTAAGCTGGATATGCTGATTGAGCCGATTGTTCAGGAACACCAGGCTGACCTGTTAGCCGCCTTATCCGAGCAGGAATAATGGATTTTCAGCACTGGCTGCATGAGGCGGTAAATCAGCTCCGGGACAGCGACAGCCCCCGGCGCGACGCCGAGATCCTGCTTGAGTATGTTACGGGCAAGGGGCGGACGTATATCATGGCCTTTGGCGAAACGCCGCTTACCGACGTCCAGCAACAACAGCTCGCGGACCTGCTGCAGCGGCGTAAACAGGGCGAACCTATTGCGTACCTGACGGGCTTACGCGAATTTTGGTCGCTGCCGCTCTTCGTTTCTCCCGCCACGCTAATCCCGCGCCCGGATACCGAATGTCTGGTGGAACAGGCGTTGGCGCGATTGCCGGTAAAAACCTGTCGTATTCTGGATTTAGGCACCGGAACCGGCGCGATTGCGCTGGCGCTGGCCTGCGAGCGACCGGATTGCGAGGTGACTGCGGTCGATCGTATGCCTGATGCGGTTGCGCTGGCGATACGCAACGCGGAACATTTGGCTATCCGGAATGTGCGTATACTGCAAAGTTGTTGGTTCAGCGCGCTATCGGGGCAGCAGTTCGACATGATTGTCAGCAATCCGCCCTACATTGACGCGCAGGACCCGCATCTTAGCGAAGGCGATGTACGCTTTGAACCGCGCTCGGCGTTGGTGGCGGACGAAAACGGTATGGCGGATCTTACGCATATTATCGATAACGCCCGCCAGATGTTAACGCCCGGCGGCTTCCTGCTGCTGGAACACGGTTGGCAGCAGGGCGAAGCGGTAAGAGCGGTTTTCAGGCGGTCTGGTTACACGGATGTAGAAACGTGTCGTGATTATGGCGGTAATGAACGCGTGACCTGCGGACGTTTTACGCCATGACAATTGCAATGTTGCTCACGCTTCATCTTATCTGTGTTGCGCTCTCCGTCAGTTTGTTTGTCGCTCGTTACTGGTGGCGCTATTGCGGCCATGCGTTGGCCGCCGCGCGCTGGACACGAATCGTGCCTCCCGTCATAGATACCCTGTTACTGCTTAGCGGTATTGGGTTAATCGTTAAAACGCACATCCTGCCATTCACGGAGTCGGGCTCATGGCTGACTGAAAAACTGTTTGGCGTTATCATCTACATCGTTTTGGGTTTTATTGCGCTTGATTATCGTCAGGCGCGCAGCCAGCAGGCGCGTTTTATCGCTTTCCCGCTGGCGCTGGTGGTGCTGTACATCATCATTAAACTCGCCACCACAAAAATACCGTTACTGGGGTAAGTCATGAGGTCGTTAGCTGATTTCGAATTTAACAATGCGCCGCTGTGTGATGGCATGATCCTGGCATCAGAGATGATTCGCTTGGATTTTCCCACGCAGTTTGTCTACGACGAACTGGAACGTCTGGTCAGTCTGGCGCAGGAAGAAATTAGCCAGCTCCTGTCTCAGGATGAGCAACTGGAAAAATTGCTGGCACTTTTTTACGGCGAGTGGGGGTTCACGGACTCCCGCGGCGTCTACCGTCTTTCTGATGCTTTATGGCTCGATAAAGTCCTGAAAAAACGCCAGGGGAGCGCGGTATCGTTGGGCGCTATTTTATTATGGATAGCAAACCGTCTTGATTTGCCGTTGGTGCCCGTTATCTTCCCAACGCAGTTGATTTTGCGTATTGAATCGCTGGAAGGGGAAATGTGGCTGATTAACCCATTCAACGGTGAAACGCTTGATGAACATACTCTGGAAGTCTGGTTAAAAGGCAATATTAGTCCGGTCGCCGAGTTGTTTAATGAAGATTTGGACGAAGCGGATAACGCCGAAGTGATTCGTAAGCTACTGGATACGCTGAAATCCTCGCTGATGGAGGAACGGCAAATGGAGCTGGCGCTGCGCGTTAGCGAAGCATTGTTGCAATTTAACCCGGAAGATCCTTACGAAATCCGTGACCGCGGGTTGATCTACGCGCAGCTTGAGTGTGAACACGTTGCGCTGACTGATTTAAGCTACTTCGTTGAACAGTGTCCGGAAGACCCGATCAGCGAAATGATTCGTGCGCAGATCAACACCATTGCGCACAAGCAAATTGTTCTACATTAATTAACCGACATTTTACCTATAAGTGTAAGGCGATCCTATGAAACAAAAAGTGGTTAACATTGGCGACATTAAGGTGGCAAATGACCTGCCGTTTGTGCTGTTTGGCGGTATGAACGTGCTGGAGTCACGCGATCTGGCAATGCGCATTTGTGAGCACTACGTAACCGTTACCCAGAAGCTGGGTATTCCTTACGTGTTCAAGGCCTCTTTTGATAAAGCCAACCGTTCCTCTATTCACTCTTACCGTGGGCCGGGTCTGGAAGAAGGGATGAAAATCTTCCAGGAACTCAAGCAGACATTTGGCGTAAAAGTGATCACTGACGTCCATGAAGCCAGCCAGGCGCAGCCTGTTGCTGATGTGGTTGACGTGATTCAGCTCCCGGCGTTTCTGGCGCGCCAGACCGACCTGGTGGAAGCGATGGCGAAAACCGGCGCTGTGATTAACGTGAAAAAGCCGCAGTTCGTAAGCCCGGGTCAGATGGGCAATATTGTGGATAAGTTCCATGAGGGCGGTAACGATAAGGTGATTCTGTGCGACCGCGGCGCGAACTTCGGCTATGACAACCTGGTGGTGGATATGCTGGGCTTTAGCGTGATGAAAAAGGTCTCCGGCAACTCGCCAGTGATTTTCGACGTCACCCACGCGCTGCAATGCCGCGACCCATTTGGCGCCGCCTCTGGTGGTCGTCGAGGTCAGGTGACCGAGCTGGCGCGCGCCGGTATGGCTGTCGGTCTGGCGGGCCTGTTCCTGGAGTCGCATCCGGACCCGGCTAACGCGAAGTGCGACGGTCCTTCCGCGCTGCCGCTGGCGAAACTGGAGCAGTTCCTGACCCAGATAAAAGCGATTGATGATTTGGTGAAAAGCTTCGACGAGCTGGATACCGAGAACTGATTGCGGTTTTTAGCTTGTGTAGGCCGGATAAGATACTATCCGGCTTTTTTATATCAGGCAAAAATCGTCATCAGATAGGCGGCAAATAAAGCCAGATGCGCCGCGCCGTTTAGCACGTTGGTGCGTCCGGTAGAGAACGAAATATGGCACAGCACTAACGAGGCCACCATCACTACCATTTCCGGCGCGCCTAAACCAAATACCAGATCATTACCTGTCGCCCAGGCGATGAGCGTGACGACCGGCACGGTTAATGAAATCGTCGCCAACACCGATCCGAAGAACAGATTCATTGCCCGCTGAACCTGATTATTCAGTACCGCCTTCAGCGCACCCAGTCCTTCCGGCGAGAGAATTAACAGCGCGACCAGGAAACCGGTAAAGGCGACCGGGGCGTTCATGCTGGTCAGCAACGCCTCCAGCGGGCTGGCATTCATTTTGGTAACGGCAATGACCGCAATTAAATGAATGAGTAACCAGACCGTATGCCAACCGCTACTGTGCGCGGAGGGTTTACCGTGGTGTGGATTGTCATCATCGCCTTCATCTTCATGTTCATAGATAAATAAGCTCTGGTGCGTTTTGGTTTGAATCAACAAAAATACGCCGTACATCGCGGCGGAAATTAACGCGACCAATAATGCCTGACCGGTAGAGAAATTGGCTTGCGGCAATGCCATTGGAAAAACCAGCACAATAATCGCCAGCGGAAACAGCGCGATAAGATACTGCTTAATCCCAAATAAATTCATATATTGCGTTGCGAATTTACGCCCGCCCAACAACAACGAGAAACCGACCAGTCCCCCGGTGACAATCATAATAATAGAGTAGAGCGTATCGCGCATAAGCGTTGGCGCAGCATCGCCGGTAGCCATCAGCGCGGAAATTAAACTCACCTCAAGAATAACGACGGACAGGCTTAAAATAAGCGATCCATAGGGTTCGCCGAGTCGATGCGCTAATACATCGGCATGACGGACCACGCTAAATGCGCTGCTTAAAATACCAATAAGTGCAAGGATATTGATGCCAATAACCACTGGTAGTGACTGGCTGCTTCCCCAAAGGAACAGCACTACCAGCGCAAGAACCGGGAAAATAAGCGAAGTCTCCTTATGGCGGGTTTTCACCGCCTCACAGGCATGTGTCATGAGGGTCTCCCTTGTGCAGGTGTTAATATTTTGGAAAGAGTAAAGAAGGTAAAAATAGCAGAAATTTGTATTTTTTTAGTGGTTTTTTACGTAGTTTTACGGCGTAAACGATTTTTTTCTTTCAAGGTCAGTAAAACAAGCATCTTGTTTTAACAGTGTTTAAATAACAAAAAGTTAATTTCCGTAAAAAGCAAAAATCCTCCTCGACTGGCGTAATAACGCATTGTTTACCACACTTAATGTTTTCCCTGAAGACGGAGGCGCTGATGCCGTATAAAGCCAAAAGTGATTTACCCGATAATGTGCGGAATGTTCTTCCAGCCCATGCTCAGGACATTTACAAAGAAGCGTTTAATAGCGCCTGGGAGCAATATAAAGATAAAGCCGATCGTCGTGATGACGCCAGTCGCGAGGAAACCGCACACAAAGTCGCCTGGGCGGCGGTTAAAAACGATTATGAAAAAGGCGAGGATGATAAATGGCATAAGAAAAAATAAACGCGGTATTACTCACGTGTTAGCCTGATTTTCTTGCCGGAAGTCTATCCTGACGCGGGAGCTTTTCCCGCGTACAGATTCAAAATGTCAGCACTTTGTCCGCCGCCAGCGTCCATTGCGCCAGCTCGACCAGCGTTCCGATTTCCACACCGTCAATCAGCGGCAGGGGAGTGATACCACGTCCGTCCGCACAGGTTTTGCATAATTTTACCGGTACGTTTTGCGCGGTCAGAATTTCCAGCATTTGCTGAATATTGTAGCCTTCGGCTGGTTTTTGACCGCGTAACCCTGCGGTTACGGCATCTGACATCAAAAACAGGCGTAAATTGAGATGGCTTTCCTGCTCGCGCAGCGCAATGGCCAGACGCAGGCTATTAAATAATGATTCGCTGCCGTAGGCGGCGCCGTTAGCGATAATGACGATATTTTGCATGAATAACCCTTCTCCTCGAGAAATTTTGTCGGCAATGGCGTTATGTTACCTCGGGAACCGGGTACCGCCAAATGCGTGGAGAAAATCCTGGGACGCTCTGCGGAAAAAATAAGGATATTCCTGGAAGCACGAGAAAAGGCTGCAAAACCTGTCCGGACACGTTATGGTTTACTCTGATGCCATTCCTCTTATCTTTTGTTGTAGAAGTTGCCGACACGTTGAGCCGTATTGTTTTTCGTTCATTCTCACTCTCGCTTCTCTTGCTGACTGCCAGCGGTACGATCCGTGCGCAGGCGCAAGACCCTTTCGATCAAAACCATCTGCCGGATTTAGGCATGATGCCGGAATCCCACGAAGGGGAAAAGCATTTTGCCGAGATGGCCAAAGCGTTTGGCGAAGCCAGCATGAAAAATAACGATCTGGATACTGGTGAACAGGCGCGGCAATTCGCTTTCGGACAGGTACGCGATGTGGTCAGCGAGCAGGTTAACCAGCAGCTTGAAAGCTGGCTATCAGCCTGGGGCAGCGCCAGCGTGGATATTAACGTCGATAACGAAGGTCATTTTAACGGCAGTCGCGGAAGCTGGTTTATCCCTTTACAGGATAAACAGCGCTATCTGACCTGGAGCCAGCTTGGTCTTACGCAACAGACTGACGGACTGGTAAGCAACATTGGCGTAGGACAGCGCTGGGCGCAGGATGGCTGGCTTCTTGGCTATAATACCTTTTACGATAATCTGCTGGATGAAAATCTACAGCGTGCCGGCTTTGGCGCGGAGGCGTGGGGAGAATATTTGCGTTTATCCGCCAACTATTATCAGCCTTTTGCCGACTGGCAGACGCATACGGCGACCTTAGAACAGCGAATGGCGCGCGGGTATGATATCAACGCGCAAATGCGCCTGCCGTTTTACCAGCATATCAATACCAGCGTTAGTCTGGAGCAGTACTTTGGCGATAGCGTGGATCTGTTTGACTCCGGAACGGGGTATCACAATCCTGTCGCGTTAAAACTGGGTCTCAACTATACGCCAGTACCTTTGCTTACCATGACCGCCCAGCACAAACAGGGCGAGAGCGGGGTCAGTCAAAATAACCTGGGGCTGACGCTTAACTACCGCTTCGGCGTGCCGCTCAAAAAGCAGCTTGCCGCCAGTGAAGTGGCGCAAAGCCAGTCATTACGCGGTAGCCGCTATGATACGCCGCAACGTAACTCGCTGCCGACAATGGAGTATCGGCAGCGTAAAACGTTAACGGTTTTTCTGGCGACGCCGCCCTGGGATCTTACGCCTGGTGAGACGGTTGCGTTAAAATTGCAGGTGCGCAGCGTGCACGGTATTCGTCATTTGAGCTGGCAGGGCGATACACAGGCATTAAGTTTGACGGCAGGAACGGACACCCGCAGTACCGAGGGCTGGACAATCATTATGCCGGCCTGGGATCACCGCGAAGGCGCGGCAAATCGCTGGCGTTTATCGGTGGTGGTTGAGGATGAAAAAGGTCAGCGTGTCTCTTCCAATGAGATCACGCTCGCGCTGACTGAACCGTTTATCACGATGCCGGACGATAATCCGCATTGGCAACCGTTCCAGGAGCAATAATTAAAAGATACGTTCCTGATGTACCCAGACGGCGGCCTCCACGCGCGATTTCAGCTTCATTTTCTTGAGCATATGTTTCACGTGCACTTTGACCGTACTTTCGGTGATATCCAGACGTCGGGCAATCATCTTATTTGGCAATCCCTGCGCAATGAGCTTCAGAATATCGCGCTCACGCGGGGTGAGTTGCGTTACATCGCGATCGGTGGTGGCGCGGTTGGCCCGCAGGCTGGCCGCCAGTACCGGCGTTAACGCTTCACTTAATACCATTTCGCCGGCGGCGGCCTGTTGTAACGCTTTGAGCAAGTCCTCCGGCTCCATGTCTTTCAACAGATAACCATCCGCGCCGCGCTTTAGCGCCGTGACGACATCTTCTTCATGGTTGGATACGCTGAAAACGACAATACGTCCTGACAGCGCTTTTTCGCGTAATTTATCCAGCGTTTCGAGACCATTCATTCCCGGCATATTCAAATCAAGGAGGATCAGATCGGGATCGAGCGATTCCGCCAGGTCAATACCCTGCTCACCGTTGCTGGCTTCTCCGACCACGCTGATATCGGGCGCCATACTCACAAGCTGCTTTACACCCGTGCGTAGCATCGGATGGTCATCGATTAACAGGATGGTTGCCGGTTCCTGATTATTCATGGGTATCTCCCTGGGTTTCTGTGAAGTTTGTTTCTGGAATAAAAGTAACAGTGACCTCTGTTCCGCCAGTCTCGCGTCGGCGTACCTGGCAATCGCCGCGCAAACTTTGCGCCCGATCGCGCATGATGATCATGCCGTAGTGATTACTGCGTTCGGCGTTTTCCGGGACGCCGCAGCCATTATCCTGCACTTTTAGTTTGACCTGTTTGCCACATTGCGTCACTGTCACCACCACATCGTCGGCATGAGAGTGTTTAAGGGCGTTGCTGAGGGCTTCCCTGGCAATTTGCAACAGGTGTATCGCCTGGTGTGAAGGCACCAGGCGGGGGGGAAGCTGATAATCCAGTTTTACCGTAAAGCCAAACCGGGCGCTGAACTCCTGGCAGCTTGCCTCCAGCGCCGGACGTAGCCCGGGTTCCGTCAACTGTAACCGGAAAGTGGTTAACAGTTCGCGCAGTTGCGCCCAGGAGCAGTTCAGCTCATTGCGAATTTGGCTGAGTAACTCACGGCTGCTTTCCGGTAACACGTCGCCCTGCATTTGCAGGCAGCTCACCTGCATCTTCATACAAGAGAGCGACTGGGCAATAGAATCATGCAGTTCGCGGGCAATGGTGGCACGCTCTTCCATGACAATCAACTGCTGCTGGCGCTCCTGATGCCTGTCGAGCGCCAGAGTCGCGGTAAGCTGTTCAACCAGCGTGTCCACCAACTGTTGTTGATCGTGGCTGAGATGGCGTCCATAGGGCAGCGTCGCCAGCAAAATACCGTATTGGGTGTGAGAGTCGGTGAGCCGCCATTTTAAGGTGGTGCCGCCGTTAATCATCGGCAGGGCGCTACGTGGGCAAAGATGGCAGCCTTTATCATCGCAACTGATGTCCGACTGACAGGTAAATTCCTGATGATTATCTTCATCTTCCAGGTCATAGACTCGCAGCTCAATATCATGCAACTGGGTTAAATTTTGCAGGCCATTCAGTACCGGCGAAAGACGTTCACATAGCGGAGCCTGTGAATGCAGTCGGCGGTTGGCTTGCCACAAAAACGAGAGAATCTGGTTTTTATGTTCCAGACCGGCTGTTTTTTCCTGTACGCGCTGTTCCAGTACCGCATAACTTTCGGCCAGTTCTTCAGACATATTATTGAGCGCAGAACCCAACGCGGCCATCTCATTGCGTCCACTGATATTGGCACGTTGGGTAAAGTCGCGCTGACTGACGGCGCGCGCCATTGATAACAACTGTTTCCAGGGCTGCAAAAGGCGAACACGTAGCCAGATAATCGTAAATACCAGCAATAGCGCCATAAAGATCGCCATTACCCGGTGAACTAATACCACGCGTTCGATACGCAATTCAGTCGTATGGTCGAACGACGTCACCAGGCGATCCAGGCCCGCCACAAAGCGCGTGACATCTTCTGCGACCGCGTGCGCGTTTTGCGCGTGCTGTAGCCCTGGCGAGAGTTCGTTATGCCAGTAATCCTGCAACGCTTTAAGCTGCTTCTGCTGCCCGTCTCGCTCAGCGGCGCGGGTCAGTTCAGGGCTGAATGCCGTTTGCTCCATCTCATCCAGCAGCTTTTGATCTTTAGCATCCAGCGGGACAGCTGCCAGTAGTCGATAGCTTTGCATACGCAATGAGCCCGCTTTATTAATCGCATGAGCGCTACCCTGTACGCCCTGAACCAGCCAGCCGGAAACCGCCATCCCCGCCACGCCGATAGCGGTAGAGAGCATGACAATCAGCGCCAGTTGGTTAACCAGCGTAAGAGGAGAGAAACACCGTTTAAACATGTTACCTTCTTTCTTCGGGGTAATGTCGCCGAAAAAACGTAGCAAAAAAGAGGGGCGTCAATCGGCTGTGCCGCTATTCTCAACGATACAGCGGAGTATACCCATACCTATAACGAGTTACTCCTTAATTGCCGCCGTAAAGAGGTATCTGCGACGGGAAGGAGTAGACAGACACAGCATGGTGAAAAACCACAGCTTTTTTACCAAAATAGCCTACTCATTAAGGGTAATAACGCTTTTTAGTCGCCGGTGATGACGACTTTTCCTTTGATTTATATCAACTTACCTTCGGCAGTAAACCCTAATGTGGCAGACATCAAATCAAGAATCAGAGGTGTCTATGAGTCACTCATCCGCCCCGGAAAGGGCAACTGGCGCTGTTATCACGGAATGGTGTCCGGAAGATCCGGCATTCTGGCAGCAGCGCGGCCATCGTGTCGCCAGCCGTAATTTGTGGATTTCTGTCCCGTGTTTACTGCTGGCGTTTTGCGTCTGGATGCTATTTAGCGCAGTGGCGGTAAACCTGCCGAAAGTGGGATTTAATTTTACGACCGATCAGCTCTTTATGTTGACTGCGCTGCCATCTGTTTCCGGCGCGCTGCTACGGGTGCCTTACTCCTTTATGGTGCCGCTATTTGGCGGACGTCGCTGGACAGCGTTCAGTACCGGTATCCTCATCGTGCCTTGCGTATGGTTAGGCTTTGCCGTTCAGGATACCAGTACGCCATTTAGCACTTTCATTATTATTTCCTTGCTGTGTGGTTTTGCCGGCGCGAACTTTGCCTCCAGTATGGCGAACATCAGCTTTTTCTTTCCTAAACAAAAGCAGGGCGGCGCGCTGGGTTTGAACGGCGGTCTGGGCAATATGGGCGTGAGCGTGATGCAGCTGGTTGCGCCGCTGGTGGTTTCGCTCTCTATCTTTGCCGCCTTTGGTAGCCACGGTGTAGAGCAGCCGGATGGTTCTCAGCTCTATCTGGCGAACGCAGCCTGGATTTGGGTGCCTTTCCTGGCCATTTTTACGCTGGCGGCGTGGTTCGGCATGAACGAACTGGCGACGTCTAAGGCCTCGCTAAAAGAGCAACTGCCGGTGCTCAAACGTGGTCATCTGTGGATCATGAGTCTGCTGTATCTGGCGACCTTCGGATCGTTTATCGGTTTCTCCGCGGGGTTCGCTATGCTGTCTAAAACACAATTCCCGGATGTGCAGATCCTGCATTATGCGTTTTTCGGTCCGTTTATCGGCGCGCTGGCGCGTTCGGCAGGCGGCGCAATTTCTGACCGTCTGGGGGGGACTCGCGTCACGCTTATCAACTTTGTCCTGATGGCGATTTTCAGCGGTCTGCTGTTCCTGACATTACCTACTGGCGGCGTTGGAGGTAGCTTTATCGCGTTCTACGGGGTATTTCTGGCGCTATTTCTGACGGCGGGGTTGGGGAGTGGTTCTACCTTCCAGATGATCTCCGTTATCTTCCGTAAACTGACGATGGACCGGGTTAAAGCGGAAGGCGGGTCGGACGAAAGAGCCATGCGTGAAGCGGCGACCGATACGGCGGCGGCGCTGGGCTTTATTTCCGCGATTGGCGCGATTGGCGGCTTTTTTATTCCGAAAGCGTTTGGTTCATCTTTAGCATTAACTGGTTCTCCAGTCGGCGCGATGAAAGTCTTTCTTATTTTCTATATCGCCTGCGTCGTTATTACCTGGGCGGTATATGGACGTCATTCTAAAAATAAAAAGTAATTTTTGATTATCCTTTGCGCGGCGTTAGACCGCGCTTTTTTTTACCTGTATTTAGTTACAACATACTTATAGTCAAGAAGAGAGGCGCGACAGGGCTGACCACGCACATTTTTATCGGTCATCCAGGGGGATACCCCTTAATACCCACTTGTTGAAAATTTAACATTCAATTTGTGCGTAAATTTAATTTTATGTAATTAAATCAGTAATATATATAAATAAAACTCCTCCTCCAAAAGGAGTATGCAGGAGGTTTGCGCGCCATTTGCATCCCTGTCCGCCTTGATCGTTATCAATTCTCACGCCCATTCAGCGCGTTACCTTCGCCTTTAGTTAAGCAATGTCGATTTATCAGAGAGCCGTAAGGTTCCACACAGGAGAAACCCGATGAGTAAATTCCTGGACCGGTTTCGCTACTTCAAGCAGAAGGGCGAAACCTTTGCCGATGGGCACGGCCAGCTTCTCGAAACAAACCGGGACTGGGAGGACGGATACCGCCAACGTTGGCAGCATGACAAAATTGTGCGCTCAACCCATGGGGTGAACTGCACCGGTTCTTGTAGCTGGAAAATTTATGTCAAAAATGGTCTGGTGACCTGGGAAACACAGCAAACCGATTACCCGCGCACCCGTCCTGATATGCCAAACCATGAACCTCGCGGCTGCCCGCGCGGCGCAAGCTACTCCTGGTATCTCTACAGCGCTAACCGACTGAAATATCCGCTGATGCGCAAACGTCTGATGAAGATGTGGCGCGAGGCGAAAAAACTGCATCGCGATCCAGTAGAGGCATGGGCCTCCATCATTGAAGATGCCGATAAAGCCAAAAGCTTCAAACAGGCGCGTGGTCGTGGCGGCTTTGTTCGCTCCTCATGGCAGGAAGTGAACGAACTGATCGCCGCTTCCAACGTGTACACCGTGAAAACCTATGGCCCTGACCGCGTCGCGGGCTTCTCACCCATCCCGGCGATGTCGATGGTTTCCTACGCTTCCGGGGCACGTTATCTTTCGCTGATTGGCGGTACCTGCCTGAGCTTCTACGACTGGTACTGCGACCTGCCGCCAGCCTCCCCGCAAACCTGGGGCGAGCAGACCGACGTGCCGGAATCCGCTGACTGGTACAACTCCAGCTATATTATCGCCTGGGGCTCTAACGTGCCGCAAACCCGTACGCCGGATGCCCACTTCTTTACCGAAGTACGTTACAAAGGCACCAAAACCGTCGCGGTGACGCCGGACTATGCTGAAATCGCCAAACTGTGCGATCTGTGGCTGGCACCGAAGCAGGGGACCGATGCGGCGATGGCGCTGGCGATGGGCCACGTCATGCTGCGCGAGTTCCACCTCGACAACCCGCGCCAGTACTTCACCGATTATGTCCGTCGCTATACCGACATGCCAATGCTGGTGATGCTTGAAGAGCGTGATGGTTATTATGCCGCAGGTCGTATGCTGCGCGCTGCCGATCTCGTTGATTCGCTGGGGCAGGAAAATAACCCGGAATGGAAAACCGTCGCTATCAACAGCAACGGTGAAATGGTGGCGCCAAACGGTTCAATTGGTTTCCGCTGGGGCGAAAAAGGCAAATGGAACCTCGAACAGCGCGACGGGACTACCGGTGCAGAAACTGAATTGCAGCTCAGCTTGCTGGGCAGCCAGGATGAGATTGCTGACGTGGGCTTCCCGTATTTCGGCGGCGAGGGTTCAGAGTACTTTAATCATGTGGCGCTGGATAACGTCCTGCTGCATAAACTGCCGGCAAAACGTCTGCAACTGGCCGATGGTTCTTCAGCGTTAGTCACCACCGTGTATGACCTGACCATGGCGAACTATGGTCTGGAACGCGGCCTGAACGATGAAAATTGTGCCGCCAGTTATGATGATACCAAAGCGTATACGCCAGCATGGGCCGAGCAGATCACCGGCGTGCCGCGGGCGCAGATCATCCGTATCGCACGGGAGTTCGCCGATAACGCGGACAAAACGCACGGGCGTTCAATGATTATCGTTGGCGCCGGTCTGAACCACTGGTATCACCTCGATATGAACTATCGCGGGCTGATCAATATGTTGGTGTTCTGTGGTTGCGTTGGTCAGAGCGGCGGCGGTTGGGCGCACTACGTCGGCCAGGAAAAACTGCGTCCGCAGACCGGCTGGCAGCCGCTGGCGTTTGCCCTTGACTGGCAGCGTCCGGCGCGTCACATGAATAGCACCTCTTACTTCTATAACCACTCCAGCCAGTGGCGCTACGAGACGGTGACCGCCGAGGAGTTACTGTCGCCGATGGCGGACAAATCCCGCTATAGCGGTCATCTGATTGACTTCAATGTGCGCGCCGAGCGTATGGGCTGGTTGCCGTCGGCGCCGCAGTTAGGCACTAACCCGCTGTATATTGCGCGTGAAGCGGAAAAAGCCGGTATGACGCCGGTAGATTATACCGTCAAATCCCTGAAAGAGGGGTCGATTCGCTTTGCCGCCGAGCAGCCGGAAAACGGTAAAAACCACCCGCGTAACCTGTTCATCTGGCGTTCTAACCTGCTTGGGTCTTCCGGTAAGGGCCATGAGTATATGCTGAAATATCTGCTGGGTACTGAGCATGGTATTCAGGGGCTGGATCTGGGTAAACAGGGCGGAGTGAAGCCGGAAGAAGTGGAGTGGCGTGACAATGGCCTGGACGGCAAACTGGATCTGGTGGTGACGCTGGATTTCCGCCTGTCGAGCACCTGCCTGTACTCCGATATCGTACTGCCGACGGCGACCTGGTATGAAAAAGACGATATGAATACCTCGGATATGCATCCGTTTATTCATCCGCTGTCTGCCGCCGTAGATCCGGCCTGGGAATCGAAAAGCGACTGGGAAATCTACAAAGGCATTGCGAAGAAATTCTCCGAAGTCTGTGTAGGCCACCTGGGTAAAGAGACTGACGTCGTGACGCTGCCGATCCAGCACGATTCTGCCGCTGAACTGGCGCAGCCGCTGGACGTGAAAGACTGGAAAAAAGGCGAATGCGATCTGATTCCAGGGAAAACCGCGCCGCACATCATGACCGTTGAGCGCGATTACCCGGCGACTTACGAACGCTTTACCTCTATCGGCCCGCTGATGGAGAAAATCGGCAACGGCGGGAAAGGGATTGCCTGGAACACGCAGAGCGAAATGGACTTGCTGCGTAAGCTCAATTACACCAAAGCGGACGGTCCGGCGAAAGGCCAGCCGATGCTCAACACGGCGATTGACGCGGCAGAGATGATCCTGACGTTAGCGCCGGAAACCAACGGTCAGGTGGCGGTGAAAGCCTGGGCGGCGCTGAGCGAGTTTACCGGTCGCGACCATACGCATCTGGCGACCAATAAAGAAGAAGAGAAAATCCGCTTCCGCGATATTCAGGCCCAGCCGCGCAAAATTATCTCCAGCCCGACTTGGTCTGGTCTGGAAGATGAGCACGTTTCTTATAACGCCGGTTATACCAACGTTCACGAGCTGATCCCGTGGCGTACACTGTCTGGTCGCCAACAGTTGTATCAGGATCACCAGTGGATGCGCGACTTCGGCGAAAGTCTGCTGGTGTATCGCCCACCGATCGACACCCGCTCGGTGAAAGCGGTGATGGGGCGTAAATCCAACGGTAATCCGGAGAAGGCGCTCAACTTCCTGACGCCGCACCAGAAATGGGGTATCCACTCGACCTACAGCGATAACCTGTTGATGCTGACTTTGTCGCGTGGCGGCCCGATTGTGTGGATGAGCGAAACCGACGCCAAAGATCTGGGCATTGAAGATAACGACTGGATCGAAGTCTTCAACAGCAACGGCGCATTGACCGCACGCGCAGTGGTCAGCCAGCGTGTACCGGCGGGCATGACCATGATGTACCACGCGCAGGAACGTATCGTAAACCTGCCGGGGTCGGAAATTACCCAGCAGCGCGGCGGTATTCATAACTCGGTGACCCGTATTACGCCGAAACCGACCCATATGATCGGCGGCTATGCGCAGTTAGCCTACGGCTTTAACTACTACGGCACCGTCGGCTCCAACCGCGATGAGTTTGTGGTGGTACGTAAGATGAAGAACATTAACTGGTTGGATGGCGAAGGCAATGACCAGGTACAGGAGAGCGTAAAATGAAAATTCGTTCACAAGTCGGCATGGTGCTGAATCTCGATAAGTGCATCGGCTGTCATACCTGTTCAGTCACCTGTAAAAACGTCTGGACCAGTCGCGAAGGTATGGAATACGCCTGGTTTAACAACGTAGAAAGTAAGCCTGGCGTTGGTTTTCCGAATGACTGGGAAAATCAGGAAAAATGGAAAGGCGGCTGGATCCGCAAAATCAACGGCAAACTACAGCCGCGCATGGGCAACCGGGCGCTGCTGCTGGGTAAAATCTTCGCTAACCCGCATCTGCCGGGCATCGACGACTACTACGAGCCGTTTGATTACGACTACCAGAACCTGCATACCGCGCCGGAAAGCAAACATCAGCCGATCGCGCGTCCGCGCTCGCTGATTACCGGCCAGCGGATGGACAAAATTACCAGCGGGCCAAACTGGGAAGAGATTCTGGGCGGCGAGTTCGAAAAACGCGCTAAAGACCAGAACTTTGAAAACATGCAGAAGGCGATGTACGGCCAGTTCGAAAACACCTTCATGATGTACCTGCCGCGCCTGTGCGAGCACTGTCTCAACCCGGCGTGCGTGGCGACCTGCCCGAGCGGTGCTATCTACAAGCGTGAAGAAGATGGCATCGTGCTGATCGACCAGGACAAGTGCCGCGGCTGGCGGATGTGCATCACCGGCTGCCCGTACAAGAAGATTTACTTCAACTGGAAGAGCGGCAAGTCCGAGAAGTGCATCTTCTGCTACCCGCGTATCGAAGCTGGTCAGCCGACTGTTTGCTCGGAAACCTGCGTGGGTCGTATCCGTTATCTTGGCGTACTGCTGTATGACGCCGATGCCATTGAAAGCGCCGCCAGTACGGAAAACGAAAAAGATCTGTACCAGCGTCAACTGGACGTGTTCCTCGATCCAAACGATCCGGCTGTCATTGAGCAGGCGCTGAAGGACGGCGTGCCGCAGAGCGTGATCGATGCGGCGCAGCAATCGCCAGTGTACAAAATGGCGATGGACTGGAAGCTGGCGCTGCCGCTGCATCCGGAATACCGCACGCTGCCGATGGTCTGGTACGTGCCGCCTTTGTCACCGATTCAGTCTGCAGCCGATGCGGGCGAACTTGGCAGCAACGGTATTCTGCCGGATGTAGACAGTCTGCGTATCCCGGTGCAGTACCTGGCGAACCTGTTGACCGCTGGCGACACCCAGCCGGTACTGTTGGCGCTGAAACGGATGCTGGCGATGCGTCACTACAAACGTGCGGAAACCGTAGACGGTAAAGTGGATACCCGCGCGCTGGAAGAGGTGGGTTTAAGCGAAGCCCAGGCGCAGGAAATGTATCGTTACCTGGCAATTGCTAATTATGAAGATCGCTTTGTGGTGCCGAGCAGCCATCGTGAACTGGCGCGTGACGCATTCCCGGAGAAAAGCGGTTGTGGCTTTACCTTCGGCGATGGTTGCCACGGGTCTGATACCAAATTCAATCTGTTCAACAGCCGCCGCATCGACGCTGTTGATGTGACCAGCAAAACGGAGCCGCACGCATGATTGAACTCGTCATTGTTTCGCGTCTGCTCGAGTACCCGGATGCTGCCCTGTGGCAGCATCAGCAGGAGTTGTTCGATGCGCTCGCGTCATCTGAGAACCTGGATAAAGAGGATGCCCAGACTCTGGGCGTTTTCCTGCGCGATTTAACCGCGCAGGACATGCTGGATGTACAGGCCGCTTATAGCGAACTGTTTGACCGTGGTCGCGCCACATCACTGCTGCTGTTTGAACATGTTCACGGGGAGTCCCGCGATCGCGGTCAGGCGATGGTTGACCTGATGGCACAGTATGAGCAGCACGGTTTGCAGCTCGACAGCCGCGAACTTCCCGATCATCTGCCGCTGTATCTGGAATACCTTGCGCAATTGCCGAAAAGCGAAGCGTTAGGGGGGTTACAGGATATCGCGCCGATTCTGGCGCTGCTCAGCGCACGTTTGCAACAGCGTGACAGCCGTTATGCGGTGCTGTTCGATCTGCTGTTAAAACTGGCGAATACCGTTATCGACAGCGACAAAGTGGCTGAAAAAATTGCGAATGAAGCACGTGATGATACCCCACAGGCGTTGGATGCGGTCTGGGAAGAAGAGCAGGTGAAATTCTTCGCCGATCAAGGGTGTGGCGAGTCGGAAATCTCCGCTCACCAGCGTCGTTTTGCCGGGGCCGTGGCGCCGCAATATCTGAATATCACCACCGGAGGACAGCACTAATGCACTTCCTGAATATGTTCTTCTTTGATATCTACCCGTACATTGCCGGATCGGTATTTCTGATCGGTAGCTGGTTACGTTACGACTACGGTCAGTACACCTGGCGGGCGGCTTCCAGTCAGATGCTGGATCGCAAAGGAATGAACCTGGCGTCAAACCTGTTCCACATTGGGATTCTGGGTATTTTCGCCGGTCACTTCCTGGGCATGTTAACGCCGCACTGGATGTATGAAGCTTTTCTGCCGGTCGACGTGAAGCAGAAGATGGCGATGATTGCCGGCGGCGCCTGCGGCGTGCTGACGCTGGTTGGCGGTATTTTACTGCTCAAGCGTCGTCTGTTTAGCCCACGTGTCCGCGCCACCACTACCGGCGCAGATATTTTGATTCTCTCGCTGCTGGTGATTCAGTGCGCGCTGGGCCTGCTGACCATTCCGTTCTCCGCCCAGCATATGGACGGGAGTGAAATGATGAAGCTGGTCGGGTGGGCGCAGTCAGTTGTGACCTTCCACGGTGGCGCATCCGCACATCTGGATGGTGTAGCCTTTATCTTCCGTATGCACCTGGTACTGGGGATGACGCTGTTCCTGTTGTTCCCATTCTCGCGCCTGGTGCATATCTGGAGCGTGCCGGTCGAGTATCTGACCCGCAAATACCAGATTGTACGTGCGCGTCACTGATTTTCTCTCGATGCCCTAAACTCCGCTTCGGCGGAGTTTTTTTATGGCTGTTTGCCGGAGTGCGGCATAAATGCCTTATCGACCGCCGCTTTGTTTCGTTTACAGCGGATCTGCCATGTCTGGCATCTGAATCCGGACTCTTTGTTTCTGGGTTTATTCAGCATCTGTGCGAGTTTTTTGTAAGCAGAAAAAGGATGATGCAGCATATAATCACGCCATAAACGACAATAAGGATAGTTGTATGCGTTTTTCATCAATTTTCAAAATAATAATATTAAATATATTTATTTCAAAAATGGCTCACGCTGCTGTCTGCGAGGATCGCTATCCCCCTGACTCGGAAGAATGCCAGTACGTTCAGGAATTAGAGCAAAAAGCGGAACAAGGAGATGAAAGCGCGCAGTTCTCGCTTGGAAGCTGGTATGCGGAGGGGCAATATGTTAAGCCTGATTATAAACTAGCCATAAAATGGCTGGAGAAAGCGGGTAAACAAGGTTCGGATTTTTCCTATTTTATCCTTGGCTATCATTACAACTATGGTGAAAATTTTCCACTTAGTCGACAAAAAGCGCTGGAGTGGTATCGAAAAGCCGCCTCTCCAACCAATGATGCGGGCGTTGTCCGCGGACAGGGTTCAGCTTCGTCAGCACAATTTAAGCTTGGAGTAATGTACGCCCACGGTCAGGGCGTTCCTCAGGATTATCAGCAAACGGCGATCTTGATGCGTAAAGCGGCGGAAAATATGTACGACCCCGCGCAACTTTATCTCGGTGTTGCCTATTTTTATGGTGAAGGCGTGCCTCAGGATTATCGTCAGGCAGTTTACTGGCTTAATGAAGGTATACCAGGCAGCTATACGCCAGGCCACATTCCGCTGAATGCGCTCTATGATAAAGCGCATCCCGCTGACCAGGTTCACTCTCAGACGTGGTATCGAAAAACAGCGCAACGCGTGATGGCAAAGGTACAGTACAATTTTGGCGTATGGTATTACAACGGTTATCACTTATTGAAAGATCACAATCTGGCGCTGGAGTGGTATCGCAGAGCCGCAGCGCAGGGATTGGCCGAGGCGCAGGATGCGATCGGCGTGATGTTTATGCAGGGCGAGGCCGTTTCTCAGGACTACCAACAGGCGCTGGCGTGGTATCGCAAAGCCGCACGCCAGGGACTGCCTGCTGCGCAAACGCATCTGGGCATCATGTCTGCTTTTGGTCGCGGCGTCGCGCAAAGCGACAGACAGGCTATCGCATGGTATCGAAAAGCAGCAAAACAGGATTTTGCGAAAGCGCAATATCAGCTTGGCGTAGCATATAACACGGGAAGAGGCGTGCCTGAAAATAGCCGGAATGCGCTGAAGTGGTACCTTAAAGCGGCAGAGCAGGGGTTTACTCCGGCACAATTAGCGCTTGGGGAAATTTATGCTCATGGGCGCCAGGGGGTGCCTAAAGATAATAAGCAGGCCTATATTTGGTATTACATGGCAAGTATATATACGGAAAAATCTAAGGATGATTGTTCAGCGCTCATTGCCGAAAGAGACCGACTCAAGGGAACGCTCACCCCAGATCAACTTAGCGAGACATATGCCGCCTTTGATCTCATCAGGCGAAAAATCAACCAGTCAAAGGAGGCGAAAAAGATTGCCAGGAAGAAGTATTGATAAGATAGCCAATAAGCTATGGCGCCATGGTGTGAAGTCTGCCTGTGGGGTAAGGATACGGGGCAGTGCTGATTGATTTGAAATTGGTGCCTTATGAAGTCATGGTGGTGGGGGAAGGATGACTCAGCGCTGCTCGCTTCGCCCTTCGGATCGTTGCCTGCGGCAACGCTTTCTCGCTGCGCTCGAATCGAACCTTAATCAAAGCTTCTCATCCTTACCGTACAGAGAGATATGAGACACTATGCTTAACGGGGATAATATACGCGACGGAAGTGATGGTGGTGGGGGAAGGATGACTCAGCGCTGCGCGCTTCGCCCTTCGGGTCGTTGCCTGCGGCAACGCTTTCTCGCTGACGCTCGAATCGAACCTTAGTCGAAGCTTCTCATCCTTCCCGTACAGAGAGATATAAGGCACTGTGCTTAGCGGGGATAAGATACGCGACGGGAGTGATGGTGGTGGGGGAAGGATTCGAACCTTCGAAGTCGATGACGGCAGATTTACAGTCTGCTCCCTTTGGCCGCTCGGGAACCCCACCAGGGGTAATTCAAATTGTAGGTAAAGCTTGAAGATGGTGGTGGGGGAAGGATTATTCGTCGCTTCGCTCCTCACCCTACGGGCCGTTGCCGTTGGCAACGTTCTCTCGCTTTCGCTCGAGTCGAACCTTAATCGAAGGTTCTCACCCTTCCCCGACAAGTGCAAACTTCTGCATTGCTCATCGAGTTAACTACATCGATGTAGTGAATAATGGTGGTGGGGGAAGGATTCGAACCTTCGAAGTCGATGACGGCAGATTTACAGTCTGCTCCCTTTGGCCGCTCGGGAACCCCACCACGGGGTAATGCTTAATACTGGCCCGCTTCCTTTCGGGAAGCGGGGCGCATCATATCAAATGACACGCCGCTGTAAAGTATTCCTTTGCCTGAAATGAACTGTTTGCGTACTTTTCATCCGTAACGGATTAAAGCTAATCAATTCATATTACTGACGATTAAAGAATAATCGTCCGATTGCCGTAAACAAAGACTCGCTGTGCCAGAACCTGATACAGCGCGCGGCTTAATACGTTTTTCTCAACGTCGCGCCCGGCACGCATCATATCTTCTGCGGTGTAAGTGTGATCGACATGAATCACGTCCTGCATAATGATTGGGCCTTCATCCAGATTATCATTCACATAGTGCGCGGTAGCGCCGATGATTTTCACGCCGCGCTCATAGGCCTGATGATAAGGACGCGCGCCGATAAACGCCGGCAGGAATGAGTGGTGGATATTGATAATTTTGTTCGGGAAGCGCGCCACAAAACCTGGCGTCAAAACACGCATATACTTGGCCAGCACCACATAGTCCGGTTGATGGGCATCAATGGCGTCCGCCATCTTCGTGTCATGCTCTTCACGCGTTAATCCCTCATGGCTGACCAGTTCGAAAGGGATCTCAAAACGTTCAACCAGCGAGCGTAACGTTTCATGGTTGCCAATGACCGCGGCGATTTCAACATCCAGCCCGCCATAGTTGGCTTTCATCAGCAGGTCGCCCAGACAATGCGCCTCTTTGGTAACCAGAATCACTACCCGACGGCGTCCGGCGGGATTGAGTTCACGAACAGAGCCTTCCGGTAAGGCGCTGTCCAGATCGGCCAGGAGAGTGGAATCATTGAAGATGCCTTCCAGCTCGGTCCGCATAAAAAAGCGTCCGGTGCGATGGTCCACAAATTCATTGTTTTGCACAATATTAAGCTCGTGCTTATAGCAAATGTTGGTAATCCGCGCGATAAGGCCTTTTTGATCGGGACAAATAGTACGCAGAACTTTACGTTGTAGTGATTGCATTGCCGGAAAAATCCTGTTGAGAGTGTTTGCTGTATCGATACTGTCAGGCGTCACTGGCCGCAGCACTTTTTAAATTTTTTGCCTGAACCGCACGGGCAGGGATCGTTTCGACCCAACTGCGGGCGGGTACCGTCAATATAATACCACTGACCGTTTTCTTTGATAAAACGAGAACGTTCGATAATCGCCCCGGTTTTCCCTTGTTCGGAAAAACGCGCGATAAAACTAACATACCCTGTATTTTCTGCTTCTGACCAGGTATGTTCAAAAATAGTCAGGCCGAGCCACCTGGTATTGGCAAATCCGGCGATGATATCATCACGAAACGCGGCCGCATTGCAGGTTGGATGCCAGCTCTTAATTAAGTAATCTGCGTCTTTCATCACAAAAGCGCAGTAACGAGAGCGCATGAGATGTGACGGATCGGGTGCTACTCGTTCTCCGGACACAATACGACCACAACATAGGCTATACTCGTCAGCGCTACCACAGGGACAAGGCTGAGACACAATAATCTCCCTGAATATAAAAAACGGCGTTGAACGCCAGGGTGGCATTATGTTAACTGAGCAGTGGCGATGTTGCTACGTCTTGAAGCCAGGGGAAGTCGTTAAGTACGATGAGAAAAATGAAAATAGGGCTGGCGCTGGGATCTGGCGCAGCGAGAGGATGGTCTCATATTGGGGTCATCAAAGCCCTCAAGCAAACAGGCATTGATATTGATATCGTTGCAGGATGCTCAATAGGTTCACTGGTCGGCGCCGCGTATGCCTGTAATAAATTATCGGCGCTTGAACAGTGGGTATGTTCATTCCGCTACTGGGATGTTTTACGCCTGATGGATGTATCCTGGGGCAGAGGAGGGTTGCTTCGCGGCGAACGCGTATTTAATCACTATCGGGATATTATGCCCGTCACGGATTTTGACCACTGTTCAAGACGTTTTGGCGCGGTCGCGACGAATCTTAGCACGGGACGAGAGCTATGGTTTACTGAAGGCGATCTACACCTTGCTGTACGCGCGTCGTGCAGTATGCCAGGGCTGATGTCTCCGGTTGAACATAACGGTTACTGGCTGGTAGATGGCGCAGTCGTTAATCCGGTACCTGTTTCGTTAACCAGGGCGCTGGGGGCTGATATCGTTATTGCGGTAGACCTGCAACATGATGCCCACCTCATGCAGCAAGATTTGCTCTCTGTAAATGTCGGGAATATCAATGAAGAGAGCGATGATGCGCTGCCCTGGCATAAGCGTTTAAAAGAACGTTTCAGTAGCCTGACTTCACGCCGTGGCGTGAGTTCGCCTGGGGCAATGGAAATCATGACAACCTCCATCCAGGTGTTGGAAAATCGTCTTAAACGTAACCGTATGGCTGGCGATCCGCCTGATATTCTCATTCAACCATTCTGTCCGCAAATCTCAACGCTGGATTTTCATCGCGCCCATGCCGCTATTGCGGCGGGTCAGTTAGCCGTAGAGAAAAAGATGGACGAACTTATACCCTTGGTGCGTACCGACGTTTAATGTACCTTTTACGATCACTTAAGCAAATTCTGACAGGCGCAAGCGGCAATACCATGCCACTATTGATTAAAGCCAGTCAGGGGAGAGAACATGACGCAGCCATTGGTCGGAAAACAGATTCTTATTGTTGAAGACGAGCCTGTATTTCGCTCGCTTCTGGATTCGTGGTTTTCCTCTTTGGGAGCGACAACGGCATTGGCAGGCGACGGGGTGGATGCCCTGGAGTTGATGGGGCGTTTTACCCCTGATCTCATGATATGTGATATCGCGATGCCGAGAATGAACGGTCTCAAACTGGTAGAAAACTTACGTAATCGCGGAGACCAGACGCCTATTCTGGTTATTTCCGCAACAGAAAATATGGCGGATATCGCCAAAGCGTTACGCCTTGGGGTTGAAGATGTCTTGCTGAAGCCGGTAAAAGATCTCAACCGCTTGCGGGAAACCGTATTCGCTTGCTTATACCCTAATATGTTTAACTCGCGGGTTGAAGAAGAAGAACGCCTGTTTCGTGACTGGGATGCAATGGTGAGTAATCCGACCGCCGCAGCGCAATTGTTGCAGGAATTGCAGCCCCCGGTACAGCAGGTGATTTCTCATTGCCGCATTAATTACCGGCAGCTCGTCTCCGCCGATCAGCCTGGACTGGTGCTGGATATTGCGCCGCTATCTGATAACGAACTGGCATTTTATTGCCTGGATGTCACCCGGGCGGGCGATAACGGCGTGTTAGCCGCATTGTTGCTGCGGGCGCTATTTAACGGCTTATTGCAGGATCAGCTCGGCCAACAAAAGCACCGTTTACCGGAGTTAGGCGCGCTATTAAAACAGGTAAATCATCTGCTCAGACAAGCCAATTTACCTGGGCAATTCCCGCTATTTGTCGGCTACTATCACAGTGAGCTCAAAAATTTGATTCTCGTCTCCGCCGGATTGAACGCCACCTTAAATACGGGCGCTCATCAGGTTCAAATTAGCAGCGGCGTGCCGCTAGGAACATTGGGTAACGCCTACCTTAACCAATTAAGCCAGCGTTGCGACTCGTGGCAGTGTCAAATATGGGGCGCAGGAGGGCGTCTGCGATTGATGTTGTCTGCGGAATGACCAAACGGAAGAGTGAGCGGAAATTGCTTTACCGGCCTTTCCCGACGAGTGTTACTATCTGCGGCAGATTTATAAGTATTTGTCTTAATTATACCAATATAAGTCCTTTTTGGACCTGAGGCTTGTTCTGGTACTGATATACTGGAACACGATACAGATTAATGAACACGTTCAATACATGAACAGTCCAGGAGAATTTTAAATGGCTGCCCTTAATTCGAAAGTCAAAAAAGCCGTTATCCCGGTCGCGGGATTGGGAACCAGGATGCTGCCAGCGACCAAAGCTATCCCGAAAGAGATGCTGCCGCTGGTTGATAAGCCATTAATTCAGTACGTCGTGAACGAATGTATCGCTGCTGGCATTACTGAAATCGTGCTTGTTACGCACTCGTCTAAAAACTCTATTGAAAACCACTTTGATACCAGTTTTGAGCTGGAAGCGATGCTGGAAAAACGCGTTAAGCGTCAGCTTCTGGAGGAGGTTCAGTCTATTTGCCCTCCGCATGTCACTATTATGCAGGTACGTCAAGGGCTGGCAAAAGGCCTGGGCCATGCCGTATTGTGCGCGCATCCCGTTGTCGGAAACGAACCTGTCGCTGTTATTCTGCCAGACGTTATTCTTGACGAATATGAGTCCGACCTGTCTCAGGATAACCTGGCTGAAATGATCCGCCGTTTCGACGAAACCGGCAATAGCCAGATTATGGTTGAGCCAGTAGAAGATGTGACCGCATACGGCGTGGTCGATTGTAAAGGCGTTGAGCTGGCGCCGGGCGAAAGTGTGCCGATGGTTGGCGTGGTTGAAAAACCAAAAGCGGATGTCGCGCCGTCTAACCTTGCGATTGTCGGGCGTTATGTGTTGAGCGCGGATATCTGGGCGTTGCTGGCGAAAACCCCTCCGGGCGCCGGGGATGAAATTCAGTTGACCGATGCTATCGATATGCTGATCGAAAAAGAAACGGTTGAAGCCTACCACATGAAGGGTAAAAGCCATGACTGTGGTAATAAGTTAGGATATATGCAGGCATTCGTTGAATATGGCATCCGTCATAATTCGCTGGGTGCTGAATTTAAAGCCTGGCTTGAAGAAGAAATGGGTATTAAGAAGTAACGATACGTTATAAATTTTTTAACAGAAGCGCTGGTAAATCCGGCGCTTTTTTATGCCTGGGGTCGTCAGCGGAGAACTCAGGCAAAAAAAATCCCGCCAGCGGCGGGATTTTAAGCATCCAGGAAGTAAATTATTCCTTGATCAGGAAATCTTCCAGTTGCTTACCTTGTTCTTCCATTGCTTTTTTGATTACAGCCGGTGTACGACCCTGGCCAGTCCAGGTTTTAGTTTCACCGTTTTCGTCAACGTAGCTATATTTAGCCGGACGAGCTGCGCGTTTAGCTTTGGTGCCGGATTTAGCGGCAGCCATGCTATTCAGCAGTTCATTCGGGTCAATGCCGTCGGCAATTAACATTTCACGATACTGTTGCAGTTTACGAGTGCGTTCTTCCACTTCAGCAGCAGCAGCGCTTTCTTCTTCACGACGCTCATTAACGACAACTTCTAATTTTTCCAGCATTTCTTCAAGCGTTTCCAGAGTACATTCTCTTGCCTGCGCACGAAGAGTACGGATGTTGTTCAGAATTTTAAGTGCTTCGCTCATTGTAGTAATCTCAAACTTATATTGGGGTGGTTTGTTGAGCTAATAATAGAGCGATAAATTCAGTTGTGCAATAGCCAGGAATGTAAGGAATTCAAAATTACGCTTTATTAAGCACACGTTTTAATTATCTCAACTTAAATTTTCCTTGAGGCGCCGCACAAAAAAGAGCTTATTGGCAGGGGGGATACTCACCGTCTGTCGCTAAAAATTTAGGAGTCAGGTCACATTTTATCATGATGAAATACGATCTCATTGCTGAGATATCAATCTCTTGTATTAGATTTCCTTACAAGAAAACCCTATTACTTTGCACCGGGTATGAGTAACGGTAACAATAAGTACAAGGTTTTCATATTGGCGGGTGATGATAAGCATTGTTGATGAATTTTAACGGCATAATTTGTGAAGGAATGTGTATATACCCTTCATACTTCAAGTTGCTTATGCGTTGGCTACGCTCGCTCACTCCAGTCACATAGTTATCTATGCTCCTGGGGACTCACTCCCTTGCCGCCTTTAAGCAACGCGAATTATTTTGGGTATAGTGAGCGATGTTTGTACAATTCTTAATACTCACCGGAGCGCGAGCCGCGCCGTCGCGTCGGTAAATTATGGTACAATCCCGCCAATCTTTATTTCACTCAGGTGAGGTCCTGCGACCAATGGCACAGCTATATTTCTACTATTCGGCAATGAATGCGGGTAAGTCGACTGCACTGCTGCAATCTTCATACAATTATCAGGAACGCGGGATGCGTACCGTCGTATATACGGCGGAAATCGACGATCGTTTCGGCGCAGGCAAAGTCAGCTCTCGTATCGGTTTGTCGTCGCCGGCAAAATTGTTTAACCAAAATACATCCTTGTTTGAAGAGATTCGTGCCGAGAGCGCGCGGCAGACAATACATTGCGTGTTAGTCGACGAAAGCCAGTTTTTGACTCGCCAGCAGGTTTATCAATTATCCGAGGTTGTCGACAAATTAGATATTCCAGTACTTTGCTATGGGCTACGAACAGACTTTCGTGGGGAGCTCTTTGTCGGCAGCCAATACTTGCTGGCATGGTCAGATAAGCTGGTGGAATTAAAAACTATCTGTTTCTGCGGTCGTAAAGCCAGTATGGTTCTGCGCCTTGATCAGGACGGCAGGCCTTATAACGAAGGCGAACAGGTGGTTATTGGCGGGAATGAACGCTACGTTTCAGTTTGCCGTAAGCATTATAAGGACGCGCTGGAGGAGGGCTCACTGACGGCGATTCAGGAGCGTCATCGGCACATATGATACCTGAGGTAAAGATCGGCTTATAAAACGCCCTGTAGCGCTTTGGAGGTCATTATTCAGGCCTCCTGACGAAGGGCGTGCCGTGAGCACGTAGGCCAGATGATCAGCATAGCGCCTTCAGGCATCAGATAAACAGGTAAAACAAAAAAACGGCCTCAATTGAGGCCGTTATTGTCATGCTAAAACAGATAACGAATTAAGCGGATTTTTTCGCTTTTTTCTCTGCTTTCGGTGCGGCAACGACGTCTTTCTTCGCTGCAACTTCACCTTCGGTGAAATCACGACCGTAGTAGGTATCCAGCAGAATCTGTTTCAGTTCGGAGATCAGTGGATAACGCGGGTTAGCGCCGGTGCACTGGTCATCGAAGGCATCTTCAGACAGTTTGTCAACGTGTGCCAGGAAGTCAGCTTCCTGTACGCCTGCTTCACGGATAGACTTAGGAATACCCAGCTCAGCTTTAATGCTTTCCAGCCATGCCAGCAGTTTTTCAATCTTAGCGGCGGTACGGTCGCCCGGCGCGCTCAGGCCCAGGTGGTCAGCAATTTCAGCGTAACGACGGCGTGCCTGCGGACGATCGTACTGGCTGAAAGCGGTCTGCTTGGTCGGGTTGTCATTCGCGTTGTAGCGGATAACGTTACAAATCAGCAGGGCGTTCGCCAGACCGTGCGGAATGTGGAACTGAGAGCCCAGTTTGTGCGCCATGGAGTGACATACACCGAGGAAGGCGTTGGCAAACGCGATACCGGCGATAGTCGCTGCACTGTGAACACGTTCACGCGCAACCGGGTTTTTAGACCCTTCGTGGTAAGACGCCGGCAGGTTTTCTTTCAGCAGTTTCAGAGCCTGCAGAGCCTGACCGTCAGAGAACTCAGAAGCCAGTACGGAAACGTAAGCTTCCAGGGCGTGAGTTACCGCATCCAGACCACCGAACGCACACAGGGACTTCGGCATATCCATCACCAGGTTGGCATCGACAATCGCCATATCCGGGGTCAGGGCGTAGTCAGCCAGCGGATATTTCTGACCGGTTGCATCGTCGGTCACAACCGCAAACGGTGTGACTTCAGAACCGGTACCGGAAGTGGTGGTGACGGCGATCATTTTCGCTTTCACGCCCATTTTCGGGAACTTGTAGATACGTTTACGGATGTCCATAAAGCGCAGCGCCAGCTCTTCGAAGTGAGTTTCCGGATGTTCGTACATGACCCACATGATTTTCGCGGCGTCCATCGGGGAACCACCGCCCAGCGCGATGATCACGTCTGGTTTGAAGGAGTTAGCCAGCTCAGCGCCTTTGCGAACAACGGAAAGCGTCGGGTCGGCTTCAACTTCGAAGAAGACTTCGGTTTCAACGCCAGCCGCTTTCAGCACAGAGGTGATCTGGTCTGCGTAGCCGTTGTTGAACAGGAAGCGGTCAGTCACGATGAGCGCACGTTTGTGGCCATCAGTAATCACTTCATCCAGCGCGATGGGCAGAGAGCCACGGCGGAAGTAGATAGATTTCGGAAGTTTGTGCCACAACATGTTTTCAGCTCGCTTAGCAACGGTTTTCTTGTTGATCAGGTGTTTCGGACCAACGTTTTCAGAGATGGAGTTACCACCCCAGGAACCACAACCCAACGTCAGGGAAGGTGCGAGTTTGAAGTTGTACAGGTCACCGATACCACCCTGAGAGGCCGGGGTGTTGATCAGGATACGCGCGGTTTTCATCATCTGACCGAAGTAAGCAACGCGTTCTGGCTGGTTATCCTGGTCAGTGTACAGGCAGGAGGTGTGACCGATACCGCCCATAGCGACCAGTTTTTCTGCTTTTTCTACCGCTTCTTCGAAATCTTTCGCACGATACATCGCCAGAGTCGGAGACAGTTTTTCGTGTGCGAACGGTTCGCTTTCGTCAACGACCGTAACTTCACCGATCAGAATCTTGGTGGTTTCTGGTACGGAGAAGCCTGCCAGTTCAGCGATTTTGTAGGCTGGCTGGCCGACGATAGCGGCGTTCAGAGCGCCATTTTTCAGGATAACGTTTTGAACCGCTTTCAGCTCCTGGCCCTGCAGCATGTAGCCGCCATGGCTGGCGAAACGTTCGCGAACGGCATCATAGACGGAATCAACAACGACAACAGACTGTTCAGAAGCACAGATTACGCCGTTATCGAAGGTTTTAGACATCAGAACAGACGCCACAGCGCGTTTGATATCCGCGGTTTCATCAATGACAACCGGGGTGTTGCCTGCGCCTACGCCGATAGCAGGTTTACCGGAGCTGTATGCTGCTTTAACCATGCCTGGACCGCCAGTGGCGAGGATCAGGTTGATATCCGGGTGGTGCATCAGCGCATTAGACAGTTCTACGGAAGGTTGATCGATCCAGCCAATCAGATCTTTCGGCGCGCCGGCAGCGATAGCCGCTTGCAGAACGATGTCTGCCGCTTTGTTGGTTGCTTCTTTAGCGCGCGGATGCGGAGAAAAGATGATGGCGTTACGGGTCTTCAGGCTAATCAGCGATTTGAAGATCGCGGTAGAGGTTGGGTTAGTGGTTGGAACGATACCGCAAATAATGCCGATAGGTTCAGCAATGGTGATGGTCCCGAAGGTGTCGTCTTCAGACAGCACGCCGCAGGTTTTTTCATCTTTATAAGCATTGTAAATATATTCAGAAGCGAAGTGGTTTTTAATCACTTTGTCTTCCACGATACCCATACCGGATTCGGCGACGGCCATTTTGGCCAGCGGAATGCGGGCATCAGCGGCTGCCAGAGCGGCGGCGCGGAAGATTTTGTCGACCTGTTCTTGAGTGAAACTGGCATATTCACGCTGGGCTTTTTTTACACGCTCTACGAGTGCGTTAAGTTCAGCGACATTAGTAACAGCCATAATGCTCTCCTGATAATGTTAAACTTTTTTAGTAAATCATCTGCGCGATACGTGAGTATAGACAGATCGACGATACTTTGTATAAATGCCTGAAATTCAGGTGGTTACTTAACGTCCGTTTCGCTCTGATTTACTAAAAGAGCTTCTGCGTTAGTATCATTTAACTCTAACGCGTTACGTCCAGGTGGCGTAAGCAAGATTACTCACTTCTGAGTAGCGATTGTGTGATCTAAATCAAGATTACGCAAAGCTGACACCTTTCAGCAGGCCATTTTAGCCTTTTATGTAAATTGTTAAGAGATCGTTGTCATGAAGAGTAAGTGGATTAGCATAACGAGTACATATAAATAACAGCGATGAATGGATGAAATTAGGTGTAGATAAGAGGTGAACTATGCGAATAAAAGGCGTATCTTCTGCGCGTTTTGATCATTAACGAACATTGACTTCATCCGGCTAACGCTTCGGAGCTAACCGTGATTCAACCGCTTTTTGATTTTCCTGTTTACTTTAAGTTCTTTATCGGGCTCTTTGCGCTGGTTAACCCGGTGGGGATTATCCCCGTTTTCATCAGCATGACCAGCTACCAGACGGCCACGGCGCGTAATAAAACTAACCTCACCGCGAATCTGTCGGTTGCGATTATCTTGTGGAGTTCCTTATTCCTCGGCGATGGCATCCTGCAACTCTTTGGTATTTCTATTGATTCGTTCAGAATTGCGGGCGGTATCCTGGTTGTCACCATTGCAATGTCGATGATCAGCGGGAAGCTGGGGGAAGATAAACAAAACAAGCAAGAAAAGTCAGAGACGGCCATACGCGAGAGCATTGGCGTTGTGCCGTTAGCGCTGCCGTTAATGGCGGGGCCAGGGGCGATCAGCTCCACTATCGTCTGGGGGACGCGTTATCACAGCATCGCGCATTTGCTTGGCTTTTCAGTTGCCATTGCGCTTTTTGCGCTTTGCTGCTGGGGCGTGTTCCGTATGGCGCCGTGGCTGGTTCGTTTGCTGGGGCAAACTGGTATCAACGTTATTACCCGAATCATGGGGTTGTTGTTAATGGCGCTCGGCATCGAATTTATTGTCACAGGAATAAAAGGCATTTTCCCCGGCTTGCTCAACTAAACTCCCACCTGCTGATTTACAGGCGGCGCCCTAAGGGGCCGCCTTGTGACATTCCCACGTAACACTTCTTACTTTGATAAGCATTCAGCGTTTAAATGATAAAAAATACTAATATAATCTAACGCTATTTATTTTTATTAATCAAACTATTATCAACATTACTGAGACCGTGAGAAGCGGTAGGTCTGTTATTTTATTCACACCATACTCTGGGGCTTGATGAAGGATTATTGAAATGTTATTAGTTGTTTCAGCTCCATCGTAGATGAATGTGCTAAATAATGAGCATTTGTTAAATTTGTGTGTGTTTTCTGGCGCAGGCATAACCTACGATGCGACAGAGAGATATTTTTCTTTCAACTTATTGATTATAAAGAATAAATCAAAGATTTTTAACATTGTTTAACTGTTTTTTTGGGCAGGGATTTTTCCATAAAAGAGAATTGGTTAACAAAATTGTAAAATGAATTGGCGGTTCAGAAACGCATTTGATACTTTTCGGCCAAACATTTTGCAGAAGATTTCACATTGTTGATAACTATTTTCATTTACATGGTTGTCAGAAATAACGTGCGACGTGGGCAGGTACGTCGTATACCGAATCGACGAAAGGCGATCGAACGAATCGTCAGAATAAATAAAGTCGGTGATAGCAAAAGCAGTGACAGACCTGGCAGTACACCACCAGTGCTGTACAGGAACCCTGACGGGATTAAACAGGCTGGTAAAAACCAGTAATTATAATGAGTGGAGTACAAACACAATGTCTAACATCACGAAAAAAAGTTTGATTGCAGCGGGAATACTCACTGCGCTCATCGCCGCTAGCGCCGCGACTGCGGCAGACGTGCCCGCCGGCGTTCAGTTAGCCGACAAGCAAACGTTGGTACGTAATAATGGATCAGAAGTGCAGTCTCTCGACCCGCATAAAATTGAAGGCGTGCCGGAATCGAACGTCAGCCGTGACCTCTTCGAAGGCTTATTAATTAGTGATGTCGAGGGGCATCCTTCACCGGGCGTCGCGGAAAAATGGGAAAATAAAGATTTTAAAGTCTGGACATTCCATCTACGTGAAAATGCGAAATGGTCAGATGGTACGCCCGTCACCGCCCATGATTTCGTTTATAGCTGGCAACGCCTGGCCGATCCTAATACGGCATCGCCGTACGCCAGCTATCTGCAATACGGTCATATCGCTAATATCGATGACATTATCGCCGGTAAAAAACCCGCCACCGATCTGGGGGTAAAAGCGCTTGATGATCACACCTTTGAAGTGACCTTAAGTGAGCCGGTGCCTTATTTCTACAAATTGTTGGTCCACCCTTCAGTGTCTCCTGTACCGAAATCAGCGGTCGAAAAATTTGGCGATAAATGGACGCAACCAGCCAATATTGTCACTAACGGCGCTTATAAGTTAAAAAACTGGGTGGTGAACGAACGTATCGTGCTGGAGCGTAACCCGCAATACTGGGATAACGCCAAAACCGTCATCAATCAGGTAACTTATTTGCCTATCTCTTCGGAGGTGACGGATGTGAACCGCTACCGCAGCGGCGAGATCGATATGACTTATAACAATATGCCGATCGAATTATTCCAGAAACTGAAGAAAGAGATCCCGAATGAAGTCCGCGTAGACCCTTATTTGTGTACCTATTATTACGAAATTAATAATCAAAAAGCGCCGTTTAACGATGTCCGCGTGCGTACCGCGCTGAAACTGGCGTTAGATCGCGACATTATTGTTAATAAGGTTAAAAATCAGGGCGATTTACCCGCTTATAGCTACACGCCGCCGTATACCGATGGCGCAAAACTGGTAGAGCCCGAGTGGTTCAAATGGTCCCAGCAAAAGCGTAATGAAGAAGCGAAGAAATTGTTGGCTGAAGCCGGCTTTACGGCGGATAAGCCCTTAACATTCGACCTGCTGTATAACACCTCCGATCTACATAAAAAACTGGCCATTGCCGTGGCGTCTATCTGGAAGAAAAATCTGGGCGTCAATGTGAATCTGGAGAATCAGGAATGGAAGACCTTCCTGGATACCCGTCATCAGGGCACCTTTGATGTCGCCAGAGCCGGGTGGTGCGCAGATTATAATGAACCGACCTCATTCCTGAATACTATGTTGTCCGACAGTTCAAATAACACCGCGCATTATAAGAGCCCGGCGTTTGATAAGCTGATTGCCGACACGCTGAAAGTGGCGGACGATACGCAGCGCAGCGAACTCTACGCTAAAGCGGAGCAGCAGTTAGATAAAGACTCGGCTATTGTGCCGGTGTATTACTACGTTAACGCGCGCCTGGTGAAACCCTGGGTGGGCGGGTATACCGGTAAAGACCCGCTGGATAATATTTATGTGAAAAACTTATATATTATCAAACATTAATGGCAAGACATGGGACAACTGCGGTTGTCCCATGGTGTCTTTTTTCATCGCACTATAACTTTCCCTGGCGGATCTGTTTGTCACGTCCGGGAAGTAAAGGCACAGGCCAGAAGGTACGGGCAATGTTGAAATTTATTCTACGCCGCTGTCTGGAAGCGATTCCGACGCTGTTTATTCTTATTACCATCTCTTTCTTTATGATGCGCCTCGCGCCGGGTAGCCCTTTTACCGGCGAGCGCGCATTGCCGCCGGAAGTGCTGGCCAATATTGAAGCAAAATATCATCTGAACGATCCCATCATGACGCAGTACTTCAGCTACCTGAAGCAGCTGGCGCATGGCGATTTTGGACCATCGTTTAAATATAAAGATTACACGGTCAACGATCTGGTTGCCGCCAGCTTCCCCGTTTCGGCGAAACTTGGCGCCGCCGCTTTTTTGCTGGCGGTCATTATTGGTGTCAGCGCTGGCGTGATTGCCGCGCTAAAGCAAAATACGCGATGGGATTATACGGTGATGGGATTTGCCATGACCGGCGTCGTTATCCCCAGTTTTGTGGTGGCGCCGCTACTGGTGATGGTCTTTGCGATAACCTTGCAATGGCTGCCTGGCGGCGGCTGGAACGGCGGGGCGTTAAAATTTATGATCCTGCCGATGGTTGCGCTTTCACTGGCCTATATTGCCAGCATCGCTCGTATTACGCGCGGCTCAATGATTGAAGTTCTGCATTCGAACTTTATTCGTACCGCGCGGGCAAAAGGATTACCGATGCGCAGAATTATCTTCCGCCATGCGTTAAAACCTGCGCTGCTGCCGGTTTTATCCTATATGGGGCCAGCCTTTGTCGGCATTATTACCGGCTCAATGGTGATTGAAACTATTTATGGCTTACCGGGCATTGGGCAGCTTTTCGTTAATGGCGCGCTCAACCGCGATTACTCGCTGGTGTTAAGTTTGACCATTTTAGTCGGGGCGCTGACCATATTATTTAACGCCATTGTCGATGTGCTCTATGCCGTTATCGACCCGAAAATTCGCTATTGATACTGGAGCTCGCGATGATGTTAAGTAAGAAAAACAGCGAGACGCTGGAAAATTTCAGTGAAAAGCTGGAGGTGGAAGGTCGCAGCCTTTGGCAAGATGCCCGTCGGCGCTTTATGCATAACCGTGCGGCGGTGGCCAGTCTTATTGTCCTGTTTCTGATAGCCCTGTTCGTGACAGTGGCGCCTATGCTGTCGCAATTTACCTATTTCGATACCGACTGGGGCATGATGTCCAGCGCGCCGGATATGGCGTCCGGTCACTATTTCGGCACTGACTCTTCCGGGCGCGATCTGTTGGTGCGCGTTGCCATCGGCGGGCGTATCTCATTAATGGTCGGGATTGCCGCCGCGCTGGTGGCGGTCATTGTCGGAACGCTGTATGGCTCGCTGTCCGGCTATCTGGGCGGCAAAATTGATTCTGTGATGATGCGGTTGTTGGAGATCCTCAACTCATTCCCGTTTATGTTCTTTGTGATTTTGCTGGTGACGTTTTTTGGGCAGAACATTCTGTTGATTTTCGTCGCCATCGGCATGGTCTCCTGGCTTGATATGGCGCGTATCGTGCGTGGCCAAACCCTAAGTCTTAAACGTAAAGAGTTCATCGAAGCCGCGCAGGTGGGTGGTGTGTCGACTGCCAGCATTGTGATCCGCCATATTGTGCCTAACGTCCTGGGCGTAGTGGTAGTGTATGCATCGTTGCTGGTGCCCAGCATGATTCTGTTTGAGTCTTTCCTCAGTTTCCTGGGGCTTGGGACGCAGGAACCGTTAAGCAGTTGGGGAGCGTTATTGAGCGATGGCGCAAATTCAATGGAAGTCTCACCGTGGCTGCTGCTGTTTCCGGCTGGCTTTCTCGTGGTGACGTTATTCTGTTTTAACTTTATTGGCGATGGCCTGCGTGATGCCCTCGACCCGAAAGATCGTTAAGGAGTACAGCCATGAGCTTATCAGAAACCGCAACTCAGGCGCCGCAACCGGCAAATGTACTGCTGGAGGTAAACGATCTTCGTGTTACGTTCGCTACGCCTGATGGCGATGTGACGGCGGTCAACGATCTGAACTTTACGCTTCGCGCTGGAGAAACGTTAGGTATTGTTGGCGAGTCTGGATCGGGGAAATCGCAAACGGCGTTCGCATTAATGGGACTGCTGGCGACGAATGGTCGAATCGGCGGTTCCGCGACCTTCAACGGACGTGAAATTCTTAATCTACCTGAGCGCGAACTGAATACGCTGCGCGCAGAACAGATTTCGATGATTTTTCAGGACCCGATGACCTCGCTAAATCCTTATATGCGCGTTGGGGAGCAGTTAATGGAAGTCCTGATGCTGCATAAAGGGATGAGCAAAGCGGAAGCTTTTGAAGAGTCCGTCAGAATGCTGGATGCCGTAAAAATGCCGGAAGCGCGCAAACGGATGAAAATGTACCCGCACGAATTTTCCGGCGGAATGCGTCAACGTGTGATGATTGCGATGGCGCTGTTGTGCAGGCCGAAACTGCTTATTGCCGATGAGCCTACCACCGCGCTTGATGTTACCGTGCAGGCGCAGATTATGACCTTGCTTAATGAGCTAAAGCGCGAATTTAATACCGCCATTATCATGATTACCCACGATCTGGGCGTGGTCGCGGGTATTTGCGATAAGGTCCTGGTAATGTATGCCGGGCGTACCATGGAATACGGTAAGGCGCGCGATGTCTTTTATCAGCCCGTTCATCCGTATTCGATAGGCTTGCTTAATGCGGTGCCGCGTCTGGATAGCGAGGGGGCGGAAATGTTGACGATTCCGGGCAATCCTCCCAATTTATTGCGTTTGCCTAAAGGTTGTCCGTTCCAGCCGCGTTGTCCTCATGCGATGGAGATCTGCAATAATGCGCCGCCACTTGAAGCGTTTAGTCCTGGTCGCTTGCGCGCCTGTTTTAAACCGGTGGAGGAACTGCTATGAATGCTGTGATTGAACAACGTAAAGTTCTCCTCGAAATCGCCGATCTGAAAGTACATTTTGATATCAAAGAAGGGAAGCAGTGGTTCTGGCAACCGCCGAAAACTCTGAAAGCGGTGGACGGCGTTACGCTACGCCTGTATGAAGGCGAAACGCTGGGCGTGGTGGGCGAATCCGGCTGCGGCAAGTCGACGTTTGCGCGCGCCATTATTGGTCTGGTGAAGGCGACAGATGGTAAAGTCGCCTGGCTGGGAAAAGATCTGCTGGGCATGAAAGCGGATGAGTGGCGCGAGGTGCGCAGCGATATCCAGATGATTTTCCAGGACCCGCTGGCGTCACTCAACCCGCGAATGACGATTGGCGAAATTATCGCTGAACCGCTGCGCACTTATCATCCTAAACTTTCGCGCCAGGACGTGCGTGACCGCGTGAAAGCCATGATGCTGAAAGTGGGGCTGTTGCCGAACCTCATCAACCGTTATCCCCATGAATTTTCCGGGGGGCAGTGCCAGCGCATCGGTATCGCCCGGGCATTGATCCTGGAACCTAAGCTCATTATTTGCGATGAGCCGGTGTCGGCGCTGGACGTTTCTATTCAGGCGCAGGTGGTGAATTTGCTCCAGCAGTTACAGCGAGAGATGGGGCTGTCGTTGATTTTTATTGCGCACGATCTGGCGGTCGTAAAGCACATATCCGATCGTGTCCTGGTGATGTATCTCGGTCATGCAGTAGAATTGGGCACCTATGATGAGGTGTACCATAATCCACTGCATCCTTATACCAAAGCGCTGATGTCGGCGGTACCGATTCCCGATCCCGATCTGGAGCGAAATAAGAAGATACAATTGCTGGAGGGCGAATTACCTTCGCCCATTAACCCGCCTTCCGGCTGCGTGTTCCGTACACGCTGTCCGCTAGCCGGGCCAGAATGCGCGCAAACGCGACCGGTGCTGGAAGGAAGTTTTCGCCATGCCGTTTCCTGCCTTAAAGTAGACCCGTTATAATCGCAAGGGCTGACAATTCGTCAGCCCTTCTTTTAGGTGAGGTTACCGTGTCACTTTCTTTGTCGTCGGTTCGCCGTCGTCTTTATCATAATCTGTTCGATTTGACTACGCGCTCAGGTCGCCGTTTTGAAGGGTTATGCGCGCTGTTTGCGCTGCTTAGCGTACTGGTCATTTTTGTTGAATCAGGCGTAGGAACGGAATATCACCTGACATTTGATGAATGGCATATTTTTGTCTGGCTGGAGCTCTGCGTTACCCTGATATTTACCGGTGAATACTTGCTCAGACTGTTTAGCTGGCCCGAACCGGCAAAATACGTTTTTAGTTTCTGGGGATTTATTGATCTGGTGACGATTTTGCCGCTGTACGTCATGTGGCTGTGGCCGGAAATTAGTCTGAACTATATGTTTGCCTGGCGTGCTATGCGAGCGATTCGCGTGCTGCGTATTCTTAAACTGCTACGCTTTATGCCATCCCTGCGCGTATTCTGGAGCGCCATTATTAGCGCGCGTCATCAGCTTATTCTGTTCTATTCATTTATTGCGATCGTGATGATTATTTTCGGTGCCCTGATGTATCTTATTGAAGGACCGAAATATGGCTTCACGACGCTTAATGCCTCGGTGTATTGGGCGATAGTGACAGTCACAACCGTGGGGTACGGTGATATTACGCCGCATACGCCGCTGGGACGTATTGTCGCGTCGGTGCTTATTTTGATTGGTTATTCGGTGATTGCGATTCCTACAGGACTGATTACCACGCACATGAGCAGCGCGTTTCAAAAACGTCACTGGCAGCGAAAATGTCCGCAGTGCCAGCAAAGCCAGCATGAACATAGCGCGCAATATTGTAACCGATGCGGCAGTAAGCTACCGGATTAAACAGGCTTGCCGGAGGGCGCAATCAGACGCCATCCGGCCTGAACCGCTTATTCGCGCCAGAGAATATGGCACAGCTTGTGGTCCTTTTCCCGGCACAGCAGAACGCGGGCGAAAATGTCGTTAATTTCGCCGTCTTCGGTATCCGCCAGGCCAATTACCACCTCGGCAAAAAAGTCTGGATTCAGGTCAAAATCGACGTGCTCTTGCCAGTCTTCAGCGGGATCAAACAACTCCGCGCCGCCGCGCTCCTCGAATTGCAAATTGAACAGAATGATATCAGCCGGATCAAGATTATCCGCCGCCAGCTCAAGAAAAATATCGTAAGCCTGCTCAAGCGTTTCGTCTTCAGTCAGGCGATTGTTCAGATCCATTTCCATAGTGACTACCTGTTTACTCATGTTGGTCACGTTTTACAGCAATGGACTAAAGAAGTAAAACAATCGCTCGGTAATACGCTGCCATAACGGACGTTTTACCCACAAACGCGCATCTAACAGGCGGGAGCGCGAAATATAATCGTCCTGTACCGCAGCCAGATCGGCGCCGAAACCCGTATCATCAATGACCAGCGTAATCTCGAAATTAAGCCACAGGCTACGCATGTCGAGATTCACGGTACCGACCAGGCTCAGTTCGCCATCGACCAGCACGCTTTTGGTATGTAACAGCCCGCCTTCGAACTGATAGATTTTCACGCCCGCCGCCAGTAACTCGCTAAAAAAGGCGCGACTGGCCCAGCCGACGAGCAGTGAATCGTTTTTGCGAGGCAGGATAATACTGACATCCACGCCGCGCTGCGCAGCGGTACAAATAGCGTGCAGCAGATCGTCGCTGGGGACGAAATATGGCGTGGTCATAATTAAATATTCGCGCGCAGCATAGGTGGCGGTTAATAGTGCCTGGTGAATGAGATCTTCCGGAAAACCAGGACCGGAAGCAATGGTATGAATGGTATGCCCGCTGGCCTGCTCAAACGGCATAATATTCACATCCGGCGGGGGAGGCAGAATGCGTTTACCCGTCTCAATTTCCCAATCGCAGGAGTAAACAATCCCCATTGCTGTCGCCACGGGGCCCTCCATCCTCGCCATCAAATCGACCCATTGCCCAACGCCGGCATCCTGTTTGAAAAAACGCGGGTCCACCATATTCATACTGCCGGTATAGGCGATGTAATTGTCAATCATCACCATTTTACGGTGCTGGCGAAGATCCATACGGCGTAAAAAGACGCGCATCAGATTTACCTTCAGCGCCTCTACGACTTCAATGCCAGCGTTACGCATCATGGCCGCCCAGGGGCTGCGGAAGAAAGCGACGCTACCCGCGGAGTCCAGCATAAGCCGGCAGTGGATGCCGCGGCGGGCGGCGGCCATTAACGATTCAGCGACCTGATCCGCCATGCCGCCTGGCTGCCAGATGTAAAACACCATTTCGATATTATGCCGCGCCAGTTGGATATCGCGAATGAGCGCCTGCATGACATCATCGGAGTCGGTAAGCAATTGCAACTGGTTGCCTTTGACGCCCGCAATCCCCTGACGTCGTTCGCACAGCTTAAACAAGGACGATGCGACGCTACTGTTTTCTTGCGCGAAAATGTGTTTGCAGGCTTTGAGGTCATTCAACCATTTGGCGGTAGACGGCCACATGGCGCGGGCACGCTCGGCGCGACGTTTGCCTAAATGCAATTCGCCCACGGACAAATAGGCGATGATCCCGACCAGCGGAAGGATATAGATGATTAACAACCAGGCCATTGCGGAGGGAACTGCGCGCCGTTTCATTAGAATACGTAATGTGACGCCGGCAATGAGAACCCAGTATCCCAAAATGACCAGCCAACTCACCACGGTGTAGAAGGTTGTCATAACTTTAAAAATCCTTTAGAAAGCGTGTTGTTAAGAGTTTACGCGTCAGGATTCACATGGCAAATAAAAACACGGGAAAAGCGCTGGTCTGCATCCGGCGAGGGGGTATAATGGCGCTTCTGTTACAGTGAGAGTCGTAAACATGAAGCGTAGTAGAACGGAAGTGGGGCGCTGGCGAATGCTACGTCAGGCGAGCCGCCGTAAAGCGCGTTGGCTTGAAGGGCAATCACGCCGTAATATGCGTATCCATACCATCAGGAAATGCATCTTTAATCGTCAGCGTAATTCATTACTCTTTGCGATTCACGGTGTGTGAGCCAGAAAGGGCACCGTATGCGGTGCCCAACAGGCCATCCTTTTCAAAAGATCTTCTTATACGGTTTGACCGAAACCTGCGCATAGACGCCCGCGGCGACGTAGGGGTCCGCATCAGCCCAGGATTGCGCCGCTTCTAAAGATTCAAATTCAGCAATCACCGTTGACCCGGTAAATCCGGCTACCCCAGGATCGTTACTGTCCACTGCGGGCATCGGCCCGGCAGTTAATAATCGCCCTTCATCATGCAGAAGTTGCAGGCGCGCCAGATGCGCGGGCCGTACCGAGAGGCGTTTTTCAAGCGAGTTGGCATTATCCTGAGCGTAAATAACATACAGCACGGGTAGAGCTCCTTAATCGGTAAAAGTTGCTGATTACGTTATTGGAAAGGGCATTTAACTGCAATGTAAAGATACCGACTTTGTTAAACATGCACATTTTGTGTGGTGTTTTTGCGCGATATCATCTTTTAAATGCCGCTATCGGCAATGCCTTATTGAATATGATTGCTATTTGCATTTAAAATTCAGCTCTGGTTTTTCAACTGAAACGATTATGACTTCAATGACCCTTGATTTACCTCGTCGCTTTCCCTGGCCGACACTCCTTTCCGTAGGCATTCATGGTGCTGTAGTGGCAGGTTTGCTCTATACCTCGGTACATCAGGTTATTGAATTGCCTGCGCCAGCGCAGCCTATCACGGTGACAATGGTTTCACCCGCCGACCTGGAGCCGCCCCAGGCGGTTCAGCCGCCGCCGGAGCCGGTGGTTGAACCCGAACCGGAGCCAGAGCCGATCCCTGAACCGCCTAAAGAAGCGCCCGTGGTGATTGAGAAACCCAAACCTAAGCCAAAACCCAAGCCAAAACCGAAATCGGAACCGGTGAAAAAGGTTGAAGAGCAGCCGAAGCGCGAAGTCAAACCAGCCGCGCCGCGTCCTGCCTCACCGTTTGAAAATAGCGCCCCGGCGCGGCCAACAAGCAGCACCGCCTCGGCGACCAGCAAGCCGGCGGTGAGCGTACCCACTGGACCTCGCGCTCTGAGCCGTAACCAGCCGCAGTATCCGGCGCGAGCACAGGCGTTACGTATTGAAGGCCGCGTAAAGGTGAAGTTTGACGTGACCTCTGCTGGGCGAGTGGAAAATGTACAGATTCTATCCGCGCAGCCAGCCAATATGTTTGAGCGTGAAGTTAAGAATGCGATGCGCAAATGGCGCTATGAAGCAGGCAAGCCGGGTTCCGGGCTGGTGGTCAATATTATCTTCCGTCTGAACGGTACGGCGCAGATTGAGTAATCTCTGGCGCCGCCAGTAGGAATATACCATCACCTGCTGGCGGCGTAAGCGGGTATACTTAACCCTGAACCGGGAGCGGGCGAGGTTTACCGTCCGGATCGACGGCAACATAAATAAACAGCGCCTCGGTGGCCTTGTAGCGCTGCCCAATCGGTTCTGACGCGACTTTTTTCACCCAGACTTCAATATTTATGCTAATAGACGTCGTACCGCGTTTAACGCAGCGCGCGTAGCAGCATACGACATCGCCAACCGCGACGGGGCGCAGAAATGTCATTCCTTCCACGCGTACGGTTACAACCCGACCGTGCGCGATCTCTTTGGCCAGTATCGCGCCGCCAATATCCATTTGCGACATCAGCCAGCCGCCAAAAATATCGCCGTTCGCATTGGTATCGGCAGGCATGGCCAATGTACGTAAAACCAGCTCGCCCTGAGGAGTATTATCCATTGTTGTCATTGTAAAACCGACTATCAGAAAAAATTACAGCCGCGATGCTACTATGAATTTTGTGTGGAGAATAGTGGGAATAAAGGTACTGACGGGAAAGCGCAGGGCGTAAAGGCGAAGAAAATATCGCCAGGCGTTCGCAGTCTGGCGATGATAAGTCACGGGAGGGTTATGATTTATCTTCCTGTGGCAGATGCCGGTAGATATAGACGCCGCTCAGCAGGGTAAAAATGAGCGTCAGCGCCGTGAGTCCAAAGACCTTAAAGTTGACCCAGATATTTTGCGGCAACCAGAAGGCGATATAAATGTTAGCCAGACCGCACGCAATAAAAAACAGCGCCCACGCCAGGTTCAGCTTTGACCAGACCTGCTGCGGCAACGCCAGTTCTTTACCTAACATACGTTGGATTAACGGTTTTTTCATCACCCACTGGCTTATTAACAGCGCGCCGGCGAACAGCGCATAAATAACCGTCACCTTCCATTTAATAAATTCATCGTTATGGAAGAAGAGCGTCAGACCGCCGAAGACGGCAACCAGAACAAAGGTAATCAGCGCCATCTTCTCTATTTTCCGATAGCGCACCCAGCTATAAATCAGCACGATTGCCGTCGCGACAATCAGTGCGGAGGTCGCCGCATAGATGTCATAAAGTTTATAAAACGCAAAAAAGACAACCAGCGGTAAAAAATCCAGAAACTGCTTCATTCTTCGATTCCATCATCAACGAGCGTCGAATGCGCCGCGTAACGGCGCATTGCGGATTATTGGCGAATCAACATATACAGGCGGAATAAGTAGATAAGCAATACTGCGGAAATCAGATTGCTCAACGTATTCGCCAGTACAGCGCCTACATTTGGGGTCAGTACAGCGAAGCTGGGCGCGAACAGCAATAGCAATGTTTTAGCCAGTAACCAGCCTATCACCGCGGGCGCGACCAGTCTCATGTTAGCCCAGGCTAAACGCATACTGCTGCGCATTGCGGCAAACACGCCCATTTTCTCTTCAACCAACATCACTGGCGCAAGCGCCAGCACAATGGCCATAATAATCCCCGGAACGACAATCAGCATTATACCGATTTGCACTAACAGGGTAGTCAGAAAAATGAGAATAAACAGTTTAGGCAATGCAGGGGCGCTGGCGCCGATAGCGCGCAGCGCGCTAACCCGATGTCCCGCTGAAACTAACTGAATCATCAGGATGATACCGCCGGCCAGAATAGCGTTGCCGATAAGCCCGGAAAACGTCGAGGCGGCAGAGGCGCGCAACAGGATCTGCTGCTGCTCCGGCGTCATATTTTGTACCAGCTCAAACAGGCCAGCGCTGCCTGCCAGATGTTCTCCTTCACTGAGTTGCGCGATTTGCGCATCGCTGGGTGAAAAGGCATGACCTAAGACCACCGTGATAAATGCGCACAGCAACGAAACCAGCAAGATAGTAATAAATTGATTTCGGAAAAAATTTCCGGCGTCACGGTAAACGGACTTCGCCGTGATAGACATGCACTCTCCTTGAGTTTTGCAGGTGTTAATTTGCGGGCAATTGTACCCTGGATAACTCTACAGTGGCAGCATCAGCAGTTGTATGGAAAAGCATATCTTTGTAAAGCGGCGGTAATCCGTATCGCGCGCGGGCGCGATTACACGCCTCATTCACTTCGCCTCCTTCGCCCGATATCGAAAATTCGCGACAGGTTGAAGGGCGGTTTTCATAAATAGCGCAACTGACGTTTTCACCCGGCGTGCCAATTAGCGCTTTACAGTGCGGCTGTTTTTGGTTGGTGCCGGCCATACAACGTAAAAAAGGGGTAACAGGCTCGGTTAATGACGCCGGAACGCGTCCGCTGGCGTCGTCGCCTTCCGCCCAATAAAAGGAGACACGAAAATAGGCACAACAGGCACCGCATGTCATGCATGGGTTAAGAACGCTCATGATTCACCTGCAAAAAACTCACGTATCAATAGATTACAACGGAAATTAATCTGTCCCGCAGTGTTCGCGAATCTTAACGCCACGCGCCATTGCGGGACATTGATTACCTTAGCCAGCCTTTATCGCCAGGGCAACAGGAGCAGACAAATATTTGCATAGCGTGAATATGTCAAAATTGATCTGAATTCCTATAACCAGGATTTTCAATACAAGTTCTAAATTAATCTGGATCAATAAATGTTAAATTATAAGAACAAATGTGATCTGTGTTAGATCACTTATTACTTCATTGTGGGTATATTCATCACGCTTTTATAACCATAACGATGGAGCGGGTATGAAAAAATTTACAGTGGCGGCACTGGCGTTAACAACTCTTCTCTCAGGCAGCGCTTTCGCGCACGAAGCCGGAGAATTCTTTATGCGTGCAGGTCCGGCAACCGTCAGACCTACAGAAGGGGCGGGTGGTACGCTGGGGCATTTAAACGGGTTTGATGTGAGTAATAACACGCAACTCGGCCTGACATTCACTTACATGGCGACGGACAATATCGGGGTTGAATTGCTGGCGGCCACGCCGTTCCGCCATAAGGTGGGTACGGGCGCGACGGGCGATATCGCCACGGTCCACCTGTTACCGCCAACGTTAATGGCGCAGTGGTATTTCGGCGATTCCAGCAGCAAAGTGCGTCCTTATGTCGGCGTGGGGGTGAACTACACCACCTTCTTCGATAACGACTTTAACGATAATGGTAAAAATGCCGGGCTGTCCGATCTGAGCTTTAAGGATTCCTGGGGCGCGGCAGGGCAAGTTGGGGTAGATTACCTGATTAACCGCGACTGGTTAATTGGCGCCTCTGTCTGGTACATGGATATTGATACTACCGCCAATTATAAAATGGGCGGCGTTCAGCATCATGACAGCGTGCGTCTGGACCCATGGGTATTTATGTTCTCGGCAGGCTATCGTTTCTAATCGCGTGATGTTGTGACGAAAAAAGACCCCGCCAGGCGGGGTCAAAAAAGGACATGACACACGGATTTTACTTGTCGGAACTCACTTGTCTTCTTTCGGTTCGCCGCAGCCTAGTTCTGCGCCAGTGAGAGGATCAACGGTGGGGTCCGATTTCGTTCTTTCTGCCATCGCTTTGAGCAGCGCCATCTGCTCGCGCGGCAATTTCACTGTCGCCAGGCCATCGCCGCCATCAACAGCAGGCATCGGTTCTGCGACATAGTTGAAGTTCTCATCGCTATTCCAGCTACCTCGCGGATCGTCGCCTTGCGACATGTTGTAGTACACGTCGGTATACTGTTCTACCGGCGGTAATTTACCCGGCGGGAAGTTGTTACGAATCGAATACAGCGCCTTTTCAAAAGAGAGCTGGTGCGCGACTTCACGGGTCATTAAGAAACTGAGCGTGTCTTTTACGCCGGGATCGTCGGTCAGATTAATCAGGCGTTCATAAATGATCTTCGCTCGCGCCTCTGCCGCGATGTTTGAGCGTAGATCGGCTGTGACTTCGCCGATAGTATCAATATAAGCCGCGGTCCACGGTACGCCGCCGGAGTTCGTCAACGCCGGGCCGCCGCCATACAGCAGAGAGGTGATATGGCTGTCATTACCATTCTGCGTCAGCGAGCGATAAAGTTCCGCTTCGCTTTCGGTGCCTTCCGCCAGCTCGCCTTTAGCGCCTTTATTAAGCATTCCTACCAGTGAGCCGATAATTTCCAGATGACTCAGCTCCTCGGTGGCGATGTCCATTAACATTTCTCTACGACCGGCATCATCATCGCTTAAACCTTGCGTGAAGTAGCGGCAGGCGGCCGCCAGTTCGCCCTGCGGGCCGCCAAACTGTTCCAGCAGCAGGTTCGCTAATCCAGGATTAGGTTCGCTCACTCGCACAGTATATTGAAGTTGTTTTACGTGTCGAAACATATTGCCTCCTGCTTATTATTTATTTTTTGGCTTCAACGCCATCTGCTTCAGATCGCAGTAAAAATTGTTCCGTTGTCTGCGGAATATGTTTGATCAGCCAGTCAGCCATTTGCATTTCTTCTTTCAGAATGGCTTCAATCGTCGGAATTGAGGCAGTGTCGCCAGCTTTTTTTGCCGCCGCCAGCAGGGAGGTATAACAAGCAATTTCGAACTGCTCGAAAACATAACCGCTAATTGAACCTTTGACAATTTCATCGGAAGGGAACATGCCACCGATAGATTGCCCTATTGCTGCCATTTTACTCATGGAGTCTTTCAACACCGAACGGGAAATGCCATTACGGTCCAACACTTCTTCGAGCATGGTAATTTGATGTTTGGTTTCACTAATATGTTGTTCAATTCTGGCTTTTATATCAGGATAATTTTCAATACGGCTGGCCATAGATTCAAGCATCGATTCTGCCTGTTTTTCCATGGCATGGGCGTCACGAAGCCAGTCATGATAATGTTCAGTATAATTCATTTTACATTCCTCAATGCGTGATAATCTGCTCCGATAATAAAATCGGAATCATGCAAGCTGATAATTAAAAATATTATTTCGATTTGCGTTCAGCACTTTTATTAACATTGCTGACTGCTAAATCGGTAAGTTTTAAATCAGTTTGTTTTTCCTCGTCGAGGGTTTCTTTGAGCAGTTTTAATGCTTTGCTATAGCCGAGCTGCTCGGCCAGGGTGGCTAGCGTGCCGTAGCTGGCGATTTCGTAATGCTCGACTTTTTGCGCCGCGGCGATAAGCGCTGCATCGCGTACTTCGTTTTTCTCCGTACTTTCGATGACTTCATTGGCTTCTTCAATCAGCCCTTCCATAGCGACGCATTTCATTCTTTTCAGTTTAATGCCAGATTCAGATTCGACGATCTGATCAATACGTTCAATCTGACCCTGGGTTTCTTCAAGATGAGATTGAAAGGCCTGGCTTAATTTTTCATTGGACGTGGCTCTGGCAAGTTTAGGAAGAGCCTTGGTTAATTGTTTTTCTGCACTATAGGTATCTGAAAGTAGATGGATAAAAAGGTCTTCAACGGTTTTGATATTCATAAATCTAATTCTCCTGGGCAAAATACTGCGAGCCAGAAGACTCGCAGATTGCTTGATAAAAGCATGTGTTATATTTACATTACAGTAAATCAGGAATTATCGGATTTACGTCCGCCGTGACTATTCTGACCACCTTTTTTACCGGCTTCAGAAGCTCGTTGCGGATCGTTTTTGAAATTCCCGCCGCTATGCTGACCGCCTTTGCGGCCCGCTTCAGATGCTTTTTCACGATTCTCGGCGAAATTTCCTGAACCACCACGATGTTCGGCCATATTATTTCTCCTGTCTCGTTGCTTGCTGAAAAAATCGGTTTTAATCGTGTCGACACCCTATTAAAATTAGTTGGTTAAACCGATTAGTCAAATTGACGGAAATAGTTGTGATTTACCGCGTAAATAACGCACAAAAAATGGTTTAGAGATAATATATTCTATATTTTCTTTTAGAATAAGCGATTTAACAGAAAATGCTTTGCATTGTTATTAATAACAAGCGTCACTATCTGCGGCCCTGGAAACGTTAATGCATTGTTTGTTGACATTTCTTTACATAAAGGCGGGGGAAATTGACGTGAAAACGCTAAATTTTTCGGCGTGATTAGGAGTTTTCTTAGCAAAAATTGACTTCAGACTTTTTGAAAGCTGGACGGGGAATAACACCAAAAAGATTGATGATGTACGCCTGAATCGTGATTCTGGTTTGGCGCCAACCTCTCATTAAGCCGCCAGCGTTATGCTGACGGCTTAACCCGTTATGCGCGGCTGGCGGCTTTCATCGCTGAGACAAAGGACCTGAGCTCCGCCAACATCTGTTCGGGAGACGCGAGGTTTTTCTCGATAATCTTGACAATGGCTGAGCCGGAGATAGCGCCAGCCGCCCCGGCACGCACGGCCGCAGACACCTGTTCCGGCGAGGAGATACCGAAGCCCTGTAACGCAGGCGCGGCGTGGTACTCTTTAAGCTTCTCAATGAGATGATGCAACGGCAATGCGCCACGGTTTTCCGCGCCGGTGACGCCCGAACGCGAAAGCAGGTAGGTATAACCGCGGCCGTAAGATGCGACCTGGCGCAGAAGATCGTCATCCGCATTTGGCGGGCAGATGAAGATCGGCGCGATATTATGCCGTAACGCTGCCTGGCGGAAGGGGGCCGATTCTTCAACCGGGACATCTGCGACCAGCACGGAATCTACGCCAACCTGTTCACAACGGGCATAGAACGCATCTATGCCGTTATTGAACACCAGATTCGCGTACATTAGCAGGCCAATCGGAATGGTCGGGTGTTTTTCACGAATCAGCGCCAGCATTTCAAAACACTGAGCCGGCGTGACGCCAGCGGCGAAGGCGCGTAAGTTCGCATTCTGGATGGTAGGGCCATCGGCCAGCGGATCGGAGAAGGGAACCCCCAGTTCCAGAGCGTCGGCGCCAGCGTCAATCAGTGTGTCGATAATTTTCAGTGACTGTTCAATGCCAGGGTCGCCCAGAGTTACGAAGGGGACAAAAGCGCCTTCCCGGCGATCGTTGAGCTGTGCAAATAAATTTTCGTAGCGTTCCATCAGATTTCCCCTCGCGCTTTCAGGATATCGTGTACGGTAAAGATGTCTTTATCACCGCGGCCAGAGAGATTGACCACCAGCAGTTGCTCTTTTTCCGGCTGCTCGCGCATCATTTTCAGAGCGTGCGCCAACGCGTGGGAGGACTCCAGCGCCGGGATAATTCCCTCATGGCGGCACAACGTTTTGAAGGCTTCCAGCGCCTCATCATCGGTAATGGAGACATAATCCGCGCGTCCGATGCTGTTCAGGTACGCATGTTGCGGCCCAACGGACGGGAAATCGAGCCCGGCGGAAATGGAATAGGACTCTTCAATTTGCCCGTCTGCTGTTTGCATCATCGGCGCTTTCATCCCGAAATAGATGCCAACGCGACCATGTTTAAGCGGCGCGCCATGCTCGCCGGTTTCAATACCATGACCACCAGGTTCAACGCCTATTAGCCCGACGCTGGTATCATTAATAAAATCGGCAAACATCCCGATAGCGTTTGAGCCGCCACCGACGCAAGCGATAACGGCATCTGGCAGACGGCCCTCTTTGTCGAGGATTTGCGCTTTCGTCTCTTCGCCAATCATGCGCTGGAACTCGCGAACGATGGTGGGATAGGGATGCGGTCCTGCCGCCGTGCCGAGCATATAGTGCGCGGTTTCGTAACTACCGGACCAGTCGCGCAGCGCCTCGTTACAGGCATCTTTTAGCGTAGCGGAGCCGCTATGAACCGGGATAACCTCAGCGCCCATCAGACGCATACGGAAGACGTTCGGCGACTGGCGCTCAACGTCTTTGGCACCCATATAGATACGGCATTTCAGACCCAGCAGGGCGCTGGCGAGCGCAGAGGCGACGCCGTGCTGACCGGCGCCGGTTTCAGCGATAATCTCGCTTTTACCCATCCGTTTGGCCAGCAGCGCCTGACCCAGTACCTGATTGGTTTTGTGTGCGCCGCCGTGCAGTAAATCTTCGCGCTTTAAATACAACGTGGTACGCGTACCGGCGGTAATGTTCTGGCATTTCGTCAGCGCGGTGGGGCGTCCCGCGTAGTTTTTTAGCAGATCGGCGAATTGCGCCTGAAATTCAGGATCTTTTTGCGCGCTGACGAAGGCCTCTTCAAGCTGGTTCAGCGCAGGCATCAGGATCTGCGGCACATACATGCCGCCGAATTCACCAAAGTAGGGGTTGAGAAGTGTTGTCATGTTTTTTCCTTAATATGCGCGCAGTGTCTGAAAAACCGAGGCCAGAAGACGAGCATCTTTGATGCCCGGCTGTGACTCCACACCTGAATTAAAATCGAGACCGGCACAGCCGACTTGCGCCGCCTGGACGCAGTTATCGGCCGCCAGCCCGCCCGCCAGTAACACATCATCCAGCGGTTGCCCCTGTAGCAGTGACCAGTCGAAGCGCTGCCCGCTGCCGCCTTGCCCATTGTCGAAAATGTATTTATCGACATGGTGATAATCGCGTGCGGGAAGGGCATTGCTAACGCTCAGCGCCTTCCAGATTTGCACATTGCGCGGCAACGCCTCGCGCAGCGCGTTGACATACGCCTGGTCTTCGCTGCCATGTAGCTGTACGGCAGAAAGCGACAGGACGGCGGCTTTCTGGCAAACATCGGTGATATCAGCGTTCTGGAAAACGCCGACATACTGCAATGGCGCGCCGCTTATCACTTCTCGCGCCTGCTCAACGCTCACCGCGCGTGGAGATGAGGGCACAAAAATCAACCCGCCATATATTGCGCCAGCGTCACAGGCCGCTTTAGCGTCCTGGGCGCGGGTCAGGCCGCAGACTTTATTTTCGCCAAGCAGCACGCGACGGACGGCGGCGTTAAGATCGTCATGCGCCATTAACGCCGAGCCAATTAAAAAACCGTTGGCGAAGTGGCTCAGTTCGCGTACCTGACCATAGGTGTTAATCCCGGACTCGCTGATGACAGTCACGCCGTGGCCCAGTTTTGGCGCCAGCTGGCGGGTGCGATTCAAATCAATCGACAGATCGCGCAGATCGCGATTGTTGATACCTACCACTTTTGCGCCTAACGCTATCGCGCGCTCCCGTTCTTCGTCATTACTGATCTCCGTGAGCACGCCCATTTTCAGACTGTGCGCGACGGCGGAGAGTTGGCGATACTGTTCGTCATCCAGAACCGAGAGCATCAGTAAACAGGCATCGGCCTGATAGTAACGGGCAAGGTAGATCTGATAGGGATCGATAATAAAATCCTTACACAGAATCGGCTGCGGCGCGCTTTGGCTAACGACCGGCAGAAAATCGAAGCTCCCCTGAAAATATTTTTCGTCGGTGAGCACCGAGATTGCCGAGGCGTAATGTTGATAAATACTGGCAATACGCGCCGGATCGAAATCATCGCGAATCACGCCTTTTGATGGCGATGCTTTCTTACACTCCAGAATAAAGGCGGTACGCGCGCCCTGGAGCGCATCATAAAAATGGCGTGTACTTGGCTGGATCTCATTTTGAAAACTGGCCAGCGGCTGTTGCTGTTTGCGGGCTTCTACCCAAATCGCCTTGTCTGCGACGATTTTCGCTAAAACGGTTTGCATTATTTACCCTCTTGCCGCCAGTGCGGTGACTCTGTCATATGCGGTGCCGTTGCGCAGAACATCAAGCACGGTTTGCGCGTTGGCTTTGAGATCTTCCTGACCATGCAGACGCATCAGCATCGCCACGTTGGCGGCGACGGCGGCCTCATGCGCGGCATCGCCTTTACCTTGTAATAACCGCGTCAGAATGTCACGGTTTTCTTCCGGCGTGCCGCCAGCCAACTGATCCTGATGGTAAGGCGTCAGGCCAAAATCCTCCGCCGTAAGTTGATAGCTTTTAATTTCGCCGTCATGCAGCTCCGCGACAATCGTCGGCGCATGGAGCGAAACCTCATCCATGCCGCCGCTATGTACCACCGCCGCGCGCTGATAGCCTAATACCCGTAAGGTTTCCGCAATCGGCAGCACCAGTTCCGGGCTATAGACGCCAATCAACGCCAGCGGCGGATGCGCCGGGTTGATCAGCGGGCCGAGTACGTTGAACAGGGTTCGCGTTTTTAACTGTTGGCGAACCGGCATCGCGTGACGGAATCCGGCGTGATATTTCGGCGCGAACAGGAAACAGACGCCCAGTTCATCTAACGCCTGACGTGATTTATCGGCGTTCATATCCAGATTAATACCGAACGCCGCCAGCAGATCGGATGACCCCGATTTGCTGGACACGCTACGGTTGCCGTGTTTCGCCACTTTCAGTCCACAGGCCGCTGCGACAAAGGCGCTGGCGGTAGAGATATTGATACTGTTACTGCCATCGCCGCCGGTACCAACGATATCCGCAAACAGGTAGTCCGGGCGCGGGAACGGGGCGGCATTTTCCAGCAACGCAGTGGCGGCGCCGGCAATTTCATTGGGATGCTCGCCGCGAATTTTCATGCTCACCAGCGCGGCGGCGAGCTGTTCAGGTTTAAGTTCGCCGCGGACGACCGCCGAAAACAACTGATGGCTCTCTTGTTGCGTCAGAGTTTGCGCCTGATAGAGTTTCTCCAGAATTGGCTGTAGGGTGTTGGTCGGTTCCAGCTTTTGCTGCGCCCAGGCTAATGTTTGCTCCAGTAGACGCGCACCCTGTGTCGTCAGGATGGACTCAGGATGAAATTGAAAACCGCAAACGCGATCCGCATCATGACGTACCGCCATCACCATGCCGTTGAAATGGGCGTTAATGGTTAGCCCGGCAGGAACATTACTGCCGACCAGCGAATGATAACGCGCGACCGGTAGCGGATTCGCCAGCCCGGCGAACATCGCCTGACCGTCATGCTCAATGCTGGAGGCTTTGCCATGCAGGATTTCTCCCGCCTGACCGACATAACCGCCGTAAGCTTCGACAATCGCCTGATGCCCCAAACAAATGCCGATGATCGGTAACTTGCCGCGTAGTCGGGTCAGCAGCTCCGGCATACAGCCTGCCTCGCTGGGAACGCCCGGACCGGGGGAGAGCATTAGCACCGGATTTTTCATTGTCGCCAGGCGATCGATAAGCGTCTGCGCCGGAATATGGTTACGGTAAATCACCACGTTATGACCGTTGGTCCGTAGCTGATCTGCCAGGTTCCAGGTAAACGAGTCGATGTTATCGAGCAGCAGAATATCAGCCATCAGAAGGTCTCCTGTGCATGATGCGCGGTGGCGATAGCACGCAATACGGCGCGCGCTTTATTACGGGTTTCATCGGCTTCAGACTGCGGAACCGAGTCCAGCACAATTCCGGCTCCCGCCTGTACGGTGGCGATACCGTTCTCCACCAGCGCGGAGCGGATAACAATACAGGTGTCCAGATCGCCGTGGGCGGTGAAGTAACCGACCGCGCCGCCATAGCTGCCGCGGCGCTGTCCTTCCGCATCGGCAATCAACTGCATGGCGCGTACTTTCGGCGCGCCGCTCAGGGTGCCCATATTCATGCAGGCGCGATAGGCGTGCAGCGCGTCGAGATCGTGACGCAGTTCGCCCACTACCCGGGAAACCAGATGCATCACGTACGAATAGCGGTCAACTTTTGTCAGATCGGCAACGTAGCGACTGCCCGGCGTACAGATGCGCGCCAGGTCATTGCGCGCCAGATCGACCAGCATCAGATGTTCGGAAAGCTCTTTATGGTCGGTACGCATATCCAGCTCAATACGGCTGTCGAGATCTCTGTCCAGCGTACCATCGGCACGGCGACCGCGTGGACGGGTACCCGCGATGGGATAAATCTCAATCTGACGGCTGGCTGCGTCATATTTCAGCGAGCTTTCCGGCGACGCGCCGAAAAGCGTGAAATCATTATCCTGCATAAAGAACATATACGGGCTGGGGTTGCTCTTTTTCAGCACGTAGTAGGCAGCCAACGGCGACGGGCAGGGCAGTGAAAAGCGACGCGACGGCACCACCTGAAATATCTCGCCCGCGCGGATGGCTTTTTGCAACTGGCGTACCACCGCGCTGAACGCGTCATCGCTCTGATTGCATTCGCAGCGCATGTCCGGCACCGGCGTCACCGGCAACGGCGGCGCAGGCTGGGTTAACTGTTGGCTAAGGTAAGCCAGTCGGGAGTTCAGACGCTGTTTTTCCCGGTCGCTTGCGGTGAACAGACTGGCCTGAATACGGGTGCTTTTTTTCTGATGATCTATCACCATCAGCGTTTCCGCTAAATAAAAGCAGTAGTCCGGGCAGTTATTGCCAACCTCAAGGTGTGGCAGCGCTTCAAAGCCAGCGACCAGGTCGTAGGCAAACAGACCGCCGAAAAACATAGCCTCCCGCTCTTGCGTCGGTATGTTCACCACTCCCTGTAACAGACGGAACGCATCAAATACCGACAGAGAGCATAAACGGGCGTCTTCATCTAATAATGGGCTGACGGGCGGGAAGCGTAGAACGCGACCGGCAGGCAGGACTTCGTTCTCCACGCCAGCGGGCAGGGCGGTATCCAGTAGCGGCAATAACGAGGCGCCATTATCAGATAACGCCTGAATGGTGACAGTGTCACCTAAAGCGGTAATGCGCAGCGCGCTATCTACCAGCAGCAGGCTTTTTAAATCGTCTTTACTGTCGATATCCGCGGATTCCAGCAGCAGCGTTGCCGGGCGATCGCCGCAGACCTGATGAAAAAGCGCCGTTGGGTTTTCCCGGTAGGCGGCATCGCAGGTCAATAGTTCGAGCGTGGGTTTTGGTGTTTGCATGGTTATTCTCATTATTTTGTTCAAAAAAAAGCCCGCTTAACAGGCGGGCCGGGTATCGTTTGGCTGATTACAGCTGTTCATACACCGCCCGCTATCAGGAAGTGCGCCACCAACCGTGTAATGCAAATGTCGCTGCCATTTTAGATACCCTCTTCATGTGAACTTTCGTACTAGTTAACTAGTTCGATGGAATAATGTCAACACCTATTTCAGTATATTTGCCGGAACCGTTATGATGTACATGACATACCTTTATCTCTATGGGAGCCGCCTTGAGCGACACGAATTACGCAGTGATTTACGATCTGCACAGTCATACCACGGCGTCCGATGGACTGTTGACGCCAGAAACATTAGTACACCGTGCGGTAGAGATGCGAGTCGGCACGCTGGCGATTACCGATCATGACACCACAGCCGCGATTCCTGCGGCAAGAGAAGAAATTTCACGTTCCGGGCTGGCCCTGAATCTTATTCCCGGCGTGGAGATTTCAACGGTCTGGGAGAATCATGAGATTCACATTGTGGGTCTGAATATTGATATTGCGCATCCGGCAATGCGCGATTTTCTGGCGCAGCAGACACAGCGGCGTCAGGCGCGTGGTCGGCTCATTGCGGAGCGTCTGGAAAAAGCCCATATTCCCGGCGCGTGGGAAGGGGCATTGAGACTGGCCAATGGCGGCGCGGTGACGCGCGGCCACTTCGCCCGCTTTCTGGTGGAGTGCGGCAAAGCCGCGACCATGGCGGAGGTTTTTAAAAAATATCTCGCGCGTGGGAAAACCGGTTACGTTCCGCCGCAGTGGTGTACAATAGAACAAGCTATTGATGTCATTCATCATTCTGGCGGTAAGGCGGTGTTGGCCCACCCGGGACGCTACGATCTTAGCGCTAAGTGGCTGAAAAGATTAGTGGCGCATTTTGCCGACCATCACGGCGACGCGATGGAAGTGGCGCAGTGCCAACAATCGCCCAATGAACGCACCCAACTAGCGACGCTTGCGCGTCAGCATCATTTATGGGCATCGCTTGGATCTGATTTCCATCAGCCCTGCCCGTGGATTGAGTTGGGGCGTAAACTCTGGCTGCCCGCTGGCGTTGAAGGCGTATGGCAGACATGGGAACAGCCGCAAATATCACAGTGAGGGAAGTATGAGCCAGTTTTTTTATATCCATCCGGATAACCCACAGCAACGGCTGATTAATCAGGCCGTCGACATTGTGCGTAAAGGCGGTGTTATTGTTTATCCAACCGATTCCGGCTATGCCCTTGGTTGTAAAATTGAAGACAAAGGCGCAATGGAGCGCATTTGCCGCATCCGTCATCTGCCGGACGGCCACAACTTCACGCTGATGTGCCGCGATTTGTCCGAGTTGTCGACCTACTCCTACGTCGACAACGTGGCATTTCGTCTGATGAAAAACAATACGCCGGGTAATTACACCTTTATCCTGAAGGGGACAAAAGAGGTGCCGCGCCGTCTGTTGCAGGAAAAGCGTAAAACTATCGGCCTGCGCGTACCGTCAAACCCGATTGCGCTGGCGTTGTTGGATACGCTGGGCGAACCAATGCTCTCGACGTCGTTGATGCTGCCTGGCAGCGATTTTACCGAGTCGGACCCGGAGGAGATTAAAGATCGGCTGGAGAAGCAGGTGGATCTGATCATCCACGGCGGTTACCTCGGTCAACAGCCTACCACGGTAATCGATTTGACCAATGACTCCCCGGTGGTGCTGCGCGAAGGCGTCGGCGACGTTACACCTTTCTTATAAGGGCGTAAGCCTGTATACTACGCGGCCTTAAAATGGCGCGGCAACGCGCCGTTCATTCTCCTGTTCGACGCCTGTGAAGGCGACACCTGAAGGAAGCTCTATGAGCGAAAAGTTACAAAAAGTGCTGGCGCGCGCTGGCCACGGCTCTCGCCGTGAAATCGAATCCATTATTGAAGCGGGACGTGTCAGCGTTGACGGTAAAATCGCCACGCTTGGCGATCGTGTTGAAGTCACTCCCGGTTTGAAAATCCGTATCGACGGTCACCTGATTTCGGTGAAAGAGTCGGCGGAACAAATTTGCCGCGTTCTGGCCTATTACAAACCAGAAGGTGAACTGTGTACCCGCAATGACCCTGAAGGGCGGCCAACCGTTTTTGATCGCTTACCGAAATTGCGCGGCGCGCGGTGGATTGCGGTAGGACGTCTGGATGTCAACACCTGCGGGCTATTGTTGTTTACCACCGACGGTGAACTGGCGAACCGCCTGATGCACCCTAGTCGTGAAGTTGAACGTGAATATGCCGTGCGCGTGTTCGGTCAGGTGGATGAATCGAAACTGCGTGATTTAAGCCGTGGCGTACAGTTGGAAGATGGTCCGGCGGCATTTAAGACCATTAAATTCAGCGGCGGCGAAGGCATTAACCAGTGGTACAACGTGACGCTGACGGAAGGGCGCAACCGCGAAGTTCGCCGACTGTGGGAAGCGGTAGGCGTTCAGGTCAGCCGTCTGATCCGCGTTCGTTACGGCGATATCCCGCTGCCGAAAGGCCTGCCGCGCGGCGGCTGGACTGAGCTCGACCTCGCGCAAACGAACTATCTGCGTGGTCTGGTAGAGCTCCCGCCGGAAACCTCGTCGAAGGTTGCCGTCGAAAAAGACCGTCGTCGTATGAAAGCGAACCAGATCCGTCGGGCGGTAAAACGCCACAGCCAGATAGCTGGCGGACGCCGCTCCGGTGGGCGTAATAACAACGGGTAATCTCTACCACGGTCTATAGGCCGAGAATCATCAGACAAGAGGGTTTGTGCCGGATGGCGGCGCAAACGCCTTAATCCGGCCTACGGTTAATAATCAATTCCCATCTGGGCTTTTACGCCCGCGTCGAAAGCATGTTTAACCGGACGCAGTTCGCTGACGGTATCCGCAAGATCAAGAATATCCCGGTGACAGCCGCGACCTGTAATAATCACCGTCTGGTGACCAGGGCGCGCGTTTAGCGCGCTTATGACCTCTTCCAGCGGCAAATAGTCATACGCCACCATATAGGTCAGCTCATCCAGGACCACCATATCAAGCAGCGGATCGGCCAGCATCCGTTTCCCATGCTGCCAAACGGCCATACATGCTGCGGTGTCTGCCTCGCGATTTTGCGTCTCCCAGGTAAATCCCGTTGCCATCACCTGAAATTCGACGCCATGCGGTTCCAGCAGATTACGCTCGCCGTTGGGCCAGGTGCCCTTAATAAATTGCACCACGCCTACGTTTTTACCGTGTCCTACGGCGCGGGCGGCAGTCCCGAAAGCCGCCGTGGTTTTGCCCTTACCATTGCCAGTAAACACGATAATAATACCGCGCTCTTCCTGTGCCTGGGCGACACGGGCGTCAACCCGATCTTTTACCTTCTGCTGGCGCTGCTGATAACGTTCATCACTCATTGGGCGATTCCTGGTTTACGGCCCGGTTGGGCGTCAAAGGTCATACCGGTTTTACGGCGACTGTCGTCGCCCATAAGCCACAGGTAAAGCGGCATAATATCGGCAGGCGTTTTTAATTTCTGTGGATCTTCCGTTGGAAAGGCGCTGGCGCGCATACTGGTGCGCGTGCCGCCCGGGTTAATGCAGTTAACACGCAGAGAACGGTTTTGATATTCGTCCGCCAGCACCTGCATCATTCCTTCAGTAGCAAACTTCGAGGTGGCATAGGCGCCCCAGTTGGCGCGTCCCTGACGGCCAACGCTTGATGACGTAAAGACCAGCGAGCCGGCATCGGACTTCAATAATAACGGTAACAGCGCCTGGGTGAGCATAAAGGTGGCGTTAACGTTTACCTGCATGACATCCTGCCAGATCTGCGGATCTTGTTCGCTCATTGGGCCGATTTCCCCCAGTAACCCGGCATTGTGCAGGACGCCATCCAGGCGGGGATAGTGCGCGGCGATGCGGTCGGCCACTTGCCGGCACTCTTCAGCGGTGCAGGTCAGCAGATCGAGCGTAAACCACTGTGGTTGAACATGTTGCTCGTCAGCAATGTGCTGCGCGACCCGACGCAGTTTCTCTTCGTTGCGTCCCAGCAGAATCACCGTTGCGCCGTAACGCGCATACGTGAGCGCGGCTTCCCGCCCAATGCCATCGCTGGCACCAGTGACCAGAATAATGCGGTTTTGCAATAGATCTTGTTTCGGTTGGTAATGCATGGCTACTCCTCAACGGTGTGGTGCACCGTCCTGCCAGGTTGTCTTATCTTCGCGTTAACTTTTCGGGTTTATGCCTGAAAGCGCCTTTTTTTTCAATCAGACAGGGGCGATAACGCCGTAAAATGAACGTCTTGTCATACTTTTTCTTCCTCAACAGGCATACGGATGAAGAGAGACTGACTTCGATGCCTGTTGTACACTGAGCGCAAGTCGCGTTATTTAATCAAGGTGGGAGTCGTGGAATTGTTGTCTGAATATGGCTTATTTTTGGCAAAAATCGTCACCGTTGTGGTGGCCATTGCCGTCATTGTGCTGCTGATCGTGAATGCTACGCAACGCAAACGTCAGCGCGGCGAGCTGCGCGTGACCAATTTGAGCGAGCAGTATCAGGAGATGAAGGATGACCTTGCTGCGGCGTTGATGGATGGCCATCAGCAAAAACTGTGGCATAAAGCGCAGAAAAAAAAGCATAAGCAGGAGGCGAAAGCCGCCAAAGCAAAAGCGAAGCTGGGGGACATTGCGACATCGGACAAACCGCGCGTATGGGTGATAGATTTCAAAGGCAGTATGGACGCTCACGAAGTTAATGCGTTACGCGAAGAGGTCACGGCGGTGCTGGCAGTGGCGAAACCCGGCGATCGGGCGGTTGTGCGTCTGGAAAGCCCCGGTGGCGTTGTGCACGGCTATGGCCTGGCGGCATCGCAATTGCAGCGCCTGCGCGATAAAAATATTCCGCTGACCGTGACGGTGGATAAAGTCGCGGCAAGCGGAGGCTACATGATGGCCTGCGTGGCGGAAAAAATTATCGCGGCGCCGTTCGCTATTGTGGGGTCAATTGGTGTTGTCGCGCAAATTCCGAACTTTAACCGCTTTCTCAAAAGTAAAGACATTGATATTGAACTGCATACCGCAGGGCAGTACAAACGTACCCTGACCTTGTTAGGCGAGAATACGGAAGAAGGGCGGCAGAAGTTTCGTGAAGATCTCAACGAAACGCATCATCTGTTCAAAGAGTTTGTGCAGCGGATGCGTCCGGCTCTGGACATTGAACAGGTCGCCACGGGCGAACACTGGTACGGTCAGCAGGCGCTGGAGAAGGGACTGGTTGATGAGATTAACACCAGCGATGAGGTTATCCTCGGCCTGATGGAAGGGCGCGAGGTGCTGAATGTGCGCTATATGCAGCGTAAAAAACTGATCGATCGTGTTACCGGCAGCGCGGCGGAAAGCGCGGATCGGCTGCTGCTGCGCTGGTGGCAGCGTGGACAAAAGCCGTTGATGTAAACCGCTATTGCCGGATGGCATTCAGCGCCATCCGGCATGGATTAATCAACCAGGTGATACTTCTCAGACAGCACATGCGCCAGGTGTTTAAACATGTTAAACACCGCGGTGCTTTTAGGGGTCGGTAACCCTTGCTCGTCTAAAAAGTAATCGCCGCTGAAAACCAGCACGCCATTTCTCTGCGTTACGCCGGTGGCGACAATACCTGCCATCGTGTCTTCATGTTCCCGAATAATTTTGTTGGCTTCAAGCAACAGTGTTTCGCGATCGATAGGTTGCGTCTCTTTATGCATTTTTTACTCCTTAAACAAGGAGATTAGTCTACGCTGAGCACTTCTGATGGGCAAATATTCTCACAGGAAATTGATGGATTTGTCATGTTGCGTTCACTGGCAAGATTTGTTTTTGCATGCTAATAAAGTTGCGTATCGAATTTTATCAGGTACAGTGTGACGCTTTCGTCAATCTGGCAACAGAATTGCTTGACATTCGACCAAAATTCCGTCGTGCTATAGCGCGTGTGTGCAAAAAAGCCTGTTAACTCAGTCACCTGAGGGTTACATTTCGTACACAAAGCCAGTACAAGGGGTTGATATCCGCAGACGCAGAGACCATATATCGTTGTCTCGTCGCCAGTGGAAGGTGAATCAACGTGCGACGCATTCCTGGAAGAATCAACTTAGGTAAAGGTGAATATGGGTAAAGCTCTTGTCATCGTTGAGTCCCCGGCAAAAGCCAAAACGATCAACAAGTATCTGGGTAATGACTACGTGGTGAAATCCAGCGTGGGTCATATCCGTGATTTGCCGACCAGTGGCTCAGCAGCTAAAAAGAGCGCCGACTCTACCTCCACCAAAACGGCTAAAAAGCCCAAAAAGGATGAACGTGGCGCTCTCGTCAACCGTATGGGGGTTGACCCGTGGCACAACTGGGATGCGCACTATGAAGTGCTGCCCGGTAAAGAGAAGGTCGTCTCTGAACTGAAACAGTTGGCGGAAAAAGCCGACCACATCTATCTCGCAACCGACCTTGACCGCGAAGGGGAAGCCATTGCATGGCACCTGCGGGAAGTGATCGGCGGCGATGACGCGCGCTACAGTCGCGTAGTCTTTAACGAAATAACCAAAAATGCCATTCGCCAGGCGTTTGAACAGCCGGGCGAGCTGAACATTAACAGGGTCAACGCCCAGCAAGCGCGCCGCTTTATGGATCGCGTGGTAGGCTATATGGTCTCGCCGCTGCTGTGGAAAAAGATCGCCCGTGGTTTGTCGGCAGGTCGCGTTCAGTCTGTCGCGGTCCGTCTGGTCGTTGAACGCGAGCGCGAGATTAAAGCGTTTGTTCCGGAAGAGTTCTGGGAAATTGACGCTAATACGACGACGCCGTCTGGCGAGGCGCTACCGCTACAGGTCACGCATCAGAACGACAAGCCATTCCGTCCGGTAAATCGCGAGCAGACGCTTGCCGCCGTCAGCTTGTTGGAAAAAGCGCGCTATAGCGTACTGGAGCGTGAAGATAAACCGACCAGCAGCAAACCTGGCGCGCCGTTTATCACCTCCACGCTACAACAGGCGGCCAGCACCCGGCTGGGCTTTGGCGTGAAGAAAACCATGATGATGGCGCAGCGTCTGTATGAGGCGGGCTACATCACCTATATGCGTACAGACTCCACCAACCTGAGTCAGGATGCGGTCAACATGGTGCGCGGTTATATTGGCGATAATTTCGGCAAGAAATACCTGCCGGATAACCCGAACCAGTACGCCAGTAAAGAAAACTCTCAGGAAGCGCACGAAGCGATCCGTCCTTCCGACGTTGCAGTCATGGCGGAATCGCTGAAAGACATGGAGGCTGACGCGCAGAAGTTGTATCAGCTAATTTGGCGTCAGTTTGTCGCCTGTCAGATGACGCCAGCACAATATGACTCCACTACGCTTACCGTTGGCGCAGGCGAATTCCGTCTGAAAGCGCGTGGGCGTATTTTGCGCTTTGACGGCTGGACAAAAGTGATGCCGGCGCTGCGTAAAGGCGATGAAGATCGCACATTGCCTGCCGTGAATAAGGGCGATGCGCTGACGCTACTTGAATTGACGCCTGCTCAGCACTTTACTAAACCGCCAGCCCGTTTCAGCGAGGCTTCTCTGGTTAAAGAACTTGAGAAGCGCGGTATTGGTCGTCCGTCTACCTATGCGTCGATTATCTCGACCATTCAGGATCGCGGCTATGTTCGCGTTGAAAACCGTCGCTTCTATGCGGAAAAAATGGGTGAAATCGTCACCGACCGGCTGGAAGAAAACTTCCGCGAATTGATGAACTACGATTTTACCGCGCAGATGGAAGATAGTCTGGATCAGGTTGCGAATCACCAGGCCGAGTGGAAAGCGGTACTGGATAACTTCTTCAGCGATTTTACTCAGCAGCTCGATAAAGCCGAGAAAGATCCGGAAGAAGGGGGGATGCGTCCTAACCAGATGGTGCTGACCAGCATCGACTGTCCAACCTGTGGCCGTAAAATGGGAATTCGTACTGCCAGTACGGGAGTTTTCCTTGGGTGTTCAGGTTATGCGCTTTCGCCGAAAGAGCGTTGTAAAACGACCATTAACTTGGTGCCGGAAAATGAAGTTCTGAACGTGCTGGAGGGCGACGACGCCGAAACCAACGCCCTGCGCGCCAAGCGTCGCTGTCAGAAGTGCGGTACGGCGATGGACAGCTATCTGATCGATCCGAAGCGTAAATTGCATGTGTGTGGTAATAACCCGACCTGTGACGGCTACGAGATTGAAGAAGGCGAGTTCCGCATCAAAGGGTATGACGGCCCGATCGTTGAGTGTGAGAAATGTGGTTCCGAAATGCACCTGAAAATGGGGCGTTTTGGTAAGTACATGGCCTGTACGAACGACGAATGTAAAAATACCCGTAAGATCTTGCGTAACGGCGAAGTTGCGCCGCCGAAGGAAGATCCTGTTCCATTACCGGAACTGCCGTGTGAAAAATCGGACGCGTACTTTGTGCTGCGCGATGGCGCCGCAGGGATATTCCTGGCGGCCAATACGTTCCCGAAATCACGCGAAACGCGCGCGCCATTAGTCGAGGAGCTTTACCGGTTCCGCGATCGCCTGCCGGAAAAACTGCGTTATCTGGCGGATGCGCCGCAGCAGGACCCGGAAGGTAATAAAACCGTTGTTCGCTTTAGCCGCAAAACAAAACAGCAGTACGTTGCGGCGGAAAAAGACGGGAAGGCGACGGGATGGTCAGCGTTCTTCGTCGACGGCAAGTGGGTTGAAGGCAAGAAATAACCCCTGTCTGTCGCCACCGTAGTCAAGCGGGCCGCGTAAGCGGCCCTTTTTTATATCCCCTTCATACCTCAAGTTGCTTATGTGTTGGCTACGGATTACCCGGCCCATCCATGGGCCTCGCCCTGACGGGCCGTCGCACGCGACGTTCAAATCTGCTCCCGGCTGATTTGTCGCTCACCCCAGTCCCCTGGTTATCTATGCTCCAGGGAACTCACTCGCTTGTTGCCTTTAATCACTCGAATTATTTTGGGTATAGCGGGCTTATTATTTTATCGCGCTGGCTATACAGTTCAGATATAAATGATATAGTGGTTATAGTTAACATCTTTTTTATTATTAAATCGTATTAGCAGCCCAATGATGTCTGCAGATAAACGATGGCCTGATGGCGCTAATCTGGATGATGTATTATGAAATTGCAGCAGCTTCGTTACATTGTTGAAGTGGTTAATCATAACCTTAACGTCTCCTCTACCGCTGAGGGGTTGTATACTTCCCAGCCGGGGATCAGCAAGCAGGTTCGGATGCTGGAAGATGAGCTTGGCATCCAGATTTTCGCCCGCAGCGGTAAGCATCTGACTCAGGTGACGCCCGCAGGCCAGGAGATTATTCGTATTGCGCGTGAGGTGCTTTCCAAAGTCGATGCCATTAAGTCGGTCGCCGGCGAGCATACCTGGCCGGATAAAGGCTCGCTCTATATTGCCACTACCCATACTCAGGCGCGTTACGCATTGCCAGGCGTGATTAAAGGCTTCATCGAGCGTTACCCGCGCGTTTCGCTGCATATGCACCAGGGGTCGCCAACGCAGATTGCGGAAGCGGTATCGAAAGGGAACGCCGATTTCGCGATTGCCACGGAAGCGCTGCATTTATATGACGATCTGGTGATGTTGCCATGCTATCACTGGAACCGTTCGATAGTGGTGACGCCGGATCATCCATTGGCGGCAACGTCTTCCGTAACGATTGAAGCGCTGGCGCAGTATCCGCTGGTGACGTATACCTTCGGCTTTACCGGGCGTTCCGAACTGGATACCGCTTTTAATCGCGCAGGGTTAACGCCGCGGATCGTCTTTACTGCAACCGATGCGGATGTGATTAAAACGTATGTCAGGTTGGGCCTGGGCGTTGGCGTCATTGCCAGCATGGCGGTCGATCCGCTTACCGATCCTGATTTAGTGCGGATTGACGCGCACGATATTTTTAGCCACAGCACCACAAAAATTGGTTTTCGCCGTAGTACTTTTTTACGCAGCTATATGTACGATTTTATCCAGCGTTTTGCGCCACATCTGACGCGTGACGTGGTGGATACGGCGGTGGCGTTGCGTTCTAATGAAGAAATTGAAGCGATGTTTCAGGATATAAAGCTGCCTGAAAAGTAATAGCACCGTCGGTTTGTGTCGTAGTGGCATGGCAGACAAAGCCGCCTTTTGCAATATCCCTCGAAGTATTACGGGTAATGATCAGCAAAATAGTGTTGAATTACCCGTCCCGCCAGTTTCTTTTTCCAAATAGTTATCTTGAGTCAAAAGATTGATTTATTCACTGGCAACGATTCGTAAATTGACTGGATTTTTGACTAAAGTTTATTTAGGATTTGTCTCATCTGATGATTAATTGTACCGATTGTTTGGTGCTGAAATGATAAGTGATACCGATAGCATGAGGTTAGTAATGCCTTCTGAAAACCAGGAACCGCGCCGCGACCCTGAGCTCAAACGTAAAGCATGGCTGGCGGTTTTTGTGGGTTCAGCGTTGTTCTGGGTAGTGGTAGCGCTTGTTATCTGGCATTGGTGGGGCTAAGTGAGCATTACGTCGGAACGCGAGCGCGTGGTCGCGCCCCCGATTCAACCTTGTGACGATGATAACACCCAGGATACGACCGTTTTCCGGTCTGTTCCGCAGCACTGGACGCTCACACCGCAGCAGCGGGCATTTATTGATGCTTTTGCTGATGAGGTGTCACAAAAATAATATCCGTCTTTTTATTGGCGTTATTGTTTTATTAACGCTGTCTTATTACACCGCAGCAACCGTGTGCTGAGCGCCTCTCAGTATTGATTAAACACAGTTGGTGTCGCCTATGTTAACGTCAAATATAAAGTATTGGTCATGGACTGGCGCGTTTATATTATCGCTACTGTTCTGGGCCGAGTTAATCTGGATTGCCGTCTAATCTCGTCAAAGCCCGATAATGCGTTATTTATCGGGCTTTTTCATCTTCGCTCCTCGCCTGTTAGGTTTCTCCTCTTTTAGCAATTTGGGTTGTTATCAAAACGTTACATTTTGTTTGTGTTATCTTTAATACAACCCTGTGGAGAATCAGGGTAACGCAACCCTGTCATTTAAGGAGGAGCTATGTCGTCAACCCTACGAGAAGCCAGTAAGGATACATTGCAGGCCAAAGATAAAACGTATCATTACTACAGTCTGCCGCTGGCTGCCAAATCCCTGGGCGATATCGCCCGTTTGCCCAAATCACTTAAAGTGTTACTGGAAAACCTGTTGCGCTGGCAGGACGGCGAGTCTGTGACTGATGAAGATATTCAGGCGCTGGCCGGTTGGCTTAAAAATGCCCATGCCGATCGTGAAATTGCCTGGCGGCCCGCCCGTGTCCTGATGCAGGACTTTACCGGCGTGCCTGCCGTTGTCGACCTGGCGGCGATGCGTGAAGCCGTTAAACGCCTCGGCGGCGATACGTCGAAAGTGAACCCGTTATCGCCGGTTGATCTGGTTATTGACCACTCTGTGACGGTCGATCATTTCGGCGATGACGATGCGTTTGAAGAAAACGTGCGGCTGGAAATGGAACGTAACCATGAGCGTTATATGTTCCTGAAATGGGGAAAGCAGGCATTCAGCCGTTTCAGCGTGGTGCCGCCCGGCACCGGCATTTGCCATCAGGTTAACCTGGAATACCTGGGTAAAGCCGTCTGGAGCGAATTACAGGACGGGGAGTGGATTGCTTACCCGGACTCGCTGGTGGGGACTGACTCCCATACGACCATGATTAATGGTCTGGGCGTATTGGGGTGGGGCGTGGGTGGTATTGAAGCGGAAGCGGCGATGCTTGGTCAGCCCGTGTCGATGCTTATCCCGGATGTCGTCGGCTTTAAGTTAACCGGTAAACTTCGGGAGGGGATCACTGCCACTGACCTGGTGCTAACCGTCACGCAAATGCTGCGTAAGCATGGCGTCGTGGGTAAATTTGTTGAATTTTATGGTGACGGTCTGGATTCGCTGCCGTTGGCGGATCGCGCGACTATCGCTAATATGTCGCCGGAATATGGCGCCACCTGTGGTTTCTTCCCCATTGACGCCATCACCCTGGAATATATGCGATTAAGCGGACGTAGCGACGATCTGGTCGAGCTGGTTGAAACCTACGCGAAGGCGCAGGGAATGTGGCGTAATCCCGGTGACGAACCGGTATTTACCAGTACGCTGGAACTGGATATGGGCGATGTCGAGGCCAGCCTGGCCGGGCCGAAACGCCCGCAGGATCGCGTGGCGTTAGGCGATGTGCCGAAAGCCTTTGCCGCCAGCGCCGAGCTGGAGCTGAATACCGCGCAAAGAGATCGCCAGCCGGTTGACTATACGATGAACGGACAGCCATATCAGCTTCCGGATGGCGCTGTCGTCATTGCCGCCATCACCTCCTGTACGAATACCTCGAATCCCAGCGTGCTGATGGCGGCGGGATTACTGGCGAAAAAGGCAGTAACGCTGGGGTTGAAGCGTCAACCGTGGGTCAAGGCTTCTCTGGCGCCGGGGTCAAAAGTGGTATCTGACTATCTGGCGCAGGCCAAACTTACGCCTTATCTGGATGAGCTCGGTTTTAACCTGGTCGGCTATGGCTGTACGACCTGTATCGGGAACTCCGGTCCGTTGCCAGAGCCTATTGAGACCGCGATTAAAAAAGGCGATCTGACGGTAGGGGCCGTGCTTTCCGGTAACCGAAATTTTGAAGGGCGTATCCATCCGCTGGTGAAAACGAACTGGCTGGCGTCGCCGCCGCTGGTGGTCGCGTATGCGCTGGCCGGAAACATGAATATTAACCTCGCGATAGACCCGCTGGGGTACGATCGTAAAGGCGATCCGGTATACCTGAAGGATATCTGGCCTTCGGCGCAGGAAATTGCCCGCGCCGTTGAACTGGTATCATCGGATATGTTCCGTAAAGAGTATGCGGAAGTGTTTGAGGGCACGGAAGAATGGAAATCGATTCAGGTTGAATCGTCCGATACCTACGGCTGGCAGTCGGATTCAACCTATATTCGCCTGTCGCCTTTCTTTGATGAAATGCAGGCCCAGCCTGCGCCAGTCAAAGATATCCACGGCGCGCGTATCCTGGCGATGCTGGGGGATTCGGTAACGACCGACCATATTTCTCCGGCCGGCAGTATCAAGCCGGACAGTCCCGCCGGACGTTATCTGCAAAACCACGGCGTTGAGCGGAAGGATTTTAACTCCTATGGATCACGGCGCGGCAACCATGAAGTGATGATGCGCGGTACGTTCGCCAATATTCGTATTCGCAACGAAATGCTGCCCGGCGTCGAAGGTGGCATGACGCGGCATTTGCCGGGTACGGAAGCGATGTCGATTTATGATGCCGCGATGCTCTACCAGCAGGAAAAAACGCCGCTGGCGGTAATTGCCGGGAAAGAGTATGGGTCGGGATCGAGCCGTGACTGGGCGGCAAAAGGTCCGCGGCTGTTAGGTATTCGCGTGGTGATCGCCGAGTCGTTCGAACGTATCCACCGCTCAAACGTGATTGGGATGGGGATCCTGCCGCTGGAGTTTCCACAGGGCGTAACGCGTAAAACGCTGGGACTGACCGGGGAAGAGGTGATTGATGTCGCGGATCTGCAAAACCTGCGCCCTGGCGCGACCATTCCGGTTATGTTAACGAGAGCGGACGGCAGCAAAGAAACGGTACCTTGTCGCTGTCGCATTGATACCGCCACCGAGCTGACTTACTACCAGAATGACGGCATATTGCACTATGTCATTAGAAATATGCTGAACTAAAGCCGTTTATCGGGCCTGCCGTAAACAGGCAGGCCCGCGCTTTAATACCGGTGGCTTACTTGCTTAGCAGGTGGCCCATTTTGGCCGCTTTAGTATCGAGATAATGCTCATTATTTGGATTACGACCCACAATGAGCGGAACGCGTTCCACGATATTAATTCCCGCCTCGGTCAGTATTTCGACTTTCTTCGGATTATTGGTCAGCAGGCGAACTTCATCCACGCCGAGTAATTTGAACATATCCGCGCACAGGGTGAAATCACGCTCATCGGCGGCAAAGCCGAGCTGATGATTGGCCTCCACCGTGTCATAGCCTTGATCCTGTAACGCATAAGCGCGAATTTTATTAAGCAGGCCGATATTGCGGCCTTCCTGACGGTGGTAAATCAGAATACCGCGTCCTTCTTCCGCAATATGCGTCAGCGCGGCTTCCAGTTGAAAACCACAGTCACAGCGCAGACTAAAAAGCGCGTCCCCGGTAAGACATTCGGAATGAACGCGAGCCAGTACCGGCGTTTTACCTGAAATATCGCCAAAAACCAGCGCGGCATGGTCGTGTCCGGTTGCCAGTTCTTCAAATCCCACCATCAGAAAGTCACCCAATGGGGTTGGCAGTTTGGCTTCTGCCACACGTTTAAGCTGCATGTATTTCTCCAGATTATGCTGACGCCTGCGGTGTCGTCGCCTGTTGGCTTGTATCCCGCTATTTTGCCATAAGGCGGCGGACATCACCTAATCACTACCACGTAATTGCTCAGGAATGGCACAAATTTGTCAATTTTCCAGTCCGGCGAGAATTTTCAGTTATGATTGTGATACTTACTTATAAAAGGAGCATCCATGCTTTCAATTGCGAGGCGCACCGCGGCAGGCGCCGCCCTGTTGCTTATCATGCCGCTTGCCGTATGGGTATCAGGCTGGCAGTGGCAGCCAGGACATCAGGTCTGGTGGCTAAAAACGCTATTCTGGATAACGGAAACCGTGACCAAACCCTGGGGCGTTATCACGCATGTGATTCTTTGTGGATGGTTCTTATGGTGCCTGCGATTTCGCCTGCGCGCCGCCATTATGCTGTTTGCGATCCTCGGCGGGGCGATTATCGTCGGGCAGGGCGTGAAGTCATGGGTAAAGGAGCGCGTACAGGAGCCGCGGCCATTTGTGGTCTGGCTTGAAAAAACGCACCATATTCCCGTCGATGAGTTCTACACTTTAAAGCGTACAGAACGCGGACATTTAGTGAAAGAACAGTTGGCCGGGCAACAGAACATCCCCGTTTTCCTGCGTCAGCACTGGCAAAAAGAGACGGGCTTTGCGTTTCCCTCCGGACACACCATGTTTGCAGCGAGCTGGGCGCTTTTGGCCGTGGGTCTGTTATGGCCGCGCAGACGGACTTTCACCATCGCGTTTTTGTTAGTCTGGGCGACCGGCGTAATGGGCAGCCGTTTGCTTCTGGGAATGCACTGGCCGCGGGATTTAGTGGTCGCCACGCTCATCTCCTGGCTATTAGTTACCCTGGCGACCTGGCTGGCGCAGCGAATTTGCGGGCCGCTTATGCCGCCTCGTGAAGAAGCGCAAGAAATTGCTGAACGCGAGCAGGAAAGCTGACAATGGTTGATTTTCTGACTATTGCCCTTAAATCATCTGATGGCGGGCGCATTTCCATTTCGCGCGAGGCGGGAAAATGGTAATTTAGAAGGCTGGATGCGGTAAGTTGGACACGATTTATTCGCGCAAACCACATAACGGGAAGTAATGTGAAATATTTACTCATTTTCTTACTGGTATTGGCGATTTTTGTTATTTCGGTGACGCTGGGCGCGCAGAATGATCAACAGGTGACGTTTAACTACCTGCTGGCGCAAGGGGAGTATCGTATCTCCACGTTGCTTGCTGTGTTGTTCGCCGTCGGTTTTGCGATTGGCTGGCTGATTTGCGGCCTGTTCTGGCTGCGGGTCCGCGTTTCCCTCGCCCGTGCTGAACGTAAAATTAAACGACTGGAAAACAAGCTCTCGCCAGCAACCGACGTTGCGGTCCCTGCCGATTCGTCGGTTGTTAAGGAATAATCATTTATGTTGGAGTTGTTATTTCTGCTGTTGCCTGTAGCCGCTGCCTATGGGTGGTATATGGGTCGCAGAAGTGCGCAACAAACAAAACAGGATGAAGCTAACCGCCTGTCGCGCGATTATGTCGCAGGGGTTAACTTCCTGCTGAGTAACCAACAAGATAAAGCGGTGGATCTGTTCCTCGATATGCTTAAAGAGGATACCGGCACCGTTGAGGCTCATCTCACTCTCGGTAATCTGTTTCGCTCACGCGGCGAAGTCGATCGCGCCATTCGTATTCATCAAACGCTCATGGAAAGCGCTTCATTGACCTATGAACAGCGTTTATTGGCTGTTCAGCAACTGGGGCGCGACTATATGGCCGCCGGTTTATATGACCGCGCGGAAGATATGTTTAACCAACTTACCGACGAAACGGAATTTCGCGTAGGCGCGTTACAGCAGCTCTTGCAAATCTATCAGCTAACCAGCGACTGGCAAAAGGCGATCGAAGTAGCAGAACGGCTGGTGAAACTGGGTAAAGATAAACAGCGTATCGAAATCGCCCACTTTTACTGTGAGTTAGCGTTACAGCAGATGGGCAACGACGACATGGATCGCGCGATGGCGTTGCTGAAAAAAGGTGCCGCCGCAGATAAAAATAGCGCCCGGGTGTCTATCATGATGGGTCGCGTTTATATGGCGAGAGGGGATTACGCCAAAGCGGTCGAAAGCTTGCAACGTGTGATCGTTCAGGATAAAGAGCTGGTCAGCGAAACGCTGGAGATGCTGCAAACCTGTTATCAACAGCTCGGTAAAAATGCCGAGTGGGCGGAGTTTTTACGCCGCGCCGTTGAGGAGAATACCGGTGCTGGCGCTGAGTTAATGCTTGCCGATATTCTGGAAGCGCGTGAAGGTAGTGACGCTGCTCAAGTCTATATCACGCGTCAGCTACAGCGACATCCTACCATGCGGGTGTTCCATAAGCTGATGGATTACCATCTCAACGAGGCGGAAGAAGGGCGAGCGAAAGAAAGCCTGATGGTACTGCGTGATATGGTTGGCGAGCAGGTGCGCAGTAAACCGCGGTATCGTTGTCAGAAATGCGGTTTTACCGCCTATACCTTGTACTGGCACTGTCCGTCCTGCCGGGCATGGTCGACCATTAAACCTATTCGCGGACTTGATGGGCAGTAGTATATAAAAAAAGCCTCGCTTTAGTTACAACATACTTAATGACATAAAACAAGAAACGACGCTGGCATCGGCGACCAGGGCTTATCAGGTTGTCAATCGAACCTGTTAATTTCCCTGCGCCGCAGGTAGAATGCACGCCGTTTATCCAATTTGCGCCACTTCCGGTGCCCATCATCAAGAAGGTCTGGTCATGACGTTTACTGCTTCATCTTCTTCCTGCGCTATTACTGAATCGCCTGTCGTTGTGGCGTTGGATTACCATGAACGCGATAAAGCCCTGGCGTTTGTCGATAAAATCGATCCTCGCGATTGTCGCTTAAAAGTGGGCAAAGAGATGTTCACGCTGTTTGGTCCACAACTCGTTCGGGATCTCCAGCAGCGTGGGTTTGATGTCTTTCTTGATCTAAAATTTCATGATATTCCCAACACCACGGCCCGGGCGGTCGCTGCAGCGGCAGACCTGGGCGTCTGGATGGTAAACGTTCATGCGTCTGGCGGGGCGAGAATGATGGCCGCAGCGCGCGACGCGCTGGCGCCATTCGGTAAAGATGCGCCGTTGCTCATTGCCGTGACCGTGTTGACCAGTATGGAAACCAGCGATCTGCGCGATCTGGGCGTGACGTTGTCACCGGCGGAACATGCGGAGCGGTTGGCGCGCCTGACGCAGCAATGCGGGCTGGATGGCGTGGTCTGTTCCGCTCAGGAAGCGGTCAGATTTAAACAGGTCTTTGGCGCTGCATTTAAGCTGGTGACGCCGGGCATTCGGCCCGCAGGCAGCGAGGCAGGCGACCAGCGACGCATTATGACGCCCGAACAGGCATTATCCGCTGGCGTCGACTATATGGTGATTGGCCGCCCGGTTACGCAATCGGTAGATCCGGCGCAAACGCTGAAGGATATTAACGCGTCACTGAAACGGGAGGCATAATGAGCGATTCCAATAGTCGTCTGGTTTATTCAACACAGACGGGGCGCATTGAAGAACCTAAAACGGCGCCGGTTCGTCCCAAAGGGGATGGTATCGTTCGCATTCAGCGTCAAACCAGTGGCCGTAAGGGTAAAGGCGTATGTTTGATTACCGGTATCGAGATGAATGATGCGGAATTAACCAAACTGGCGGCTGAACTGAAGAAAAAATGCGGCTGTGGCGGGGCAGTAAAAGAAGGGATTATTGAAATTCAGGGTGATAAACGCGACTTGATAAAATCATTGCTGGAAGCTAAAGGAATGAAAGTAAAATTAGCTGGCGGCTAATGAAAACGCCACGGTTGTAAATTACCGTGGCGTAAAAGTCAACTTTGTCTATTTTTGTAATCCAGACCTGAAAAGAATAAACGTATTATTTTGAGCCGTTCAATATTTAAACGTCTGGATTATTTTCCAACCTGGTGACCAATCACGCCGCCGACCGCCGCACCGCCCAGGGTGCCTAATGTACTGCCGTCCGTTAACACTGCGCCGCCTAACGCCCCCGCACCTGCGCCAATAGCCGTGTTGCGATCGCGCTTGGACCAGTTTGAGCAGGCGCTCAGAGACATTGCTACGGTGATTGCCAGCACAGCAGCGGCCATTTTTTTGCTCGTCATAAACATAATACTCTCTCCTGAATTAACGATTCACGGAATTAAGCTCACTATAACTATAGTTAAAATAAAACCTGTTAAGAGATTTTCCGTAAAACCTGATTGCGCAGGGGTATATCACGCAGGTGATAGTCACTTCCTGTTATTTCGCTAATATTAATTTTACGACGTTACGCTCGTTACAACAGGTAAATAGTCTTAATTGGGGTGTCAGAAAAGTCTTAGAGAGAGGATGATTTGCCATAGGGCAAACCATCGGGAAATATTTTAAACGGATGAGCCAATAACATTGACTAGCAGCCCCGCATGTTCTAACTGCATTTGATCGCTGGCGGAAATTTTGGAATCCGTAATGACACGATGGAAGCGAGAGAGCGGGCCCAGGGGATAGGGATGCACACAGCCAAATTTGGAGCTGTCGGTGAGGACAATCGCTTCTGAGCCTTTTTCCAGAACAGCGTTAACCACATCCGATCGCATCATATCGCGTCCGGTAAAGCCGGTATCAGCCTGCCAGCCATCAATACCGATAAATGCTTTGCTGAAATGCACTTGATGGATAAACTGTCGCGTCAACGGCCCTACCATGCTTTCACTTTTTTTCTGATAGATTCCACCGAGGAGAATGACTTCGCAAGGGGTTTCTTTCAGCAGATGCGCGATATAACTGCTCACGGTGATGATCGTGACATCTTTTTGTTCCGCCAGCGTCCGGGCCAATAGCGCATTGCTGCTGCCATTTTCAATAAAAACGGATTCCCCTGGACTGACCAGCGAGGCGGCGAACTCCGCCAGTCGGCGTTTTAGCGTGTAGTTCGTCATCATGCGAGTCTCTACGTCATCGCTCTCAAGCGAAACGGCGAAACCGTGCGCACGGCGTAAATAGCTCTGCTTTTCCAGGGTATTCAGATCCTGACGAATCGTGACTTCAGATACGCCGGTAATTTTCGCCAGTTCAGCAACGCTCATCTGGCCTTTATCAACCACCATTTGCAAAATTGATTGTTGTCGGGAGTTCATAGTATTAATTTTATTCGTTAAGAGGAGTCACAGACAGTCAGAGAGCCGGGAAGGGCTAACGGCCATCCCGGACAAATAATCGCTATCAGATTTCCCAGGGCGACCCGGGAGCCTGGGATGGCGAGATACCGTCTTTAACCTGATCTAACAGCTCTGCTCTCAATATTTCAAGGTTATTGATGGCCGAGTGGTAATCGCCAGCAACAAGGATATCCAGCACGGTATCAATGCGTGCGGCAATTCGTTGTGCTTCGATATCAGACATGTTTGTCATCCTTAATGTCAGAAAAGGTTTCAATTCATGATGCAGAAATTAATCTGAAAAGAGAAGGGAAAAATAGGGCTATGCCTGTCTGCACAGGCTGTTCTCCCTATTATCGCCGCCATTAACGCATTTTTTTCGTCTGATAACGTTTGTACCAGCGTTCAAAAGAAACGGCGGGCATAGGTTTGGCGAATAAAAAGCCCTGTCGTTCATTGACGCCGTTTTTTGTCAGGAAGGCATCTTCTTTAGCATTTTCTACGCCTTCGGCAATCACTTGTAAATTTAGCGCCTGAGCCACCGCGACAATCGCCCGAACCAGAGATTGCGACAGCGGTTGCTTATGGATATCTCTGACGAAAGCCTGATCCAGTTTAACGGCATCAATAGGGAACCGGGCGAGTTGAGAAAGCGAAGAATACCCGGTGCCAAAATCATCCAGATGAATCTGAGCGCCGAGCTGACTAAATTGCTGGATAACCGATAGCGCCAGCGTGTCGTTTTCAATCAGGCAGCTTTCCGTTAGCTCGACATCGATCGGGCAATACTCAAAATTCAGATCGTACAAAGCCTGTTTGAGCGCAGTAAAAAGCGTCTGGTCGGCCAGTTGTCGCGCCGAAAAGTTAACGGCTACGCGCAAGTTAATCCCCTTATCGCGCCATTTCGCAATCTGGCGAACCACATCCAGAATCACCCAGCGGCCCAGCGGGACGATGAGTCCTGACTCTTCGGCGTATGAGATGAACTCCAGCGGCGGAATTAATCCGCGTTCCGGCGATTGCCAGCGTACCAGCGCTTCCAGGCTACGTACTTCGCCGCGCCAGGTAATTTTGGGCTGATAGTGAATAAGTAACTGGTCGTTTTCCAGCGCTTTTCGCAGGTTTGTATCCAGCCAGTGATAGTCAAATACGCGCTGATTCATTTCCGGCGAAAAAACGCAGAACTGACCGCGGCCGCCTTCTTTGGCGTTATACATTGCGGTGTCGGCAGTGCGAATGAGACTTTCGCTGTCCTGTCCGTGCCGGGGGGCCAACGAAATGCCAATGGCGCATCCCGTGTAAACTTCAATGAGTCCAATACGAAAAGGTTGTCGCAGACGGGTAAGGATTCGTGAGGCTACTGCTTCCAGCGCGGCCTGAGACGTATGGGCAGCGAGGACAATGAATTCATCTCCCCCCAGTCTGGCCAGCAATTGATCTTCCTCCAGACAACTCAACAGCGCCAGCGAAACGGCCTGTAAGAGCTGATCGCCAAACATATGCCCATAGGCGTCATTAATTTTCTTGAAGTTATCCAGATCGAGATAAACGATACCCACCTGCGACTCGCCAGCCGAGGCAATAGCATGATTAATAAATTCATGAATAGCATTGCGATTGGGCAGGCCGGTGACGGTGTCTGTATTCGCCAGTATGCGTAAACGCTCCTGAGCCCGCCTTTCTTCGGTGATATCCGTGCCTGCGCAGATCAGGAAAATTTCGTTTTTTCCGCTACCGTTATGGACAAATTTATTACGAAATAAGAACAGGCGTTGACCTTTACGAGTCTTTATCCAGCGTTCGATTTCATAGGCATTGCCATTGCGAAAAAAATTCTCAATGTAGTGCCGGGAGGCAACCGCCTCCCGGCGACTCATAAATAATTTAAAGACGCTTTGACCAATTACATCTCGCTCTTTTAAGCCCGTGTACTCTTCGCATAACCGATTAAATCGACAGATTTTTCCCCGACTATCCAGTATCGCAATGACTGAGTTGGCTTCTGATACGATTTGCTCGGCAAAAGAGAGCTCCTGCGCCTGCGTTGGCGCGACGGCAGGCGTATCAGGCCAGGTTGCCAGGCTGCCAGCCCATTCACGGTTATTAATCTTACGGCCTACCAGGTGCACAGCGGTAACCTGTTTTTCTATCAACAACGTTATCAGCAGACTGGACGTAATCGCCGTTATTTCCCGGATACGCCCGGCTTGTTCCGGCGATAGCTCGACCGTTTTTTCTGTATCCGTTTCACCTGTCGGGGAGAGATACAGCACGTTGCGGTCATCAGCCAGACGCCAGTGAGAGTGAAGGGGATTTAGCGCCGTTTGTTCCTGAATCTGTTTCATCATGCGTACCATCCCATTTAAGCGCCAGGTGCCCGAAAAGAAAGGTTAGCCATGTTATAAATAAGGGTAATTATGGCTGAACGTATTGTTTTATCTATGTATTCATATGTAATCCAGATTCTGGAAAAAGCATAGTCGCCAGCTAAAAATAACAAGAAATGAGGCGCTTGAATAAGATTAAACTTAGAGCATGACGGAAGGGAGAAGAAGAAAAGAAACGGCCTTTGCCTTCTCAGCAAAGGCCGTTGAGCGAGCTAAGCGTGGTTACGCTGCCGGTCGGGCAATAATGCTGCGGGTTTCCATGCGAACTTCCGCAATAGTGACATCAATGACATCCGTCACTTTATAAACCGTCTCACCTTTAATCTGTACCGTACCGTTTTCCTGGCTGCATACCAGTTCATCGCGAACGGCGTGCAGGAACGGGGCAGGGATAAAGGCGATAGCGCCGTTATCGACCAGTCGCACACGCATACCACCGCGGCTGACGTCAATAATTTCTGCCGCGAAACGGGTATTTGTCCCCGCCTTATCGTTAAGGAAGCGTGCATATAACCAGTCGCCGACATCGCGCTCCGCCATGCGGTTCAGGCGACGGCGTTCCGCCATTTGCTGGGTGATATCTTCCTGCGGACGCGCAATAGCCTCCCCCTTGATGACCGCTTTCAGCAGGCGATGGTTAATCATATCGCCATACTTACGGATGGGAGAGGTCCAGGTGGCATAAGCCTCAAGACCAAGACCGAAATGCGGCCCCGGCTCGGTGCTGATTTCCGCAAAAGACTGGAAGCGACGAATGCGGCTGTCAAGGAAACCGGAGGGCTGCGCATCCAGTTCGCGACGCAGTTTACAGAAGCCTTCCAGCGTCAGCACCTCTTCGGCATCGACATGCAGACCATGCGTTTTCAGCAGCGCGGCCAGCGCGTCGGCATTCGCGGGATCGAAGCCCGTATGTACGTTGTAAATACCGAAACCGAGCTTATCGCGCAGTACGCGCGCGGCGCAAAGGTTAGCGGCGATCATCGACTCTTCTACGATACGGTTAGCGATACGGCGCGGTTCCGCCACAATATCCAGTACTTCGCCTTTTTCGCCAAGCACAAAGCGGTAATCCGGGCGGTCTTTAAAAACTAACGCATGATGATGACGCCACTCACTGCGGCTTAGACAAATACGGTGCAACAGACGAATCTGCTGGGCAATGCCTTCGTTATCCGGCTGCCAGGTGCCGTTATTTTCCAGCCAGTCGGAGACATTGTCGTACGCCAGCTTGGCCTTCGATTCGATCGTGGCCGCAAAAAAGGCGATATCATCGTCAATGGTGCCGTCCGCGGCGATTATCATGCGACAGGCGAGCGCCGGACGCACTTCGTTGGCGCGCAGTGAGCACAGATCGTCAGACAGCTCACGTGGCAGCATAGGAATATTGAAGCCCGGCAGGTAGTTGGTGAAGGCGCGAATTTTCGCGGCGTTATCCAGCTTACTGCCTTCGGCAATCCAGGCGGTAGGATCGGCGATAGCCACCGTAAGCTGGAGTCTGCCGTCCGCTAATTCCTCAGCATAAAGCGCGTCATCCATATCTTCAGTGCTGGCGCTATCGATAGTGACGAAATTCAGCGCGGTCAGATCCTGACGCTCCAGCCCTTCGTCAAGCATCTCCGTCGCTACGCCGTTCGGCGCTTCTTTTTCCAGGTTGTGGCGGGCAAGCGTAACCCACCAGGGAACAAAGTGATCGTCGGCAAAGGTGATGTACTGCGTTAAATCGGCGTAAAACGAACGGTCGCCTTTAAGCGGATGGCGGCGCATTTCGGCAACCGCCCAGTCACCTTCTTTGAACTCATGCTGAACGCCGCGCGCGGCGCGGCAGGGAATCGCGTCTTTCAGCAACGGATGATCCGGCACGATGGACAGGCGGTCATTTTTACCCTGAACTTTTCCCACAAAACGCGTCAGGAACGGTTCGATCAGTTCTTCCGGCTCGGCAGACTCACGTTCTTTTTCCGTGTGGATGACCGCGACGATACGATCGCCATGCATCACTTTTTTCATCTGCGGCGGAGGAATGAAATAGCTTTTTTGCGCGTCAACCTCAAGGAAGCCAAAGCCTTTTTCCGTGGCTTTTACGACCCCTTCAGCGCGCGGCGTCTGGGAATGCAGTTGCTGTTTAAGCTGCGCTAGCAGCGGGTTGTCCTGAAACATATTCGTCTATTTTCGTAGCCAAAAGAGCGGCTGACAGTTTTACGCGATTCTGCCTGGCGCAGCAAGCGCTCTTTCAGTAATGGATGAGTTAATAGGTTTCGCCCAACGCGATTTTTAAACGATTTAACCATCCGCACACGCCGCACCAGCCTAACATATTAATGGCCTGCTCCGATGAAACTCCCCTGGTGAGTAGCGGGAAAAAATGCGCGGCGCTAAAGCGATCGGGCGCTCTGGTGAGCCATTGTATCGCCTGTGTCAGCGCAGGCTCAAGTTCCCAACGAGCGATGTCGTCGTCTTCCTGGCGTAACGTGATGACAGCGCGACGCCACGCGCCAGGTTGGGTTGCCTGTTCGTTAAAGCAGGCGGCGCTGCCGTTGATACGTGATGTGAGGAGCGTGATAAGTGGAAGTAAAGAAGGGAGCGACGCAGTGTGTAATGTGCTGGTCAGTATGCGTTCGAGTAACGCGAATGAAGACGGATCGCGCATGAGTACCGGCGCCATTATTTGGCATTGTGAAGACGAATATTGCCGCCGAACTTTGGTATGGGCGGGAGAATATTCTACCAGACTGGCGGCGGGCCGCCATATCGTCTGGGGGTTTTGAAACCGCGCGGCCCTGGCAAAGCGCTGCATCTCCTGGCCGGGCAGTTCGCGCACGGGCAGACGGCAAAACGCCTGAAATATCGCCGCTACCCGCGCCTGAAAACCGATAAACCCAATGATCTGATTGATGAGTACGGTATCCCGGGCGGTTAATCCCACCTCTGCAAGCTGTTCGCGGGCTCGCGTATTGATAACGGAGGGGGAGCCGGCAAGCTGACGAGCGTATTGCGTAATTTGCGCCAGCCGTTGATTGCTCTCTCTTGAGGCGTCAGGGCCAGGTAGCGGCGCCAGACGCGCGGCATAATGGCGGCACAAACGCTGAACCCCAAATACCTGAGCGGCGGTCAGCGCGGTGCTCATACGTTCATAGGTGCTAAACGTATGAAGCCGGTCGTTGAGAACCGTGCGGGGAAATAAGACATCCGCCAACTGGCGAGCGGGCTTTAACCATGACTCAAAAGGCGTCAACGCGGTTTCTGATACCGTTAAATCCAGTAAAAACGATCGTTAACATACGCGGCTTCCGGCATCAGCGAAAGCGGGGGTTGTGACGACATAGTGGATTGTGTTTCATGATACCAGTGGCTTTTACCCGCTTTTCGGCATTGTTCCATAGGGTTTCCCGAGGATGAAATGGCGATCGATAATGATTCGGCGTCGGATCGTTTATGCTGGATTATCCTGGCGTATGCGGGAAAGGGATGAAAGATTGTTAGGTGATAACAAATATCAGAACGCTATATAACGAGATGAGCGGTGAGTGAGGGGAATGGGGCAGCACAGCCGTGCCGCCCGCTAATAAACTTAATGCGCTTACTTCAGTTCCAGTTCATTCATTGCCGCAATGCTGAACCCGCCGTCAACATGGACGACTTCGCCAGAAATGCCTGCCGAGAGATCGGAACACAGAAACGCCGCTGAGTTACCCACATCTTCAATGGTCACGGTGCGACGAATTGGCGTAACGGCTTCACAATGCGCCAGCATTTTACGGAAGTCTTTAATACCGGACGCCGCCAGCGTGCGGATTGGACCCGCAGAGATGGCGTTGACGCGAACCCCTTCCGGTCCCATAGCGTTTGCCATATAACGCACGTTGGCTTCCAGAGAGGCTTTCGCCAGACCCATGACATTGTAGTTCGGGATGGCGCGCTCCGCTCCCAGATAAGACAAGGTCAACAGCGCAGAACCCGGATTCAGCATGGTGCGGCAGGCTTTCGCCATGGCAACAAAGCTGTAAGAGCTAATATCGTGAGCGATTTTAAAGCCTTCGCGGGTAACCGCATTAACATAATCGCCGTCCAGCTGATCGCCAGGCGCGAAACCGATCGAGTGTACAAAACCGTCAAATTTCGGCCAAACGTTACCCAGCTCTGCAAACATAGCGTCAATGCTGGCATCTTCAGCGACATCACACGGTAAAACGATGCTGGAACCCAGCTGGGCAGCAAATTCTTCTACACGGCCTTTCAGTTTGTCGTTCTGGTAGGTGAACGCCAGTTCAGCTCCTTCGCGGTGCATCGCCTGTGCGATACCGTAGGCGATGGACAGTTTACTGGCCACGCCAGTGACCAGAATGCGCTTACCGGAAAGAAAACCCATAGCTTTAATCCTTATAGTCATTGCTTATTTTTTGCTTTTACGAACAATGGTTAACAGCAACTTTTCAACATTATTCGAAATTAGTCTGAAATTATATCCCACTCCTGGCCCCGTGTGTCACGCTATTTTTCCGCCGCTATCACCGGCAGGTGACGTTCTAAAACCACACGGTAACGAAGTCCCTGAGGATTTTGAGCACTCCCCGGGGCCAAACTGGCAAATCAAAGAGTCTAATGGGACAGGCCCTACGGTGCAGTATACCAGCTGGTGTAAGGTTCGCCTCATCCAACCAGAGACACCGGGACGGACAGCAAGTACGATAGCGATGCGCTTTCCACCAGACAAATAAAGGTTCTGTAGGAAGCCTGAATATTCATCCAAATGGTTTACCTCACCTATTAGCGATGTTATGGACATGTAATTTTAACCAGCAAATGCTTAACAAAAATAATTTCTTTTTTAGGTGCTGAAGGTTTTCTCTATTTATTGATGCAGAGTAATACTGAATATGAAAAATTTTGGAAATCAGGTGATTACAGTAGTTACAAATCAGGTTTTTATATGTTTGCATGTGTATTATAATAAATTTTCAGAGGATGAGACATATGCCGTTTACATTTCATATCGGAAATCATAGTTGCCAGATATCAGAAAGGTATTTAAGAGATATCATCGATAATAAAAGAGAACATGTTTTTTCAACGTGTGAGAAATTTATAGATTTTTTCAGGAATATATTTACCAGGCGAAGTTTAATTTCTGATTATAGAGAAATCTATAATCTACTGTGCCAAAAAAAAGAGCATCCCGATATTAAAGGGCCTTTCTCTCCAGGACCATTTTCGAAGCGAGATGAAGACTGTACACGATGGCGCCCCCTTCTTGGATATATTAAACTTATTGATGTCTCCAGGCCTGAAACAATAGATAAATACACTGTAGAGGTATTAGCACATCAAGAAAATATGTTACTACTACAGATGTTTTACGACGGAGTATTAGTGACCGAGACGGAGTGTTCTGAACGTTGCGTCGATTTTTTAAAAGAAACGATGTTTAATTATAATAACGGGGAAATTACGCTTGCCGCTTTGGGTAATGATAATCTACCGCCGAGCGAGGCAGGTAGTAATGGAATCTATGAGGCTTTTGAGCAACGTTTGATAGACTTCCTGACCACGCCCGCCACGGCGTCTGGTGATGAGAGCGGCGCTATTGATCAGACGGATGCATCACAACCAGCGGCAATAGAGGCGTTTATTAACTCGCCGGAGTTTCAGAAAAATATTCGCATGCGTGATATTGAAAAAAATAAAATAGGTAGCGGAAGTTATGGGACAGTCTATCGGTTACATGATGACTTTGTTGTTAAGATTCCAATTAATGAGCGGGGAATAAAAGTGGATGTTAACTCTCAGGAACATCGTAATTGTCATCCTGAGCGTGTCAGTAAGTATTTGAATATGGCCAATGGCGACAAGAATTTTTCTCGTTCGGCCATCATGAATATTAATGGTAAAGACGTTACGGTTTTAGTTTCAAAATATATTCAAGGTCAGGAGTTCGATGTTGAAGATGAAGATAACTATCGAATGGCGGAGGCGCTTCTTAAATCCCGGGGGGTTTATATGCATGATATAAATATCTTAGGTAATATTCTGGTTAAAGAGGGGGTTCTTTTCTTTGTGGATGGCGATCAAATCGTGTTATCACAAGAATCACGGCAACAGCGAAGCGTTTCTCTTGCAACAAGGCAACTGGAAGAGCAAATTAAGGCCCATCACATGATAAAATTAAAGCGGGCCGAGACCGAAGGAAATACTGAAGATGTTGAATATTATAAGTCACTTATTACGGATCTTGATGCGTTAATCGGAGAGGAAGAACAGACACCTGCGCCAGGAAGACGTTTTAAACTAGCCGCACCTGAGGAGGGGACTCTTGTGGCTAAAGTATTAAAGAATGAATTAAAAAAATAGCATTTAGTTCCGTTCTTTTCTGCGAATCGCCGGGGCTCATTCGCTACAGATTTACCGATCAATTATTGAGAGTTGCTATTCGTTTAAAGGTCGTTCGGGGGATCTGGACAGCCTGCAGCGGAGATGCAACTCGCCATTAGGGTTGGCGATGCCGCGCTGCCATAGTGGGTGAAATGCCTCGCAATGGTGTAACAACATTAACTCGCCTTGATTTTTCCCCTCTGCCTGACAAGAAAAACCTGGCTTTACGGATGGTCTCATGCCGTCGTATTAGCGTTGTTCGGCGTAGTATGTAAATTTCCTTATAGCAATAGAAGAACATTCTCAAAACATAAAATTAGCAAGTTATCATGAAGTTAACATATATTGTTTTTTTCGATCATTTTTTATATATTGATCGTTTTTATTGATTGATTTGCGTTAAAAGCGCATTATCAGGGAGTTAAGATCAAGTGGAGTGGTCACATGCGCTATTTTTTTATGGCAGAGCCGATAAGGGCAATGGAGGGGGATTTACTGGGCGTCGAAATTATTACCCATTTTGCATCGTCGCCCGCTCGTCCGCTACACCCTGAGTTTGTTATCTCGTCATGGGACAATTCGCAGAAGCGCCGTTTTCTGCTTGATCTGTTGCGGACAATCGCGGCCAAACATGGCTGGTTTCTACGCCACGGCCTATTCTGTATCGTAAATATTGATCGGGGTATGGCGCAGCTTGTCCTTCAGGATAAAGATATTCGCGCATTACTACACGCCATGCTATTTGTGGAGCTGCAGGTCGCTGAACATTTTTCATGTCAAGATAACGCCTTAATCGATCCTTTAATACACGCGCTTCATAAGCAACCTAATCCATTATGGCTGGGCGACCTGGGCGTAGGGAATGCAACTGCTGCGCCATTAGTTTGCGGGTGTTTTAGCGGCGTAAAACTTGATCGCAGCTTTTTTGTCTCACAAATTGAAAAAATGACGTTTCCGCTGCTTGTCAAACATATCCGGCGTTATTGTGACAAGATCGTGGTGGGGGGCCAGGAAAACACACGCTATTTGCCGGTGTTAAAAACGGCAGGCATTTGGGCAACCCAGGGCACGTTATTTCCTTCCGTTGCGTTAGAAGAGGTTGAAACACTGCTGTTGGGCAGTCGCATGAACACCCTCAGAGAATCGAACTGAGGGTATTTGTTTCGCTTAGCGATCCTTTCGCCATGCGTCAGCGGTCAGCGCCTCGCCAAAATGGCCTGCGATTAAACGGCGGGTAAGCTCATGTAGCGGAGAGGCGAGCACATCGGCGGTGCTGCCGCGTTCAACCACTTCCCCCTGATGCATCACTAATACCTGATCGCTAATATGTTTCATCATGCCGATATGCTGCGTGACATAGATATAGGAGATGCCTTGCTTTTCCTGCAATTCAAGCATCAGATTGATGAGCTGCGAGCGCATGGACATATCAAGCGAAGCCAGCGCTTCGTCCGCGATAATGACTTTAGGGCGTAAAATCAGCGCGCGGGCCAGGCCCAGACGCTGTTTCTGCCCCGGCGCCAGCATATGCGGGTAGTAGCTCACGTGATCGGGCAATAGCCCCACCATACGCATCGTCTCGACAATCTGTTTACGCCGCTGTTCCGGCTCCAGATCGGTATTAAGGCGCAGGGGGAAGTCAAGGATCTGTGAAATACGTTGACGTGGATTCAGTGACGTTGAGGGGTCCTGAAAAATCATTCGAATACGTTGGCTTCGAAACGAATAGTCGCCGTAATGCAGGGGATGATCGTCAATAAGAAGCTCGCCGCTGGTGGGTTCAATCATGCCGGCCAGCATCTTTGCCAGCGTGGATTTGCCGGAACCGTTTTCGCCGATAATGGCCAGAGTCTGACGCTCACGAAGCGTAAAGCTTAATGGTTTCACGGCGTCTACGGTTTGGCGGCGAAACCATCCTGTCCGGTAGCGAAAGGTTTTACTCAGGTTGCGCACTTCAAGCAGAGTTTCCACCATATCACTCTCTCTCCATATTCAGCGGAAAATGACAGGCATAGAGATGATTTTTCGCGCCGGTTAAGCGTGGCGTGATAATGCATTCTCGTTGCGCGTAAGGGCAGCGCGGCCCCAGACGACAACCTATCGGTAACTGCTCCAGTAGCGGGATCGCGCCCGGCAGCGTATTGAGACGGCTTTTATGCGGCATCGCGCTGCCAAAATCCGGAATCGCGCGGATAAGCGCCTGCGTATAAGGATGATGTGGCGTCGTCACCAGATCTTTACTTGGCGCGGTTTCTACCGTCTGGCCGCAGTATAAAACGTTGATTTTATCAGCCCACTGACTCAGCATTTGCAGGTCGTGGCTAATCAACAGAATGGTGGTATTACTGTTTTGATTCAGTCGGGTCAGCAGGCGAAAAATTTGCGCCTGCGTCGTTGGTTCCATTGAGTTGGTGGGTTCATCAGCGATCAGGAGTCGCGGTTGATTCGCCAGCGCGATAGCGATCATAACTTTCTGACACTCACCATCGGTCAGTTCATAGGGAAAACTGCGCATCGCGTCTTTATGATCTTTAATTCCCACCCGGTGCAGTAATTCAATTGCACGCCGTTTACGCCAGCCTAAACGCTGCCACCAGCGGCCTTTATAGGTCCAGGCGGGAATATTTTGCATTAACTGGCGGCCGACGCGTTCGGAAGGATCAAGGCACGACTGCGGCTCCTGGAAGATCATCGACACATTATGTCCGACCAGCTTACGCCGTTCACGTGAGGAGAGGCGCAGCAGATCGATATCATCAAAACGCATACGGTCGGCAGTGACTCGCCAGTTGTCTTTCGCGACGCCGCAAATAGCTTTAGCAATCAAGCTCTTTCCGGAACCCGATTCACCTACCAGGCCGCGAATTTCACCTTCGCTTAATGTCATACTGACGCGATCGACCGCTTTTACCCAACCTTCGCTGGTTTTAAATTCAATGGTGAGATTGCGGATATCCAGTAACGGCATTATTCCACCCCCGCAATAATCGCACGACGAATCCCATCTCCGAGCAGGTTTACCAGTAAAACACTGAGCGTTATCGCCGCGCCGGGTAGCATAACGGTCCACGGCGCGACATAGATTAGCTCCAGCGCATCCCCCAACATGGCGCCCCATTCAGGAGAGGGAAGCTGCGCGCCGAGATCTAAAAATCCCAGCGCGGCGATGTCCAGAATCGCCATCGACAGCGCCCGGGTAATTTCGGTGACCAGACCGGCGGTAATATTCGGTAAAATGGCGAACCACAGAATATTCAGCGTTGTCGCGCCATCCAGACGGGCGGCAATGACGTACTCTTTTTCCAGTTCATCATGCACCATGCTGTAGACGGAACGTACCATTCGCGGCAACAGGGCCAGCCAGACGGCAAACATCGCGTGTGACAGATGTGGGCCGGCAAATGCCACGACGATAATCGCCAGCAAGAGCGAAGGGATGGAAAGCAGCGTGTCCAGAATATGGTTCAGCACGGCAGAGCGTAAACCGTGCGTCGCGCCTGCCACTACGCCGAGGACTAATCCACATAGCGTAGCCGCCAGCGTTACGATAAACGCGCCGCCGACCGTGGGCGCCGCGCCGCTTAACAGGCGGCTCAGCACATCGCGCCCCAGATCGTCAGTCCCCAGAAAAAAGGAGACTTCGCCATAGCGTGACCAGGAGGGTGGCAGTAGCTGATAGCCCAGAAATTGCTGATCGATACCATAGGGCGCGATCCAGCCGCCAAAAATACACAGCAACGCCAGACCGGCGCATCCATACAGACCCACCATCGCAGGCGCGTCGCTATAAAATTTACGCCAGGCAGTGCGCAGGGTGCCTGGCGGGCGCTTTTCGCTGTATACGCTATCGTAAGGCATACCATTCCTTATGTTTCAGAGGGTTAGCCATAGCACCCAAAATATCGGAAATCACATTGACCACAATAACCAGCGACCCAATGACCATCACGCCAGCGGAAATAGCGGCATAGTCCTGCTGACGAATGGCGTGAATTAACCATCGTCCCAGCCCTGGCCAGCTGAAAACCATTTCGGTAATCATCGCCAGCGTTAACATGGTTGAAAACTGCAGACCAAGACGGGGAATGACCGGCGGCAGCGCATTATGCAACACGTGACGGCGTAAAATCGTAAAGCGCGACAAGCCGCGCGTGGCCGCCGCTTTAACGTAGTTCTGATCGTAGACCTCAATAGTGCTGATTCGCATCAGGCGGATCACTTCTGTGGTCGGCGCGACGGAAAGCGTGAGCACCGGTAAAACCATATGCCGTATGGCGCTCATCACCATTTCATCACGCCACGGCGAATCTGAAATCCAGGCGTCAATGATGGCGAAACCGGTAACCGGTTTAACTTCATAAAGCAGGTCAAATCGCCCGGATACCGGCAGCCACCCTAGCGTGAGCGAAAAGAACAGTGTGAGCAGAAGCGCCAGCCAGAAAACCGGAATTGAGAAACCTAATAGCGCCAGCGCGCTGATAAAACGATCCGGCCATTTGCTACGCGTCACGCCAGCCAGCATCCCGACCGGGATGCCGACCATCAGCGCAAAACCAAAGGCGAGAATGCACAGCTCCATCGTGGCGGGAAACACCTCTTTAAGCTGTTCGGAGATCAGCTGGCCGTTAATGCTGGACACGCCAAAGTCCCAGTGCAGCAGACCGTTGAACCAGAAAACCCAGGCATTCCATAATGATGCGCCTTGTAGCGGCGCGTGCGGCGTAAAATAGCTCAGGCTAAAGCCGATAAAGGTCAGGAAGAATAGCGTCACCAGCAACAGCAATAACCGACGCAGGGTGAAGATAATCATGGTTTTTTCACCTCTTCGTGTTTTTCGCGGGAGACGCCGGCAAAAGACGCATTGCCGAACGGGCTTAACACCAGCCCTTTAATATCGTAGCGGTAAGCCTGCAGGCGTAGTGATGATGCCAGCGGCAGTATCGGCAGCTCTTTCTCCAGGATATTCTGCGCTTCCTCATATGCTTCTATGCGCGAAGCCAACTGCTGCGACGACAGTGCTTTACGCAGCACGCTGTCAAATTCAGGGTTACACCAGTGGGCGAAATTGGTTTGCGAATTGATGGCCGCACAGCTTAACAGTGGTCTGAAAAAGCTATCCGGATCGTTGCTGTCCGTGGCCCAGCCGGATAAGGTCAGATCGTGATTCATATCCATCAGGCGCGCCTCCTGAAAACGACCTTCAACCGGCACAATGACCACTTTTACGCCAACCTGCGCCATATCCGCCTGAATAAGCTCCGCCGTTTTTAGCGGACTTGGGTTCCAGGCCTGAGAACTGGTCGGCACCCAGAGATGCAGCGTAAGATTCTCAATGCCCAGCGCTTTTAGCTGTTCGCGCGATTTTTCCGGATTGTACTCCGTAATTTTGGCATCGTTATCGTAAGCCCATGAGGCTCTCGGTAAAATGGAGGCTGCGGTTTCCGCCGTGCCGTAATAAATCGACTGCATCAGACGCTGGTTGTTGATCGATAAGGCCAGCGCATGGCGCACTGCGGGATTATTCAACGGCGGCTTATCGGTGTTAAAGGCCAGATAGGCGATATTCATCCCCGGGCGCAACGTCAGACGTAAACGCGGATCGTCGCGTAAAATAGTTAGCTGGCTGGCGGCGGGCCAGGCCAGAACATCGCATTCACCGGTCAGTAATTTCGATAAACGCCCGGTACCGCCGGAGCCTAAATCCACCACCACTTGCGGCATCAGCGGTTTGCCGCGCCAAAACCCATCGTGGCGCTGGAGACGAATAAACTGCCCGGCACGGTACTCCGAAAGCTGGAAAGGCCCGGTGCCGACCGGTTGGCGGTCTAGCAGTTCCTGACGATCTTTTCGGCTAAGCTGCGCGGCGTACTCAGCGGACATGACGGAAGCGTAGTGTGTAGCCAGATGCCATAAAAAGGAGGCGTCTGGCTGCGTCAGGCGAAACTCAACGGTGTTATTGTCCAGCTTACGCACGCTTTTTACATTGTCGGCGAACTGTAGGCTATCAAAGTAGGGGAAGCTACTGCCGTTGATGTTATGCCACGGATGTCGACGATCGAAAATCCGCTGAAAGGTAAAGACGACATCATCAGCATTGAGTTTTCGGGTCGGCGTAAACCAGGCTGTTTTTTGAAAGGAAACGTCGCGGCGCAGGTGAAAACGGTACGTTGCCCCGTTATCCAGCACTTCCCAGCTTTCTGCCAGCTCTGGGACTAAACGATAAGTATAGGGATCGACATCCAACAGGCGATCATATAACTGGGCGGCCAGGGTATCGACGATGAGGCCGCTGCTCGCTTTTTGCGGATTAAAGGTGTTGACCTGCCCGCTGACACAATACACAAAGCCGCTATCGCGAATATCTGCACTCGCAGTTTGTTCGGGCGCAGCCACAGCCGTAGCCTGACTACTTAGTAGACCCGCTATCACGATCAGAGACGATAAAACCAGGCGCATAATAGTTAAGTTTTTGAAGTTCAATTTGCAAAGTGTATCGCACTTCGGCCCGCCACGTAAAAATGTCGGTGGATAACTGGCGTAAATGTCGTCAATTAGCCGGAGAAATAGCTAAAGCTGATGCTTTTTAAGCAAGGCGCGAAACTGGTGGTAGGTGAGCGCCAGCAAATCGGCGGCTCGTTTCTGGTTAAATTTCGCCTGCTGTAAGCTACGTTGCAGCAGCGCTTTTTCCTGTTGCAGTTGAAACTCACGTAATTTGAGCGGCAGGTCAGGCGTGGCGGATGCCGCTGGCAGGGCGGGCGTGGGCGGTTCGGCGGGATGGCGTTGAAAAGGATCGATAACAATTTCATCCAAAGGATGTTCACTGCTGCCGTGGCGATACACTGAACGTTCGACTACGTTTTTCAGCTCGCGGACATTACCCGGCCAGGCGTAATGCAACAACGTTTCTTTTGCCCGATCGGTAAAACCGGGAAATAAGGGCAGACGTAGCTCACGACACATCTGAATAGCAAAATGCTCGGCCATCAGCATAATATCGCTCTGGCGTTCGCGCAGCGGCGGCAGTTGTACAACATCAAAAGCCAGCCTGTCGAGCAGATCGGCACGAAATGTCCCTTCCTTCACCATGGCGGGTAAATCGGCATTAGTGGCGCATACTAATCGCACATTAACCTGTAACGGCTGGCTGCCGCCGACGCGCTCTAGCTCGCCATATTCAATCACCCGCAGCAGCTTTTCCTGTACCAGCATCGGCGCTGTCGCCAGTTCATCCAAAAACAGCGTGCCGCCATCGGCGCGTTCAAAGCGACCGGGATGGCGTTTTTGCGCCCCGGTAAAAGCACCCGCTTCATGACCAAACAGTTCGGAGTCCAGCAGGTTTTCGTTAAGCGCCGCGCAGTTAAGCGAGATAAGCGGCCCCTGCCAGCGTGAAGAGAGATAGTGCAGGCGATTGGCGATAAGTTCTTTACCCGTCCCGCGTTCGCCAATAATCAGCACTGGCTTATCCAGCGGCGCGAGCCGGGAGACTTGTTCCAGTACTTCAAGAAAACGGTTTGCCTCGCCGAGCAGGTTATCTTTAAATTCAGCCATGATGAAAATCGCCACTTGTTAGTGTTTTTCACCACTTTATCCTTTTTTGCTGGCGAGGTAAAACGAAACAATTTCTTTATTATCAGTGACATGAAAAGTTGGCACGCAAATTGTATTAATCATGTAGCAGGGCATCGCCCGTTATCAGAACATTATGTGAGGATTGAATTATGGGTATTTTTTCTCGTTTTGCCGACATCGTGAACGCCAATATCAATGCGTTGTTGGAAAAAGCGGAAGATCCGCAGAAGCTGGTGCGCCTGATGATTCAGGAGATGGAAGATACGCTGGTGGAGGTTCGCTCGAACTCCGCGCGTGCTTTAGCGGAAAAGAAACAGTTATCCCGTCGTATTGAACAGGCCACGACTCAGCAGACCGAGTGGCAGGAAAAAGCGGAACTGGCTCTGCGCAAAGATAAAGACGATCTGGCGCGCGCCGCATTGATTGAAAAACAAAAGCTGACCGATTTAATTGCTACGCTTGAACAGGAAGTCACGCTGGTGGATGACACGCTGGCGCGCATGAAGAAAGAGATTGGCGAGCTGGAAAACAAACTCAGCGAAACACGCGCTCGCCAGCAGGCGCTGATGCTGCGTCATCAGGCGGCGAGTTCTTCCCGCGATGTCCGTCGTCAGCTTGACAGCGGCAAACTGGATGAAGCCATGGCGCGGTTTGAATCCTTTGAACGTCGTATCGATCAAATGGAAGCGGAAGCGGAAAGCCATCGTTTTGGTAAGCAGCAATCGCTGGACCAACAGTTTGCCAACCTGAAAGCCGATGATGAAATCAGCGAGCAGCTTGCGCAGTTGAAAGCCAAAATGAAGCAAGATAATCAATAATGACAATGGCGGCGCCGGTACGCGCCGTCGCTCATCAGCTTTAGGTGTAAGGAGAACGCATGAGCGCGCTATTTCTGGCCATCCCGTTAACCATTTTTGTGTTGTTTGTGTTACCGATTTGGCTGTGGCTGCATTACAGCAACCGCGCCGGTCGGGGAGAACTGTCGCAAAGCGAGCAGCAACGCTTACTGCAACTCACAGACGATGCGCAACGTATGCGCGAGCGCATTCAGGCGCTGGAAGACATTCTTGATGCAGAGCATCCGAACTGGAGAGAGCGCTAATGGGTGGAATCAATCTGAATAAAAAACTATGGCGTATGCCGCAAAAGGGCATGGTGCGTGGCGTTTGCGCCGGGATCGCCGACTACCTTGATGTACCGGTAAAACTGGTGCGTATTCTGGTCGTGCTGTCGATTTTCTTTGGGCTGGCGTTTTTTACCGTAGTGGCCTATATCGTTCTGTCTTTTGTACTGGACCCTATGCCGGATAATGTGGCCGCAGGCAAACCGCAGCCGACCAGCGGCGAACTGCTGGATACCGTAGACAGAGAGCTTGCCGCAGGCGAAAAGCGTTTGCGAGAAATGGAACGCTACGTCACGTCAGATACGTTCACACTGCGTAGTCGTTTCCGTCAACTTTAAGTGTTATATCGGGAAGGTGAAGATGAATACTCGCTGGCAACGCGCCGGGCAGAAGGTGAAGCCCGGCTTCAAAATAGCAGGTAAGCTGGTTCTGTTGACCGCGTTACGCTACGGGCCTGCCGGCGTGGCGGGATGGGCGGTAAAATCCGTCGCCCGTCGTCCGCTAAAAATGTTGCTGGCGTTTGCGCTGGAGCCAGTACTTCGTAAGGCGGCGAATAAAATTTCGCAGCGTTACAAATAGCGAGTCTGGTCATAATATTTCGTTAAGCTCTGGCGTATAGTGTGTGCGAAATACATTACGTGTCAGGACGGAAGTATGTTGAAAAAAGGAATATTTGCGTTAGCGTTATTCGTAGCCATGCCGCTTTATGCCGCAGAATACTGGATAGATGTCCGCATTCCGGAACAATATCAGCGTGAGCATATTCAGGGCGCGATTAATATCCCATTGAAGGAGATTAAATCTCATATCGAAACGGTAGTTCCAGACAGGAACGATACGGTAAAGTTATATTGCAACTCCGGACGACAGTCGGGCATGGCAAAACAAATGTTGCTTGATATGGGGTATACGCACGCGATGAATATGGGCGGCATCAGTCGTCTTGATATGCCGAAAGTAAAAAAATAGATAATCTATTGCTCAATACTCATACTAACCGCGGCGCTTAATGCGCCGTTGTTGATCTCCCCGGGTAGTTGATAATAACGTTTTTGCACATATCTATAACGCAGGCTCGTTATTATTTTTTCTTCTCTTCAGGCTCAACAGGATGTCAATGAAGCGACTTAAAACTGAACTCAACGCGCTGGTCAATCGTGGGGTAGACAGGCATTTGCGTCTTGCCGTAACCGGGTTGAGCCGCAGCGGTAAAACAGCGTTTATCACGGCGATGGTTAACCAGTTGCTTAATGTCCACGCGGGCGCGCGCTTACCGTTGCTCAGCGCGGTACGCGAAGAACGCCTGCTTGGCGTAAAGCGCGTGCCTCAACGTGATTTTGGTATTCCCCGTTTTACCTACGATGAGGGGATACTTCAGCTTTATGGCAATCCTCCCGCATGGCCCACACCGACGCGCGGCGTCAGTGAGATTCGGCTGGCGTTGCGCTATCGCTCCAACGACTCGCTGCTGCGCCATTTTAAAGATACCTCGACATTGTATCTGGAGATTGTGGACTATCCAGGGGAATGGTTACTCGATCTGCCCATGCTGGCTCAGGATTATTTAAGCTGGTCCCGTCAGATGAACGGCTTGTTACAAGGACAACGCGCTGAGTGGGCCGCAAAATGGCGGCAACTTTGCGACGGGCTCGATCCGCTGGCACCCGCCGATGAAAACCGGCTGGCGGAGATTGCCGCCGCCTGGACGGATTATTTGCATCAGTGTAAATCGCAGGGATTGCATTTTATTCAACCTGGACGGTTTGTTTTGCCGGGCGATATGGCGGGTGCGCCAGCGTTGCAGTTTTTCCCGTGGCCGGATGTGGACGCCTTCGGCGAGTCAAAACTGGCGCAGGCGGATAAGCAGACCAACGCTGGAATGCTGCGCGAACGCTTTAACTACTATTGCGAAAAAGTGGTCAAAGGGTTCTACAAAAATCATTTTCTACGCTTTGATCGCCAGATTGTGCTGGTCGACTGTCTGCAACCGCTTAATAGCGGGCCGCAGGCGTTTAATGATATGCGTCTCGCTTTAACGCAGCTGATGCAAAGTTTTCACTATGGCCAGCGAACTCTGTTTCGCCGCTTGTTTTCGCCGGTGATTGATAAATTGCTGTTCGCCGCGACGAAAGCCGACCATGTCACCCTCGACCAACATGCCAATATGGTGGCCTTGCTTCAGCAGCTTATTCAGGATGCCTGGCAAAATGCCGCGTTTGAAGGCATTAGTATGGATTGCCTGGGGCTGGCGTCGGTACAGGCGACCACCAGCGGCGTGATTGAGGTCAACGGTGAAAAAATCCCGGCTTTACGTGGAAACCGTTTGAGTGACGGCGCGCCGTTAACCGTGTACCCCGGCGAAGTGCCTTCGCGTTTGCCGGGACAAGCGTTTTGGGATAAGCAGGGCTTTCAGTTCGAAGCCTTTCGTCCGCAGGTGATGGATGTTGATAAACCGTTACCGCATATTCGTCTGGACGCTGCGCTGGAGTTTTTAATAGGAGATAAGCTGCGATGAGCGAACCGTTAAAACCGCGTATTGATTTTGCAGAACCGCTAAAGGAGGAGTCTACGTCGGCCTTCAAAGCGCAGCAAACTTTCAGCGAAGCGGAGTCGCGTACATTTGCGCCTGCGGCTATCGATGAGCCCCCGGAAGACGAAGGCGCGGCAGAAGCGGCGGTCGATGCCGCGCTGCGCCCCAAACGCAGCCTGTGGCGTAAAATGGTGATGGGAGGGCTGGCGCTGTTTGGCGTGAGCGTGGTCGGGCAAGGCGTACAGTGGACAATGAATGCCTGGCAAACTCAGGACTGGGTCGCTTTAGGCGGCTGTGCCGCAGGCGCGCTGATCGTTGGCGCTGGCGTGGGATCGGTGGTCACGGAGTGGCGGCGATTATGGCGCTTGCGCCTGCGGGCGCATGAGCGCGATGAGGCGCGTGAACTGTTACATAGCCATAGCGTCGGGAAAGGTCGCGCATTTTGCGAAAAACTGGCGCAGCAGGCGGGGATTGATCAATCACATCCGGCATTACAACGTTGGTATGCCGCTATTCACGAAACGCAAAACGACAGGGAAATCGTCGGCTTGTATGCGCATCTGGTACAGCCGGTACTTGACGCGCAGGCGCGACGTGAGATTAGCCGTTTCGCCGCGGAATCGACTCTGATGATCGCCGTCAGTCCGTTAGCGTTGGTGGATATGGCGTTTATTGCCTGGCGTAATTTACGCCTGATTAACCGTATCGCAACGCTGTATGGCATTGAACTTGGTTATTACAGCCGCCTTCGTCTGTTCCGTCTGGCGTTGCTGAATATCGCGTTCGCGGGGGCCAGTGAGCTGGTGCGTGAAGTCGGTATGGACTGGATGTCTCAGGATCTGGCCGCACGCTTGTCCACGCGCGCGGCGCAGGGGATTGGCGCAGGCCTCCTTACCGCTCGACTGGGAATAAAAGCGATGGAGCTATGTCGACCATTGCCGTGGATCGACAACGATAAACCACGTCTCGGTGATTTTCGTCGTCAGCTTATCGGTCAGCTAAAAGAGACGCTGCAAAAGAGTAAGTCGTCGCCTGAGAAATGACCTTCCACAGGGCGCTGATTGCCTGGCTTTACGCCGCAGCGCCCGTTTTTCCGCCATGCTGTCAATATTTGTTGACAGAATCCTTCCTGCCAGCCGAATAGTGGCTTATCATCTATTTAATGGTTCATTATTCAGGTGAAGGTTCCCATGCGTCTGGAAGTCTTTTGTGAAGACCGACTTGGTCTGACCCGCGAATTACTTGATTTACTGGTGTTACGTAGCATTGATTTACGCGGAATCGAGATTGATCCCATTGGGCGAATTTATCTTAATTTTGCTGAGCTGGAATTCACCGACTTCAGCAGCCTGATGGCCGAAATCCGCCGTATTTCCGGCGTAACGGATGTCCGTACCGTTCCCTGGATGCCGTCCGAACGTGAACATCTGGCCCTGAGCGCGCTGCTTGAGGCGTTGCCGGAGCCGGTGCTCTCATTGGATATGAAGAGTAAAGTGGAGATGGCGAACCCGGCGAGTTGTCAGCTTTTTGCCCAGAGCCAGGAGCGAATGCGGCACCATACCGCCGCACAATTAATCAACGGCTTCAATTTTCAGCGCTGGCTGGACGGTAACCCGCAAAGCTCCCATAACGAACATGTCGTGATCAACGGGCAAAACTTCCTGATGGAGATTACGCCGGTACATTTACAAAACGAAAATGACGAATACGTGTTGACCGGGGCGGTCGTGATGTTGCGTTCCACGATTCGTATGGGGCAGCAGCTACAGAATTTGTCCACGCAGGATCTGAGCGCGTTTAGTCAGATTATTGCCGTGAGCGCAAAGATGAAGCACGTCGTTGAGCAGGCGCGCAAACTGGCGATGCTCAGCGCGCCGCTGCTGATTACCGGCGATACGGGAACCGGCAAAGATCTTTTCGCCTATGCCTGTCACCAGGCAAGCCCTCGTTCAGCGAAGCCGTATCTGGCGCTCAACTGCGCTTCAATCCCGGAAGATGCGGTAGAAAGCGAACTATTTGGCCATGCGCCGGAAGGTAAAAAAGGCTTTTTTGAACAGGCGAATGGCGGTTCGGTGCTGCTGGATGAAATTGGCGAAATGTCGCCGCGTATGCAGGCGAAGCTGCTGCGTTTTCTCAACGATGGTACGTTCCGTCGCGTCGGCGAAGATCACGAAATTCATGTTGATGTCCGCGTTATCTGCGCCACGCAGAAAAATCTGGTGGAGCTGGTGCAAAAAGGACTGTTCCGCGAAGATCTCTATTATCGACTTAACGTTCTGACGCTTAATTTGCCGCCGTTGCGCGATTGTCCGCAGGATATTATGCCGTTGACCGAACTGTTCGTGGCGCGTTTTGCCGACGAACAGGGCGTTCCGCGACCGAAACTGTCTGCCGATCTGAGTACGGTCCTCACTCGTTACGGCTGGCCGGGTAACGTTCGCCAGCTTAAAAATGCGATTTACCGGGCGCTGACGCAACTGGAAGGGTATGAGCTGCGTCCGCAGGACATCCTGCTGCCTGACTACGATGCCGCGACGGTGGCAGTCGGCGAGGATGCGATGGAAGGCTCGCTGGATGACATTACCAGTCGTTTTGAACGTTCTGTCCTGACCCAGCTTTATCGTAGCTATCCGAGTACGCGTAAACTGGCGAAACGGTTGGGGGTATCGCATACAGCGATTGCCAATAAGCTGCGTGAATATGGTCTGAGCCAGAAGAAGGGTGAAGAGTAGAAAAAAAGAAGGCCTCCGGATAGAGGCCTTCTTGTGACAAAAGAGCACCGCCTGTAGTACTGACAAACGTAGCGCCAGCAGGCGCTGGCTTATGCCTTCAGGACATTAAGCGCGGCGTCGTAATCCGGCTCGTGGGTGATTTCATCCACCAACTGGCTGAAAATAACGTTGTCGTTTTCGTCAAGCACGATGACTGCGCGCGCCGCCAAACCTTTCAGCGGGCCGTCAACGATTTCGACGCCGTAGTTTTTCAGAAACTCGTTATTACGCAGAGTGGAAAGCGTAATAACGTTGCTCAGGCCTTCCGCGCCGCAAAAACGCGACTGTGCAAAAGGCAGGTCAGCAGAAACGCACAATACGACGGTATTTTCCACTTCTGTGGCCAGTTGATTAAACTTACGAACTGATGCGGCGCATACGCCAGTATCAATGCTTGGGAAAATATTCAGCACTTTGCGTTTGCCTGCATATTGGCTGAGGGAAACGTCAGACAAATCTTTTGCGACAAGAGTAAAAGCCTGTGCTTTGCTACCAGCCTGCGGAATAACGTTGGCAACGGTGACCGGGTTACCCTGGAAATGTACAGTCTGTGACATAATTATGTTCCTATTTACTTATAGTTAACGTCGAAATCCAGTTTAAGTCATTATTCATTAACACGGCAAATACTATTTGTAGCAAGCCGCGTCCGGCGCTATCAGAGGGGAAGAGATGAGATCTGTTAAGGTATATGAGGAAACCTGGCCGTTACATACGCCTTTCGTTATTGCGCGTGGTAGCCGAAGCGAAGCGCATGTTGTCGTTGTCGAACTGGAAGAAGAGGACGTAAAAGGCATCGGGGAATGTACGCCATATCCACGTTATGGTGAAAGTGATGCCTCGGTCATGGCGCAAATCATGAGTATTGTGCCTCAGTTGGAAAACGGGCTGACTCGCGAAGCATTGCAGAAACTGTTGCCGGCAGGCGCGGCGCGCAACGCGGTGGATAGCGCCTTATGGGATTTGCAGGCCCGCCAGCGGCAGCAAAGCCTTGCCGGGCTGCTCGGCGTGACGCTGTCCCCGGTTTTTACTACCGCGCAAACGGTAGTGATAGGCACGCCGGAACAGATGGCTGCCAGTGCGGCGGCACTATGGGAAAAAGGGGCGACGTTGCTGAAAATTAAACTCGATGCTCGTCTGATTAGCGAACGTATGGTGGCGATCCGCTCGGCGGTGCCGGAGGCGACGCTCATTGTGGACGCCAATGAATCGTGGCGTCCGGAGGGGCTGGCGGCGCGTTGCCAGTTACTGGCGGATCTGAATGTCGCGATGCTGGAGCAACCGCTGCCCGCGCAGGATGACGCCGCCCTGGAAAATTTTATTCATCCGTTGCCCATCTGTGCAGATGAGAGCTGCCATACTCGCAGTAGTCTGAAAGCCCTGACGGGGCGCTACGATATGATCAACATTAAGCTGGATAAAACCGGCGGTCTGACTGAGGCGCTGGCGCTGGCAACGGAGGCGCGGGAGCAAGGATTCGGCCTGATGCTGGGCTGTATGCTCTGTACATCAAGAGCGATTAGCGCCGCGCTGCCGCTTATGCCGCAGGTGAGCTTCGCCGATCTTGATGGCCCAACATGGCTGGCGGTTGATGTTGAGCCCGCGCTACGCTTTACGACGGGTCAACTCCATCTTTAGGATGCCAGCGGAGCAGATTCGACATCGCCAGCAAGTATTTTTCGCTGGCTTCATCGGCGGAAACAGGGGGAAACTCGGCGGTAATGCAGTGCAGGTTGAGGTCTGCGCACCAGCTGCCAAACGAACCGGGCGTTTCGTAACCTACGCTGGTCACCAGCGGCAACGCAAACGCATCGGCTAGCCACTCGCCTAGCTCGCTGCGACGTGGATCTTCAATGCAGGCTAGCGGATCGTGAAAAGAGACGACCCAGGCGGGTTGGAGTCGATGAATTAACTGGCAAAGCGCCTGGGTTTCCGGTTCTGAGCCGGGATGGTCGCCGGTTAGCAGCACGACATCACGCTCTTGCGCGCGGCTATTCCAGCGATAAACTGTCTCACCCGCTTTCCAGTTGGCGGCGGGAAAGTTACGGTTTAGATCAATGCCATTCGCATTTGCCCTTAACCCCAGTTGACAGCCATCAGGATTAACGGCAAGTACGACATGATGACGGCGAAGGGTTGGATTTAAGGTGCGTAACGCACAGGAGAGCGTCACCACGGATGAGGTTTCATCCCCGTGGGTGCCAGCCAGTATCAGACCGCTTTCGCGATTGGCGGCAGGCGCCGGAAACCAGATTAGCGGCGCGCCTAGTAGCGAACGTCCATAATGTTCAGTGCCTGGCGGAAATGCGCCGCGCTCGGCACGGGGGCGGGTGACAGTCATACGCGTTTCCCGAAGCTGAGACCAGTAGGGTAATCATCGTAGTGTTGTGTAAAACCCGCCGATTATCAAATGGTTTCTATTTACCCTCTTGTATGGCGCGATATCAACTTTCTGGCGGAAGATAATTGCATTTCTTTCTGCTGAAACAAATAATTACGTTGTCATTTAACTCATCTTTGAGGAACTTCTATGAGGCATTCTGTTTCAGTAACCTGTTGTGCGCTGTTGGTTAGCAGCTTTTCCCTGGCATATGCTGCGGATGTTCCCGGCGGAACGGTACTGGCAGAGAAACAAGAACTGGTGCGTCATATCAAAGATGAGCCCGCTTCGTTAGATCCAGCGAAAGCCGTTGGGCTGCCTGAAATTCAGGTGATCCGCGATCTGTTTGAAGGGCTGGTTAACCAGAACGAAAAGGGTGAAATTATCCCTGGCGTCGCCAGCCAGTGGAAGAGCAATGATAATCGTATCTGGACGTTTACGTTGCGGGATGATGCGCAATGGGCCGATGGAACGCCGGTGACCGCCCAGGATTTTGTCTATAGCTGGCAACGCCTGGTTGATCCCAAAACGCTTTCCCCCTTCGCCTGGTTTGCCGCTCTGGCTGGCATCACTAATGCGCAAGCCATTATCGACGGTAAAGTCACGCCGGATCAGCTTGGCGTCAGTGCCGTGGACGTGCACACTTTGCGTATTCAGCTTGACAAGCCGTTGCCCTGGTTTGCCAGTCTGACCGCCAGTTTTGCCTTTTATCCGGTCCAAAAAGCGAATGTCGAAAGCGGCAAAGACTGGATGAAGCCGGGAAAACTGATTGGCAATGGCGCGTATGTGCTTAAAGAGCGCGTGGTAAATGAAAAACTGGTGGTCGTGCCTAATACGCATTACTGGGATAACGCGAAAACGGTACTGCAAAAAGTAACATTTTTACCCATTAACCAGGAATCGGCTGCGACGAAACGTTACCTTGCCGGTGATATTGATATCACCGAATCTTTCCCTAAAAATATGTACCAGAAATTATTGAAGGATATTCCAGGGCAAGTTTATACGCCGCCGCAATTAGGGACTTATTATTATGCGTTTAACACGCAGAAAGGGCCGACGGCGGATTCCCGCGTTCGTCTGGCGCTAAGTATGACCATTGATCGCCGTTTGATGGCGGAAAAAGTCTTAGGTACCGGTGAAAAACCGGCCTGGCATTTTACACCGGATGTCACGGCAGGATTTAAGCCCGATCCTTCACCGTTTGAACAAATGAGCCAGGAAGAACTTAACGCCCAGGCGAAAACATTGCTGCGTGCAGCAGGCTACGGATCGCAGAAGCCGCTTAAATTAACTCTGCTTTACAATACCTCAGAAAACCATCAGAAAATCGCGATTGCGGTGGCGTCAATGTGGAAGAAAAATCTGGGGGTGGATGTGAAATTGCAAAACCAGGAGTGGAAAACGTATATCGACAGCCGGAATACCGGTAATTTTGATGTTATTCGCGCCTCCTGGGTGGGTGATTACAACGAACCGTCGACTTTCTTATCCTTATTAACGTCCACGCATACGGGGAATATTTCACGCTTTACTAATCCGACTTATGACAAAATCCTGACGCAAGCGACGATGGAAAATACCGCCGAAGCGCGTAACGCGGATTACAATGCAGCGGAGAAAATTTTAACGGAACAAGCGCCTATAGCGCCTATTTATCAGTATACCAATGGCCGGTTAATTAAACCGTGGGTAAAGGGATACCCCATTACTAACCCGGAAGATGTGGCCTATAGCCGTACAATGTATATCGTGAAGCACTGATGCGTACTGGTTTCTTGTTAACTCAAGGTAGCCACGCCCGCCGCCTGATGCTGGCAGAAGGCATGGGGATTAAGCGAGCGCCTGATGCCGCCGTTCTCATTGCTGTGTTTTCAGCCAGGCGGCAATATCCTGTGTCGGCAGATGATGTTGTACATTCCAGGTGTCACTCATCGGCCACCACATACCGTCACCACGCGCGAAGGCGACGCGATAGCGCAGCATTGGGTCATGCGGATGTAAACGGAGCTGCTCCTGTAAGTCAGGTAGCGTCAATACGCCTCGGGTAAAAGTTTGCTGCGTCACGCGTTCGACCGTTTCCGCCAGTTTTGCATAAGAGGTCGTTTCCCCCGCGACAAAGACGACTTCGTTAGTGATACGCGGCTGATGCAGATAAATTTCAGTGGTCAGGTGACCAATATCCGCAGGCGACGTGACAGTGACCTGCATTTCCCATCCGCCGAGGGCATTGATGGTTTTTTGGGCTAAGTTGACCACACCAAAGGCCGGTTCGAAGAGAAAAGAGGTAAATATACCGGTTGAAACAATCACCCACTCCGTGACGTTTTGCTCGCGCAAAAGCGTCCTGACGTCATATTGTTCGTCCCACACCGGCTGGCCGCTGCCTTTGCCGACCACATCGTAATTTACGCCAAACTGCCAGGGAAAATAGCGCTTAACGCCCGCCTCCAGTACCGCGCGGGTGATTTTTATCTGGGTACCCGCACCGGCGACAAACCCCATACAATTGATGATCGTATCAAAACCGTGGAATTGATCTTTTAACGCTGCAACCGAACTGTCTGCGATGTCGACCGGGATAAACCGCGCACCGGCATCCGCCAGTTGTTGATGAATGCTGGAACGTCGTTTGCTCTGTTTATCCCTGGATCGCCCTGACACAATAACGCAAACGGAACCATTACGCTGTGTGACCGCCGGAACCAACGACGCCAGCACTGACGCCCCCAGTTGTCCCGCGCCCAGCACCAATACTTTTTCACCCACCTGATTATTGGATTGTTTCATTTGCACCTCTCTGTGTTGATTCACCTGTAGATAGAGATTACGTCAGGGATCTGCGTTCGATAAGACGCCGAAGACGGGTTAGACTGTTCTGATAAATGGGATAATTGGCGGGGGGAAAATGGACAAGCTGGAAGCGATGCAGGTCTATGTTTGCGTAGTGGATACCCATAGTTTTATCAGATCCGCCGAAGTGCTTGGCGTGCCGCGCTCAACGGTATCGCGAGTGGTTAAAGAACTGGAATCCTGGCTTAAGATTCAACTTTTGCAACGTACAACCCGCAAACTTAGCGTGACCGCAGAGGGGCGGCGTTACTACGAAGAGTGCAAAAGAGTGCTGGCAGATATCGCGGCCATGGAGTCGTCATTTCCCGGCCGGGCGGCACAACCCAAAGGGCGTTTTAAAGTGGGGATGCCGCAATCTCTCGCCCGACATTGCATTATTCCCACGCTCCCGGCCTTTTTGCGCCAGTATCCGGAGCTGGAGCTGATACTTTGTTCCAGCGATAGCGTGGAGGATATTATCCTTCAAGGGTATGACTGCGTGATTCGGGCCGGCAGGATCGATGATTCCACCACGCTGGTTTCCCGTCCACTTGCCAGCTTTAACTGGGTGATAGCAGCATCGCCCACTTACATTGAGCGTTACGGTAGCCCTGAAAATTTAGATGATCTGCAAAAGCACCATGCGGTCGGCTACCTGAACCACCGCACCGGGCGTACCACCGACTGGTTTTTTACGCGTGAAGGGAAGGATTACGCGATACGGGTGCAGGAGACGCTGGTTGTCGATGATACGGACGCTTATATTCAGGCCGGAATACAGGGACTGGGGTTAATTCGCGTCGCCAGCTATCTGGTTGCGCCGTATCTGCACAGCGGGGCGCTGGTGACCTGCATGGACAACCATTTTTATGATTTGCCGCTTGCGCTGGTCTATCCGCAAAACAGGTTTCTGCCGCCTGCGGTACGCGCTTTTTATGACTGGTGCAAAACGGCGCTGAGCCAGCCGGAGCCTCTTCGCTAAAAAATATTATTCCGGATATCGCATTGCCTGTTCAGAAAACTTTTTCACAGACGGTCAAAATGACGGTACTGGTTTTTGACGCATAAGTAAAAGGCATTATCAAACAGGTGCTACACGGCGAGGATATAGCAAGCACTGAACGTTTGGATGCAATAAAAAATCTGTACAACTGTTATTAATGAACTTTTTGTATAAATATAATCGGATTTAACAATACTCATTGTACCTGTATTTTGCTCTTATCATGGCGTCTTTACGACGAAAGGGTGCTTTAGCGTGGAATATTCAATATTAAGTAACAACCTTAAAATGCCTATGGTTGGTTTTGGCGTTTTTAAGGTAACCGACAAAGAAGAATGTCAGCAGTCAGTGTTAAGCGCTATTCGCAGCGGTTATCGTCTTATCGATACCGCTGCGGTATACGGCAATGAAGATGCCGTTGGTGACGCTGTTCGTGAAGCCATCGCGACAGGTCTGTGTACCCGTGAGGAGTTATTTATTACTTCTAAACTGTGGGTGCAAGATATGGCTAACTACGATCTGGCCAAAGCAGGTATTGAAGCGTCGCTGAAAAAATCCGGGTTAGATTATTTTGATCTCTATTTATTGCATCAGGCAATGGGTGATTATTTTAGCGCGTGGCGCGCGCTGGAAGACGCTTATGAAGCCGGTAAACTAAAAGCCATTGGCGTGTCCAACTTCTATGCGCATGTGTTAGCCAACTTCTGTGAAACCGTCAGAATTACGCCAATGGTAAACCAGGTCGAATTGCATCCATACTTTGCACAACCCGCCGCGCTGGAAACCATGAAGCATTATAACGTTCAGCCTGAAGCGTGGGCGCCGTTAGGCGGCGGGAGACATAAACCGTATGAAAATGTCATGCTTCAAAGGATTGCCGATGCCCATCAAAAAACCATCGCGCAGGTTGTCCTGCGTTGGAACGTGCAGCGTGGCGTCACGGTTATTCCTAAATCCACTCGACAGGAACGTATTGAAGAGAACTTTGCTATCTGGGATTTCTCACTAACGGATAACGAAATGGCTCAAATCAACGCCCTTGATTTAGGCTACGTTGGCGAAGCGGTGAAGCATTTTAATCCTGAATTTGTTCGCGGTTGTCTTGGCGTTAAAATCCACGATTGATCCCGGCGCTTGCGGATGTTTTCTCGCATGAACAGCTTCTAACACGGTTGCCGGAGCGTAGACGGCAACCGTATGATATTCGCCTGGCCGTCAGGCGCCGAAGGCACCATCGATGGTGTGCATCGCGCCGGTGACGAAAGAGGCTTCCGGGCCGGCAAGCCATGCCACCATTCCAGCCACTTCTTCAGGTCTTCCGTGTCGTTTGATCGCCATGAAACTGTGCATCAGCTCTTTCATGGGGCCATCTTCCGGATTGATGTCGGTATCAATCGGGCCTGGCTGCACCACATTTATCGTAATCCCGCGGGGGCCAAAATCACGGGCCAGGCCGCGCGCCAGCCCTTGCAGGGCTGATTTACTGGCGGCGTACGCGGCCATTCCCGGTACGGGCATCCGATCGCCATTCACGGAACCGATAATAATAATGCGTCCACCTTCCGGCATGTTGCGGGCTGCTTCGACTGACGCATGGTAAGGCGCATGGATATTAATACGGAACAAACGATCTATCGCATCGCTATCTTGTTCCAGCGCATCGCCGAAGAGAGCCACGCCCGCATTGACGACCAGAATATCCAGTGGTCCGTACTCACGCACGAGGCTGATGACGGCATCACGATCGGCGCTATCCGTCTGGATGGCGATGCTTCCGGTTTCCGCTGCCAGTTTTTCGGCGGCTTCGCGCGATCCGGCGTAGCTGAAAACGACCGATGCGCCGTCAGCGCTAAAGCGTCGTACAATAGCCGCGCCGATACCACGACTTCCCCCTAAAACCAGTACAGATTTGTTGCGAAATACCGTCATCAGGATGTCCTTTATGATATTGTAGTAGCCACTACAATATGCGTAATGAAATCATGCCGTCAAGGAGTTATGTAGTGATGACTACAAAACATAGCCGAACGCCGGGTCGCCCTCGCCAGTTCGATCCGGAGCAAGCCATTGAAACCGCTCAACACTTATTTCATTCGCGCGGATACGACGCGGTGAGCGTAGCGGATCTGACAAAAGCGTTCGGGATCAATCCTCCCAGTTTCTATGCGGCGTTTGGCAGCAAGCTGGGGCTGTATACTCGCGTATTAAAACGTTACAGGATGACCGACGCGATTCCGCTCGGGGCGCTTCTGCGTCACGATCGCCCGACCGCGAAGTGCCTTATCGATGTGCTGATGGAAGCGGCAAGACGTTACGCTGCCGATCCTGATGCCACTGGATGTCTGGTTCTGGAGGGCGCTCATTGTAACGATAAACCGGCACGAGAGGCCGCCTGCGAGTTTTACATCGCTGCTGAAAACCTGATTCGCACTTATGTCGCCATGCGGTATCCGCAAGAGGCTGACCGGACGACGGACTTTATGGGGACGCTAATGGCGGGACTTTCCGCCAAGGCGCGAGCGGGGTATAGCCTGGAGCGTCTTCAGGAGAGCGTGCTTCTGGCTGGGGATGTGCTGGAGCGATTACTGCCGGATTAACGCAGTGCATCAAAAAACCTGAGCCAATCAGATACGGGCAAACAGGGAGCAATAGCCCTAATCATCCATCTTGCCGTTGCGGTATTCGGTAAAGTACATCAAAAATAGAGGTGTCAGGGAAACGAGAAATGCAAAAATGTAGACTTATTACGGTACTTAGCTTATCAGTGTTGATGCTAGCCGGATGTACAACGACCTATACCATGACGACCCGGACGGGAGAGATTATTGAAACGCAGGGTAAGCCGGAGGTTGACACCGCAACCGGAATGACGAAATACGCTGATGTTTATGGTTATCATCGCGTTATTAAAACCAGTGAAATAGTGCAGACGACAGAAGGCGCATCGAAGCTGGACTGGTAATGCGCTAAAGCAGTTGGAAGGCCGTGTCCTGTATGGGGACCGGATTGTTTCTGGGCCTGAATTGAATAGAGCGCCTGTATAGCCGAATTCCGGGTATCGGCTTGATTTGTGTCGTCAGTAATTTGGTTGTTCCCTGTATAGTGAAGATAAACAGTACTCATGGCTAACGGTCTGTTTTGGATTGCTAACTATCCCGGATTCTGCGCGTTTTATTTAGTCACAACCATGGTTAAGAATATTTTGGGTCAGACTTACACGCCGGGTATTAAGATAATCCGTCGCATAGAGAGCTTGATCGGCATCATTCGGTTCAAGAAGAAACGGCGTGACTTTAGGTATGAGATCAGCAAACAGGTTATATTGATCCACAGAGGCAAAATGCCGGGTAGCGCTGGCCCAGGGCATTCGCATCAGCTCTGCGTAAGAAGGGGATAGTTGAACAGGCAAATCAAATTCTTTCAGATTAGCAAGCATCTTCTTACTCATATAAAATGTGACCCTGTTTCGCGAAAAGGTGTTAAGCACTGCCTTCAGTCGTTTAACTTTTGCTTCTTTACTCATGCTATTATCAAAAAAACGTGGTGAAAGCATAATAGCAATCGATGCATTTGATGAAATAACATTATGTAGTGGTTTCAGGGCTACAACAATCTGATCGTTTGTGAAGATACGCTGCGTACCAGAGGAAGTAGTATAGTTTCCACCCAGCCAGATCACATAATCTGTTGTTTTGAGGGGAAGCGCTTTTTCCGGTATATTACCCCTGTCAGGTGCCACTGTTTCAATTGCTAGTGAGTCTTGTCCCCAGACATTATTTACTTTAGAACTCAAAAAATTATATTCTGAAATGTTCCTTAGTTTTAGTAGAGTTATCTGCGAGCGGGTAAAAAAGAGATTGAATCTCACTTTGTTCTGCAATTGCCGAAGTAATCTGAGCGTGTTCTGATCGATCAGATGAGTATAAAGACCAACAGTTTTTCCGGAAAGTATTGCTGAGGCATTGTTCGCAAGAAGCATCTCTTTTATAGCTCCTTGCCCAATAATCAGTACACAACGGTATTTTTCTGGTCTGATTTTATCTATGGGGATATCGGTAAGATTGACCAGGTCAGGAGTGCCATGCCGCCAATTATCATGAATGACTGCGGCTCCGGAGGCGTCTCCTCCGGCTCCCCTGGTGATAATAAGAGGAGGGTGGGTACTGGCATGTGCGATATACGAAAAACAAGCTACCATTGCTAGCGTTGTGTTTCTGATGGTTGTATACATATCGTCTGCCCTGATTTCGAAAATATGAATAATGTCTCCTCTTATAATGTACATCAAAAAGAGAACATTTAAATTAAACGGTATCTCAACGAGATAAAAGGTTAGCACAGTAAAGTATAGAGAGAATGTAATCATACCAACATTGTAAATGTGGGAGCATGAAGGCCCCGCAAGCCGCCCGGCCAGCATACTCCCGTTAATAGTTAAAGTATGGACTTTGCTTTTACCGTAAACTGTAGCCAATATTACCTGATCACTACACCGTACAGTACTGTCAGAAATCTGTCCCCGGTGTCGCATGCACGCAATTTATTTTTTCAATTCTTTCAAAACGTTAACTATATTAATAGCCACTTATTTTACCAGAATCAATACTGAGAGTTTTATTACCGTACTGAAAAGAGAAGACTTTTCAGATGAAATGCGTGGATGGTACGAAGTCATTACAGTACAGGGATGTAATAATAAAGATCGACAATGGATTCATTATTCTGTTGCTTTTGGACGGAGGCCAAATGGAAGTATTCAATATCTTCTCCTTCTCTCCTGATAAGATTCAGTTTTGGTAATATACACATATATATTGTATTGGAAAATTGTTGATATTGTTCCTTATGACCAACGAAATGGAATTTTGCATATTTACCACATTTTATTACCCTCGACATGGGTATTTTGCCTCCATCGACGGAATTATGTTCCATACCAAAAAAACTGCTTACGGCGATGACCTGGTCTTTGGTATTATCCGGCTTAAAAGACGAGAGACAATAAACATTTTCGCCCCACGTCCTGAGCGTCTCATGAATAATTTTCCATTTTATAGGCGACGCTTTTTTAGGAAGGTCATTTGTTGCGATCTGATGAGATGTTTGAAATCCGAAAATTTCTTTTGACGTAAGCTGACAAATTTCGAACTGATAATGCTCATCGCAGTCAAGCCAGTAGGGAGGCCGTAGGTTTCTGAGATCCCAGAAATCAGCCTTGCGATAGTTATTGGGATTGACGCCAAATGTTTTTTTGAACTCTCGACTATAGGACTGCACTGAATCAAACCCCATTCTGAACGCGATATCTGTGACCGACTGAGAGGTCAGCTTTAGCAGAGTGGCGCTTCTGCTCAACTTGCGCTGTCTGATATATTTTCCGATAGAGACGCCACACTTTTCTTTAAAAAAATCCTGCAAACTCCTTCGCGAATAACCTGTTATAACAACCAACTTTTCAATATCAATCCTCTCTTCAAGATTTTTTTCTATTTGCTCTAATACTGAGACTATTATGGCTCTTTTCATCATCATTCCTCTTTGTTGAAGCCGAAAATATAAATATTTAAGGTGTTTTACATACTGTGTTATTAAACCAGTGGGGGGTTGTTAGCTTTTCTGGCAAAACAAGAAAGATTTAAATTGCTTGACGTTTCTGAATAAACTTTACACTTGGAGATCGGATTTTGCCAGTAAAGCTAAGTAATTAGCATGGCGAAGGGCATAATTTCACAGGCGGTTAAAATGATTGAATAACCCTGAATTTTTAGCCCGTGAGATTATAAATCTCGTAATTATTTCTAATGATTTAATAAAAGGGAATTGTTTTGTACTTCAAAAGATCTTTATTAACGTTAGCAATTTGTGCATCCGTGGTCTCAGTAGAGGCGGTGGCGAATACCAGAGCCAATGATATGGCTTCTTCTGCTACACCTGCTTCTGTTGGTCACCGTCCTGTGGCAACTACTAATGCAAAAAAAATAGAAGTGTCTGGGGAACTGACGACCGGTTCAACCCTCCAGATAGCGGATGTTTTTATTAGGGATGAGGATGGGGATCCCTTATCGCTGGATAAAATGAATAATGCCGACGATATTAAATGGTATCTGGTGGATAATGAGGCCGCCGATCCTTCTGGAACCCCGGCGGCAACCGGGACGGCTTTTACCATTCCTGCTGATGCAGGTGGTAAAAAAATTAAAATCGTTTACCGAATTAAGACGGCAACGGGGACGCCGGATAGTGCATTCTTGCCTGCCACTGTCTTATTAACTTCTGCATCTTCTGGGGTGGGCGGCGACTCCGCCGCAGACGGTACAATTTCTAATAAGCTACGTTCTGTCACTATCAATGTGGTGAATGAAAGTGGTAAACCGACTGATGAACTCAACGGTACCAATGACGCCAACACTCCAGTGGTAGGCGGCACCCTTGAAGCGGTACTGGAATGTGCCGCCACAGCGGCGGCTGAGTGCGATGTCAGTAATTATAACTTTACCTGGCAGATGGCGGATGCCGGGACACCAGATAAGTTCACCGATCTGAATAATACCAACGCTGAAAAACATAAATATATTATTAAGGGAACTGAGCAGAATAAATTGTTCCGTGTTCACGTCACGCCTAAAACGACGAAAGCCACGCCGGAGAATAAACGCGCTATCCGTCGCTGATCTTTATCGCTAAATAAACATCTTATTTAAATGCTCCCCCTGCCAGGCAGGGGGATATAGCAGGAGACAATAAAGTGGTTTTTTCTAAAAAACCCATTACTAAATATATAACCTGGGCCATTGTTACCAGTCAGATTTCACTCCCGGTCATCGCTGATAGCGATAATGAAATTCAGTCGTGGATTGCGGGGACGGCATCGTCTATTTCTCCGCATCTGCAGGAGGGGACGCTGGAGGATTATGCCAAAGGAAAAATAAAGGCGTTACCAGGGCAAGCCGCTAATCATCTGGTGAACGAGGGGATAAAGAACGCTTTTCCGGAGATTATTTTCCGTGGTGGCGTCAATCTTGAAGATGGCGCGAAATATCGCTCATCAGAGTTCGATATGTTTATTCCCGTCCAGGAAACAACATCGTCTTTACTCTTTGGCCAGCTTGGCTTTCGCGACCACGACAGCAGCAGTTTCGATGGCCGCACCTATGTTAACGTTGGTATGGGTTATCGCCAGGAGGTCAATGGATGGCTGCTCGGCGTCAATACGTTTCTGGATGCCGACATCCGTTATTCCCACTTGCGTGGCGGCATTGGCGGGGAAGTTTATAAAGACAGTCTGGCCTTTTCCGGCAACTATTATTTCCCTCTCACCGGCTGGAAAACGTCAGCAGCGCATGAATTACATGATGAGCGTCCGGCATATGGCTTTGATCTGCGAACAAAAGGCACGCTTCCCGATTTTCCCTGGTTCAGTGGCGAGCTGACATATGAACAGTATTACGGGGATAAAGTTGATCTATTGGGTAACGGTACATTAAGCCGGAATCCCCGCGCCGCAGGTGCGGCTCTGGTCTGGAATCCTGTCCCCTTGCTTGAGGTCAGAGCAGGATATCGGGACGCCGGTAACGGCGGATCGCAGGCAGAGGGCGGTCTGAGAGTCAACTATTCCTTCGGTACGCCGTTACATGAACAGCTTGATTACCGCAACGTTGGGGCGCCGTCGAATACGACTAATCGGCGTGCCTTTGTCGATCGTAATTACGATATCGTCATGGCGTATCGGGAGCAGGCCAGTAAAATCCGCATTATGGCAATGCCGGTGTCAGGCCTGTCCGGGACGCTGGTGACATTAATGGCGACGGTAGATAGCCGTTACCCGATTGAGAAAGTTGAGTGGTCGGGTGATGCGGAGCTTCTCGCCGGACTTCAGCTTCAGGGGAGTTTGGGCAGCGGCCTTATCCTTCCACAACTTCCGCTGACGGTGACCGACGGTCAGGAGTATAGCCTTTATTTAACGGTGACTGACAGCCGGGGTACTCGCGTGACCTCCGAGCGTATCCCGGTAAGGGTGACACAGGATGAGACCAGTTTCCGTTCCTGGATAAATGTTATCAATGACGATGTTCAGGTTGAGGACGGCAACTTTGTTATCAGTACGCCGCTTCCTGCCGGAGAAGAGGGGAAGGTTATTGAGTGGCACTACGTGCGCGAGCGTTCTGAAGAGGAGTGGGCGTCGCTCAAACCACGTCATATTAAGTATCAATCAGATACGCCGGGTCTGGCATTTAAAGCGCTCGGTGGTACAGAGCGTGACGGCCATTGGGTTGAACGGGTTCTGGTGACCCATATCGGCGATGATGCCCGCTCGCTCAAATTACATATTGAAGCAAGCGGACCAGACGATAAACATCCGGTGAAGGGTACCGTACTACTACAAGCGCAGTCAGACAGTATTGCGCAGAAGGTCACTTCTGTGGAGGTGCTTTTTACGCCGGGTACTGAAGAAGCCAACGGAAGCGTTACTGCGCCAGTCGTCGGAACAGAAATGCGAGCCAGAACGCTTTGTGTAAATAACACGGACTGTACTGATGCGTTTAATTATCAGTGGGAAATCTCGGATGAAATGAAATCCTGGCAATCCGTACCGGGTGCGACAAAGGCCACCTGGCTTATCCCTTATAGCCTTAACGGGGAATCGCTACAGAATAAATATATCCGCGTCAGAATTATTTCTGATAAAGAAAATGCCAAGAGTTCTACCGCAGCATCTGATGCGAATTAATGTTTTAAAAAGGATCAACAGTGCGTATGTCGAAACATAATCTTATTATCTATAGCCTGCTTCTGGCGGCTGTGCCGATAAGCGTCTTGGCGGATTCGTCGACAACGTCCGCGGCAACCGTCGGGATGTTTTCTCCACCTACGGCGCCGAGCGTTGGGCACAGGCCTGGAACACCTCGTGATACCTACGAATTGCAGTTTAATGGACTTGGCTTTTCTATTGAAAAGTATACACCTTTTCCGGGAATGACTATTGCGAGGAATGCCAGAAATGTAGGCATCAGAGATCCGGATAATAACTATCAGTCTGCGGAAACTTTTACTACAGTATGTACGTATTATCAGATCAATAAAGATAACTCTCAGCATATACTTAAACGTGAAAAGCCATGTGAGCATAAATTTAATATCCAAAAGGAACATCGGGGTTCAAAGATTAAATTAGAAATTTATAATGAAACGGATATGGCTTCAGCGTCAGGGTACACGCCTGTGCCATCGGTATCTGAGTTCCAGTATATTGAAACAGAAACTATATCTAATACGCCAAGCCCAGATTTAACAGTTATGAGTATAGATAAGTCTGTATTATCGCCGGGTGAAAGTGCCACCATCACAACTATTGTTAAGGATATCGACGGGAATCCTGTAAATGAAGTTCACATTAATAAGACTGTAGCGCGTGAAAATTTAAAAGGCTTATGGGATTATGGCCCTCTTAAGAAAGAAAATGTTCCAGGTAAATATACACAAGTTATAACCTATCGTGGGCATAGTAATGAACGTATTGACATATCTTTTAAATATGCAATGAGTTTCACGAAAGAAATTTCCATCAGAGGAAGACTATAAAACTATATTAATTATTATGACTAATATAATTCTTTTTATCACCATCATCTTATTATGGATGTTCACCTGGTTTTTTAGCGGATTGCTAAATAATTATTATGGCTAAAAGAATACAAACGTTAAAAGGAGAAGTTTTTATGACACCAGCAACAACACAAGATTATATTTCATTGGGTCAGGAACACGCTGTCACCTTTGGCAAAACGCAGCTGACCCTCAAACCCGGTATACTGGCTGAAGGCGAACCATTACCCTGCACAAAGGGGCTGGTGAGCCATAATTTATTACCGGGTTACTGTATCCCGGGGATAAAAAAGCGGATTATTGTCGTCCCGTCACTGGATACGCCGGTTTGTGAATGGCAGGTAAAAGACTATAGTGACCGCCTTAAATCAGCGGGTAGCCACTCAAACCGGGCGGTATATGTGCTGAGTATGGATACGCCATTTGCTCAGGCCCGTTTTATTCGGGAACATGATATTCATCCCGGCATAACCTTTGTTTCTGACTACGCTTGCCGCCAGTTTTTGGATAATTCCGGGCTGAAAATTAATGAGCTCAGTATTTTTGCCAGAGCGTTGATAGAGTGCGATGAAAACAATGTGGTTACGCGTGTTAGTGTACCACGAGATATCACTCATCTTCCTGTTTACTAATCACTTATATCAGCACCGCCCCTGCACAGAGAACCGAATAACCGGCAATGCAGGGGCGCAGGCATTCTCTTGTGTGCCCCCACATTTAATATATATACTATTGCATCACGCATAAGGAACTGAAAATGATGCCAGCGGATGGGGCAGGTTAACGTTATGGCACCCCTGAATTTCTGCAATAATCGTCTGGTAACCGGAAAGCCACTTATGACTTTGTGATTTGGCCTGCTGGTGCTGTAAATTATTTATCAATAGCTCCATTGATTCGCGGGTCTGCCAGTAATAATTATTAACTATTCTTCCGCTGGCGGCATCGGTATAGCTTTCCATCCCAATATAGCCATCAATAGACTGCGTATAGCGCTCAATCCAGCCATCCAGTTGATAAAACTCTTCGTCGTACTCTTTTTTTTCGAAAATAAAACTTGTCAGAAACAGCGACATGGTATTTCTCCTGTTACGCAATATCAATCAAACACCTATCAACGTGGATTCAAAACGTAAACCTGGCATCATTTTTTTAAGGCCGTCAGTCAGCATGTTTCCTGCCGCGTACAATTCATCAACCGGCATTTCCGGCAAGCTTTCAAGGATAAACCACATCGTTTTATCTGAAGCGCTTAGTCGGGTACGTACTCCCTGACGCCAGTTCCAGCGCCGACAGGTGACGCCTCTGTCATCGCGCCAGATAACTTCGCCCGGTTCTGGCGACTCGGTGGCGGGTTGTCCTTCTTTCAGAGTATCAAATGTTTCACTACCGTCTGCGAAAACCAGCCGCGGCGATCCACAATAAGCCGCGCTATTTTCGCCGCCTACCGGTACGGCATAGCGCAGGCTCACCGCGTTATAAAGATCCACGACCGGATCCAGCGCCGCCATTGTTCCATCCTTCAACACGCGTTTTCGTAGCGCTTCAGCCGAGCAGGGGGTGCGCTTTGGTTTTGCGCCGAATGCTTTAAACACCGCATTCCAGGCGTCTATATGCGCCTGTGCCCACGCCGGTTGGCCGTTAATTACGGCCTGACAGGCCTCTTTTAGCGCGATTTCTCCGACCTGCGCATCGCGAATCGGAGCGGCAATAACATTAATACTTAATGCACGAAAGCCGGGAGCGATACGGGCCAGTTCCGGGCTGATTGACGGTAACATAGAAGACATCGCATAATCCTGTAATGACTATTTTCTTCTATGATATCGACCAATGACCAAAAAAGTCAACTTATCGACCACGGCGGGCGCCGACGTCAGCACAATAAATGAAGCTGTTTCCCAACGTATCAAACAATTTCGTAGCCAAAAAAAGATGTCGCTGGATGAGCTTGCGCGGCGTTCCGGCGTCAGTAAAGGAATGCTGGTGGAAATTGAAGGCTGTAAAGCCAATCCAAGCATTGCGCTGTTATGTAAGATCGCGGCGGCAATGGGAGTGTCCGTGGCGGATGTTGTCAACGTCGCCAGCGAGCCGATGGTCCATCTTATCGACCGGGATGCTATTCCGGTGTTGTGGCGCGGCGAGAAAGGCGGCAGCGCAAAACTGATGGCGGGAACCAGCGGGCCAGATATGCTGGAACTCTGGCAATGGATAATGCATCCTGGTGAACAGTTTGAATCGGCAGGGCATCCGGCAGACACCTGTGAATTACTGTTTGTTAATCAGGGAACACTGACATTAACAGTCGACGGTAGACGCTTTATTATTCGGGAGGGCTGCTCCGCTGTAGCCAGAACCGACATGCCTCATGCCTACGTTAACGACACTAATGAGGTGCTTGAATTTACCATGACGGTGAATGAAAAGAGCCGTTGATCACCGTGAGGAAGGCGCTAACAACCCGTCATTCGGACAGGGAAGCCTCGGTGCCCGATAAGCGTTATCGGGCACCGGCTATCTTTTATTTTATCGCAGGCGCGGCCTCCGGGTCATCGATATAGAGCGTCTGGCTTGGGAAGGCGAAGTCAGCGCCGTTTTCCTGGACAATCGCAATAATTTTCAGGTAAACATCCTGCTGTACGGCAAGCCATTCCTGCCATACTGTTGTTTTGGTAAAGCAATACACCATAATATTCAGCGAAGAGTCGGCGAATTCATTAAAATAGACCAACAGCGTCTGTTTCTGATCGATATCGCTGTGCGCCTGCAACATGTTTCTGATAGCGTCAACAATGAGGCCAATTTTGTCGGCATCTTCGTAACGTAATCCAATAACCGTTTTTATTCGACGGTTGGTCATCCGTCCCGGATTCTCAACGCTAATGGATGAAAAGACGGAATTAGGCACGTACAACGGGCGGTGGTCGAATGTGTTAATTCGTGTAATTCGCCAGCCGATTTCGGCGACCGTACCTTCGATATTTCTGTCAGGAGAACGAATCCAGTCTCCGATACTGAAGGGGCGATCGAAATAGAGCATAATACCGGAGAAAAAATTGCTCAGGACATCTTTGCCCGCCATACCAACAGCGATACCGCCGATACCGCCAAAGGTCAGCAGACCGGACAGACTCATGCCAAAATGTTCGCCATACAGTAAGACAATCGCGACAATAATGGTTATTTTTATGACCCGTGCCAGAATACGTGTACTGGTGACATCTCTACCTTTATTGACCTGTGCTTTTTCAAATTGGTTAATAATCAGGAAAAGTTTTATCGTCAGAATAAGCGCAATGAGTGAGGTGCAGATAAAATCAATGACCCCGGAAGAGATAAAACGCAAATTATAATCTTCAATAGCATTATTCAGGATGCTCCCGATGGTTCCAATAATAATCGCGTAAATAAAAAACTGTGCCGCATGGAACGTGAATCCTTTCTTCCACTGTACGTTACGGCTGAGCCAAAATCTCACGACCAGCAACGCCATACCGCAACTGAAAAGTATCGCCAGATTAAATGCGTTTTTGAGAAAAAATTCAGTGAACATTATTGTTTTCCGCTCCTTCCTACGATAACAGCTCAGAATGACCTGATTAACAGGTATTTTACCCAGGATAAACGCGTAGATCATCGATAAGTAAAAAGAAGAAATAGTGCTATCAGCTTTAATCTCAGCGGTTTACTTTTTATGTAAATACAATGTCACGTTTTATGGAGCAGACATCGCGTGATTGTCATGGTATTGTTGCTATCAGGTAACAAAGTCATCTGTAAAGGACAATACTATGATCATGATGAAGCTGAAATCGGCGAAGGGGAAAAAATTTCTGTTATGCCTGCTGGCAGTGTTTATCGTTGCGGCATCGGTGGTAACGCGCGCGACTATCGGCGGTGTGATTGAGCAATATCATATTCCACTGTCCGAGTGGACAAGCTCTATGTATGCCATTCAGTCGGCAATGATTTTCGTTTACAGTCTGGTGTTCACTATTCTGCTGGCGATTCCTTTGGGGATCTATTTCCTCGGCGGAGATGAGTAACAGGAATGAGGTATTGGCCGGATGGCAGCGCCATCCGGCAGGACGGAAGAGGGATTAATCGTCCTCGTCGTCCAGTTCAACCGGTGTTTGATACTCATCAGGCTTAATGACTAACAGGTCGCAGCGCAGATGGTCAATGACCTGTTCGGCCGTGTTCCCCAGAAACGCGGCCGAGAGTCCGGTACGTCCAACGGTGCCAAGCACAACGATCCCCGCCTGGAGATGTTCGGCAAGATCCGGGATAACTTCTTCAGGCAAGCCTTTTTCTACATGCGTAACTTTTTCATCGATGCTGAATTTCTGGCGCAGCGCTTTCATCGCCAGTAAATGCTGGCCTCTGATGGCGTCGTTATACACGCTGGGATCAAATTCCGGCAGCTCAATGGCGATATTGATTGGCGTAACGGGGTAGGCGCCGACCAGGTGCACTTCGGTATGATTAACCTGCTCCGCCAATTGTAAGGTCTCTTTTACCAGCTTTTCGTTGAGAGCATTGTGATAGGGCTCTTCGCTTGCCAGGTTCACGGCGACCAGGGCTTTGCCGCCCTCTGGCCACGGCTGATCTTTGACCATCCACACGGGGCTTGGGCATTTACGCAGCAAATGCCAGTCGGTAGGGGTAAAAATGACCGCTTCCAGTCGATCGTGCTGATGCGCCATTTTCAACACCAGATCGTGACTGCCGGCGATAACCTCCTGAATGATGGCCTCAAAGGGACGATTGTGCCAGACCACTTTAATTTCAATGGGGACACCGGCTTCAAGATAATATTTCGCCTGCTCACGTATCCAGGCTGTGCGTTGGCTTATTACGCCCTGACGCATTGCGGTGCGTTCGTCAGGAGAAAGCAGGGTGGTCATCTCATACGAGAAATCGTAAATAGGCAGGAAAGCTTTAATTTTGCCGCCAATCCGTTGATGCAAATAAACTGCTCGCCGTAATGCGGGTTGGTCGTCCTGATTGGGATCGATGACCACCAGCATATTTTGATACATAGCCATACAGGGTCTCCTTACAACTGTCATCGCAGTTTGTAACTAAAGAGTAACTCAAATATGGTGAATGAAACAGAGGAAGCGCTTCTGCCAGATCAATAAATGAGAAAAATTTAACGATATGGCAGAAGATAACATCAATGGTTTAGCTGACGTTTAAGCGACGTTGCGGGTATGACCGGCGAGGGCTGCCAGCGCATCGCTGTTTTCAATAGTAATATACTTACCTTTCACCGCCAGCATGCCGCTTTTCTGGAAACGCCCCAGCAGACGGCTAATGGTTTCGACCGTTAAGCCCAGATAGTTGCCGATATCGCCACGGGTCATTGTCAGGCGGAATTCACGCGGTGAGAAACCACGCTGCGCAAAGCGGCGGGACAGGTTGTAAATAAACGCAGCCAGACGTTCTTCGGCGTTTTTCTTCGACAATAACAGGATCATATCCTGATCGCCTTTAATTTCACCGCTCATCAGACGCATCATTTGCTGACGCAGGTTAGGCATTTTGCCGGACAGGTCATCCAGCGTCTCAAAGGGGATTTCACATACCATTGAGGTTTCCAGCGCCTGTGCAAAGCTCGGATGATGACCGCTGCCAATGGCGTCAAAACCCACCAGGTCGCCTGCTAAATGGAATCCAGTAATCTGCTCATCGCCTTGCTCGGTAATGGTGTAGCTCTTAATCGTTCCGGAGCGGATAGCATAGAGCGATTTCAGTTCATCACCTGCTTTAAACAGAGTTTGCCCTTTCTGAATGGGCTTTTTGCGCTCGATGATATTATCAAGCTGATCAAGCTCATGCTCGTTAAGTGTGAACGGGATGCAAAGCTGGCTGATACTGCAATCCTGGCAATGGATAGCACAACCGCCAGACTGAATGCGCCGTATAATTCGCTTTTCCGGGATCATAGGTCTGCTCAAGCCGTAATTGATATTTGTCAATTTTAACATCTTTTTGGTGAGCGCGTAAGTCTGAGCTATCCCGGAGAAGGAATAATTCAAGTATAAGTTTGATGAATACTTTTATCTATTTGAAAACACGTAATTTATTTGTTGTTGCTTTACATAAAAGTGTGACCGATAAGGCACTTTTTGCCTGTATATTCATAATAAAAGATAGCCTTCATGGCGTAATAGCCACTCTTTTCGCTGCACGCCGCCTGCGTATCCGGTCAGAGTGCCGTTACGCCCGATGACGCGATGGCAGGGAACAACAATACTGATGGGGTTAGCACCATTCGCAGCACCGACTGCGCGTGCGGCGCCCGGTCGTCCCAGTTGCGCCGCCAGTTGACCATAGTGCATCACCTGCCCGCAGGGGATAGCGCGCAACGCCTGCCATACTTCCCGTTGAAAAGGTGTGCCCCCCGTGGCGGTTTCCAGGGTATCAATTACGGCGAGATTGCCTGCAAAATAATCTGCAAGCTTATCGCTGAGTCCACCGGGGTTAGTCGCAGAAACGCGTTCATAGCCTTCGTGACGGTAGTGGATATTTAGCAGTTGCTCCATACGATCGCGGTACTGTTCCCACTCAATGGCCCGCAGTCGAAACTGCTCATCGCAAACCACCCATAACGGTCCTAATGGCGTGGCTATCTTCTCTTCAAGTAATCTCAGCATCCGTTCTCTCACATCGTCTTAATCTAACGTAAGAGACAAGATATCATGCCAGGAATACCCGCAACCATACTCCTTAAAAGATAGTCAGGGATAACACATTTAGCGACAGTAATATCGTAGGCGGAGAAAAAGAGAGCCTGGCGAGGCGGTTAATTGCCTGACATTGTCGCTGTTATTGGAAATAACTGTAAACCGTTGTCGGTATAACAGGGCACGGTTATGATAACGGCAGTCGCAAAAACGCTGGAGGATGAACCATGAACCTTGACGATAAAGCGCTGTTTCTTGACGCCATGGAGGATGTCCAGCCGCTGAAACGCCATACTGATGTACACTGGCAGCCAACGCGTAATCTTAAAACGCCCCAGCGTATCGACACGCTTCAGCTTGATAATTTCCTGACGACGGGCTTTCTGGATATTCTGCCGCTGAATGAACCGCTGGAATTTCGTCGGGAAGGATTGCAGCAGGGTGTCATCGACAAGTTACGCAGTGGGAAATACCCTCAGCAGGCCAGCCTCAATTTGTTACGCCAGCCGGTCGAAACGTGCCGAAAAATGCTGTTTCGTTTTATCCTGGAGGCGCAGAAAGAGGGGTTGCGTAATGTCCTGATCATTCATGGTAAAGGGCGAGAGGCGAAGTCGCATGCCAATATCGTCCGAAGCTATGTGGCCCGCTGGTTGACAGAGTTTGAAGATGTACAGGCTTATTGTTCGGCGCTGCCGCACCATGGCGGCGGCGGGGCATGTTATGTCGCGTTACGTAAAACGGTGCAGGCTAAACAGGATAACTGGGAGCGCCATGCGAAGCGTAGTCGGTAAATCGTTGCCGCTGGCGGACAGGACCGCCAGCGCAAGCTCGCGCGAACCCGATTTTATGCCTGATATAACGCCTCATCCAAACGCTCAGGATTCTGCAAGAGAACGGGCGATAACGCTGTCCACGGTAATAACACGGAGAAACAGTCATTCGCTTATTTAAGCGTCTATTAAAATATACTGGCTTTCGACTTAACTATTAAGCAGAAAATGGTGATAAGTACATCACTTGTCAATATGGCTGGATGAATATCCTGGCATAGCGAATATAGATGATTTTATCTGTTGCATTAAGGGAAATGGCGATGGTCTGGTATTGAATATGGAGAATGTCAAAGAAACGAATGGCAATAGATATCTGAAATGCTATAAAAATAAAACCTGTCTCCTATCCTGGTTGTAGGCCGTCAAAAATGTTGAGAAATATCAGCGTCAGGATATGCATTATTCTATTCATGGTATGTACGTTTCTTTTGGTGGATACTTTACAAATAACCTTTCTGCACGATCTCCCTATTTTAATTACGTGTAATATCATTTATCTGATCTCGACATTACTGCTTTGGTGGTATATGACCTGCTATCTGGTAGTGCCGATTAATACCGTGAAGAAAAGTATTGAAGAGGTCGCAGCAGGAAACTTGTCTATTCATATCTCCGAATTTGGCAATAATTGCGCCGGGCGACTCATCCCCGGAATTAATAGCCTGTCGGAGAATATTTCCGCGCTGGTACGCGAAATCAGATCCTCTTCGCAAACGGCAATGACCCTTTCCGAACAACTGGCGGCGCGCAGTATGTCGCTATCCGTAAAGACGGAACAGCAGTCGGCCTCGTTAATTCAAACTGCCGCCAGTATGGATGAAATGGCGGCGAGTACCAAAAACAATGCGGATAATACCCGAATGGCGAGCATACAGGCGGATTGTGCAACCCAATGCGCCCGTAAAGGCGGTGAATTAATGGTGCGGGTTACAGAAAATATGCGTTCTATTACCGACTGTGCCTCGCAGATGACGGAGATTATTTCATTGATTGACGGTATCGCATTCCAGACTAATATTCTGGCGCTTAACGCGGCGGTAGAGGCTGCGCGGGCGGGCGATCATGGAAAAGGTTTCTCCGTGGTGGCCGGGGAAGTGCGTAATCTGGCGCATCGTAGCGCTGAGGCGGCAAAAAATATCAAGGCGCTGATCGACGTTACGCATGACAATGTGCGGCAGGGGGCCGCCATAGTGCAGGAGGCTGAAAAAAATATGCAGGAGATTGTTGGCGGTTCCGGGCAATTAAACGTGCTGATGAGTGAAATTTCCACCACCACGCGGGAGCAGGAAAAAGGCATTAACCAGATAACACTGGCGTTGAGCGATCTGGAAAGCGCAACCCATAGCAATGTCTTAATGGTTGAAGCGCTATCTGCTTCTTCGGATGTTTTAAAGGCGCAGGTGATCGAGTTACAGACTAAAACCGACAAATTTCGTTTAAGCCAGCCGGGTTACAGTGAACATGCGCTGTCGCGCTCTCATGTATCACCTCTTTCGACCATCACCAGGCGCGGCCAGGCCTGATAATACATGTTTGGTAAGCGCCTGTTGCTAAGGCGCTTTTTTCGCACGTTCCCGTCATTCTTTTTGCGCAATGAGAAAATGAGAGATTGCTTAACCTTTCCCGAAAGCTAGACTAACGGCATCAGAGTTGTAACGTGGAGGCGCTGTGGAAGCCATTAAGGGATCGGATGTGAACGTGCCGGATGCCGTTTTCGCATGGCTACTGGATGGTCGTGGTGGAGTAAAACCGCTCGAAGATAATGATGTGATCGATAGTCAGCATCCCTGTTGGCTACATCTTAATTATACCCACCCGGACAGCGCCCGCTGGTTGGCTTCAACGCCTTTACTCCCCAATAACGTGCGTGATGCGCTGGCTGGTGAAAGCTCGCGCCCGCGCGTAAGTCGTATGGGGGAAGGGACGCTCATTACGCTGCGCTGTATTAATGGCAGTACTGACGAACGCCCGGATCAATTAGTGGCAATGCGTTTATATATGGACGAGCGATTCATTGTGTCTACCCGTCAGCGAAAGGTTCTGGCGCTGGACGATGTGGTCAGTGATTTGCAGGAGGGCACCGGGCCCGTAGATTGCGGCGGCTGGTTAGTGGATGTGTGCGATGCGTTAACCGATCACGCCAGTGAATTTATTGAAGAGCTACACGATAAAATTATCGATCTGGAAGATAATCTTCTCGACCAGCAAATCCCACCGCGCGGTTTCCTCGCATTGCTACGTAAACAGCTAATTGTTATGCGCCGCTATATGGCGCCGCAGCGCGACGTCTATGCCCGGCTTGCGAGTGAACGGCTGCCGTGGATGAGCGACGATCACCGGCGCAGAATGCAGGATATCGCCGACAGGCTGGGAAGGGGGTTGGATGAAATTGACGCTTGTATCGCGCGTACTGGCATCATGGCGGATGAAATTGCCCAGGTGATGCAGGAGTCTCTGGCGCGCAGAACTTATACCATGTCGCTTATGGCGATGGTTTTTCTGCCCAGCACCTTCTTAACGGGGTTATTTGGCGTTAACCTGGGCGGTATTCCCGGCGGCGGATGGCGGTTCGGCTTTTCTCTGTTTTGTATTCTGTTAGTTGTCTTGATCGGTGGTGTTACTTTATGGTTGCATCGCAGTAAATGGTTGTAACAAAAGCGCTTTTCAGACCATTTCGGGTGAAAAAACGCCGAGAAATTTGAGCGAAGTCAATAAACCATCTACCTATTCGGGGCAATATCTCTCTCGCAGGTGAATGCAACGTCAAGCGATGGGCGTTGCGCTCCATATTGTCTTACTTCCTTTTTTGAATTACTGCATAGCACAATTGATTCGTACGACGCCGACTTAGATTAGTCGGCTTTTTTTTGCCTGTAGACTATCTGCGTCTACCCTTTAAGAGTCTGAATGACATTCTGGAGGGTAATATGAGCTGTCTTTTGACCTTATTATATCTACACTCGTCCTTGTCGGACCCGATTCCCACTGACCCTGTTCCCATTCCTGAGCCGCTTCCCCGTCCTCAGCCGATGCCCGACCCGCCGCCGGACGAAGAACCGATTAAAATGTCGCATCAAACGCCCGGATCTGCGAGGATACGCGCCTGCTGACTATGAGTCGTTACCGCGAGAGTAAATTGTGACCGCTTTTTCAACCCTGAATGTTTTGCCCGCCGCCCAGCTCAATAATCTTACTGAGCTGGGCTATCTTGAGATGACGCCTGTTCAGGCCGCAGCATTACCCGTCATTCTGGCGGGAAATGATGTGCGTGTGCAGGCCAGGACCGGTAGCGGCAAAACGGCGGCGTTTGGTCTTGGGCTCTTGCATCGAATTGATGTCACTCTGTTCCAGACACAGGCATTAGTGCTGTGCCCGACGCGGGAGCTGGCGGATCAGGTAGCCGGGGAGTTACGTCGCCTGGCCCGTTTTCTGCCAAATACCAAAATTCTGACCTTGTGTGGCGGGCAGCCCTTTGGCGTACAGCGCGACTCGCTTCAGCACGCTCCGCATATCATTGTCGCGACGCCGGGGCGCCTGCTGGATCATTTACAAAAAGAAACCGTATCGCTGGATGCGCTGCACATTCTGGTAATGGATGAAGCAGACCGAATGCTGGACATGGGATTCAGTGACGCCATTGATGAGGTGATCCGCTTTGCGCCTGCGACGCGCCAGACGTTGTTGTTTTCAGCAACCTGGCCTGAGGCCATTGCGGCGATTAGCGGTCGTGTACAGCAGCAGCCAATACGTATTGAAATCGATACGGTAGATGCGCTACCGGCTATCGAACAACAGTTCTTCGAAACGTCTGCGCATGAAAAAATTTCGCTGCTACAAACGTTGCTTAGCCAGCATCAGCCAGCGTCCTGCGTGGTATTTTGCAATACCAAAAAAGATTGTCAGGCCGTTTGTGATGCGCTTAATGCGGTAGGACAAAGCGCGTTGGCGCTCCACGGCGATCTGGAACAACGCGACCGCGACCAGACGTTGGTGCGTTTTGCAAATGGTAGCGCGCGCATTCTGGTTGCCACCGACGTTGCCGCGCGAGGGTTAGACATTAAATCGCTCGAACTGGTGGTTAACTATGAACTGGCCTGGGACCCGGAGGTGCATGTCCACCGTATTGGCCGTACGGCGCGCGCGGGAAGTAGCGGTCTGGCGATCAGTTTCTGCGCGCCGGAAGAGGCGCAGCGGGCAAATATTCTTTCAGAAATGCTGCAACTCAAGCTGAACTGGCTGAATGCGCCCGCCCGGCAGCCGTTACTCCCTCTGGCCGCAGAGATGGCTACCCTATGCATTGACGGCGGCAAAAAAGCGAAAATGCGTCCGGGAGATATTTTGGGCGCGCTGACCGGCGATATTGGATTAGACGGGGCGGATATTGGCAAAATTAACGTGCATCCAATGCACGTTTACGTCGCCGTACGTCAAGCAGTAGCGCAAAAAGCCTGGAAGCAGTTGCAAAACGGGAAGATCAAAGGCAAGTCATGCCGGGTACGGCTATTAAAATGATCGATAGCATGGCGTCTCAGCGGAGTGCTGAGACGCCTGCAGATTATTTCACTTCGATAACATCAAGCCGCAACGCCTCTAAGGAGGTGTCATCTTCTTCCGGCTGCCAGCCAGCGGGCTGCAAGGGAATCTCTTCACGATCGAACGCTAAATCGCCGCCGTCGACGACCTCGGAACCGTGAGTGATCCCTTTGAAATCGAACAGGTTAGTGTCACAAAGGTGAGACGGCACGACATTCTGCATGGCGCTAAACATCGTCTCGATCCGTCCAGGATAGCGCTTATCCCAGTCGCGTAGCATGTCGGCAATCACCTGGCGTTGCAGGTTGGGTTGCGAACCGCACAGATTACAAGGAATGATAGGAAAGGCTTTGGCCTCAGCAAAACGGACAATATCTTTCTCGCGGCAGTAAGCCAGCGGGCGGATCACAATATGTTTGCCGTCATCGCTCATCAGCTTCGGCGGCATCCCTTTCATTTTTCCGCCATAGAACATATTCAGAAACAGGGTTTGCAGAATATCGTCGCGGTGGTGGCCCAGGGCGATTTTGGTCGCGCCCAGTTCAGTCGCCGTACGATACAGGATACCCCGACGCAAACGCGAGCACAGCGAGCAGGTGGTTTTTCCTTCCGGAATCTTCTCTTTCACAATGCCGTAGGTGTTTTCTTCGACGATTTTATATTCTACGCCTAGCTGCTCAAGGTAGGCTGGCAGGATATGCTCCGGGAAACCTGGCTGCTTTTGATCGAGGTTGACGGCGACCAGTGAAAAATTGATCGGGGCGCTTTGCTGCAAATTACGTAAAATTTCCAGCATCGTATAGCTATCTTTGCCGCCAGAAAGGCAAACCATAATGCGATCGCCTTCTTCAATCATATTAAAATCGGCAATCGCTTCGCCAACGTTACGGCGCAGGCGCTTTTGCAACTTGTTGAGGTTGTATTGCTCTTTCTTTGTATTCTTTTGAATTTCTTGCATTATTTCAGTTCTCTGGTACTAAATGGGGCAAATTGGGGGCAAACTTTGCAATTACGATAACCGCGCATTCAACATCGCTACTTGTTCGTCGTTCATGTCATCAATCCACATACCGTAAATTTCATACACCATCTGCGCAGTTTCATGCCCCATTTGGCTGGCGATAAATGCCGGGTTCGCTCCTGCCGTCAACAGCCAGCAGGCAAAAGTATGTCGCGTATGGTACGGATTACGGCGACGAATGCCAGCACGTTTTTATGGCAAGATACGCAATGGTTCAAAAGCGTCTTTATTCTGTCATCCGTATTACTTAAGATATCATCACGACCCGAAAAATATTGGAACGAAGAGATGTATGACTAAAGAAGCTGTAATCTTTCTATTTATCGCCATCGTGGTAGAAGTTATCGCCACGATCTCATTAAAATTATCAGATAGTTTTACGCGTCTGGTACCGAGCCTCGTTACTATCATCGGATATTGTATTGCGTTCTGGTGTCTTACCATCCCAATGCGAACCATCCCTGCGGGTATCATTTATGCTATTTGGTCTGGGGTAGGGATTGTTCTTATTGGATTGATAGGATGGTTATTTCTCGGCCAAAAACTGGATATGCCGGCTATTATTGGCATGTTGCTTATCATCTGCGGCGTAATCGTAATCAATCTGTTTTCAAAAAGTGTCAGTCACTAGGCGATGATGATTGATTTGAGCCCGCACTCTCTTATGCGGGCTCGGGTATTTAGCGTACCACCAGTACGGAGCATTCCGCATGACGCACAACGGCTGCGGCGTTGGAACCCAACAGATAGGTAGTAATATCCGGGCGATGCGAGGCGATAATCACCATATCGGCCGGTAATTTTTTTGCCATTTCCAGAATCTTATCTTTAGGAGAGCCTTCTGCAACGTGCGCCTGCACGCGGTCCGCGGGAAGGTTGAATTTCTTGATAATCGCTTCCAGTTGCGATTTGGCTTCGGCTTTCAAATCGTCCATTGCGGGAAGCTCTGCTGAATAAGCCAGTCCCAGTGAAGCGTAATAGGGCAAAGACGGGATTACAGTCAAAAAGTGCACTTTAGAGTCGTCAATCTTTGCTTCAGCTTCAACATGCGAAATCACGCGTTGAGTTAATTCTGAATCTGAAATATCGATGGGTACAAGAATCGTTCTGTTCATAAAACCTCCTGTTTAAGTATCCACTGAAATTCTACTCCCTAAAGGCACTTTATGTACAATGACATACGTCACATTTTAGGTGCTGCTCCACGATACTCTGCGGGGACTGCCTACAGGGGAGGGCGACGTAATATTACGCGTATTCCACGTAAATAATCAGCGAGTTGACGTTAAAACGTTATTTCTGCCTTGTCAGGAAAGACCTAAAAAGAGATGTTACCGTTTAATTCAATAATTAATGAAATAATTCGCAGTGAAATAGATATAATTTATACGAATGCTTTTGGGGGTATTATACGAAATAAAAATTATACAATATCATTCGGTTACGATATTCTACGCCTGTTATATGCCTTTATTGTCACATATTCATTTTGTCGCTGGGCCATTGCGTTAACCTTTGCTTTCCAGCGTATAAATTGACAAGCCCGAACGGATGTTCGGGCTTTTTTTGTTTCCAGGTTAATCCTTAGAATATTTTTTAATCTGCGCCGGGTTTTTCCGCTTTTCCTGCCAGCAAGGCAAGAAAGTCATAGCGTTTTTGCAAATCCAATGCGGCATCTCGCCATAATTGTTCAGCTACTTCAGGCTGTTGCGCATTCAGGCGACGGAAACGCTGTTCATTAAGCAACGTTTCCGCCAGGGCATCAGACGGTGGCCGAGAGTCCAGAGCCAGCGGCGGCTTGCCTTCATCCGCACGGCGGGGATCAAAGCGGTATAACGGCCAGAAACCGGTCGCCGTTAACTGGCGCATCTGGTCATGGCTTAGCGCCAGATCGTAACCATGTTCCTCACAGGGGCTATAGGCAATGATCAGCGACGGTCCTGGCCAGGCTTCGGCCTCCTGGATGGCTTTCACCGTCTGGTTTAACTGCGCGCCCAGCGAAATTTGCGCGACATAAACATGACCATACATCATCATGCTGACGCCAAGATCTTTACGGGCTTTACGCTTGCCATGTTCGCCAAACTTAGTGACGGCACCAAGCGGCGTCGCCTTCGACGCCTGGCCGCCAGTATTGGAATAACACTGCGTATCCAGAACCAGAATATTGACATTCTCCGTCAGGCTTAACACATGGTCTAAACCGCCAAAGCCGATGTCGTATGCCCAACCATCGCCGCCAATCAGCCAGATTGATTTTTCTACCAGCGCATCAGCATCCTTTAACAGTTCCTCTGCGCCCGCAACCGATTTCAGATGTTGGCGTAATGCGGCGACCTGCTCACGCCGAACGTCAGGCGTTGCTTCGGCATGCAGCGCATCGTTTAATTCCGCCGGGATGCGATCGGCGAATTGCGCCAGTAATCGCATGACGCGCGCCCGGTGCTGATCCACGCTCAGACGGAAACCGAGACCAAATTCCGCGTTATCTTCAAATAACGAATTCGCCCATGCCGGGCCGCGCCCGTTGGCATCAGTGGTATAAGGCGTAGAGGGTAAGTTACCGCCGTAAATAGAGGAGCACCCCGTGGCGTTAGCGATTAACATTCTGTCGCCATATAACTGAGTCAGCAGTTTAATATACGGCGTTTCACCGCAGCCGGAACAGGCGCCGGAATATTCAAACAGCGGCGTAATAAGCTGCGATGTGCGGATATCAATTCGTTCCAGTTTGCTGCGATCGATTTCCGGTAAGTCGAGGAAGAAGTCATAATTCACTTTCTCTTCTTCCACATGCTCAAGGCGCGACATCATGTTAATCGCCTTGATCTGTGGATTTTGCCGATCTTTAGCCGGGCAGACCTCTACGCATAAATTACAGCCAGTACAGTCTTCCGGCGCGACCTGCAGCACATATTTCTGGCCGCGCATATCGCGGGACTTCACGTCCAGCGAATGCAGACTGGCTGGCGCGTTCTCCATCGCCTGCGGGGAAACGACTTTTGCACGAATCGCCGAGTGAGGGCAGGCGGCGACGCAGTGATTACATTGTGTACACAGTTCCTCTTTCCAGACAGGAATCTCTTCGGCGATATTGCGTTTTTCCCAGCGGGTGGTGCCCATCGGCCATGTTCCGTCTGGCGGCAGGGCGGAAACAGGCAGTGCGTCGCCAAGGCCCGCCAACATGGCGGCGGTAACGGTTTTCACGAAATCCGGCGCGGCGTCGGAGACGACCGGCGGGCGATGCGCGCTGTGCGGATTAACCGCCTGCAACGGCACTTCCGCCAGCGATTCCTGCGCCAGAGCCAATGCCTGCCAGTTACGCTCAACCAGATCCTGTCCTTTGCTGCTATAGCTTTTGGCAATCGCGCCCTGCAGCTCAACCAGGGCGCTATCGCCCGGAAGAATATGCGTCAGGTGGAAGAAAGCCATTTGCATGACGGTATTGATGCGGGCGCCAAGTCCACATTCGCGGGCGATTTTCGCCGCGTTAACCACGTAAAAACGCGCCTTTTTCTGATTCAACACCGCCTGAACTTCTTGCGGCAGACGCGACCAGACCTCGTCGGCGCTGTACGGCGTATTAAGCAGAAAGATACCGCCGGGCTTTAGACGCTCCGCCATCTGATATTTATCGATAAACTGTAATTGGTGGCAGCCGACAAAATCCGCCTGAGCAATTAAGTAAGCGGAACGAATGGGTTTCTCGCTGACGCGCAGGTGCGATACCGTGAGCCCGCCAGCTTTTTTAGAGTCATAAACGAAATAACCTTGCGCATACCACGGTGTAGAATTACCGATAATTTTAATATTATTTTTCGTGGCGGATACGCTGCCGTCGCTTCCCAGACCGTAAAATAACGCTTCAAGTTTAGCGCTGCCGGGCAGGGTATTTTCCGGTAATGGCAGCGAGAGGTTAGTAACGTCATCATAAATGCCCACCGTAAACCGTGGTTTGGGTTTCGCATGGCTGAGTTCATTAAAGACCGCCAGTACGCACGCCGGGCCGAACTCTTTGGATGATAGCCCATAACGGCCGCCAATGGTGCGCGGCAACGTTTCGCGCTCGCCATTATTAAAGGCTTCCGCCAGTGCGGTCATCACGTCCAGATAAAGCGGCTCGGCCTGCGCGCCAGGCTCTTTGGTGCGATCCAGCACGGCGATAGCGCGAACGGTTTCCGGTAATGCCTGTAACAAATGTTTGGCGGAGAAGGGGCGGAACAGACGGACTTTCAGAACGCCGACCTTTTCTCCGCGTATCAGTAGCTCGTCCACGACCTCTTCGCAGGTGCCGAGGGCGGAGCCCATCATAATGATGACGCGTTCAGCCTGGGGATGGCCATAATATTCAAATGGCTGGTACTGACGGCCCGTAGCGTCGCCAAATGCCTTCATCGCCTCTTCAACATGATCATAAACGGCGTTGTACCACGGGTTGGTCGCTTCGCGAGACTGGAAGTAGGTGTCCGGATTCGCTGAAGTTCCACGAATCACCGGATGTTCCGGATTCAGCGCGCGGGCGCGGTGAGCGTCGATCTCCGCCTGCGGCATCAGGTTCAGAATGGTTTCATCCGTTAGCGGTATAATTTTGTTGATTTCATGCGATGTACGGAAGCCATCAAAAAAATGAATAAACGGAACGCGGCTTTTCAGCGTAGCCCTGTGTGCGATCAGCGCAAAATCCTGCGCTTCCTGAACGCTGGCGGCGCATAACATCGCGCAGCCTGTCTGGCGGACCGCCATCACATCGGAATGGTCGCCAAAAATAGAAAGCGCGTGTGTGGCGACAGTGCGCGCGGCAACGTGCAGTACAAACGGCGTGAGCTGCCCCGCCAGTTTATACAGCGTTGGAATCATCAGCAGCAGCCCCTGCGATGATGTAAATGACGTAGAAAGCGAACCGGTTTGTAACGCACCGTGAACGGCGGCGATCGCGCCGCCTTCCGACTGCATCTCTACCACACGCGGCGTATCGCCCCAGACATTTTTAAGCCCATTACCGGCCCAGGCATCCGCTTGTTCAGCCATTGTCGAACTGGGCGTAATCGGGTAAATGGCGATAACTTCGCTGGTACGGAACGCCACCGACGCTACTGCGCCATTACCGTCAATTGTTTGCATATGACACCCTTACATTGCGCAAAAAAGAGGGACACGCATAATCGTGAGCGCATCCTGTAGTTATCCTTTTATTTTAGCAAAGCCCTTCAAGCCCCATTTTCGCTTTTGTGTCCCTGGCGGGAGGAGAATGGCGATTTCTTGCCGAAAAGACGTAAAAAATTGCCAATAAATGTTAATGAAGCGCATAAATGCGCGCTTTGCCTCTCGACGCGTCAGTTTCTGCTGCCTATTATTTAGGGCGGTGTCGTTTGGATGAATAAACAGAGGGGAGAGAAATGCGCGCAGCGTTTTGGGTGGGATGTGCCGCGTTATTATTGTCGGCTTGCAGTAGCGAACCTGTTCAGCAGGCAACCGCGGCACATGTTTCGCCAGGGATGAAAGCGGCGATGTCCAGCGCCGGCGAAGCGAATTGCGCTATGATTGGCGGTTCGCTTTCAGCGGCCCGGCAGCTTGATGGTTCAGTAATTGGTATGTGCGCGCTACCCAACGGCAAACGTTGTAGCGAACAGTCGCTTGCCGCCGGAAGCTGCGGGAGTTATTAAGCGCGGCGTTTCGCCTGACGCGTATAACTTTTCACTTAATGGCTTAGTGCGCTAAATCCGCCAGTTTATACATTAGCGTTGTTTCTGCCGTCGCCAGCGTTAATTGGTTCGCGGTTAAATCGACCTGTGCGCCCTTGCTGAAGAGCTCGCTGAGGGTGCCGTCCAGCGCGTTAAGCTGTGGATCGGCGCACATCATTCGGGTCATCGCTAAATTTTTCACTTTTAATTCGCCGTCCGACAGTTTTCCTTCGCCGGTGAATTGATTGCACATTTTGCCGGATACCGTCATGTCCTCGCCAAAGCTGAGCTCCGGGCCGGTGACCGTTTTACCGTTTACGCTTTCCAGAACAAAGCGGTGGTGCTCCAGTTGCTCGCGTTTGACGGACACTTTTCCACTGCTCACACACCCTGTCATTATGATGCTCAGGGCGACCAGCGTGACGCTTTTCTTCATTGATATTCTCTGTAATCTGATAGTTAACACTGACTATAGTAATGATATGACCGGATAGATCTTCAGGGGTTATCCGAAAATGCTCCCCTGAGCGCAGGGGAGCGACAGGATTAGAACAGCGCGTTCGGGCAGGCTTCGCCCTTCTCAAGCTGGCTTAAGTTTTGTAACGTGGTTTCAGAGATGCTGATCAGCGCTTCTGCGGTCAGGAATGCTTGGTGCCCCGTAAACAGTACGTTATGGCAGGCCGACAGACGGCGGAAAACATCATCCTGGATAACATCGTTTGACTTATCTTCAAAGAACAGGTCGCGTTCGTTTTCATACACATCCATCCCCAGCGAGCCGATTTTCTGATTCTTCAGAGCTTCGATAGCCGCCTGGGAATCAATCAGCGCGCCACGACTGGTATTAATGACCATAACGCCATTTTTCATTTGGTCGAATGCCGCATGGTTCAGTAAATGGTAGTTTTCCGGCGTGAGCGGGCAGTGCAGGGAAATGACATCCGATTCGGCAAACAACGTTTGCAGATCCACATACTCGACGCCGAGATCAAGCGCGGCGGTGCTGGGATAGGGATCAAACGCCAGTAAACGCATTCCAAAGCCTTTCAGGATACGCAGCGCGGCGACGCCGATTTTACCGGTACCAATGACGCCAGCGGTTTTTCCGTGCATGGTAAAGCCGGTCAGTCCCTCAAGGGAAAAGTTAGCGTCGCGGGTGCGTTGATAAGCGCGGTGAATACGGCGGTTCAATGTCATCATCATGCCAATCGCATGTTCAGCGACGGCTTCCGGAGAATAAGCCGGTACGCGCACCACCTGCAAACCGAGCTCTTTTGCGGCATCCAGGTCGACATTATTAAATCCGGCGCAACGCAGCGCGATGTATTTCACGCCGTGTTTTTTCAGCTCTTCCAGTACCGGTCGGCTCCCGTCGTCATTCACGAAGATACAAACTGCTTCACATCCATTGGCGGTTTTCGCCGTTTTCTCGGTTAGCAGAAAATCAAAAAACTCCAGTTCAAAACCGAACGCTTCGTTCACTTGCTGTAGATATTTCTTGTCATACTGTTTGGTACTATAGACGGCGAGTTTCATATGACCTTCTCCAGTGATGTTTGAATCACACAAATATGCTTAAAATTATCTTACAAAAAATCAAAAATAATTGATAGTCATACATATAATGAATAATTTTAGGTTATCATTCTCCACAACGCCTCAAATAGCCGGAGGGCGCCCCTGCAACATGAACTATTAGGCTATGTACGGGCAATCATGCCAAAATAAAGAGATAGCCGACTGAATTTTTCGTTAAATCAGGAAATTAATGGCCCATGAAGGGTAAATATAAAGCCGCCCTTGCGCTACTGTTACTGCTGATTCTTATCCCTCTGACGCTACTGATGACCCTCGGGCTGTGGGTTCCCACTCTGGCGGGAATTTGGCTACCCGTCGGTACCCGTATCGCTCTGGAACAAAGTCCACGCCTGACACGTCATGGGTTAGTGATTCCCGATCTTCGCTATCTGGTCAATGATTGTTCGTTAGCGCATATTACCCAGGCGGAACTGACGCATCCCAGCCGTTGGTTGCTGAATATTAAAAGCCTCAAACTGGATGCCGCATGCCTGGCGAAACTGCCCGCTACGGAAGCTTCCCCCGCCGCGCCGCGTACGCTGGCGCAGTGGCAGTCAATGCTGCCCAATACCTGGATTAACATCGATAATGTCATTCTCGCGCCCTGGCCGGAATGGCAGGGCAAGCTGGCTATCTCCATGACGCCGGTCATTCAGCAGATACGTTATCAGGGCGAAAAAGTAAAATTTCAAGGGCAGCTACGCGGTCAAGCATTGACGGTGAGCCAACTGGAGATCGCCGCGCTGGCCAACCAGCCTCCCGTTAGCCTGGCGGGGGAATTTGTGTTGCCGCTGGTACCGGATGGCCTGCCGGTCAGCGGTCATGCGGCAGCGACCTTGCGTCTGCCGCAGGAACCGTCGCTGGTGGATGCGGAACTGGAGTGGCGTGATAACGCCGGACAGCTCATCGTGATGGCGCGAGGTAATCCTGACCCGATTCTCGATCTCCCTTGGGCGGTAACGCGTCAGCGGCTTACCATCAGCGATGGCCGCTGGAACTGGCCATATCAGGGATTCCCCTTGAGCGGACGTCTGGCTTTTAATATAGATAACTGGCAAGCCGGGCCGGATAATGCGCGAGTCAGCGGACGCCTGAATATTCTGACCCAGGGCGATGCCGGTAAAGCGAACGCGGTACTGACTATCGGCCCGGGAAAACTCAGCATGGATAGCAGTGAGATGCCTCTACAGCTTACCGGCGAGGCTAAACAGAAGGATTTAATCTTTTATGCCGTCTTGCCCGCTATGTTCCGCGGCAGTCTGGTCGATCCGCAGCTCACCTTTGCACCTGGCGCATTGCTACGCTCGCGCGGACGGGTGATTGATGCGTTAGATATTGATGAAATTCGTTGGCCGCTGGCGGGTGTTAAGGTGACGCCGCGCGGCGTTGATGGTCGATTACAGGCTATTTTACGGGCGCACGAAAATGAGATGGGCGATTTCGTTCTTCATCTTGATGGCCTGGCCAATGATTTTCTCCCTGATGCTGGTCGCTGGCGGTGGCGCTATTGGGGGCAAGGAAGCTTTACGCCAATGCGCGCCCGCTGGGATATTGCCGGACAGGGCGAATGGCATGATAACACCATCAGGTTGACCAGTTTGTCCACCGGTTTTGATCAGTTGCACTATGGCGCAATGACCGTCACATCGCCAAGACTGGCGCTGGATAAACCTATTGTCTGGGTTCGCGACGCCACAACGCCGTCGCTACAGGGCGCGCTGTCTCTGGTGGCGGGGAAAACCGTATTTACCAGTGGGAGCGTGCTGCCGCCTTCTACCCTTAATTTTAGCGTTGAAGGGCGAGAGCCAACCCTGTTCCAGTTTAAAGGCGACCTTCGGGCGGGGGCGATAGGGCCGGTACGGCTGAATGGGCGCTGGGATGGCGAACGCCTTCGTGGACAGGCCTGGTGGCCGAAGCAGTCGCTTATCGTTTTTCAGCCGTTGCTTCCACCGGACTGGAAAATGACGCTGCGCGAAGGCTCACTGTATGCGCAGGTGGCTTTTTCCGCCGCACAGGGGCAGGGGTTTGAAGCCGGTGGACACGGCGTGTTAAAAGGCGGTAGCGCCTGGATGCCGGATAACAAAATCAACGGCGTCGATTTCATTCTGCCATTTCGCTTCCACAACGGTGCGTGGCAATTGGGGACGCGCGGGCCCGTCTCGCTGCGTATTGCCGGGATAGTCAACCAGGTCACGGCGAAAAATATCACCGCCGATTTACAGGGTGGTTATCCCTGGAGCGAGTCGAATCCATTACTGCTAAGCGATGTCAGCGTAGACGTGCTGGGCGGTCAAATCATTATGAAACAGTTGCGAATGCCGCAGCACGACCCGGCGCTTTTACGGGTGCAAAATATTTCATCCAGCGAATTGATTAGCGCCATAAATCCAAAGCAATTCGCCATGTCTGGTCCGGTTAGCGGCGCGCTGCCGCTGTGGCTGAACAATGAAAAATGGATAATCAAAGATGGCTGGCTTACGAATCCTGGGCCAATGACGTTGCGTATCGATAAAGATACTGCGGATGCGGTGGTGAAGGATAATGTCACGGCAGGCTCGGCGATCAACTGGCTACGTTATATGGAGATTACGCATTCGTGGACGAAAATTAACGTTGATAACCTGGGCGTACTAACGATGCAGGCGGCTATTACCGGCAAAAGCCGGGTAGATGGTAAAACCGCGATCGTTAACTTGAACTATACCCATGAAGAAAATGTGTTTACGCTGTGGCGCAGTTTGCGTTTTGGCGACAATTTACAGGCATGGCTTGAACAAAATACAGCGTTGCCGCAACCTCCTTGCCGGAAAGACAAGGACTGTGAGGATAAATAATGAAAATGAGTATTGCCATGCTGTCAGCGCTTGCGTCATTTATCGTGGTGGGGTGCACGCCACGTATTGAAGTCGCCGCGCCGGAACAGCCGATTACCATCAACATGAATGTAAAGATCGAGCATGAAATACATATCAAAGTCGATAAAGACGTTGAAGAACTCCTGAAATCACGCAGCGATCTATTCTGAGGCCATAATGAAAAAGTATTTAATACTATGGGTGCTGACGCTGAGCTTGCTCACACCTTCTGTGTGGGCCTTAACCCTGGACGAAGCGCGCACGCAGGGCCGGGTCGGGGAAACGCTGAATGGCTATCTGGTGGCCTTAAAGAATGATGCCGAAACCCAGAAACTGGTGCTTGATATTAATCATGCCCGCCGCGCCAGTTATCAGCAGTTAGCGGATAGCAATCATCTTCCCGTGGACGAGGTGGCGAAGATGGCAGGGCAAAAACTGGTTGAGCGCGCCAGGCCGGGAGAATATGTCCAGGGAATTAATGGCAAATGGATGCGTAAATAACCGCTTCCCGACAATTTTTTTACCGCAAAATGCATTTTTATATTGGTAATTTTTGAATACGAAGGTCGTATTTACATTAGGCGAACCGGAAGGCTATTTCTATACTGTTGGCTGGTATCACTATTCGCGAGAGTAACCAGGTATGACGTCTGAAAAATTATCTGCTGCCTGCCATTGTGGCAGCGTCGTGTTTACCGTTCAACTTAGCGATGGCTTTCATACCGCCAGGCGCTGCAACTGTTCCTTTTGCCGGATGCGCGGAGCAGTGGCAGTGTCTGCGCCGCTATCGGGTATTAAAGTGCTAAAAGGGCAGGATAAGCTTACCGAATATCGCTTCAATACGGGCAAGGCGGTGCATTTTTTCTGTTCGGTATGCGGGATATATACTTTTCATCAGCGCCGATCCAATCCCGATCAATATGGGGTCAATGTGGCGTGCATCGAAAATGTGTCGCCTTTTGATTTCGCCTGCGTTGAAGTCAATGATGGGGTAACGCATCCCAGCGATGGCGGCAGTAGCGGCGTGGTAGGATATTTGCGCTACGAACCTAAGAAGTCACCTCCCGTCGAAACGGGAGGCAAAAATATTTAAGCGGCCACTACGCTGTCAATCGCGGCTTTTGCGTCGGCCTGGGCTTTAGCCGCCACTTCCGGCCCGTAGGCGATGCCTTCGGCAAAGACAAAATTCACGTCGGTGATACCGATAAAACCAAGGAACACTTTCAGGTAAGGCGCAATCAAATCCGTCGGGGTGTCTTTATGGATACCGCCGCGGCTGGAGAGAACCACCGCGCGTTTACCGGTTACCAGACCTTCCGGGCCTTTTTCGGTATAGCGGAAAGTGATACCGGCGCGGGCAATCAGATCAAAGTAGTTTTTCAGCTGCGTCGGAATATTGAAATTGTACATCGGTGCCGCAATAACGATGACGTCGTGGGCTTTCAGTTCAGCAATGAGTTCATCAGACAGCGCCAGAGCGTCCTGCTGACGTGGCGTTAAAGGCGCATCGCCCGGACGCATCGCGCCCACCAGCTCGCCATCCAGCACCGGAACAGGGTTGGCCGCCAGATCGCGGACAGTAATTTCATCTGCGACGTGTTTTTCGCGCCATTGTTCAATAAAATAGTCAGTCAACTGACCAGACTGAGAGTACCCTGCCAGAATACTGGATTTAAGAACTAATACCTTGCTCATGGGTGTTTCCTTTTATGTGTTTGAAGGGGCGTGCCCCGTTGCTTGTTGACACTTTATTCACAAATATGTCGCAGGGATAGCGCAATATATCGAACCCTTTGTTCGAAATTATTGAACAACACAAAAAAAGCCCCAATGTGGTACTCTATACCTATCATTTAAAACGATTTTAAACAGGCAGAATGCTGCCCAAGAGCTTTATGACTGAACAATCTATGTTGACGCTTCAGGTGTTACAGCAGCGGCTGGATGCACTGATGCTGCGCGACAAACAGCGCTTTGCGCGCCGCCTGCATGGCGTAAAGAAAGTAAAAAATCCTGATGCGCAACAGGCCATTTTCCAGACGATGGCGAAAGAAATTGAACAGGCTGCGGCGCAGGTCGCCCTCCGCGAAGCGGCGCGCCCCTCAATCACTTATCCGCAAAATCTGCCTGTTAGCCAGAAGAAACAGGACATTCTGGAAGCGGTCCGCGATCATCAGGTAGTGATCGTGGCAGGGGAAACCGGTTCCGGTAAAACCACCCAGTTGCCGAAAATTTGTATGGAACTGGGACGTGGAATTAAAGGACTTATTGGTCATACTCAGCCGCGTCGCCTGGCGGCGCGCACCGTCGCTAACCGCATTGCCGAAGAGTTGCAAACGGAGCTAGGCGGCTGCATCGGCTATAAAGTTCGTTTCAGCGATCATGTCAGTAGCAACACCATGGTCAAACTGATGACGGACGGTATCCTGCTGGCGGAAATCCAGCAGGACAGACTATTGATGCAGTATGACACCCTCATTATTGATGAAGCGCATGAACGCAGCCTGAATATTGACTTCTTGCTCGGCTATCTGAAAGAGCTTCTGCCGCGTCGCCCCGATCTGAAAGTGATTATTACCTCTGCGACCATCGACCCGGAACGCTTCTCGCGCCACTTTAATAACGCGCCGATTATCGAAGTCTCTGGCCGAACGTATCCCGTAGAGGTTCGTTATCGCCCCATCGTGGAAGAGGCTGACGACACTGAACGCGATCAGCTACAGGCAATTTTCGACGCTGTTGATGAACTGGGGCGTGAAAGTCCCGGCGATATCCTGATTTTTATGAGCGGAGAGCGGGAAATCCGCGATACCGCCGACGCCCTGAACAAGCTGAACTTACGGCATACCGAAGTGTTGCCGCTGTATGCACGCTTGTCGAACAGCGAACAGAACCGCGTTTTCCAGTCGCACAGCGGACGCCGTATCGTGCTGGCGACTAACGTGGCGGAAACCTCGCTGACGGTGCCGGGTATCAAGTATGTGATCGATCCTGGCACTGCGCGCATCAGCCGCTACAGCTACCGCACTAAAGTGCAGCGCCTGCCGATTGAACCGATCTCACAGGCTTCCGCCAACCAGCGTAAAGGGCGTTGCGGACGCGTATCGGAAGGGATCTGCATTCGTCTGTATTCGGAAGATGACTTTTTGTCACGTCCGGAATTTACCGACCCGGAAATTCTACGTACCAACCTGGCGTCGGTTATTTTGCAGATGACCGCCCTGGGGCTGGGTGACATTGCCGCCTTCCCGTTTGTCGAAGCGCCGGATAAGCGCAATATTCAGGATGGCGTGCGTTTGTTGGAAGAGCTGGGGGCGATTACCGCCGACGAACAGCAAACGGCATATAAGCTGACGCCGCTGGGCCGACAATTATCTCAGCTGCCGGTCGACCCGCGCCTGGCGCGTATGGTTCTGGAAGCGCAAAAACATGGCTGTGTGCGCGAAACGATGATCATTACTTCCGCACTCTCTATTCAGGATCCGCGCGAGCGCCCTGTGGACAAGCAGCAGGCTTCCGATGAGAAACACCGGCGTTTCCATGATAAGGAGTCCGATTTTCTGGTGTTTGTTAACCTGTGGAATTACCTCGGCGAGCAACAAAAGGCCCTGTCGTCGAATCAATTCCGCCGTCTGTGTCGCACCGACTATCTGAACTATTTACGCGTGCGTGAGTGGCAGGATATCTATACCCAACTGCGTCAGGTGGTAAAAGAACTGGGGATTCCGGTAAACAGCGAACCCGCAGAGTACCGGGAAATTCACGTTGCGTTGTTAACGGGGCTGTTGTCGCATATCGGGATGAAAGATGCCGATAAACAAGAGTACACCGGCGCGCGTAACGCCCGATTCTCTATTTTCCCCGGTTCCGGTTTATTCAAAAAACCGCCGAAATGGACAATGGTCGCAGAACTGGTGGAGACCAGCCGCCTGTGGGGGCGCATCGCTGCCCGCATTGAGCCAGAATGGGTGGAACCGGTAGCCCAGCACCTGATTAAACGTTCATATAGCGAACCGCACTGGGAGCGGGCGCAAGGCGCGGTGATGGCGACGGAAAAGGTTACTGTCTACGGTCTGCCGATTGTCGCCGCGCGCAAGGTGAATTACAGCCAGATTGACCCGGCGTTGTGTCGCGAGTTGTTTATCCGCCATGCGCTGGTGGAGGGGGACTGGCAAACCCGTCACGCCTTCTTCCGTGAGAATCTAAAATTGCGTGCGGAAGTCGAGGAACTTGAGCACAAATCTCGCCGCCGCGATATCCTGGTGGATGACGATACCCTGTTTGAGTTTTATGACCAGCGTATTAGCCATGACGTTATTTCCGCCCGCCACTTTGATAGTTGGTGGAAAAAAATCAGCCGCGAGACGCCGGATCTGCTCAACTTTGAAAAAAGTATGCTGATTAAAGAAGGCGCGGAAAAAATCAGCAAACTGGATTACCCGAATTTCTGGCACCAGGGCAATCTCAAGCTGCGTTTGAGCTATCAGTTTGAACCGGGCGCGGATGCTGACGGCGTGACCGTCCATATTCCGTTGCCGCTACTTAACCAGGTTGACGAGAGCGGTTTTGAATGGCAGATCCCAGGGCTGCGCCGTGAATTAGTTATTGCGCTGATTAAATCGTTGCCAAAACCGGTACGTCGCAACTTTGTTCCGGCGCCAAACTATGCTGAAGCGTTTTTAGGTCGCGTAACGCCGCTGGAGCTGCCGCTGCTGGACGCTCTGGAGCGTGAACTGCGCCGGATGACCGGCGTCACGGTCGATCGGGAAGACTGGCATTGGGATCAGGTGCCCGAGCATCTGAAAATCACGTTTCGCGTGGTGAATGACAAAAACAAGAAACTGCAGGAAGGGCGTTCGCTCGCCGAGCTTAAAAATGCGCTGAAAGGCAAAGTGCAGGAGACGCTCTCGGCGGTGGCGGATGACGGCATCGAGCAGAGCGGGCTGCATATCTGGAGTTTCGGCGAGCTGCCGGAAAGCTACGAACAGAAACGCGGTAATTATAAAGTGAAGGCGTGGCCGGCGTTAGTGGATGAGCGTGACAGCGTCGCTATCAAATTGTTTGATAATCCGCTGGAACAACAACAGGCGATGTGGTGCGGTTTACGCCGTCTGCTGTTGCTCAATATTCCTTCACCGATTAAGTATCTGCATGAGAAATTGCCGAATAAAGCCAAGCTGGGGCTGTACTTTAACCCGTACGGCAAAGTACTGGAGTTGATTGATGACTGTATCGCCTGCGGGGTAGATAAGCTGATAGATGCCAACGGCGGACCGGTGTGGAGCGAAGCAGGTTTCACCGCGCTGCACGAAAAGGTACGCGCCGAGCTGAATGATACTGTGGTGGATATCGCGAAGCAGGTCGAGCGGATCCTGACGACCGTATTCAATATCAATAAGCGTCTGAAAGGGCGGGTGGATATGAGCATGGCGTTGGGGCTTTCCGATATCAAGGCGCAGATGAGCGGTCTGGTATACCGTGGTTTTGTGACTGGCAACGGCTTTAAACGTCTCGGCGATACGCTGCGTTATCTGCAGGCAATTGAAAAGCGGCTGGAGAAACTGGCTGTCGATCCGCACCGCGATCGGGCGCAAATGCTGAAAGTCGAAAGCGTCCAGCAGGCGTGGCAACAATGGATAAATAAATTGCCTCCAGCGCGTCGCGAAGATGATGATGTTAAAGAGATCCGTTGGATGATTGAAGAACTGCGTGTCAGTTATTTCGCCCAACAGCTCGGTACGCCTTATCCTATTTCTGATAAGCGTATTTTACAGGCCATGGATCAGATTACGGCCTAAAAAGCCAGGCGACGACGTCTTTCAAAGCGATCCGGTACAAGTTCGGAACAAAAAGGAGGAATTATGAATACAACGCCATTTCCGGCGCTCTCTGCGGAAACATTGCTGGCGGTGAATACCGTCGGACAGTGGCTGGCGCAAAATGATTTTTCCGGCGAACAATCTTATTCGTCGGATTGCGTCGTCCTGGCGGGCAATGCGGTGATCCCCACTATCGACGCGGCCTGTCGCATCGCCAAAGCGCAAGGCGTTCCTTTACTGATTAGCGGCGGTATAGGTCATTCGACGCCGTTTTTGTACGCCGTGATTGCCCGGCATCCGCGCTACCACACTATTCGCACAACCGGACGCGCTGAAGCCGCGATCCTCGCGGATATCGCGAACCAGTTCTGGCATATTCCGGCTGAGAAAATTTGGCTGGAAGATCGGTCAACTAATTGCGGCGAAAATGCCCGTTTCTCCTGCGCACTGATCCGTCAGGCGAAAGAAAACATTAACACGGCTATCGTTGTGCAAGACCCCACCATGCAGCGGCGCACTATCGCGGCATTCCGGCGCGTGACAAACGACGACACCGATGCGCCGCGCTGGCTGAGTTTTCCTGGTTTTGTTCCGGTACTGCGCCACCTTAACGGCGGTACACGTTTTGCCAACGTTGAAGAGGGCATCTGGACGGTGGAGCGTTATCTGTCTCTGATTGCCGGCGAGCTGCCACGTTTGCGTGACGATGAAACAGGGTATGGACCGCGCGGTAAAGATTTTATCATTCACGTTGATATCCCACGCGATATTGAAAAGGCATGGCAGGTATTGCAGGCAGATACTACGTTGCGCAGTGCGTTAGAACAGAGAGCTTTACGCTAAAAATCGCCCGTTTGCGAGGGTGAACGGGCAAGTGCGACCACCAACTCATAAATTTGATGAATTATTTATAAAAGCTGGTTATGTTGTCGCTTTACGGTTTTCATTCAGGACGCGCTATGGGCAATAAGTATTCCGGCCTGCAAATTGGTATTCACTGGTTAGTCTTTTTTCTGGTTATTGTGGCTTACGCCGCGATGGAGCTACGCGGTTTTGCGCCGCGTAGTTATCGGCCCTGGTTTAATATGACGCATGTTTCATGTGGCATCACTATTTTGCTTTTAATGGTGGCGCGCTTGATTATTCGGCTGAAATATCCCACGCCGCCCATTGTTCCTCGTCCAAAACCGATGATGACCGGAATGGCGCATTTGGGACATCTGGTTATTTACCTGTTATTTATCGCGCTGCCTGTTATTGGTCTGGTCATGATGTATAACCGCGGCAATCCCTGGGTCGCATTTGGCATTACTATGCCGCATGCCGCCGAAGCTAACTTTGAACGCGTAGATATGCTGAAATCCTGGCACGTCACGCTGGCGAATCTGGGCTATTTTGTTATTGGACTTCATGCCATCGCTGCTTTGATGCATCACTATTTCTGGAAAGACAATACGTTGTTACGGATGATGCCGCGTAAGCGTGACTGACCGTCCTGCATGACGTTTGTCGCAGGTGGGGTTAACTGCTTTAGGCAAACAAGGCATCTATCAGAGGGGATGGCGTATTCCATACAGAAAACGCCTGCGTCTAACCAGGACCCGTGACGCAGGCGAAGGAGGACGGGTCTACATCGGAAGCGGGTATTATACTTATTTGTATGACAAATAAAATAAGCAATTGCTATTCCGTAATCCAATGTTTAATCAACGGGTTAAACCAACATGATCGCGCTACCGACCGCTCGGAAGTGCCTGTACTTACGATGAGCGTGGCGTAGTGGCGGAAAATAGCGCAACGGCGCCATGTTGCTCCAAAGTCACCTTAGCGAAATGTTCGTCCAACACGCTGCGTAACGTATCGGCTGAATCATTGGTATTACTGAATATACCTTTCTTGTTATAAACAGCCATTAATTTCTTACCAAAAGCATTGTGAGGAACCTCTTTGCCCAGAATCGTGGCGCCAAAAAGTGTGCCGCCGGGTTTAAGCGCCATACCGGCATTTTTAATTGCCTTCGCTTTTGTTGTCATCTCACCAGGTAAGCAGTGCAGAAGATAGTACATCGAAACGGAATCGAAGCGCCCGTGCCAGTCCGCCGGGAACGTGTCGAAAACATCGTGTTGTAGTGTGGCGCGGATTTTCGTATTACCCACTCGGCTGGCGGCTATTTTCAGGCTATCCGGATTTAAATCCATCAGCGAAATGGCATGAGTCGCAGGTGCATGTTTCAGGTAATAACCTGTACCTACGCCAATATCCAGGTGAGTCTCGCCCATGTGATGCAGGAAGAAAGGAAGTAGTCGCGTATCAGTAGGACACTTCCATGCATATTTGTTTGAGATATTGAGTACCCACCAGTCATATAAGCTAAGCGTGAATGGGTTATAGACTTTTGCGCCTGATTGTTGTGTATGCTTCATTGTTCTCTCACTAAATAATTTCGCGCTGGAATTAAAACAACGAAGCAATCGTTAGGCAAGCATTAATCAGGTGAGTGAGTAATTTAATGCGATGAATAAAGGAGATATTATGAATTAAGCGGCTATCTTAAAGAATATAGAGGATAATAATAGCTGATAAATGAATTGAACAGTCATATTATTATAAGCTGATAATTAATAATCGTTGATGTACGCGTATTAAGCCCTTTGATAATAACAATGCAATTAAATGCAGGAAGAACAATATTTATTCAAACACATAAAGCGATTATTGCACATTAATTGATATTTTAAATGTTACGCTGAGATAGCCATCTTTATTTAATATCACCTACCTGGAGGCGATATGATTGAGGTTTTTGAAGCGTTTGGCTGGACCTTACTTTTAGGCGGTCTGGCAGTGGCAGTACTGTTTATCACTGCACTGGATAGAAAACGGTAATCATTGCATTTGACGCGCCTGTTGAGTTGGTATTACAAATAATTGTACCTGAAATCTACCACTTCTGAATTTTGCGATATTTTGCCATTCTGACGGCAAGGGGTAATCCTGACTAAAGTTACCGCCGCTTACCAACCAGACACGATGGTAACTTTTTGAAAGCGTTGTCAGAGTATCAATATATGTCTGATCGGCTTGCGCATAAAACAGTGAACCAAAGCCATAGGCATTCGGTCTGCCTGATGTTCCGTGTGCGTTAGGCGGTGTATAAAGAAACGTACGATAATCTCGCTTATTATAATACACATAACTTAAATAATCGAACATTTTACTGACTACCACGGCATCATTAGGCTGGTGACGGGTATTAATATAGTTTACCAGTGGTTTAAACTCGTCTATGTGCTCAGGGTTATTATGATATGAACCATAGCCGAATAATAAGGTGAATAAGATAAACCAGAAGCCACAAACCGCTTTTTTTGCGCGGGTAAGTAATACCGCGAGCAGGGGAGGAATGCTCAGCGATGAGAAGAAGAAATAACGATCGATAAATAACGGCATCCACCAGGAAATGATGAAGACCAGCATTACAGGGATGACCAGATTACAAAATAATATCAGCTGATATCTTTCATATTCTCCGTTGCATAAAGATATTCGCCCCACAGTACCGATAAAACCTCCCACAGCCAGCCACAGAATGAACGACGGAAAACCCTGTCCGTTGTTTCCGGTAAAAAAATGCCAATACATCGCAGGCAGGTCACGCCATGTTACGGGGGGAATCCAACCGATATCATTACCGGCTCTCAACTGCGCCAGATGAGTCAGTAAATTAAACAATACGGGCAACCAGGGGAGATAAGCGACAGCAATCGCCAGGTTAGCAAACCACCAGCCAGGAAGTTTAAGGTAGCAGGCCGTTTTATGGCTTTGGCAGGATAATATTGTTACTGCGATCCAGTGGGCAATAAGTGTAAATAGGGTGAAATAATGGGTGTAAAAGCTGAACGTCATAAGTAAAGCATACGCGACAAGATAGCGATTATGGGTGGGTGTTTTTATCCACATCATCAATGCTAACGCGGCAGCGAGCGTTAGCATTCCCATTAACGCGTACATGCGCGTTTCTTGACTGTAATGAACTGCCATCGGCATCAGGGCGGCGAACCATCCCGCCAATAAGGCTGTACGTTCATTTGCCAGCCATCGCGTAAGCGCGATAACCAGCACAACTGTCAGGATCCCAAAGAGTAGACTGAGAGAGCGTACCGCTGCAATGCTATCACCCCATAATATCATCCAGTCATGCAGTAACAGATAATAAAGCGGAGGATGCACGTCAAAAGCGGCATGGAAGAGCAGATTATCTACGCTATGTCGACTAATCAGCACGCTGGACGCTTCGTCACACCAAAGGTAGCGGTCAGTTAAAAACAGCAACCGTATAAGGACGGAGAATATGACAATGAGACAAACATGATATTTATACTTTATTTTTCTTAACCCATCGCCGGGCTGCCATATTGATAGTTGTGGTAGCGCCATAATATCCTCAATGGAGTAAGACTTAGACCAGAATGGACATCTAACGCAATAATGAAGGTTAAAATCTTAATCAACGCTAAATAAAAATAACTTTGATAATGTCAGTGGTGAATTAATCAGAATAGTGCAGTACAACTCAGTAACCCTGACCGTAATGGCGAAGCAGTCTATGCTCTAAAAACCGGGTCAAACCGACGATAAAGGTAACGCCAATAAGATACACTATGGCGGCAAAAAGGTAAGCATGGAAGAATTTAAAGCTGGTTGCAGCAACCTCCTGAATTCGCGCGAAAAACTCAGTATATTGGATAAGAAAAACGATGGTGCTGTCTTTAAGGTTATTAATCACCTGATTCGTTAAGGCTGGAATGGAAGACAGCAATACCTGAGGCAGTATAATCCACAAAAAGACCTGCCGTTTGTTCAACCCCTGAACGACTGCTGCCTCCGTTTCATACTTATTCAATGCGTTATAGGCCGTTGTCATGTACGCGGCATTATATGCGCCGACATTCAAGGTAAAACCTGTAACCGCCACGGTAAAAGAGGACAGGTGAATGCCAGATTGAGGTAAACCATAATAGATAACAAATAGAATAAGAATGAGTGGCGTACCGATAAAGAAATCCATGTACAGTCGAGTTATGGCTTTTACCACGGGGCGATGGCTCAGGCTCAGAAAGAAAATAATAATTCCCCACAAAAAACCGGTGATGGAAACAATCAGCGCAAGTTTACAGGTTTCTTTAATACCGTCCACAACAAGTGGCAGTTGTTCAGTCAGGTCATTAAAGAAGAGAGACCAGCCTGCGATCATCGTTGTGCCTCGCTAAAAAAACAGTGGATATCTGGATCCGTTTCTCGTAAGGCAAGATCGGTAAAAGCGCCTTCTGCACGAATCTTGCCATGATTAAGAAACGTTACGTTATCGCTTAGTAATCTGGCGAGGCGAATATCATGAGTGACGCATAATATAGTGACGCCATTGTCGTGAAGTTGCTTGATCAACATTCCGACTTCACGAGTCATGAGCGGATCAAGCGCAGACGTCGGCTCATCAAAAATAATGAGTTCTGGGTCGGTGACCATTGTACGGGCCAGGGCGACGCGCTGTTGCTGGCCGCCCGATAATTGCGAAGGGTATTTCGCGCTATGCGAGGCCATATCAAGTTTTTGTAGCTCATGTAAGGCTTTCTCCCGGGCTAGTTGTCCCGGCATGCCAAACACTTTACATAGGGCAAGGGTAATATTATCCATGACGTTAAGATGGCGATACAAAGCGTAATTCTGGAAGACACAACCAACTTTTTTTCTGAACTCAAGAATAGTAAATTCTTTGTCGTAAATATTTTTCCCGTGAAAATAAATATTGCCATAATCAGGTTCTTCTAATCGAAGCAGACAGCGTAAAAGCGTCGTTTTTCCACAACCTGATGGCCCCATGACTACTTTCATGTCTCCCGATTGAATTTTCAGACTAACCGTATCAAGAACCTTTTTTCCTGAATATTCCTTACTTATCTCTTTTAGTTTCAGTAAAGCCATGAGTATCACCTCTATTTTTATGGTTCAACTGATGCGATATTTTTTCTCAAACACTCCGGCCAGAAGAGTAAAAACTTTATAAATAATGAAATATAATACCCCGGCAAGAGTATAGATCTGTAACCCGTTCAGCGTGATGGCTGTCAGTGACATTGCCTGCTTCGTTATTTCAGCGATACCTACAGTATAAGCAAAGGGCGTCGCTTTTAATACAGAAGAAAACTCATTGATAATACCGGGCACAGAAAATCGCAACATCTGTGGCAGTTCAATATTTATTATAACCTGTAATTGACGCATTCCTGCTACTTTCGCTACCGTAATTTCGTATGGCTCAACTAATTTAAGCGCCCCTCTGAACACCTCGGCAAGATAGCTCCCACTGATTAAGCCGACGCTGAGGTTCATGGCCACCAGAGGTGAAACATATATGCCAATCGATGGCAATCCAAAATAAACAAGAAAAACAGCAATAAGTATTGGAATTCCCCGAAGAATAAAGACCAGTACGTCGAGTATCTTCTGTAGTGGAAGGGGGGATAGTCGCCGTAATACGGCGACTGTAAGCCCAAACAAAAACGCTGAGAGAAAACAGGTAAATGTTACAAGCAGCGTATTACCAATCCCTTCCAATAGGAAATAAAAGATAGCCAGCATATTACCTGATGACATAGCTTACTATTTCATCCAGCTATCGACAATGCCAGATATTTTTTGTGGCCCTTGCTCTTTAAGCCATAAGTTGAAATCATCGCGCACGGGAGAGCCTTTCTTAAAGGCAATGCCAAGCTGATCAACATTCTTGAAAACATAACGGCTTTCTATCGGCATCTTTTTCTTATTTTTGAAGGTAAAATAAACCGGCTCTTCTATAAAAGCCAGATCAAGATTGCCATTTTTTAGATCAGCCATCGTCTCATTATAGGTTGGATACAATTTTACTTTACTTAACGAGTAGTATCCTTTGGGCTCCAGATCGTTTTTGATAAGGTCGGAGTAAGCCATTCCTCGAGGGTATCCAATAGAATATTTATTTAATTCATTGAGGTTATTGAGCGTTATTTTATGATTGGCCATACTGACCAGATAAAAAGAGTTGATGTAATAAGGTTCAGAGAAATCAATAACTTTCTTACGTTTGTCTGTGATTGAAATTCCCGAAAATGCTACATCTGCCTGACCACTCGCCACTGCGCCAAGCATTCCATCCCAGGCATATTCGGTGATGTTTAGCTTACAATGCCGTGACTGACAGTAAGACGAAAAAAGCTCCAGATCTATCCCCTGCAATTTGCCATCAGCACTTTTAAATAACATAGGGGGAGAGGCTGGTGATACTGCGACATTGAGTGTTCTCCCTTCAACGATGCTATCAGCAAACGCTGAAGACGACATTATTCCCAACACTATCATCGATAAGCCAAATTTTTTGGATAACATGCTATCTATTTCCTGTAGTAAGGTAATGCGTATTATAAATTAAGCATTAGGGCGTGAGCCTGACATTTGCAGGCGTAAAGTACTTAACGTTATGTATTCCATCGCTGTTAACTAATTTAATCAGGAGGTTTGACAGGAATCATCAAAGGGAATGGATTGAATATACCATGAGATATCAACTGGATATGAGTGCAGCGACACCATGAAAGGTGAAAATGTAAAGATATCATAGACATTAGTATACTGGACATAGTTTATGCTCCATTTACGCATACATATTTACATGATAAGCAGATAAATGCTTCAGTGACGGTGCCTTTCATGTCTCTAATTATCATCTTACCACTCTATCCAGGGCCAATATAAAGACTTATCTTTTCTTGTCAAATACATTTTTTGAGCTAAGTTGATTTGCGTGCTATCTATATTTGCAAGCATATAAATTATTTGTCTCATGAACAAACGACAACAAATCAGGATTTTTGACGATGTTGTTATGTTTATCAAAACGTTAACTTGTTTTAATCGATGATAATCTTAATTCAGAAATATCTGAATATATACGGTTGTTGAGATAAAATTCTCAAATTAACATCGTACATCTTATGTAATAAATATAAATACGATTAATAAATCCAAAACTGAGACTGCCAACCGGATAACAAACAGCAATAAAGAGGGTTCTTCATTAAGTTATCCTGGCAACGATTAAGGTGATAACATTTTCGGTGGCTTTACCCATTTTAATCGTGTTCACAGCCGTTAATTACCTTATGATTACCATGGTAATTAAAAATGAATCCTTAATGACTCGTTGGCTGAGTGAAAAAAATTCTACATCACATAGGCGCATGTATCGCGTATAATGGGCTCCGATGCCCCTAATTATTGCTATGACATAATGATATGTATCTTAACCGCTTTTGTTATTTACTCCTGATCTTCGCTGCGGTCGGAAGCATTTTTACATCGCATCCCGTCGCGATGTGGTTCCTGCTCGCCAATGTGCTAACGCTGGCGATCTACGGTATAGACAAAACGGCGGCACGTAAAACCTGGCGCAGAGTGCCGGAATCCACTTTGTTGGTGTTTGGGGTTGTCGGTGGGTGGCCTGGGGCGATTGTTGGTCAACAACTCTTCCGTCATAAAACGCAAAAGCAGCCATTCAAAACATACTTTATTGTCAGTGTGATAGTAAGTATTTTAGTTACGGTGGCGATTTATCGACTCTATCCATTTTTGTCTTACTGAACATAGACTATGTATCACTTATTGACCAATCGGCAGCAAAGATAGCATCATATTTTCATGCCACCGGCACTATGATATTGAGCTGTGTTTTGCTCAAGGCGTACCGCAGCCGATGGAACTTTATTCAGTGGAATAATGATGAGCTATAAAACTTTCTAACATTATGGCAAAACAATGATGGACTTCCTGGGTTGGATGGACAAGGTCGTTGAAGACGTATTGCGGACATATATCTAGCTGAGGGTCTTTAGCCCCGGGAACATGTACATAGCCGTGGTGAGTATAAGGGTTTTCCGTATCATAACCAATATTACTGGCCGCCTCCATTATCACCTTAAATGCATCGGCAGTCTCGTAATAGCATATTTTATGCTGGGGGTATTTTTCTTTTAATTCTTCAACATTAGTTTTTAACAGGGCATTGTGAGCGATGCTTTCATCCTTAAGCTTTCTTTTTTCATCAGAATGTTTGCCATAAGGTGTTAAAGACAAATCGGGAATCCCCATGACCAGAACATTATTAACTCCACCGGAAATTATTTTTTCAATATCATCAATTTGTTGCTCAACGACCATTATTACATTATCTTTGTGTAGTGTCATATAGTCATTAGCCCCCAATAAAAATATCGCCAGGTCCTGGTGAGAAGGGGTGTAAGATGCGACTTGTCTGTCCGTATTTGATACAAAGTCACCGATGCAATTAAAGCAGGAATAGCTTGCCGATGTACTTCCCCCTTCAGCAAAATTAAGCATCTCTTTACCTAAGAAGTGTGGAGATGATAAAAACTCAGTCCAGGTAAATCCATTAGTAAACCTTCCGCCAAAGTATTGACCATAGGAGGGTAAGATATGATGTGTTTTTTCAAACATACGCCCTAAGGAGTCAGACAAGCTGTCGCCAAAAAATACCAGTCTGGTAATATCACCCAAAGAAATATTTTTGGGCTTGGGATGTGATTTATTGATTTCTTTGGCAAGACCAAAAGCTTCCGGATGACATTCAACCTCAATAGATAAAATATTTTCACCATTATCATCTTTAATAATCAACTTATCGGCGTGTTCCTGTGATTCTATAATAAACTGTTCTTTACATCCCTGAGACGCTAAGGCTCGAAGTTTGATGTAGGCTCCGCGAACCTGTACCGGTGTTAGATTCAGTTCCTGATGGTGGTAAAGATTAAAGATACATTCGAGCGCCTCTGCATGGTGGGTGGTAAAGAAATATGCTTTGATTTTCTCCCATAAACTTAATTCCGGAAGGCGTGCGCTTTCTTTTATCGCATTAAATTTTTCAGAACTGATAGATGATGTGAAATAACCCTGTCCAACACTCAATGGCATAGTGTCCTCCTTACTTTATTAAACACGCTTTAGCAAATAATTAATTAGCAAATATTAGCAAGAAAAGTAATCAGGTAAATGGTGTATATGGAATTACGCTTCTTTAACAGTTTTTCGTCGCCAATAAAATACATACAATGTTTATTGTTTTTCAACGAAGTAAATATATCATCAACAACGTGAGGTTAATGCCTGGTACATATTATCTGACTGCTATCATTATTGAGTGTGCGCCTGGCTAAGGCAAAGATCTAAAAAAGAAGCCACTCCTGATTTTAGTGTGCTGGCGTGAGTATGAGCTGGCTTGATACTCAGGAAAAACAGACAAACTTATCATCCGACTATTATTGCTAAAGTGCTAGTGTTTTATGTGACATTTTGATTTCTATTTTCATATTAAATATTTCTTAAGTGAGTTAACTATAATGAATGATGATTCAATTATTAAAAACTCTTCGATGCTTTTGGCCTATTTAGGTGGTTTGGGATGGGGAAGCGCCTATTTTTATGGCTGGGGCGTCTCCGCGTACTATGGTTTCCCGTGGTGGTATGTAGGCGTCGGCCCTGACAACATTGCCCGAAGTCTATTCCATGCGATTAGCCTGATGGCTATATTCATAATAGCGTGGGGAGTGGGTATTCTATTATTTTTTCTAGTAAAGCAAAAAGCACGTATCCACGACATTAGCTTTTTACGTCTTTTTTTGGCAGCGGTTTTGTTCTTTATTCCAATTGTTATCGAGTTTTCTCTCTTAACAGAATCGTTTTTGTGGGAGCTTTTTTTTATCATTTTACTGGTGGCTTTATGCTTATCGGTGGGGATGCGTTTTTATAGTAAATTGATGCCAGTGATTTGTTTTACGCAACTCAGTTGGGTGCGAAGGCATTGTTTCACTATAGTTATGCTTGGTTTTATTATATATTTTTTTATATTTTCTTTTTTTGTTGGGATCTATAAACCACAATTAAAGAAAGAATACGAAATGATATTGTATGATGGAGGCTGGTACTACGTCCTGGCCAGATATCATGATAGTTTTATTTTGTCGAAATCCTTTACTAAAAATAACAATAGATTTATTATTTTTAGACCAGAAGATGGGCACTCTTATGAAATTACTCTGGTAAAAGTCAGGCTTTAATAAAATGCTGGTTGGCAAGAGCGTGAAATGACGGCAGAACTTCCCATAGCAACGATTGAGGAAAGAACTGAGCGCCCATATCTGTAGGCTGTGGAATAGCAATGCCGGGAAGGACATGGCATGACACTTTATCTGACATTACCATTTGAGTGACAGGTTAGCAGATGTTTCAGGCTAAATCCAAGTTGAACTGGAGCGCTCAGAAGCCGATTACCTACATAACAAATATTGGCCGCAAGCTTATACTGTGGGCGGAATATACGACCGCTATTATCCAGACTGGCTGTTAACTTATTTATTTTCCCATAGTAACCTATAACAGGCCTCCCTGAGGCATTGGCTAGCATCTGTGCATTGGAAAAACAGGCTCCATTTGCACTATAGCAACTTATAAATTTTATTTCCTCATGAGAGTTGCTAATATGGCGGATTGATTTTGAAAGTGATGATGACTGACTTGCACCGGAACCGTACCGATTTTCATGTTGAACAACAAAAGGAGCACCATGTTTACAAATCGAAATAGGCATGGATTATTACCTGAGATTGATTTCAAATTAACAATAATGATGACGCTTTTGGGTATTAAAAATCTTTCAAATAACGCTCATTTGATTTTTTGTCCACATTGACTAAGCCTGGAAAGACACAGGGTTGAGATATTTTCGCTACCCGTCGGCGGTGTATCGCAGTTGTGATGTTACGTTCTTACAAGACTGACATCTGCATATCATAACCTTTATTCATTACCACCTGGTGAGTAAATAAAAACTATTAAGCAAATATTTACTTCTGGGTAATGGGACTGGATTTACCGGCATTACCTCTGTGCCCCAGTCGGGCAGAACATTGCAGCTTAGAAAGAAAGCTTTGGTGTTTATTGTCTGTGGCCTGAAAAAGTTCCCATGAGCTGAATATGCTGAATGTGAACTGATTCTTGATGGTCTATGCCGGAAATCTATAAGCTATTGATTTTTATATTGTGTGTAATTTTACAATTACATAAACATAAAATTCTGATAGTATACCCCCCTATAGTATATGGAGGTCGAATGCCGCATTCACCTGAAGATAAAAAACGTATCCTTACCCGTGTTCGTCGCATACGCGGGCAGGTCGCAGCGCTGGAGCGGGCGCTTGAGTCTGGCGAACCTTGTCTGGCGATTCTGCAACAGATTGCCGCCGTGCGCGGCGCGTCTAATGGCCTGATGAGTGAAATGGTTGAAATCCATCTGAAAGATGAGCTGGTCAGCGGGGAGACCACGCCAGATCAGCGCGCGGTTCGGATGGCGGAAATCGGCCATCTTCTTCGCGCTTATCTAAAATAACAATTTCCCTCACCGTAACAGGAAGAGATATATGAAATCACGTGCAGCAGTTGCTTTTGGTCCCGGTCAGCCGTTAAAAATTGTCGAGATTGACGTTGCGCCGCCGAAAAAAGGCGAAGTTCTGGTCAAAATCACTCATACCGGCGTTTGCCATACCGATGCTTTTACCCTTTCCGGCGATGATCCGGAAGGCGTATTCCCGGCAGTCCTGGGTCACGAAGGCGGCGGCGTGGTAGTCGAGGTCGGCGAGGGGGTCACCAGCCTGAAACCCGGCGATCATGTTATTCCACTGTATACGGCGGAATGCGGCGAGTGTAAGTTCTGTAAGTCCGGTAAAACTAACCTTTGTCAGGCCGTACGCGCCACTCAGGGAAAAGGGCTGATGCCGGATGGCACTACCCGCTTTTCTTATAACGGCGAACCCGTTTATCACTATATGGGAACCAGCACGTTCAGCGAATATACCGTTTGCGCGGAAATTTCTCTGGCGAAAGTGAACCCGCAGGCGCCGCTGGATAAAGTGTGTCTGTTGGGCTGTGGCGTGACGACTGGTATTGGCGCCGTCCATAACACCGCTAAAGTGAAAGCGGGCGACACCGTTGCCGTTTTTGGTTTAGGCGGTATTGGGCTGGCGGTTATTCAGGGCGCGGTTCAGGCTAAAGCCGGGCGTATTTTAGCTGTCGACACGAATCCGGAAAAATTTACGCTGGCGGGCGAAATGGGGGCCACGGACTTTATTAATCCGAATGATTACGACAAACCGATCCAGGACGTTATTGTTGAGCTTACTGATGGCGGCGTAGATTTCAGTTTTGAATGTATCGGCAACGTTAACGTGATGCGAGCAGCGCTGGAATGTTGTCATAAAGGCTGGGGCGAAAGCATTATTATTGGCGTAGCGGGGGCAGGGCAGGAAATCAAAACCCGTCCCTTCCAGCTAGTGACCGGTCGCGTCTGGCGTGGCTCCGCCTTTGGCGGCGTGAAAGGGCGCACGCAGCTGCCAGGGATGGTCGAAGATGCGATGAACGGTAAAATCCGTTTAGATCCTTTTATTACTCACCGCCTGCCGCTGGAGCAGATTAACGATGCCTTTGAACTGATGCATCAGGGTAAATCCATCCGTACTGTTATCCACTTTGGCGATAACTGATTCATCCGCCAGCGGATTTTCCGCTGGCGCTTTTCTGAATTTTCTGGAATGAATGTTGTGAAAATGTGACGAAGGCGATGCTTTTCGCGGTAAGCAAACGTCACGAAGTGCCGATGACTATCTAACGGGCGTGTTTTACGCATAAAACCTACAAGAGAGTCGACGGTCATGGGCAACACATTCTCGATGCAAGCCTCGCATAAACTGGGCTTCCTGCATCATATTCGGCTGGTTCCGCTGTTTTCCTCCATTCTCGGTGGCATCCTTCTTCTTTTTGCTTTGAGCGCCGGGCTGGCAGGCTATTTTCTGTTACAGGCCGATCGCGATCAGCGTGATGTCACGGACGAGATTCAGGTACGGATGGGATTATCCAACAGCGCTAACCACTTACGTACCGCACGTATCAATATGATCCACGCTGGCGCGGCGAGCCGGATTGCTGAAATGGATGAAATGAAAGCCAATATTGCCGCTGCGGAAACGCGGATCAAGCAGTCTCAGGACGGCTTTAACGCTTATATGTCCAGAGCGGTGAGAACACCCGCCGATGACGCGTTAGATAACGAGTTAAACGCCCGCTACACCGCCTATATCAACGGCCTGCAACCGATGCTGAAATTTGCCAAAAATGGCATGTTCGAAGCGATCATTAATCATGAAAACGAGCAGGCAAAACAACTGGATGCAGCATATAACCATGTCCTGTTGAAAGCGATTGAACTGCGCACCGAGCGGGCAAGACTACTTAGCGAGCAGGCTTACCAACGTACCCGGCTCGGTATGATGTTTATGATTGGCGCATTTACGTTGGCGCTGGTATTGACGTTAATGACCTTCATGGTGCTGCGTCGCACGGTGATACAACCCTTGCAGCAGTCTGCGTCACGTATCGAACGCATTGCGGCGGGCGATCTGACCATGGCTGACGAGCCCACAGGACGCAGTGAAATTGGTCGCCTGAGCCATCATCTTCAGCAGATGCAGCATGCGTTGCAACAAACGGTAGGGGCGGTGCGTCAGGGGGCGGAGGAAATTTATCGAGGCACCAGCGAAATTACCGCTGGTAATACGGATTTATCTTCTCGTACTGAACAGCAGGCTGCCGCCATTGAACAGACCGCGGCCAGTATGGAACAGTTGACGGCAACCGTTAAGCAGAATGCGGATAATGCGCATCACGCCAGCAAACTGGCGGAAGATGCTTCCGGTAAAGCCAGCCGCGGAGGCCAGATGGTTTCCGGGGTCGTACAAACGATGGGGAATATTTCCACCAGCTCGAAAAAAATCTCGGAAATTACCGCCGTCATTAACAGTATCGCTTTCCAGACCAACATTCTGGCGCTGAACGCGGCGGTCGAGGCGGCACGCGCCGGGGAACAAGGACGCGGTTTTGCGGTGGTCGCCAGTGAGGTTCGTACCCTCGCCAGTCGCAGCGCGCAGGCGGCAAAAGAGATTGAAGGCTTGATCGGCGCATCGGTCAGCCTGATTGAACAAGGATCTGAAGAGGTTATCGCTGCGGGGAGCACCATGAATGAGATTGTGGATGCCGTCAAACGCGTCACCGATATTATGCTCGACATCGCGGCAGCCTCTGATGAGCAAAGTCGCGGTATTGTTCAGGTCAGTCAGGCGATTTCTGAGATGGACAGGGTTACGCAACAAAACGCGTCGCTGGTCGAAGAGGCGTCCGCGGCGGCCGCTTCGCTTGAAGAACAGGCCGCCCGCTTGACGCAAGCCGTTGATGCGTTTCATTTACAGGATACTGGCGCGACGATGCGATCATCCTTCCTTTAATAAGCGTCGCGCCAGCGGGCTATTTTAGCCGCGGGCGCGGTTAATGTCCGACAGCCGCTATCACAGCGGCATCGATTTACGGATCGCCGCAATCAGCATTTGCGCCCCGGTTGAAAGCGGGATATCAAATCGCGTAAGAATACCTATCGGTTCGCCTGCGCTCTGGGTCGGCACGGGTAATGAGACCAGCGTCGCCTGGCGAAGATCTTCTTTAACCGCGCCAGAGGGGACGAACCAGACGTAATCGTAATCTACGGTCAGTTGTCGTGATAACGATGCGGATAGCGTTTCGATACATCCGGCAGGCATTTTACACCCCTGGCTTTGCAACAGGGCTTCCGCATTCTGGCGCGGTACCGTGCCTTTTGGCGAGACGACTACCGGCCACTCCATAACCCGACTGAGCGTGATCGTCTCCTGTAACAGGGGATGACCGGGGCGTACCACTAATTTAAGCGATTCTAAAAACAGCAGTTCGTAATTTAAACCGCCCATTAATTCCGGGTCTGACATGCGGCCAATACCCAGATCGATCTCGCCTGATTTCAGACCTGCAAGCAACATCGTATTGTTCATGGTCGCGACCTGTAACGAGGTCGATTTTTGCTGTTGATGGAACCGCCCAATAGCCGCCGGGAGTATACCCAGCGCAGCGGTGGGGAGCGCGCCAACACGCACCACATCGGCGCTGGCGTCCTCTTTGCGATTCAGCGCCTGCCCGGCGGTATTCAATGCATCTAATACTTTTACCGCATGAGTCAAAAATTGTTCGCCAGGAACCGTTAATTGCGCGCCCAGTCGCCCGCGTTCAAACAGACGGGTTCCGGTGAGTTGTTCCAGTTCGTTCAGCGTTTTAGAAAGCGCTGGCTGGCTCAGGTTAAGAGTTTCAGCCGCGCGCCCCAGAGTTCCCTGTTGCGCAACGGCGACAAATGTATGAAGGTGGCGCAACCGAATGCGCTGACTAAACAGACCATTTTTTTCCATAAGCGATGTTAAAAACAGAGCCGTGCGGGTGACAAGTAAAGTTGTTTGTTTTTGATAACCTGATAGCAAAATATTATTAACATTTTACCATTTCAAGTTACAACTGTTTTATTTTACTGATGATTCAACTGCCGTTAAGCGTGTTAAGCCGCGATCTGGTCGGGGATATGCCAACTCATGTCAATCCGTTCTGCATAATGAATTCAGGTCGGATCACACTTTATAAATTCTTCTCCCCGGAATGGATGAGGTTTTCTACACTCCAGGTAACATTCACTGGAGGCATGACATTATGGCGAACACCATCACGGCAGATGAGATTCGGGAACACTTTTCGCAGGCAATGTCGGCAATGTACCAGCAGGAAGTTCCGCAGTACGGTACGTTACTGGAGCTTGTGGCTGACGTGAATCTGGCGGTGCTGGAAAATAATCCCAAACTGCATGAGCAGTTGGCTAATGCCGATGAACTGGCGCGATTGAACGTGGAACGACATGGCGCCATTCGTGTTGGCACCGCAGAAGAACTTTCTACCTTGCGTCGGATATTCGCCATCATGGGGATGTACCCAGTAAGTTATTACGATCTCTCTCAGGCGGGCGTGCCTGTGCACTCCACGGCATTTCGTCCCATTGACGAGGCTTCGCTCTCGCGTAATCCCTTTCGCATGTTCACTTCGCTATTACGCCTGGAGCTCATTGAAAACGCGGCATTACGCCAGCGGGCGGCGGAAATCTTATCGCAGCGGGATATTTTTACATCGCGCTGCCGACAATTGCTGGATGAGTACGACGAGCAGGGCGGTTTTAGTGCTGCTCAGGCCGAAGAGTTCGTCCGTGAAACGCTGGAGACTTTTCGCTGGCATCGTCAGGCTACCGTTGATGAAGAAACGTACCGCAGCCTGCATCGTGAGCATCGTTTAATTGCCGACGTGGTCTGTTTTCCGGGATGCCACATTAACCATCTGACGCCGCGTACTCTGGATATCGACCGGGTACAGGCCATGATGCCGGAGTGCGGCATTACGCCTAAAATTCTTATCGAAGGTCCGCCTCGCCGCGAAGTGCCTATTCTGTTGCGGCAAACCAGTTTCAAAGCTCTGGAAGAGCAGGTGCTCTTCGTTGATGAAAAGCAGGGTACGCACACGGCGCGCTTCGGCGAAATTGAGCAACGTGGCGTCGCGCTGACGCCAAAAGGTCGTCGATTATATGACGAACTGTTGCACAAGGCGGGAACGGGTAAGGACAACTTCACGCATCAACTCCATTTGCGGGAGGTCTTTAACGCCTTTCCGGATAGCGAATTTCTGCTTCGCCAGCAGGGGCTTGCCTGGTTCCGTTATCGCTTAACGCCTTCCGGCGAGGCGCATCGTCAGGCGATCCGTCCTGGCGACGATCCGCAGCCGCTTATTGAGCGCGGTTGGGTGATCGCGCAGCCGATTACCTATGAAGATTTTCTTCCGGTCAGCGCAGCCGGCATTTTTCAGTCGAATTTGGGAAATGAAACGCTGGCCAGAAGCCACGGCAATGCCAGCCGCGACGCCTTTGAACAGGCGCTGGGATGTGCTGTACGGGATGAATTTTCGTTATATCAGGAAGCGGAAGAACGCAGTAAACGCCGTTGCGGTCTGCTTTAAAAGCGGTAAGCTTCACAGGCTGTGAGGATACTGTAAAAGGAAGGCGTTATGTTGAATCCCTCCATCCCGCTGGTGGCGACGCGTCACGGTAAAATCGTGGGCGTCGTACAGGAAGAAATCCATATCTGGCGCGGTATACCTTATGCCGCGCCGCCAACAGGGGAGCTACGCTGGCGTGCGCCGCAGCCTGTTACGCCCTGGCAGGATGTGCGCCAGGCGGATTGTTTCTCCTGCGCCAGTTGGCAGGATATTACCTGGTGTCGCGAACTCGGCGGCGGCGATCCGGGAAATTTTTCCGAAGACTGTCTCTATCTGAACGTCTGGGCTCCCGCCGTGCGTCATGAACCGTTGCCGGTCATGGTCTGGCTACACGGCGGCGGTTACACCATTGGCGCGGGGAGTTTGCCGCCCTATGACGGTCAAGCGCTGGCGAAGCGCGGCGCAATCGTGGTGACGGTCAATTATCGGCTTGGCCATCTGGGCTTTTTCGCGCATCCGGCGCTGGAAGGCGAAGAGGCGGAGTGTATTCATAATTTCGCTTTACTCGATCAAATCGCTGCGCTGCGTTGGGTGCAGGACAATATTGCCGCATTTGGCGGCGATACGCAGAATGTGACGTTATTTGGCGAATCCGCCGGCGCCCGCAGCGTGCTGTCGTTGATGGCTTCGCCGTTGGCGAAGGGGCTTTTTCATAAAGCGATTATTCAGAGTGGTTATACGCTGCCGGATACGCCCCGCGAGGTGGCGCTAAAAAAAGGCGTTGCGCTGGCAGAACATCTTGGCTTAGCCCATGCCACTGCCGAACAGCTACGCGCTTTACCGGCAGAGACGTTTTGGCCGCTGGACGCGCCTTTTAAAATTGCGCCGACGCCGATTTCCGGCGACGTCGTGCTGCCGCATCCGATGCTGGAAACCTTCTTTGCGGCGAAACAGCATCCAATACCGGTGATGATCGGCTCGAATAGCGATGAAGCCAGCGTATTGGCAGTTTTTGGCGTCGATATTGCCGGTCAAATTCAAAAAATGCGCCGTGAGCGGCGTGTTGGCCTGGGGTTAATCCGGCTGCTTTATCCTGGAGTGAAAGGCGACGAAGCACTAGGGCGGCAGGTCTGTCGGGATATGGTATTTACCACGTTGGGTTATGTCGTCATGCAAGCGCAGCAGCGGATCGGCGAACCGTGCTGGCGTTACTGGTTTGATTATGTCGCCGAAGCGGAGCATAACACCTACGCGAATGGTGCCTGTCATGGCAATGAAATACCGTATGTATTCGATACGTTAACGCGGGCTGAGCCCACATGCCATTATGTGAATGAGAATGACCTGGCCTTTGCCTCGCAGGTGGCGGATTACTGGGTGAATTTCGCTCGTCATGCCAGCCGCACGCGCGACGTGCTGCACGGCCCGGTTCGCTGGCCCGCCAGCATTCGGGGGCGAGATCGTCTGTTGCGGATTGGGCTGAACAAACTTGCCGGTTTTAAAGTGGAAAACCGCTTTATGCGTGCGCGTCTGGCGCTGTTTAAACGAGTCATGAAACATCACGTTAGTCTGGAATAAACTTTTCATAACCTGAAGAATGCTGCGTGAGGTTTACATCCGATTCGGTCGGTTCTTATCGACATAAAATATTTACGCTTTTGCACAGTTTCCAGGCGACCAACAATTGGATTATTAATGAATTTTGTCTAGAGTGAGCGGTCAGAAACGGGCACATTCTTGCTGCTGAAAAAACCAGCGCGGGACCATTCACAAGACCAGAAGGACTCATTTTCAGGTATGAATCGTAGACGATTTATTAAAGGTTCAATGGCAATGGCCGCCGTGTGCGGTTCCAGCGGTATTGCTTCCCTCTTTTCTCAGGCGGCGTTTGCCGCGGAATCCGATATTGCGGATGGTAAAATTGTCCGTTTTGATTTTGCTGGTCTGCAATCAATGGCCCAGGCGTTAGCGAAAAAGCCCTGGGGTGGCGCGCCGGGACCCTTGCCGGATACGCTCGCCAATCTGACGCCGCAGGCCTATAACAGCATTCAGTATGACGCGGCGCATTCACTCTGGAACGGTGTTGCCAACCGGCAGCTCGATATTCAGTTTTTCCACGTAGGGATGGGCTTTCGTCGTCGCGTACGCATGTTTTCCGTTGATACGACGACGCATCTTGCTCGCGAGATTCATTTTCGCCCGGAACTGTTTAAATACAACGATGCCGGCGTCGATACGACGCAACTGGAAGGGCAGAGCGATCTCGGTTTCGCCGGTTTCCGTGTCTTTAAAGCGCCGGAACTGGCGCGGCGCGATGTCGTCTCCTTCCTGGGCGCCAGTTATTTCCGGGCGGTAGATGATACTTATCAGTATGGCCTGTCGGCTCGCGGGCTGGCGATAGATACCTATACTGACGGTCAGGAAGAGTTCCCTGACTTCACCGCATTCTGGTTTGACACCGCGAAGCCGGGCGATACTACGTTTACCGTTTACGCTCTGCTGGACAGCGCCAGCGTGACGGGCGCGTATAAGTTTGTGATCCATTGCGAAAAAACGCAGGTGATCATGGATGTAGAAAACCATCTCTACGCCCGTAAAGATATAAAGCAACTTGGCATTGCGCCGATGACCAGTATGTTTAGCTGTGGGAATAATGAACGCCGGGTATGCGACACCATTCATCCGCAAATTCACGATTCCGATCGACTGGCGATGTGGCGGGGTAACGGCGAGTGGATTTGCCGCCCGCTGAATAATCCGCAGAAATTGCAGTTCAATGCATATATGGACGATAACCCAAAAGGGTTCGGCCTGCTGCAACTCGATCGCGATTTCTCGCATTATCAGGATGTGATGGGCTGGTACAACAAACGTCCGAGCCTGTGGGTGGAGCCGCGCAGTAAGTGGGGGAAAGGCGCGGTTAGCCTGATGGAGATCCCAACCACTGGCGAAACTCTGGATAATGTGGTCTGTTTCTGGCAGCCGGAAAAAGCGATCAAAGCCGGGGATACGCTGGCGTTTAATTATCGTTTGTACTGGAGCGCGCAGCCGCCGGTACAATCTCCGCTTGCGCGGGTCATGGCGACCCGTACAGGGATGGGCGGCTTTCCCGAAGGTTGGGCGCCGGGCGAACATTACCCAGATAAATGGGCGCGCCGTTTTGCTATTGATTTTGTCGGCGGCGATCTGAAAGCGGCCGCGCCAAAAGGCATTGAGCCGGTAATTACGCTCTCCAGCGGTGAGGCGAAGCAGATTGAGATCCTCTACGTTGAGCCTTTCGACGGTTATCGTATCCAGTTTGACTGGTATCCGACCTCGGATTCTACGGCACCGGTGGATATGCGTATGTTCCTGCGCTGCCAGGGGGAGGCTATCAGCGAAACCTGGCTGTATCAGTATTTCCCGCCCGCGCCGGATAAGCGCCGTTATGTTGACGATCGTATCATGCGTTAGACAGTTTGCCTTCTGTACCGCCACAAAGGCGGTACAGGTTGCGGAAATAGCCCTGACATAAACTCATTCGTGAGCCGCTGTTTTTGTGACACGGCCTTTCCATCGTTCTATTTTTGCAACAGTCCTTCCTGTTTATCCCTCTCGATCCTGCGGACAGGGAACATTAAGATAACTTCACCTTATTTAAGATATAAAGTGAATATAATGAAAAAGAATTTTCTTGGTGCTGTCCTGTCTCTGGGTTTATTAAGTGCTGCTCATGCAGATGTATATAAATTTGATAATACGCATACAAATGCGGTATTTAATATCGATCATTTCCAGACCTCAACCAATCATGGCGGGTTTTATGCTATTAGCGGCGAACTGAAATATCAGCCGGAAAAGCAAGATGCAGAGATGCGCGTGACGATTCCCGTGAGCGCCTTAAATACCGGGGTGGATGCGTTTGATAACCATATTCGCAGTAGCGATATTCTGGATGCGGAAAAATATCCAGAAATAGTATTTAAATCGACAAAATGGCATTTTGAAGATAATAAACCAGTTTCTATTGACGGTTTGTTAACAATGAAGGGAGTAACTAAGCCCGTCACCTTAACCACCACCAAGTTTGGCTGTTATATGAGCCCGATATTCAAGGCACAGGTTTGCGGCGGTGATTTTGTCACGCAAATAGATCGCACCCAGTGGGGTGTAGATTATCTGGTCGATATGGGGATGACGAAAGTTGTCGATATAAAAATCCAGGCAGAAGCGGTTAAGCAATAAAGGGAATAATGATGAAAACTCATCACCTCATTCGGGTAGTGGCCTCGCTGGCAATGTTGGCAACATCAGGCCTGGCTTATGCTGAAGAGTACAAAGCCAGTACGGACGAAAAAGCAATAAAAATGACGAACGTAGCCTCCCTGGAAGCACGCGTTCAGGCCAAAATGGAGAAAGGGGCATTTGGTTATATTCGCGGTGGAGCCGAAGATGAGAATAACCTTCGCAGCAACACCGAAAGCTTTGACAAAAAATATATTATGCCGCGCGTATTACAGGGCATTGAGTTAAAAGAGATCGATTTATCAACGCAGCTACTGGGTATTCCGCTTAAAACGCCTATAATCCAGGCACCGATGGCGGCGCAGGGCCTGGCCCACGCCTCCGGAGAGTTGGCGACGGCGAAAGGCATGGCGCAGGTCGGTTCGATTTTCTCGTTGAGCACCTATGGCAACAAGACCATCGAAGAGGTGGCTAACGTTTCCGGGAAAAATCCGTTCTTCTTCCAGCTTTATATGAGTAAGAATAATCAATTTAACGAATTTATTCTTGCACAAGCGGTAAAGCATGGCGCTAAAGCGATTATTCTGACCGTAGATTCGCCTGTCGGTGGTTATCGGGAAGAAGATATTAAAAATAACTTCCAGTTCCCGTTGGGCTTTGCAAACCTGGAAATGTTCGCCAGAAAAAATGACGATGGTTCAAAAACCGGCAAAGGGGCAGGGATAAGTGAAATTTACGCGCAGGCTAAACAAGCCTTTACGCCGGAGGATATTGCCTATGTACATCGTATTTCCGGTCTGCCGGTTATCGTAAAAGGCATTCAGTCGCCGGAGGATGCTGAAATTGCTATCCAGACCGGGGCCGCAGGAATATGGGTTTCTAACCATGGTGGCCGTCAATTAGACAGCGGGCCGTCCTCATTCGATATGCTTCCTGCGATTGCAAAAGTCGTCAACAAGCGAGTGCCTGTTATTTTTGACAGTGGAGTACGCCGTGGTTCGCACGTATTCAAAGCGTTAGCCAGCGGGGCGGATATTGTGGCGGTTGGCCGGCCTGTATTATACGGTCTTAATCTTGGCGGCGCTCAGGGTGTGGCATCAGTGATTGAACAGCTAAACAAAGAGCTGACAATTAACATGATGTTGGGTGGCGCCAGAAATATTGAACAAGTGAAAACGACACGCTTGTTAACTGAAAAAGATCTGCCCCAGTAATATAAAGGTCGGGTACTATACCCGACCTTTTCCTGTATGATTTCCCTCAACAACGCTTCCGGTAGAAAATGACGCGCTCTGTTTCCTCAAATCCTAACGCCTGGTGAACTTTCTGGGAAATTGTATTTTCCGGCGAGGTATCGGAGGCCATTTCCCGACACCCTTTATTCGTTCCCCATCGTTGCACCGCTGCAATCAATTGTTTCGCTACGCCGCGTTGACGGAATGAGGGGAGAACAAAAATACCTTCAAGGAAAGCCACGGGCGAACTGTCACAGCCATTAACATAATCGTGGCGGATTGAGGCATCCGCAAAGCCAATCGCCACCCCGTCTGCCATCGCAATAAATGATGCCAGATGATCGGCTTGCAGAATTTCTTCGCCGTCCGCCAGATGGGCGTCATCCGGGTGACCAGGCCAGAGCTGTTTTCGCAATCCGCGCCAGTGCTCCAGATGGGTTTTGTTCATTTGCCTGATGTCCATTAACGCGCTCCTGATGAGGGGTCTGACATGATGAGACGGCATCCCGCCTGCTGATAACGTCGGGCGATAGCAGACGGGAGCGCGCTGTCGCTAAGGATGGTAGTAATACAGGACAGCGTCGCCACCGCATGGGGTTCTACAGTATCAAACTTTGAATGATCGGCCATCAATATGACCTCGCGTGAGCGCTGAATAATGCGCGTTTTGACGCCTACTTCAAACATGGTAGCGTTGGTGATGCCCGTTTCAATCGACAGCGCATCGCAGGAGATAAAGGCGCGTTCAACGGCAAAGGCGTTAATCATCTCCAGCGCCAGACTCTCGCCCACCGAAAAGTAACCGGGGCGAATCAGTCCGCCAATAATGTAGCTCTCTACGTGTGGGAAGCCACCCAGTTCGTTAGCGATTTTGATGTCATTGCAAATGACTTTTACTTTGGCGTCGACCAGACATTTTGCCAGTTCCAGACAGGTGGAGCCGGAGTCGAGAAAAAAGCAGTCTCCATCCTTGATGAACGTGCGGGCGAGGGCGGCAATTTCGCGTTTCGCCTCGCTTTGTAACGTCCGCTTAACGTCGAAAACATATTCTTTATCTTCCGTACTGTCGTCGAAGTCAATACAACCATGGCCGCGAACCATACCGGGATAACGGCTGGCAATATAGTGAAAATCCCGGCGCACTGTTGCCTCTGCATAGCCAAAAAGCTCAATAGCTTGTTGTGTTGAGAGGTGCCTGTGTTGCCAAAGGTAGTGCAACATCTGTTTGATACGGTCGGGGCGCTGTTGGCTCATCAGCATATGACTCCTTTATAGCGCGGTGAATTGTGACAACGTCACATCATAGTTCGCCGTCGTGAATAACGCCCGGCCAATCACCAGATGCTGTGCGCCTGCGGCGGCAAGCAGCCGTGCGGCGCGAAGTGTAATACCGCCGTCCGCCCAGCATTCCGCAGCAGGGAAATGCTCTCTGCCCTGGCTCACTTTTTCACACATCGCGGCGATAAATTGCTGTCCGCGTCCGTCGGGTTCGCTGGTCATGATCATCAGCGCATCCAGTTGCAATGCCAGATAACGATAAGGCAATAGCGGCGTTGCCGGGTTAAGCGCCAGTCCTGCTTTCGCCCCGATAGCGCGAATATCCGCCAGAATCTCCGGGGGGTTTTGCACGCTTTCGGCATGAATGAAAATCCAGCCGGGGCGGATAGCTGCAAGCCAGGGTAACCAGCGTTGCGGCGATGAGACCATCAGGTGAAATGAGAGCGGATGGCGAGTGTATTGTGCGACTGCCTGAATGGTTTTCATACCGAAGGTAATATTGTTGATGAAACTGGTATCTTCGATATCCAGATGCAGCGAGCCGAGGGGCGCATCGTGTAAAGCGGTCAACGCCTCGGCATAGCGCAGCGGATCGGCGGAGGCCAGTGAAGGGTGCAGGATCATCGGAACCTCCTTCAGCGCAATGCGGTTAATTGCGCGAAAAGCGCGACGTCATTTGGCGCATCTTGCAGCATCGCGACGCTTTCCGGCGAGTCGAGCCACTGGCTGATGCGTTGAATGGTGCGAATATGTGCTTCGGCATCCGTGGCGCTGGCGCAAAGCAACAGCCAGATGGGATCGCAATCCGCATTGCCGAAAGCGACCGGCGTTGCTAACGTAGTGACGCTGATTTGATTATGGTTAGCGCCTTGCTCTGGTCTGGCATGGGGCAGCGCAATCCCCGGCGCGATAAGATAATATGGCCCCCATTTAAGGGTGTTCTCAATAATACCGTCCAGGTAGCAGGGGGCCGCCGCGCCGAACGTAATCAGCGGACGAACGGCGATATCCAGCGCGTGTCGCCAGTCGCTGGCATGGCGTTGCGCCTGAACCCACTTAACATCATTAATCATCGATCGTTGACTCCTTGCCGGTTCGGGTTACTCTGGAACCGATCCCCGGCGTGTCTTTTGGCGAAGGCGACGGAGATCGGCAGAAGAGTTATCGCTCTCTGCAGGGGATAAGCGTTTTGCTTATCCCCATTTTATTGTCGGATATGGCGTACTTTCTCCATAAACTTCGCCACGCGCGCCTGGTCGACAAAGTTGGCGAAGACGCCGTCTTTTTTAAACGTGGTTGCCGTTACGCATCCGTCGGCAATGCAGAGCTGCTCCTCGACGTTTTCCAGACACACCCCGGTATTCGCCAGCACGACCGTGTCGGGGACGGTCTCTTTTACCCGCTTCAGTATGGCGCTATCCGTGCGAGCGCCCGCCGTCAGCCCCGAGACGCACAGGGCATCGGGGTTATTGTTAAATACGGTCGATTTCGCAATTGAACAGACATCGCGGTTTCCCAGATACACCGCCGCTTCCGGCACGATGTTAAACAACGTTTTCACGTGGCCTGCGCCGATGCGATGCTGATGGCGAATGGTTTCGCCGACATTCGTATCCCAGACGCCAAAATCGCTGGCGTAAGCGCCGGTGAAAATTTCGCGGATAAATTTTGCGTTGGTCGCCATCGCCAAATCAAACGAGGCCACAGGGTCCCACAACACGTTTACCCCAAACGGTACGCGGATTTCACTCATTAACTGACCGATGATTCTTGCCATCGCGGCGGTCGTTTCCGGTCTGACTTTCGTTAAATAAGGCAGACTAAATTCGTTGGAGAACATCACCGCATCCACGCCGCCATTTTGTAGCGCCATTAAATCGTCATGGGCGCGGTCAATTACCCAGTTCATGCCTTTCCTGGTATCGAACCCGGGATCGCCCGGCAACGCCCGTAAATGGCACATGGCGATAACGGCTTTTTCTGTTCCTATTACCTCTTTTAGCCAACTCATTCTGGGTTGCTCCTTATTCCGGTAGTTCACGTTTACGTAAGACAAGTATGATGCTGGCGACAATGCCGACCACAATAACCACGCCAATCATGCCCAGCGACATCAATTCAGATATTGACCAGCCAAACATATTTCCCACCGACAGCGCGGTAATTTGCGCGTTTTCAGCGGCGAAGCTAAAGCCGCCTTTGAGCGCCATATCGGTAAAGTACGGTGCGAACTGGGTGGCGATCAGCAGAACGGTAATCATGACAATGATGCCGCTGAGCAGAGTACGAATCAGATCGCCGCGATGAATAACCGTGGCCATGCAGATAAAAAACGGCGCAACCGGTAAATCAGCCAGCGGCAGGACTTTATTGCCCGGCAGTATGCTCGCCAGAATTAACATGATGGGAATTAACAGCAGTCCAACCGCGATGGTGGTCGGGTGGCCTAACGTCACTGCGGTATCCAGACCGATAAAGACTTCGCGCCCTTTAAAGTGTTTCTGGAAGAACTTACGTGCGCCGTCGGAAATGGGCATTAATCCCTCAACGATAAGGCGAATCATGCGCGGAAACAGCACCATAATCGCCGCTACGGTAATCATTAAGGTTGCGCACCCTTTAAAGCCTTCGCCTGCGGCAAGTCCGAAGATCAGCCCGAGAACAACGCCAATGATCACCGGGTCGCCGACCATCCCATACCGTTTTTGGATCTCCTGAGCGTCTATATTGCGTCCTTTCATAAACGGTATTTTTTCGTATATCGCATCCAGCAATACGAACAACGGCACGGAACTGGAGCCATACCCTTGCGGAATAGAAATCCCTTCCAGACCCACAATGTTCTGTACCCGTTTCGCCGTCCAGTCGGCCATTTTCAACGACAAGGCGGCGTGGCAAATCGCGCCCAGTACGCCATAAATCAGACTGCCGGTCATCAACTGGACGACCGTTCCGGTAATGGCGTAGTGCCAGTAGTTATAAATATCAACGTTCATGGTTTTGGTCAGACGAGTCACCAGCATACCGACGTTGAGCAGAAAGATAACGGGAATGATCATCGCGCCGATGGCCGTCGCATAGCCGACGCCGGATGCGGGCCCGGCGCCGACGTCAAACACATGCAGCGTCAGGCCAAAACGCTCAATCATCACTTTAATCGGCGGACTGAGACTGTCGATCGCCATGACGATCACCAACCCCATGCCGACAAAACCGATGCCGACCGTCACCCCGGCTTTCACTGCCTGCAGCCAGGGAATACGAAAGATTAAGCCGATGATAATCATAATGATGGGCACAAAAACGGTGCCGCCGAGAGACAGGATGTAATCAAACATAATGCCCCCTTTATTGTGTTAACAGCGCCTTGATTTCTTGTTTTAATGCGTCGTCGTTGATGCCTGTCAGCAGGGCGGCGCCGTTGAGCGTCGGGATGCCATAGTCACTGTGCGTACGCATGGACGTTACGATGAGATCCATACCGTTACAGTTCAACGGGATCTCATTCAGACAGCATTGCGCCGTGGTTGCCGCAATGCCTTGCTCCGCAAGAAAGTCCTGCAGTTTTTGTGCAATCATGGTTGATGTCGACATGCCGGTACCACATGCCACAAGGATCTTTTTCATCATGGTCGTGCCTCTTGTGTAGCGCCTGTTTCAGGCTCAATGGGAAACTGTTCTGGCGACATGTTGGCCAGCGCAGTCAGTAAACGGATACAATCAGCCAGGTCGCGCAGGCTGGCGACTTCGGCTGGCGAGTGGGTATAGCGGCAGGGAATAGAAAGACTGGCGCAGGGAATACCGTCCAGTTCAACCTGAATGTAGCCGGTTTCGGTGATGACGCCTGGCGCGACTTCACGCTGTACGGGAATATTATTTTCGTGCGCGGTGGTCTCCAGCATCCGCAGCAAACGCGGCGGCGTAATCAGTCCCGCCAACGTACCGCGTCCGTGATAGTTCAGACAGGTGATGCCGACGCCGTGGTTGACCCGCACATCCGAGTAATCCTGCAGGTCAGGCGTGTCGCAGGATGGGGTGATATCAATACCAATCGCCAGGTCGGGGCGCACGCGTCGTAAAACGGGAACAATCCCGCGAATATTGAACTCTTCCTGTACCGACGCGACCAAGAACACCGCGATATCGAGCGGTGTGGAGGCGAGGGCCTCGGCGACGCCCAGTAGCGCCGTACACCCCAGTCTGTCATCCAGCGCCTTACTGCATACCAGGTCGTTGCCCAGACAGTGCGGCGGGTTGTAAAGGGTTACTGGCGTCCCCACCTGAATACCCATTCGTTCGGCATCCGCTTTATCTTTTGCGCCGATATCAATCCAGAGTTTATCGAGCGCGGGAGGCTGGGTGCGCTCGTCACCCTTCGCGAAGTGATATGCTTTAATACCGATACAGCCCATGATATCGCCTGAACGTCCGGCAAGCGTCACGATCGAACCGGGCATAGTAATTTGCGCCGGGCCGCCCACGCGTTCAAAACGTAAAAAGCCGGAGGGTTCGATCTTGCGTACCATAAAACCGACTTCATCCATATGCGCAAAAATCATCAGGCGAAGCGCGTCGGATTTGTCGCTGCCATAACGGGCGACGACATTGCCTAAGCGATCCCGCCAGACGTCTTTGGCCTGCTGTTCAAACGCGTGCTGCATAACGTTTGCAATACTGCTTTCATGTCCTGAAATCCCGTTTAGCCGCAGTAAAGAAAAAAGCGTTTCCTGCACAGAAAAGGTCATTGGCGTCTCCGTGGTGATAAAACAATCAGTCGTTGAGCGTTTTATAGGTGGAGAATGGTTGGATAAGTGTGAAATGTGTCACGCGGAAATACGCTAAATATGGCCAATAAAAAATAATGTGATGGCGATACAATAAAAACGCTCATATCACCTGCGGGTTATCGGTAAACCAGGCTATTTATGTGATCACGACCAACAACGAAGAAGGGCAACGCGATGGTGGAAATTATTCCTGTTAGCACGACGCTGGAACTGCGAGCGGCAGATGAAAGTCATGTTCCGGCGCTGCACCAACTGGTACTCAAAAACAAAGCGTGGCTACAACAGTCGCTCGACTGGCCGCAATATGTCACGTCGCAGGAGGAAACGCGTAAGCATGTGCAGGGTAATATACTGTTGCACCAGCGTGGTTACGCCAAAATGTACCTGATTTTCTGCCAGAATGAGATGGCAGGCGTACTCTCATTTAATGCCATCGAACCGATAAACAAAGCCGCCTATATCGGTTACTGGCTGGATGAGTCCCTCCAGGGACAAGGGATAATGTCGCAATCATTACAGGCGCTGATGACACATTATGCCCGGCGCGGCGATATTCGGCGCTTCGTCATTAAATGCCGCGTTGATAATCAGGCCAGTAACGCAGTCGCACGGCGCAACCATTTTACGCTGGAAGGCTGTATGAAGCAGGCGGAGTATCTTAACGGCGACTATCACGACGTTAATATGTATGCCCGCATTATTGATGCGGATTAAAGGGAACCGACTAAGGGGGTACGCGTAATACGATCCTCGCCATTGATCACTTTTGGGCCGCGCAGGTGAATAGTATTGCCGTCAAAGGCTATCACCGTCGCCCGTCCGCTAATCTCGACCTGGTGCTCAATCAGAATTTCGCCCTGTATACAGGCCTGGCCTTCAATCAGCACGCGGTCGTCCAGTAAAATCGGGCCTCCGCGTACCTCAGCATGTCCGCCTACCAGCACATGATGTTTTAACACACAGTTGCCTTCGATTAACGCATGTTCCGCTACCTGCGAGCTGTAGCGAAGGGTAGGGATCGCATCTTCCTGTGTGCCGGCGATAACCCGCGCATGGCCATAGACTTTGGCGCAGTCACAGATCCAGACATTATTGTCTTTGTTGCCTTCAATGAGCGCGAAATCAAAGACCTCCGCCCGGTGCTCAATAAAAGCGTGTGTGATAGTGGCGTCGCCATAAAGCTGTACCTGATGGACAATCCGCGAATGGTTCACGGTGGCGCGATCGTAAATTTGTAAAATCTGCGCATGTTCATGCGTTAGTCCCTGAACGGCGAGAATTTCTGACTGGTTTAACACGCGGGCATCGCCATAAATCGCACACTCTCCGCGCACGGAAGAGGACTGAATGGTGACGTTGTCACTTATCCGTGCGCCATCGCTGATATCAGCGCGATCAATCCAGACGTTATCGCCTATTCGCACGTTATTGTAGAGCGTGCACGGCTGCGTGATACGCGCGTTACCCGTAATTTCCGTGCCCGCAAAGGCCATCGCGTTTTCATCATAAATCCAGCAATCCCCCTGTTGTGACAGCACATTATCGGCATCAACCCAGCCGCCGGAGGTTCCGGCTTTAACATCGTTAAAATCCGTTACGGCAATAACTTGTCGTAATAAGACGCTTTTCTTCTCACCGTCTACCTGATAAGTAAAAGCACGAGGTTCTTCACTCAGTCGATATTTGATCATAGGGAAATTCCGTGTGAACGATTAAGATAACCGTAGCAAAGGTACTGGCGAAACAACCAGAAATTCCATAAAATGCATTTCAAATATACTTTATAAATTAAACAAAATGCGTAATCACAAGCAGAGCGATCGCGTGCTCAATCTGCCTGCGGGCTATTTTGGCATCGTCCTTGGCACTATCGGTATGGGATTCGCCTGGCGTTATGCCAGCCAGATATGGGCAATAAGCCACTGGCCCGGCGACATCATGGTGATCCTGGCGATGATTATTTGGGCACTCTTGACCCTGGCGTTCCTTAGCCGTCTGGTGCGCTTTCCCCATAGCGTGATGGCTGAAGTGCGACATCCGGTAATGAGCAGTTTTGTCAGCCTGTTTCCCGCCACCACGATGCTGGTCGCGATCGGTTTCGTTCCCTGGTATCGCCCGTTGGCCGTTGCGCTATTCAGCGTGGGAGTCGTCATACAACTGGCGTATGCCGCCTGGCAGACGGCGGGACTTTGGCGCGGAGCGCATCCGGAAGAAGCGACAACCCCAGGACTTTATCTGCCCACGGTAGCGAATAATTTTATCAGCGCTATGGCCTGTGGAGCGCTCGGTTACAATGATGCAGGACTGGTGTTTTTAGGCGCAGGCGTCTTTTCGTGGTTAAGTCTGGAGCCGGTTATTTTGCAGCGACTGCGTAGCTGCGGCGAATTACCGGCGGTGCTGCGTACGTCGCTGGGTATCCAACTGGCGCCCGCGCTGGTCGCCTGTAGCGCCTGGCTGAGCGTCAATGGCGGGGAGGGCGACACGCTGGCGAAAATGCTATTCGGCTACGGTCTGTTACAGCTTTTATTTATGCTGCGATTAATGCCCTGGTATTTATCACAACCGTTTAACGCTTCCTTCTGGAGTTTTTCGTTCGGCGTTTCCGCGCTGGCGACCACGGGATTACATCTTGGTCACGGTAGTGAATCAGGGCTTTTTCATATTCTGGCCGTCCCGCTGTTTATTTTCACTAACGCTATTATCGCTTTATTGCTGGTTCGTACATTTCTATTGCTGGTGCAGGGGACGTTGCTTATTCGCACTGAGCGCGCTGCACTGTTGAAAACGGAGGAAAAAAATGACCGTTCGTGACGAAAATTACTTTACTGAGAAATACGGATTAACCCGCACGCATTCGGATGTGCTGGCGGCGGCAAAGGTTGTCGCGCCGGGCCGAACGCTGGATTTGGGATGTGGCAATGGCCGTAATAGTCTGTATCTGGCCGCGAACGGTTATGACGTTACCGCGTGGGATAAAAATCCGGCCAGTATGGCTAACCTTGAGCGTATTAAAGCGGCAGAAGGGCTGGATAATCTGCAAACCGACATTGTCGATCTGAATACATTGACCTTTGACGGCGAGTACGATTTTATTCTCTCGACGGTGGTTATGATGTTTCTTGAGGCGCAAACCATTCCCGGTTTAATTGCCAATATGCAACGCTGCACAAAACCCGGCGGGTATAATTTGATTGTTGCGGCAATGGATACGCCGGACTTTCCCTGTACGGTGGGATTCCCGTTCGCTTTTAAAGAAGGCGAATTACGCCGCTATTACGAAGGATGGGACATGCTGAAATACAACGAAGATGTCGGCGAGCTTCACCGCACGGACGAAAACGGCAACCGTATCAAACTGCGCTTTGCTACGATGCTGGCGAGAAAAACGGCCTGAGCGATGCAAGTTCTGTAAGTCTCGCTGCGTTCGGCATTTTTTTGTCGGGCGCTGCTTTCAAATTGTGCTGTCGTTACCATTTTTAGTGCATCCAGAATGATTTCGTTTTGCTATTATTTCCTTTGCATCATTGCGAAGACTAAAGGGATCGTTTCATGCGTACTCATACTTTATTTAAAGTTGCAGTGCTTACTGGCTTGCTGGCGTTATCCGGCTGTGCGTCCAAAGTCACACAGCCGGATAAGTATTCTGGATTCTTAAAAAATTATTCGGACCTGCAGGAAACTACCTCCGCCACGGGGAAACCGGTGTTGCGCTGGGTAGATCCACATTTCAATGACTCTAACTATGACAGTATTGTTTACAATCCGATAACATACTATCCCGTCCCCAAACCAACGACCCAGGTCGGGCAGCAAGTTCTTGATAAACTGCTGGCTTATACGAACACTAAAGTAAAATCAGCAATTGAACAGCGCAAACCGCTGGTCACGACGCCAGGGCCGCGCAGTTTGATTTTCCGCGGGGCGATTACGGGCGTGGATACCAGCAAAGAAGGGCTGCAATTCTATGAGGTGATCCCTGTAGCGCTGATTGTGGCGGGCACGCAAATGGCGACGGGCCACCGGACCATGGATACCCACCTCTATTTTGAAGGTGAGCTGATAGATGCCGCGACCAACAAGCCGGTCGTCAAGGTAGTACGCCAGGGTGAAGGTAAAGACCTGAGCAATTCCAGTACGCCAATGGCGTTTGAGACGTTGAAACAGGTCGTGGATGATATGGCGACGGATACCTCTATGTTTGACGTTAATAAAAAATAATTCTGCGGCGCCATCGCAAGATGGCGCAAACCCCGGCAGATTAGCGGCCACCATCAGCCAGACAACGATGGGCGGCGCGTTCTCGTTAATACTGCGTAGCCTATTCCGCCAGCGATCAACCCCCAGAATGCCGATCCGATGCCCATCAGCGTTAGCCCGCTGGCGGTGACGAGAAATGCGATAACTGCCGCGTCACGCTCACTTTCGTGAGTAAGCGCCTGATACAGGCTACCGCTAATCGTACTTAACAATGCCAGACCAGCCAGCATTTGCACCCAGCTAACCGGCAGGGCGACCATCAGCGCGGTTATCGAACCGCCAAACCACCCGGCAAGTAAATAAAAAACGCCTGCGGCGGCGGCCGCTAACCAGCGACGCGTTGGATCGGGGTGTGCGTCCGGGCTTTGACAAATGGCGGCTGTAATGGCGGCAATGCAGATAGAATAAACGCCAAATGGCGAAAGCAGCAGCGCCAGCAACCCGGTAAAAATCATTAACGGAGAGACAGGAAGCTGATAGCCAGACGCCTTCATTGTGGCGACGCCGGGGGCGTTTTGCGATGCCATCGTCACCAGGAAGAGCGGTACCGCGACGCTCAGGCTTTGAGCGAATGAAAAGTGGGGGGGAACGAAGGTGGGCCACACCGGCGCGAAATGAATACCGCTCATCGCCACCTTACCCTGGATGAGCGCCACCGTTATTCCCATTACCATGGCAGCAATAACGGCATAGCGGGGCGCGAATACTTTAAAGAGTAGCCACGCCAATAGCATACCGCCGCACATGACAAACTCTCCGTTGAGCGTCCCGAACGCCTGCAGGCCGAAGCTTAGCAGTATTCCCGCCAGCATTGCGGCGGCAAGAGAATGGGGGATTATCCGCATCAAACGCGCAAACAATCCCGTGACGCCGCACAGCACAATCAGGGCATTGGCGACAATGAATATGCCCACGGCGTCTGGCAACGATAATCCCTGAAGCCCTGTTACCAACAGAGCGGCGCCAGGCGTTGACCAGGCGGTTAAAACCGGCGCACGATACCACAAGGTTAACGTTAGTGTGCTTATGCCCATGGCTATACCGAGGGCGGTCATCCAGCCGGCGATCTCTGCGGGTGTTGCGCCAGCGGCAAGCGCCGCCTGCCAGATAATGGCGGCGGAACTTGCATAGCCGACCAGAACGGCGACCAGACCAGATAATACAGTAGGTAACGGCAGTGATAACAGACGCATGATCGCCTCTTGTGCGTTATAACGGTCAGTCAATGTAGCATTGTGCGTTATAGCGTACAAGTGATACGCTATGGTCTTACAGGGGGGGAAAATGGATAACCTGACACACTATCTGGCGACCACGTTAAGAACGTTACGCCATCAGCGAGGCTGGAGTTTATCGCGTCTGGCGGAGATCTCCGGCGTCTCAAAAGCCATGTTGGGGCAGATAGAGCGTAATGAATCCAGCCCGACAGTCGCAACGCTGTGGAAAATTGCGACGGGCCTGAACGTTCCATTCTCAATGTTTATTTCGCCGCCGCAGGCCGAATTTCCGCCAACCTTCGATCCCCAGCAGCAAGCGATGGTAATCACACCGCTGTTTCCGTGGGACCCTGAACTCTGTTTTGACTATTTTTCTCTATTGCTGGCGCCTGGCACGGTCAGCGAATCAACGCCGCATAAAGCCGGCGTTATCGAACATGTGGTGGTGATTCAGGGTCGGCTGGACATGTGTACTGGTGGGGTATGGCAAACCATAGACGCCGGTAAAGGTTTGCGTTTTGCCGGCGATACGGCGCATACCTATCGCAACAGCAGTGACCAGACGGTTCATTTTCACTCGCTGATCCATTACCCACGTGATTAAGCGGGAAAACTATTTCGTTAGTTTGCGCTTCTGACTACAATAGCCGCCATTTCGCTTCTATTGGATAAGAACGACTGTATGCGCCAGCAACCTCACTATCTCGAATTGTTAAGTCCGGCCCGTGACGCCGCAATTGCTCGCGAAGCGATTTTGCATGGCGCAGATGCCGTCTACATCGGCGGACCCGGTTTTGGCGCACGTCATAACGCCAGTAACAGTCTGCGCGATATCGCCGATCTGGTTCCGTTTGCTCACCGTTACGGCGCTAGGATTTTTGTCACGCTGAATACTATTCTGCATGATGATGAGCTGGAGCCCGCGCAGCGGTTAATCACCGATTTGTACAACACCGGGGTGGATGCGCTGATTGTGCAGGATATGGGCATTCTGGAACTGGATATCCCGCCGATTGAGCTTCACGCCAGTACACAGTGTGATATTCGCAGCGTGGAAAAAGCGAAGTTTCTTGCCGATGTCGGTTTTTCACAGATTGTACTGGCGCGCGAGCTTAATTTGAGTCAGATAGCGGCTATTCATCAGGCTACTGACGCCACGATTGAGTTCTTCATTCATGGCGCGCTGTGTGTCGCTTATTCTGGGCAGTGTTATATCTCTCATGCGCAAACCGGGCGCAGCGCCAATCGGGGTGACTGTTCGCAAGCCTGTCGCTTACCGTATACGTTAAAAGACGATCAGGGGCGGGTGGTCTCTTACGAAAAACATTTGCTATCGATGAAAGATAACGATCAAACGGCTAACCTCGGCGCGTTGATCGATGCAGGCGTACGTTCCTTCAAGATTGAAGGGCGCTACAAAGACATGAGCTATGTCAAAAACATCACCGCGCATTATCGTCAGATGCTGGACGCGATTATCGAGCAACGTGGCGATCTGGCGCGTGCGTCGGTTGGTCGGACCGAACACTTTTTTGTTCCCTCCACGGAGAAAACCTTCCATCGCGGCAGCACCGACTATTTTGTTAACGCGCGGAAAGGCGATATTGGCGCATTTGATTCACCAAAATTTATTGGCTTGCCGGTAGGCGAGGTGCTGAATGTGGCGAAGGATTATCTCGACGTAGAAGCTACGGAGCCGTTGGCGAATGGCGATGGCCTGAACGTGTTGATTAAGCGTGAAGTGGTGGGTTTTCGCGCCAATACGGTGGAGAAAACCGGTCATAACCGCTACCGCGTTTGGCCAAATGATATGCCTGCCGACCTGCATAAAGTCCGTCCGCATCATCCGTTGAATCGTAATCTGGATCATAACTGGCAGCAAGCGCTGACAAAAACCTCCAGTGAGCGCCGTGTGGCGGTTGATATCATGCTGGGCGGCTGGCAGGAACAGCTTATTCTGACGCTGACCAGTGAAGACGGTGTCTGCATCACGCATACGCTTGATGGGGTATTTGAGGAAGCCAATCACTCTGAAAAAGCGTTGAATAACCTAAAAGCCGGACTGGCGAAGCTGGGACAGACGCCTTACTACGCGCGTGATATGCAGGTGACATTACCGGCGGCGTTGTTCGTGCCAAATAGCCTGCTCAATCAGTTCCGTCGGGAGGCGATTGATATGCTTGACGCGGCGCGGCTGGCCCATTATCAACGAGGTCGTCGGAAACCCGTGGCGCAGCCTGCGCCGGTCTACCCGCAAACGCATCTCAGCTTTCTCGCTAATGTCTACAACCACAAAGCGCGGGAATTTTATCACCGTTACGGCGTACAATTGATTGATGCGGCCTATGAGGCGCATCAGGAGAAGGGCGAGGTACCGGTCATGATCACCAAACACTGCCTGCGTTTTGCATTCAACCTTTGTCCAAAGCAGGCGAAAGGAAATATTAAGAGCTGGAAAGCCACGCCGATGCAGTTGGTGCATGGCGATGAGGTACTGACGCTAAAATTCGACTGCCGCCCTTGCGAAATGCATGTCATTGGCAAAATTAAAAACCACCTCTTAAAAATGCCCCAGCCCGGCAGCGTTGTCGCTTCAGTGAGCCCTGAAGCGCTGATGAAAACGCTGCCGAAGCGCAGGGGCGTTTAATTAACGAAAATAGCTCTCTGGTTTGCGCGATTTCTGCCAGTTGTGGTGCTCGCGCAAGCCTTCCGCTGATTCTTCCGCTGCCGCCCGTAATTCATCACTGTCGGCTTCGTGTCTAAGCTGGTGCCCTCCCGTCGCAAACCATACGAACGCGTGGTCTTGCTGTTTCGCCAGTAACTGGCCTGAAAACAGCGCACAGGTCAGTAAAACTACTGATAACGTTTTTGTAAGCATCATGCCACCTTCCAGTTACGTCGTGAGGCTATAATGCCAATAATTTTTTTGAGTTATTATTCAACACTTCAAATTAGCGAAAACGGTTTGTCAATAAGTGCGATAAGTTGTATGAGAAAATATACTTATACTCAGGATATCAATTATAAAAAAACGAGCCAATTCGCTCCATACGAAATTCATTATTCCCTGGAAGTATATTTTTAAAGGTATTGTATTAGCTGGTCTTGGTATCGCCAGGGGATTGTAAACCATAATATTTATGGTGTGGTCAACGCTGGTGATAAGCCTCATTTTTTGTTGTTTCAACGAGTGAAGATAAATCTTCAGAAAAAAGGCTGTTATGAACTTGTATCGCTACATATTCAGCAAGGTCGTTTAAACATAGCAGGCCATGAGAGGAACTTTCTTCCAGCATATTCATTAATATCTCATTCTTAAACAAACATGAATAAACTAGTTGAGTAACTGAGCTTTGTGTATGATTTGCATGAAATGTTGCATTATTTAAGTTAGTGTTCTCAATAACCTTTGCGGCTATTTCGTTTTTGATAGCGTCGTCAATAGGTGTTACACCTGCCTGGTCGATGCCCAGATTAATCCTGGAGGAGATGGCGGCTTTTCTTTCCTGTTCCTTCCAGTCACATAAATTACCCTTTTCGGCCATGGTGATAAGCGTCTCTTTTATATTTTTTAGGTCAACGGAAAATGTTATACCGCCGGATAGCGAGAGTGGTAACCGCTCAGGGAACAAGCAACATAGCTCTTCACAAACATAAGTGCTAGTTTTTATATTAATATCAGAATATCTTTTCAGGTGGGCAGGCTGAGTATCAACACAGAGCACTGTTCTATTCATTATCTCATAATAGTAGTGATCCTGACGTATCACAATGCATAACGGAATATCTTCGCCATCTTTAATACAGAGATTTGTATATTGACACTCAGCATCTTTATAGTGCTGAAAATGAAAATTTCCTCTGCATGACGGTGATGATAATTCATATAACGCACAAAATAAATCAAATAAACGTTGCGCGTCAGGCGGAGAGGTAACATCACATAATTCCTTTATATATTTATCGGCAGCGGATCTTCGCGTGCTACAGAAAAAATCTTTAATCTTTTCCCATAGTAACGTAAAGAAGGAGCGTTGAGAGATGGCGCTTTGAGAAAACATCTCACTCTTTAAAAACCCTCTCCCGATAGTAATTGGCATAATTTATACCACAAGTGATTATATAATACTTCATTACTGGAATAGGTGGCGTTCAAAATATTATCCCATGTTGCAGCGGTTTGCCTATCGGTGAAACACCTGATTTTTGCTTTGTCCTGAACCGTCAACATTATTGTTAATATCGACCCGTGGCTTTAGTCATGCCCACGCCTCCTGGCCATGAAGTATGTCAGGTAAAACGAATGAAAGTAAAACAGTTTTCTTAATTATCACATCATCATGTACCATGAGTAATGATTAATTACACGCTATATTATTTTTAGAGAACGTAAATTGTTGCTCAACCGTGTAGAAATTGTCTTATAAAAAGTTAAACTGAAAGTATTATTAGGCTAACAACAATAAGATATTTAGCGGTTGGGCAGGAGGCCACTACTGATAGTGCTTATGATATAAATACCTTACTCTTTAGTTTTTGTCTTAATTATATTTGTTGTAACGATTAGCTGACGGATTTATTTCCAGTTAGGCGATAAAATTATAAAAACCTGCGAGGAGGCTCAAAATGAAGAAATCAGATGGTGAAATTCACGAAAAGACAGCATCCTGGGGCATTTTGCAGTCAGAATGGCTAAAAAAATGTGGGCGGCTATTATTGCTGTTACTTTACCGTTTCGTTATCGGATGGGCTTTTTTTCAGTTACTCGCCATGATTGTGGCAGGGATATTTTTGTTAGGCGTCTTATTATTTCACCCCATAATATTTGTACAGACTATCGTAATCACCGAGAAGTTAAATCATGCTTCGCTTGATTTATGGCATATCCTTAAGTTATGCCTATGGCATTACGGTATCATCGCAGGGTTTATTTTTATGGCGGAGTGTACGTTAAGTAAAAGTATACGGCAGGTTCAGCGCTTGTCCAAAAAATTTGGGGCACAGGATTTTTCTTCACGCCCGTGATCCGCCGCTGCAACCTGAGGTCTTACTGAATAATGACTATGGCCAGCAGACCGAATTATCTCGGTTCGAGGGGGATTCTATGTGTTTGCACAACTGCGGTGAATCGTAAGTTCAGAAGCATTATCGCCGACAATTAATGCGTTCTTCACTAATTGCCTTCCTGACTATATAGTGGTCTTATCTTTGGCGAAACAATGTTATTTAGTTATGGAAGGCGACAACAACTGTACTACTGATTATCAAATAACCTTTCTGGTCAGGTAGACTCGCCTTTGTGAAAACACATCGTTATCTGTGCTCCTGAGACTCACTCCCTTGCCGCCTTTACGCAACTCGAATTATTTTGGGTATAGAACAGGAGGCGCAGTGGTCGTATAAGCAAAATATAAACTCTCCGTTTGTGATAAGGCACAGATTACAGGGGGAATGATGTTTATTTTAACCATCTGTTTAAGCGGTGTCCGCTAATCTTTACCTGCTCAAATACATAATCACCCCTGTGACTCTCGCGAGGTGTAACATATGGTAAAATGCGTATCTTCTTTCCTCCTGTTCAGCCTGTTGTCCGTTCAGGCAATGTCAGCTGAAAACCATATTGATCTCCACCAGCCAAAAGACTTTGTCGATATTACTACGGTCGCCCCCGACGTACAGGTAGACATGCGATACTTCAGTTCCCATAACTTTATTGGTCGCCCCATTAAAGGCTATAACGCGCCTGTTTGCCTGTTAACACGACCAGCCGCAAACGCAGTGAAGCAGGTCGCCGATCGTTTACGCCCCTTTGGACTTACCTTAAAAATATATGATTGCTACCGTCCGCAAAGCGCAGTGAACGACTTTATCGCGTGGGCCAAAGATCCTTCTCAAAACCAAATGAAAAACGAATTTTATCCGCAGGTAGAGAAAAATCGTCTGTTTGAGGAAGGTTATCTTGCCGCCAGATCCGGCCACAGTCGGGGAAGTACGCTTGATCTAACGATTGTTCCACTTGACAGTAAAATACCAATATACGATCCCGGACGACCACTGGTGAATTGTACTGCGTCCGCGGCGCAACGCTCGCCAGATAATAGTCTGGATTTTGGTACCGGCTTTGACTGTTTTAGTCCGTTATCCCATCCCGATAATGTCATGCTTACTGCTCAGCAACGCGCAAATAGGTTGTTATTACAAACATTGATGCGTGATGCGGGTTTTACGCCACTGGATACCGAATGGTGGCACTTCTCCCTTACTCATGAACCATACCCGAACACCTGGTTTGACTTTCCCGTTAAGCAGAGACCCTGAAACGGCGTTTTGTTGCGAAATCTAATCATTACGCCTGTTGGAAAGCACCATAACAGTTAGCAAATCATTGTTAATTTTAACAACTGATATACACTGCGGTTGCCACCTGCAAGCAGCGCTCAATGAGAACGAATAATGAAAAAATATCAACGTCTGGCGGATCAAATTAGAGAACAAATCGCCTCTGGCGTTTGGCAACCCGGCGATCGATTACCCTCGCTGAGGGAGCAGGTCGCCAGTAGCGGCATGAGTTTTATGACTGTCGGTCATGCGTACCAGTTGCTGGAAAGTCAGGGACGGATTATCGCTCGTCCGCAATCCGGTTATTATGTCGCGCCGCATCCGGTTTGTCGGTCAGTCGCGACGGCAGCGCACGTTATTCGGGATGAAGCCGTAGATATCAATACCTATATTTTTGAGATGCTGCAGGCCAGCCGTGATACCTCAGTGGTGCCTTTTGCTTCAGCGTTTCCCGATCCGCGTCTGTTTCCCTTGCCGCAATTGAACCGCTCTCTGGCGCAGGTCAGTAAAACCGCGACGGCAATGAGCGTCATCGAAAACTTGCCGCCAGGTAATGCAGAATTGCGCTATGCGATAGCACGCCGTTACGCGCAGCAGGGGATTACCGTTTCTCCTGACGAGATTGTCATTACCGCCGGCGCGCTGGAAGCGTTGAATCTTAGTTTACAGGCGGTGACGGCGCCGGGAGACTGGGTGGTGGTGGAGAACCCCTGTTTCTACGGTGCGCTACAGGCCCTGGAGCGATTGCGCCTGAAAGCGTTGTCGATACCTACCGATGTTAAAGAAGGTATCGATCTTATGGCGCTGGAACAGGCGTTACAGGAATATCCGGTGAAAGCGTGCTGGTTAATGACCAACAGCCAGAATCCGTTAGGGTTCACGCTGAGTGCTGAGAAAAAAGCGCGGCTGGTTGCGTTACTCACGCACCATAACGTGACGCTAATTGAAGACGATGTTTATAGCGAACTCTACTTTGGCCGCGAGAAACCTCTGCCTGCCAAAGCATGGGATCGCGACGATACCGTGTTGCATTGTTCGTCTTTTTCCAAATGTCTGGTTCCCGGTTTTCGCATTGGCTGGGTTGCGGGAGGAAGCCATGCCAGACAAATTCAGCGTTTGCAGTTAATGAGCACATTATCCACCAGTTCCCCCATGCAATTGGCGTTAGTGGATTATCTCTCGACACGTCGATATGACGCGCATCTGCGACGATTGCGAAGGCAGCTTGCCGAACGTAAACAGCAAGCCTGGCAAACCCTTTTGCGCCATCTCCCGGCGGAAGTAAAAATTCACCATAACGATAGCGGTTATTTTCTTTGGCTGGAGCTACCTGAGCAGCTTGATGCCGGTGAACTTAGCGCCAAAGCGCTTGAACACCTTATCAGTATCGCGCCGGGGAAAATGTTTTCAACGTCCGGCGCCTGGACGCGTTTCTTTCGTTTTAACACCGCATGGCATTGGGGAGAACGGGAAGAACAGGCCGTAAAACAGCTTGGCAGCCTGATTCGCGAGATGCTGCGCGCTAAAAGCCTTGTGTGAGGTGGAATGCGTGTCAGCTCACAACCTGACTAAATTTCCCGAGTGTGCCGAGTGAGCATCTGGCGCGCCGTCTATTTTTAGGAAAGCGGCGGCCCGTTCGCCGGAAATCGATTAATGACGATATGGGAAAATGCTATGCAATATCAATTACTGATTAATGGCGTGCTGGTGGACGGCGAGGGAGAAAGGCAGTCTGTTTATAACCCGGCGACAGGCGAGGTCATACTTGAGATTGCGGAAGCGTCGCCCGCGCAGGTTGACGCCGCAGTGCTGGCCGCCGATAGCGCGTTTGCCGAATGGGGGCAGACCACACCCAAAGCACGGGCGGAATGTCTGTTAAAACTGGCGGACAGCATCGAGCAAAACGCCCTTGAGTTCGCCCGGCTTGAATCGCAAAACTGCGGTAAGCCTTTGCACTGCGTAATTAATGATGAAATTCCGGCAATCGTGGATGTTTTTCGCTTTTTTGCCGGCGCGGCCCGTTGTTTGAGTGGGCTGGCGGCGGGCGAATATCTGGAAGGACATACGTCGATGATCCGCCGGGATCCGATTGGTGTAGTTGCCTCTATCGCGCCGTGGAATTATCCGCTCATGATGGCGGCCTGGAAGCTGGCGCCAGCGCTGGCGGCAGGTAACTGCGTGGTGATTAAGCCTTCTGAAATCACGCCGCTGACGGCGCTTAAACTTGCCGCGCTGGCGAAGGATATCTTTCCGCCGGGGGTGCTCAATGTCCTGTTCGGACGAGGGCAGACTGTTGGCGATGTATTGACCGGCCATGAAAAAGTACGCATGGTCTCTTTAACCGGTTCTATCGCGACCGGGGAGCATATTCTGCGCCATACTGCGCCAGCGATAAAACGTACGCATATGGAACTCGGTGGTAAAGCCCCGGTGATTGTTTTTGATGACGCCGATCTGGATGCGGTGGCGCAGGGCGTCCGGACTTTTGGTTTCTATAATGCCGGACAGGATTGTACTGCGGCGTGCCGTATATACGCGCAGCGCGGTATCTATGATGCGCTGGTCGAAAAGCTAGGGAACGCGGTGAGCAGCCTAAAAATGGGCGCGCCGGAGGATGAGTCGACAGAGCTGGGGCCGTTAAGTTCGCTGGCGCACCTGAAGCGCGTCACAGCGGCTGTAGAGGAGGCGAAGGCCCTCAGCCATATCCGTGTGATTACTGGTGGAAGTCAAACGGAAGGTAAAGGTTACTATTTCGCTCCGACGTTGCTGGCAGACGCAAAACAGGAAGATGCCATCGTGCAACGCGAGGTCTTCGGCCCGGTGGTCAGTATAACCGTCTTTGATGATGAAGATCAGGTTCTGAGGTGGGCCAACGATTCTCGCTATGGTCTGGCATCCTCCGTCTGGACTCAGGACGTTGGGCGGGCGCACCGGCTTAGCGCCAGATTGCAGTATGGCTGTACCTGGATTAATACCCATTTCATGTTGGTTAGCGAGATGCCGCATGGAGGGCAAAAACAGTCCGGATACGGCAAAGATATGTCATTGTATGGTCTGGAAGACTACACCCTTGTCCGTCACATCATGGTTAAGCATTAAGGATCATTTACTGTTCAGAAAAATCATGAAAAAATAGGCGGGTGTCGGCGGAGAGGGGGACCTCCCCGCCAACATGCGCAGCAAGTACTCAAAGGTTGAACACCTCAAGCAAACCAGCCGAATCTCAACGAGATCAGACCCAAAAGTCCTGCAGCAGCAAAGACATTAATCAGCACGACGGTTTTACTGGAAACATTCATTTTCGCCACCTTTCATCATAACCCCTATGGGTATAGTACGGGTTGGCGAGATCCGCAATAATACGTAAACAGGATATTCTGTGAGCGGAGCCGTGCATTGAGAACGTTTTGCTGTCAAGGCTGATAAACCTTGATGTGCGTCAAATAAAAAGAGCATATTGCGCGCGTTTTTTCCTCTGGTTGGCGCGGATGCCTGATATGACCCTCTTTCAAAAGATATTAATTTTTTACGCCGTCATGGCGGTGATATCATTCTTGATCACCTGGTTTTTGACTCATGACAAAAAACGAATTCGTTTCCTGAGCGCCTTTTTGGTTGGCGCGACATGGCCGATAAGTTTCCCCGTCGCATTGCTGTTTTCGCTTTTCTGACCTCAAGCCCGATACAGGTTACCGGGCATGGTTTTTCCGCCAGGTCAGGCTATCAGGGCAATTAATTGCTCTCTGTCTACGTCGGTAACGTCCTGCGGATGTCGATAACCTGCGTTCTCATTGGCCAGGGTATACAGCGCAACAAGCCAGTCATAGACATAGCGGCTGGCGGCGTGAACGGGCTGTTCGTCAAGCTTTGTTAGACGTAACATTGTCGAACGCGGCGTTGCGGCGAAAATGGCTGCGCCTTTCTGAACGCGGCTGGCCGGGCGTTGGGCCTCCTCGATATTGGCGTAGCCGAGCCAGGCGATGAAGTTACCAATGATGGCATGAAGCTGCGCGCCGCTCACCTCCTCGCGCTGCATGGTTTTCTGTAACTGCTGAGGTAAACCGAGGCGATAGCTGGCGGTAATTAAAATCTCCGCCACGGCGTTGAGCATCTGCGGTTCCAGTCCCAGACGCTGCGCATTATCCCGGCAGTGGGCCCACTGGCGCAGATGATTGATCCACATTTTGTGCGCCTGGTAGCCTGTTTCGTGACCTTCTGACGCTGAAGCGCGCGTTGGTTCGTCGGCAAAGAGATCGATCGCGTCATTAAATAAACCGCTGACCTGTTCTTCTCGCGACTGTCGGGTGCGCAGCAACGCTTCGAAATTCTGTACTGGCGGTAACAGCCCGGCCAGCAGGTCGCCATGTCTGGCGGCCTGGGCCTGAAGACGCCGGATCACGGTTTCAACCGGTAGCCGCGCGTCATCAAACATCGGTAACAGATCGCGCACGCGGCCTCGCAGTTGTGCGCGTAACGCCTGTAAGCGCGCCTGTCGCTGCGGTGCCGATGTCGCCTGCGATAACCACTCCACCAAACGCTGCATACTGTGTTTATCCAGCGCCTGCAACGTTCCCCAATGCACGCCAGGTTTACCCATCAACTGCTGGACGGCTTCATCCAGATTTTGCTGGGTGGCAAAACGGGCATCCTGTGGAGTAATAGCCCAGACGACGCCGGGTAACGCTGATTCATGCTGCGGCTGCGTGGCGTTAACCCACTCCAGTAAGTGACGGGCGGCGGTGGACGTTTGCGAGCGAGATGCCAGAGCATTGCAAATCACCAGAACATCGGGCTGTACCTGCTGACGGTAATGGGCCAGCATCCAGCCTAATTTGGCCCGCCATAACGGATGAGGATGACTGTCTGGCGCGACCGGAATATCCAGTAAATCAACGTTATCCAGTACGCTGTTTTCAACGGTTAGCACCAGTTCGCGGGTAAGCAGCGCCAGAGAATCAAGCGAAAGGCTGACCGCATTGAGCAGTCGGCCTTCCTTAACCGGATGCACCACCACATCGCTTTGCGTATCGCTGGCGGTTAGCGCCATTTGCGTCAGGAAGTTTTCCGCCGGTAAGCCAAAATGATCGACCAGCAGGCTGAGCGGCGCCGCCAGTTCCCCGGCATGGCCGGTTTGTTGCAACATATGCGCCAGCGCCAGCCATTGCTGGGTGATCTCCGGTTGCTCTCCCCACAGTAATGCCCAGGCGTGCGCCCGTGTCGTGAGATCCAGCGCAGGCAAGAGCGAGGCAAAGTGTTGCCATGTCGCATCATCAATATGTTGTCTGGCGGACGGCAGGCAAGAGCGCCAGAAACTCGCGATGGTCGCTACCTCTTCAGCGGTAACGCCGGGGACGGGCTGCGGTTGGCGAAGCGATTGCCATTTCTCCAGGCGTGATGTGATAATGGATTTTTCGACCTGGCGACAAACGGGGGACGAGCTGGTCCAGGCAATAAAGATCTGCACCAGTTCGGCTTCACTGATCAAGCGCAGGCGCAACGGCCAGCCGCTCTCGTTTGAAAAAATGTCGCGCGTAAAGCGAATAGCCATATTCGCTGGCGCATGACCCGGATTGATGTGGCTGAAATAATCATAGTCACGGTCCGGCGTGATAATTTCCAGCTTGCCATTCTCGTTACCGCATAGCGTCGTTAACAGATGCGCTTTTGCGGATTGCGCATACCCGTACAGACCAACGCAGCCATGTGATGCGCAGGCGGCGTTGAGCGCTGACTCATCCGCCGCGGCAAGCGTAAGTTGCGCCAGCAGAGCGTCGGCTTCGTCATCCAGTCGCGTTGCGTAACGGCGCGTGTTGTTAACCCACTCGATAACAGCCTGGGTGGTGTTTAACGGTTTTGTCATTTCAGGTATACACTCCCACTATCTATCCAGTAGTGGCTGCCGCTGTGGCGACGGTCAGCCAGCGTATTCAATTTTAATGTCAGCGCATCGGCGGCGACCGGCGTCCCGTCCTGGAGCCAGGCATCACTTAGTGTGAACGATTCCGGGGCGCTATCTTTGCTACTGCCGCGTAATTTCAGTCGGACATTCAGTACGCCGTCGCCAGCGATGGTTTTCGCCAGTTCGGCGGAATTAATGCTCAGGCAATAGAGTGGGGTTGCAGGCCAGCGACTGTTCGCCAGTTGACGGAAGCCCAACGTCACGTTGCCGCGTAGCGGAAAATGCAGGCGTGCGTCCAGCGTTGCGCCGGGTTTATCCAAATCGATCTCGTGATACCAGATATTTTCATCGCGAAGGGTATTAACGGTATTATCCAGTACGCCGAGATAACGCACAGTCGAATACGCGCCGATATCAGCCGCTTTAAAATTGAAACGCGGTAGACGTAAGTCCAGCGCCAGGCTGCATAACATCGCGCCCACCGCAGCAGTGGATTTTGGATTGCCGATACGCCCTTGCTGACTGAAGGGATACCATTCATGTACCTGATACTTATCCATCCACACAATGCGATTAACCGGCACCGGTTGTAAGTGCCGGATGAGCGCCTGTACGCCGGGTAAACAGGTCGGTCTCCCCGTCACCAGCAAGATATCGCAGTGATAGTGGGAGATCGCTTCGCAAACCGCATGAAGCGGCGTTGTCAGCGTAAACTGACCGGCCAGCAGAGCCTCCTGAAGCTGGCTAAACTGGATTTGCAACGGCACATTGAATATATCAAATGTCGGCGAACCAGACGGTAAGGCATGATCGATCGCCTGCTGGATATAGTTCATCACGTTGCTTGTTGGGCGGCGGATCAGCAGATCGCCAAATGTCGCATGTAAACCGGCAAACGGATCGTTAATGTCGCTTTGCTCCCAGGCGGAAAGTACCGCATGGCCCAGCGGCATAAATAATTGCAGCGCCGTTTGCTGGCGCAAAATGGCCTGAGTATCAATTCGTCCCGAATCGCCAAATAAGGTCGCCAGCAGGGCGGCGGCATCCGTAACGCCTGCCCGTTGCAACGCCGTTTGCAGGGAAGGGAGTACACAGCGCTGAATGATATCCAATAGCAGATCGTCCCCGGCGACTTTAAAACCTTCGCGAAACAGGAGATGAGGCGTAATTTTTACATTGGCCCCCACGCCGTCATCTAACTGATAGTGAACGATCGCCATATCCGTCGTGCCGCCGCCGATATCAATCGATGCCACGCGCAACGCGCGCCCGGGGACGACGCCGGGTTCAGGTTGGCGATCCGGTCTGGCGAGCGCATTAAAAAAGGATTCGGTACGCCCGGCGTAATGCGAAATGGCTTCGTTATAAAGCCATACCAGTTGGCCGCAACTTGCTTCGTCCCATTCCATCTGTATTTCTGGTACCGGCACCACGCTTTTTTCACGCTGCTTAGGCGTGGTGAAATCCTCATCCTGCGGATGCCAGCCCATGGCTTTCCAGACCAGCGCCAGTGCTTCAAACATTCGCTGGCGGAAAATTTCTCGCTCCTGTTTCGGCATGGCGGAAGGCAGCGTTAAAATCAGGGTGCGTAGCTGGCGCGGCGAGGCGGGAAAGCCGAGCCGCAGCCGGGTGGCGACGCTGTTAATTTGCCCCAGCGCCTGAGCCAGAATTTCGCACAACATATGCGTCATCAAGGTGCTACGGCTGTATTGCGGCGAAAAAACCGGTAGCCTTTCTTCATGCGGCAGGCGGAATAACGGCTGTCCGTCATCGTTCATCAGATTCATCAGCGGAAACGCGGTGGCAAGCGGTTCGCGCTGCGTTTTACCGTGGATCTGGCTAAAACGCCAGTCCTGCAAGGCGGGGGTTTCATCCCACAGGTAGCGACGCGGGCTGGAGATGCCGCTGCTGCCTTCGGTGCCCACACGCTGCATAGCAAGGGCGCGAGCCTCGTCGCCCACACGCACAATGGAAGGCCAGACAAAGGCGTCGTCTCGTCCGCTTTCGACAGAAAAGTGTTGCTTGCCAAAGCGTGCTTCCGAGAATTCCACCCGGCTGGTAAATAAAGGATCGTTCAGATACTGCGGCTCGCTTAAAGAACGCACCTGAAGCTCTGCCGTCTGGCGTAACCCGTCATTTGCATCGCCATGATCCTCGATCAAGACGCCGCAGGTATGCGTATTGCCGACATCCAGAATCAGATCGACCGGGATTGCGGGCGTGCTTAACGTATGTGTCACAAACTTCACTTCCGGCACCGTAAGCTGTTCGCCTAACAGCGTCAGTAAATTCAACCAGTGCGCCTGATACTCAAAACTACGCAGCGCTTGCTGAATGGCCTGTTCCGAACGGTTTTCCACCTGTGAGGCATACTGAAGAAACGACTCGCGCAGCCAGCCGTCAATCCATGTCTGGTCAAGAAAATCGGCAACTTCTTCATCGCGCCAGGCGAGCGCAAAACGTGTGCCATTGAGCAGATCGTTTTCGCAAGGCGCCAACGCCGCAGGCATATTTTTTGCCAGCTGACTGTCGAAGGCGAGGGTGATGCGGTGTGTGTTTCCGGCGCTATCTGGCTCGCTGAGTTTACGTACCTGAATGCGCGCCCAGTTATCCGGCCCGTCAATAAAGGTACGCGGCGGATTAAAACGCAGGAACGGCAGGGGAAGCCAGATCCCGTCGAGTACATCCAGAGAATAGTGCAGCGTCTGAGTGCTTTCCGGTTTCACGACTTCGGGTTGGCCGCCAGCACGTCCTGGCAACGTGTAGCGCCCGCTGGTCAGATCAAAATCGAGGCGCAGTAGCGGGCCGTTTGCCGTTTTGCGCACAAAACGTCCGTAGTGGGCCGACTCTTGCGGCGTTAAGCCAAAATCAAGAAACTGGACGCCGCTGTTTGCAATGAGCGTGACGCTCTGTTTGTAATCACACAGATTGACCAACATAAAATCAGGCACCTATCTTTTTAAACGTCAACGGAATTGCCGCGTGGTCGCCATAACGGGCGGTACAGGTTGCGACGTCATTGACGCCTGCTTTACAGGTAATTTCCGGCATCGGATAACGTGAACCGTCGGTGCAGCGCGCATTGCCGCGACTTTTAATCATCAGCTCGCCCGTTTGATGCAGACCAGAGAAAATTTCCGCCCGACAAACCACGTTATCGCCATGTACTACGCGCGCGATGCCTTTGTTATTTTGGATCTGATAACGCAGAGAGGGCGGCTTGCCGGTAATCGGATCTTTGACATCCACACTGACGCGCCAGCTACCGTTTAAAAAGCGCGTGGTTCCAAGCTTCATCTGCGTATTGTCCATCACCAGCGCGTCTTTGGGGATAGCGGCAATGATAACAGGCGCTTCCGGCAACGGCGCCGCTTTGGGGGCGGGCGTCACCTCAGCGCGATGCAGCGGCAAATGCGCGGTGAGTTCAGGCAAGGGGGTAACGTCAGTTTTCGCGGTAGCGACAGGCGCGGCGCGAACAGGAGAGGCCCCGTCAACGGATGAAGATGGCCAGAAAAAAGGCGTGGCGACGGCGGCGATAACCACGGCAGCGACAGGTAAGCTCCACAGCGGTAGACGGCGAGCTCTTTTCGCCTCAGCGACCGGGATGGGAGTGGCCGACTTCGGCTCGCTAACGATAACGGGCGGCGCAACAGGTTCCTCCGGCATTTTCGGCGGCTCAATGACAGACGTTAACAAAGGTTCATCCGCCTGACTAAACGCCGCCTCTACCAGCGGCTTTTCTTCGGGCTCCGGCTCGACCAGAGGGATGTCGGGGATTGCCTCGGTTACCCGCAGGCAGTCCAGCACATCATCGCGTGTATTTTCGTTGAGATTAACGAATCCCCAGAAGGTGATAACCGGTTTGCCGTTAACCAGGAAAACATGATTTTCGCCGGGAAATTGCGTCGCTTTCTCAAGTAGCGACCCAAATAGCTGGAGCGCTGTTTTACCGGATTGCAGACTTTTGCGACTGAGTGCAGCCGCGCTTTCAAAAGTGCTGGCTAAATAACGTAAAGCCCGAGAACGTGTCTCTTCGTCAGCCGCTTTCCACGCTATCGCCTGACCTTCAATCGGCGAATACCAGTCAACCCGATCGCCATTATCGTTAAGTTGCGGAATCGCCAGACAGTCAACCATCGCCTGCTGTTTACGCAGACGAAGCGTTTCGCGAATTTGCAATGCTGATTCAAATACGGCCTGACCGCCGCCGCCCACGGCCTGATAATCATCCAGATTGCCGCTGCGCAAGAGAGATTTTGCCACGTTGTTATCCCTTAGACTTCTTCACGCGTCTACTTTACGGGGTCTATACGCAAGCAAACGGTGGAAGAAAGGCAAAAAGGCGCGAATTCTCGGTCTATTAAGCCCCGTATTTTCACTTGACGTAAGTTAAATCAGAGTGGCGGCGGCGAATGACCGCATCGGGCGACAATAACGCGTATAATAGGCGAATCATGCTATTACAGAATAAAGAGTAGGAGAGCTTATGTCGCACCTGGAGGAAGTGAGCGCCCGCGTGGATGCCGCCATCGCGGAGAGCGTAATTGCCCATATGAATGAATTGCTGATTGCCTTGAGCGATGACGCTGAATTACGTCGCGAAGATCGTTATGTGCAGCAGCAGCGTTTACGCACGGCTATCGCGCATCACGGCAGGCAATATCAAGAAGATCGGGACGCGCGCCGCGAGCAGCTCACCAAAGGCGGCACGATCCTGTAACCCATTAAAACTGGCGCTTCGCAATCAGCCATGCGCCAATGACCAGCAACAGCGCGCCAAACGCCGGCCCGACCATTGCGCGTAACGTGACGCCGTGGCTACGCGCGATATCCAGCGCCAGTCCGCCGATTAACTGGCTGGCGACCAGTACCGCGATAGTCGTCGCGGCGCCAACGTTCTGATACCCGCTAATGCTGGCAAATACAAAAAATGACCCCAGCAGACCGGGGATCAAAGTCCACCAGCGAACGCTGGCGACCAGCTCGCCGAAGCCCGTAGCGCCTTGCTTAAACCACAATATCGTCACAAATAAAACGATCCCTACCAGCGAGTTCAACAGCATAGCGATCAGAATCGTCGATGATGTCTGCGTAATACGCACCATAATACTGTTTTGTACCACCAGCCCGACGCCGGCGGCGATCAAAAAGATAAGCGTCAGCGACTGGTTCATCAGCAGGCGTCCGGCGCGGCGTGTTCATCAAGCTGGAGCTGCATAAACGTAAGATCTAACCAACGGCCAAATTTTACGCCGACCTGCGGCATTTGCGCGGTGACGGTAAATCCCAGCGAATGATGCAGGCGTATCGAGGCGGCATTCTGTGACTCAATACCGGCCACCATCACATGCTTGCCGCAGCGTCGGGCTTCATCGATCAGTCTGCTGAGCAGTTTTCGCCCCAGTCCTTTCCCCTGGTGCGCCGGATGAACATAAACCGAGTGCTCGACGGTATAGCGAAAACCGTCGAAACTGCGCCAGTCGCCAAATGATGCATAGCCAGTCACCACGCCATTTTCTTCGCTTACCAGCACCGGATAGCCCAGTAATTGACGGGCCTCATACCAGGCAAGGCGATTATCCGTATCGACCGTCCGATCGTTCCAGATGGCCGCAGTATGTAATACCGCATGGTTATAGATTTCGGTAATCGCGGCGCAGTCTGCTTTATCGGCAAAGCGAATCGTCATAGGGAACCCCAGGGAATGTTTACGATAGTGTTAGAAATACTATTGAAGGCGGCATAAATCAACGAATTAGCGCAAGAATTCATATTTAGCGAGAGGGGAAAGAAAGTCGTTCATAAAAGCGCACAGCCTGATATCTGAGAGTGTTTAACTCCCTCAGAAAGCTAATGTTCGACTATTATTGATGGATTATGCCAGGCATGAGGAGAATAGAATGAAGCAACAGACCAACCGAAATCGTCGTTGGGTTTTGGCCTCGCGTCCCCACGGCGCGCCGCAGATGGATAACTTCCGCCTCGAAGAAGATGACGTCGCGACGCCCGGTGAAGGGCAGGTGCTATTGCGTACCGTTTTTTTATCACTCGACCCTTATATGCGTGGCCGTATGAGCGATGAACCCTCTTATGCGCCGCCTGTTGAACCTGGCTGCGTTATGGTTGGCGGTACGGTCAGTCGCGTTGTCGCGTCAAACCATCCTGATTACCGACCAGACGAATGGGTGTTGAGTTACAATGGCTGGCAGGATTATGACATTTCAGATGGCGAAGGGTTGGTAAAGCTGGGTGATAATCCGCAACATCCTTCCTGGTCGCTGGGTATTTTAGGAATGCCGGGGTTTACCGCCTATATGGGGTTACTGGATATCGGCCAACCGAAAGAGGGCGAAACGCTGGTTGTCGCCGCCGCCACCGGCCCCGTAGGCGCAACGGTTGGGCAAATTGGCAAGCTGAAGGGCTGCCGGGTCGTGGGTATTGCTGGCGGCGCGGAAAAATGCCGTCATGCGACAGACGTTTTGGGATTTGATCTGTGCCTTGATCATCACGCTGATAATTTCCCACAACAGCTTGCGCAGGCCTGCCCGCAGGGTATCGATATCTATTATGAGAATGTCGGCGGTAAAGTCTTTGACGCCGTCTTACCGCTACTGAATACGTCGGCGCGGATTCCGCTCTGCGGTCTGGTCAGCGGCTACAATGCGACAGCGTTGCCGGACGGTCCAGACAGACTGCCTCTGCTGATGGCGACATTACTTAAAAAGCGTATTCGTCTGCAAGGTTTTATCATCAACCAGGACTATGGTCACCGGATACATGAGTTTCAGCAAGAAATGGGGCGTTGGATCAAAGAAGGGAAAATACATTACCGGGAGCAGATTACTGATGGGCTGGAAAATGCGCCAGAAGCGTTTATGGGGCTGCTGGCGGGGAAGAACTTTGGCAAAGTCGTGATACGTTTAGCGGACGATGCGTAAAGAAAAAATGGCGGCATTATGTCGCCATAAAAATGTGCAAATTTTAAAATTGCGGCTTTACTTATATTCATCATTCAGATCGCGGTGGGGCAGCTTATCTCCCTCAGCGGCCTGAACCGGTCAAAAATCTCGATACATGAAGGAATGACGGAGATAAAACGGTTGCCATAAAGAAACCTGTATTGTTGTAAAAGATGAGAATATCACGCAAGTAAATTATCACTTTTATTTATTTGGCCGTTCAGGCCTGGATTATCTTTTTTACAATTAAGTTCCGAAACTTCTTCGGGACTCGATTGCGATGTTGTTCTGCCAAGAGGTGAAGGAAGGAAAATGCCGGGTACGGAAAAAACACAACATATAAGCCTGACCACACAGGTTGAAAATCGGTTAAAGCATCAATTGTCTATTGGCGCATTAAAACCAGGCGCAAGGCTTATCACTAAAAATATCGCTCAAGAGTTAGGCGTCAGTATTACGCCAGTGCGTGAGGCCCTGTTAAGGCTGGTCTCTTCCAGTGCTTTGGCGGTGGCGCCAGCACAGGCGTTTATGGTGCCGGAGATCTCGCTGGAAAGTTTGCTGGAAATTAATACGATTCGTACTGCCCTGGAGGAGATGGCGGTGGTCGCCGCTGCGGGTAAGATTACCCCGGATCATGAGCAGACGCTGAATGCGCTATTAGATGAATTTCAACAGGCGCTGGAAAGTGGCGTTATGGAGAAAATTCTTTTGGCCAACCGCGCATTCCGCTTTGAGATCTACCACTACGCGGATATGCCAACCCTGTATGCCATGATCGAGCAATTATGGGTACGCCTGGGGCCAAGCCTGCATTTTTTATATGATAATTTTAAACTTGATGATTATCAAAACGGCGTTAATCTGTACAGAAAATTGCTTAATGCGTTAGTGACTGGTGATAAAGAAGCCAGTCGCCACTGCCTACAGAACGTTTTGCAACAAAACGTAGCGACGATTAAAAATCAGTACTTCATGTAACCTTTATGAAACTATGACTTATCAATAGCGGGGATTCCCCGCTATTGCCGGATATTTGCCGGATATTTATTCAAATTGCCATGCCAGATTAATCCCCACGCCATAGTTACGTCCTGGCGCTGGCTCATAATATCGGCCATTAGATTCATTAACGATCACCGAACCGATATATTCTTTATCAAATAGATTATCTACCCGCCCAAAAATATCGACGGTAAGCTGACTGTAATTAAATTTATACCCTGTATTTAGTCCAACAACGGTATACGAAGGCGCTTTGGCGGTATTTTCATCATTGGCCATGATATCGCCCATATACCGAACGTCTGTTCCGGCGTACCACCCCTCATCCGGGATAAAACCTAATGAGGCGAATCCCATATTACGGGCGATGCCGGGCATTCGGTTTCCATCACAGTTTTGCCCCTGACAAACGTTACTGCGATAGGTCGCATCCAGCCAGGTCCATGATGCTTTCACCCGCCAGTCGCCGGCGAAGCGCTGGTCCAACGCGAGCTCTGCGCCCTGGCGGCGTGTTTTGCCCGCGTTTTTGTAGGTAGTGCGTCCTCCCATACTGCTGGCGACGACAATTTCATCATCGGTATCGGTTTGAAATAACGCGGCGGTCAACAAGCCATTTCCAATCCGCGTTTTACTGCCGACTTCCACCGTATCATTGGTCGACGGTTTGAGGTCAAAGTTGAACCCGCTTTGGCCGTCAGCGCGATAAGAAAGCTCATTGATTGTGGGAGTTTCAAATCCGCGACCGGCAGCAAGATAGAGATTCCAGGCGTCAGTTAACGCATATTTTAGCGATCCGGCGGGTAGCCAGTGGTGATAGCTGGCGTCGCCGCTATCATCGCCATTGCCGGGCGCGATATAGTGATCGTTAGAATCGAACCACACGGAACTGTAGCGCACGCCAGCATCCAGCGAGAGTTTTTGCGTAAGCTGCCACTGGGTTTGCAGATAAGGATCGACATTCCACATCAGGTTACGCTCATCCCGCCGTAAATCGCCTTTATGCCCAAACTCAGGGGTGCCGTTGTTGAGACGGAAGTTATTGTAACCCTTGCGGTTTTCGCTCATGTTTTCATAGTTTACTCCGCCAGTGAAGGTGACCGGCACACCTAATTCTCCCCGGTGAGTCCAGCGGGAATCAATGCCCTGATAGTGGCGTTGCAGTGTAATTACGCCGCCAGCCTGGGCCGGTTTTAGCTGTGCTACCAGGGGAATAGACTGGTATTGCGTGGTTTCCCGCTCTCCGGCGTAGGCCATCACGCTGATATCATCCTGCGCGCTGAGCTGACGTTCATAACGCAATCCTGCCTGAGTTTGTTTGATGGTTTTACGCGTATTGTACTGTTCAGCGCGCGGCGCCTGTTGCGGATCGGCTTTCCATTCAGATTCGGTAAGTCCGCCGGGATCGTCCGCCTTAATGTCCACACTATTAAAAATCAGCGAAAGTTTACTGACATCGTCAAGGCGCACGCCCAGTTTGGCATTAGCCAGATTTTTTCGCGCGCCGCTGTGATCGCGGTAGCCGTGGGTGGTGAAACGGGTAGTTGATACCGTGTAATCCACGTCGCCAGGCTGTGTGCCGTCACCCATCGCGCCCGTGGCTTTTAGCCCATAGCGCCAGCTTCCATAACTGCCGTAGTAGCTGCTGGCCTCAAGGGTGGGCGGTTGTCTCCCGGTTTCGGTGGTGACATTTATTACGCCGCCGGAAGCATTGCCGTATAGCGCTGAGAAGGGGCCGCGTAACACTTCAACGTCTTGTATGCTGTTAATATCAATATTCGAAATCTGGCCTTGTCCATCCGGCATGGTGGCGGGAATGCCATCAACATACAGACGAATGCCGCGCACGCCAAAGGCGGAACGCGAGCCAAATCCACGGATAGAGATTTGCAGATCCTGCGCGTAGTTCTGCCGGTTCTGCACCTGCAATCCCGGGACGCTGGTTAAAGACTCAGATAAATTAACGCGAGGCGTCGCCAGACGCATGTCTTCTCCCTCAATGACGCTAACGGCGGCAGGTGTATCCAGCTCGGATACGGTTTGCGGCGTTGCGGTGACTATCATGGTTTGTTCATTGGGCGCGCTGGCGGCCTGAAGGACCGGGGAGAAGGTCAGAGGCAATAAGAGGGCGGGATAAAGTCGCTGTCTAACGGAAATAATTTTCATGAAAATGCCGGATAAATGTAAGCGTATCAACGGAAAACGTGACATTAAGGGTAGTCAATATGTAAAGTTTTGAAATTTTAATCGCACATTAAGTTAAGAAAATGTGCGGTATTTAAGAGCCATGACATTCGCAGGCGAGGAAAAGCTCCACTTTCTGATAAATAATGATTATTATTCTCAACTTATAATAAGTGCGGAACGAAGATCCCGCGCAGCGAAGTAGTGTGAAGCAGCTATACACGTTTTTATCAAAGGGAGTCGTCATGCACTTACGTCATCTTTTTTCGCCGCGCCTGCGTGGTTCTTTATTGTTAGGTTCGCTCCTCGTCGCATCCTCATTTAGCACGCTGGCGGCGGAAGACATGCTGCGTAAAGCGGTAGGCAAAGGCGCTTATGAGATGGCCTGGAGTCAGCAAGAAAACGCGCTCTGGCTGGCTACATCGCAAAGCCGTAAACTGGATAAAGGCGGCGTAGTTTATCGTCTCGACCCGGTGACGCTGGAAATCACGCAAGCGATTCATAACGATCTCAAGCCGTTCGGCGCCACCATCAATGCCGCGACCCAAACGCTGTGGTTTGGCAATACCATTAACAGCGCAGTTACCGCGATTGATGCCAAAACGGGTGATGTAAAAGGTCGTCTGGTACTTGATGCGCGCAAACGTACTGAAGAGGTTCGTCCGTTACAGCCCCGTGAGCTGGTTGCCGATGCGGCGACCAACACGATCTACATTAGCGGTGTTGGTAAAGAGAGTGCTATTTGGGTAGTGGATGGCGAAACCATCAAACTGAAAACGACGATCGAAAATACCGGCAAAATGAGTACGGGTCTGGCGCTCGACAGTAAAGCGCAACGCCTGTACACCACCAATGCGGATGGCGAATTTATCACTATCGATACCGCCAGCAATAAAATTCTCAGTCGTAAGAAGTTGCTGGATGACGGTAAAGAACACTTCTTTATTAACCTGAGTCTCGATACCGCAGGTCATCGCGCGTTTATCACCGACTCGAAGGCGACTGAGGTTCTGGTTGTCGATACCCGTAATGGCAATATTCTTGCCAAAATCGCGGCGCCTGCTTCTTTGGCCGTCCTGTTTAACCCGACACGTAACGAGGCGTATGTGACACATCGTCAGGCAGGTCAGGTCAGCGTGATCGATGCGAAGACCTATAACGTTGTTAAAACGTTCGATACGCCGACGTACCCGAATAGCCTGGCGCTATCGGCAGACGGTAAAACGCTCTACGTCAGCGTGAAGCAGAAATCGACACGTGAACAGGAAGCGACGCAGCCGGATGATGTTATTCGCATTGCTCTGTAAATAGGGTATGGAGGGGGAAACCCCTCCAGTCATCTCTTTAAACGCACCGATACGCCTCGTTACACCCCGCCGATAGCCTGATGATTCTGTGAGAATTACACTGCCTTTTTGCTGTAGTTAACTCATTATATTCACGAGGAAAATATGAAAAAGTTATTTATATGCTCAGGTTTGGGCATGATGTTTTTTATGCTTGCGGGTTGTACAACCAACTATGTGATGACGACGAAGAATGGGCAAACGATCGTAACTCAGGGTAAGCCGCAGTTAGATAAAGAGACGGGGATGACCAGTTATACCGATCAGGAAGGCAACCAGCGGGAAATTAACAGTAATGATGTGGCGCAGTTGATTAAGGCTGACTAAGCATTGGGCGCGATGCGGTGTTGGCGGCAACGCGCATTAAACCCGGCAGGCCTGGGGCTGCCGGGGAAGGGGAATGTTATGTCGCTGCTTCTTCTTTCAATACGACATTCTCTGTCGAATCCGCCGTTACTGGCGCAGTGCGATGGATCTCCGCCACGCGACGTCGCACGCCAAACCAGCCGGCAACCAGCAGAATGGCGATCAGCGGCAACGAGGCGATAGTGTAAGTTCCATTCGGGTAGTCAAACGCCATGAGAACCAGCACGCTTAATAAAAACAGCAGCGTTAGCCAGGAGGTAAAAGGCGCGCCGGGCAGTTTAAAACTGACGTCTGCGGCTTTGCCTTCTTTTATCGCCTGGCGTAAACGCATCTGGCACACCATGATAAACGCCCACGATGCGATAATGCCGAGCGAGGCAAAATTAAGAACGATCTCAAACACGCGGGAGGGGACCAGGTAATTCAGGAACACGCCGACCACGTAAACCACCAGAGTCGCCAGAATACCCGCATAGGGCACATGCTGACGGCTCATTTTCGCCATGAATTTCGGCGCGGAACCCCCCATCGACATTGAACGTAAAATTCTCCCCGTACAGTAAAGCCCGGAGTTCAGGCTGGAAAGCGCGGCGGTTAATACCACGATATTCATAATACTGCCGATATAAGGCACGCCAAGTTTAGAAAAGAAGGTGACAAACGGACTTTGCCCCGCCTGATAGGCGTTCCACGGCAGCAGCAAAACCAGCAATACGACCGATCCTACATAGAAAAGACCAATACGCCAGATCACGCTATTGATGGCTTTTGGCACCATCGTCTGTGGATCTTTGCACTCCCCAGCGGCGGTACCGACCAGTTCAATCGACGCAAAAGCGAACACCACGCCCTGAATCAGTACCAGCGCGGGCAACAGGCCGTGCGGGAAAAAGCCGCCATTATCTGTAATCAGGTGAAAACCGGTGGCATTACCCTCAAGCGGTTGACCGGTACCGAGAAAAATCGTGCCTACCACCAGGAAGATAACAATGGCGAGTACTTTTATCAGCGCGAACCAGAACTCCATTTCGGCAAACCATTTTACGCCGATCATGTTCATAGTACCGACAATGGTTAACGCGCCGAGCGCAAACACCCATTGCGGAACGTCGCCAAATGCGCCCCAGTAGTGCATGTATAACGCCACTGCGGTGATATCGACGATCCCGGTCATCGCCCAGTTAATAAAGTACATCCAGCCTGCGACGTAGGCCGCTTTTTCACCCAAAAATTCACGGGCGTAGGAGACGAAGCTCCCGCTGGAAGGGCGATGCAATACCAGTTCGCCCAGCGCGCGTAAAATGAAAAAAGAAAAAATGCCGCATATCAGATAGACCAGCGCCAGTGCCGGTCCGGCCATTTGCAATCGGGCGCCTGCACCTAAAAATAAACCGGTGCCAATCGCGCCGCCGATAGCAATCATCTGAACCTGACGATTCCCCATCGCTTTGTGATACCCCTCTTCATGGGCGTTCAGCCAGCGTCGTTTCGCCGCATGTTGTTCTGCGGCGTGCGTAGTCTGTGTTTTCATTACGTTACCTGTTATAGCCTGTCCTGACAGAAAAATTCCTTATGCCGCGACGGGCGCTCACCAATCGATTGCCTGCAATGGCGAATGCCGCTTTTCCCTGATTCTGTGACAGGGATAAAACCGCCGGCGGAGCATCCTACCTGCAATTGTTAAATGACGCAAAACATACGGAAAGAAGAAAATGAGGATGTCGTGTTTATTTGTGCGGTTAGATGTGGTGCGGTGTGGTCACGATTCAGCCAGATAAGCTTTCAGCACAAATCCGCAGTGATTGCGTTGCGCAATAATTAATCAGGGTTAATCCCTGCAGGGATTTATGGTCATAGATATGACCTCGAACGATAAACCACCTGACGATATTGAAGCAGCATAAGATCAGGCCGTTGCGCCTGTTATTCTCATTTTCTCCTGAAAATGTATGCCTTTGAGCAATTTTGTTGATTGACATATCGTCATAATGAGAGAGGAGTAGGACATATAAAGCTATTGAGCAAAATTTGAAGGAGCAGGATATGCCATATACATCAGTTTCTACCTATGCCAGAGCTTTATCAGGAAATAAGCTACCTCATGTTGCTGCAGGAGATTATGAAAATAAATTATCAACAAAAATCATGAAAGGCATCTTGTATGTGCTTACCGCAGGACTGGCCTACGGATTTACGCGAGTAATTGAACATTATTGCAATGTTACGCCTAAAGTTGATGAGTTCTGTGCCAATGCAGGGAATATCCATAATCACCTTGCAGATGCTGTACGTGATGAACAATTTATTATAGATGTCGAGCTTTCTGATGGTCGGATGTTAACATTCGAACAACTCTCGCTGATGGCTGGACGTGAGCCAATCGTCAGGATATCGGATGGCGAACATACCGTTGAGGTTAAGGGGTCCTTTGAAGATATCTGTATGAGACTGGAAGAGGGATTTTTTGAGGCGCCAGCGTACTATAATTATGATATTGATGAAAAATATAAAACCGTCAGAGAGCGAATAGCAGAATATAATGCCTTACCTCAGGCATTAGGTGCCATTCCGAGTTTAGAACATTATATCGCTCGGGCCAACAGCATGGGCGAGGCGGAAGCGCAACGGGCGGCCGACATAAAAGATCGTTACCATAACTATTTAGACAAGTATTAAAAAGCGCTTATGTTTAGCCAGTTTTGTTAGAAATCAGACTCGCTGAGCTGGCGTTAAAAATTTTAACACGCCGCTATTTTGGCGGCGTGTCGCAAAGAGATTCTCAGAACCCGATTTCCGTTTGTACGCCAAAATCCCACGTACCTCCGGCGGCTGTAGCCGGCCTGTCTTATTTTTTTCAAAAGTATCCAACGCTATTCCACGGATAGGGTATCCTGTTGCGCAGCGATATCCGCCTCAGCCTGTGTGCCGAACGCAAGCATTAATGTTAATGGAAGCCTCAGATGACCTCTTTTTTACATGCTTATTTTACGCGATTACATTGTCAGCCGTTGGGGGTTCCTACGGTTGAAGCGCTCAGAACGCTTCACTTAGCGCACAACTGCGCGATTCCTTTTGAAAATCTGGATGTGCTACTGCCTCGTGAAATACAGCTCGATGAGACGGCATTAGAGGAGAAACTGCTTTATGCCCGACGCGGTGGATACTGTTTTGAACTGAATGGCCTGTTTGAACGCGCGTTACGCGACATCGGTTTTAACGTCCGAAGCTTATTGGGGCGGGTCATTCTGTCTCATCCCGCCAGTTTACCGCCACGCACGCACCGTTTGCTGCTGGTTGATGTTGAGGATGAGCAGTGGATCGCGGACGTGGGGTTTGGCGGCCAAACGCTAACCGCGCCGCTTCGTCTGCAGGCTGAAATTGCTCAGCAAACGCCGCATGGCGAATACCGCCTGATGCAGGAGGGGAGCACATGGATTTTACAATTCCGCCACCATGAGCACTGGCAGTCGATGTATTGTTTTGATCTGGGGGTGCAGCAGCAGAGCGATCATGTGATGGGCAATTTCTGGTCGGCTCACTGGCCGCAATCCCATTTTCGTCATCATTTGTTGATGTGCCGCCATTTGCCTGATGGCGGCAAGCTGACATTAACGAATTTCCACTTCACACGTTACCACCAGGGACATGCCGTTGACCAGGTCAATGTACCGGATGTACCGTCGTTGTATCAGTTACTTCAGCAGCAGTTTGGTCTCGGCGTAAATGATGTAAAGCACGGTTTTACCGAGGCGGAGCTGGCCGCGGTAATGGCTGCATTTGATACCCATCTGGAGGCGGGAAAATAATTTTTTGCCGCGAGGGTTTGCGGGCCTGACAAAGATTAAAAAGTAATGGCCCATTCGGCATGAAACAGAATGACCGCCTGGCCGGAGATGGTGACGTTTTCCGGCTGGTTATCGCGAATGGTGACGGTAACATCAACAGTACCCTCTTTGCCTAAAGCGCGCCCCTGATGGCCTTGAATCTGCAGCGTTTTACCGTCATGCGCCATCAGGCCATGTTGGACGAGCCATGCCCCCATCGGGCCATTGGCGTTTCCCGTTACCGGATCTTCCACAATTCCTATCGCCGGGGAAAACATTCGCCCATCGGTTTCGTTTTTTCCCGGACGAATCTGGAAAGGAAAAAAGCCGTTACAGCCAATTTGCTGGCTGATTGCCGTCAGGGCTGCCAGATTAGGAGAAAGGGCATCAATATCAACGTCTGGTTTGAGCAGGATCATCACTTTTGCATGTCCTGTTGAAGCCACCTGAATTGGCGCTCCCGGTACGATATCATCTTCAGTCAGGTTCAGTGCGGTGATGATGGCAGCCCGAATCTCTCCGACTAACGGTGGTTCAAAAGAGGGCTGACCTTGTTCCAGCGTGATGCGATAGTCGTTGTGTTCGGCATGAATTTCAACGCGATGACGGCCCGCTAACGAGGTTTGCCAGACGGTGGTGTTTCCCAACCCCAGTACCGTTGCCCGAACATAATGCGCGGCCACGGTGGCATGACCACAGATAGGGACTTCTACTGTCGGTGTAAAGTAGCGTATGCGCACATCACTCTCTTCGCTTTTTAGCAAAAAGGCGGTTTCCGAGTGACGAAGTTCACGGGCAATCAGCTGCATCTGCGCGTCGCTTAGCGTATCCGCATGTAAGACAACGCCAGCAGAGTTGCCGCGAAAGGGTTCGCTGGTGAAGGCGTCAACATGGTAAATCTGCGGTTTCATTGATGTTCTCCTTTGACTGAAGAATCATCATAGCCTGTGCGTTGCCGAATGACGACGCCCAGGCGTTTTTCTTTGCCCGGTAAGCGTACCCCCGGGCAAAGAGAATTAGCGGCGGGTACGAACAATCTGGTAGCGACGGGTGAAATACTCAAACGGCGCGCTCCAGACATGAACCAGGCGGGTGAACGGGAAGAGCAGGAAAATAGTCATTCCCAGCACCAGATGAACGCGGAAAACAAACGCCACACCGCTCAGCATTTCCGAAGACCCGCCGCGGAAGGTGACAATACTTTGCGCCCAGCCCACCAACTTCATCATTTCGCTGCCATCCGGATATTGCGCCGAAAACGGAATGGTGCTCAGGCCAAGCAGGCACTGAATCAGCAAAATGCTCATGATGATAATATCAGGTGTAGTGGATGTCGCCCGCACACGCTGATTGGTCAGACGACGCCACAGTAATCCCGCGCCGCCGATCAACGTTAATACGCCGCACACGCCGCCGAGGATCATCGCCATCTGCTGTTTTACCGCAATCGGCAGGAACCAGGCATACATCCAGTGTGGTGTCAGCATCCCAAACAGATGGCCAAAAAAGATCCCCAGAATGCCAATATGGAACAGATTCGACCATATCACCATCCCACGCTTATCCAGCATCTGGCTGGACGACGCGCGCCAGGTATATTGTCCGTAGTCATAGCGCAGCCAACTGCCGAGGAAGAAGACCGTGGCGCAAATATAGGGGTAGATATCGTAAAAAAAGACGTTCAGGTACTGTATCATTTCGGGCCTCCCGCGCTGACGTCGACGTACTGCGGCGCCGCGTCCTGGCTAAAGCGTCGTTGATAATGGTGTAACGGTGAACTGTCACAGGTCGTGGCGTTATCTTCGATAAACTTCACCTGCTCTTCTTCCCAGACGGCGTCCAGTGCCTGACGGGTATCATCCCGCGATTCCTGAACAATCTGCTTGGTGACACTGTCACTTGTAAACGTACTGCCCGCCAGCGTCAGCAGGGCGTCAAACAGTTGATACCACGGCGCTCCTCGCTGTTTCAGACGACCGCCCAGCAGCGCCAGAATAGGGGCAATATTCTGTAATCCCTCGCGCGCTTCCGCTTCCGGCAACACGCTTAAGTACTCCAGATAGAGCGGCAGGTGATCCGGCAGTTCGCGGCAGTTGAGCTGCAGGCCCACGGTTTCATACTGGCTTAACAAATCGACCATCGCCTGGCCGCGATCGCGGGACTCCGCATGAACATGCTCGAATAACAGCAATGAAGTGGCGCGCCCGCGGTCAAACACTTCGCACCATTCTGCTTGTTTATCCAGTAACGGCGCATAAAGTAGCTCGCGAGTGAAGTCGACCAGCATTGGCGCATCGTGTTGGATAAGGACAAGCGCTTCATCCCGACATTCCCACAACTCGTCGTCCGGATACTCCATCAACAGGCCAATCGCTTTGAGGATTTGCATTATTCCCCCTCCGCTTTATCACGCACTTCGGTGATATTGATGGCATCAATACGGCTACTGTTGAACAGGTTGAATTTGGTATCCGACCCGTGACAACCGTCGCCAAAAGTAAAGCCGCAGCCGTTGCGCTCCGGAAAGGCATCGCGCGCCATTTCCCGGTGGCTGGTGGGAATGACAAAACGATCTTCATAATTGGCAATCGCCAGGTAGCGATACATCTCTTCAACCTGTTGTATGCTCAGACCGACTTCCTCAATGGCGCGGGTATCCGTCACGCCTTCAACCGTCTGCGAGCGCATGTAGTGTCGCATCGCCATCATCCGCTTTAGCGCCCGAATGACCGGGCCGGTGTCGCCCGCGCTGAGCATATTGGCCAGGTACTGGACTGGAATACGCAGCGTTTCCACCGCCGGCAGAATATTGCCATTGTGCGGCAACCCGCCCGCGTCAGCGTATGACTGGATGGGCGATAGCGGCGGTACGTACCAGACCATCGGCAGGGTACGGTATTCCGGGTGCAGCGGAAGCGCCAGCTTCCAGTCCATCGCCATTTTGTACACCGGCGACCGTTGGGCGGCGTCGATGACGTTTTGCGGGATGCCCTGTTTAAGCGCCTCTTCGATGACCGCCGGATCGTGCGGATCGAGAAACACATCGCACTGACGTTCATACAAATCTGTCTCGTGTTCGGTACTGGCCGCGTCTTCAATCCTGTCGGCGTCGTAGAGCAGAACGCCAAGATAACGGATGCGCCCGACGCAGGTTTCCGAACAAACGGTCGGCTGGCCGGATTCAATACGCGGATAGCAAAATATGCACTTCTCAGACTTGCCGCTCTTCCAGTTAAAGTAGATTTTTTTGTACGGGCAGCCGCTGATACACAAACGCCAGCCCCGGCATTTATCCTGGTCGATTAGCACGATGCCGTCTTCTTCACGCTTATAAATAGCGCCACTTGGGCAGGTGGCTACACAACTGGGGTTCAGGCAGTGTTCGCACAGGCGCGGCAGGTACATCATGAAGGTGTTTTCGAACTGACCGTACATCTCTTTTTGTATGTTGTCGAAGTTGCGGTCGCGGGCGCGTTTTTCAAACTCGCCGCCGAGCAGCTCTTCCCAGTTTGGCCCCCAGATCACCTTGTCCATCCGTTTTCCGTCAATCAGTGAACGAGGACGGGCAGTGGGCTGATGCTTACTCTCCGGCGCAGTATGTAAATGCTGATAATCGAAGGTAAAGGGTTCATAGTAATCATCGATTTGCGGAATCACCGGGTTGGCGAAAATTTTGCTAATTACCCCCATTTTGCCGCCCAGACGGGGCCTTATCTTGCCATTAACATCACGAACCCAACCGCCTTGCCACTCCTGTTGGTCTTCCCAGTTTTTGGGATAGCCGATACCCGGTTTTGTTTCGACGTTATTGAACCATGCGTATTCCATCCCTTCACGTCCGGTCCAGACGTTTTTACAGGTGACGGAGCAGGTGTGACAGCCAATACATTTATCGAGATTCAGTACCATCCCAACCTGTGAGCGTATTTTCATTTTTTCGCCTCCTGTACCTGATCCCGGCCCTCATCATCCAGCCAGTTAATGTTTTTCATCTTCCTGATCATGATGAATTCATCGCGATTCGAACCCACGGTTCCGTAATAGTTGAAGCCGTAAGCCAGTTGCGCATAGCCGCCGATCATATGCGTCGGTTTTGGACAGACCCGGGTCACGGAGTTATGGATCCCGCCGCGCATCCCGGTGACTTCCGAACCCGGAATGTTCATAATCCGCTCCTGGGCGTGGTACATCATGGTCATACCCGGCGGGACGCGCTGGCTGACCACCGCACGAGCGGTAAGGGCGCCATTAGCGTTGAAGGCTTCAATCCAGTCGTTATCTTCAATACCCAGTTCACGGGCATCGGCTTCGCTGATCCAGACAATCGGCCCGCCGCGCGACAAGGTCAGCATCAGCAGGTTTTCGCTGTAGGTGGAGTGAATTCCCCATTTCTGGTGCGGCGTCAGGAAGTTAAGCGCTTTTTCCGGGAAACCGTTGGGCGGAATTTCTCGCATTTCGCTGACGCTGCGGGTATCAATCGGCGGGCGATATGCCACCAGGCTTTCGCCAAAAGCGCGCATCCACGCATGATCCTGATAGAGTTGTTGCCGCCCCGACAACGTGCGCCACGGGATCAGTTCATGTACGTTGGTATATCCGGCGTTATAAGAGACATGCTCGCTTTCCAGTCCTGACCAGGTCGGGCTGGAGATAATTTTGCGCGGTTGCGCCTGGATATCACGAAAGCGAATTTTCTCATCTTCTTTATTGATGGCCAGATGGGTGTGCTCGCGCCCGGTCATCTCGCCCAACGCCTGCCAGGCTTTCACCGCCACCTGACCGTTAGTTTCCGGCGCTAAGGCAAGAATCACTTCCGAAGCATCCAGCGCGGTGTCTATTCGCGGACGTCCTTTCGCCGGGCCATCGTGTTTGGTGTAATTGAGCTTACCGAGGAAATCGACTTCATCTTGCGTATTCCAGGCAATCCCCTTACCGCCGTTGCCTAATTTATCCAGCAGGGGACCCAGCGAGGTAAAACGTTCATAGGTGGCCGGATAATCGCGTTCAACCACGACGATATTGGGGGCGGTTTTGCCCGGAATAAGTTCGCACTCGCCTTTACGCCAGTCGAGAATATCAAATGGCTGCGCCAGTTCCGCCGGGGAATCATGCTGGAGCGGGTGTAGCACCACATCGGTTTCCTGTCCGAGGTGTCCGACACACACTTCAGAAAAGACGCTGGCGATACCTTTGTAGATCTCCCAGTCGCTTTTGGATTCCCAGGCAGGATCGACCGCAGCGGAAAGGGGGTGGATAAACGGATGCATATCCGAGGTATTCATATCGTCTTTTTCATACCAGGTGGCGGTCGGCAAAACGATATCGGAAAACAGACAGGTACTGGACATACGGAAATCAAGCGTGACCAACAGATCGAGCTTGCCCTCAATCGCGGCGGACTGCCATTCCACCTCTTCAGGCTTAATTCCTTCGCTGGAACCCAGCGCTTCGCCCTGGATACCGCTGTCGGTGCCCAGCAGATATTTGAGCATGTACTCATGACCTTTCCCGGAGGAGCCGAGCAGGTTAGAGCGCCAGACAAATAAATTTCGCGGGTGATTATGACCACTGTCAGGCTGTTCGCAGGCAAAACGGATAGCGCCTGATTTCAACGCCTGCACGGTATAATCCGCCGCAGACAGCCCGGCTTTATCGGCGCTCGCTTTCACGCTGAGCGGGTTAAGATTAAGCTGCGGCGCCGAAGGTAGCCAGCCCATACGTTCCGCGCGCACGTTGAAATCGATCAGGTGTCCGGAAAATTTAGCCGGATCGGCCAGCGGCGACAGCAACTCTTGCGCAGTCAGTTTTTCATAGCGCCACTGGCTGGCATGGTTGTAGAAAAACGAGGTACTGTTCATCTGACGCGGTGGGCGATTCCAGTCCAGCGCGAAGGCCAGCGGCAGCCAGCCGGTTTGCGGCCGCAGCTTCTCCTGGCCGACATAGTGCGCCCAGCCGCCGCCGGTTTGTCCAACACAGCCGCAGAACACCAGCATGTTAATCATCCCACGGTAATTCATATCCATGTGATACCAGTGATTCACTCCCGCGCCGAGGATGATCATTGAGCGACCGTGAGTTTTATGGGCGGTCTCGGCAAATTCACGCGCAATAGTTTCGATATGTCGACGCGGCACGCCGGTAATCTGTTCGCCCCAGGCCGGCGTGTAGGCTTTTACGTCGTTATAATTATTGGCGCTATGGCCGTCATCCAGACCACGATCCAGCCCATAATTCGCCAGCACCAGATCGTAAACGCTGACGGCCATCCGCTCGCTACCGTCCGCCAGAGCCAGGCGTTTCACCGGTAACTGACGTACCAGCACCGGTTCCTGCCGCACGCTGCGAAAATGTGGGTTTTCGTTACCGCCAAAATAGGGGAAAGCGACACCCGCCACGTCATCATGCTGACCGAGTAAAGAGAGCGACAGTTCAGTTTCGACGCCCGCCGCCACCGGTTCAAGGTTCCATTTTCCCTTTTCGCCCCAGCGAAAACCGATAGAACCGTTGGGCGCGACCAGTTCGCCCGTACTGTTGAGCGCGACGGTTTTCCATTCCGGATTATTGGCTTCTCCCAGTCCATCCACCAGATCCGATGCGCGCATCATACGCCCCGGCACATAACTGCCGTCTGCGCGCTCATCCAACAGGACCAGCATTGGCATGTCGGTATAACGGCGGCAATAGTTAAGAAAATAGTCGCTGGGATTATCGAGATGAAACTCTTTTAAAATAACGTGACCCATAGCCATCGCCAGCGCGCTGTCGGTACCTTGCTTTGGCGCCAGCCACTGATCGCACAGTTTAGCGACTTCGGAATAGTCCGGGGTGATGGCGATCGTCTTAGTGCCTTTGTAGCGCACTTCAGTAAAGAAGTGGGCGTCCGGGGTACGCGTCTGCGGCACGTTAGAGCCCCAGGCAATAATGTAGGCTGAGTTATACCAGTCGGCAGACTCCGGCACATCAGTCTGCTCGCCCCAGGTCATTGGCGACGCGGGTGGAAGATCGCAATACCAGTCATAGAAGCTCAGACAAGTACCGCCAAGCAATGACAGATAACGTGTTCCGGCGGCGTAAGAAACCATCGACATTGCCGGAATAGGTGAAAACCCCGCCACACGATCCGGACCATAGGTTTTGATTGTCCAGACGTTAGCAGCGGCAATGAGCTGATTCAGCTCTTTCCAGTTCGAACGAATAAAGCCGCCATGTCCGCGCACCTGTTTGTAACTTTGGCATTTTTGCGGGTCGTTCATTATAGATTCCCATGCCAGTACCGGATCGCTGTGCCGGGAAAGGGCCTCGCGCCACAGTTCTATCAGCCGCTTACGCACCAGAGGGTATTTCAAACGATTGGCGCTATAGAGATACCAGGAGTAGCTGGCGCCGCGCGGGCAGCCGCGCGGTTCATGGTTCGGTAAATCGGGACGCGTGCGCGGGTAGTCGGTTTGCTGGGTTTCCCACGTCACCAGACCATTTTTGACATAAATTTTCCAACTACAGGAGCCCGTGCAGTTGACGCCGTGGGTTGAGCGCACGATCTTATCAAACTGCCAGCGCTGGCGATAACTGTCTTCCCAGTCGCGGTTGGTATGCATCACCTGACCATGGCCGTCGGCAAAGGTATCGCCTTTTTGTTTAAAGTAACGAAAGCGATCCAACAGTTTACTCATGACATTTCTCCTGCTTCGATAAATTTTCCGCCATCCTGTCGATTTGGCGTTAAACCATTACCGGATGGCCGTCCTACAGGTGCGTATGTTGTTATTGTTGTTTAGGCTTACGACGCCCGTAGACCAGCCAGGTCAGCAGGACGCAAGCGATGTAAAACAGCAAAAAGATTTTCATGGCGCCCACCGGCGAGCCGGTCAAGGCCAAAGAGGTGCCAAACGCTTTTGGAATAAAGAAGCCGCCCACAGCGCCAATAGCGGAGATAAAACCGAGCGCGGCGGCGGTATCCGTCACCGCTTCGCGCTGCGCCTGCTCATCGCTCCCGCCGCGCAGTTTGACGTTGTAGAGCGTGATCTGACGGAAGATCACCGCAATCATCTGGAAGGTAGAACCGCTGCCGAGACCCGCTGTCAAAAACAGGCCCATAAAAACAAGATAGAACGCGCTAAAGCTGCCTGCGCCGGAGCCTGGCAGCGTGAGAAATAGCAGGGCGGTAAACAGCGCCATAAAGATAAAATTAATGAGCGTTACGCGAACGCCGCCGAATTTATCGGAGATCACGCCGCCTGCCGATCGCGCCAGCGCGCCGATAAAGGGGCCAAAGAACGCCAGTTGCAGAATGTTTACGTCGGGAAATTGCGTTTTGGCGAGCATGGCGAAACCTGCGGAAAAGCCGATGAATGACCCGAATGTCGCCAGGTACAGCAGGCTAAGCAGCCACAGGTGCAGACGTTTTAGCACCGGCAATTGCGAGGCGACAGACGCTTTTGAACTGCCGATATCGTTCATACCAAACCAGGCGGCAAGCGTCGCGACAGCCAGTAACGGCACCCAGATCCAGGCGGCGTTAGTGAGGGCGAGCAGGGAGCCATCAGGTTGCGGCACGCCCTGGACGCCTAAAAAAGTAAATATCGGCAGAAAAATAACCAGCGGCGCAAGCAACTGCATCACACTGACGCCAAGATTTCCCAGGCCGCCGTTAATACCCAACGCGCTACCTTGTCTGGCTTTTGGAAAGAAAAAACTGATGTTGCCCATACTGGACGCGAAGTTAGCCCCCGCAAAACCGCACAACAGAGCGATGAGCATAAATACCCCGAAAGGGGTGGCAGGATTTTGCACGGCGAATCCCAGCCAGGCGCAGGGAATAATCAATATTACGGTACTTAATACGGTCCATTTACGGCCACCAAACAGTGGTACCATAAAGGAGTAGGGAACGCGTAATATTGCGCCGGAAAGAGAAGGTAATGCGGTTAATAAAAAGAGTTGGTCGGTGGTAAAATTAAATCCAATTTTATTGAGGTTGACGGCAACAGCGCTAAACAACATCCAGACGCAAAATGCCAGGAGCAAACAACTTACTGAAATCCATAAGTTTCTTCTGGCGATGCCTTTCCCTTTATTCTCCCAGAAGGCTGGATTTTCGGGTCGCCAGTCACTCAAGAGATAACGGTTATAATTCTCGTTTTGTCGTGTCATTTTCCCCCTCACATGCGCATATCATTTGAAAAAAACACAAAAAAGAGACAGAGCGTCACGCGCTCTTTTGAGAACTTATTGAAGTTTTTTTAGAATATTGAGTGAAAGAATAGATAAAAAACCAGGCCAGCGCGGCGCGAAGAGGAGATATGATGCTTCTTAATTGTTACTATTTGTAAATTAAAAGTGATTTTTATTAAATTATTTGTAACTTTACGCAAAGAGTTCAAGCGTAATCATCCGATCCAGATGGTATTTAAACGCGGGATCGGCCATTTCCGGAATACCCAGCACATACATACCGTCCAGCCCGCACACCAGTGCGATAAGCCGCCAGGCGATATCCGTGGCGTTAGCAGTAAACGTAAATTCTCCTGCCTGTTTGCCCTGCTCGATAATTGTGACCGTTTCCTCATGCCACATCTGCATCGTGAGGAGATAAGCATCTCTGATGTGCGGATCCCGATCGGCCAGAATTTGCGCCTCTCGCCACAATTTTATGTAAGGCTCAAAGCCGCCGTCTTCGCTACCCAACATAGCGTGAAGCCGTGCACGCCAGGTGGCGGGCGGCGGAACTTGCCCGGCATCAAGCAGGGTGCGGATCAAATGGACAAAGGCCAGCGCTTTGAGCTCGCCCGCCGAGCTGAAGTGGTGATGCACCTGGCCGGCGGCGACATCGGCTTCTGATGCAATTCGTCGCACCGTCATGGCGGCAAACCCGTCTGCCAGCGCCACGCGCATCGCCGCTTGCAGGATCACTTCGCGGCGTTCATCCCGGTTAAGGTAACTCATATTTTCCCCACATTAGCCAATGCGCGCAGTGTAACAAAAAGCTGGACATTCGTTCAACTTACCGTAGGATCCTGAAGCTGGACAAGCGTCCAAATTTGAGTTTTTGAAGGGAGAGTTATGTTTCGTCAGTGGTTAACGTTAGTCATTATTGTGCTGGTCTATATTCCTGTCGCCATTGATGCCACGGTCTTGCATGTCGCCGCGCCGACACTGAGTATGACACTGGGGGCCAGCGGCAACGAGCTGCTGTGGATCATTGATATTTATTCTTTGGTCATGGCTGGCATGGTGTTGCCGATGGGCGCGCTTGGCGATCGTATCGGTTTTAAACGCCTGCTGATGCTGGGCGGGACGCTCTTTGGCCTGGCATCATTGGCGGCGGCGTTTTCGCATACCGCCAGTTGGCTTATCGCCACCAGGGTATTACTGGCTATTGGCGCGGCGATGATTGTACCGGCGACGCTGGCCGGGATACGCGCCACCTTTTGTGAAGAGAAGCATCGCAACATGGCGCTGGGCGTCTGGGCAGCGGTAGGTTCGGGCGGAGCGGCGTTTGGGCCGCTCATCGGCGGCATATTATTAGAGCATTTTTACTGGGGATCGGTTTTCCTGATCAACGTGCCGATTGTGCTGGTCGTCATGGGCTTAACCGCCCGTTATGTTCCTCGCCAGGCGGGCCGTCGCGATCAACCGCTCAATCTTGGCCATGCGGTGATGCTGATTATTGCCATTTTGCTGTTGGTCTATAGCGCTAAAACCGCGCTGAAAGGGCATTTGTCGCTGTGGGTCATCTCGTTTACCCTGCTTACCGGCGCGCTGCTCCTGGGACTCTTTATCCGCACACAGCTTGCGACATCGCGTCCGATGATTGATATGCGACTATTTACCCATCGCATTATCCTGAGCGGCGTCGTGATGGCGATGACCGCGATGATCACTCTGGTGGGCTTTGAGCTGCTGATGGCGCAAGAGCTACAGTTTGTTCACGGGCTATCGCCTTATGAGGCCGGGGTATTTATGCTGCCGGTGATGGTCGCCAGTGGATTCAGCGGGCCGATTGCGGGCGTGCTGGTCTCGCGTCTGGGACTACGGCTGGTCGCGACGGGCGGCATGGCGTTAAGCGCGCTGAGTTTTTATGGCCTGGCGATGACGGATTTCAGCACCCAGCAATGGCAGGCCTGGGGGCTGATGGCGCTGCTGGGATTTAGCGCCGCCAGCGCATTGCTGGCTTCCACGTCGGCAATTATGGCCGCTGCGCCGGCAGAAAAAGCGGCGGCGGCCGGCGCGATAGAAACGATGGCTTATGAACTGGGCGCGGGACTGGGCATTGCCATTTTCGGTCTGTTGTTAAGCCGTAGCTTCTCCGCGTCTATCCGTCTGCCTGCCGGGCTTGAGGCGCAAGAGATTGCCAGAGCGTCATCTTCAATGGGAGAAGCCGTGCAGTTGGCGAATAGCCTACCGCCCACGCAGGGGCAGGCAATACTGGACGCCGCCAGACATGCCTTTATCTGGTCGCATAGCGTGGCGTTAAGCAGCGCCGGGAGTATGCTTCTTTTGCTGGCGGTAGGGATGTGGTTCAGCCTGGCAAAAGCCCAACGCCGATAACATAACGCCTGGTGAGATAAGCGCTTAATGCGCTAGCTGGCAGGGGGAGTCCATTTCCTCAACCTCTTTACCGCTGAGGCGTGCGTATTGCCCCGTCAGTCGCCAGAAGGCAGGCTGGGTTTCGGTATAAATTTCCGCAGCCAGAATCAGCCGACGGCGATCAACTTCGTTCAGTTCCAGTAAGGTCCAGGGAATAAAATAGCGATCGGTATCGGTAAGCCGAAACCACAGCGGACACCCGCAGCCGGAACAGAAGTAGCGTTCGCCGCGCGAAGAGGATGAAAAGTATGGCGGTTCCGGGGAAAGGGGGGCTAGCTGTGGTTGCCCGCAGGCTTCCAGATACATGGCTATTCCACCCGACCATTTTTGACACAGCGTACAATGGCAGGCATAGACATCCAGCATTTCGACGTCAACGGTAAAATGGCTCTGTCCGCAAAGACAACGACCAGTGAACGTCTGCACGGCATACTCCTTATGACCGAGTCTACATCAAGAGAAAAAGCCAGCCCTGAAAGGACTGGCTTTGTATTCAGACTACAACAAAATTAGAACTGGTAGTTCAGACCAACAGCAACGATGTTGTCGGTAGACACTTTAGCCGCTTTGGTGAAGTCGCTGTCGTCCAGCAGGTTGATTTTGTAATCAACGAAGGTGGACATGTTTTTGTTGAAGTAGTAGGTAGCACCGACATCGATGTACTCAACCAGATCCTGGTCACCGTAAGTACCCAGGTTTTTACCTTTGGATTTCAGGTAAGCGATGGACGGACGCAGACCGAAGTCGAACTGATACTGAGCAACTGCTTCAAAGTTCTGGGTTTTATTCGCGATAAACGCATCACCCGCTGCATCTTCACCAAAGGTGGTCATGTTCAGCGTTTCGGAGTAGGTGGTCGCCAGGTAGATGTTGTTCGCATCATATTTCAGACCAGCAGCCCAGACTTCAGCGTTTTTACCCGCAGCATTCAGGTTGCTCGCTGCTTTCACCTGGTTGTTAGTACGGTCAGACTTCGCATAGGCCGCACCTACGCCAAAACCTTCGTACTCATACGTTGCGGACAGACCGAAACCGTCGCCGTTAGACTCGTACGCGCCGTCACGGTCATTTTTGCCCTGGTACTGCGCGGCAAAGTTCAGACCTTCAACCAGGCCAAAGAAGTCAGTGTTACGGTAGGTGGCAACACCAGTAGTACGGCCAGTCATGAAGACGTCAGTCTGAGTCCAGGTATCGCCACCAAACTCTGGCAGAACGTCGGTCCATGCGCCGATGTCGTAAGCAACGCCGTAGTTACGACCGTAGTCGAAAGAACCGTAGTCAGCGAATTTCAGACCAGCAAACGCCAGACGGGTTTTGTCTTTGTCAGCGCCCTGGCTTTCAGTACGGTTGCCTTTGAATTCATATTCCCACTGGCCAAAACCGGTTAACTGATCGTTGATCTGCGTTTCGCCTTTAAAGCCCAGACGCGCGTAAGTTTTGTCACCATCACTTCCGTTATCATCAGAGAAATAATGCTGAGCGTGAACTTTACCGTACAGATCCAGTTTATTGCCGTCTTTGTTATATACCTCGGCTGCATTTACAACGCCTGCTGCCAACAGGGAAGTCACTGCCACTGCCACTAACTTAAGTTTCATTTTAATAATCCTTATAATTTTCTTAGCGTGTTTCCTCAACCATTGTTAAACGAGGCGTTTGTCAATGGCAGACTATTTTTAAATGACGGAGTGGCATAAGTTCAATAATAAGTTTCATAAGATTACAAATTATTTTAATTTGTGTGATCGAGATCTCCTTAATACATTTGAGAGTATTAATTCAAATAGGGACTGTCTAATAAGATATATTTTCGGAGGGGACTATTGGGCTGTTTATGGTTTTATTTTTGGTAGTAACGACTGATTATTATATGCACTAATACAGTTGCGAGCTAACGTTAATTATATATTTGTTAATATGATTATATCATTGCATTAACATATTTAACGATTTTATAAAATCCATTTTTACCAGCGCATCCTAGTATGGCGCAGGGGGAGCACGTGAAAATGAAAAATCGTCAAATACACACAGGCGATAGATAAAAGCGTAGTTGTGTTATGAAGAGTGTCAAGGTACAGCGGGTCGATTTAATATCAACATCGGCCCGCCCGTCGCTATTAGCGCCGCCGCGTTGCCAGCCAACAAAGTAGTGAACCTACGCAAACCATGACTGCGCCTTGCCAGAAGGAGAATGACAGTGGTGAGCTGAGTAACAGCGCTGCCAGAGCAGAGGACATGACGGGGGTAAAATAAGACCCTACGGCCATGATAGTCACATTGCCATGAAGTATGCCCACATTCCATGCGGCGTAGGCAAACCCTAACGTTAATGCCGCGGTAAAAAGTTTAGCAATCACCGGTAGGCTAAATATCATGGCAGGTTGCGGCGTAAGAAAATAGTGGAACCACAGCGCCACGGCGGTGAGTAACACAAAGACGGTGATACCGTTAAAACCACGCGCATATTTATTTGTGACGGTGCAGTATGTCGCCCATATAAACGCCCCAAGAAATGCCAGTAAATAACTTAGCGGACTGGTGGCGACATTGCTGATAATTTCTCCTGGATTAAGACCATTCTCGCCCCCCAGAACCCAGCAAACGCCAGTAAGTGCAATAAGCAATCCAGGAACAATAAGCCAGTTAGTTTTTTGCCCATTAAAAAGAATGGCAAACAGAATGGTCAGGCTGGGCCATAAATAGTTAACCATGCCGACTTCGATAGCCTGATGGCGAGTGGCGGCATAACCGAGAGAAAGCGCCAGGCATATTTCATAACTGACAAACAGTACGCTGCCTGCGATGAGGTATCGCCCCGGGAAACGGCGGATATCAGGTAATCCGACGGTAAAAATCAGCAGCAGACCGCTTAATGAATAGATCATGGCTGCGCCGCCTACCGGTCCGAGACCTTCGCTGACGCCGCGAATTAACCCAACCATCGTGCTCCACAGAACGATGGCAACAAGCCCTATTAGCGTTGCTTTTTGTGATGTCATGCTTTGTGACTGTCCTGAATACCGCGCAAAATAAACTGCCACTTATAGCACTTTTTCCGAGGGCGATGCCATGCAGTGTCATTTTTTAGTACCTCCCTGGAGTTATTGCAGTTTAAAAATAGGGCTATTTAATAGCGGAACCGTTTCAATATTGATTTGACGCAAAAAAGTTATCGATTTTGCTGTTAGTTTCCTCGCGAAGTTATACACGTATCCTGGGCTGAGGTTTTGCTGCAGTTCGAAGGAGGCGTGCATCCGTGGAAAAAAGAGGAAAGCAATGGACGTCAGCCGCAGACAATTTTTTAAAATCTGCGCGGGCGGTATGGCGGGAACAACGGTGGCCGCACTGGGTTTTACCCCTAAAATGGCCCTGGCTCAGGCGCGAAACTATAAGCTGTTGCGCGCAAAAGAGATCCGTAACTCCTGCACATACTGTTCCGTAGGTTGCGGGCTATTAATGTATAGCCTGGGAGATGGGGCAAAAAACGCGAAAGAAGCGATTTACCATATTGAAGGCGACCCGGATCATCCGGTAAGCCGTGGCGCGCTGTGCCCGAAAGGGGCCGGTTTGCTGGACTATGTTCACAGTGAAGATCGCCTACGCTATCCGGAATACCGCGCGCCGGGTTCCGACAAGTGGCAGCGCATTAGCTGGGATGACGCTTTCACTCGTATTGCTAAATTAATGAAAGCCGACCGCGACGCCAACTTTATTGAAAAGAATGAGCAGGGCGTCACGGTTAACCGCTGGCTCTCTACCGGAATGCTGTGCGCCTCGGCGGCCAGCAATGAAACGGGTATGCTGACGCAGAAGTTTGCGCGTTCTCTCGGTATGCTGGCGGTAGATAACCAGGCGCGCGTCTGACACGGACCAACGGTAGCAAGTCTTGCTCCAACATTTGGTCGCGGTGCGATGACCAACCACTGGGTGGATATTAAAAACGCCAACGTCGTGATGGTGATGGGCGGCAATGCCGCAGAAGCGCATCCGGTGGGTTTCCGCTGGGCGATGGAAGCGAAAAACAATAACGATGCGACGCTGATTGTCGTTGATCCACGCTTTACGCGTACGGCGTCGGTGGCGGATATCTATGCGCCAATACGTTCCGGTACAGACATTACCTTTCTGTCCGGCGTTTTGCTGTACCTGATCGAAAATAACAAAATCAACGCTGAATACGTTAAGCATTACACCAACGCCAGCCTGCTGGTGCGGGATGATTTTGCCTTTGATGACGGTCTTTTCAGCGGCTATGACGCCCAAAAGCGTCAGTACGATAAATCCTCCTGGAACTACCAGTTCGATGAAAACGGCTATGCCAAACGTGATGAAACGTTGACGCACCCACGCTGTGTGTGGAATCTGCTGAAGCAGCACGTTTCGCGCTACACGCCGGACGTCGTGGAAAACATCTGCGGTACGCCGAAAGCGGATTTCCTGAAGGTGTGTGAGGTGTTGGCCTCTACCAGCGCGCCGGATCGCACTACCACCTTCCTGTATGCGCTGGGCTGGACGCAACATACCGTCGGGGCGCAGAACATCCGTACTATGGCGATGATCCAGTTGCTGCTCGGCAATATGGGGATGGCTGGCGGCGGTGTGAACGCCTTGCGCGGCCACTCTAATATTCAGGGTTTAACGGATTTAGGACTGCTCTCCACCAGCCTGCCGGGCTACCTGACGCTGCCATCGGAAAAACAGGCCGATCTGCAAACTTATCTGGCAGCGAATACCCCCAAAGCGACGCTGGCCGATCAGGTCAACTACTGGGGTAATTATCCTAAGTTCTTCGTCAGCCTGATGAAATCTTTCTATGGCGATGCAGCGCAGAAAGAGAATGACTGGGGCTTTGCCTGGCTGCCTAAATGGGATCAGTCCTATGACGTGATCAAATATTTCAACATGATGGATAGCGGGAAAGTCACCGGCTATTTCTGTCAGGGCTTTAACCCGGTGGCGTCCTTCCCGGACAAAAACAAAGTGGTGCAAAGCTTAAGCAAACTGAAGTATCTGGTCGTTATCGATCCGCTGGTGACTGAAACGTCAACGTTCTGGCAGAACCACGGCGAATCTAATGATGTCGATCCGACAACGATTCAGACCGAAGTCTTCCGTCTGCCGTCTACCTGTTTTGCGGAAGAGGATGGCTCTATCGCTAACTCCGGTCGCTGGTTACAGTGGCACTGGAAAGGTCAGGACGCGCCGGGCGAAGCGCGTAACGACGGCGAGATTCTGGCCGGTATTTACCATCGTCTGCGTGAAATGTATCGCGCAGAAGGCGGTAAAGGCGCCGAACCACTATTGAAGATGAGCTGGAACTACAAGCAGCCGGATGAACCGCATTCGGAAGAAGTGGCGAAAGAGAACAACGGCTATGCGCTGGAAGATCTCTATGACGCCAACGGTACACTGCTTGCCAGGAAAGGCCAGTTGTTGAGTAGTTTTGCATTACTGCGCGATGACGGTACGACATCCTCCTCCTGCTGGATTTATACCGGTAGCTGGACGGAGCAGGGCAACCAGATGTCCAGACGTGATAACGCCGACCCGTCAGGGCTTGGCAATACACTGGGTTGGGCGTGGGCGTGGCCGCTAAACCGTCGCGTATTGTATAACCGCGCTTCGGCGGACCCGCAGGGTAAACCGTGGGATCCAAAACGGATGCTGATCCAGTGGAACGGCGCGAAGTGGACAGGGAACGATATTCCGGACTTTAACAACGCGGCGCCGGGGAGCGGGACCAATCCATTTATCATGCAGCCGGAAGGGCTGGGACGTCTGTTTGCTATTGATAAAATGGCGGAAGGACCGTTCCCTGAGCATTACGAGCCGATGGAAACGCCGCTGGGCACTAACCCGCTGCACCCGAATGTGGTCTCGAACCCGGCTGCGCGTCTGTATGAAGAAGATGCGCTGCGCATGGGTAAGAAGGAGCAGTTTCCGTACGTGGGCACGACTTACCGCCTCACAGAGCATTTCCATACCTGGACCAAACATGCGCTACTTAACGCTATCGCTCAGCCGGAACAGTTTGTGGAGATCAGTGAGACGCTGGCGGCAGCGAAAGGTATTGCTAACGGCGACTATGTGAAGGTGAGCAGTAAACGCGGGTTTATTCGCGCGGTCGCGGTGGTAACTCGTCGTCTTCGCACCCTGCATGTCAACGGTCAGCAGGTTGAAACGGTGGGGATCCCGATTCACTGGGGCTTTGAGGGTGTCGCGCGCAAAGGCTATATCGCCAATACTCTGACGCCAAATGTCGGTGATGCCAACTCGCAAACGCCGGAATACAAAGCGTTTTTAGTTAACATCGAGAAGGCGTAAGGGAGGCGAACATATGTCTATGGAAACGCAGGACATTATTAAACGGTCCGCAACAAACGCCATCACGCCGCCTCCGCAGGCGCGTGATTACAAAGCCGAAGTCGCGAAACTGATCGACGTCTCCTCCTGTGTCGGCTGTAAAGCCTGCCAGGTAGCCTGTTCTGAATGGAACGATATTCGCGATAACGTTGGCCATTGTGTCGGGGTGTACGATAACCCTGCCGATCTCAGCGCCAAGTCCTGGACGGTGATGCGCTTTACCGAAACCGAGCAGAACGGCAAGCTGGAGTGGCTGATTCGTAAAGATGGTTGTATGCACTGTGAAGATCCAGGCTGTCTTAAAGCCTGTCCATCTGCCGGGGCTATCATCCAGTACGCGAACGGGATTGTTGATTTTCAATCTGAACACTGTATCGGCTGTGGTTACTGTATCGCCGGGTGTCCGTTTAATATTCCGCGCCTCAACAAAGAGGACAACCGCGTTTATAAATGTACGCTCTGCGTCGATCGCGTCAGCGTGGGCCAGGAACCGGCCTGCGTCAAAACTTGTCCGACCGGGGCGATTCACTTCGGCACCAAAAAAGAGATGCTGGAACTGGGTGAGCAACGCGTGGAGAAGTTAAAAGCGCGCGGCTTTGAACATGCCGGTATCTACAACCCGCAGGGCGTCGGCGGCACGCACGTCATGTATGTGCTGCACCATGCCAATCAGCCGGAGTTGTACCACGGCTTGCCGAAAGATCCGCAGATCGATACCTCAATCAATCTGTGGAAAGGGGCGCTAAAACCGCTGGCCGCAGCGGGCTTTATCGCCACTTTCGCCGGTCTGATTTACCACTACATCGGTATTGGCCCGAATAAAGAAACGGACGACGATGAGGAGGATCATCATGAGTAAGTCGAAAATGATTGTGCGCACGAAATTTGTCGACCGCGCCTGTCACTGGACGGTGGTGATCTGCTTCTTCCTGGTAGCGCTGTCGGGGATTTCGTTTTTCTTCCCGACGCTACAATGGCTGACGCAAACCTTCGGCACGCCGCAGATGGGACGTATTTTGCACCCGTTCTTCGGTATTGCCATCTTCATCGCGCTGATGTTTATGTTCGTGCGTTTCGTCCACCACAACATCCCGGATAAAAAAGACATTCCGTGGCTGAAAAATATTGTCGAAGTATTGAAAGGCAATGAGCATAAGGTGGCGGATGTCGGCAAATACAATGCCGGACAGAAGATGATGTTCTGGTCCATTATGAGCATGATTTTTGTGCTGCTGGTGACTGGCGTGATTATCTGGCGTCCGTATTTCGCGCAGTATTTTCCCATGCAGGTGGTGCGTTATAGCCTGTTAATTCATGCGGCGGCGGGCATTATTTTAATGCACGCGATCCTCATCCATATGTATATGGCGTTTTGGGTGAAAGGCTCGATTAAAGGCATGATCGAAGGGAAGGTCAGCCGTCGCTGGGCGAAGAAACATCATCCACGCTGGTATCGTGAAATCGAGAAGGCAGAAGCAAAAAAAGAGAGCGAAAAAGGTATTCAGTAATTCTTTCGCGATCTGATAAACAAGGCGCTATCCTCGTAGCGCCTTGTTTTCATCTGCTGTCTGTATACTCAGACGACCACAGCAAATCGTTTAACGGCGGAAATCGATGACCATACGGCCACGAATTTGTCCCTGTTCCATCTCTTTAAAAATAACGTTGATATCTTCAAGCGGACGTAAAGCGACTTTTGGCACGACTTTTCCTTCCGCCGCAAACTGGAAGGCTTCGGTCAGATCCTGGCGTGTCCCCACCAACGAACCGACAACCTGAATGCCATCCAGCACCAGGCGAGGGATATCAAGGTTCATGGCTTCTGGCGGCAGCCCGACTGCCACCACGCGGCCTCCGGCGCGAACGGCATCTACTGCGGAATTAAACGCCGCCTTAGCGACCGCGGTAACCACCGCTGCGTGCGCGCCACCGGTTTTTTCCTGCACAATTTTAGCCGCATCTTCCGTACGTGAATTAATGGTCAGATCTGCGCCCATTTCCTCGGCCAGTTTCAGTTGTCCATCATTGACATCAATGGCGATCACTTTCGCATTGAAAACGTTTTTCGCGTACTGCAAGGCCAGATTACCCAGACCGCCCAGACCGTAGATGGCAATCCACTGGCCAGGTTTAATATGAGAAATCTTCACCGCTTTATAGGTGGTAACGCCCGCGCAGGTAATACTACTTGCCGCTGCAGAGTCCAGACCTTCCGGTACTTTCACCGCATAATCCGCGACGACAATACACTCTTCGGCCATACCGCCATCTACCGTGTAACCGGCATTTTTCACGTTGCGGCATAAGGTTTCATTGCCCGTATTGCAATACTCACAGTGTCCGCATCCTTCATAAAACCACGCGACACTCGCGCGATCGCCGGGTTTCAGCGAGGTGACACCAGGACCGACTTCCGCCACGACGCCAATGCCTTCGTGTCCCAGAATAACGCCGGTTTTGTCACCGAAATCGCCGTTTTTCACGTGTAGATCGGTATGGCATACGCCGCAGCACTCCATTTTTAGCAAAGCTTCACCGTGGCGAAGGGGACGCAGCGTTTTCTCAGTAACATCAACCTGATGATCTTGTGTGACAACAGCAGCTTTCATAACCTTCTCCTTTTATTAATAGTGAACTGCATAGCAGGTAAGTAATAGCAGGTAAGGCGCTATTACCTCTTTAGGATTAATATTTCTGATGAGTTATGCAAGGCGGCAGAAATACAATGTAATAGTTTAGCCAGGATTATCCTGATAAATCCCCGTTCAATACATAAAGGTGGCTAATATTAGTAGCTTGACAAATAAGCAGGGAAAGGAATTCAGGTGTGTCGACAGACTCACCAAAACTAAAGAAGAAAGTGATATCCGGCGGCATTCACCGCCGGGTACGTATTAAATGGAAGTCCGACGGTAGTCGCGGTATTCCGGTTTCCAGAAGTTATCGTCAATCGCCTGTTGCAGCGCTTCCGCAGAGGTTTTCACCGCTACGCCTTGTTGCTGCGCCATTTTACCTACGGCAAAAGCGATAGCGCGCGACACGACCTGGATGTCTTTAAGCGCTGGTAACACTAATCCTTCGCCGTTATTGACCAGCGGAGAATGTTTCGCCAGCGTCTCACTGGCTGACATCAGCATTTCATCAGTAATGCGCGATGCGCCGGAAGCGATAACCCCCAGACCGATGCCGGGGAAAATATAGGCGTTATTACATTGTGCGATCGGATAAATCTTATCTTTCCAGATGACCGGCGAGAATGGACTGCCGGTTGCCACCAGCGCGTTGCCTTCCGTCCAGGCGATAATGTCCTGTGGCGTGGCCTCCACGCGAGAGGTGGGATTAGAGAGCGGCATGACGATCGGGCGAGGGCAATGCTTATGCATCTCGCGGATGATCTCTTCAGTAAAGAGCCCGGTCTGGCCGGAAACCCCGATCAGAATATCCGGCTTCACGTTACGCACCACATCCAGCAGCGACAACACGTCATTTTCGGTATCCCAGTGCTGGAGATTGTCGCATTTCTGCACCAGTTTTGCCTGGAACGGCAATAAATTAGGCATCCGGTCCGTCAACAGGCCGAAGCGATCGACCATAAAAACGTTCTGTCGAGCGGCATCTTCGCTTAAACCTTCACGCTGAGTCTGCGCGATGATTTGTTCAGCAATCCCACATCCGGCGGAACCCGCGCCGAGAAAAACGATTTTCTGCTCGCTAAGCTGACTGCCGGCAGCGCGGCTGGCGGCGATCAACGTACCGACGGTCACGGCTGCGGTGCCCTGAATATCATCGTTAAAGGAGCAAATCTCATCACGATAGCGCGTCAACAGCGGCATTGCGTTTTTCTGCGCGAAATCTTCAAACTGTAGCAGGATATCTGGCCAGCGCTGCTTAACGGCCTGAATAAACTCATCGACAAACGCATAATACTCATCGTCGGTAATGCGCGGATGACGCCAGCCCATGTAAAGCGGATCGTTGAGTAACTGTTGATTGTTGGTGCCGACATCCAGCACAACGGGAAGGGTATAGGCCGGACTAATGCCGCCGCAGGCTGTGTATAATGACAGCTTACCGATAGGGATCCCCATCCCGCCGATGCCCTGATCGCCAAGCCCCAGAATCCGTTCGCCATCCGTCACCACAATAACTTTAATGTTGTGGTTAGGCACATTCTGCAAAATGTCGTCCATATTGTGACGGTTCGGATAAGAGATAAATACGCCGCGCGCCCGGCGATAAATCTCAGAGAAGCGCTCACAGGCCGCGCCCACGGTCGGGGTATAGATAACCGGCATCATCTCTTCAAGATGGTTTTGCACCAGTCGATAAAAGAGCGTTTCGTTGGTATCCTGGATGTTACGCAGGTAAATATGCTTATCGATTTCTGTTTTAAACCCCTGATACTGGAGCCAGGCGCGTTCGGCCTGTTCTTCAATCGACTCGACGACCTCCGGCAGCAGTCCTGACAAATTGAAGTTGCGGCGCTCTTCTACGCTAAAAGCGCTGCCTTTGTTTAACAGGGGGAATTCCAGCAATACAGGGCCAGCGTAAGGGATATAAAGGGAACGTGCTTTCTTGGTTGTAGTTTCCATGTTACTCACTCTTTTTCGAATAACTGTCCCTGGCACCGTCGTTTATCATCATATATTGCCTTCCACCAGGGAACCGACCCTGAGTATAAAGCATTGTGAGACGTTAAGGTCATTCCTATAAACAAAAACACCATTGCAGATGCAATGGTGTTTAACGTCATTTCAGGACTGTACGATTACTTTTGGCTGTCGGCGCGGCGCTTTCTGCCGGTTGGGTTATTCACCACGCTGCTGGTGTCGCCTTCAGTAACAACCTTACGCTGGTTGGAAATTCTGTAATCCAGTCCAAGTATATGACGAGCCTGACGGTTCGATTTCATGTTAACTCCTCAATCCTGTTGCTAGTTTTAAGGACAAATTCGCTTACGCGAAAGAAACGTAACCCCTAAGGTTGCCGATACAGCATAGCAGGTTTTACAGAGTCGGGTGCTGCCCGCTTACCACATAGTTGATGGTCTGCTGGTAGATGTCACTGAGGATGTCATTGTCGGAAGCCTCAACCCATTTGGTCAGCTCCATTAAAATATCATCTTCAGTGACAACGCCTAACTCCGCGCGTAATCCTTGTTCAATCGCGTTGACCAGGGCCGGTTGTGCTGCTGAGGTATTTGCTGAGTGATAAGTAAACATATAATGCCTCCGTGAACATGTATTTATTTAGTACGGCTCGCAGAAAATTAATTCGTATTCAGCATGGCAAATATTTTTGCGGCTGTGGTTAAGATTAGTCCTGGAGTTATTTTAACGCAAGGCGGAACTCTAATTGTTTACCCCAGAAGAAAATATATTATGTTTGCCAATTACATATCCTCATACAAATAGTGGTCAATTAATATACATTTAAAAGGCTACATATTGCGATTTTTATCATTTATTACAATGAGATAAGATAAATCTTAATATTAATGAAAATATACATAATGGAATACGCTTCCGGAAGAAAAAGTAAGGATAAAAGGAGGGATATATTCTTTAAAGAAAGGGAGGCCTGTTGGTTTAATATCCATCACTGAAAAAGCATACAACTATTTTCTATATCTGAAGTGCGGGTAATCGACAACATGCTACATCCATCGGCATGGACAACGCAGATTATCAGCATAGTCTATACTTTATTTTTTGAGCCAACAGGAGAGCAAAAATGACAATCCATAAGAAAGGTCAGGCACACTGGGAAGGCGACATCAAACGGGGTAAAGGTACTGTATCAACAGAAAGCGGCGTGCTTAATCAACAACCGTATGGATTCAATACCCGGTTCGAAGGCGCGCAGGGAACCAACCCGGAAGAGTTAATCGGCGCCGCACATGCGGCCTGTTTCTCCATGGCGCTATCACTCATGCTGGGAGAGGCTGGATTTACGCCGACATCCATTGACACCACCGCTGACGTATCGCTTGATAAGGTGGAGGCGGGCTTCGCCATTACCAAAATTGCGCTACAAAGCAAAGTCGCGGTAGCAGGTATTGATGCATCAACTTTCGATCAAATCATCCAGAAAGCAAAAGCCGGGTGCCCGGTATCGCAGGTTCTGAATGCGGAAATCACCCTCGACTATCAGCTTAACGCCTGATAACCTCGCCAGCCCGGTAACGACTCTTGTTTATCGGGCTGTTGAATATACCTTCAGGCGGAGGACTCGCTCCCGGTCTATCTGAGACCCTGCCGTATTTTTATCACCTCAACGCGCCGTAGACCACGTCTGTGGCTATTGTCGTGGTCTACTTTTTCGCCTTAAAATCTGCTCGCCATGTTGCTTTATTCATCAAACATCAAAATCAGTCAACGTAAATATCAATAATAGCCATATCACGGAGGGTGATCTTTATTCCTGAGAGAGGAGGGGTATTATTTTCTGTGTTCTACATTAACGGGTTAACGCGCAGATGTAGAGGTTATTTATATAATTACTGGAGTAACAACAATGAATAAATTCTCCCTTGCTACAGCAGGTATTATCGTGGCAGCGCTGGTAACCAGTGTTAGCGTGAATGCGGCAACAGATACTACTAAAACAAACGTTACGCCTAAAGGTATGAGCTGCCAGGAGTTTGTTGACCTCAATCCGCAGACGATGGCGCCAGTCGCTTTCTGGGTGCTGAATGAAGATGAAGATTTTAAAGGCGGGGACTACGTTGATTTCCAGGAAACTGAGACGACAGCAGTGCCGCTAGCCGTTGAGCTTTGTAAGAAAAACCCGCAGAGTGAATTAAGCAAAATAAAAGACGAAATCAAGAAAGAACTCTCAAAATAAGAGTAAACTGATATCAAAACCCGGCCTGTGTGCCGGGTTTTACTATTTGTGACACCGTCACAAATAACATCTTCCATTTCTTCTACCAATCACGTGGTATTGCACTATTTTCATTAGAGCCCTTTCACTATATGGAGACCTAATGAAAATTTTACCGCTGGCACTCTTTATCATTCCTTTTCTGGCCGGATGCGGCGCCAATAATACGCCGCCGCAAACGCCTATTCCCGGGGAAAAAACATCTGCCAAATTACGTACCCTGGAAACAGGCGCAGCGGCTATTCAATCCAGACCACCTGTCGATGCCATCAGTACCTACCTTGACGGGTTCCATTTTTATAGCGGTGATAAAAACGGACAGATGGAAGCGCACCATTACGTTACCGTCCTGAACGAAGATGTCATGCAGGCGGTGATTTACGACGGCAATACGAAAAACGCGCGCCTGATGGGGGTGGAGTACATTATCAGCGAACGTTTATTTAAAACGCTTCCTCCCGAGGAGAAAAAACTGTGGCACAGCCACCAGTACGAGGTGAAATCCGGTAGCCTGGTGGCGCCTGGCTTACCGCTGGTCGCTGATAAAGCGTTGATGAGTAAGATTGTTAATACTTATGGCAAGACCTGGCACACCTGGCATACCGACCGGGATAAAACCCTGCCAATGGGTATCCCTGCGCTGATGATGGGCTTTACTGGCGACGGGCAGCTTGACCCCACGCTGCTGGCCGATCGGGATCGCCGTCTGGGAATTGATACCCAGGCCATTAAACGCGAGCGGCAGGATCTGCCTGAACATCCCGTTATCAAGGGGGCTAACGCCTGGGAGCGGGGGGAGGTTATCCAGCTACAGCGTGTTCAGGGCTCTGGCGAACACGGGCGAGGCGATACCGCGCACTTCGGTACATCTGAGCAATCCCGACAGTAATTCCACGGTTTTACACGCAGATACGAAAAAGAATGCCTGTTAAGTGACAGTGTCACGTAAAAATTAGCCCCATAGTCTATGCTTGTTTTTCGGATGCTGTAGAGGTTATGGGTTAAACGGAGCGACAAATGAGTTCAAAAATTTTTTGCAAAAGCTGGGGGGCTGAATATATCGCCGCTGATGTCGTCCGCTTTCGTCTTTGGGCCACCGGTCAGCAAAAGGTTATGCTCAGGCTTGCGGGTAAAGACCAGGAAATGCAGGTGAGCGGTGACGGCTGGTTTACGCTGGACGTCTCCGGGGTGACGCCAGGTACGGAGTATAACTTTGTACTCAACGATGGCATGGTGGTCCCCGATCCGGCTTCCCGCGCCCAAAAAACTGACGTCAACGGTCCGTCATATGTGGTTGATCCAGGCAGCTACGCGTGGCGCAACACCGGGTGGAAAGGTAGCCGTTGGGAGCAGGCCGTGGTGTACGAGATGCATACAGGCACGTTCACTCCGGAAGGCACCTTCCGCGCCGCAATAGCGAAGCTGCCTTATCTCGCTGAACTCGGCGTTACCGTTATTGAAGTGATGCCCGTTGCGCAATTTGGCGGCGAGCGCGGCTGGGGCTATGACGGCGTACTGCTTTACGCGCCGCATTCAGCCTATGGGACGCCGGATGATTTCAAAGCGTTTATTGACGCCGCGCACGGGTATGGTCTTTCCGTCGTCCTGGATATTGTGCTGAACCATTTCGGCCCGGAGGGAAATTATTTACCGCTATTGGCGCCGGCGTTTTTCCACAAAGAGCGCATGACGCCGTGGGGAAATGGTATCGCCTATGATGTCGACGCCGTGCGGCGCTATATCATCGAGGCACCGTTATACTGGCTGACAGAATACCATCTCGACGGCTTACGCTTTGACGCTATCGATCAGATTGAGGACAGTAGCGCCAGGCATGTGCTGGTTGAAATCGCACAACGTATTCGGGAAGACATTACCGACAGGCCCATTCATCTGACTACCGAAGATAGCCGCAATATTATTTCTCTGCATCCCCGAGATCAGGATGGCAATGCGCCGCTGTTTACCGCCGAATGGAATGACGATTTTCATAATGCCGTCCACGTTTTTGCGACCGGAGAGACCCAGGCCTACTACAACGATTTTGCTGATACCCCGGAAAAACACCTCGCGAGAGCGCTGGCCGAAGGATTCGCTTATCAGGGAGAAATTTCCCCCCAAACCGGCGAACCTCGCGGCGTAAAAAGTACCGGACAACCTCCGGTCGCCTTTGTGGATTTTATTCAGAATCACGATCAGGTCGGTAACCGCGCCCAGGGCGACAGACTGATAACCCTGGCGGGCGCTGAACGAACAAAAGTATTGCTCGCCACGTTGCTGCTTTCACCGCATATTCCGCTGCTTTTTATGGGCGAAGAGTATGGCGAAAGCCGTCCTTTTCTTTTTTTTACCGATTTCCATGGGGATTTAGCCCGCGCCGTTCGTGAAGGTCGCGCAAAAGAGTTTGCCGATCATGCAGGGGAAAATGTTCCGGACCCGAATGCGCCAGAGACCTTTCAACGCTCAAAACTTAACTGGAAGCAACAGCACAGTGAAGAGGGTAAAGCGTGGCTGGCATTTACCCGCGAACTACTGCTTTTGCGCCAGAAGCATATCGTGCCGCTGTTGTCCGCTGCCCGTGAGAGCTCAAGAACGGTATTGCAAACCGCGCCCGGGTTTATTGCCGTTAGCTGGCGTTTTCCGGGAGGAACACTGTCACTGGCGCTGAATATTAGCGCCACGACGGTATTGCTGCCCGATTTACCGGGTAAGACTCTCTTCGCCTGGCCGAATGAATCCACCGGGTCGCTTTCCCAACATTCTCTTATTGTCCGCTTAGCCCAGGGAGAGTCTGCATCATGATCCCAACTGCAACGTATCGTTTTCAGTTTCGCAATGGCATGACCTTCGATCGCGCTGCGGCGCTGGTGCCTTACCTTAAAAATCTGGGTATCAGCCATCTTTATGCCTCACCCATCTTTACCGCCACCAAAGCGTCAACGCATGGTTATGATGTCACCGATGCGAATGAGATTGAGCCTTCTATTGGCGGGCGCGAAGGATTTGAAAGACTGGTGGTTGAACTTAAAGCACAAGGTCTGGGATTGATCATCGATATTGTGCCTAATCACATGGCCAGCTCGCTGGAAAACGCCTGGTGGCGCGACGTGCTTGAATATGGCAAGGAGAGCCGTTACGCGCGCCATTTCGATATTGACTGGTCGCGCCGACTGACGCTGCCTTTTTTAGGCGACACGTTTGACGTCGTGCTGGAAAACGGAGAAATTGCGATCAAGCCCGATCCCGCTACGGGTAAACCCACGTTCGCCTATTATGATAACTATTATCCGCTTGCGCCGGCGACGTGGCAGGGTCGCGAGTCCGAAATACTGGCGCTTACCGATAAAGCCGCTATTGCTGATTTGCATGAGCGCCAGCCGTGGAAGTTAATGTCCTGGCGCGATGCCGCTCGCTCGCTTTCATATCGGCGTTTCTTTGAGGTCACAGGGCTGGTAGGAATGCGGGTGGAAGATAAAACCGTCTTCGACGATACACATCGGCTGATTCTGGAGCTGGTCAGAACAGGGGCGGTTGACGGTTTACGTATCGATCATATCGACGGCCTTGCCGATCCGAAAGCCTATCTTGCGCGTTTACGTCAGGAAGTGGGGCCGGCGTGCTATATCACCGTGGAAAAAATTCTCGCTAAAGGCGAGCAACTTCCTGATGACTGGCCGGTTTCCGGCACCACAGGCTATGAATTTATCGCCTCTCTGGCGGAGGTGCTGGTTGACGATGAGCAGATAGACAATCTGCGCCAGGCTTACGAGACCGTTAAAGGCGCGCCAGTGGATATGCGGGCGGAATTACGGGCGGCTAAATTGCTGATGGTCGATCGCAATTTCGAGGGGGAATTTACCCGGCTGCTCGCGCTTGCGCTGTCGATTGCCAGCGAGCTACAGATCGCACAGGAAGAGAGCGTCGTTCGGCAGGCGTTACGCGAGTTATTAATTGCCTTTCCCGTATATCGCACTTACGGCACGGCAGAAGGGCTACCGCCGACCGATATTTGCCTGTTACACCGTATTGTGGAACGGGTAAAGACGCTTGAAAACCCTCCGCAGCCAGAAGCGCTTACATTTCTGAGCCGTCTTCTTACCGGCGATGTTCCCGCCTCCAGCCAGGAGGAGGCGACACAGTTTCGCGTTCGGTTCCAGCAACTCACCGGTCCGCTGATGGCGAAATCGGTAGAGGATACGCTTTTCTTTCGTCAAAACATGGGACTGGCGTTAAATGAAGTCGGCGCCGAGCCCGTCACGCATCACTTCTCCATCGAACGCTTTCACCATGAGATGAAAACCCGACAGGCGCGACAGCCTGATGCGTTATCCGGTACGTCGACCCACGATACCAAGCGAGGCGAGGATGCGCGAGCACGCCTGTATACGCTTACCGAAGCGCCGGAACAGTGGAGCGAATGCCTTGCCCGCTGGCGGCAGATGAACCAGATCCATGTCAAATTTTTGAATGATGGCACTGCGCCAAAATCGGCGGATACGTGGATGTTATATCAGGCGCTGACCGGCGTCTGGCCCCCGATGCTACAACCACAGGACGAAACAGGTTTAAACGCGCTGAAAATACGCTTTGAAGCCTTTGTGGAGAAAGCGCTACGCGAAGCGAAGCTACGTACCGATTGGGTGGACAGTAATGAGGCTTACGAAACGGCAATGCTTGATTACGCCCGTCATTTACTGGCGCCGGATAATCAGACATTTTTGCAGGATTTTTATCGTTCCTTGCAACCCTTCATCCGCGCAGGGCTGGTTAACAGCCTGACGCAGACCGTTATCAAGTTAACCGCGCCGGGGGTACCTGATATCTATCAGGGGAGCGAGGCGTTAAATTTTAGTCTTGTCGATCCCGACAACCGCCGCGAACCGGATTTCGCCACGCTGGCGCAGCAGTTAGACCAACTGACGCCGGGAGTTTTCTCGCGCGAAGAGAGTTGGCTGAACGGGCAGGTGAATCAGTATGTCACCGCTGCATTACTGCGTTTGCGTCAGCAGAATCATGAGCTCTTCCGTTTTGGCGACTATATACCGCTGCGGGCTGTTGGTCAGCGTGCCGACAAGGTCATCGCTTACGCCAGAGTCAATCATGATGATGCGCTGATTGTTGTTGCGCCCCGACTGGTGTTCGCCGAATTTGACGGCTTATTGTCACAATCGCATAGCGGTTTCTGGTCAGGAACCGACATTATTATACCCGGACAGCTTAATCAGCATCGTTATCGCAATGTGCTTACCCAGGAGAGGTTAATGCCTGGTGAACGCCTGTCGTTGGCCTCACACCAGGGCGGCGTACTGGTTTTAATGAGCGACTGAGTTTATGTGTTGATGTGCCGTGACAGGACAACGTTTACCGTGGGTGGAGAAAGAGAATGACAACAAACAGGGCTTTTGAAATCAGATCAGGATACAGCCATACGCTTGGCGCGAATTATGACGGCGAAGGCGTGAATTTCGCTATTTTTTCCGCCCATGCGGAACGCGTCGAGCTTTGCCTTTACGATCCGAGCGGGGAGCATGAAATCGCTCGTCTGGAGTTACCGGAATATACCGACGAAATATGGCACGGCTATGTCCCGAAGTTGCAGCCCGGCGCGCTGTATGGGTACCGCGTTTACGGTCCTTATGACCCGGAAAATGGTCATCGTTTTAACCCCAACAAGCTGCTTATTGACCCTTATGCCCGTGAGCTGGTGGGCGATATTCAGTGGAACGATGCGCATTTCGCGTATCAATTACTTCATGACGATAAAGATTTGACCTTTGATGACCAGGATAGCGCGCCATTTACGCCTAAATGCCGGGTGATTGATCCGGATGAGGCTAACTGGGAGGATAGACAACGGCCTTCCATACCGTGGTCGAACGCCATTATTTATGAAACGCATGTAAAAGGCTTTACCCAGCTTAATTCCGCGATCCCTGAGCCTCTACGCGGTACGTTTGAAGGCATGGGGCATAAAGCCAGCGTGGATTACATTAAAAGCCTGGGGATTACCTCCGTCGAGCTTTTACCCGTTCACTGGTTCCCGGACGATCAGCATCTGCTCGATAAAGGACTGAAAAATTTCTGGGGATACAACTCGCTGGGCTTTTTTGCGCCGGCGACGCGCTACTATGGTCCAAAAGGTATTCAGGGATTCCGCGATATGGTGCGCGCTTTCCATGATGCCGGCGTCGAAGTGATACTGGATGTGGTCTATAACCATACGGCAGAAGGGAATGAACTTGGTCCCACGCTGTCATTTAAAGGTATCGATAACTTCTCTTACTATCGCACCATGCCCGATCAGCATCGCTATTACATTAACGATACAGGGACAGGTAATACCGTCAATACCTCTCATCCACGGGTACTGCAAATGGTGATGGATTCCCTTCGCTATTGGGCGGAGTCAATGCATGTCGATGGCTTTCGTTTTGATTTGGGCACCATTCTTGGTCGTGAGCCGGAAGGCTTTGATCAGAGAGGCGGTTTTTTTGATGCGGTAACGCAAGACCCGGTGCTGGCAAAACTGAAACTGATTGGCGAACCCTGGGATATCGGACCGGGCGGCTATCAGGTTGGCGGCTTTCCACCAGGGTGGGGCGAATGGAATGATAAATACCGCGATACGGTGCGCGAATACTGGAAAGGTGACAACGTCACAAATGATTTCGCCGCACGCCTGCTGGGTTCCGGCGATCTCTATGATTTGCGCGGCCGTCGCCCCTGGTCAAGCGTTAACTTTATTACTGCCCATGACGGCTTCACGCTGAACGATCTGGTGTCTTATAACGACAAGCATAATGAAGCCAATGGCGAAGATAATAATGATGGGCATAATGATAACCGCTCCTGTAATTATGGCGCAGAAGGGCCAACCGACGACGAAGGCATCAATGCGATACGCGAGCAACAGAAACGCAATTTCCTGACCACCTTGCTTTTCTCGCACGGCACGCCGATGTTATTAGCGGGCGATGAGTTTGGCCGCAGTCAGATGGGCAATAATAACGGCTACTGTCAGGACAGTGAAATATCGTGGGTCCACTGGGATAATTTGCCGGAAACCGCCAATGCGCTACGGGAGTTTACCCGTCATCTGATTCAACTGCGCGCCACGCAACCGTTGCTGCGCCGGGAGAGCTGGCGTGACGGTCTGGAGATCCGCTGGTTTAACGCCGGCGGAGGGGCGCAGCAATCCGAACAATGGGATGAGGGATCGACGATAGGCGTATGCATTAGTCGACCCGATCTTCAGCCAGAAGCGGAGATCTGGCATGACGCCTTACTGCTTTTCAATCCGTTTGAAGGCAGCGTACCGTTCCGTATTCCGATGTGGGGAGAAGGCGGCTGGGTACTTGAACTGACGACTGCCGATAACGCGCAGCAGGGAATGCGGATTACCGAAGAAATGGATTTCGATCTGGCCGGGCGCAGCATCGTATTATTCAGACGCCCCTGATAGTAAAACCGCGCTCCGGACCCAACCGGCCTTGATGGCCGGTTTTTTACTGGCGCTCAGGCGATATCATGCCGCAGAAATAACACCGTTGTCAGTTTACCGCCCGAAAAATTCATCCGCCTGTTGGTATTCCTTTGATTGTCTTCACCGATATTCGCTTCAGGCCGTCTATTGCCATTTCAAGGTAGGTACGTGGACATCCCAGATTTAAACGGATAAATCCGCTGCCCGCCGGGCCAAAGCCGCTGCCCATTGAAGGAGCAATACCCGCGACATCCGCCATTACCCATTTTAGCTGTTCGTCATCCAGTCCCAGTTTTTTACAATCCATCCATAATAAATAGGTTCCCTGCGCCGGGACAATTCTTGCCCAGGGAAGGTGCTCTGTCGCCTGTTCAACAAACCAGCGGCGGTTTTCCGCCAGGTAATCCAGTAGCGAATCCAGCCACTGTCTGCTTTCATTCCATGCGGTAGTCGCCGCCTGAACGGAGAGGGCGTTAAAGACGTCCAGCCCATGAGCGTCCAGACGAGACAGGAATCGCTGGCGAAGCGTAGGATCGGGAATGAGAAAATTAGAAATTCGCAACGACGATAAGCCAAACGTTTTGCTGGCCGCAGTGGCGGAGATGACCCGTTTATGCCAGCGCTCCCCTAAATGCAGTACCGAGGTAAAGGTTTCGCCGGGCAGCAATAGATCGGCCCATATTTCATCCGAGATGAGAGTGACATCATAAGCTTCACATAATAAAAGCAGTTGCTCCAGCTCGTTGGCCGACCAGCAACGCCCGGTTGGATTATGTGGATTACACAAAATCATCAGCGGAGGGCGCTCATGGCGAAACAGCCTTTCCAGTTGACAAAAATCCATCTGGTAGCCTTCATCCGGCGACTCGCTAAGGGGATTCTCCAGCAGTTTTCTACCATTAAGCGTGATTATTTTGGCGAAGGAGCCATAGTATGGCCCCTGAACCACTACGCCGTCGCCTGGATGCGTCAACATTTGCACCAAGAGTGCCAACCCTGGTACGACGCCTTCCACGCTGCATACCCATTCCTGTTTTAACGTGAGCTGGTGGCGTGACGAAAACCAGTGAAGCAGGGCGTTAAAATAGGCTTCATCACGATCGCTATAGCCAAATACGCCGTGCTCGATTCGCTGATGCAATGCCGCCTGAACCTCAGGCGGGCAGGCAAAATCGAAATCAGAAACCCACATCGGCAGCAGTTTCCCAGCGCCGTCGCCAAAGTGACGCTCAATAAAATCCCACTTTACCGAACCAGTATTGTTGCGATTGATAATCTGGTTAAAATCCATCTTGTTTCCTTATTATTTCGTCACTGACGTTTGCGGCGACTTTTCTGAAGCGGAGGCAGTTCTGGCAATACCAACTCCGCTAAAACCATAAATTAATGCGAAGAAGATCGCCGCATAGCACTGGATAGCCCAGGGCAGAAGATCAAGCGTGCTAACGCCCAGCGTGGTCGCCATGTAGACGCCAGCCGAGGTCCACGGCAGGAGAGGTTCGATAACGGTACCGGCATCTTCTATCGTCCGTGAAAGGTTTTTAGTATCCAGCCCCATACGACGATAGGCATCTTTAAACAGTTCGGCGGGAACTAACAATGCCAGTTTACCGTCGCTGGTCGCTCCTGTGACCAAAATTGTGGTGCCGATAGTGGCGGCAATGAGTTGACCAACGCTATGAATAATGGTCAGCAGTCGGTTAATGATGATCGTTAACGCGCCGGTTAACGTTAGCGCTCCGGCAAATGAAAAAGCGCAGAAAACTAACAGTATCGTTCCCATCATCGAGAACATTCCGCCCCGGTTTAGCAGGCGTGGAACATCGGCCACGACACCTTCTGCGCCTTGTGGGAACATGGCGATATCAAATCCATCAATGAAAGCGTCCAGTCCCTGTTTGATGCTCAGTCCCTGCATGATGACGCCAAGGAACAAGGCAAGTACGCAGGCGCTTAACATTAATGGGATGACAGGCTTTTTGCGAATTGCGCCCCACAGTACGATCACCGGCGGCAAAATAAGAACAATATTAAAGTGGTATAGCGACTCCAGCGAGTGGATGATGTCCGTAACGCGCTGCGGCGTGGCCACCTCGCCCAGCATATTACTGTGTCCGGCGATAAGATAAACCACGGCGGCAAGCAGGAAACTTGGCAGGGTCGTCCAAAGTAAATGCTGAATATGCTCAAACAGAGTAGTGTCTGCGACAATCGCGGCAAAGTTAGTCGAGTCGGACAACGGTGAGATTTTGTCGCCGAAATAAGCGCCAGAAACGACGGCGCCAGCTGCTGCTGCAAGAGACACGTCCAGCCCGGCGGCAACCCCCATTAACGCAACGCCAACCGTCCCGGCGGATCCCCACGATGTACCGGTACAGACGGAGACCACGCTGGTTAAAAAGAAGGCTGCAATCAAAATATATTCCGGGCTTATGAGTTTTAGCCCCCAGTACACCATGTAGGGAATGGTGCCACTAAACATCCAGGTGCCAATCAAACCACCCACGCAGATGAGGATCATGATAACCGGCATTGCTTTAGCCAGCTTATCCACCACTGAGTTGATGATGTCTTCCCAACAGTATCCTTGCCACCATGCAATGCCTGCCGCTACCGCCGCAGAGCACAGAAGGAGCGGTTCGATACGTAGCCCCATGATGCCGTAACCGATAATCAACAATAACAACATGGAGATGACTGGGATTAGCGCTAAACCCAATGACAGCGTTTTCTTCTTGTTTTGTGATGCACTCATAATGGAGCTCCGGTCAGTAAGGTAGCTCAAGGGTAGGGGGATACGCTTCTCACTACTGTGATCCATTACTTTCGTCCATGTAACCGATTACATGAGAAGGGTTAATTTGATAGTCATCACAGTTTTTACTGTTGACGACGCATTCATCGTGAAAAATAGGGCGCGACAGAATCGCGGATCACCAGTTCAGCATTGAAATGATTGCTGCTGGGCGGCGGCGTAATGCCCTGGTATAACTGTATCGCCAGTTGCGCGGCACAACGCGCCATTTGTTCGACCGGATAATGCATTGTTGTTAACGCCGGATAAAGATACCGGGCCAGCACCACATCATCAAAGCCGACAATAGAGAGCTGTTGCGGAAGCTGAACGCCGCGTTGATGAAGAATACGCATAATGCCAGCGGCCATCACATCGTTAAACGTGACCGCTGCCGTAAGGGGAAGCCCGCTATTAATAAGTTGATGCGCGGCCCGCTCGCCGCCTTCTTCGTTAAACGGAACGCTAATCACCCAGCGAGGGTCTGGAGAAATACCATATTCTTCCAGCGCTTCACGGTAACCATCAAGGCGTTCCTGACGATCGATAATTGGCAAGTCAGATGTCACACAGGCAATGCGCCGATGCCCGTTCGCCAGGAGATATCGGGTCGCTTCCCTGGCGGCGCTGCGATTTTCCAGCCAGATACACCGGTTGGCCATACCGGCGATATAACGATTCACAACAACCAGCGCTGGAAAGTGGGCTGCGTAGCGCAGCAGCTCTTTATCCGGTAATCGGCTGGCGTGTACAACAATAGCCTCACAACCTTGATTAACCAGAAAATCCAGTCCCGCTTTTTCCATTTCTTCGTCGTGGCCGCCGCTACATACCATCAAGCGATACTGCTGCTTACGAGAAACATCTTCTACGCCGCGAGCAAGGCGGGCAAAAAAAGGATCTGCCAGATTGCCGGTTAACAATCCGAGCATATCGCCGCTACGTTTCGCCAGCGCGATAGCGGCGGCATTCCGGCGATAATTGAGATCGCGCATGGCTTTCTCTACACGTTCGCGCGTGACGGGTTCAACCCACGCGGTCTGGTTAATGACGCGTGATACAGTCGCGGTTGATACACCGGCCAAAGATGCAACATCCTTTATTGTCGCCATGTTAAGCTCATATTTGTTCGTTTAAAGGGTATCAAAGCCATTGATTATCATGTTACGTAGAAATCAGTGCAATCACTGCGGCGCAGCCTGAATTTATAAACATTTTTAAAATCATCCTAAATCCTGGTAACTGCAAATTTTAGTAGCTACCTCAATGAGTTATTGACCACTGAATTTTCTACGATAACATGACTAACAATATACACATGATAAGAACCACTACACTGGGAAATCGTTGCGTGGTGGTTCGGAGATAGATGATGAGTAGTATTACAAAAAGCATACAGAATGAATATGTTTTATTGATGGAAAACGCTTTTTCTGAAAAATATAAATATGCATTCAGAAATTTAGAACTAAAAGAATTACGTAGATTCATCCTGAAAGAGCTAATTAGCTCTCCCGAGTTAGATAATCAACTTACAAACCTAATCGTGTTGCTAAATAAATTTTGGGATACTCACGCCGCGGCGCTTATAACAGAAGTGCGGGCGTCTAAAAGTTATCGATTATTACTTCCAATTCAACGCTTTGGTTATAACATATCTAATCACCTTAGATCTCTGGGGATTTATTTTGATAGCATCATAATGGTTGATCCATTACATTTTCCTTCTCTTAGCTCTCTGCATTCATTTTTGTCATTGCCACCAGATAATAGTTATGTCCGCATGCGCAGGTTGGTATTACTTGAACATGTTTCTAATCTATTTCGCGCCATCCCGTTTATGACTATTGATGATGATTATCCAATTTTTCTAATCGTTCCTGAATTACTGGATTTTGATAAAGAACGCAATCATGAACAATCTGCCGCTTTTCTAAGCCAGCTCTTTTTTAAAGATAGAAAAATGGATTACGCTACTTATTTAGCGTTTCTTGAGCACTTTGGGAGAAATGAAGAAACATTCCAGAAGATCCTAACAAATAAAGAATTATTAAAAACATTGCTTAATAATTTCAATAACATCGAAAAAGAAGTCTGGGTTTACGATACAGATTTAAAGAGTTTTACAACAAGAGAGGTAGATCTTCTGGATTACGATCTGCCGTCAGCTATAGCAACCTTACTGGGTAAGGTTGAAGGTGCAATTTATGCACAACGATCAACTCAATTATCGGCAACACTATTAGGCATTGATCCGGTTATTTATAGTAACCATATGTTTTTACATGAATGGACTACGGAGCAGTTGGTCAAGGATTATGGTAAATTAAATCCTCTTTCTTCTGAAGAGCAAGCGATTACAATGGGCCTTTCAGCCGCGGAAGTAAAATTCCTTACTGCGCTTTCCGATCTGGAATTAAAAAAGATTAGAGAAAGAGGTCAACTGGAATCCTTAAGGCATGAACTAAGAATCTCAAGGCATGACTTGCAAGGAAAAACACCAGATCAAATGCAAGATGCGGCAGATAATTTTTCAAAACATTTAATCAATGTGGTCGAAGAGTATGGAAAGTCGCATGAATCAGCCATTAAGAATTCAAAGAAAAAAAAGATCTCATCCGGAGTAATTTTTGCAGGAACAGCCACGTTAGGTATAGCTTCTCTTGCCATGCCGCAACTGACATTACTTTCAGCAGCAGCAACGGGAATTGGCCTGGCCTTTGGAGGTAAAAGTCTGGCAGATATTTTTAGTGAACATAAAGCACATAAAAATGAAATCCAGATGTTAGAAAAAACACCCGTATCGCTTTTGTATGGGGCATATAAAAAGAAATAGTCATACTGTGTATACCGTCTGGTAGCGGAAGTCAGTTTTTGTAGAAATTGTCGTAAAGTTACTCAAACAATCACATTGTTCAGAAAAGCCTGTGAGGAAATGGTTGAGAATAGGGAGTCTTCCGCTGATTCCCCGAACTATCCACCAGTTCACGCAAACGCTGTGCAAACTGGTCTACTGTTTTTCCCCGGTAGCTGCTTCGACCGTCAGATTTTCCAGTGTATTGTCAGTATCATAACGACCTGGGTGCCGTCGAAAAATATCGTGCTGATTATAGGAGTAAAAAACATGGCCGCGTATGACATCGAAAAGGACATCGGGCCGCGGGTTCAGATTATCCAGGAGATACACGAATTAATTCTGGCGGGTGAAATGGAAGTCGCCAAAGGGATGCTGCGCACGCTGATTAAAGTCACGTTCGCTTATCCTGCGATTTTTGACGAGGTTCGGCAGGAATGCCAAATCAACAATGCGCATGTTGTCGCCGGATGTGGATCCGGGTATCAAAGCGTTTATAGCCGTTGTCAGAGCTGCAGAACATCAGTCAGAAAAAGCAGCGGACCAGGGTAAAACCCACTGAGCCAAAAACCTGCGCGACGAACCGGTCACAGTGGCCGGTTTTTTTATGCCTGCGTGGCGTGTGCTGCGTGAAATCGTGTGCAGGATAAGCGGGTGCAAATCAACAGAATTCGCGCAGCGTCACGGCAGGGAAGGGAAGGGATCAAACTTATGGGCCAGAAGTTTTTTGACATACACGAATCCAGCCGCTTTAACATGTCTTTTAAATGTTCTGGTTAATTTAACATAATATACATTATGCGCACCAACATTGTAGAGGCTCAATGCTAATGTCTATTTGTGGCTCATTTATAGGAATGTCCAGGCTATAGTTCTCAGATCTGTATGTCTAGACAACGACTCGCATTTTCCTGATGAGGCGTTTTCTATGGCTATACATGACGCCGGGATGTTCACCGTGAAAAAAACCAACCGCCTCAAAATCCTGCAGGATGTCATCGACCGCAATTTACGTCCCGGTCAGGCTGCTGAGATGCTCAGCATTACGCCACGCCATTGCAGCCGGCTGCTGAAACGTTATCGCCAACTCGGACCACTTGGCATGAACAACCATAGTCGTGGCCGCGTTGGTAACCGTCTGTTGCCAACTTCACTGATAGATCAGGCACTCTGTATAATCCGGGAGCACTACCGTGATTTTGGCCCCACGCTGGCACTGGAAAATCTGGAGGAAGTTCACGGTCTGGTTCTTGGCAAGGAAACTATCCGACGCCTCATGATAAAAGCCGGAATCTGGATCCCTTGCAGACAACGCGCGCCGAAAATTCATCAGCCTCGTTACAGGCGGCCTTGTACTGGCGAGCTGATACAAATTGATGGCTGCGACCACCACTGGTTTGAAAACCGGGGTCGGCCCTGTACTGCTTTGGTCTATGTTGACGATGCCACCAGTCGCCTGATGCACCTGCTGTTTGTGAAATCTGAATCCACAGATTGAGGACAGCGAGCACAGTCGACGGGCCATCGGTAAATATATCGAAGTCTGGCATTATCCTGACGGGCATAAGGAACTGCGGCTGAATGGCGTTCTGCTCCCCTATTCCACTGTCGGAGGTGGACCCCGTCGCAATTGTTGATAATAAAAGACTGGGTCATGTGCTTGGAGTTGCGCGCCAGGCCCAGAGAAAACTGGACAATAATCGCTCACTTAAATAAAGAGATGTCGTAAAAATGCCAGCTCAGGCCTGCGCTGCGCCAAAAAATCAACTAACGGATTGAACCACTCTGGACGCTGCCACTGCGAAAAGTCAGGACAATTCGCTGTCGTCATCGGGCTATTCATCAATGGATGTTCAATCATTGGTGTACTTAACCCTTGACGTGCTCGCCAGTTTTTTACCGCCTGATATTCAAATGGCCAGAGTAATAGATCCTGACGCTGAATTTCATAGCCAGTCAAGCAACAACGCTTATCGCTATTATGAAAATCAGTCCACTCAAGATGCTTATCACATAGCGTAATCAATCCGGTGCGGACTAGTTCATCATCTGATGACAATAAAATGTTTTGGCAAAAGTCCATAATCCATCCGACTGTTCAGCAAGGCCACCAAGTAAAATAATATCACCATCTGCAAGGCTGACTTCGGTTGTTACATCACGCTTGATAAGGGTTGGCGAGTTATTGACGCCGGTTTCAGTGGTCATAAGTTAGGTTCTGGACATCTGAACTTAGCCTTGAAAAAACCGTCAGCTGCCCGCATCACTGACCGGGCTGGAGCTGAATCCCCTTCGTGAAGGATGCTTTTATTAGTACTATTAAAGGTGCTATATTTAGTCATCAACCAGGAGGTAAATTATGGCATTTCAAATTTTAACGACTACTGCAGCAAGCATTACAGAACTGAAACGTGACCCAATGGGAACTTTCAATGCCGGAGATGGCGCTCCAGTTGCCATTCTTAACCGTAATGAACCGGCTTTCTACTGTGTGCCTCCGGCACTTTATGCTCATCTTATGGATATTCTTGAGGATGAAGAACTCGGTCGTATTATCGATGAGCGTGCGAATGAACGCGTCATTGAGGTCAACATTGATGACTTATAAGCTGGCATTTAACGAATCTGCACTAAAAGAGTGGAAAAAGCTGGGACATACTATACAGGAACAGTTTAAAAAAAAGTTACGGGAACGGCTTGAAAACCCTCGGGTTCCGGCTTCTCAATTACATGGAAGAAAGGATCAGTACAAAATTAAGCTGCGTGGTGCAGGATACAGACTGGTGTACAGCGTCGAAGATGAAATTATCACGGTAACTGTCATTGGTGTTGGAAAGCGTGAAAATGATGCCGTCTACAAAATGACACGACACAGAAGCTAATCACTCAGAAAATGCTCTCTTTCCCGTCAAACGATACGACAAACAGGCTCAGTTCTTTTATGTGACGGCACCTTGACATATGCCACGTATATGAAACTATGGCCTACGTTGTGTATGTGACATTCATTTTATTCCCGCCCGAAGTGTTTACGCTATCTGAGGATAACATTATGACGCAACGTATCGCGGTTTTTCCTGCTGACCGCCATTCTCTGTATGAGGAACATGGGTATTCCGCAGCCATCCGTTCTGGTGATTTACTGTTTGTTTCAGGCCAGGTAGGCAGTCACACAGACGGAACGCCGGAGCCTGATTTTCAAAAACAAGTGAGGCTTGCTTTTGAAAACCTGAAAGCAACACTGACTGCAGCAGGATGCACATTCGATGACATAGTGGATGTCACCACCTTCCATACCGATCCAGAGCAACAACTTAACGACGTGATGGCGGTGAAACAGGAGATATTTGCCCATCCCCCTTATCCTAACAGGACCGCTGTTGGCGTTACCTGGCTGGCCAGCTTTGATTTCGAAATAAAGGTTATTGCCCGAATCCCCTGATGCTTATTCTCGGTAAAACCGGTAGCATTATATGTACCGGTTTTATTTTATTCATCCCTGCCCTTCATCCTGTATGATTAACATGCAATCACCAAACATATCGAACTGACATGACTGGATATCTTCTGAGGCATAGGCCTTCATGAGTAGATCAACCCCAGCAAACTGACCGGTTAACACCATATGCGTCGTTTTTGGCTGATGTAAGTTCGTTAGCAGGCAGTCAACCACTTTCAGTTGATAACCTGGATGTATATAAAGCGCAGTCCAACCAGAACTTGCTTTGAGGCAATTGTGCTCCCTCGAATACGCGGACTCCAGGCATCGTGTAACGGTAGTTCCTACGGCAAAAATACGTCCGCCATTTTGCTTCGCAGTATTAATGATATCCGCTGTTGCTTGCGGAACCTCGTAGTATTCTTCGTTGATAGTCACTTCCTCTACACATTTTGTTTGTATTTTTCTGTTGGACAACATTTCTGTTGATGCAACATGTAAAGTGATGAAGGATATTAACCCACCTTTATCTTTGATTCTTTGGATAAGATCCCAGGTAAAATGAATGCCGGCAGAAGGTATTTCCAAAGAGCCATACTTTTTAGAAAAAACGGAACGGTAAGCATCTGGATATTTATAAAACAAGCTGGAGTCCACATACTCATCAAGACGCTCACCATGACTGGCTAAATAGCAAATTAAGGCCTCATGATTTTCTACAACGGCCCGGTACTGGCTATCCTCGCTAAACCTTTGCTCTATCTTAATGGAAATTTCAGGGTTATCAACCAAATAGAAAACATCATTCGCGTTAAGCCTTTCTTTTAAAAGTCCGGAAATAATTACTCTATTATTTGGTAAAAATCCCTCTAAAACAATTTTAATTAACCTATTCCGTCTTGTTTTACAGATAAACATATGGTTTATTATAGTACTGTCGTTAAAACAGATTACATCACCTTCTTTGATATAATCTGTTACTTTACTAAAGTCTACCTTATGAATTTCCCCTTTACTCCGGTTGAGGACAAGCATTTTACACTTTTCCCTGTATGAATCATTGGCTATCCAATGAGGTCTGAGGGGGATAGTCATCTGATCGGTAATGCGAAAATCATATTTTTCGGTAAGCATATATTTACCCTTTGAAAAACCATTGATACGGCGATTGTTATATAGCCGTATTCTGCAGTATACGTTGGCCTTTCAAAGGGTGAAAATTAACTCGATAAATGTTGTTGTTATATTTACTTTGCTGGCTATTTAATCAATGTCAGATACCGATATTAACCTGGACGATCGGATTTGACCGCCCTTTTCTTTTGCTTATTCCGGTATTGAAGCATCGCTATCCATTGCATCGGCAAACTTTTGCATTAACCGAACAAAGACATCAAGTTCATCCTGAGGCCAGTCTTTAAAAACAACTTTGCCCATTTGCTCTCGCGCAGCGTCTATACGCTCCGTCATCGCCTTTCCTGTACGGGAGATAACGGCCTCGCGTATACGACGATCGATGGCATTATGCTGCCGTATTATCAACCCCAGCTTCTCCAGTTTAGCGACCTGTCGGCTTACCGTCGTATAATCACGACCGGCACGTTCGGCTAACTCAACAACGCCAATCGGCCCTAAACGTTCGATACTAATAAGGATCGAAAATAGCGCGCGATCGAGTTGAATGCCCGCCTCTGCAATTAATTTCTCATCATTACGAGGCCGGTTGAGCGCGCTCACCACGCGAATCAACGCACCGTGAAGAGCCTTCATTTGCTCGGAAATATGTGTATCTTGCACATTTTTATTTTCTGACATAGCATGTCTCCTCTTATGTGCATAATACACATAATGGAGAGACGATGACAACATACACCACTACAGATGTACTGATCTGCGGCGCTGGCGTTACCGGGCTTACTTTAGCCATCGAACTGGCGCGTCACGGGGTCTCATTTCGCCTGATTGAGAAAAGAACGACGCCTTTTACCGGTTCCCGCGGTAAAGGTATTCAGCCGCGAACGCAAGAAATCTTCGAGGATCTTGGGATACTCAATAACGTGGTCGCCGCCGGCGGGCTCTATCCCCGATTACGAACCTACCGTCATGACGGAAGCTATGTAGATTCAGATATTGCGCATCATACAAAACCGACCCACGCCGAACCCTACCATCTGCCATTGATGGTTCCACAGAACGTGACAGAAACGATTATGCGGGAGCAATTAAAAGCATGGGGACATCGGGTGGAGTTCGGCTGCGAATTACGACATTTTGCGCAAACCTCACGCACGGTCACCGCGTATGTTGCCGGGCCGGCTGGAGAAGAGGTCATCATCGCGCATTATTTGATAGGCGCGGATGGCGGCGGAAGCTTTGTCAGAAAAAAATTAGGCGTCAGCTTCCCCGGCCGTACGTTGGGAATCCATGCGCTTGTGGCTGACGCTTCGCTTTCCGGTCTAAACCGGGATGTATGGCACCATTTTAACGATGGCGATATGACGCGGATGATAACGATTTGCCCTCTCGCCGGCACGCAGCTCTTTCAAATCCAGGCGTTGTTGGCCCCGGACGACTCGCAGAATTTCTCAGCCGACGTGCTCACGGCTTTTCTTACTGAGCGAATCGGGCGGACGGATGTTCGCATCCATTCGATTCCCTGGGTATCGAAGTACCAGATGAATGCGCGCATAGCGGAACATTACCGTGTGGGTAAGGTATTTTTAGCCGGTGATGCTGCTCATGTGCATCCGCCGACGGGTGGGCAAGGGTTAAATACCAGCATCCAGGATGCCTATAACCTGGGATGGAAAATGGCAGCCTCGCTGCGGGGCGCAGGAGAAGAGCTTCTCGATAGCTATGAACAGGAACGCCGCCCGGTAGCCGAATCACTGCTCCACCTTTCTACCCGATTACTTGACTCTCAAAAACAGGGTGGCATCAAACGAGAACGCGACGTTCAACAACTTGACATCCAGTATACCAACTCCCCCTTAGCCCACACGTTGCCCGAACGTCAGCATGGGTTACAAGCGGGAGAAAGAGCTCCGGATGCTCCTCTTTTGGGCGCTGGCGGCCAATCATTACGATTATTTCAGTTACTACAAGGTCCGGACTGGAATCTGTTGGCCTACGAAACCCACGGTAAGGTCATCGATGCGCGGCGAGGACTGCGTATTCATCACATTGGCGAGCAGGACGAGCTCATCGATACCCTGGGGCACTTCCGGGAGTCCTATCATCTGGCCCCGGGTCAATGCGTGCTGATCCGACCCGATGGCTATGTCGGCGCATTCTTTCACGGCAAACAGAGCAACGATATTGAAAATTATCTCTCTGGTTTTGCCATAGGGATTAAAGATGAATACTAATGTCTATGAGAACACCGACAGCGAAACTATCACCCCGCTCAACAAGCGGCGTATTTTGCCTGTTTTCCTGCTTGTCGGCCTTTATGCCGCCAGTACCGCGGCTGTAATGTCGGTACTGCCTTTTTATATCCGCGAGATGGGCGGTTCGCCGCTTATCATTGGAATCATCATCGCCACTGAAGCTTTTAGCCAATTTTGTGCGGCGCCCCTGATTGGCCACCTTTCCGATCGCGTTGGCCGCAAGCGAATACTGATTGTCACGCTGGCTATTGCGGCGATAAGTTTACTATTACTCGCCAACGCGCAATGTATCCTGTTTATCCTGCTCGCCCGCACGCTTTTTGGCATTAGCGCCGGAAATTTGTCAGCCGCCGCAGCCTATATTGCCGATTGTACGCACGTCAGAAATCGGCGTCAGGCAATCGGTATCCTCACAGGCTGCATTGGTTTAGGCGGTATTGTCGGGGCAGGCGTTTCCGGGTGGTTATCGCGTATCAGTCTGAGCGCGCCGATCTACGCCGCCTTTATACTTGTCCTTGGGTCTGCCCTGGTCGCGATTTGGGGGTTAAAAGACCCTTCCACAACATCACGTACCACAGATAAAATAGCGGCGTTCTCTGCCCGCGCTATTTTAAAGATGCCTGTCCTTCGCGTCTTAATCATCGTAATGCTTTGTCATTTCTTCGCCTATGGCATGTACTCTTCACAATTACCTGTTTTTCTTTCTGACACCTTCATCTGGAATGGGCTTCCCTTTGGGCCAAAAGCGTTAAGCTATCTGTTAATGGCGGACGGGGTTATTAATATTTTCGTTCAGCTATTTCTGTTAGGTTGGGTGAGCCAATATTTTTCGGAGCGAAAGCTAATTATCCTCATCTTCGCCCTTCTTTGTACTGGATTTCTCACTGCGGGTATCGCCACGACCATACCTGTGCTTGTTTTTGCTATCGTTTGTATTAGCATCGCTGATGCGCTAGCCAAACCCACTTATCTTGCCGCCTTGTCCATCCATGTATCGCCTGCCCGACAAGGTATCGTCATCGGAACGGCGCAGGCATTAATCGCAATCGCTGATTTTATATCCCCCGTATTGGGCGGATTTGTCCTGGGTTATGCTCTGTATGGCGTCTGGATCGGTATAGCTATCTCTGTCGCCATTATTGGTCTGGTGACGGCAATGATTTACCTTTCAAAAAGTTCAGTGCTAATAGTGAAACCAGAAACAGAATAATGTGACAACGTCACAAACATTATTGTTCCCTTCTTCCGTTATTTATCAAAAGTATTGTACTTATATTGAATGTTTAAGAGGTATTTATGGAAATTATGCTGGCTGGCATTTGCCCTTGTAAAGCGCGGGGAAAGCATGAAAAAAATATATCTCGTTGTTATCGTACTGTTTTTCATTTCTACAAAAGTTTATACACTACTTCATAACAACATCTTCTTTTGTCGAAACAGCCCGGAGTGTGATTTGTCTCATGTTCTCCCCGACTACCGGGAGCAGATTTCAGGCACACCGCTAAAATATACCTTGATTAATACAGCTCCATTAGCACAGGTGGTAGTCAGACACTATGAATTATTATCGCAACACTGGTCGCCAGATGACATGGTAACCCCTGCGCAATGGCGACATAACGTTGATATTTATATCCCTGAAACGGCAAAAGAGCACCATGCTTTGGTGGTTGTAAACAACGGAATTAATTATGATAAAGGCGTACAAATCACTGGTAAACCCGGTGATTTCCCCCAGGAAACACTGGCAAGCATCTCCCGTGATACGAATACCATCGTAATATCAGTGAGTGATATACCTAACCAATATTTAACCTTTCAGGATGATAAAAAACCACTGAAAGAGGACGAAAGCGTTTCCCGAAGCTGGGCATTATTTATGGAAGCGCCGGAGCAACGTAAGTTAATGCCTTTAAATATTCCTATGGTCACTGCCATATCGCAAGCGATGAGATTAGCAAAAAAGGAGTTAACGCAATGGAATATAAATTCCTTTATCATTACAGGTATTTCAAAGCGTGGGTGGACCACCTGGTTGTCAGCTATTGCCGATCCTGATGTTGAAGCAATTGTTCCCTTCGCCATTGATCTACTTGATATTGATGCTTCACTTGAGCATATTTATCAATCATACGGTGGAAATTGGCCCATTACATTCTACCCCTACTACCAGCAAGGCATAGATGAGAAAATAAAATCCCCCGCATTTACCCAGCTAAGGCAAATAATAGATCCGTTAAGATATCTCAACACTATTTACCAACCCCGCCTTGCAATACCGAAATATATTATTAATGCAAGTGGCGATGATTTCTTCGTACCAGACAATACTCGCTTTTATTATAGCAAACTTCTTGGCGTAAAATCATTACGTATAGTGCCTAATATGAACCACTACTCAATTAACCAGTTCGCTGAAGGAAGCCTCGTTCCATTTATTAACCGGTTTCAAAGTAAAAAAACATTACCACAGTTGATCGACCTTATTCACCACCACCTTCTTACGGTCTATTTCTCAGAAGCGCCGGTAAAAGTCGTTCGCTGGACAGCCAACAATCCAAATGCGCGTGATTTTCGTTATGCCTGTGGTATCCGCTATCAGCCGCTTACAATAGATAGTCCCGTCAACAATAAGATCAGTATTACGCTAAATGAACCGAAGACAGGTTGGGAAGCTACCTATATCGAAGCAACTTTTAATGATGGCTATGTCGCCACGAGTCAGGTTTATATTACGCCCGATGAAAAATACCCACAGACAGCGCCACCTTCCGTTAAAGCCGCATGTCAAACTTTACCGGGGCGTGGATTAGGGGAAAACGATAGCTCCGATTGAATTTTCAATTAATCAACTGATTTTAAAGAATTTAATCCATCACACTTGCGATGGATAAAAATCCCCTGTGATAAATTTTTGTTATATTGATCACGTTCTAACCACAAGAGAGGTGATTTGAAAATAACCTTAAAATATTGTGGTCAGGCCGCTAGACCACAATAAGAGGATTAATCATGAAAAGAAAAACAATGGGATGGCTTATCGTTTTTCTTCTATTTATAGTTTACATGCTCAACTATATGGATCGTTCAGCATTGTCGATAACTGCCCCCTTGATCGAAAAGGAGTTAGGATTTAACGCCGCGGAGATGGGGATGATCTTCAGCGCGTTTTTTATCGGATACGCCCTGTTTAATTTTATTGGTGGCTGGGCCAGCGATAAAGTTGGGCCAAAAACGGTTTTTCTCATCGCAGCGTTACTATGGTCTGTATTTTGTGGCTTAACTGGTTTAGTCACCGGATTGTGGACAATGCTTATCGTGCGCGTTCTTTTCGGTATGGCTGAAGGGCCGGTCAGCGCTGCCGGAAATAAAATCATCAATAACTGGATTTCCCGAAAGGAGTCTGCCACGGCGATCGGAATTTTTAGCGCCGGTTCCCCGCTCGGCGGCGCGGTGTCCGGGCCGATTGTGGGCCTGTTGGCGTTATCCTTAGGCTGGCGCCCCGCATTTGGCATTATTTTCTTATTTGGCCTGGTCTGGGTACTACTGTGGTACTTTATCGTTAGCGATAAGCCAACAATGAGTAAACGCCTGGCGCCGGAAGAACGCATTGATTTTGAAAATCATGAGGACGTTATTTTATCTGATGATGGCCGGGCTACGCCTTCACTCGGCTATTACATGAAACAACCAATGGTATGGGCGACAACTCTGGCTTTTTTCAGCTACAACTATATTCTTTTTTTCTTCCTGACCTGGTTCCCAAGTTACCTGAACCATTCGTTACATCTCGATATTAAAGAAATTAGTATCGCCACGGTAATTCCCTGGGTCATCGGCGCCATTGGTATGGTACTCGGCGGCGTCTGTTCCGATGTAATTTATCGGATTACCGGTAATGCTCTGCTCTCACGTCGACTTATTCTGGGCGTATGTCTGGCAGGCGCAGCGGTATGTGTTGCCGTTTCCGGTACTGTTAGCACTATTGGTAGCGCAATTACGCTCATGTCAGTTTCACTCTTCCTGCTCTATTTAACGGGCCCAATTTATTGGGCGGTTATTCAGGATGTTGTTCATAAAGATAAGGTAGGGAGCGTCGGCGGAGCCATGCATGGCCTGGCTAATATATCCGGCATTATCGGTCCGCTTGTCACCGGTTTTATCGTTCAATTTAGCGGTAAATATGACTATGCGTTCTATCTGGCTGGTGCTATCGCTATCGTTTCAAGCCTGTTGGTCTTCGTGTTTGTAAAAAGTAAAGGATTCAAAGCCAATGAAAGTCAAAGCTGTGTTCATTAATAAGCCTGGTGAAGTTGAAACCCGCTGGGTGGATTATCCCCATAAGAAAGAAAATGAAGTATTAATTAAGGTTGATGCTGCAGGCATTTGCGGATCGGATATCGGGGCTTTTCGTGGAACGAACCCACTGGTTACTTACCCAAGAATTATTGGGCATGAAGTGACCGGAATTGTTCTTCAGGAAGGCGCCGGAATGCCGGACAATATTAAAGAAGGTGACCGCGTAATTGTTGACCCCTATATTTATTGTGGTCACTGCTACCCTTGCTCTGTCGGCAGAACTAATTGTTGTGAAAATTTAAACGTCATTGGCGTGCATGTCGATGGCGCAATGCAGGAGGTGGTTACTCATCCCGCACATTTAATTCATAAAATACCAGATAATGTGCCTTCTGAAATGGCGCCGCTGGCAGAACCGCTGACCATCGCTCTGCACGCGCTGCATCGGGCAAACGTTAAGGCCGGGGAATATGTTGCCATCATCGGCGCGGGGGCCATTGGTCTTATGGCGGCATTAAGCGCGCGTCATTACAAGGCAACGCCTATTCTGATCGATATTGTGGAAGAAAGGCTACGCTATGCGCAAAAGCTTGGCGTTCCTTATGTGCTGAACGCCGCTGACGATCAGGTTATCGACGCTATTAAAAATATCACCCACGGCACCATGGCGCAGGTCGTGATAGAAGCTTCCGGCGCAAATAGCGCTATTCGAAATACGCTTGATTTAGCATCGTTTGCTGGTCGTATTTCGTTTACCGGATGGCCAAAACAGGAAACGTCGCTGCCGACGAACCTGATCACCTATAAAGAACTGGATTTACGCGGTTCCCGCACCAGTGCCGGTGAATTTGATGAGGCATTACGTATGCTGTCTACGCTGGAGATTAATCCGCAAGATGTCGTCAGTAAGGTCGTCAATCTTGATGAGATCCCTGATGCAGTTAAAGAACTTGATCGCTATCCGGAGCGCTACTTAAAGATTAATGCTGTTTTCCATTGATTTACGGCAAGCTCCACCGCATGGCATGACCGCCATGCGGTGTTATTCATCGACAAAATTAGCCGCCGACAATCTTTCTCACATAGCGTAAATGTTCCAGCGATCCCTCATAGGCGCTGTCAGCATCAGACTGTCGCATCGCATCCACTATCGCTTTATGTTGTTTGTTGAGATTAAGTAAAACATTTCTGTCTCCAGACTGCTCGTCGAGCCCAGCATAAGGGATATTAATCCGTTGTTCCCATAACATACGGGACATATCGAACAACACCCGGTTACGGCTGGCCTCAGAGATCGCAAGGTGAAACTCTTTATCCAGCGAGTAAAAGCCGTGGACGTTATTATCGTTAATGGCTTGATCCATACGATGATAAATCGCCTCTATTTGATTGATGACGTCAACGTTATCGTTTTGTGCGGCTAAGCGCGCACAATGGCTATCGACCAGCTCGCGAGTAGAGAGAATTTCTTCGATGGTATAGTCGCTGGCAAGGTGTTTTTTATCTGAAACGATAACCCCATTACCGGACTGAATCACGATCCATCCGGAGATCTCCAGTACAATAAGGGCTTCTCGCAAGGAGGCGCGGCTCACGCCAAGCTGTTTTGCCAGTTCGCGTTCTGGCGGTAAAAAAGTTCCCGGGGGAAAAATATTATCATTGATCAGCTTAATGATGAGGTTGGCTATCTTCTGATAGAGCCTCTCCTGCCTGACCTCAGGTATAACCATGCGCCCTCCAATCCATATCCAGGGGATTTTGAATGGATTTAGCATACCATCCTGGCGCTGGTGATCGTGATAATTAATTACCGTGCATGATAAAGAGAAGCAACCGCCGGTAGTCTCCATTACCTTCGCCGAGACTACCGGGGAAACTAAACCGAGACGAGCGATTTATCCTTTGACGTTGATTTTCTCGAACACGGGCGCTGTCGCGTTCTTAAACTGAGAAAGAGACCAGGTTTTATAGTTGATATCATTGTAGCCGCGCACCATCATCTCACCGTGCGTTAAGTCAGACAGCGTTGTCCAGACCGTATATTCTGAGACCGGTTTGCGGGTGGCGTTGCCTTCCCCTTCACTCCCCATATAGTCAACCGTAATATTTTTCGGACGATCGAAACGGCTCATAATATGTGCAAGCGTATTCATTGCGTCGTGGGCGGATGTCGCTTGCGGCGCATATGTGGTGTAATAAACGCCGCGTATAAAACGGGAAACCGACGTATCGGACGATGGCAAGTCTGCAATAGCAATCCCGCTATCAGGCTGCATCACTTTTATCCCGCCCAATGTGCCTGAAGAGCGGTCCACATTGGTTAATTGCGTATAATTATTCAGATTTGTCAGATGCCAGGGGAATGCGGGACCATTTGTCATCACGCGAGTGGGATTGTCATAGACATGGAATTTGCCATTTTCCACTTCAACGACAATGCTCCCTCCTTTCTTGTCGTAAAACGCGTAATGAAATGGCGATTTCAGATCGCCAAACCGATGCAGTTCCGGTGACCAGAATTTGCCCTCTTTTATTGCCTGTTTTACCTCGCCGACATTAGCAAAACGGGCCAGCGCCCATTCTCCCAACGAGGTGACAGGAATTGCCTGTTTATATTCACTCGCAGGCAATGGCGGCAACTGCGCATTCATGATCATGTTTTCACTAAATGACAATCCCGCGCTATTCATGCCTTCAAGTATGTCTCTGCTATCGCCATCAGTAATGGTGGAAGTAATGGCCAGTATCGGATACTTCGCCTGATAGCTTATCCCCTGGCTGCCATCCGGCGTTTTTTTATCAAACTGTGTTCCCGCCGGGTAATACGTTAACCACGAGGGTAAATCCTGCATATACTCCAGCGTACGCCCATGAAAAATATCGCCTTGTTTATCCTGAATAGCAAGGGTTGTGCAGGCCTGTGCAGCCAGGGCGTATGAAAACAGCGCCGGAGCGATAAATAACATTGTTTTACTTTTGTTCATCATGCTCTCCTTGTTTGTAAAATGGATTGGACGAATATATTAAATTAAACCTATCAATGGTTATGCGGCACGTAATTAATTGTGATCTTATTTTACAAGCTAATAAATTTAACTGACGGGTTTAAAGGAGAGTTAAACAGAGCGAGCTAACATGAAAACGCGTTATCCGTGTGACCATTTAAAAAAATCCCATCATGTTATAAATAAAAAACACGGTTTCTTATCAACATTAAGAGATGCCATCACAACGCTATATTTACTCAACATCACCAATAACATTAAATTAATTTATGTTTTTGAGTAATGTGAGTAGCACACATGTAATCAGTTGTTACGAATTAGAAACATAATTGCTACTAAAACACGTTGAGAAAGACAAGAAATGCAACATATGATGCCCACACTAACTATAGTGGTTTGGGATAAACGTTATGCAAACACAAGATACATTTTATCAAGTTATGCGTAGACACGGCGTGACAAGGCGTAGCTTCCTCAAGTTTTGCAGCCTTACCGCAACGTCTTTAGGCCTGAGCAGTTCGATGATTCCTCAAATAGCTTATGCCCTGGAGAATAAACCGCGTACGCCAGTGATATGGCTGCATGGTCTTGAATGTACCTGCTGTACCGAATCTTTCATTCGCTCTGCGCACCCGTTGGCAAAAGATGCCATTTTGTCGCTCATTTCCCTGGATTATGACGACACCATTATGGCCGCCGCAGGGCAACAAGCTGAGCAGGCGTTGGCGGATGTGATGCGTGAGTACAAAGGAAATTATATCGTTGCTGTGGAAGGTAACGCGCCGCTGAATGAAGATGGGATGTTTTGCATACTGGCTGGCGAGCCGTTCCTGGAGAAGTTAAAACGCGTCAGCGCGGATGCTAAAGCGATTATCGCCTGGGGGTCCTGCGCATCATGGGGCTGCGTGCAGGCAGCCCGTCCCAACCCAACTAAAGCCACGCCGGTTCACAAATTAATTACCGATAAACCCATTATTAAAGTGCCAGGCTGCCCGCCTATACCTGAAGTGATGTCCGCCGTTATCACCTATATGCTGGCATTTGATCGCATCCCTCCCCTTGATCGTCTTGGACGACCAAAAATGTTTTATGGCCAGCGAATTCATGACAAATGCTACCGACGCGCGCATTTCGATGCCGGTCAGTTTGTGGAAGCGTGGGATGACGAAGGCGCCAGAAAAGGGTATTGCCTGTACAAGATGGGCTGTAAAGGCCCGACCACCTATAACGCCTGTTCAACCGTTCGCTGGAATGATGGCGTGTCTTTTCCTATCCAGTCGGGTCATGGATGCCTCGGATGTTCGGAAGATGGATTCTGGGATTACGGTTCTTTTTACAGCCGGGCAACGGGCATTCCGCAAACCGGCATTGAGGCTACCGCCGATAAAATCGGACTGGGCGTTGCTGGCGTCGCGGGCGCTGCCGCCATCGCTCACGCCACGGTGAGCGCCATAAAACATGCCCGCAATAAAAACAACACGTCATCAGAAAACGCTCCGGAAGAGAAAAAATAATTATGGCATATCCTTATCAGACTCAGGGTTTTACGCTGGACAATAGCGGACGGCGAATTGTGGTCGATCCGGTTACTCGCATCGAAGGGCATATGCGCTGCGAAGTGAATATCGACAGTAATAATGTCATTACTAACGCCGTGTCGACCGGCACCATGTGGCGCGGCCTGGAGGTTATCCTGAAAGGTCGCGATCCGCGAGACGCCTGGGCATTTGTTGAACGCATTTGCGGCGTCTGCACCGGTACACACGCTCTGACCTCAATCCGTGCCGTAGAAAATGCGCTGGGAATCGCGATTCCGGACAACGCAAACTGTATCCGTAATATGATGCAGGCTACGCTACACGTTCACGATCACCTGGTGCATTTTTATCATCTGCACGCGCTGGACTGGGTCGATGTAGTTGCCGCCCTGAAAGCCGACCCGCATCAGACCTCCGCCATCGCGCAAAGCCTTTCCGCATGGCCGCTATCCTCGCCGGGATATTTCCGCGATTTGCAAAATCGACTGAAGCGGTTTATCGAGTCCGGTCAACTTGGCCCTTTCCGTAATGGCTACTGGGGACATCCGGCGATGAAACTTCCGCCGGAAGCCAATTTGCTGGCGGTCGCCCACTATCTTGAAGCGCTCGATTTTCAAAAAGAGATCGTAAAAATTCACACCGTTTTCGGTGGTAAAAACCCGCATCCTAACTGGCTGGTGGGCGGCGTTCCTTGCGCCATCAACCTTGACGAAACGGGCGCGGTCGGCGCAGTGAATATGGAACGCCTGAACTTTGTCAGTTCCATCATCCAAAAAGCTCGCCAGTTCTGCGAACAGGTTTATCTTCCGGACGTCTTGCTGATTGCCAGTTATTACAAAGACTGGGCAAAAATCGGCGGCGGGTTATCGAGCATGAACCTGCTGGCTTATGGCGAGTTTCCGGATAACCCTAACGATTATTCCGCCAGTAATCTTCTGCTTCCGCGTGGGGCTATCATTAACGGTCGTTTCGACGAAATTCATCCTGTCGATTTAACCGCCCCCGATGAAATTCAGGAGTTTGTCACTCACTCCTGGTATACCTATGGTAACGGCAATAACGATAAAGGCCTGCATCCGTGGGATGGTCTGACCGAACCGCAACTGGTCATGGGCGAACACTATAAAGGCACAAAAACCTTTATCGAACAGGTGGATGAGTCCGCTAAATATTCATGGATTAAATCGCCGCGCTGGAAGGGACATGCGATGGAGGTAGGTCCGCTGGCGCGTTATCTGATTGGATATCATCAAAATAAACCGGAATTTAAAGAACCTGTGGATCAACTGCTTAGTGTATTAAAGCTGCCTAAAGAAGCGCTCTTTTCTACATTAGGACGTACTGCCGCGCGTGCGCTGGAATCCGTATGGGCAGGCAATACGCTGCAATATTTCTTCGATCGTCTGATGCGTAACCTCAAGTCCGGCGATACGGCGACGGCAAACGTCACGCTCTGGGAACCCGATACCTGGCCTACATCGGCAAAAGGCGTTGGTTTCAGCGAGGCGCCGCGCGGCGCGCTGGGGCACTGGATAAAAATTGAAAATCAGAAAATCGACAGCTATCAGTGTGTGGTACCGACAACCTGGAATGCCGGGCCACGTGACGATAAAGGTCAAATTGGCGCGTACGAAGCGGCGTTAATGGGGACTAAACTCGCCGTTCCCGATCAACCATTGGAGATTTTACGTACTCTGCACAGCTTCGATCCCTGCCTGGCCTGCTCCACCCATGTTATTGATAATCATGGAGGGGAGCAGGTCAGGGTTCAGGTACGATGACGACGATTCGGAGGTCTCAATGCATCTCAAAGAAATAACCAGCCAGGGGTACTATATCTATGAAGCGCCGGTCCGTTTATGGCACTGGATCACGGCGTTATCCATTGTCGTCCTGGCTGTTACAGGATATTTCATTGGCCGCCCCCTGCCATCGATTCAAGGTGAAGCGACCTTTATGTTTTGGATGGGCTGGATACGACTGATCCATTTTACCACGGCATATATTTTTACTGTCGCGCTGCTGTTTCGTATTTACTGGGCATGTGTCGGCAATGAGTACGCCAGGGAGATGTTTCTGGTTCCGTTCTGGCGCCGCGCCTGGCGTAAAGGCGTTATCAGCGAAATCCGCTGGTATTTTTTCCTCGAAAAAGAGGCCCATCGTTACTATGGACATAATCCGGTAGCGGGACTGGCGGTAATGTTCTATTTCTGGATGTCCGTACTGATGGTGTGTAGCGGCTTTGCGCTCTATGGCGAAGGGCTTGGAACAGACAGTTGGGCGTATCAATTGTTTGGCTGGATGATTCGCCTGACTGGCAACGATAGCCTCGCGCTGCATTTCTGGCACCGGCTGGGCATGTGGTTCATTATCGCCTTCGTCATTGCGCATGTTTATACCGCTATCCGTGAAGACATTATGAGCCGACAAAGCGTGATTTCCGTCATGATAAGCGGCTGGCGCTGGTTCAGGTGATAACAATGGCAGAAGTAACAATCTTAGGGCTTGGCAACCTGCTTTGGGCAGATGAAGGGTTTGGCGTCAGAGCGGCGGAAAAGCTGTTTGAACAGTATGCCGATAACGAGAAAGTTGACGTTGTTGATGGCGGTACGCAGGGGCTGGCGCTGCTGCCCTGGCTGCAACAGACAGAAAAACTGTTAATCATGGATGCTATCGATTTTGGTATGGCGCCAGGTTCGCTGGCGATGTTTCGTGATGAACAGGTTCCCGCCTATCTGACGGCGAAAAAACTCAGTTTACATCAGACCAGTTTTTCTGAAGTGCTGGCATTGCTGCAATTAACCGGTGGCCAGTTATCGGAGATTGTGCTGATTGGCGTGCAGCCGGAATGTCTGGATGACTATGGCGGGAGTCTTACGCCGCAGGTAAAGGCGCAACTGATGCCTGCGGTCTATCTCGCGCAGGAAGTGCTGGCGCAATGGGGTATCACCGCCTCTTCAGCGGCCTTGCCCACTGAAAGACTCAATCATTACAGCCTGTGTATGGAACGCTACGAAGATGAACGCCCAGATGCGCAAAGCGCTTGCCGGGTCGGCGATATTCGGGTGCTACAGAGAGAGAAATCATAATGTGTATTGGCGTTCCTGTGCAGGTTATTTCACCCGGTCAGTGGTTCGCCAAATGCCGCGACCGACACGGCGAGCTTATCGACGTTGATATTCGGCTTGTGGCTCCCCCCTTAGCAGGCGCATGGCTGCTGACATTTGGCGGCGCAGCACGACGAGAAATGGACGAAGCGGAAGCCGCTGAGGTACTGGCGGCGCTGGACTCACTGGAACAGGCCATGCTCACGCAAAGCGATCCGCTGACCGGTTTTGCCGATTTATTGTCTCGCACGCCTGAATTACCGGAGCATTTAAAAAAATGACTATCTCACCCCAAAATCCTGTTTGTCCACTGGCGGATAAAGGCTTTCTGGTTACCGATGCGCAAACGCTCCCGTCGTTGATTAATGCGCATCCGACTGTGCTGGTTTTGCTGCAAAGCGACCCCAACAAACATCCGGAGGTCGCCGACAGTTGGGTCATTATCCCGGAGATACTCAAGCAATTTCCGGCGACGTCTTATACCGCGGCATTTGCGGATAGCGAACAGAGTGAACTGATCGCCCGGGAGTATCGCATTCTGAAATATCCGGCGCTGCTTTTCTTTCGCCAGCACCGTTTTGTCGGCAGTCTGGCGGGATTATATAGCTGGCAAGAATACTCTCAGCGGGTGGCCGCATTGCTGACCACACCGGGCTATCGTCAGGATATTCCCGTTATCACGCAATAGAATGAAAGGTAACACACGTGAATCATTCCAGAACTATTCCAGTCGTTAATATTGCCGGACCAGGCTCGCAGCCAGAAGAGGAAGACTTTAACTTTCTTCCCATCCCCGCCGGCATTAATCTCCCACTGACGCCGGTTTTACCGGAACAGGCGCTGCCCGCTGAGCTTCGTGTTGCCAGACACGTCCTGACTACGCTTATTCGCGATATGGATAACCCGGTGGCAACGCTCCCCTTTCCCCTGAGCTATAAGCTGAATGCCACTGAGCAACAGAATAGCGGTTTGTTGGATCAACTGCTCGGCGAAGGTGAAATCTCCGCCCGGGTACTATTATCCGATGGAAAAGAACAGCGTATTCAGGAGACGGTTTTTACGGGCGTCTGGCGTGTGCGTGAATATAACGCTGACCAGCAACGGGTTGCCGATGAAATTATCATTGGCCCGATCCCAGAGAGCATCTGGCAGACGCATCCGCAGCCGCCGATTACGCCAGAATTGCCGCCACAACCGGCGGGATTGATGAATGGTGCCTTTATCGCGCATGAAATAGCCGAGCGCGTAAAACAGCCGGTAAAAGAGCCGCATATCATTAACTTAACGCTGTTGCCAGTAAACGATGCCGATCGCGAGTATCTGGATCATTTTTTAGGCGAAGGTTGTAGCGCTATTTTTTCACGCGGATATGGTAAATGCCGGATTGTAAGCACGCATTTTCCCGGCGTATGGCGGGTCAATTATTTCAATGATATGAACACATTACTGCAAGATATGATTGAGATAGCGGACATTCCTGATATCGCCGTTGCAGGCATCGATGATATCGAAGATGCCTACGCGGGGCTAAAAAATACGTTGGAATGGTTGAAAGAATACCCGGTTACAGAAAATGAGCCAGTGGTGCGCATGGAGTGCAAAGTATGTTGGTGGGTTTACGACCCTGCGCTGGGCGATGATGTATGGCAAATTCCACCCGGCGTGCCCTTCAGCCAGTTACCTGATTACTGGTGCTGTCCGGTTTGCGAAACCAGTAAGTCCGGGTTTATGGTGATCGATGAAGGTAATAGTTCGTGCAAAGATTGACCGTCTATTCTCACCCGCTACGGATTATCTGGCAGGAGGCGCCGATCGGTCGTTTGTTACAGGGCGCAACGCCGGTATACGCAAAAACGCTTATTTCACGTTTGTTTACGTTGTGCGCTCAGGCGCACAGCGCGGCGGCGGCTTTACTGTTGTTTCCTGAAAAGAAGCCAGATATGCAGGCCGCACAACAAGAGCTGGCGCGAGAAACGCTCCGTCGCGCGTTGACAGACTGGCTCCCCCTGTTTAGCCACCGACAGGCAACCGCTGAAGAATGGGCGTTGTTACGTCGCGGAGAGTTATCCCCGCTGGCAAGCACAATCTTTTTTGACGATGATCCTCAGACCTGGCTTGCCGCTGGCGTAAAGGGCTGGGAAGCCTGGTTTTTGCAAGAGCGTTCTGAAACCGCCCGCTGGCTGGCGGCAGTACAGAATATCATTACACCTACACTACCGATGGCATCGTCCCCGGACCATACGTTAATAACCCATGGTCCCCTGGATGTCTCGCCTCTGGCTATCGAATATCCGCTGCTGTCAGCCTGTTGTCTTAGCGGTAAAACGACTGCGCTACGTCTGCTGGCCCGCTGCATTACGCTCGCCCGAAGTTTGAGCGCCCTTCCCACCCTGCGCTGGAATCGTTTTGATGATGGCGAATGGAAAATAGCGGTAGTGGAAACCGCGCGAGGATGGTTAGTTCATCAGGCCAGACTGACGACGTCAGGCAATATTCTTGATTACCGTATTATCTCGCCTACCACACGTCACGCCCAACCTGACGGCGTCATTGCTCGCGAACTGGCCACTATTCCACTCTCATTGTGGTCGCAACAGTTACAGGTAATTGATCCTTGTGTCGCCGTAAATATTGTTGAATGAAGGAGCTGGCCCATGCATGAATTAGCCCTGGCGCAAAATATTATCGAATTGCTGGAGGAACAGGCAGTAAATCACCAGTTCAGCAAGGTAAAGCAAGTCTGGCTGGAGATTGGCGTTATGGCCTGTGTTGAGGTGCCGGCGCTGCATTTTGGCCTGGACGTCGCCGCTCGTCATACCCTTGCTGACAATGCGCGTTTCCACATTACTATCGCACCGGCGCAAGGTTGGTGTCTGTCCTGTAATCAACCCTTCACCTCTCAAACATCCACACTCTGTTGTCCCTTTTGTCATTCAGGCAAAGTGCAGATAGATGACAGTAGCAGAATGCGCATTCGCGAGATCGAAGTCGAATAGTCAACGAATAGGCAATAAAAAAGGACGCCAGAAGCGTCCTGAAATAATAAAAGAATAAACTGACAATAATAAAGGTTAAGCAGTGACACAGTTTTGGGAAAAGGAGGGTATCCCTAAACTGTCTTAATCAGCAAGTTTTATCAAAACTCGTAGACTAAGCCGAGCGCCACGGTGTTGTCTGTATTAGGATTCGATGGGTTGCCATCTTTTAGCAGATTGATTTTGTAGTCAACATACGCGGACATATTTTTATTGAAGTAGTAATAGGAACCCACATCAATATATTTCACAAGGTCGAACGAACCCAGTCCATCAACATCATTGGCTCTGGATTGCAGGAATGCCAGTGACGGGCGTAAGCCATTATCAAATTGATATTGCCCTACCATTTCCCAGTTATCGGTTTTATGTGCAAAGCCGCCCAATGTATCGCCCATATAGGTCATATCATAAGTACGGGTATAGTTTGCCGCCAGGTAAATATTATTGGCATCATACTTCACGCCGCCAGTCCAGGCTTCAGCGCGGTCGCCATTGTCGTATTTATCTTGCGTCATCTGATCAAGCGTGCGTTTGGAACTGGTATAGGCTGCCCCCAGGCTCACCCCCATGCCCAAATCATATGTCGCTGATGCCCCGAAACCATCGCCATTCTGGTACGCGATACTTTTTCTGGCATTATTACTTAAAGGATCGCCTTCTTTCGACAGGCCGTCATTTTTACCCTGATACTGCAACGCAATATTCAGACCATCAACCAGACCAAAGAAATCATTATTGCGATAAGTCAGAACGCCATTCGCGCGCCCGGTCATAAAATTATCGGAAGCTTCATACGAATCATTACCAAATTCAGGCAGTACGTCAGTCCATGAACCAATGTCGTATAACACGCCATAGTTACGACCATAGTCAACAGACCCCATATCGGCAAATGCCAAACCAGCAAAACCGAGACGCGTCCAGCTTTGCGGGGAACCGCTGGAGTCACCATCTTCAGGACGATTGGCGTTGACCTGATACTCCCACTGTCCAAAACCGGTTAGTTGATCGGTAATTTGAGTCTCGCCTTTAATACCCATACGGATATAAGATTGATCGCCATCCGTACTATGATTACTGGAAAAATAATGCAGGCCGTCGACCTTGCCATACAAATCCAGTTTATTGCCATCCTTGTTATAGATTTCTGCTGCGTTGGCGGCTCCAGCCATCATCACGGCTGCGGCTACCGCAGATAACACCACTACTTTTTTCATTTTATATGCCTTATTTGTCTTATTTTTGGACTTTCCGCAAAACCTGCTCGCGGAACTGTCCAGGACAATATCACTAACAATTACCGTGCGTTAAGTTTCAAAGTGTAATATTAGCTTGCTATGTATTAGTGATGTTAAAATGCAAGTTAAGCATGACTACATCAATGATATACCCTGTTTTCTGCTGTAATAACAAGGGGGTTACCAGTAGAGAACTGGCTTACGGTCGGGGATGCCAGGGCGAGAATGGCACTTAACACTCGGCTGGCATTCGTTAAGACGGAATCATAATCAAGTCAGTTGAGGCCACAGCCCTTCTTATTTTTGTGTATAATTTGTTACGTTTACATTTATTTTTAAATTAGCGTTATGAAAATATCAGTACTACTGAAATAGCACTTCTTCGCTTCGTGTATTTTTACTATGGTTAATTATCACATAGCGCAAACGGTCATTTGTGTATCACTATTCATAAGATTAACTATTTACCAGTGGTAATAAACATAAAAGTAAGTCAATGGACAACAACAATACTGAAACTCTAAATGTTGATATTTTGAGTCATGCCGTTACAAACAAATACGATATTCTTAATTGCACTACTCCCTTTTCGGGGTAATTTTATAGAAGGATGTTTTTTATTGTTCGTGAGTCATGCTCCTTTAGTATAAAGGTGAACGTAACAGGAAAGATAAAGCGTCTCAAAAACAGACCATATGGGTATAACTATTATGCAAAAAACGTCACTATTGTTTTCGGCCGCCGCGATAACGTTAACTCTGATGGCGTCATCGGCATCAGCGGCAACGCCAACCGCCGCACAAAATGAAGCTACGTCGACCGTTAAACAAGAAATTACAGAAGGCATTAACCGTTACCTTTATTCAATAGATAAGGCAGACCCAACGTTAGGCAAGCAGCTCTTTTATGTTTCACCGGAAACCAGTTTTATTCATCCACGCGGTCACGAACGCGGATGGTCGCAGATCGCTGAAAATTTTTATGGCACCACTATGGGTAAAACCTTCAGCAAACGCACGTTAAAACTGGACGCTCCCCCGGCTATTCATGTGTATGGCAATGCCGCCGTTGCAGAGTTCGACTGGCATTTTACCGCGGTACGCCGTGATAATGGGCAGACTCAACACACGACAGGCCGCGAAAGCCAGGTGTGGGCGAAGATACCAAACACAGGATGGCGAATCGTTCATGTCCACTACTCCGGTCCAGCCAAAACCGGCGTTGGAGAAGGCTATTAAACTTTGCTATTCAGGTTATGGCGCAGATGAACATTCTGCGCCAGTTAAGTCGAGCTCAGGTCAGTTGATAGCGTTTATCCGGTATCCGTTTTGCCGGAATATCCCTTTCATCATTCATTTGCAGTAAATCGATTTCTATCGCATTGCATATCGCATCCAGCGGTAAATCATTATTTTCAGTACCGAACGGATCTTCCAACTCTTCTGCTAACGCATCCAGCGCGATAAACGTATAAGAAATCAGCACCGAAATAAACGGCGTCATATAGTGCAGATCAACCACCAGTGCAAATGGCAACATAATGCAGAAAAGATAAACCGTACGATGCAAAATTAACGTATAGGCAAAAGGCACCGGCGTGTTGGCGATGCGCTCACAGCCGGCCAATACTGACGACATATCATTTAAGCGGTTGTTGAGGCTATGAAATAAAATATCGGAAAGCTTTCCGCTGCGGCGGCGAATCGCCAGCCACTCTCCCATCAGCAATAAGATACGATTAGCGGGCGAATGGGAAGCGACAACTTTCTGTAACGCGCTCTGGTCAAGATAGTTGCCCAAAACTTGCGTCTGAGGCTGTCGACGCAATGTCATACGCAAACAGTGGGCAAAAGCGATTTGTAATCGAACAAAATCCTCGATACCGCGTTCATCAGGTAAGGTTGTTTTCACCTCACGCAGTATTGAGCGTGAAGCGATCATCAACTGCCCCCACAAATGTCGGGCTTCGACGTAACGCGCATAACAGGCATTATTGCGAAACCCCAGAAAAATGGCGATAGCGACGCCCAGTATGCTAAACGGCGCAAGGGTAAACTTAATACCCAGCATTGTGTACCAGGGCAGCATGATAATAACGGCGATAGAAAGAAGAAAGTTAAGGAGCAGTCGTGAAAAGATTTTAGATAACACGGAACCATGCCAGACAAATATCAGGCGAATCCAGTGCTGTTGTGGTCTAACGATCATGATTATCTTCAGCAGGTAAAAAAGCACTGTCATTAAACGTGATCCAGATCAAGGTTGCAAGCTTCTGGTGATACACGGGTTCCCTGCCCTGTAGAACATTTTTTTGCACAGTGCTGACAGGCGTTGAAAAAAAAAACAACTAACTGTATGTTGTAACTAAATATGCGCTTCAGCGCATGAGATATATGACGGTCAACGGCTGCTATCAGTGGTATGAGGGTAATTTATCAGGGAAAGCGTCAGCAACGACGCGCTGCTCTACCGCTGATTCATTTGTATGACCAGCCAGTAATGGATAACGCTGACAATATACTGTTGCTGCGCTTTACTCAGCGGTTCTCCCTGAGGTATCTGGTGCCACTTCGCCAGGCACCCGCGACAGCAGGTTGCCGTCGCATGTTGCGCGATAAATACCGGATGGCCCCGCATCGGCGTTTGCTTACCATCATTCGCCGGGTGAGCTGGCGCCAGTCGCTGGGCGATAAAATCGGCGGCGTGTTTATCAATCACCTCCGCGCCTTTATCCCAGCAATATTGTCTTTCTTTTATCCCGAGACGAAAACGCGAACGAAATGTCGATCGCGCCAGGCGGGCAAAGAGCGGTTCAAGCGCATTCATCAGTATACCGAACGTCCTAACGTTTGTGTTAATTGCTCAAGCGCGGCGATACCTGCCAGAGAGTTTCCCGCAGGATCCAGCTCCGGACTCCAGACGGCAATCGCCATTTCATGCGGCACTATGGCGACAATACCGCCGCCCACGCCGGATTTAGCGGGCAATCCCACCCGCCAGGCAAACTCGCCGGCATTCTGATACATCCCGCTGGTCGCCATTAGCGCATTAATCTGTCGGGCCTGCATGGGGGTAACTACCGGCTCGTCGAGATGAAACGCCTCGCCCTGATTCGCCAGAAAGACAAACGTCCTCGCCAGTTCCATGCAGCTCATTTTCAACGCACAGTAGTGAAAGTAATTTTGCAACACGGTAGGCACATCATGATGAAAATTACCGAATGATTTCATCAGCCAGGCAATAGCGGCGTTACGGGCGGAATGCTCAAATTCAGAACGCGCGACCGTAGCGTCATACGTAATATCCGATACGCCGCAAAGCGCGCGCACAACTTCCAGCATTCGCTGACGCGGCGCGCTAAGCCGCCCTTGCAACATGTCGCATACCACCAGCGCGCCCGCATTAATAAATGGATTACGCGGGATGCCTTGTTCCATCTCTAACTGAACCAACGAATTGAACGGCGAGCCGGAAGGATCTTTTCCGACACGCTGCCAGATCTCCTCTTCCGGATAATGACGCATCGCCACCACCAAACTAAGCACTTTCGAAATGGACTGAATAGAGAAGCGTTCGTACGCATCGCCCGCCTGATAATGCTGCCCGTCCACGGTACAAATCGCTATCCCCAGCTTTGAACCCTCGACGGACGCTAATGCCGGAATATATTCAGCGACTTTGCCCTGGCCAATGAGGGGGCGAACGCGCTGTAAAATCGTCTCTAAAATTGCATTATCCATGGCCCTGGCCACAACATGCTCCTTGCTCGCAGGTCTGAAAAGGCCTGCGAGTATAGCAGAGGGTGCCACGCGACGTCAGGGCGATTAGACGCGGTTCTTCCAGACGGTCTGCACATTACAAAATTCGTGTAAACCAAAGTGCGAAAGCTCGCGACCGAAGCCGCTTTTCTTCACCCCGCCGAATGCCACACGCGCATCGCTGGCGCTGTAACCATTAATGAATACCCCACCGCACTCAAGACGCGCCGCCATCTCCGCGGCCAGCGTATCGTCGGCGGTAAAGATCGTCGCCGACAGGCCAAACTCACTGTCATTCGCCAGCACGAGGGCGTGCGCCGCATCTTTTGCAACGGTAATGGCGGCAACAGGCCCAAAAAGCTCCTGACGAAATGCAGTCATGTCAGGTGTGACATCCGCCAGAACGGTCGCGGCATAATAGTTGCCCTCCCCGGCGATTTTCTCTCCGCCCAACAGTAGCCGTGCGCCTTCGGCGACGGAAGCCTGCACCTGTTGATGGAGTTCATCACGCAAATCAAAGCGCGCCATCGGCCCCAGGTCATTCTCTTCAACCAGAGGATCACCTATCTTTAATGCTGCGGCAGCCGCCACAAAGCGATCGGTAAACGCCTGCGCAATGCCCTCTTCGACAATAAAACGTTTGGCGGCGGCGCAGACTTGTCCGGTGTTTTGATAGCGTCCGGCAACCGCGGCTTTTACCGCCAGCTCGAGATCGGCATCATTGAGTACAATAAACGGATCCGAGCCACCCAGTTCCAGTACGCACTTTTTCAGCGCCGCCCCAGCCTGAGCGCCAATCGCCGCGCCGGCGCGCACGCTACCGGTCACCGTCACCGCCGCGATTCGCGGATCGTTAATCATCTGACTCACGCCCTCATTATTGGCGTTCACCCATCCATAGACGCCAGCGGGAGTACCGGCTTCCGTCAAGATTCGGGCTATCATCTGCGCGCAACCCGTGACATTGGGCGCATGTTTTAACAAGTAGCTATTCCCCGCCAACAGTATCGGCACTGCCCCGCGTAACACCTGCCATAAAGGAAAATTCCACGGCATTATCGCCAGAATGACGCCCAGCGGACGGTATTCAATCACCGCCTGCTGATTTTCTACCAGCGTAGGCTCAGGATTCAGCATTGCCGGGCCATGTTCCGCATACCAGTCGCATAACGCGGCGGATTTCGTCACTTCCGCACGCGCCTGCTTTATGGGTTTACCCATTTCACGCGTAATACATTGCGCCATCTCTTCTGCATGAGCGCGAAGCGCCTGACCAATATCGCGTAATGTTTGCGCCCGTTGCGCTACTGATGTCATTTTCCACTTTTTGAAACCGCTCGCCGCCAGACTCAGCGCATGTTCAATCTCTTGCGCGTTAGCCCAGGGCATTGCCGCCAGCGTCTGGCCGGTCGCAGGATTCACGGATAACGCCTGTGTTGCAGTCATCATGGTCATGTTCTTTCTCTCGTTATCAGGGGAGTTGTACCATCATGACGCCCTTTACCCTTTCTGAAAAATGAATAATATTAACCAGACTATTCACGAACTGAGAAAACCATGGACCTGACGCAACTGGAAATGTTTAACGCTGTCGCTCTGACGGGCAGCATTACGCAGGCGGCGGCAAAAGTGCACCGCGTTCCGTCCAATCTGACCACGCGTATCCGCCAGCTTGAAGCCGACCTGGGCGTCTCTCTGTTTATTCGCGAAAACCAGCGACTCAGGCTGTCACCAGCCGGGCATAACTTTTTACGTTACAGCCAGCAGATCCTGGCGCTGGTCGATGAAGCCCGCATGGTGGTTGCCGGAGAGGAACCGCAAGGACTGTTTTCACTCGGCGCGTTAGAAAGTACTGCCGCCGTACGTATCCCCGCGCTGCTGGCGGGTTATAACCAGCGTTACCCTAAAATTCAGTTCGCGTTAACGACCGGTCCTTCCGGCGCCATGCTAGATGGCGTGCTCGAAGGAAAGCTGAACGCCGCCTTTATTGATGGCCCGCTAATGCATCCGGGGCTGCAAGGTATACCGGTTTACCAGGAAGAGATGATGATCGTCGCGCCACACGGCCATTCCGTCATTTCGCGGGCCAGCGAGGTGAATGGTTGTAACATCTATGCTTTTCGCGCCAACTGTTCTTACCGACGGCATTTCGAAAGCTGGTTTCATGCCGATGGCGCGACCCCCGGTACGATTCACGAAATGGAGTCATATCATGGAATGTTGGCGTGCGTAATTGCCGGCGCAGGTATTGCGCTGATGCCAGCAAGTATGCTCAACAGTATGCCAGGACATCATCAGGTGGAAGCCTGGCCGTTGGCGGAGAAGTGGCGCTGGCTTAACACATGGCTAATGTGGCGGCGCGGGGCGATGACGCGTCAGCTTGAGGCCTTTATCGAGTTACTTAACGCCCAACTGGCGAGCGTCGACTGAAGACGAAACGGCCTGCGAAGTAAATGAGAAGCAGGTCACAAAATGATTGTCTTTTCGCCAGTAAACGTTTTAAGATCGCGGCCTCACCTTCTCGCAACTAACCCGAAATATTTTTATGACAATCAATCCAGTTTCCCGCAAGGTCGCGTGGCTACGGGTAGTTACGCTTGCTATTGCCGCTTTTATTTTCAATACCACAGAATTTGTGCCGGTTGGTTTGCTGTCAGACATTGCTGAAAGCTTTCATATGCAAACCGCGCAGGTCGGCATCATGCTAACCATTTACGCCTGGGTAGTTGCCGTCATGTCGCTGCCTTTTATGCTTCTTACCAGTCAAATGGAGCGCCGTAAGCTACTCATTTGTCTGTTTGTTTTGTTTATTGCCAGCCATGTGCTCTCCTTCCTGGCATGGAACTTTACCGTACTGGTCATTAGCCGTATTGGCATCGCTTTCGCCCACGCTATTTTCTGGTCGATAACCGCCTCTCTGGCGATCCGCCTGGCCCCTGCCGGGAAACGCGCGCAGGCATTAAGTCTGATAGCGACCGGCACCGCGTTGGCCATGGTGCTTGGGCTGCCGATAGGTCGCGTTGTTGGTCAGTATTTTGGCTGGCGCACCACCTTTTTTGCCATCGGCATGGGCGCATTAATTACGCTGCTATGTCTGATTAAGCTTCTACCGAAATTGCCGAGCGAGCATTCCGGCTCACTAAAAAGTTTACCTTTGCTATTCCGGCGCCCGGCGCTAATGAGCCTCTATGTACTAACCGTCGTTGTGGTGACTGCGCATTACACAGCTTATAGCTATATTGAACCGTTCGTTCAGAATGTCGCCGGGCTCAGTGCGAATTTTGCTACCGTCCTGTTACTGATCCTCGGCGGCGCCGGGATCATCGGCAGCCTCGTGTTTGGTAAACTGGGTAATCGCCATGCCTCGTCGCTCGTCAGTATCGCTATTGCCCTGCTGGTTGTCTGTCTGCTTCTGCTGCTGCCTGCGGCGGATAGCGAAGCGCATCTGGCCATACTGAGCATTTTCTGGGGCATCGCGATTATGGTGATAGGGCTCGGTATGCAGGTGAAAGTACTGGCGCTGGCCCCGGACGCGACCGATGTCGCAATGGCGCTATTTTCAGGCATCTTTAATATTGGTATTGGCGCTGGCGCGCTGGTAGGCAATCAGGTGAGTTTGCACTGGTCAATGTCGGCCATCGGCTATATTGGCGCCATACCCGCCTGTGCCGCGCTGGTATGGGCTGTGCTCATATTCCGCAAATGGCCAGTGACGCTGGAAGAACAACCGCATTAAGACATTCGTCTGCCGGGAACAGGTTTTCGGCAGACGACAATGCGCCTTAGTGGTACGTTTTAATAATTTCCAACACGCCGTTGATAATAAATTGCACGCCCATACACACCAGCAGGAATCCCATTAAGCGGGAGATCGCTTCAATCCCCCCTTTACCCACCAGCCGCATAATAGCGCCAGAACTGCGTAAGCATCCCCACAGGATCACCGCCACGGCAAGAAAAATAATCGGCGGCGCGACCATAATGACCCAGTCGGGAAACTCGCCGCCATGACGCACCGTGGAAGCGGAACTGATGATCATTGCGATGGTCCCCGGTCCTGCGGTGCTTGGCATAGCCAGTGGAACAAACGCAATATTGGCCGTCGGTTCGTCTGCCAGCTCCTCCGATTTGCTTTTCGCTTCCGGCGACTCATGCGCCTTCTGCTGCGGAAAAAGCATTCTGAAGCCGATAAACGCCACGATTAACCCCCCGGCGATCCGTAGCCCTGGAATCGAAATACCGAAGGTGTTCATGACTAACTGCCCGGCGTAGTACGCCACCATCATAATAGCGAAGACATAAACCGAAGCCATATAGGACTGCCGGTTGCGTTCCGCACTATTCATATTGCCCGCAAGGCCAAGAAAAAGCGCCACGGTGGTTAGCGGATTGGCTAACGGGAGCAGTACGACCAGCCCCAATCCAATCGCTTTAAACAAATCCATCATAATACTATCTCTTACCCATCAGCGTTTCATGAACCGGAAGTATAAAGTGAAATTGCCCAGGCGCGCCATTTCGCCAGTGTGCAAGTTAATATCCTCTACAACCTATAACCTGTAATTATCAATTAGTTACAAGTTATCACAGCACAATACCCCGGACGCCTTTTAGCAAATCGTGGCATCGGCCAATTCATTTAGTTGACTTATACTTGCCTGGGCAATAGTATCTGACGAAATTAATTACTTGCCGGGGCAACCATTTTGAAAAGCACCAGTGATCTGTTCAATGAAATCATTCCGCTGGGTCGCTTGATCTACATGGTAAATCAAAAAAAAGATCGCCTGTTAAATAACTATTTATCCCCGCTGGATATCACCGCAACACAGTTTAAAGTGCTTTGCTCGATACGCTGCGCGGGATGTATTACCCCGGTTGAACTTAAAAAAGTGCTGTCTGTCGATCTCGGCGCATTGACGCGAATGCTCGACCGCCTGCTGTGCAAAGGCTGGATCGAAAGACTGCCGAATCCTAATGACAAACGCGGCGTACTGGTGAAGCTAACGCCGGACGGCGCGGCAATTTGTGAGCAATGTCATCAACGACCAGGGCAAGACCTGCATCAGGAATTAACAAAAAACTTAACGGCGGACGAAGTGGCAACGCTTGAGTATTTGCTCAAGAAAATTCTGCCGTAGACAAAAAAGAGGTATGACGATGTCCAGACGCAACACTGACGCTATTACTATTCATAGCATTTTGGACTGGATCGAGGATAACCTGGAGTCGCCGCTCTCACTGGAAAAAGTGTCTGAGCGTTCAGGATATTCCAAATGGCACCTGCAACGGATGTTTAAAAAAGAGACCGGTCATTCATTAGGCCAATACATCCGCAGCCGTAAAATGACGGAAATCGCGCAAAAATTAAAAGAGAGCAACGAGCCCATTCTCTATCTGGCGGAACGCTATGGCTTTGAGTCACAGCAAACATTGACCCGGACGTTCAAAAACTATTTTGATGTGCCGCCACACAAATACCGGATCACCAATATGCATGGCGAATCACGGTATATGCTGCCGCTGAACCATGGCAACTACTAGTTTGTTTATGCGCCACGCGAAGAGCACTATGAAAATGCTGTTTCCCGCCCTGCCGGGTCTGTTACTTATCGCCTCCGGATATGGCATTGCAGAACAAACTTTGTTACCTGTGGCGCAAAATAGCCGCGATGTGATGCTGCTGCCCTGTGTAGGCGATCCGCCAAATGACCTTCACCCCGTGAGCGTGAACAGCGATAAGTCAGATGAATTAGGCGTGCCCTATTATAACGACCAACACCTTTAACCTCTTTGCCCCGTTTTGCGGGGCATTTTTTTAGTACCGTCTGGCTATGACAAGTCCGCCGCTATTACCCCGCGGCATGGTCTGAAATTAGCGTTTGTCTTCTTAGTAACATAATGCCTCATCCCCTGACACGCGCAGTACGGCGCACACGAAATCCAAACACATTGATATAGAGTCCAGCCATAATCAGTACTGCGCCCGCAAGTTGCATCCCGGTCAACGTTTCCCCGAGTAACACCGCGGCGCTCGCCAGCCCGACTACCGGCACCAGCAATGATAACGGCGCTACGCGCCAGGTCTCATAACGTCCCAGTAACGCGCCCCAGATGCCGTAGCCAAGTATAGTGGCGACAAAAGCCAGATACAGCAGCGACAATATCGTCGTCATATCAATGGTAATAAGGCTTTGCGTAATGTGATCCGCCCCCTCCAGTAGCAGCGATGACAGCAGGAACGGCAGGATCGGGATCAGCGCGCTCCAGACCACCAGCGACATCACCGCCGGGCGCGGGCTATGTTGCATAATTTTTTTATTAAAGATATTGCCGCAGGCCCAGCTAAATGCCGCCGCCAGAGTCAGCATAAATCCCGACATCGCTATATGCTGTCCGTTGAGACTGGCTTCAATCAATACCAGTACACCTATAATCGCCAGGGCAATCCCCGCCAACTGCTTACGTTGTAACCGCTCGCTAAAAACAAACGCCCCCAATGCCATGGTAAAAAAGGCCTGCGCCTGTAATACCAACGACGCCAGTCCTGCGGGCATACCAAACTTTATCGCGCAAAAGAGAAAGGCGAACTGCCCAAAGCTTATCGTCAGGCCATAGCCCAGCAACAGCGTAAGCGGGACTTGAGGCCGGGCGACAAAGAAAATTGCCGGAAACGCTACCAGTAAAAATCGTAATCCTGCCAGCAATAATGGCGGCATATGGTGCAGGCCTACTTTGATGACAACAAAATTGAGCCCCCATACGACAACCACCAGTAACGCCAAAAAACCGTCTTTACGCGACATCATCGGCCCCTGTCATTATTAAAATTTTGTAAAAAGGTAAGTTATCGGAAATCAGTGCGCCATAACAGGACTTTTCTTTTTACCGTGAGCATGGCATTGAACAACACACGATGGGCAAAATCCTGCGTTATGGTATGTTAAGACTACGCTATAGCGTATAGACATCATGCTTTTGCGGGCACGGTAGATTAAAACGTCCCGATACGTAACCTCCATTTCAGGCAGGAAAAATGAATCCAGGATTGAGACGTTCGACGTTGGCTCTACTCGCCTCATCGCTGTTATTGACAATTGGACGCGGCGCCACGCTCCCCTTTATGACCATCTATCTTAACCGTCAGTACGGCTTAGGCGTGGATCTGATTGGCTACGCGCTGACCAGCGCGTTAACAATCGGCGTCGTCTTTAGTCTTGGCTTTGGAATTCTGGCGGACAAGTTTGATAAAAAGCGCTACATGTTACTCGCAATTATCGCCTTCGCCTGCGGATTTATCGCCATCCCAATGGTGCATAATGTCGTACTGGTTGTCCTGCTTTTTGCGCTTATTAACTGCGCCTATTCGGTTTTTTCTACCGTACTGAAGGCCTGGTTCGCCGATAACCTCACCGCGACAACAAAAACACGGATTTTTTCGCTCAACTATACTGTACTCAACATCGGCTGGACGGTTGGCCCGCCGCTCGGCACGCTGCTGGTGATGCAAAGCATCAATTTACCCTTCTGGCTTGCCGCCATCTGTTCCGCATTCCCGCTGGTCTTTATTCAGGTATGGGTGACACGATCGGTTGCCGCCAGCGAGGGGAAAAATGCCGCTATCTGGTCTCCCTCCGTTCTGCTGCGCGACAAAGCATTATTGTGGTTTACGCTTTCGGCATTTCTGGCATCCTTTGTGGGGGGCGCCTTTGCGTCCTGTATTTCACAGTACGTTATGGTCGTTGCCGATAGCGGCTTCGCGGAAAAAGTGGTAGCCGTCGTCCTGCCGGTTAATGCGGTTATTGTGGTCAGTTTGCAATACGCCGTGGGCCGCCGACTTACCGCCGTCAATATTCGACCAATGATGACGACCGGCACCGTCTTTTTTATCGCCGGGCTCATCGGATTTATTTTTTCAGGCGACAATCTGTTTTTTTGGGGGCTTTCGGCGGCAGTATTCACGATTGGCGAAATTATTTATGCCCCCGGCGAATATATGTTAATTGACAACATTGCGCCTGCCGGGATGAAAGCCAGCTATTTTTCAGCGCAATCGCTGGGCTGGCTGGGTGCGGCGGTAAACCCGCTGGCCAGCGGCGTCATCCTGACGACGCTTCCCGCCTGGTCGCTTTTCGTTGTCCTGATAATCGCCATTGTGTTCGCCTGGGCACTGATGTTAAAAGGAATGCGGATTACCCCTACGCAACAGGCTATCACCTGTTAATTATCTGCAGCCAGTCATGTGCGCTGTTTCTGGCGCACCGGGTTAACCCTATATATTGCAGGCTAATTATCTGCTGTCACTGCGGTAATTCAGGAATATTCCTGGGCGCTGACGAAAATATTCTAATGCTTTACCCTTCCAGTAAAATAAATACGCAATTCAGACTTTGCTTAAGTATAAATTAGTACTATAGTCTGTACGAGGTTTTTTAAAAAAGAGGATGCACGCTAAAATAAGGAGAAACGAGATGTTAGGCAGTATTAACCTTTTTATCGTTGTATTAGGAATTATTTTATTTTCCGGATTTCTGGCCGCCTGGTTCAGTCACAAATGGGATGATTAATGAACGGAGATAATCCCTCGCAGAGCTGGCCCCTTGCTGCATCGTTGCGCAAGGGGCCGCTTTTGTCTGGATGGCAGGCAAAAAAAACCGCCGGTTCACCAGCGGTAAATGCTTGCATGGATAGATTTGTGTTTTGCTTATACGCTATCGGGCAAATTCTTGCGAGGATAACGGATCTCTAACGACTGTAGCACCGTCAATATCAATGAAGCTTAAACGATACGCAACCAGACCTGAATAAGACATTATGGGACCTTTTGTCCCCAGGGCGCTTTTACAAGACCCATAGTATCAGGCCAGCCGCATGCCCCGTATGGCTGACTTGGATATTGCCGGTTAACGCGCGTTATTTTTGCAGTCGGTTCACGCGAACAAGCGGTTCCTTCGCTTTCTTGTCCAGACTACCGTTAATGTTGATCATTTGATCCGGCTGAACTTCCCGCCCATCAAATACGGCGGAAGGAATTATCACGTTAATCTCGCCGGATTTATCACGAAATACATAGCGATCGTCACCTTTATGATCAATAAGGTTGCCGCGCAGCGAAACGGTCGCGCCATCATGCAGGGTTTTTGCCTGTTCGATGGTCATTTTTTCTGCATCATCCGTACCGCGATAACCATCCTCAATAGCATGAGGCGGCGGCGGTGCCACGTCTTTTTTTAATCCCCCTTGATCATCCGCTAGCGCGTAAGGCATTATCAGAAAACTTAGAAATGCAGCCACCTGTAGTTTCATGCTCTCTCCTTAATAACGTCTATTTGACGTATTAAGTCTGGCCGCTATTTTTAGTTTTTACAAACATGAATTTACCCGCAGAATATTAAGCAATAAAATCAACCCATCCGGATTAATATGCAACCGATATCAGCGCCGGTGAGCGCGAAAGCGTAACGGCGTAATAGTTAACTTGCCACATAGCTGAAGTCATATGCATCAACGTCTTGATAGCAATTCAGAATAATCGGCTTTATTTTTTGAGGATAATGGCCTTACGCATAATCAATGACAGTCATCGCCGTAAGAAAGTAAGCAAGTTATGCAACAGCGGGTTTGTTGGTAACTGGATAAAATAATCATTCACTGACAATGTCATAAAATAAATATGCCATACTTGAGAAGAACGAACAGATTTCATTTGTCTCTGTAACGGAAAAATAAACGATGAGATTAGAACAGCACGATATTGTCACCCTTGATGAAGCCGAATCCGTCGATAGCCTGACAAAAAAACTTGGTGATTTACTGGTTAACCAGAAACTCCGTCTGACCACTGCAGAATCCTGCACTGGCGGGAAACTGGCTTCAGCATTGTGCGCAGCAGAAGATACGCCCTCATTTTACGGTGTGGGTTATGTCACCTTTACTGATGAAGCCAAAGCAAAAATCTTACGCGTACAACGCCACAGCCTTGCCGAACATACCGCCGTCAGCGAAGCGGTCGTTACTGAAATGGCACAGGGCGCTAAGGATCAGGCTGAGGTCAATATCAGCATAGCGATCAGCGGCTATGGCGGTCCGGAAGGCGGCGAAGATGGCACGCCGGCGGGCACAGTTTGGTTTGCCTGGAATATTAACAATACAACTTTTACAAGCCGACAACATTTCAACGGAGATTGTCAGGAAGTATTGGAAAAATGCGTACGCTTCGCCCTCGCTGAATTGCTTTTTCTGTTAACGAAGAAAGCATAAACAATAATTTCATCTGACCGGTCAGAACAACTCTAAAAAAATGCGAGCCTATGGCCCGCATCGTATGCGCAATATTTCAGAATATATTTACGAAATATCAGGAGTAAAATTAATTGCCGGATTTCCGTCCGCCACTGTGGCTATTCTGGCCACCTTTTTTACCCGCTTCAGATGCACGCTGTGGGTCGTTTTTAAAGTTCCCACCGCTATGCTGGCCGCCTTTACGACCTGCTTCTGAGGCTTTCTCTTTATCTTCTGCAAAATTACCGGAACCGCCGCGATGTTCTGCCATAATATAATCCTCATGATGATGTTGCGTTTTAAATATGATATGTCTTCTCATATCATGTGATACAGTTCTAAATCTAGTCGCCCTGTGCGCAGTGTCAAATTCATTTCTGCATTATTTACATAATACCACCACATGGCGGAAAATATATTTTTTGAAAACATCAACAGCGAAGCGGTAATAAATCTTTGGCAATCAAGCCACCACGGAAAAATAAGTAGAAAAATCCGAATGCACGCCCTCGTTATATTCAGACAATTTAACCCCATAAATTTAACTGGCTGTCATCAGAAATGCAGGATTCATTTTCAGGCGGTTGTTCGACAGTGCCGAACAACCGTATCAGCTTAGCGATCGAGCCCACGATATTGCAACATGGGGTCAATATGCGGTTCATGTCCACGCCAGGCTGAATAAAGCGTTTCTAAATCAGTACTATTCCCCCGGGAAAGGATAGCATCACGAAAACGCTGCCCGTTTTCACGCGTCAGGCCGCCCTGCTCTACAAACCATTGATAACCGTCATCCGCTAACATTTGCGTCCACAGGTAGGCGTAGTATCCCGCTGCGTAGCCGCCGCCGAAGATATGGGCAAAATAACTGCTGCGATAGCGGGGCGGCACCGCCGGTAAATCAAGATGCTCGGCGGCCAGCGCCTGCTGCTCGAACTCAGCGACAGACTGCTCTGCTACGCTCTTCTCCAGCATGTGCCAGCGCATATCCAGCAATGCGGCGCCGAGCAATTCAGTCATATCGTAACCTTTATTAAATAAACTCGCCTTGCGCATTCTTTCCTGTAAATCAGCAGGCATTTTTTCACCGCTGTCGACATGACGCGCGTAGCGTTCGAACACGCGTGGATGGCTCGCCCAATGCTCATTAATCTGGGAGGGAAACTCGACAAAGTCGCGGGGCGTATTGGTACCTGAAAGCGTGGCATAGCGCTGGACGGCAAACAAACCATGTAACGTATGACCAAACTCATGGAAGAGCGTAATAACGTCGTCCCAAAGCAGTAATGCAGGCTGCCCATCAACCGGTTTCTGATAGTTACATACATTGTATATAACGGGCCGGGTTTCATTGAGTGTGGATTGCTCGACAAAATTCCCCATCCAAGCGCCGCCGCTTTTCGAGTCCCGCGCGAAGAAGTCGCCATAAAATAACGCCATGCCGACACCATCGGAATCGAAAATCTCCCACACCCGAACATCAGGGTGATACACCGGAATGTCAAAACGCTCGACGAAGGTGATGCCGAATAGCTGGTTGGCGGTCCAGAAAACCCCCTCTTGCAACACCGTATTTAAGGCAAAATAGGGCTTCAGTTGCGCTTCATCTAACGCATATTTTTCCCGCCGTACCTGTTCGGCATAGAACATCCAGTCCCAGGCCTGAACGGTGTAGCCGCCCTGCTCACCATCAATGACGTTCTGAATTTCCGCCTGTTCATTGAGTACACGCTGACGCGCTGGCGGCACAATGCCACGCATAAAGCTCAGTGCGGCTTGCGGCGTTTTCGCCATCTGATCGGCCATTTTCCATGCGGCATAATTGGGGAAACCCAGCAGTTTTGCCTGACAGCGACGAATCTCTACCAGACGCTGAACGATAGCGCGGGTATCGTGGGCATCTCCTTTTTCCGCCCGAGTCCATGACGCTGCGAATAAATTTTCGCGGGTCTGGCGATCGCGCAGCGTAGCAAGCACAGGCTGTTGCGTCGTATTAAGGAGCGGAATGAACCAGCGCTCCTCCAGGCCTTTTTCACGCGCCGCTTCAGCAGCGACGGTCATTTCTTCCGGGCTTAATCCTGCCAGGCAATGCGCGTCATCTACCGCCAGCCCGCCCGCTTTACTTGCCGCCAGCAGACGCTGATTAAACTGACTCATTAAGGTCGCGGATTCAGTATTCAATACCTTCAGTCGCGCTTTATCCTCTTCGGCAAGCTGCGCGCCTGCCAACACAAAACGCTGATGGATAACATCGACCAACCGTAGCGACTCATCATCCAGCCCCAGTGAGTGACGCTGTTGCCAGACGGCATCCACGCGAGCGAATAACGCGCTATTCAGATAAATATCGTTGGAGAGCGCCGCCAGCTCGGCAGAAAAGGCCTCATCCAACCGCTGGAGTTCATCGTTAGTGTGCGCGGCCGTCATCGCGAAAAAAACGCTGGTGACGCGTGACAGAAGCGCCCCGCTTTGCTCCAGCGCCAGAAGCGTATTCGTAAAATCAGGGGCCGCCGGATGATTGACGATGGCCTCGATTTCCACGCGTTTTTGCCGCACGCCCTCATCAAAAGCAGGACGATAATGGCAATCTTTGATCCGATCAAAACGCGGTGCCTGATAGGGCAACATACTCTGGTCTAACAAAGGATTCGTCGACATTTTTCACTCCTGAAAATAGGTTGATCATAAGAGTAAGCTTCCCCCTATGCTGACCGCAACCGTGTTAACCAGGATTACCCTTTCATAAACGCCGCGTGCTATGGTAATACAACACAAAAAGCGTTGAGGAACTGTGTGATGATCGTTTTAGTAACTGGAGCAACCGCAGGGTTTGGCGAGTGCATTGCACGCCGTTTTGTTGAGAATGGACATAAAGTCATTGCCACGGGACGTCGTCATGAACGCCTGCAAGCGTTAAAAGATGAGCTTGGCGAGAACGTATTGACCGCCCAACTGGACGTGCGCAACCGCGCGGCCATCGAAGAGATGATGGCCTCTCTGCCTGCGCAGTGGCGCGATATTGATGTGCTGGTCAATAACGCCGGTCTGGCGCTGGGTCTTGAACCGGCGCATAAAGCCAGCGTAGAAGACTGGGAAACTATGATCGATACTAATAATAAAGGCTTAATTTATATGACCCGCGCCGTGCTGCCAGGAATGGTCGAACGTAATCGCGGTCATATCATTAACATCGGTTCAACCGCCGGCAGTTGGCCTTATGCTGGTGGCAACGTCTATGGCGCGACGAAAGCCTTTGTGCGCCAGTTTAGCCTGAATTTGCGCACGGATTTACACGGCACGGCGGTTCGCGTGACCGACATTGAACCGGGTCTGGTTGGCGGTACCGAGTTTTCCAGCGTCCGTTTCAAAGGCGACGATGAGAAAGCGGGTAAAACCTACGAAAATACCACCGCGCTCACGCCAGAAGACATTACCGAAGCGGTATGGTGGGTGGCCACACTCCCCGCGCATGTGAATATTAATACCGTTGAAATGATGCCTGTTGCCCAATCCTTCGCAGGGCTCAGCGTCCACCGTAGCTAAGGGGTTATACCCGGTCTGCGGGCCGGGTAATCCCTGGCAAACGTATCTGCAACCAGAAACATGATCGGTATAGACCGCCACGGAAAAGTGGTAGAGTATCCGGGTCAACCGCCTAAAAAGTAAGAATGAATGACCGTCGAAACGCAGCTTAACCCTACACAGCCTGTCAACCAGCAAATTTACCGTATTCTTCGGCGTGATATCGTGCATTGTCTTATCCCGCCTGGCACGCCGCTATCAGAAAAAGAGGTCTCAACCCGTTTTAACGTTTCGCGTCAACCGGTGCGCGAGGCTTTTATAAAGCTGGCGGAAAATGGGTTGATTCAGATCCGCCCTCAGCGCGGTAGTTATGTGAATAAGATTTCGCTTTCTCAGGTACAGAATGGCTGCTTTGTTCGGCAGGCGATCGAATGCGCGGTGGTCCGCCGTGCGGCGGCGATGATCACCGACAACCAGTGCTATCAACTGGCGCAAAACCTGCACCTGCAACATATTGCTATCGAGCGCAAACAGATTGATGATTTTTTCCAGCTTGATGACGATTTCCACCAAAAGCTGGCGCAGATCGCCGATTGCCAGTTAGCGTGGGATACCATTGAAAATATCAAAGCGACAATCGACCGGGTTCGCTATATGAGTCTGGATCATGTTTCTCCGCCGGAGATGTTGTTGCGCCAGCACCATGATATTTTCTCCGCGCTGGAAAATCGTGACGGCAATGCGGTTGAGAGCGCAATGACCCAGCATTTGCAAGAAATTAGCGAATCCGTTCAGCTTATCCGTCAGGAAAACAGCGGCTGGTTTAGCGAAGAGTAACTCCCTTTAACGTCGGGGTGAGACGCCTTCTTCGCTTTCTCACCCTGCACATTCCCGCCTAAAAAGCCGTGAGCTTGATCAAAAACAAAAAAAATTCGCAACGATAAGCGTATTTATATGTCGCCCGTCATGCGGGGAAACCTGCGGGCTTTGGCAGTAAGTTTGAAAGGAGAAAACACCATGATGACATACGATCGTAACCGTAACGCAATCACTACCGGTAGCCGGGTCATGATAAGCGGCACAGGTCATACCGGGATTATCAAAGCCATTGAGAGCGAAGGTCTGGATGCAGGTCAAATTCGCCGCGGCAAAACGGTGATTGTCGAAGGTTGTGAAGGTAAATTCGCGCCGGTCGAACTGATTCGTCTTGGCATGAACTGATACCACTGGCCGCTAATAACCGCTCCGGCCTTCCCGGTAGCATAATGCTACCGGGTCTCTGTTGCGCTACTTCAACCGCTCGGCATATTTCGCCACGCTCGCTTTCGCGCCATATGTCAGTAAACTGTCATAGGCTTCTTGCACTTTTTGCGTAAACCGCGCCGCCTGCGGCAAATCGTTGCCGAAAATTTCTGCCATTCCCAGCAGCGCCTTAACACGACTGGCGCCTTCTTCACTGTTTGCCACGGCGCGCTGAATAACCGGCAATAGCGGATCGCTAATGTCGATCGCCTTGCCCTGTTCATCCACGCCACCAACGTAACGCATCCACCCCGCTACGCCCAGCGCCAGCAAATCAAAATCGCTATGATTAGCAAGATGCCAGCGAACGGAGTCCAGCATACGCTGCGGAAGTTTCTGGCTGCCATCCATCGCAATCTGCCAGGTACGATGACGCAGCGCCGGATTACGGTAACGCGCAATCAACTGATCGGCATAACGCTGTAAATCTACCCCCTGGACTTTCAGCGTGGGCGCCTGCTCGCGTAACATTAACGCCTGCGCGGTCAGACGATAGTTGTCGTCAGCCATGCAGTCATTAATATGCTGATAGCCGGCAAGATACCCCAGATAAGCCATGAATGAATGACTGCCGTTAAGCATTCGCAGTTTCATCTCTTCAAACGGAACCACGTCGGCGACCAACGTCGCGCCCGCGTTTTCCCACAGCGGACGACCCGCCACAAACGTATCTTCTATCACCCACTGACGAAACGGTTCGCAGGCGACGCCCGCCGGATCGCGCACGCCGGTCAGTTGTTCGATTTTATCCAGCGTCTCCGGCGTGACCGCAGGGACAATCCGATCAACCATCGTTGACGGAAATGTCACGTTTTGCTCGATCCATATCGCCAGTTCCGCATCCACCTCCCGGGCGTAAGCCGTCACAACCTGACGCGTCACATGCCCATTTTCCGGCATGTTATCGCAGGACATCACGGTAAATGCCGGTAAGTCTGCGGCTTTACGACGCGCTAACGCTTCGACAATAATACCCGGTGCCGTTAGCGGTTGATGCGGATTTTGCAGGTCGGCGGCAATCATGGGATGTTCCAGCAGAAGTTGGCCCGTGGCTGGCGAATGACAATACCCTTTCTCGGTAATGGTCAGAGACACAATCGCTATTTGCGGTTCGCACATCGCCGCCAGCACACGTTCCAGACCATCAACCTGGACATGCAACGCCGCTTTGACGACGCCCACCACACGCGCCGTCCAGGCTTCCGCCGACATCTCCGCCACGGTATAGAGGTTATCCTGCTGCTTTAGATCGGCAATCTGTTGTTCGCCGCCAATAAGATTAACCTCATAATAGCCCCAGTCGCTATGCTGCTCCGCAGCCAGAATATCTGTATAAACCCCCTGATGCGCGCGATGAAACGCGCCAAAACCGAGATGGACCATCCGCGCCGCCAGCGCCGCGCGATCGTAATCAGGAAGCGTCGCCTTTGCCGATAAAAGCCTGTTTTGCATTTTATAACCTCTATATTCTGAAAGCGGAACAGTCGCAGAGTAACGCCTGCCCTGGTGCATTTGGATTTACACTGATTAAACAAAAGTGACCGGACAGCATGGCCGAAACCGCATTAGCGTTCCGGCCATACCGTCGACACGATTTAACTCGTCTGGGTTGCGGAGTGGCGTAACTTCTCTGCCGCTGTCGCTTCCGCCGCATCCTCAGGCAGATTCAGGTCGCGATCTCTGACCTCCGGCATCAACAGCGCAGAAATCAGACCAATACACGAGTAGAGCACCAGCATAATTAAGATGGGCAGCCAGGAATCGGTCATGTTACAAAAGATCCCTGCGAGGACGGGGCCAAAGCCAACCGCCACCAGCCCCCCAGCCTCTTTTGAAATCGCCATCCGGGTGAAGCGATTACGCGATCCGAAAATTTCCGCCATGGTGATGTTTTCCAGCGCAAATAATCCCAGCACGGCAAAGTTATGAATAACAATGAGCGCTGCCATAATAACGCCAGGGCTATACGTTTTATCTACCACAATAGACAGCATCGGCCAGGCGAGAATAATCGCGGAGATATTCAATATTATATACGGCAGCCGACGGCCGTATTTATCGGACAACCACCCTAATAGTGGGATAGTGATAAAACCAATTACGGAACTTATCATTAACGCATCGGTTGGGATAGATTTGTTAAATAATAACGTCTGAACTAAATATCCGGCAAGGAAGGTTTGAATAAGTCCGGAATTCCCCGCTTGTCCAAAACGTAAACCTGTGGCCAGCCAGAAAGATTTGCTGGTAAACATCGCGCCCAATGTATTTTCTGACGCAGGCGTTAACGCTGGCGATTTTTCACCTTCGCTTACTTTTTCGAATACCGGACTTTCTTTCAGATTCATTCGCAGCCAGATCGCGAATATCATAACAACGACGCTCGCCAGGAAAGGAATACGCCATCCCCAGGCGATCAGTTGTTCGCGTTCAAGCGCAAAGAACATCACCGCCCAGATCGCCGTCGCGCTCAACGTACCGCAATTGGTGCCCATCGCGACCAGCGAGGAAATGATGCCACGCTTTCCTTTCGGCGCATACTCGGCCAGCATGGTACCCGCGCCGGAAATTTCCGCCCCGGCGCCCAGCCCCTGTATAATTCGCAATGTTACCAGTAATACTGGCGCAAAAATGCCGATTTGCGCATACGTCGGCAGTACGCCAATCAGCGTGGTGCAGATCCCCATCATGGTGATAGTAATAAACAATACTTTTTTTCGTCCGATGCGGTCGCCCATTTTACCAAAAACAAAGGCGCCGATAATTCTGGCTATATAACCTGCACCATAGGTGCCCATTGCCAGAATAAGCGCCATCGCGGCAGACTGTTCCGGGAAAAATATCTCATGGAAGACCAGAGCCGCGCCTAGTGAATATAACTGAAAATCCATAAATTCAAGCGCGGTGCCTAACCAGCCAGATACGGCAGCGCGCACTAAATCCTGAGTCGATCGTTCATGCTTTATTTGTGTCATATAGGCAATCTCTAAGAGGTAAGATGCGTACCACTTACTCGCAATTATTTATATTATTTCGCAAACGTGAGTAAGACTTTGCAGCATTGACGCTGGTCTTTCTCGAAAAGCTCAATCGCGTCGGTGACATGTTGATAATCAAATGTATGCGTTATCAGCTTATCCGGATCAATAAGCCCTTTATTCAGCCAGTCAATCACGACCGGGAATTTATTGGCATTAAGACGCGATGAATAAATAGCCAGCTCTTTTCCGGTAATACCCTGCTGTACAATCTCACACGGGTCGCTGGAAAATCCCATCAGGACAATGCGTGCCGCAGACGATGCAAGTGTAATCGCCTCTTGCAGGATAGCGGGATGACAGGCGGCATCGACAATCAAGGTCGGTTTTAGCGCCTTCTGCTGTAGAAATTCCGCCAGTGAATGTTGACCATTATTGAGGGTCCAGTCAGCGCCGCTCTGCTTCGCCATCGCTAAACGCTCTTCAATGCGATCAACGACTATGACCGTTTTAACCTGATAAACCCCCTTCAGCGCCTGTACGGTCGTCAGTCCCATCGGGCCTGCGCCATAGATAAGCGCCACGTCCTGCTCGGTCGGATTCACCTGCCCCGTCACATTTGCCGCAATGGTAAACGGCTCAACCATGACGGCATGATGATCTGCGATGCTGTCCGGTATGCGATGAGCATTACGGGCCGGCGCCACCGCATACTCGCTGAAACCGCCGTCACGATGCACGCCCAGCACCACCAGCGAGGTACACACATTGGGTTTACCGACTGAACAAGGGTAACAATGCCCGCAACTGATCACCGGATCGACGGATACCCGTTCTCCTATCCGGTCGCGATTGACGTTGTCGCCTACCGCGTCGATGACACCGAAAAATTCATGGCCTATGACACGGGGATATTTTGCAAAGGGATTATGTCCCCGATAAATATGGCTATCGGAACCGCAGATACCCGCCAGTTTCACTTTAATGCGAACTTCGCCCGGCGCAGGCTGCGGAAGCGCGCGCGTTTCGATAGTTAATGTATTCGGTTTTTCGATTACGATGCTTTTCATTTTTCGCTCCTTACCAGTTCCACAGTGTGCCGTCTTCCAGGCGGGCCACCGGCAAATAGGCTGGATCGTACGGATATTTCGCCGCCAGTTTTTCATCGAACTCAATGCCCAGTCCTGGCTTGTCGCCCGGATGCATATAGCCGCCCTCGAACGTCCAGTTATGCGGGAAAACCTCCAGCATCTGTTCGGAGTAGCCCATAAACTCCTGCACACCAAAGTTAGGCACCCACAGGTCGAAATGTAATGCAGCGGCCATACAAACCGGCGACAGATCGGACGGCCCATGCGAACCGGTACGCACCTGGTAGAGCGAGGCAAAATCAGCAATGCGGCGCATCCCGGTAATACCACCGGCATGGGTAAGCGTGGTGCGGATATAGTCAATCAATTGCTCTTCAATGAGCTGTTTGCAATCCCAGATACTGTTAAAGACTTCGCCTACGGCAATCGGCGTGACCGTATGCTGGCGGATGAGGCGGAAGCACGCCTGATTTTCAGCCGGCGTCGGGTCTTCCATCCAGAACAAACGATAGTCTTCAATACTTTTGCCAAAGCGGGCAGCCTCAATAGGCGTCAGTCGGTGATGCATATCGTGCAGAAGATGTTCATTAAACCCGAACGTATTACGCACGGCGTCAAACAGCTTTGGCGTAAAATCGAGATACTTTTCCGTTGACCACAATTGTTCTTCCGGCCACTGGCCTTTTGTCGCGGGCTCATAGGCCAGCCCCTTGCCTTTCGCCATGCCGTAGGTGGTTTTCATCCCCGGAACGCCGCACTGCACGCGGATTGCTTTGAACCCTTGCTCTTTATGACGCGCGTAGTCTTCCAGCACATCGTCGATGGTGTGGCCTGTGGTATGGCAATACACCATGACGCCTTCACGCGAAGCGCCGCCGAGTAACTGATACAACGGCATATTGGCGGCTTTGGCTTTAATATCCCATAGCGCCATATCAACCGCGGAAATGGCGGACATGGTGACAGGGCCACGGCGCCAGTACGCGCCTTTGTAGAAGAACTGCCAAATATCTTCGATGCGGCGAGCATCCCGCCCGATGAGCTGTGGGCACAGGTGATCGGTAAGGTACGAGGCCACCGGGAGCTCGCGTCCGTTCAGGGTGGCATCCCCCAGACCGGTGATCCCGTCTTCCGTGGTTATCTTTAAGGTGACGAAGTTACGCCCTGGACACGTAACAAAAACTTCAGCCCCTACAATCTTCATTTTTATTCCTTACATCGCATTATGGGATGCAGGAAATTTACCCAACTGAGCTACTACCATACAAGTATATTGATGTAAAAAGCGCTGCCAGATCACAAAATGTTCTGGTCGCGCGGCAATGTTACGTACGTCCCCATCCGACGACGATAATCAGCATTCCACACAGCGCGATCAGCGCGCCGCACCAGTCATAAACCGTGAGCCGGACGCCATCGACAACACGTAACCACAGGAGCGCAGTACAGACATATACCCCACCGTAAGCCGCATAAACCCGCCCACTCGCCGCCGGATGCAAGGTCAAAAGCCAGACGAATAACGCGAGTGACGCGGCGGCGGGCAGAAGCCACCACACGCTGGCGCCGCGCTTAAGCCATAGCCAGGGAAGAAAACATCCAATGATTTCACAGAGGGCGGTGACAAAGAAAAGCAGAGTCGTCTTTAGCATGAGATTCATTTGGTTACGAAATGATAAGTGATAATACAACAGAATATCGTTACGGTTATCCGGCCATTCTTGTGTATATGCCAGGCATAAGGATTGGTGTAGAATTTACAGGTGGTTTACCGCTTTTCCCCTCTAATGAAAGGATGTTGTGATGAACAATACGCTGAGCAAACGCCTGTGCCTGACGGCAATGCTTACGTTGGCGGCCGTTGTATATACTACTTCCGCATTCGCTGAAACCAGTAAACTGGTGATTGAATCGGGAGATAGCGCACAAAGTCGTCAGGAAGCGGCGATGGAAAAGGAACAATGGAACGACACTCGCAGTCTGCGCCAGAAAGTGAATACCCGCGCAGAAAAAGAGTGGGACAAAGCCGATGCCGCCTTTGATAACCGCGATAAATGCGAGCAAAGCGCCAACATCAACGCCTATTGGGAGCCCAATACGCTGCGGTGTCTGGATCGTCGTACAGGTCGCGTTATTACGCCCTGATGCAGGATAACTAAAAGGAAGTGTAAGGATACAGTATGACAAGTGACTACAAGGTCAGACTGCGCCCGCTTGAGCGTGAAGATTTACGATTTGTCCACCAGCTTGATAATAATGCCAGCGTTATGCGTTACTGGTTTGAAGAGCCGTATGAGGCTTTTGTCGAACTGTCGGATCTCTACGACAAACACATCCACGACCAAAGCGAACGGCGCTTTGTCGTCGAATGCGACGGTGAAAACGCCGGGCTGGTAGAACTGGTGGAAATTAACCATGTGCATCGGCGGGCGGAATTTCAGATTATTATCTCGCCGGAGTACCAGGGAAAAGGCCTGGCGTCACGCGCGGCCAAACTGGCGATGGATTACGGATTTACCGTACTCAATCTCTATAAATTGTATTTGATCGTCGATAAAGAGAATGAAAAAGCGATTCACATCTACCGTAAACTCGGGTTTAGAGTAGAAGGCGAGCTGATTCATGAGTTCTTCATTAACGGCGAATACCGTAACACCATCCGCATGTGTATCTTCCAGCAGCAGTATCTGGATGAACATAAAACGTCCGGTTCTACGCTCCTGAAACCCACCGCGCAGTAAACGCGGCGCGGTAGTCACGGAGAGTCGCACCGCGCCCGGTTTAGTAGTAATCGATACGATTTTTAATGGTGTAATGGTGGGACACTGCCGGCTTAACGCTCTCATCGACGATAACAAGCCGGCAGTCAACAGGGTTCGCGTACGCATCATATTCGCAGCTCTGTGTGACGTTGCCGACCTGTCGATCATCCACCCGGCTGACTGCCGTGTAATCCAGCTTTTTACGCGGGTCCGCGGAGGGTTTTGCCGTCACAGAGAGCGTATTCTGCGAGTTTATGGTTGTCTTACCTAACGGATAGCCTTCGCTATCATAGCGGTACTCGACCTTCATCTCTTTGCCCGTCGCCGATACCACAAAACCGTTGTCGTCCGTCTCCCAGGTCACGCCCGCCGAAGGCAACGCCGCCAGCTGGCACTTCCCCTGTAACTGCACCTTTTTTTCCAGCGTCTGAGCATCCCGGTAATAATTGGCATCCAGCACGAGCGCCAGCCCCGTATTATTCTCCAGATCGTGTAACTCAAGCGTATCAAAACAGCCTTCCTGTGAAAGCGTACCGGTGACCTGCTTCGCCACTTCGCCATTCTCACTCATCAATGTCTGGCTGAAATCCTTTACCGGACCACGTAATGGATCAAAATCAAATTCGTTCGAAAAACTGGCCATTTCCGGCGTAAAAGACTCAAGGGATTTCGGGTTATCACAACCTGCCAGTATCATGCACAATAACGTCAGTAAAAGGGGTTTCTTCACACGTATCACCAGGATGAAAAGATATTTATCATCATATTAGCAAATACAGTTATTTACACGAAAAATGCTAAGCTTAGAACATCGTCATTAATCACAGGAGTTCATGATGAAAATCGCAACTGCAATAGCCGCTCTGGCGTTAGTTAGCGCCCCCTCGCTGGTGATGGCGGCACCGGGATCGTGCGAGAGAGTAAAAAGCGATATTGAACAACGTATCATCAATAACGGCGTGCCGGCGGATAATTTTACGCTCACTATCGTTCCTAACGACCAGGCCGATCAGCCGGACTCACAGGTGGTGGGCCATTGCGCGAACGACACGCATAAAATTCTTTATACCCGCACCAGCAGCGGCAATGCGCCAGCCAATACCTCTCCCGCTCAGGACGGTTCATCCGCCGAACCGCAATAACCTCCTCCTGCCCTCCGGGTCCGGAGGGTAACGCTCTTTGACATGGATTAATAATCCTTACTCCCAAAGGGGTAAACTCATTACATCATTAGCATGTTAATAATTTCGTTATAGTTATCAATATATAGCGAAATAATAACGACAATGGAGTGAGTGATGCCCGGAGAAAAGCAACAAACAGGCGTTAGCCGCAGGACGTTAGTGAAATCAGCGGCGCTTGGCTCACTGGCGCTGGCTGCCGGAGGCGTATCTTTACCGTTTGGGATGCGTACCGCGGCCGCGGCGGTGCAGCAGGCTATGCGCAACGAAGAAGATAAAATCGTCTGGGGCGCCTGTTCGGTCAACTGCGGCAGTCGCTGCGCCCTGCGTCTGCATGTAAAAGATAATGAAGTCTGGTGGGTTGAAACTGATAACACTGGCGACGATGTCTACGGCAATCATCAGGTTCGCGCCTGCCTGCGGGGCCGTTCAATCCGTCGGCGTATTAACCATCCGGATCGCCTTAACTATCCCATGAAACGCGTTGGCCGCCGCGGCGAAGGCAAATTTGAACGCATTAGCTGGCAGGAAGCACTGGACACCATTAGCGCCAGCCTGAAAAAGACCGTAGAGACCTACGGCAATGAAGCCGTTTATATCCACTATTCATCCGGCATCGTAGGCGGCAACATAACCCGCTCGTCGCCTGCCGCCTCGCCGGTGAAGCGTTTGATGAACTGCTACGGCGGTTCGTTGAATCAATACGGCTCATACAGTACCGCGCAAATTTCTTGCGCCATGCCCTACACCTATGGTTCCAACGACGGCAACAGCACATCTGATATCGAAAACAGTAAACTGGTGGTCATGTTCGGCAATAATCCGGCTGAAACACGCATGAGCGGCGGCGGCATTACCTGGTTTCTGGAGCAAGCGCGTGAACGCTCAAATGCGCGCATGATCGTAATAGATCCGCGCTATACCGATACCGCTGCCGGACGTGAAGACGAGTGGATACCGATTCGCCCCGGCACCGATGCCGCGCTGGTGGCGGGAATTGCCTGGGTATTGATTAACGAAAATCTCGTTGACCAGCCTTTTCTCGATAACTATTGCATCGGCTACGATGAAAAAACCCTTCCGGCTGACGCGCCCCCCAATGGCCATTATAAGGCTTATATTTTGGGTCAGGGCGAGGACGGTATCGCCAAAACGCCGCAGTGGGCATCGCATATTACCGGCATCCCCGCCGATCGGATTATCAAACTGGCGCGCGAGATAGGCAGCGTCAAGCCGGCCTACATCTGTCAGGGTTGGGGCCCGCAGCGTCAGGCGAACGGCGAACAAACCGCTCGCGCCATCGCCATGTTACCGATTCTGACCGGCAACGTCGGCATTCATGGCGGTAATAGCGGCGCACGCGAATCCACTTACACCATTACCATTGAACGTCTGCCGGTCCTGGAGAATCCCGTTAAAACCGCCATCTCCTGCTTTAGCTGGACGGACGCCATTGCGCGCGGCCCGGAAATGACCGCCCTGCGCGACGGCGTACGCGGCAAAGATAAGCTGGATGTCCCGATCAAATTTCTATGGAACTACGCTGGCAACACCCTGATTAATCAGCATTCGGATATTAATAAAACCCATGAAATTCTTCAGGATGAAGCGAAATGCGAAATGATTGTGGTCATCGACAACTTTATGACCTCTTCCGCGAAGTACGCTGATATTTTACTGCCGGATCTCATGACCGTCGAACAGGAGGATATCATCCCCAATGATTACGCCGGCAATATGGGATATCTGATTTTTATCCAACCGGCGACGACGCCTAAGTTCGAGCGCAAGCCCATCTACTGGGTACTCAGCGAAATCGCCAGACGCCTCGGCGACGATGTGTATCAGCGGTTTACCGAAGGCCGTACACAGGCGCAATGGCTGCAATATCTGTACGCCAAAATGCAGGCAAGAGATCCGGCATTGCCCGCGTATGACGATCTGAAAAAAATGGGCATCTATAAACGCAAAGATCCCAACGGCCACTTTGTCGCCTATAAAAAATTTCGTGAAGATCCGCAGGCCAATCCGTTAAAAACGCCGTCCGGTAAAATCGAAATCTACTCAAGCAAACTCGCTCACATCGCCAGTACCTGGGAGCTGGCGGAAGGCGACGTGATAAGCCCACTGCCGATTTATACCCCTACTTTTGAAGGATGGGACGATCCGAAGCGGAGCACCTTCCCGCTACAGCTGCTTGGCTTTCACTATAAATCCCGTACCCATTCAAGCTACGGCAATATTGATGTTCTGCAGGCCGCCTGTCGCCAGGAGGTGTGGATAAATCCGCTCGATGCGCAAAAACGCGGTATCGCGAATGGCGATAAGGTTCGCGTCTTTAACGATCGTGGAGAGGTGCGTCTACCCGCCAAAGTCACGCCGCGTATTCTGCCGGGCGTCAGCGCGATGGGTCAGGGCGCATGGCATAATGCGGATATGGCTGGCGATAAAATTGACCACGGCGCCTGCATCAATACGCTCACGACGCTGCGTCCTTCCCCCCTGGCAAAAGGGAATCCTCAACATACAAATCTGGTGGAAATCGAAAAAATCTAAGCCGCCTGCTCCGGGACGTTTTTACGCGCCCGGAGCTCCCCGTTTTGCGAACACAACGACATTTAAAACTCTTTTTTGGATGAGCATAGTGAGCTGTTATGAAAATCACCAACCCTGAGGCATTAATGGCGGCCAGTATCAGCCGACGAAGCCTGGTGAAAACCTCCGCTATCGGTAGCCTTGCGCTTGCCAGTAGCGCTTTCACCCTTCCGTTCTCCCGCATCGCACACGCCGCAGCAGACCTCGCATCCGGCAATGTGGCAGAAAAAGCGGTCTGGAGTTCATGTACCGTTAACTGCGGCAGCCGCTGCCTGCTGCGCCTGCACGTAAAAGATGACACCGTATATTGGGTTGAATCAGATACCACGGGCAACGATGAATATGGCAACCATCAGGTACGCGCCTGCCTGCGCGGCCGTTCTATTCGTCGCCGGATGAATCATCCCGATCGCCTGAAATATCCGATGAAACGCGTTGGTAAACGAGGAGAAGGCAAATTCGAACGTATCAGTTGGGATGAAGCGTTGGATACCATCGGCGATAACCTGAAACGTATCCTCAAGGATTACGGCAACGAAGCGGTACATGTCCTTTACGGTACCGGCGTGGACGGCGGCAATATTACCAATTCTAACGTACCGTATCGCCTGATGAACGCCTGCGGCGGCTATCTCAGCCGTTACGGTAGCTACAGCACCGCCCAAATCAGCGCGGCCATGAGCTATATGTTCGGCGGCAACGACGGCAATAGTCCGGATGATATCGCCAATACAAAACTGGTGGTGATGTTTGGCAATAACCCCGCGGAAACACGTATGAGCGGCGGCGGCGTGACATACTATGTCGAACAGGCGCGCGAACGCTCCAACGCCCGGATGATCGTCATTGACCCGCGTTATAACGACACTGCTGCCGGCCGCGAAGACGAGTGGCTGCCGATTCGCCCGGGTACCGATGGCGCGCTGGCGGCGGCAATCGCCTGGGTGCTGATTACCGAAGATCTTATTGATAAACCGTTTCTGGATAAATACTGCATCGGCTACGACGAAACCACTCTGCCCGCCTCGGCCCCGCGTAACGCGCACTATAAAGCCTATATTTTGGGTCAGGGCGAAGACGGTATCGCCAAAACGCCGCAATGGGCCGCGCAGATTACCAGTATTCCGGCGGAAAAAATCATTCAACTGGCGCGGGAAATCGGCTCGGCGAAACCGGCTTACATTTGCCAGGGCTGGGGACCGCAACGCCACTCTAACGGGGAGCAGACCGCACGCGCAATCGCCATGCTGTCTGTACTCACCGGTAACGTCGGCATAAATGGCGGTAATTCCGGCGTGCGCGAAGGCACCTGGGATCTGGGCGTCGAATGGTTTTCTATGCTGGAGAACCCGGTAAAAACCCAGATTTCGGTCTTTACCTGGACCGACGCTATCGATCATGGCGCGGAAATGACCGCCACACGCGACGGCGTGCGGGGAAAAGACAAGCTCGACGTGCCGATCAAATTTATGTGGTGCTACGCCAGTAATACGCTGATCAATCAGCATGGCGATATCGCCCACACCCACGAGGTGCTTCAGGACGACAGTAAATGTGAAATGATCGTCGGCATCGAGCACTTTATGACCGCATCGGCAAAATATTGCGACATTCTGCTGCCTGATTTAATGCCGACCGAGCAGGAAGATCTGATTTCCCACGAATCCGCAGGCAATATGGGCTATGTCATTCTTGGTCAGCCCGCCACCTCGCCGAAATTTGAAAGAAAGCCCATTTACTGGACGCTCAGTGAAGTGGCTAAACGGCTTGGTCCAGACGTATACCAGACCTTCACAGAAGGCCGCACGCAGCATGAGTGGGTCAAATACCTGCACGCAAAAACCAAAGCGCGTAACCCGGAAATGCCGGATTACGAAGAGATGAAACAGACAGGGATTTTCAAGAAAAAATGCCCGGAGGAGCACTACGTCGCTTTCCGCGCCTTCCGCGAAGACCCTGCCGCCAACCCACTGAAAACGCCGTCCGGTAAAATCGAAATCTATTCCGAGCGTCTGGCAACCCTCGCCAACACGTGGGAGCTGAAGAAAGATGAGATTATCCATCCTTTACCCGCCTATACGCCAGGCTTTGACGGTTGGGACGATCCGCTTCGTCAGCGCTACCCGCTACAGCTAACCGGCTTCCACTATAAAGCGCGTACCCACTCCAGCTACGGCAATATCGACGTCCTGCAACAGGCGTGTCCGCAGGAGATCTGGATCAACCCGATTGATGCGCAAGCGCGCGGCATTCAGCACGGCGACACCGTGCGGGTTTTTAACCAGAACGGAGAGATGCTCATTCCGGCAAAAGTCACGCCGCGCATATTGCCTGGCGTCACCGCTATCGGCCAGGGCGCCTGGTTAAATGCCGACATGTTTGGCGACAAAATCGATCGCGGCGGCTCCATTAACATTCTGACGTCGCACCGGCCTTCCCCACTGGCGAAAGGTAATCCGTCACACAGTAATCTTGTTCAGGTTGAAAAGGCGTAAGGAGTAACCGATGACAACCCAGTATGGATTTTTTATTGATTCCAGTCGTTGCACCGGTTGCAAAACCTGCGAACTGGCCTGCAAGGACTACAAAGATCTCACTCCCGACGTCAGTTTCCGGCGGATATATGAATACGCAGGTGGCGACTGGCAGGAAGATAACGGCGTCTGGCACCAGAACGTCTTTGCCTACTACCTCTCCATTTCGTGCAACCACTGCGAAGACCCGGCCTGTACCAAAGTCTGCCCGAGCGGCGCGATGCACAAGCGCGATGACGGTTTTGTGGTGGTGAACGAAGAGGTCTGTATCGGCTGCCGCTACTGCCACATGGCCTGCCCGTACGGCGCGCCGCAGTACAACGCCGCCAAAGGTCATATGACCAAGTGCGACGGCTGTTATGACCGGGTGGCGGAAGGCAAGAAACCGATCTGTGTCGAATCCTGTCCGCTGCGGGCGCTGGATTTCGGCCCGATAGACGAACTGCGCAAAAAACACGGTGAGCTGGCTGCCGTCGCGCCGCTGCCGCGCGCGCATTTCACGAAGCCGAATATTGTGATTAAACCCAACGCCAACAGCCGCCCGACCGGGGACACTACCGGTTATCTGGCCAATCCGAAGGAGGTATAAGATGGGAAGTGGATGGCATGAATGGCCGCTGGTCCTGTTTACGGTGCTGGGTCAATGTGTGGCCGGGGCGCTGATCGTGAGTGGATATGGCTGGTTAACCACGAAAGACGATGTGGCAAAACAACGCATCGTGCGCAGCATGTTTTTTCTGTGGCTGGTGATGGGACTGGGATTCCTCGCGTCGATTATGCATCTCGGCTCGCCGATGCGCGCGTTTAACTCGCTTAACCGCGTAGGCGCTTCCGCACTGAGTAATGAAATCGCCACAGGATCGGTGTTCTTTGCCGTAGGCGGCATCTGGTGGCTGGTGGCGGTACTCGGTAAAATGCCCCCGGCGCTGGGTAAAGTGTGGCTGCTGGTCAGTATGGCGCTCGGCGTTGCATTCATCTGGGCAATGACGCTTGTTTATCAGATAGATACCGTGCCAACCTGGTATAATGGCTACACCACGCTGGCCTTTTTCCTCACGGCATTCCTGTGCGGCCCGGTGTTTGCGGCGCTACTGCTACGCATCGCGCGCGTCCCATTTTGCAGCGTGACGTTTGCCAGTATTAGCGGCCTGGCGTTGGTGGTGTGCGTGGCGGTCATCGTACTACAAGGGCTGTCTCTCTCAACCATTCACAGTTCCGTGCAACAGGCCAGCCATCTCGCACCGGATTACGGTATGCTACAGGTCTGGCGCATTGTCTTGCTTGCTGCCGGATTAGGCTGCTGGCTATGTCCGCTAATCCGTCGCCGCGAACCGCATACCGTTGGTTTGCTGCTCGGTGTCGTGCTGGTGCTGGCAGGCGAAATTATTGGCCGCGGACTTTTTTATGGCCTGCATATGACCGTAGGTATGGCCGTCGCAGGTTAATTTATGCGTGCGGGGCGACCCGCACCTTTCGGGATTGTTTGAATGACCACTTTTTTACAACGTGATGATTTTGCAGTAACGGCGCGTGTTCTTGGCGCGTTGTTTTATTATTCGCCGGAAAGCCACGAAACCGCTCCTCTGGTCCAGGCGCTATTAAACGACGACTGGCAGGCGCAGTGGCCGCTTGATGCCGAGGCGCTTGCGCCTGTGGCGGCTATGTTTAAGACCCACAGCGAAGAGTCGTTGCCACAGGCCTGGCAGCGTCTGTTTATCGGCCCTTACGCTCTGCCGTCTCCGCCGTGGGGTTCCGTCTGGCTGGATCGTGAGAGCGTATTATTTGGCGATTCTACGCTGGCGCTACGTCAGTGGATGCGCGAAAACGGAATTCAGTTTGAAATGCAACAAAACGAGCCAGAAGATCATTTTGGGTCGCTGTTGCTGCTGGCGGCCTGGCTTGCCGAGAATGATCGTCATCATGAATGCGAACAACTCCTGACCTGGCATCTGTTTCCGTGGTCGTCCCGCTTTCTGGACGTATTTATCGATCATGCCGGGCATCCGTTTTATCAGGCGTTGGGGCAACTGGCGCGTCTGACGCTGGCGCAATGGCAAGCTCAACTCATTATTCCCGTCGCTGTAAAACCGTTATTCCGTTAATCCCCACAAAAGGCAGGATTTTACCTGCCTTTTCTCTCATTGCGGCCTATTTTTATCTACAAAAAGTGACAACGTCACACCACGCTTCTATTTTTAAGATAATTCTTTATCGTGAATGTTCACGCTAAGCCGCATAAGGGCAAAACATAATTGTTAATAGATGTTTAACAGTGTTAAACATCACGCTCCGCTGGAATCCTTCCCAACCTGTTGCTATAGCTCAAAGTACCCTGCCGGAACATGGCATAACAACACGCGACTCTTAACGTCGCCATAACACATGCAAACAGGGAGACACACCGCAATGCACACCCTCACCCTAAAACGCGTACTTGGGTTCACTATCGTCATTCTGCTGTTACTGGCGCTGTTTATCTGGGGAATCGGTCTGGAGACGCTGAAAGCGCGTCAGGTCGATCTGCTGTATCTCGGACAACGGCATTTGATGCTGGTCTTTACGTCCATGTTTTTTGCTTTACTGGTCGGTATCCCGAGCGGGATTTTACTCAGCCGACCTGCGGCAAAAGGATTTGCTGAATATGTCATGCAAATCTTTAATGTTGGTAATACCTTGCCGCCGCTGGCCGTTCTGGCCTTAGCGATGGTGATTATCGGGATCGGCGATACGCCCGCCATTGTCGCGCTATTTCTGGCCTCCCTTCTGCCTATCGTCCGCAATACCTATGCGGGCCTCTGTTCCGTTCCCGCCTCACTGATTGAAGCGGCGAACGGGATTGGGATGACAAAATGGCAGCGGCTTCGCCAGGTAGAGCTACCTAATGCGTGGCCAGTGATGCTGTCCGGTATTCGCATCGCGACCGCCATCAATGTCGGCACCGCGCCGCTGGCCTTTCTGATCGGCGCCAGCAGCTACGGCGAGCTGATTTTCCCGGGAATTTATCTCAACGATTTTCCGACGTTGATCCTCGGCGCAACGGCCACGGCGTTATTCGCGCTGATTCTTGACACTCTGCTTGCCTGGTTTGGGCGACGCCTTAGCCCTCATACCGTCTGAACGCATAAATAACAATAAGGAGCGTTAAATGAGATTCAAAAAACACCTGTTGGGATGGCTTGCCGCAACGCTGTTGTTCAGTAGCCAGACGCAGGCCGCGCCGCTGGTTCTCGCCACCAAAAGCTTTACCGAGCAGCATATTCTTTCCGCTATGACCGTTCAGTATTTGCAGAAGAAAGGCTTTCAGGTTCAGCCGCAAACCAATATCGCCGCGGTGATTTCACGTAATGCGATGGTGAATAAACAAATTGATATTACCTGGGAATACACCGGTACATCGCTGATTATTTTCAACCGTATCGATAAGCGCATGAGTCCACAGGAAACCTACGACACGGTAAAACGCCTGGATGCGAAGCTGGGCCTGGTATGGCTCAAACCGGCTGACATGAACAATACTTACGCGTTCGCGATGCAGCGCAAACGCGCCGAGTCGGAAAATATCACCACCATCTCGCAGATGGTGGCAAAAATCGAACAAGTCCGGCAGAACGATCCTGACCACAACTGGATGCTCGGTCTCGATCTGGAATTTGCCGGGCGCAGCGATGGGATGAAGCCCCTTCAGCAAGCCTACCAAATGCAGCTTGATCGCCCGCAAATACGACAGATGGACCCAGGGCTGGTCTATAACGCCGTTCGGGATGGGCTGGTTGACGCCGGGCTGGTCTATACCACCGACGGACGGGTGAAAGGGTTTGATCTGAAAGTGCTGGAAGATGATAAAGGCTTCTTTCCAAGTTACGCTGTCACGCCCGTGGTGCGTAAAGAGGTGCTGGAAGCCAATCCTGGCCTTGATGACGCCTTAAACACCCTTTCCGGCCTGCTCAATAACGATGTGATATCGACCCTAAACGCCCAGGTCGATATCGAGCATCGCACGCCGCAACAGGTAGCCCATCAATTTTTGCAGGACAAAGGTCTGCTGTAAGGAGCGCCTATGGATACGATACATTATATGCTGGATAACGCAGGCTATCTCGCCAGCCTTACCTTTCAGCATCTCTGGCTGGTCGCGCTGGCCGTCGGTCTGGCGATTATCATCGGCGTACCGTTAGGCGTTTTGATTGTACGCCACAAATGGCTAGCAACGCCGGTACTGGGCGCCGCCACGCTACTTCTTACCATTCCGTCTATCGCGCTGTTTGGATTAATGATCCCGCTCTTTTCGCTGATCGGACATGGTATTGGCGTTCTGCCCGCCGTGACGGCCGTTTTTCTCTACTCTTTACTGCCGATTGTCCGTAATACCCATACTGCGCTTGATAGTTTGCCGCCCGGTCTGCGTGAAGCGGGACGCGGCATCGGTATGACTTTCTGGCAACGGCTGCGCTGGGTCGAAATCCCAATGGCCCTACCGGTTATTTTCGGGGGTATCCGCACCGCGGTAGTGATGAATATCGGCGTAATGGCGATTGCCGCGGTGATCGGCGCCGGCGGTCTGGGACTGCTACTGTTAAACGGCATTAGCGGCAGCGATATTCGCATGTTAATTGCCGGCGCGCTGATGATCTGTCTACTGGCAATTGTGCTTGACTGGCTGTTGCATCGTCTGCAAGTCGTACTGACACCTAAGGGGATACGATAATGATAAAACTGGAAAATCTCACCAAACAATTTGTACAGAAAAAGGGTCAGCCGCTAAAAGCCGTCGACAACGTCAACCTGAACGTGCCGGAAGGCGAAATGTGCGTCTTACTCGGTCCCTCCGGCTGCGGCAAAACCACCACGTTAAAGATGATCAACCGGCTGATCGCGCCCAGCAGCGGTAATATTCTTATCAACGGCGAGAATACCAACGATATGGATACGGTAACGCTACGCCGCAATATTGGGTATGTTATCCAGCAGATCGGCCTGTTTCCTAATATGACGATTGAAGAAAATATTACCGTTGTGCCGCGCATGTTGGGTTGGGACAAAGCGCGCTGCAAGCAACGCGCCGAAGAGTTGATGGACATGGTGGCGCTGGATGCCAGAAAATTTCTGCATCGCTATCCAAAGGAGATGTCCGGGGGACAGCAGCAGCGCATTGGCGTGATCCGCGCTCTGGCCGCCGATCCGCCGGTACTGCTGATGGATGAGCCCTTCGGCGCGGTGGACCCCATTAACCGCGAAGTGATCCAGAACCAGTTTCTGGATATGCAGCGTAAGCTAAAAAAGACTGTGATGCTGGTCAGCCATGATATCGACGAAGCGCTAAAACTCGGCGACCGTATCGCCGTGTTCCGTCAGGGGCGAATTGTACAGTGCGCCAGTCCTGATGAACTGCTGGCCAAACCGGCTAACGAGTTTGTCGGGTCGTTTGTCGGTCAGGACAGAACGTTAAAGCGTTTGCTACTGGTCTCCGCGGGCGATGTGACCGACCAACAGCCAACCATTACCGCGCGGCCTTCCACGCCGTTAAGCGAGGCGTTCGGCATTATGGATGATCACGATATTCGCGCCATTACCGTCATTGACAACGACGGTAAGCCACTGGGATTTGTGAAGCGCCGGGAAGCGCGGAACGCCAGCGGAATCTGCGCCGATATCACCCATCCTTTCCGTATTACGGGCAAAGCGGAAGATAACCTGCGTATTGTGCTGTCCAGATTGTACGAAAGTAATACCAGCTGGATGCCGATCGTTGATGAAGACGGACGCTATAACGGTGAAATCTCTCAGGATTACATCGCCGATTATCTCAGCTCAGGCCGCACGCGTCGGGCGCTAAATATTCACGAAAGCAGCTAACGTTGCCGCCGGATGGCCTCTCGCTATCCGGCAGTATCATTATTGTACGCAATATTATATCGCACATAGTGCTTTTGCGTCTGACGCCATTTCCCCGCAGAATAGGCTATCCTGAAACTCCCTGTTTACCCGCTCATGCATCGTTTACACGCTTACCCGGATCTGCGCGCGATGTTTCGTCGCCTGCTGATCGCTACGCTCATCGGTATTCTCGCGGCGCTGGCTGTCGCCGCCTTCCGTCATGCGATGCAATTGCTGGAGTGGATTTTCCTGAGTAATGACACCGGCAGTCTGGTGAATGCGGCTGAGGGGCTTTCGCCCTGGCGACGGCTGATTACGCCAGCGCTTGGCGGCCTGGCCGCTGGTCTGTTGCTGTGGGGGTGGCAAAAAATGAACCAACAGCGCCCCCATGCGCCCACTGACTATATGGAAGCATTGCAAACCGACGGGCAATTTGACGTTGGCGCCAGTCTGGTGAAATCGCTGGCCTCGCTGCTGGTCGTGGTCAGCGGCAGCGCAATTGGTCGCGAAGGCGCAATGATCCTCCTCGCCGCGCTGGCGGCATCCAGCTTTGCCCGACGCTTCACGCCGCGTGAGGAATGGAAATTATGGATCGCCAGCGGCGCCGCTGCGGGCATGGCGGGCGCTTACCATGCGCCGCTGGCGGGCAGCCTGTTTATCGCGGAGATCCTGTTCGGTACCTTAATGCTGGCTTCCCTCGGCCCGGTTGTCGTTTCCGCCGTCGTCGCCCTGCTAACCACCCATGTATTAAACGGTAGCGATTCACTACTCTATACCGTACATCTGACCGTTGATCTCCACGCGCGGGAGTACGTCATGATAGTCAGTACCGGCCTGGTCGCCGGTCTGTGCGGCCCATTGCTGATGTGGCTGATGACGGCCAGCCATAATAGTTTCTTACGCTTAAAACTGTCCCCGCCCTGGCAACTGGCGCTGGGCGGGCTTATTGTCGGATTACTGTCGTTACTCACGCCCACGGTATGGGGAAACGGCTATAGCGTCGTACAATCATTTTTGCTCTCTCCGCCGCTATTCTCGCTGATTGGCGGAATTTTTGTGTGCAAAATCCTGGCGGTGCTCGCCAGCAGCGGGTCTGGCGCGCCGGGCGGCGTCTTTACGCCAACATTATTTGTCGGATTATCCATTGGAATGTTTCTGGGTCGGATATGGGGATTCTGGCTGCCAGGCTCGGATGAAATAGCGATTTTATTGGGGCTGGTGGGTATGGCGACGCTACTGGCGGCGACAACCCATGCGCCGATAATGTCCACCCTGATGATTTGTGAAATGACCGGCGAGTATCAGTTACTCCCCGGTCTGCTGATTGCCTGTGTAGTCGCGTCAGTGCTCTCGCGAACGTTACGCCATGATTCTATCTACCGCCAGCACGCTGCCGAGCATTGACAAACGAATATACTGCCCCAGCTCACGCTGCTCGGCGCGCGGCAGGTACGGTAACTCGCCAATCAGCGGCGCTGGCAGTTTTTTCCCAAGCACATCAATAATTTCAGCATAATGCGCCAGGCCAGGATTGATACGATTCGCCACCCAGCCAATTAATGGCAGTCCATCGTTAGCGACAGCTTGCGCAGTCAGTAGCGCATGATTAATGCACCCCTCCTGAATCCCTACCACCATCAATACCGGTAACTGTTCCTGTACCACCCATTCGGACAATGGACGTAAATCATTCATCAAACTACGCCAGCCGCCAGTACCCTCCACAACCACGTGGTCCACTTTATCGCTCAGGCTCGCCAGACCGTTGGACAGCAAGGTGTAATTTATAGGACAGCTATGCGCGACGCTGCTTTCTTCTTCGCTTAACGCGATCGGATTAATCGCCTCATACGGCAACTCCAGCGAAGAGACGCTTTGCAATACCAGCGCATCTTTGTTGCGCATCCCTTCTGCAGTCTCTTTGCTCCCTTTAGCGACAGGTTTATACCCTGCAACGCTCTTACCACTCGACGCTAACGCTTGTAGTAATGCGCGGGAAACCACCGTCTTCCCAACAGAAGTGTCTGTACCTGTAATAAAGAAACGCTTCAGCATCACTAACTCCACCGTTATGCTTCGAAAATATAAGCCAGGAAAATAATACAGTGGAGAAAGTCTAAGATATGGCAAGGGCAATCAGCTTGAGTTAGCGCAAATTTTTGTACAACAGTTAAAAAATGTTAACCCTGTAATAGACGAATCAACAAAGAGCCGTTATACATCGCGTCTTTTACCAACGCCGCCCCGGCCATCGTACCCTGGTTGGTAAACTGCGTGCTTTCCACAACCGTATTCCTGCTGTAGGCGGGCAGCGCCTGTTGACGGATACTGTCAGCAATGGCTGGAAAAAGGATATCAGCCGCTTTACTTAGCGGCGAACCAATAAGAATTTTTTGCGGATTAAATAAATTCACCATGATAGCCAGAATGCGTCCGACATGCGCGCCAACGCCGCTAATAATATCTTTTGCTAATAGATCTCCCTGCATCGCCGCCTGACACAGTGAATCTACCGTTAACGGCTGGCCGTGCAACATTGAACTCATCGATTGATTAAGCCGAAGCTGCGTAAGTTCCAGCACGCTATCGACGCTGGCGATGGTCTCCAGACAGCCATGATTACCGCAATAACAGCGCTTACCATAAGGATCGACCTGGGTATGCCCAATCTCTACCAGACTGCTACTGCCCGCATGAAGCAAATGACCGTCGGTGATAACGCCCGCCCCCACATTATGATCAATCACCACCTGGATAACGTCGCGCGCGCCGCGTGAGGCGCCAAAAAGCGCCTCTGCCATCGTCCAGGCGCTAATATCATGCTGAATGTAAACCGGTACGCCGGTGTGCCGCTCCAGCGCATCTCCCAAAGGCATCTCTTTGACATCTTCATAATACGGCATCCGGTGCACAACGCCGTTTTCGGTATCGATAATGCCCGGTAACGTAATGGCAATGGAGGTCAGACGCTCCAGTTTCTGCTGATGGCGGGTAAAAAACCGATCAACGTGCGTAATAATTCGCTCAAGCAACGGCGTGGCTTCGGTTAACGGCAGCGCCAGACACTCTTCTACCACCAGTTTGCTGCTAAGATCGCGTAGCGCAAGGAAAATTTCGCCACGGCTAATACGAATAGATAAATAGTGCCAGGCTTCCGTTTCCACCATCAGCCCGACGGCGGGGCGTCCACGACTGCCCGCCTCTTTAATTTCAAGTTCCTGAACCAAATGCGCTTCCAGCATTTCGCGAACAATTTTCGTAATACTGGCAGGCGCTAACTGCGCCAGACGAGACAGGTCAATTCGCGATACCGGTCCGAGCTGATCAATCAGGCGATACACTGCGCCAGCATTGGTCTGCTTAATTTGATCGATATGCCCAGGCTGACTATCAGCAACCACCGCTCACTCCCTTTATTTTCGCGCTCCGAAATAATCTGTGTGCTATGGTGAAACACTTCAATACTCGCCGTCAACTTTTTGCTTAGCCGTGTGATTAACTGCACATTTTCACCCTTTTTAAGCGTAATTAATCCCGTCGGGCAGCCAGTAATAGCAGTTGGCAAAACCGCTGTACGGCATGACTCTGTTCATGATGCTTTGGCCATACCAGCCACATTTCAGATACGGCGTCCTCTTCCGCCAGGGGAACCCAGCGCATCTCGCTCATCTGTACACGCTTAAAGGATGCCGGCAGAATCGAGACACCCAGCCCCGCCGCCACCAGACCGATAATGGTCATTGCCTCGCCAACCTCCTGCGTGATGGTCGGCGACAGGTTATAGCGCCGCATCAGGCCGAGAATATCGTCGTAGAGGCCCGTCCCGACATGCGGATCGAAAAAGACGAAAGGTTCTTCCGCCAGTTCTGTCAGACTGACGACCGGCTTTTGCGCCAGCCGATGTTCGCGCGGGATCATGGCCATAAGCGGCTCATGCAAAATCACCTCGCGATTAAGTGTGTCGGGCAGCGGCGTATTCCGCAGCAAGCCAATATCCAGTACGCCTTCGTTGAGCGGCGCGATTTGCTCACGCGTATTCATTTCACGCGTTTGCATATGCACTCCCGGATAGGACTGGCGGAACAGCGAAAAGGTATGCGATACCGCCCGAATAAAAGGCGCTGAAGACGTAAAGCCAATACGGATTTCACCCGCTTCGCCCTGATGCAGCCGCTCGGCGCGAGCGGCGGCGTCGTTTACCAGACTCAGGATGTGTCGGCTATCCACCAGAAACTGTCGCCCGGCGGCGGTTAACGCTACGCTGCGGTTGGTCCGCGCCAGTAATCGCGCGCCGACCTGCTGCTCCAGAATTTGTATCTGCTGACTCAGCGGCGGCTGCGAGATATTGAGGCGCGCGGCGGCGCGACCAAAATGCAGCTCTTCTGCTACCGCCACAAAGTAACGTAAATGACGTAATTCGATATTCATATTTTTAACGTCTTATTTGAGACAATTAATATATTAGACAGAATATTTTGCTTTTTCTATGCTTTACATGTCGGTTATACCCGTCTCCTGTTGACGGAGATGTAAAGCAAGGATTTAACGTGAGTCGTACAACTATTCTCGATGACGCCACGGCGAGCGATATCGATGAACAACGCCATTCTCAGCCGGTTCAATTTATTAAACGCGGTACAGCACCTTTCATGCGTGTCACGCTGGCTCTTTTTTCCGCGGGCCTGGCGACTTTCGCGCTCCTTTATTGCGTTCAGCCTATACTACCGGTACTTTCCCAGGAGTTTGGCGTCTCCCCCGCCAGCAGCAGCGTTTCACTTTCTATTTCTACCGCCATGCTGGCTATCGGCTTACTTTTTACCGGCCCGCTTTCTGATGCGATAGGCCGTAAACCGGTGATGGTCACCGCCTTGTTATTAGCCTCCTGCTGCACATTGTTATCAACCATGATGACCAGCTGGCATGGTATTCTGATTATGCGCGCGCTGATCGGTCTGTCGTTAAGCGGCGTCGCCGCGGTGGGAATGACCTACCTGAGCGAAGAAATCCATCCTAGCTTTGTCGCTTTCTCTATGGGACTCTATATTAGCGGTAATTCCATCGGCGGGATGAGCGGGCGTTTATTAAGCGGCGTCATGACCGACTTTTTTAACTGGCGCATCGCGCTGGCGGCCATCGGATGCTTTGCGCTGGCGTCCGCGCTGATGTTCTGGAAGATTTTACCCGCCTCGCAACATTTCCGTCCCACGTCGCTACGGCCTAAAACGCTATTTATTAATTTCCGTCTCCACTGGCGCGATCGGGGGCTACCTCTGCTGTTTGCGGAAGGTTTTTTACTGATGGGCGCGTTCGTCACCCTGTTTAACTACATTGGCTATCGCCTGATGCTCTCCCCCTGGGAATTAAGCCAGGCCGTGGTCGGACTGTTATCCGTAGCCTATCTCACCGGCACATGGAGCTCGCCGAAAGCTGGCGCAATGACCTCACGCTATGGCCGGGGGCCGGTGATGCTGTTCTCTACCGCAGTAATGCTGGGCGGGCTTTTACTGACGCTTTTTACCTCGCTTTGGCTGATTTTTGCCGGGATGCTGCTTTTTTCCGCCGGCTTTTTCGCCGCGCACTCCGTGGCCAGTAGTTGGATTGGCCCGCGTGCGCGCCGGGCGAAGGGACAGGCCTCGTCACTTTATCTTTTCAGCTATTATCTGGGGTCCAGTATCGCCGGGACGCTAGGCGGCGTATTCTGGCATAGTTACGGCTGGAACGGCGTAGGTGGTTTTATCGCGCTAATGCTGGTGCTGGCCATCCTGGTCGGGACGCGGTTACATCATCGTCTTCACGCCTGAAAAGAAATAATCCGGCGATAGCAACGTGCGCTATCGCCGGGCTGGTTTCACGCCACGACTCACTGTTCACCATAGACCTGTCAGGCTTGATACGCCCATAACTTCTCTGATTGCATCCAGCGCCAGAAGCGTAAATACCACCCAGATTATCGGATTCATATACGGTGTGCCTGTTATTCTGGAGGGCGGATATTACCGACTCTGCGACCAAAAATAACGGCCGGTAACGTAAAGCTACCTATTATGGTGGGGGCTTACATCGCGTTACCGGGGGATTGTACATAGCGTTACATGCCGAAACCAATCACTCACGGAAGCCTTTTGATAACAGCGATATAGTCATTTCACCGGCCCCGCAGTGGGGTTGAATGAAAACCAAATCGAGGGTATCAAAATGAAAAAAGTATTAACTCTGGTTGTTGCCGCTGCAATGGGTCTCTCTTCCGCAGCATTCGCGGCTGAGACTGCAACGCCTGCGAAAACCGCAGCGCCTGCCAAAACAACCCAGAACACCCAGCACCACAAAAAACAGCATAAAAAAACCGTTGAGCAAAAAGCGCAGGCGGCTAAAAAGCACCAGAAAAAAGATGGCAAAAAAGCCCCAGCCAAATCTACGTCAAAAACAACTTCGCAGCCGGCTGCGTAAGTCGTAACATGCTGCGGCGCGCCCCCGCGCCCGTTTTTACGGCGCTAAATTGTTCTGGTTTAGCGCCGCCTTCCGGGAGGGCAAAAAAGTGTCTCGCTACCGCTTTGAGCTCATTCTTATCGTGCTTATTTTATGCGCCGCTATTGCCACGCATTTCTATCTTTCCTGAGTGTAGTTATCTGATTTTACTCCCACTTTCTTACCGTCACGTCTATAGTAGTACTGAGGGTTTGTTGTTAATAATCATAATTACCCACCAGAGTGTGATATGCATAAAACCATTGCTGTATTACTGGGCATAGTGTGTTTTTTACCGGTTATGGCGAAAGCCAGGGGGGCTGAAACAGACGCCACGGATGCCAGCGACGTTAAAACGCTTTTTTTTAACCATGACGATCGGGTGCCCGTCGCCGATCCTACCCAATCGCCGTGGGATGCCATCGGGCAACTAGAGACCGCCAGCGGTAATTTGTGTACGGCAACGCTTATCTCCCCGCATATCGCCCTGACAGCAGGTCACTGCCTGCTAACGCCACCGAAAGGAAAACCAGACAAGGCGGTTGCGCTGCGTTTTGTGGCGCGAAAAGGAGTATGGCGCTATGAAATCCACGGCATTGAAGGCCGCGTTGAACCGTCGCTGGGCCGACGCCTGAAAGCGGATGGCGATGGCTGGATTGTGCCGCCTGCCGCGGCAAGCTGGGATTTTGGTCTGGTAATATTGCGCTACCCACCTTCCGGTATCACGCCAGTGCCTTTATTTACCGGCGATAAAGCGGCGCTCACTGCGGCGTTGAAAGCCGCAGACCGAAAAGTCACGCAGTCTGGTTATCCGGAAGATCATCTGAATGCGCTCTATTCCCATCAGGATTGCGTCGTGACCGGCTGGGCGCAGAATGCCGTACTCTCACACCAGTGCGACACGTTACCTGGCGACAGCGGCTCGCCGTTATTATTGCACACGGATAGCGGATGGCAGCTCATTGGCGTACAAAGCTCCGCCCCTGCGGCTAAAGATCGCTGGCGCGCCGATAACCGCGCTATATCCGTTACCGGCTTTCGCGATAAGCTGAAAGCCCTGGCGCAGGACTAATACGCGAATCGCTGCCTGACCGGCAGCGATCGTCTCAGGCAAATTTGATCATGACCATTCCGGCGAGCAGCAATATCACGCCAACCCAGCCTTTGGGATTTAAGCGCTGGCCGAAGAGCACCCAGCCCGCCGCCAGCGTGGCGGCAATACCAAAACCGCCCCATAACGCATACGCCACCGACAGGTCTATCCCTTTTACCGCCTGGGAAAGCGCGCTGAAGGCGGCCAGAACAGCGGCAAGCGATAAGATGCCATAGCATTTACGGCGAAAGCCGTCCGAAAATTTCAACAGTACGTTAGCCGCGATTTCCAGCATTATTGCCAACCCAAGCCAGGCGCCGTGTATCCATTCAAATTGTTGCACGAGTCGCCTCCTTCACCGGTTTGCCGGGTTTACGCGTCCCTGATTTGATCAATACGATGCCGGCGACCAGCGTCAGCAAGCCGGCAATCTTCATGGTTGATAATGCTTCATCAAATAGCAGCACGCTAAAAATGGTAATAAATAAAATGCCGATCCCTTCCCATAAGGCATACGCTACACCCAGGGCAATCTTTTTTACCGCAAAAGAAAGAAATATATATGACAGCGTGATCATCACCAGCATTAAAATAAAACCCGCATTGCCATTACCCACGCTAGCCCATTTCATTGAGAGCGTGCCGGTAATTTCAGTCGCGATAGCCAGAGCTAATAAAATCCAGTAAAACATGACACTTCTCCTGCATGAGAATATACTCTTTCGAGTCTGCTGCACGCAGCAAACTAAAAAATAAAATCAGTTAGCACAGCGCATTGCGCCAGCTCAGGCAGAAGTGAGAGACTAAAGCGCGTTACGCCAGTGCTGCTCGCCGATAAGCAGGAAAAAGGAGGTAGAGTGAAGATGCGTTTGCGTGGAGAAAAAAGCGCTGAACATATTGTCCATAATATTACAATTATCCGCAGTGTTGCTTCTCGTCATCGCGGATGATAATTGTCCTCGGTAGTTGAACACGCCTGATTTGTATCATAAGCCAGGAATTAACTCAAAATATTTTCACTTCTTTACCTGAAGTGTTTGATTTTAACCAGAACAGGTCGACCGACATCATATTATTATTCGTGTCGGCATCAGAAAACAGGGACTGATATGGCAAAACCGATCATCACGCTCAATGGTCTAAAAATCGTCATTATGCTGGGAATGCTGGTGGTTATTCTGAGCGGTATCCGCTTCGCCGCAGATATCATTGTTCCCTTTATTTTGGCGTTATTTATTGCAGTCGTTCTCAATCCCGTTGTGCAACGGATGACCCGATGCCGAATTCCGCGCGTTATCGCCGTATCATTGCTCATTGTGATTATTGTTATGTTAATGGTACTGCTACTGGCCTATTTGGGGACATCATTAAATGAACTGGCTCGTACGCTACCGCAATATCGCTCCTCATTGGTGATACCGTTGCAACGTATTGAACCGTGGTTACAGCGAGCAGGCATTGGCGTGTCGGTTGATGAGCTGGCGAAATATATCGATCCAAACGCCGCCATGACTCTGGTAACGAACCTGCTCACCCAACTGTCCAATGCCATGTCGTCCATCTTTTTATTGTTATTGACCGTGGTATTTATGCTGCTGGAGGTTCCACAACTGCCTGAAAAACTGCAGCAGATGATGAGCCGTCCGGTGGAGGGCATGGCGGCAATTCAACGCGCGCTTGATAGCGTTTCCCATTATCTGGTGTTAAAAACAGCGATCAGTATCGTGACGGGGCTGGTCGCATGGGGAATGCTGGCCGCGCTGGGTGTCCGCTTCGCCTTTGTCTGGGGTCTACTGGCCTTCGCGCTGAACTATATTCCTAATATTGGATCGGTGCTCGCTGCCCTGCCGCCCATTATTCAGGTGCTGGTATTTAACGGGTTTTATAATGCGCTGCTGGTGCTGGCAGGCTATCTGCTGATTAATCTGGTCTTCGGCAATATCCTTGAGCCACGAATTATGGGACGTGGTTTAGGCCTTTCAACCTTAGTGGTATTTTTGTCGTTAATTTTCTGGGGCTGGCTATTAGGTCCGGTGGGCATGTTGCTCTCCGTTCCGTTAACCATCATTGTCAAAATCGCCCTCGAACAGACCACCGGCGGGCAGAGTATCGCCGTTCTGCTTAGCGATTTAAACAAAAGATAAAATGCAATACATACACAAAATCATTCAAGATGCCTCGCGGCGGCAAGGGAAGAAATCCCCGGGAGCATAGATAACGATGTGACCGGGGTTTCTGAGTGCAGCCAACAAAGAGGCAGCTTAAAGGATGAAGTGTATAAAAACGGCCTCCAAAGAGGCCGCCGCACGTTTAAAAGATTAAAGCGCTTTCAGAATTGCATCCACGCTGGCTTTGGCATCGCCAAACAGCATTTGCGTATTCTCTTTAAAGAACAGCGGGTTCTGCACACCAGCATAACCAGTATTCATTGAACGCTTAAAGACCACGACATTCTGTGCTTTCCACACTTCGAGAACCGGCATACCGGCGATCGGGCTGCGGGGATCGTCTTGCGCCGCCGGGTTCACCGTATCGTTCGCGCCAATTACCAGCACGGTATCGGTATCGGCGAAATCATCATTGATTTCGTCCATCTCCAGCACGATGTCATAAGGCACTTTCGCCTCCGCCAACAGCACGTTCATATGCCCCGGCAGGCGACCCGCCACCGGATGAATGCCGAAACGCACGTTGATCCCGCGCGCACGCAGTTTTTCGGTGATTTCCGCCACCGGATACTGCGCCTGCGCCACCGCCATCCCGTACCCCGGCGTAATAATGACGGAGTGGGAGTTTTTCAGCATCTCAGCGGTCTCTTCCGCCGTGATTTCGCGATGTTCGCCAGCTTCCTGATCGTCGCCCGTTGAGGAGCCGTCAGTACCGAACCCACCAGCAATAACGCTGATGAAAGAGCGGTTCATCGCTTTACACATAATGTAAGACAGGATCGCGCCTGACGAACCGACCAGCGCGCCGGTTACAATCAGCAAATCGTTGCTCAACATGAAGCCAGCCGCCGCGGCAGCCCAACCGGAATAGGAGTTCAGCATTGAAACAACCACCGGCATGTCCGCCCCGCCGATAGAAGCGACCAGATGCCAACCAAACGCCAGCGCGATAATGGTCATCAGCAGTAGCGCCAGAACCTGTAGACCCACGCTTTCGGTACGGACAAAAACCAGCAGCAACAGGAAAGAAACAACCAGCGCCGCCAGGTTCATTTTGTGACGGTTAGGCAACATCAACGGCTTAGAAGAGATTTTGCCGCGCAGTTTACCAAACGCTACGATCGATCCAGTGAAAGTGACTGCGCCAATAAAGATACCGAGGAAGACTTCGGTCAGATGAATATTCACCAGCACCGGCGCCAGACTGGCGTCATGGTACAGATAGCTGTTAAAGCCAACCAGTACCGCCGCCAGGCCCACGAAACTGTGCAGAATCGCGACCAGCTCCGGCATCTCGGTCATCTCAACTTTTTTCGCCATGCGGATGCCAATCGCGCCGCCAATAATCATGGCGACCAGAATCCATGCTACGTTGCCGGTATCCGGCCCGAAAATGGTCGCCAGCAACGCGATCGCCATCCCGGCAATACCGAAGTTATTCCCCTGGCGGGACGTTTCATGCTTTGAAAGCCCGGCAAGACTGAAAATAAACAGGATCGCGGCAACAATGTATGCAGCTGTAACTAATCCTCCAGACATGTGTTACCCCTTAGTTTTTCCGGAACATTTTCAGCATACGCTGAGTCACGGTGAAGCCACCGAAAATATTAATGCTGGCGATAAGCACCGCGATAAAGCTCAGGAAGCTGACCCAGCCGCCCTGACCAATTTGCAATAATGCCCCGACAACAATAATCCCTGAAATTGCGTTGGTCACCGACATTAATGGCGTATGAAGCGCATGAGACACGTTCCACACCACGTAATAACCAACCACGCAGGCGAGCGCAAACACGGTAAAATGGCCGAGGAACTCTTTTGGCGCGACATCGGCCAGCCAGCCAAAAAGAATGATCGCCAGCGCCATTAACGCATACTTCCGCCAGGGTGAAGTGGGCTTTTCCGGCTCTTTTGGCGCAGGTGCTGCTTTAGGCGCGGCCTGTGGCTGCGCGGAAACCTGGATTGGCGGCGCAGGCCAGGTAATGTCGCCGTCGCGAATCACCGTCACGCCACGGATCACGACATCGTCAAAATCCACGTCAATATTGCCGTCTTTCTCTTTGCACAGCAGCTTCAGCAGGTTAACCAGGTTGGTGCCATAAAGCTGGGATGACTGCGTCGGCAAACGCCCCGGTAGATCGGTGTAGCCAATCACTTTCACGCCATTGTCCGTCGTCACAACCTGATTGGCGACGGTATATTCGCAGTTACCGCCATTCTGCGCGGCCAGGTCGACAATCACGCTGCCGGCCTTCATAGAATCGACCATATCGCGGGTAATCAGCTTCGGCGCTGGTTTACCCGGAATCAATGCAGTGGTCACAATGATGTCGACCTCTTTGGCCTGGGCGGCAAAGAGCGCCATTTCCGCTTTGATAAACGCCTCGGACATCACTTTGGCGTAACCATCGCCGCTACCGGCTTCCTCTTTAAAATCCAGTTCGAGGAACTCAGCCCCCATACTCTGGACCTGCTCTTTGACTTCAGGACGAGTGTCAAACGCGCGGACAATCGCCCCCAGGCTGTTTGCCGCGCCGATAGCCGCAAGACCGGCTACGCCCGCGCCAATCACCATCACCTTCGCCGGCGGCACTTTCCCGGCGGCGGTGATTTGGCCGGTAAAGAAGCGCCCAAATTCATGCGCGGCCTCTACAATGGCGCGATAACCCGCGATATTCGCCATTGAGCTTAACGCGTCGAGCGACTGCGCGCGGGAAATACGCGGCACGGAGTCCATCGCCATCACCGTGACCTTACGTTCGGCAAGTTTCTCCATTAACCCAGGATTTTGCGCAGGCCAGATAAAACTGACCAGCGTAGTCCCGGGGTTCAGTAAAGCGATTTCCTCTTCTTCAGGCGCATTAACCTTGAGAATAATTTCCGACTGCCAGATAGCATTGCCGTCTACAATATCCGCGCCAGCCTGCGCAAACGCTTTGTCGTCAAAACTTGCCAGTTGACCCGCCCCGCTTTCGATAGCGACGCTAAACCCCAGCTTCAGTAGCTGCTCTACCGTTTTCGGCGTCGCAGCGACACGGGTTTCATTGGGTAACCGCTCTTTTGGTATGCCAATTCGCATAAATGTTCCCTTCCATCGATATTTTTGATGATGGTTTGTCAGTAAGCGCGAGAAGCGTACGCCTGCCCGCGTTTGAGGTAAATGTTACCCCAGCAGAATAAAACCGTTACAAACTCTCTATAACCTACTGAAAATAACGCCTGTGATCTAGCGCCAAAAAACAGAATTTTTTATCAAATTTGCAAAACATGAACGATTCAGCCGCTAAGCAGCCATAATGCCTTGAAAATGGCCTGCGAGGGCTGATAATTCGCTCAAATTTGACAGCAAAACATCATTAAACCCCTGGCGCGATCAAGAAATTAACATTAAATTAACTTATTAAATTTATGCGCTTCATTAGCTTAGCCGCCCGGACGCCGTTTTTTTCGACATATCGGCAAATGTTATCATCAAAGATAGGATACATGACACGATGCGTGAAAAATCCCGCAGACATCCATATGGTTTAAATGCAATAATCAGCCACGTTTCTAGTCAATAACAATACCAGTACCTGGTTTGCGCAAGGCGAAGGATTATTTTTATGAAGCTTAAGAACACTCTCCTGGCGTCGGCTCTGCTTTCTGCGGCTGCTTTTTCTGTCCATGCAGCAACAGAACTGACGCCGGAGCAAGCGGCTGCACTAAAACCTTATGACCGCATCGTTATTACCGGTCGTTTTAATGCTATTGGCGATGCGGTCTCCGCCGTGTCCCGCCGCGCAGATAAAGAAGGCGCAGCCTCCTTCTATGTTGTCGACACCTCGGAGTTCGGCAACAGTGGTAACTGGCGTGTTGTGGCGGACGTGTATAAAGCCGACGCGCCGAAAGCCGACGCGCCCAAAAATCGTGTCATTAATGGCATCGTGGAATTACCGAAAGACCAGGCCGTACAATTAGAACCGTATGATACCGTCACCGTTCAGGGCTTCTACCGTAGCCAGCCGGAAGTTAACGATGCCATTACGAAAGCGGCGAAACAAAAAGGCGCATACGCTTTCTATATTGTTCGTCAGATAGATGCGAATCAGGGCGGAAACCAGCGCATCACTGCATTTATCTATAAACAAGATGCGAAAAAACGCATCGTCCAGAGCCCGGACGCTATTCCGGCAGACTCTGAAGCTGGCCGCGCCGCGCTGGCTCAGGGCGGCGAAGCTGCGAAGAAAGTCGAAATTCCAGGCGTCGCCACGTCAGCCTCGCCGAGCGCCGAAGTAGGCCGTTTCTTCGAAACGCAATCCTCCAAAGGTGGACGTTACACTGTCACACTTCCGGATGGCACAAAAGTTGAGGAGCTGAATAAAGCGACGGCTGCGATGATGGTGCCTTTCGACAGCGTTAAGTTCACCGGCAACTACGGCAATATGACAGAAATCTCCTATCAGGTCGCCAAACGCGCGGCGAAGAAAGGCGCTAAGTATTATCATATTACGCGTCAGTGGCAGGAGCGCGGTAATAACATCACCATCAGCGCCGACCTCTATAAATAAGGCGCGCGTCGCCATCAGGCTTTCTCGCCAGATGGCGGCATACCTGCCTTATCAGGCCTACACTATCGTTCAACGGCAGGCCTGATAAGCCGCCATCCGGCACTTTCCCGCGGGTTGCCAGTTCCGTCAAATATCGCGATGAATCTCACTTTTCGCTTTTTTGGCGATAAATCTTATCCAGGCCGTTGCATGCGGTCCCTTCTCTCCGTAAAATCCCGCGCCTTAGTGGCTTTCACCATTTTTATGCGTTTTGCCATAATAATTATTCTTCCAATTTCATTTTTATAGCTGGATACCAATGGAAAAAAAACTGGGACTGAGCGCGCTGACCGCGCTGGTTTTAAGCTCAATGCTTGGCGCAGGTGTTTTCAGTCTGCCCCAGAATATGGCCGCCGTTGCCAGTCCGGCTGCGTTGTTAATTGGCTGGGCCATTACCGGCGTGGGGATACTCTTACTGGCATTCGCCATGTTAATCCTTACACGCATTCGCTCCGAGCTTGACGGCGGTATCTTTACTTACGCCCGCGAAGGCTTCGGCGAACTGATTGGCTTTTGTTCTGCCTGGGGCTATTGGCTGTGCGCGGTCATCGCCAACGTATCCTATTTGGTTATCGTTTTTTCAGCGCTGAGTTTCTTTACCGATACGCCTGCGCTGCGTCTGTTTGGCGACGGTAATACCTGGCAGGCTATTGTCGGCGCTTCAGTCCTGCTCTGGATTGTCCATTTCCTCATCCTGCGCGGCGTACAAACGGCAGCCAGCATCAATCTGGTCGCGACTCTGGCGAAACTGTTGCCGCTCGGCGCGTTTATTGTGCTGGCTATCATGATGTTCAAACTGGATACCTTCACACTGGACTTCACTGGTGTTGAACTCGGTATTCCCGTATGGGAACAGGTCAAGAACACCATGCTTATTACGCTGTGGGTGTTTATTGGCGTTGAAGGCGCCGTCGTCGTCTCGGCCCGAGCGAAAAATAAACGCGATGTAGGCCGCGCCACGCTACTGGCGGTCCTCGCGGCGCTGGGAATATATCTCCTGGTCACGCTGCTTTCTCTTGGCGTTCTTGCCCGTCCGGAACTGGCGGAGATGCGCAACCCGTCGATGGCCGGACTAATGGTAAAAATGATGGGGCCGTGGGGAGAAATTATTATTGCAGCGGGACTGATTGTGTCTGTCTGCGGGGCTTATCTAAGCTGGACTATTATGGCGGCGGAGGTGCCATTTCTGGCGGCAGCCTATAAATCCTTCCCGGGCATCTTCGCGCGACAAAATGCGCAAGGCGCGCCTTCTGCATCGTTATGGCTCACCAATATCTGTGTGCAAATCTGTCTGGTGCTGATCTGGCTGACCGGTTCGGACTACAACACGCTATTGACGATTGCGTCAGAAATGATTCTGGTGCCCTACTTTCTGGTCGGCGCATTTCTGCTGAAGATTGCAACACGTCCCCTCCATCGGGCGGTCGGTATCGGAGCCTGTATTTATGGCTTATGGTTATTATATGCGTCGGGTCCCATGCACCTGCTGCTGTCCGTCGTACTGTACGCGCCTGGATTACTGGTTTTCCTGTATGCGCGTCGGACGCACAAGCATGACAACGTATTAAATCGTCAGGAAGTCGTGCTGATTGGTTTATTGCTGGTCGCGGCGGTTCCGGCTACGTGGATGCTGGTGGGTTAACCCCCCCATCGTAATATCCGTCTGTATTACGATGGGGAAACCACGGTCTTTGCCAATATTAATGCCATTTAATCCAGCAAAAAATCAGCAGCCACGCGCTTAGCCCCCAGCAGACCACCGCACCGCCAAGCGCGACGGGCAGGCGCATCACGCCGCTGAAATACCATAGCGTTGCAAGATAAATGAAATAAGGAATAATCGACCACATGCTAAAGACGATGGTGGTACGCATCGCGTCGATGCCCCGCTCGCTGGCCACGATATAGTGCGCGATAAGCGCAAACGTTGGAAACAGAGGAATTAATCCGGCGATATAATAATTTTTCGTTTTTGACAGCAGACCAATCAATACGACGACCAGCGCCCCCAGGGCAGCTTTAATCACGAGTCCCATTACCTTGCCTTAACACGCTAATAACAACAGCGTGTAGCATAACGGAACCGCTCTCGTTTAGAAAAGATTTATGGAAGGGAAAACAGAGGCGGTGTATGTTGGCGTTTTCTATTCTCCATTTATAATATGAACCGCATTGTATTTGTTGAAGACGACGCTGAAGTGGGTTCTCTCATTGCCGCTTATCTGGCGAAACATGATATTGATGTCATTGTTGAGCCGCGTGGTGACCGGGCGGAGGATCTTATCCTCACCACTCAGCCCGATCTGGTTTTACTGGATATTATGCTTCCAGGTAAAGATGGCATGACGATATGCCGCGATCTGCGCCACCGCTGGCAAGGCCCGATTGTCCTGCTCACCTCGCTGGACAGTGATATGAATCATATTCTGGCGCTGGAGATGGGCGCCTGCGACTACATCCTCAAAACCACGCCTCCGGCCGTTTTGCTGGCACGTCTGCGCTTACACCTGCGGCAAAGCGAACAAACGCAACAGGCAAAAAGTCTTCAGGAGAGCGCGCTTACGCCGCATAAAGCGCTGCGTTTTGGCGCGTTAACCATCGATCCCCTTAACCGGGCGGTCCAGCTCAATGGCGATTTCATATCGCTCTCCACCGCCGATTTTGAATTGCTCTGGGAACTGGCGACACACGCCGGACAAATTATGGATCGCGACGCGTTGCTAAAAACGCTGCGCGGCGTCAATTATGATGGTCTGGATCGCAGCGTGGATGTGGCGATTTCCCGCCTGCGTAAGAAACTGCTGGATAGCGCTGCTGAGCCCTATCGTATAAAGACCATTCGCAATAAAGGCTATCTTTTTGCCCCTCATGCCTGGGACGAAACGACGGGATAAGTTAGCCGACAAATTTTACCTGCCTTTATCAAGTCATAGTGGCGATGCTCATCACCGCCACTGTTCAAAAAACAGACATTGTATACATGAATGCTATTTTTATTAGTCGAAACGGCCCCTTTATTACCGTTTTCTCTGCGTTGTGGTTCATGATTACGTCTTTTTCGCTCAAGAAAGTTAAATTAAAAAAACTCGAAGCCAGTTCACAAAATTGATAACAGAATGTCTGCCCGCCGCTATATTGCCATCTTTTTTCGCAAATTGTGAAATAAAACAAATCACAGACATGAATACATAATAACAAATATATTCACCATAAATATATTCGTTTCCGATAGTAACTTTTGTATTAATTAATAACATATAAGAAAAGTTAGCATTTGCTGAAATAATATTATTCAGATTAGGATGCCTTTGATTCAACGAATCTGTAGAAGTTCAATCTTTTGCAAATAAGTTAAGTTTTTAAGGATAAAAAAATGAAAAGAAAAGTATTGGCACTTGTCATCCCGGCTCTGCTGGCTGCTGGCGCAGCACACGCCGCTGAAATTTATAACAAAGACGGCAACAAACTGGACCTTTACGGGAAAGTAGACGGCCTGCACTATTTCTCTGATGACTCTTCTAAAGATGGCGATCAGACCTATATGCGTGTCGGCTTTAAAGGCGAAACACAGATTAACGACCAACTGACCGGTTACGGCCAATGGGAATATAACGTTCAGGCTAACACTACCGAAGGCGAAGGCGCTAATTCCTGGACTCGTCTGGCATTCGCCGGCCTGAAATTCGGCGACTACGGCTCATTCGACTATGGTCGTAACTACGGCGTCCTGTACGACGTGGAAGGCTGGACCGATATGCTGCCTGAGTTCGGCGGCGACTCCTATACTTACGCTGACAACTACATGACCGGTCGTGCTAACGGCGTGGCCACCTACCGTAACACTGATTTCTTCGGTCTGGTAGACGGTCTGAACTTCGCGTTGCAATATCAGGGTAAAAATGAAAGCCAAAGCGCTGACGATGTAAATATCGGTACCAATAACCGTAATAATGGCGACGATATTCGTTACGATAACGGTGATGGCTTCGGTATTTCTACTACCTATGATATTGGCATGGGCTTCAGCGCAGGCGCTGCGTATACCACTTCCGATCGTACTAATGAGCAAGTCAATGCTGGCGGCACGATTGCTGGCGGCGACAAAGCGGATGCATGGACAGCTGGCTTGAAATATGATGCCAACAACATCTATTTAGCGACTATGTATTCTGAAACCCGTAATATGACGCCTTATGGTAAAACGGATGCGGGTTATGCTGGCGGCGTAGCAAACAAAACGCAAAACTTCGAAGTTACAGCCCAATATCAATTTGATTTCGGTCTGCGCCCGGCGGTTTCTTTCCTGATGTCTAAAGGTAAAGATCTGACCTATAACAACGTTAATGGCGATGATAAAGACCTGGTTAAATATGCTGATGTAGGTGCTACCTACTATTTCAACAAAAACTTCTCCACCTATGTTGATTATAAAATCAACCTGCTGGATGATGACGACCAGTTCTATAAAGATGCCGGTATCAGCACTGATGATATCGTCGCGCTGGGTATGGTTTACCAGTTCTAATTATTCATTAATTCTTCTCAAGCCCGCCGTTTCGGCGGGCTTTTCTTTTTTCATTACCACCGTTCTAAAAACAGAACGCACTGTTCCCTGGGCACAGATTGAACAATTCTTGTTCGCTCTCTATGGTTTGCTTATCGCCCGACAAAAGGAACATGCTAATGATCAGTCTCGTCCCGCCTCTGCTTTCCAGAACTGCGCTTCTCTTTCTGCTCACGGCCACAGGCGCAGCCACCGCCGCCCGCCCGGCAGCGGATATTATTTTGCATAACGGTAATATCATCACTCTGAATGATGCCCAGCCGCAGGCCAGCGCGCTGGCGATTTCCGGCTCGCGGATTGTGGCGATTGGCGATGATACGGCGACAAATGAATGGCGCGGCAACCATACCCGTACCATCGATTTACAGGGTAAAACCGTGATACCCGGCCTGACCGATACCCACATTCATGCCATTCGCGGCGGACAAACCTGGACATTCGAAACCTACTGGTACGACAGCCCTTCGCTTAAAGACGCGCTGGATAAATTACGCGCCGACGCTAACCGTCGTCCCCACGATCAATGGGTAGCCGTAGTGGGATCGTGGATACCGGCGCAATTTGCAGAAAACCGGGCGCCGACGGTAGCCGAACTGAGCCACGCCCTTCCCGATCATCCGGCTTATATTCAGTATCTGTACGACTATGCGTTAGTGAATCAGCGCGGTATAGACGTACTTGGCCTTAACGACACCCCTCCTCCTGATTTAGCGGGAATCGGCGTAGAGCGCGACGCAAAAGGTAGCGCCACGGGGAAATTATTTGGTGACATCGCCGCGTTTAACCAGCTTTTTGCCAGCATAAGTCGTAACGCCGATCGCGAGGGTGGTCTGCGGCAATTTTTCGCTGATATGAACGCTCGCGGCGTGACCGGCATCATTGACCCCTCTGCCGGGCCTGCCGCCGCTTATGAGCCTTTATTTGCAATGCGAAACCAGGGGGATTTACCGCTGCGCGTGGGGTATCGCATTCCGGTACAGCCAGAAGCGAAAGGTCATGAAGCGCAGTGGTTCAGCAACCTGATGGCCTTTCGCCCGGCGCGTGCCGATGACGGGCAACTGGCTTTTCTTGGCCTGGGGGAAAGCCTGGTGGCCGGAATGAATGACGGCGTGCGGATGGCCCCAGGGTTTTCTTCCTCAGAGCAGGACAAAACCGCGCTTCGCCAGGTCGCGACATTTGCGGCAAAACGGGGAATACCTCTTGAGATCCACGCCTATACCGATGATAGCGCCGACACGATATTGACGATTTTTGAGCAGGTAGCGCAGCAGTACGATCTGCGCCCTCTCCGTTGGTCTATTGCGCATCTGAATACCGGTTCGCCACAGACGCTTGAGCGAATGCGTAAGCTGGGTCTGGCATACACTGTGCAAATGGGGCCTTACTTTGAGGGGCTTGCCATCCGTGACGCCAATCCACCCGGCGCGACGGACAATTCGCCGCCGGTTCGACTGGCGCTGGATAAAGGGCTTGTCGTGGCTGGCGGTACCGATTCGACGCGTATTGGCATTGCCGGTGTCTGGCACGCTATCGAATATCATATCACCGGTATAGCGTCAGGCGGTTCCGTGCGTAAACCCGCCAGCGAGCGGCTCACGCGTCTGGAAGCGCTAGCGTTATATACACGTCATGCCGCCTGGCTCGCCTTTGCCGAACAAAACCGGGGCCAGCTTAGCGTCGGAAAACAGGCCGATCTGGCGGTACTCAATCAGCCATTTATGACGATGCCCGAAGACAGAATTGATACCATTCGCGCTGTTTTGACGCTTGTCGATGGACGCATTGTTCACGAAAGTCCGGACCTTAACGCCGGACAATGAGGTTGTCAGTTGACGCAAAGCCTGCTTTTATAACCCACCAGCGGCGCTGACGGGAAATCTTTTCCGTCAGCGCCGCGATAGAGTTAATGTATTGAGATCCGGTGGGCGTTGATGAAAAAGCTGTTTGTGCAGTTTTACCTTTTGCTGTTCGTCTGTTTTCTGGTCATGACCTTATTGGTCGGACTGGTGTACAAATTCACTGCCGAACGCGCGGGCAGGCAATCGCTCGACGATCTGATGAAAAGTTCGCTCTATCTGATGCGCAGCGAACTGCGGGAAATTCCGCCGCGTGAATGGGGAAAAACGTTAAAAGAGATGGACCTGAACCTCTCTTTCGATTTACGCGTTGAACCGTTAAATCACTATAAGCTTGATGCCGCCACCACGCAGCGACTGCGTGAAGGCGATATCGTCGCGCTTGACGATCAATACACCTTTATTCAGCGTATCCCGCGCAGCCATTACGTCCTGGCGGTTGGCCCGGTTCCCTATCTCTATTTCCTGCATCAAATGCGACTGCTGGATATCGCCTTAATGGCGCTCATTGCCTTTTCTCTCGCCTTTCCTGTGTTTATCTGGATGCGCCCGCACTGGCAAGAAATGCTCAGGCTCGAATCCGCCGCGCAGCGCTTTGGCGAGGGTCATTTGACTGAACGCCTGCATTTCGATAATGGTTCCAGTTTCGAACGTCTGGGCGTCGCGTTCAACCAGATGGCGGATAACATTAATGCCCTGATCGCCAGTAAAAAACAGCTGATTGACGGTATCGCCCATGAGCTTCGCACGCCGCTGGTACGTTTACGCTATCGGCTTGAAATGAGTGAAAATCTGACACCGCCGGAATCACAGGCGCTCAATCGCGATATTGGTCAACTGGAAGCGCTGATTGAAGAACTGCTCACCTATGCGCGCCTTGACCGACCGCAAAATGAACTGATGTTGACCGAACCCGACCTCCCCGCCTGGTTGCTCGCGCATTTGCAGGATGTGCAAAGCGTGACCCCGGAACGCGCCGTAAACCTTGTCACATGTGTAATCGGCGATTATGGCGCGCTTGATATGCGGTTAATGTCGCGAGTGCTGGATAACCTGCTGAATAATGCGTTGCGCTACAGTCGTACCACCGTTCAGGTCAGCCTGTTACTCGACGGCAGTCAGGCAACGCTGATAGTTGAAGATGACGGCCCCGGCATTGAAGCGGATGCGCGTGAGCGCGTATTTGAACCTTTTGTCAGACTCGACCCCAGTAGAGACCGGGCGACAGGCGGCTGCGGGCTTGGACTCGCCATCGTACACTCTATCGCCCTGGCGATGGGCGGTAGCGTCGTCTGTGACGAGAGCGAACTGGGCGGCGCAAAATTTAGCTTTCACTGGCCGGTCTGGCACGCGATGCCCAACGTGACCGCTGCCTGACGTATTTTGCACGCTGGTTGAGCGGCGGGAACTGTGCTATACAGATAGTATGTTGTAACTAAAGTGAGTGATACCATGTCCCGCTACGATCTCGTTGAACGCCTGAATGGCACTTTTCGCCAGATAGAACAACACCTGGCGGCGCTGACGGATAATCTACAGCAGCATTCGCTACTTATCGCCCGTGTCTTTTCACTGCCGCAGGTGACCAAAGAGGCGGAACATGCGCCGCTGGATACTATCGAGGTAACGCAACATCTGGGGAAAGAGGCCGAAACGCTGGCGCTACGTCACTATCGCCATTTGTTTATTCAACAGCAGTCCGAAAACCGCAGCAGTAAAGCCGCCGTCCGCCTGCCTGGCGTCTTATGCTATCAAGTGGATAATGCGATACAGTTAGATCTGGAAAATCAGATACAGCGCATTAACCAGTTGAAAACCACCTTCGAGCAGATGGTTACGGTAGAGTCCGGTCTTCCCTCAGCGGCACGTTTTGAGTGGGTGCATCGGCATCTACCCGGCTTAATTACGCTGAACGCTTACCGCACGCTGACGCTTATCAATAACCCCGCCACCATACGTTTCGGTTGGGCAAATAAACATATTATTAAAAATTTAAGCCGGGATGAGGTTCTGAGCCAGTTGAAAAAAAGCCTCGCGTCGCCGCGCAGCGTCCCGCCGTGGACGCGCGAACAATGGCAATTCAAGCTGGAACGGGAATATCAGGATATCGCCGCCTTACCGCAGCAGGCCAAACTCAAGATTAAGCGCCCGGTTAAGGTACAGCCGATCGCCCGCATCTGGTATAAGGGCCAGCAGAAACAGGTGCAACACGCCTGCCCCTCGCCGATTATCGCATTAATCAACACGGACAACGGCGCTGGCGTGCCGGATATTGGCGGGCTGGAAAACTATGACGCCGATAATATTCAGCACCGTTTTAAGCCACAGGCGCAGCCGCTGCGACTGATTATTCCGCGACTGCACCTGTATGTGGCGGATTAACGTCCCGGCGTCATACTGCCAACCATTAACTCCGGACGTACCCAGGCGTCGAACTCCTCGTCGCTAAGGTATCCTAATGCCACGGCTGAGGCTTTGAGCGTCAGCCCTTCTTTATGCGCCTTCTTCGCAATCTCCGCCGCTTTATCGTAACCGATGTGCGTATTGAGCGCAGTGACCAGCATCAGCGACTCATTCAGCAACTGCGTAATACGCTCGCGGTTTGGCTCGATTCCTGACGCACAGTGTTGATTGAAACTCGCCATGCCATCGGCCAGCAGGCGCACCGTTTGCAGAAAATTATGAATAACCATCGGACGATAGACGTTGAGCTCAAAGTTGCCCGATGCGCCCCCCATATTGATGGCCACATCGTTACCCATCACCTGGCAACATAGCATCGTTACCGCTTCACACTGGGTCGGGTTCACTTTACCAGGCATAATGGAACTGCCTGGCTCATTCTCCGGGATAGCAATCTCGCCAATGCCGCAGCGCGGGCCGGACGCCAGCCAGCGAACATCATTGGCGATTTTCATCAGCGAGGCCGCCAGTCCTTTTAATGCGCCATGCGCCTGTACCAACGCGTCACAGGTCGCCAACGCTTCGAATTTATTGGGGGCGGTAACAAACGGCGCCGCGGTAATCGTCGCCAGTTCCTCGGCCACGCGCCGGGCATATTCCGGGTGGGTATTAAGCCCTGTCCCTACTGCGGTTCCGCCGAGCGCCAGTTCCGCGACGTGCGGTAAACTGTGCTCAATATGCCTGAGGTTATGTTCCAGCATGGCTACCCAACCGGAAATCTCCTGGCCTAAGGTGAGCGGCGTCGCGTCCTGCAGGTGAGTACGGCCAATTTTGACAATATCGGCGAAAGCGTGGGATTTATCGCGAAGCGTATCCGTTAATGCGGATAATTGCGGGATAAGGTGTTCGCGTAACGCCAGTAACGCCGCCACGTGCATGGCGGTTGGGAAAACATCGTTTGAGCTTTGACTCTTATTGACGTCATCATTGGGATGCACCTTGCGTTCCATACCGCGAACGCCGCCCAAAATTTCACTGGCGCGGTTCGCTAACACCTCATTCATATTCATGTTGCTTTGCGTACCGGACCCGGTCTGCCAAATCGCCAGCGGAAACTCATCAGCATGTTTTCCCGCCAGCACTTCATCAGCCGCCTGGATAATCGCGCTGCCTTTTTCCGCCGCCAACAACCCTAAGTCCTGGTTGACCTTCGCAGCAGCGCGCTTGGTCAACGCCAGAGCGTGAATGAGCGAGACGGGCATTTTCTCCGTGGAAATCCGAAAATGCTCCAGCGAACGTTGAGTCTGCGCCCCCCACAGTTTATCTGCCGGGACTTCAATCGCGCCCATTGAATCTTTCTCGCGGCGTACCGTTACCATTACCTGCTCCTTACTCAAGTTGATGAGATCATGTGTCGACATTGCTCACATGTTTGCGGTCTTATGAGTATTAACGATAACAACACAACGGTGTAGACCGGATAAGGCGCTTGCGCCGTTCTCCGGCAAAATAGCGAATCATGTTACCGCCCCGCAGGGCGGCGACATTACTTAACGCAGCGCGCGCACTGCGATGACTGAATCTGCTGGAAGAAATCGTTGCCTTTATCATCCACCAGAATAAAGGCCGGAAAATCCTCCACTTCAATTTTCCAGATAGCCTCCATACCCAGTTCAGGATATTCCACGCACTCCAGGCGCTTGATACTACCCTGCGCCAGAACGGCTGCCGGGCCGCCGATACTGCCCAGGTAGAAGCCGCCATGTTTCTTACAGGCATCGGTCACCTGCTGGCTGCGGTTGCCTTTCGCCAGCATGATCATACTGCCGCCCTGCGACTGGAGCTGATCAACATAAGAGTCCATTCGTCCTGCGGTAGTCGGCCCAAGCGACCCGGAGGCATACCCTTCCGGCGTTTTTGCCGGCCCCGCATAATAGATAGGATGATCTTTGATGTACTGCGGCAAACCTTCGCCTCTGTCCATCCGTTCTTTCAGTTTAGCGTGCGCGATGTCGCGGCCCACAATAATCGTGCCGTTCAGCGACAGGCGCGTTGATACCGGATACTGCGACAGTTGTTGCAGTATCTCGCTCATGGGACGGTTAAGATCAACGCGCACCGCCTCGCCCTCTCCCGCCTGGCGCAGCGCCTCTGGAATATATTTACCGGGATTGCGCTCCAGCTTCTCGATCCAGATCCCTTCCCGGTTGATCTTCGCTTTAATGTTTCGATCCGCGGAGCAGGACACGCCCATACCTACCGGACACGATGCCCCGTGGCGCGGCAATCGGATGACACGAATATCGTGAGCGAAATACTTGCCGCCGAACTGCGCGCCTAAGCCAAGATTTTGCGCCTCAAGCAACAATTCTTTTTCCAGCTCAATATCGCGGAAGGCCTGCCCGTGTTCATTGCCTTCGGTCGGTAGCGCATCATAGTATTTTGCCGAGGCCAGCTTAACGGTCTTCAGGTTCGCTTCCGCCGAGGTGCCGCCAATGACAAACGCAATGTGATACGGCGGACAGGCGGCGGTGCCCAGCGTACGCATCTTATCGACGAGATAATTTTTGAGCTTACCCGGCGTCAGAAGCGCTTTTGTCTCCTGATAGAGGTAGGTTTTATTCGCCGATCCGCCGCCTTTAGCGATACAGAGGAATTTATATTCATCGCCATCGACGCTGTAGAGATCGATCTGCGCCGGCAGGTTAGTACCGGTATTGACCTCTTTGTACATATCCAGCGCCGCGTTTTGCGAATAGCGCAGGTTATCTTCGATATAGGTGTTATATACGCCGCGAGCCAGCGCCGCTTCATCACCTCCACCAGTCCAGACGCGTTGGCCTTTTTTGCCGACAATAATGGCCGTACCGGTATCCTGGCAGGTGGGCAACACGCCCTTGGCCGCGATATCGGAGTTTCGCAGGAATTGCAGCGCGACATATTTGTCGTTTTCACTGGCCTGCGGATCGCGCAGAATATCCGCCACCTGCTGCTGATGCGCGGGACGTAGCATAAAAGACGCATCGTGGAAGGCCTGACGCGCCAACAGCGTTAGCGCTTCCGGCGCGACTTTCAGGATCTCTTGTCCTTCGAATTCGGCGACGGAAACATGTTCGCTGGTCAACAAGTAGTACTCGGTATCGTCCTTTTTGAGGGGAAAAGGGTCTTGATAAAAGAAGGGTTTGTTTGACATTGTGCTCTCACTTACCGCTCGGTATGGTTATTCTCTGGGCAGGTGTTCCATTGCCCGACTCAAAGCGAGTAACACTATCCTACACAATTTTTTAACAAAAACTGAGACAAGTACGACTTTTTACGCCCGGAGGTTACTTCATGCGGGTTTCTTGGTTTAATACCTCCCATTGATCTCCACATTGAAACAGGGCTTGATAATGCAAAAACTCATTAACTCAGTGCAAAACTATGCCTGGGGAAGTAAAACTGCGTTAACGGAACTTTATGGCATCGCCAATCCGCAGCAGCAGCCAATGGCTGAACTCTGGATGGGCGCGCATCCCAAAAGCAGCTCGCGAATCACCACCGCCAACGGCGAAACCGTCTCCCTGCGTGACGCCATCGAAAAGAATAAAACCGCCATGCTGGGCGAAGCGGTAGCCAACCGTTTCGGCGAACTGCCGTTTCTGTTTAAAGTACTGTGCGCCGCACAACCGCTCTCTATTCAGGTGCACCCGAATAAACGCAACTCCGAAATCGGTTTCGCGAAAGAAAATGCGGCGGGTATCCCCATGGATGCCGCAGAGCGGAACTATAAAGATCCTAACCATAAACCAGAGCTGGTTTTTGCCCTGACGCCTTTCCTGGCGATGAACGCGTTCCGCGAATTTTCTGACATTGTCTCTTTACTGCAACCTGTCGCCGGCGCGCATTCCGCTATCGCCCACTTTTTGCAGGCGCCGAACGCTGAACGTCTGAGCCAGCTTTTCGCCAGCCTGTTGAATATGCAAGGCGAAGAAAAATCCCGCGCGTTAGCCGTACTCAAAGCGGCGCTTAACAGCCAGCAAGGCGAACCGTGGCAAACGATCCGCGTGATTTCAGAGTATTATCCTGATGACAGCGGGCTTTTCTCTCCTTTGTTGCTGAATGTGGTCAAACTGAATCCCGGCGAAGCGATGTTCCTGTTTGCCGAAACGCCTCACGCTTATCTGCAGGGCGTTGCGCTGGAAGTCATGGCGAACTCCGATAACGTTCTGCGCGCTGGCCTTACGCCAAAATATATCGACATCCCTGAGCTGGTCGCGAACGTGAAGTTCGAACCTAAACCTGCCAGCGAGTTGCTGACTGCCCCGGTGAAAAGCGGCGCGGAGCTGGACTTCCCAATTCCGGTTGACGATTTTGCTTTTTCACTGCACGACCTGGCGCTTCAGGAGACGAGCATCGGCCAACACAGCGCCGCGATTCTGTTCTGCGTTGAGGGTGAGGCGGCGTTACGTAAAGATGAACAGCGTCTGGTACTGAAGCCGGGTGAATCGGCCTTTATCGGCGCGGATGAGTCTCCGGTTAACGCCAGCGGCACGGGCCGTTTAGCGCGTGTTTATAACAAGCTGTAGCAACGTACTGAATTTTTTAACAACTCTTGCTAAGCTTATAACAGACGTAAAACTCCTCCAGGCGGTTTAATCCGCCTGGTTTCATTTTTATGGACAATTGATATGAAAAAAACACTGGTAGCTGCAGGTGTAGTGATTGCACTTGGCATCGTCTGGACAGGCGGCGCCTGGTATACGGGGAAAAAGCTGGAGAACCATCTTGCAGAAATGGTGACTCAGGCCAATGAACAGCTCAAGCGTACTGCGCCGGAGGCCGGTGTCGAATTAAGTTATCAAAACTACCAGCGTGGCGTGTTCAGTAGCCATCTGCAACTGGTTGTCAAACCGGTTGCCGGCGCAGACAATACCTGGTTGAAGCCCGGGCAAAGCATTGTGCTGGACGAGTCCGTTTCACATGGCCCCTTCCCGCTCGCCCAGCTCAAAACGCTCAATCTGATCCCTTCTATGGCGTCGGTAAAAACCACGCTGGTGAATAACGATGCGGCAAAACCCCTCTTTGATATCGCGAAAGGCGACGCGCCCTTTGTTATCAATACCCGCATTGGTTATGGCGGCGATACCCGCTCCGATATCTCTCTCAAGCCGTTAAACTACGAGAATGCCGGTGAAAAGGTCGCCTTTAGCGGTGGCGAGTTTCAGCTTAACGCCGATAAAGACGGTAATGTGGTTTCGCTGTCGGGCGAAGCGCAGAGCGGCCTGGTCGATGCCGTTAACGAATATAACCAGAAGGTCCAACTCACCTTTAATAATTTGAAAACCGACGGTACCAGTAAACTGGCAAGCTTTGGCGAACGTGTGGGCGACCAAAAGTTAACGCTGGATAAACTGTCCATCGCCATTGAGGGTAAAGAGATGGCGGTGCTGGAAGGGATGGAAATTGCCGGCCAGTCCGATCTCGTCAACGACGGAAAAACCATTAACAGCCAGTTGGATTACTCGCTTAACAGCCTGAAAGTGCAGAATCAGGATTTGGGCAGCGGTAAATTAACGCTGAAAGTCGGTCAAATCGACGGCGAAGCCTGGCACCAGTTTAGTCAGCAATATCATGCGCAAACGCAGGCGCTGCTGAATCAGCCGGACGTGGCGCAGAATCCTGAGCTTTATCAGCAAAAAGTCACTGAAGCGTTCTTTAGCGCTCTCCCCGTGCTGTTAAAAGGCGATCCGGTACTGACCCTGGCGCCGCTTAGCTGGAAAAACGCCAAAGGGGAAACCACGCTGAATCTGTCGCTGTTCCTCAAAGATCCGGCAACCACAACGGCACAACCGCAAACGCTGGCGCAGGAAGTCGACCGCTCCGTGAAATCGCTGGATGCGAAACTGGCAATTCCAATGGATATGGCGGTCGAGTTTATGACGCAGATAGCAAAACTGGAAGGCTATCAGCAGGATGATGCGGAAAAACTGGCAAAACAGCAGGTGCAGGGGCTGTCCGCAATGGGTCAGATGTTCCGACTGACAACGCTGAAGGATAATACTATCGCCTCCAGTTTGCAGTACGCCAATGGCCAGATCACGCTCAACGGACAAAAAATGCCGTTGGAAGACTTTGTCGGCCTGTTTGGAATGCCGACGCTTTCCGTTCCGGACGTTCCGGCGCTGCCTCAACAATAATCGCCTTGCCGGGTGTCGCGACGCTGCACCCGGTCTGCGCCGAACGACGCGCAGCCTCTACTTTTGCGTTACCAGGCGAGCGGCTATCGTTTGACTCCGCACATGGTGCTCGTCGTGAGCAATACGCTGCAATATTCGTTCGGCCAGGGTATAGCCTATTTCTCGCGCCGGCGTACTGGCCCAGATAATCGGCAGGTCGTCGAGGGCGTTCTCCGCCACATCAGCAAACGCCGCCAGCGACACCTGCTGCTCGAAATAACGATCGACACCGCTCTCGCCACTCTGTCGTCCGGCTCTCAGTAGGCCAAACCACGCCCCCATCGCAATGGTTTCGTTGTAACAAACGACAGCGCTAATGGTCGGATTGTATCGCAACAGCGCGGTAATGCTTTCTGCCGCCTGTTTCTGACTGGAAGCGCATTCCACGATCCACTCGCTGTGAAACGGTAGACCGTATTTTAACAACGTCGCGCAATAGCCGCCCACGCGCTCCGCGCGGGTTAAAGATGCGCTTTGTCCTCCCAGCCAGGCGATGCGCTGATGGCCCTGACGAATAAGGTACTCCGTCAGGAGTTGCGCCGCCTGCATGTTGTCAGGCCGAACGGTATCCGCATCATCAAGATAGCTGGCGCGTGACGCAAACACGACAGGAATACCTTGTGCGTCGGCCTGCGCTCTTCTTCGCCAGCAGTGCTCTCACTCACGGCGCATATTGCCGCGTATCAGCACGGCGCGCCGTGGCTGGATGCGTTACGCGCCTCGCTGGCGGCTAATATGCGCTATATTGAGCAGGCGCTGAATGGCGCCTTTCCGACGTTGAACTGGCAAGCGCCGCCATCGACCTATCTGGCCTGGATTGATCTCCGTCCACTCGGCATTGACGATCAAAAATTACAGCACACGCTCATTCATCAGGAGAAAATCGCCATTATGCCCGGCGATACCTATGGCGCAGAAGGCCGGGGATTTGTGCGTCTGAATGCCGGATGCCCTCGCCTGAAACTTGAAAAAGGCGTCAACGGATTGATTAACGCTATCCGTACCGTTCGCTGATACTGTCTACAAGCGGGGGGTTGACCCTTTATCCTGAGAGGCGATAACAGAGACAACCCCCGTGAGCTGACCGGGGGCGCGTTAAAGAGAATGATACAAAATTTCTCCCGCGCTCTCGCGAAGTTGCAACGTAATGACTCCGTTTTTGCAAAATTTCCAGAGCATTATCAATCTGTAGTATAATGGTGCGCACTTTTATTAAAAATTGAGTGCGCCCATGATTGATATTACGCTTCCTTTGACTGACATCCACCGCCACCTTGATGGCAACATTCGCGCCCAAACAATTCTGGATCTTGGTCGGCAGTTCAACATCGCCCTTCCCGCCCAAACGCTGGAAACGCTGATTCCGCATGTCCAGGTCACCTCAACCGAACCCGATTTAGTAAGCTTTCTCACTAAGCTCGATTGGGGGGTAAAAGTCCTGGCATCGCTTGACGCCTGCCGCCGTGTGGCCTTTGAAAATATTGAAGATGCCGCACGTAACGGCCTGCATTACGTCGAGCTTCGCTTTTCGCCCGGCTATATGGCGATGGCGCATCAGTTACCGATAGCAGGCGTGGTTGAAGCCGTTATCGACGGCGTACGCGACGGCTGTAACACGTTTGGCGTCGAGGCACGACTCATTGGCATTATGAGCCGTACCTTCGGCGAGGCGGCATGTTTACAGGAGCTTGATGCGCTGCTGGCGCACAGAGAGAAAATCACCGCGCTGGATTTAGCCGGTGATGAGCTGGGCTTTCCCGGCAGTCTGTTTTTGTCGCACTTTAATCGGGCGCGCGATGCGGGCTGGCATATTACCGTTCACGCTGGCGAAGCCGCAGGGCCGGAAAGTATCTGGCAGGCGATTCGCGAACTGGGGGCCGAACGTATCGGACATGGCGTAAAAGCTGTCGAAGATCGCGCGTTAATGGATTTTCTTGCACAGCAGCGTATCGGTATTGAATCCTGTCTGACTTCGAATATTCAGACCAGTACCGTCGCATCGCTGGCAGATCATCCGCTCAAAACCTTCCTTGAGCATGGCGTTCTCGCCAGTCTTAATACGGACGATCCGGCTGTTCAGGGCGTAGATATTATCCATGAATATCACGTCGCCGCGCCAGCGGCAGGATTGAGCCGCGAACAGATTCGCCAGGCGCAGATTAACGGTCTGGAAATCGCCTTTCTGAGCGATGGCGAAAAACGTGCGCTGCGCGAAAAAGTGGCCGCGGCGTAAGATTGCTTTATTGATGCTAACGCCCTCTCTCCGCCTGCGATTTAATGCTATCCCAGGCGGAGAAATGCGACATCTCAGGCAAGACACAGCGTCGCGCGATGTTTTGCCGATTCCATGCCCAGTTCAATCAACTCCATAATTTGAATCGCCTGGCTTGCCGGCACGGGATTTTCACCGTTACCGTTTAACGCATCGCGGATGGCGGCATAATATGCCGGGTAGTTACCCGGCAACGTAAGCCAGTTCTCTTCTTTGCGCGTCTCTCCCTCAACCAGGGTCAATACGCCGTCACGCATGTCGTATCCCCAGTCTTCCTGCGGTAAACGCTCGCCGTTTTTTAACCGTTCTTCCTGGGGATCGAGGCCATATTTAACATAGCTACCGCGCGAACCATGAACGATGTATCGCGCGGATTCCGCCGCGGCCAGCATCGTACCGTGCAAAATCACGCGGCGCTGGGGGTAGGATAAAATCGCGTGGAAATAATCTGTAGATTGCGCGCCCGGACGCAGTTGCGCTAAATCCACCGTCATGCTGACCGGCAGGCCAAAAAGTTGAATTGCCTGATCCAACAAGTGCGGCGCCAGATCGTACCAAATACCACTTCCCGGCCCGCCTTGCTCGCGCCAGCGGTCGCGCACCTGGGGACGAAAGCGATCAAAGTGGGATTCAAACAAGGACACCTCGCCGAGCACGCCATCCGCCAGCAAGGCTTTCAGAGTCAAAAAATCGCTATCCCAGCGTCGGTTGTGGAAGACGGAAAGTACCCGGCCAGTGCTCCGCGCAAGCGCATCCAATTCTCGCGCCTGTGACAGTGTCACGGTAAAGGGTTTATCAACCACCACATGCTTACCGGCTTCCAGCGCAGCTTTCGCCAGCGGGAAATGGGTATCGTTGGGCGTCGGGATCACGATCAGGTCGATATGCGGATCGTTAAATAAATGTCGGGGCTCAGAGACCACGGAAACCGCCGGCCAGTCTGCTTTCACTTTTGTTTCATCGCTACTGGATACCGCCGCAAGCTCTAGCCCTGGCGTTCCCATAATTAAGGGCGCATGAAAGGTTTTACTGGCGTAGCCATAACCGATTAACCCAACGCGGATTTTATCATTCATCTCACTGCCTCCGGTTTTAGATATCGCTATTCCACACCATCGTGCGATTAGCCGCAATAGCGTCCTGACCATCAACGTAGCATCAAATGATTAACTTGTTACAGAACAGAGGCTGAAAACGTTTCCCTCCCTCTTGCCGACCGTTCGCCAGGAAAGTAACATTTACCCCCTGTGTTTATGGATAAATCAAAGCAAATGTCGTCAATAATGAATCGTCTTATTGAATTAACTGGGTGGATAGTTCTCGTTATCTCAGTCATTCTTTTAGGTATTGCCAACCATATTGACAATTACCAACCACCAGAGCCCACGGCTTCCGTTCAGAAGAAGTAAGCGTCAGATAATGTAAAGGCATTTTCGCGTGGCACGGTAAGCGGCGCCCCGGGGGGTGCAAAGAAAAGTCAAAAACCGGCAAAAAAAACGAAATATGTCCTATCTGGTCTGACGTTTATTGCCTGTTGTAGGAAAGCGCGTTAACCTTTCGCCCCAGGCGCCCTGTGGCGCCTGACTCTTTACCGGTAAGAATATTCCCTTTTTACCTGCACCCCTGACCTCTCACTGGTGCGGTTTTGTTTATTTTTTATCAGTGACTACTCCGTTGGCATTATATTTAATATGGATCAACTTTATATGACTGTTCAGGATTATCTATTAAAATTCCGCAAAATTAGTTCGCTCGAAAGTCTGGAAAAACTGTTCGACCACCTTAACTATACCCTTACTGATGACATGGACATTGTTAATATGTATCGCGCTGCAGATCACCGCCGTGCCGAACTGGTTTCCGGAGGACGCCTGTTTGATGTAGGTCAGGTTCCGCAATCCGTCTGGCGCTATGTGCAATAAAGAAAGTAGCGTTTAACATCAAAAACCTTATAATATTTGCCCCAAAATGAGCGGCATGACCGTTAATGCGCGTAACCCCGGAGAAGATATGACTACAACACCGCCACAACGAATTGGAGGCTGGCTTCTTGGCCCGTTAGCCTGGCTGTTAGTCGCGTTGTTGAGCGCCTCGCTGGCGTTATTACTCTACGTTATGGCGCTTGCCACACCGCAAACGTTCAAGACGCTTAGCGGACAGGAAACCGGTAATTTACTGCTATGGGGCATTTCATTTATTACCGCTATCGCCATGTGGTACTATACCCTGTGGTTGACGATCGCATTCTTCAAGCGCAGACGCTGCGTGCCGAAGCATTACATTATCTGGCTGCTGGTGTCTGTGTTACTGGCGGTTAAAGCATTTGCCTTTTCGCCCGTCTCAGATGCCTTTGCCGTGCGTCAGTTACTCTTCCCATTGTTGGCGACGGCGCTCATTGTGCCTTATCTCAAACGTTCAGCGCGCGTTAAAACAACGTTTGTTAATCCGTAATAACCCTACAGTTAACCTGTTGTCGCCTGTGGTAGTTTGACAGATAATAGGCGGCTTTTTTATTTCAGGCCGAAACATGACTGATTACCTGCTGCTCTTTGTCGGAACTGTACTGGTCAATAACTTTGTACTGGTTAAATTCCTGGGCCTTTGTCCCTTTATGGGCGTATCCAAAAAACTGGAAACCGCCATGGGGATGGGTCTCGCGACGACCTTTGTCATGACGCTGGCGTCGATATGCGCCTGGCTTATCGACACCTGGATACTTATTCCGCTGGATCTGATTTATCTGCGGACGCTGGCCTTTATCCTCGTCATTGCTGTGGTCGTGCAATTTACCGAAATGGTTGTGCGGAAAACCAGCCCGGCGTTATACCGCTTGTTAGGCATCTTCTTACCACTGATTACCACTAACTGTGCGGTTCTGGGCGTAGCGTTACTGAATATTAATCTCGGTCATCACTTTCTTCAGTCGGCGCTGTACGGATTTTCCGCCGCCGTCGGTTTTTCATTAGTGATGGTTCTGTTCGCCGCCATCCGCGAACGCCTTGCCGTGGCGGATGTGCCCGCCCCTTTTCGTGGTAACGCGATAGCATTGATTACCGCAGGATTAATGTCTTTGGCCTTTATGGGCTTTAGTGGTTTGGTGAAGTTGTAATGAATACTATCTGGATTGCCGTTGGCGCCCTGACCCTTCTGGGTCTGGTGTTCGGCGCCATTCTGGGTTATGCCTCCCGCCGATTCGCGGTTGAAGATGATCCGGTTGTTGAAAAAATCGATGCGATTTTGCCGCAGAGTCAGTGTGGTCAGTGCGGCTATCCCGGCTGTCGCCCCTACGCCGAAGCCGTGGGTCTCCAGGGCGAGAAAATCAATCGTTGCGCGCCCGGCGGCGAAGCCGTCATGCTGAAAATGGCAGAGTTGCTAAACGTAGAGCCGCAACCATGCGATGGTGAAGAACAGCAGGCTGCGCCAGTACGTATGCTGGCAATTATTGATGAAAATAACTGCATTGGCTGCACAAAATGCATTCAGGCCTGCCCGGTTGACGCCATCGTTGGCGCAACGCGCGCCATGCACACGGTCATGAGCGATCTCTGTACTGGCTGTAATCTGTGCGTCGATCCGTGTCCGACGCACTGCATCGAATTACGTCCGGTGAATGAGACGCCCGACAGTTGGAAATGGGATTTGAACACCATTCCCGTTCGCATCATTCCCGTGGAACAACATGCTTAAACTATTTTCCGCTTTCAGAAAAGATAAAATCTGGGATTTCGACGGTGGTATTCATCCGCCCGAAATGAAGACCCAGTCAAACGGCACGCCGCTGCGCCAGGTGCCTTTAGCGCCGCGCTTCGTTATCCCCTTAAAACAGCACATTGGCGCTGAGGGCGAGCTGTGCGTTAGCGTCGGCGATCGCGTGCTACGCGGCCAGGCGCTTACCCGTGGACGTGGGAGAATGCTGCCGGTACACGCGCCCACCTCCGGGACAGTTATCGCTATTGCGCCCCACTCGACGGCGCATCCTTCGGCGCTGGCGGAGTTAAGCGTCATCATTGATGCCGACGGCGAGGACCGCTGGATTGAACGCGAGGGCTGGTCTGATTACCGCGCCCACAGCCGTGAGGCGCTCATTGAGCGCATTCATCAGTATGGCGTTGCCGGGCTTGGCGGCGCGGGGTTTCCCACCGGCGTTAAATTGCAGGGCGGCGGCGATAAAATCACCACGCTTATTATCAATGCCGCAGAGTGCGAACCTTACATTACGGCGGACGATCGTTTGATGCAGGACTGCGCCGCGCAGATTGTGGAAGGTATTCGCATCCTGGCGCATATTCTGCAACCGCGTGAGGTATTAATCGGCATTGAAGATAACAAACCGCAGGCTATTTCCATGCTGCGCGCCGTACTGGCTGACGCCCACGATATTTCGTTACGTGTGATCCCAACCAAATACCCTTCCGGCGGCGCAAAACAGCTCACCCAAATACTGACGGGAAAACAGGTTCCCCACGGCGGGCGATCCTCTGATATTGGCGTGCTGATGCAAAACGTCGGTACGGCTTATGCCGTTAAACGCGCCGTGGTTGACGGCGAACCGATCACAGAACGCGTCGTCACCTTAACGGGTGAAGCGGTAAGCCGTCCGGGTAACGTCTGGGCGCGGCTCGGCACTCCCGTTCGTCATTTGCTTAACGATGCCGGGTTCTGCCCTTCTGCTGACCAGATGGTCATCATGGGCGGCCCGTTGATGGGATTCACCCTTCCCTGGCTTGACGTACCGGTCGTAAAAATCACCAACTGCCTGCTGGCGCCATCCGTGACTGAAATGGGAGCGCCTCAGGAAGAGAAAAGCTGTATTCGTTGCAGCGCTTGCGCTGACGCCTGCCCTGCCGACCTTTTACCGCAGCAGCTTTATTGGTTCAGCAAAGGGCAGCAGCATGACAAGGCTACCGCTCACCATATTGCTGATTGTATAGAATGCGGCGCCTGCGCCTGGGTCTGCCCGAGTAATATTCCGCTCGTCCAATATTTCCGTCAGGAAAAAGCGGAGATTAATGCGATCAGGCTTGAAGAAAAACGCGCCGCCGAAGCCAAAGCACGTTTTGAGGCTCGTCAGGCAAGACTGGAGCGCGAAAAAGCCGCCCGCCTTGCACGTCATAAGAGCGCAGCGGTACAACCAGCGGCAAAAGATCAGGATGCCATTGCCGCTGCGCTGGCGCGGGTAAAAGAGAAACAGGCGCAGGCCACGCAACCGGTGGTTATTCAGGCGGGTAGTCAGCCAGACAATAGCGCCGTCATCGCGGCCCGTGAAGCGCGTAAAGCGCAAGCGCGCGCTAAACAAGCCGCTCATCCGATGGCTGACAGCGCGATACCCGGCGACGACCCGAGTAAAGCTGCAGTGGAGGCAGCCATCGCCCGCGCCAAAGCCCGTAAGCAGGAGCAGCAGGCCGGAAGCGAACCTGCCGAACCGGTCGATCCGCGTAAAGCCGCGGTGGAGGCAGCCATCGCCCGCGCCAAAGCCCGTAAGCAGGAGCAGCAGGCCGGAAGCGAACCGGTCGAAGCGGTCGATCCGCGTAAAGCCGCGGTGGAAGCGGCTATCGCCCGCGCCAAAGCCCGTAAGCAGGAGCAGCAGACCGGAAGCGAACCTGCCGAACCGATCGATCCGCGCAAAGCCGCGGTGGAAGCGGCTATCGCCCGCGCCAAAGCCCGCAAGCAGGAGCAGCAGACCGGAAGCGAACCTGCCGAACCGATCGATCCGCGCAAAGCCGCAGTGGAAGCGGCCATCGCTCGCGCCAAAGCCCGTAAGCAGGAGCAGCAGGCCGGAAGCGAACCTGCCGAACCGGCCGACCCGCGTAAAGCCGCGGTTGCTGCGGCTATCGCCCGCGTTCAGGCAAAAAAAGCGGCACAGCAGCAGGTTGTTAACGAGGATTAAATGGTATTCAGAATCGCAAGCTCGCCTTATACCCATAACCAGCGCCAGACATCGCGAATCATGTTGCTGGTATTAATCGCCGCTCTGCCGGGGATTGCCGCGCAGACGTGGTTTTTTGGTTGGGGAACGCTTTTCCAGATCGTTCTGGCTGCTATCACGGCGCTCGTCGCAGAAGCCATTGTCCTCAGGCTGCGCAAACAATCGGTCGCCAGTCACCTGCAGGATTATTCCGCGTTATTGACGGGGCTTTTGCTGGCGGTCAGCATCCCTCCGCTTGCGCCCTGGTGGATGGTCGTGCTGGGAACCGGATTCGCCATTATTATCGCTAAACAGTTATATGGCGGGCTGGGACAAAACCCCTTTAATCCGGCCATGATCGGTTACGTGGTGCTATTAATTTCCTTTCCGGTGCAAATGACAAGCTGGTTGCCGCCTTATGAAATAGCCGCAACAACGCCCGATATGCTGGACACGTTGCGGATGATTTTTACCGGGCATACCGCCAGCGGCGGCGATATGACGCTGCTACGTATCGGTATTGACGGTATCAGCCAGGCGACGCCGCTGGATACGTTTAAAACGTCCTTGCGCGCCGGGCACTCCGTTGAGCAAATCATGCAGTACCCGATATACAGCGGCGCGCTGGCTGGCGTGGGCTGGCAGTGGGTTAACCTCGCCTGGCTTGTCGGCGGCGTATTCCTGCTGTGGCAAAAAGCCATCCGCTGGCATATCCCGGTCAGTTTTCTGCTGACGCTGGCGCTATGCGCCGCGTTAGGTTGGCTTTTCTCGCCCGCTACGCTGGCCTCGCCGCAGCTTCATCTGCTGTCAGGCGCCACCATGCTGGGCGCATTTTTTATCTTGACGGATCCGGTTACCGCCTCCACGACCAACCGTGGACGTTTAATTTTCGGCGCGCTGGCTGGGGTATTAGTGTGGCTGATTCGTAGCTTCGGCGGCTATCCGGACGGCGTTGCTTTTGCTGTCCTGTTGGCGAATATCACGGTTCCTCTGATCGACTACTACACGCGCCCCCGCGTCTATGGACATCGCAAAGGATAAACCATGCTGAAAACGATTCGTAAACACGGTATTACGCTGGCGCTTTTTGCCGCAGGCTCTACGGGATTGACCGCGGTGATTAATCAGATGACAAAATCAACCATCCACGAACAAGCGCTGCAACAACAACATGCCCTGTTCGATCAGGTATTGCCGCCAGATCGTTACAATAATAATCTGCAAGAGAGCTGTTATCTGGTCGATGCGCCCGCCCTCGGCAAAGGCACACACCGTGTTTTTATCGCTCGCAAGGATGATAAACCCGTAGCGGCCATCATTGAGGCCACCGCGCCAGATGGCTATTCCGGCGCTATCCAGCTTATTGTTGGCGCAGATTTCAACGGTACCGTCCTGGGGACGCGTGTGACGGAACATCATGAGACGCCAGGGTTAGGTGATAAAATTGAGCGCCGTTTGTCTGACTGGATTACCCACTTTAGCGGTAAAACCATCAGCGGTGAAAATGATACGCACTGGGCGGTGAAAAAGGATGGCGGTGATTTTGATCAATTTACCGGGGCGACAATAACGCCGCGCGCCGTGGTGAATGCGGTTAAACGCGCCGGGCTGTACGCCGAATCACTGCCCGCTCAGCTCCCCCATTTAACCGCCTGTGGAGAATAACCATGAGCGAAATAAAAGACATTGTTGTTCAGGGGTTATGGAAAAATAACTCTGCTCTGGTGCAGCTACTTGGCCTGTGCCCTTTACTGGCGGTGACGTCTACGGCAACCAACGCTCTGGGGCTGGGTCTGGCCACAACGCTGGTATTAACGCTGACCAACCTTACGGTGTCCGCACTACGTCGCTGGACGCCGGCAGAAATCCGTATCCCGATTTACGTCATGATCATTGCCTCGGTGGTAAGCGCAGTACAGATGCTGATCAATGCGTATGCGTTCGGTTTGTATCAGTCTTTAGGGATTTTTATTCCTCTGATTGTAACGAACTGCATTGTTGTTGGTCGCGCCGAAGCGTTTGCCGCGAAAAAAGGACCGTGGCTTTCCGCGTTGGACGGTTTTTCCATCGGCATGGGCGCGACAGGCGCGATGTTCGTGCTGGGTTCGCTGCGCGAGATCCTCGGGAATGGTACGCTTTTCGATGGCGCGGATAGCCTGCTGGGAGGCTGGGCAAAAGTATTACGGGTCGAGATATTTCACACCGACTCGCCTTTCCTGCTGGCGATGCTGCCGCCAGGCGCGTTTATCGGCCTGGGGCTCATGCTGGCGGTAAAATATCTTATTGATGAAAAAATGAAGAAACGCCGCGCCGAAACCGCGCCTTCCGCTGTTCCGGCAGGTGAAACAGGGAAAGTCTGATGAACAAAGCAAAAAGGCTGGAAATTCTGACGCGCCTGCGCGACAACAATCCGCACCCCACAACGGAACTCAATTTCACGTCGCCGTTTGAGTTGCTGATTGCCGTGTTGCTTTCCGCGCAGGCAACCGACGTCAGCGTGAACAAGGCTACCGCCAAACTTTACCCGGTCGCCAATACGCCAGCCGCGATGCTGGAACTGGGCGTAGAAGGCGTGAAATCCTATATCAAAACCATCGGTTTATTTAACAGTAAAGCGGAAAACGTGATTAAGACCTGCCGTATTTTACTGGACAAGCATAATGGCGAAGTGCCGGAGGATCGGGCGGCGCTGGAAGCGCTTCCCGGCGTGGGGCGTAAAACCGCTAACGTAGTACTAAATACCGCCTTCGGCTGGCCGACCATCGCCGTTGATACGCATATATTTCGTGTATGCAACCGAACACAGTTCGCGCCGGGTAAAAATGTCGAGCAGGTAGAAGAGAAGTTGCTGAAAGTGGTGCCGAATGAGTTCAAAGTGGACTGCCATCACTGGTTAATTTTGCATGGCCGCTATACCTGTATCGCCCGAAAACCCCGCTGCGGCTCCTGCCTCATTGAAGATCTTTGCGAATACAAAGAAAAAGTCGATATTTGATATGGTCGGAGTGCGTCCGTCACGCCAGCGCGCTCCCACCTTCGGCCTGGATCTATTTTAGCCATCAATCATTCCAGTCTCTGTCCTTTTTCTGATGTAATGTGCTTTCGTTTTCCCTCCACGTCAGGTTAATCATTTTTTTAATCGCAAAAATTTCTATCTATCCGTGATCAGGATCACTTTGATAACTTCATGTGAAATTTAATGACATCTAAGGTTACATTTACAACCGGATAGACTGACGCCCCGTTTTCACTACAAAACATTACTCTGCCATTTTTTCAGATAATGGCCTATATCACTGCTTTTCACCTTAAATAGCAGAAGATATCGCCTTTCACCCAAACTAATGGCCTTTTTGCAGTGTAAAAATCTGCCATTCTTCAAATGAAGAAATTTAACGCTGGATAACATTTCTGACATCGGACGATTCAACCAGAAGAGTTATATGTAACAGATTATTACAAAGCTCTTGTCTGGAGAGGAAAGATAGTGAACATTACCTGCCGTTTCCCCTCCAATATAACAATCGGACGGATGAGTCTGACTCATCACGCGCCAGACAATCCCTGTTAATACGGGGCGTAAAAAAGAGGTAAAAGTGTCTACTGCAAACAAAAAACCAACTGAAAGCGTCAGTTTGAACGCTTTCAAACAACCGAAGGCGTTCTATCTCATCTTCTCGATAGAGTTATGGGAGCGTTTTGGTTATTACGGCCTGCAAGGCATTATGGCCGTCTACCTGGTAAAACAACTGGGTATGTCAGAAGCGGATTCCATCACCCTTTTCTCTTCCTTCAGTGCGCTGGTGTACGGCCTGGTCGCCATTGGCGGTTGGTTAGGTGATAAAATTCTGGGCACCAAACGCGTTATTATGTTGGGTGCCGTGGTGCTGGCTATCGGTTATGCGCTGGTCGCATGGTCTGGTCATGACGCTGGCATCGTCTATATGGGCATGGCGGCTATCGCTGTGGGTAACGGTCTGTTTAAAGCTAACCCGTCTTCCCTGCTGTCTACCTGTTACGCGAAGGATGATCCGCGTCTCGACGGCGCATTTACGATGTATTATATGTCCGTCAACATCGGCTCCTTCTTCTCTATGCTGGCGACGCCGTGGCTGGCGGCGCGTTATGGCTGGAGCACCGCGTTTGCGCTTAGCGTCGTCGGTATGCTGATAACCGTCGTTAACTTTGCTTTCTGCCAGCGCTGGGTGAAAAGCTACGGTTCCAAACCCGACTTTGAACCGATCAACTTCCGTAATCTGCTGCTGACCATCGTGGGTATTGTCGTTCTGATTGCGGTCGCCACCTGGCTGCTGCACAACCAGGATATCGCGCGTATGGTGCTGGGCGTAATCGCTCTTGGCATCGTCATTATCTTCGGTAAAGAAGCGTTTTCCATGCACGGCGCGGCTCGCCGTAAAATGATCGTCGCCTTTATTTTGATGCTGCAGGCGATTATCTTCTTCGTACTGTACAGCCAGATGCCGACGTCGCTGAACTTCTTTGCCATTCGTAACGTCGAGCACTCTATTCTCGGTATCGCGTTCGAACCGGAACAGTATCAGGCGCTGAACCCATTCTGGATCATTATCGGCAGCCCGATTCTGGCCGCTATCTATAACAGGATGGGCGATACGCTGCCGATGCCGATGAAATTCGCCATTGGTATGGTGCTGTGTTCCGGCGCGTTCCTGATTCTGCCGCTGGGCGCCAAATTTGCGAACGATGCCGGCATCGTATCCGTAAACTGGCTGATCGCAAGCTACGGCCTGCAAAGTATCGGTGAGCTGATGATCTCCGGTCTGGGCCTGGCAATGGTCGCACAGTTGGTTCCGCAGCGTCTGATGGGTTTCATCATGGGTAGCTGGTTCCTGACAACGGCAGGCGCTAACATCATCGGCGGTTATGTCGCCAACCTGATGGCTGTGCCGAGCGACGTGACTGACCCACTGATGTCCCTGGAAGTCTATGGTCGCGTATTTATGCAGATTGGCATAGCAACCGCCGTTATCGCCGTCCTGATGCTGCTGACAGCGCCTAAGCTGAACCGTATGACCCAGGACGATGATACCGCTGAAAAAGGCTCTAAAGCCGCTACAGTTTAATTTTCCGGGAAACAACATTCAGGCCGCTAACTGTGCGTTAGCGGCTTTTTTTTTGCTCGTCCCCGCACTACCATACTTTAAACCTCAGCAAAAAGGAGTTACCGATGAAACTGTTCTACAAACCGGGTGCCTGCTCTCTTGCTTCCCATATTACCCTGCGCGAAATTGGCAAAGACTTTACGCTTGATGGCGTCGATCTCGCAAAAAAACGCCTGGAAAACGGTGATGATTACCTGGCAGTCAACCCTAAAGGACAGGTTCCGGCTCTGCTGCTGGATGACGGCACACTGTTGACTGAAGGCGTCGCCATTATGCAGTACCTCGCCGACAGCGTTCCCGACCGCCAGCTTCTGGCGCCGGTAAGTAGTCTTGCTCGCTATCATACGCTGGAATGGCTCAACTATATTGCAACGGAACTGCATAAAGGCTTTACCCCGCTGTTCCGCCCTGACACGCCGGAAACACTCAAACCCGCCGTTCGCGCCGGTCTGGAAAAGAAATTGCAGTACGTGGATGAGTCGCTTTCAGACGACCAGTGGATTTGCGGCCAGCGTTTTACCATTGCAGACGCTTATCTGTTTACCGTATTGCGTTGGGCCTATGGCGTAAAACTGAATATGGACGGGTTAACGCATATTGAAAGTTATATGCAGCGTGTCGCAAAAAGACCGACCGTTGCGGCAGCGCTTAAAGCGGAAGGACTGAATTAATGTCATGTTGCCGGATAGCTCGCTGTACCGCCATCCGGCCTCTTTTTAGCAGCAATAATTACAGCCGCGTTGCGCTGAAGTAATGTTCAGGGTTAGCGATCCTGTCCTGGGCCGCCACGACCTGCAGTTCGTACTCCTGCATCGTTTTGGTGGCGATCATAATCTCATAGACTGCCGCCGTAACGTGCTCCAGCGCCTGCTGCAACGTCGCGCCCTGCAAAAGTTTGACCAGCAATAAACCACTGGTGACATCGCCAACGCCAACCGGCTGACGTGAGCCGAAATCCACCAGCGGACGGCTAATATGCCAGGCTTCCTGCGCTGTCACCAGCAGCATTTCAAAGCGTTCTGAACTGTAACCGGCGCGGGCGAGATGTTTTACCAGTACAATTTCTGGCCCCTGAGCAATCAGTTCTCGCGCCGCCTGCACGGCGTCATTCACATTATTCACGCTATGTTTGCTGAGAATTTCCAGTTCAATCAGGTTAGGCGCGATAATATCGCTGGCGGGTAGCGCATAACGCACATGGAACTCTGCGACGCCAGGCGCCACGATACAGCCCTTTTCCGGATGCCCCATCACGGGGTCGCAGAAATATTTTGCCTGCGGATTTGCCGCTTTAACCTGGCGCACAATACCGAGAATGTGTTCTCCCTGCTCGGCAGATCCCAGGTAACCGCTAAGTACGGCGTCGCAGTGCGCTAACTGGCCAATGTCCGCAATCCCCTGGACAATCTCAGTCAGATGGCTGGGCGGCATGACACAGCCGGTCCATTTACCATATTGCGTGTGGTTAGAAAACTGAACGGTATTCAGCGGCCAAACATTCGCGCCAAGACGGCGCATGGGAAATTCGGCGGCGCTGTTGCCCGCATGTCCGAAAACAACATGGGACTGGATAGCGAGGATATTCTTCATTTTTTTACCTGAACATCAAAAATAAGGGAGTGATTTCTCACTCCCTGTTACTTAATGCCTTATTTCCAGCAAATCAGACAATAGTTCTTTTTGCCGCGACGTAATAAGGTGTAGCGGCCAAACAGACGGTCCTCATCGTTAAAGATGTATTCAGGATCGGATTGTTTTTCACCATTGATAGTGACAGCGTTGGAGGCGATAGTCTTACGCGCCTGACCACGCGACGGCTGGAGTTCGGCGTCTACCAGCGCTTGCATCAGGTCGGCGCCTTTTTCCATTTCAACCATCGGTACGCCGTCTTGCGCCAACTGCTCAAAGTCAGCTTCGCTCAGCGCGCTCAGTGAACCGCTGAACAGGCATTCAGTGATCCGTTTCGCCGCGACCAGCCCCTCTTCACCATGAACCAGGCGCGTCACCTGCTCGGCCAGCACATACTGCGCGCGCGGCGCTTTACCGCTGTTTTTATCTTCTTCTTCCAGGGCATTGATCTCTTCAATGTCCATAAAAGTGAAGAATTTCAGGAAGCGATAAACATCGGCATCTGCGGTGTTAATCCAGAACTGGTAGAATTTGTACGGACTGGTTTTCTTCGGATCCAGCCAGACAGCGCCGCCTTCGGTTTTACCGAATTTCGTGCCGTCAGCTTTGGTGATCAGTGGAACGGTCAAACCAAATACCTGATTCTGGTGCAGGCGACGGGTCAGGTCGATACCGGAAGTGATGTTCCCCCACTGGTCAGAACCGCCAATCTGTAAGGCAACGCCGTGCAGTTTATTCAGACAAGCGAAGTCGTACCCCTGTAGCAGGTTATAAGAGAACTCCGTGAAAGAGATACCCTGATCGTCACGGTTCAGACGCTGCTTCACCGCTTCTTTGTTGATCATCTGATTAACGGAAAAATGTTTACCGATATCGCGCAGGAAAGTCAGCACATTCATGCTGCCGAACCAGTCATAGTTATTGGCCGCGATGGCGGAGTTTTCGCCGCAATCAAAGTCCAGGAATGGGGCAACCTGTTTACGAATTTTCGCCACCCACTCCTGAACGGTCTCTTCAGTGTTCAGTTTACGCTCGGCGGCTTTGAAGCTCGGGTCGCCAATCAGACCGGTCGCGCCGCCTACCAGCGCAACAGGTTTGTGCCCTGCCTGCTGGAAGCGTTTCAGGCATAACAATGGAACCAGATGCCCCAAATGCAAGCTGTCAGCGGTAGGATCGAAGCCGCAATAGAGCGCGATCGGGCCTTGCGCCAGTCGCTCTGCCAACGCGTCTTCGTCCGTCACCTGGGCTACCAGCCCCCGCTCTTGCAATTGTTTAATCAAGTTACTGCTTGCCATCAAAATCTCCATGTATAAAACGACTGCACCTTTGCCGGTACACGACTTTTCGCCAGACGCGAAAGAGACATAGCATAAAACGGCGGATTCATCCGCACCAGTGCTTAAAACAAGATTTTTGCATCTTTAGGGCGCAAGACGGTCGATTTTCCATGCGCCGTCGTCGCGTTGGTATAAAAAGCGATCGTGCAGACGATGTTCGCCGCCCTGCCAGAACTCCATCTGTTCAATACTCACGCGAAAACCGCCCCAGAAGCTGGGTAGCGGCACTTCGCCCTGTTGAAACTTCTGCTTAAGCTCCAGGAATTTGCTTTCGAGGATACCGCGCGCGGAAATGCGGCTGGATTGTTTAGAGACCCATGCGCCGATCTGGCTGTCGCGCGGACGGCTGTGGAAATACCTCACCACCTCAAGAGTGGAGAGACGCTCGGCTTTGCCTGTCACCATCACCTGGCGTTCAAGCATATGCCAGGGAAATAACAGGCTGATACGCGGATTGTGCTCAATTTGATGCGCCTTGCGGCTTCCCAGGTTGGTATAAAAGACCAGGCCTTTTTCATCATAATGCTTGAGCAATACAATACGCTGGTACGGTTGCCCCTTGTCATCTACGGTCGCCACGACCATTGCCGTCGGATCGGCCAGTCGCGCGTCGCACGCTTGCCCAAGCCAGCGCTCAAATAAGGTTAACGGTTCAGCGGGTAAATCGCGGCGACGCAAGCCGCCTTTCGTGTATTCACGGCGCAGATGCGCGATCTGCTGCAATTGGTCGTTATCAGACATGGCGTTGATCAGAAATAATCAGTGGGTGGCGCTATTGTGCGCCCCCATACTGAAAATCTCAACGCTTCGGATTTTGTAACTGACAGTTATTAAGCACAATTCTGTCTCGTTTATAGACCGTGGCGCTCTCGCCTTGCGACCAGAAAACATAAATCCCGTCGGTATAACGCGCGCCCGAGGCCGAGATTCCTTGCTTCAGGGTCAGCAGCTTATTGTCATAAACAAAACTGACCTCTTCACGCGGGTTATTGACTTTAACGGTAAGCGGCTTCTCATCACACTGGTATTCCAGCGTATCCGTTTGCATACGTTCAACAAATTGTTGATAAACGCTACAGCCGGTCAGCAGCACAGGTAAACACATTATTGCGATCTTTTTCATAGGCATATCCCGAAAGCTCTCCTGCTTCTGGAAGGGCAAACGCCCCTTCCTGACCTTGCCAGTTTACCGATATAGGGTCAGGGAAAAATTCAGTTAACTCTGAGTTATTGGGTTAGCCGGGTAAATAGCGCCTAAAACACTGGCTTCTGTAGCCCCCGTCACGGAAGGCAAATTTCCCGGCAGGCCCGCGAGCGTTCGCCAGGCAAGCCAGGCAAAGGCCAGCGCTTCCATATCATCGCCGCTGATCCCCGCCTTATCGGTGGTCGAAACCTCGATACCTGGCAACAGCGCCGCCAGACGGGCCATCACTAACGGATTCCGGCCACCGCCGCCACAGACCATCAGCCGCTCGCAGCCGCCGTTGAGCAGCACCTGTTGGGCGATGGAGACCGCCGTCAGCTCCGCCAGCGTGGCCTGTACATCGCGCGCGTCTGCGCCAGGGAAAGCCGCAAGATGGCGCTCTAACCAGCCATAGTTGAAATATTCGCGTCCTGTACTTTTGGGCGCCGACGCAGCAAAGTACGGATCGCGCAACATCTTTTGCAGCAATGGAAGAATAACCTGACCTTCTTTCGCCCATGCCGCGTCTTTGTCGTAGGGCTGCGCGCATTGTCGCCAAATCCACGCATCCATCAACATATTACCCGGCCCCGTGTCGTACCCGCGCACCGCCTGTCCGGGGAAAAGCAGAGATAAATTGGCGATGCCGCCGATATTCAGGACCATACGTTTTTCCGTCGGATGTCCCAACAGCGCGTGATGGAAAGCAGGCACCAACGGCGCGCCTTGTCCGCCCAGCGCAATATCCCGCCGCCGAAAATCGCCGACCACTGTAATCCCCGTATGGGCGACGATGTGATTATTATCGCCAATTTGCAGCGTATGCGGGGCCTCGCCGGTCGGTTCATGCCAGACCGTTTGCCCATGACAACCAATGGCGACGATATCCCGCGGCTGCAAACGTTGTTGCGCTAACAGCGCATTAACCGCCTGTGCAAAAAGCCGGCCTAACTGGGTATCAAGCTGGCCGAGTTGCGAGAGCGTAAGCGGCTGTCCCTGGCAAATATCGAGAATGCCTTTTTTCAGATGAACGGGAATGGGCCAGGTGAGACTTGCCTGTTGCGCAACCATGGTTTCATCAATTGCCGCCAGTACAACATCCACGCCATCAAGGCTGGTTCCGGACATAACGCCAATAAAACGGCCCGATTTCATACCTCTTCCTTTTAAGCTGGGTTAAGCCTTAACACTCGGCATAACGTATTTTGTAATGCTATGCCCACGTCACATTTTTTGCCGTGTCGTCCACGGATATCAATGACCTATCTTTTCTTGCTTCCGACTTCGTTTAAGATTGGTTAATTAACTTCTGATTATGATTTTCACATTCTTTCGGCAGAAGATATGACCTTAACTGCATAAATGCCATATAATTTAGCTATAGGGATGCTGAAATAGCGTTTCGTGAAGAACAGGAGATGGGTAAATGATTAAACGTGTACTGGCCGTTTCACTGATGGGGTTATCCCTAGCGGGGTGTGTTAACAATGATAGCCTTTCGGGTGATGTTTATACCGCATCCGAGGCTAAACAAGTTCAGAATGTAACGTACGGTACTATCGTTAACGTTCGTCCGGTTCAAATTCAGGGCGGTGATGATTCTAACGTGATTGGCGCTATCGGCGGCGCGGTGTTGGGCGGATTCCTCGGCAACACTATCGGCGGCGGTACGGGTCGTTCACTGGCGACCGCGGCAGGCGCGGTGGCTGGCGGCGTAGCGGGCCAGGGCGTCCAGAGCGCAATGAATAAAACCCAGGGTGTGGAACTGGAAATTCGTAAAGACGATGGCAACACCATTATGGTTGTGCAGAAACAAGGAAATACGCGTTTCTCGGCAGGTCAGCGTGTCGTGCTGGCCAGCAACGGCAGCCAGGTTACCGTCTCTCCACGCTAAACCAGGCTTTACGTGTGGTCACATGGCCACACGTATGCCCCTGCACCTCAATCGTGAGAGTGCAATTCCATAATATTGTGTTCAAGTTTGGCGATAAGTTTAATCAGAAGCTCAATCTCCTCTGAAGAAATCCCAGCCAAAATTTCACCGCGCGTTTTATGAATGACCTCTTCCATCTCAGCGATCAGCGGCTCCGCTTTTTCGGTCAGTTTAATCCGCTTAGCGCGACGATCGCTGGCGCAGGTTTGCCGCGAAATTAGCCCCTTATCTTCAAGTTGATCCAACGTGCGTACCAGCGATGGCTGCTCAATGCCTATCGCTTTAGCCAATTGAATCTGCGACTGGTCAGGCGGCAATTGATGAATATTGTGCAACGTGACCCAATGTGTCTGCGTCAATTCCAGAGGCTTGAGGCGATGGTCAATCAGAGCACGCCAAATGCGCACCAACCGTGCCAGATCAGAACCTAGTGGCGATTCCAATTTCATCTCCTTATAATTAGCTTGCTAAGTTATTATGCTGATTTTAGAATAGTGTGCAGTATTTGTATTCTCAAAACAAATGTATTGCTAAATTTGCTTACCAATAGACATTTTTTCAGACATAGTGCGCACTTGGCACCTGTAGCTTCAGTTTTGGCTAAAACTAAAGCATCGATGTCTGACGCAAAGGAATATTGCTTGTGAAGTGTATACTCAACGCCACAGGATTGCCCTTACAAGATCTCATGTTGGGAGCATCTGTTTACTTTCCGCCATTCTTTAAAGCCTTTGCGCTTGGGTTCGTTATCTGGTTGTTTATTCACCGACTCCTGCGTGACCGGATATACTCTGATGAAATCTGGCATCCCCTGTTAATGGATCTCTCCCTCTTTACGCTTTGCGTATGTCTGGGCCTCGTTTTACTGATCGCGTGGTAAATATGTCGTTAAAAACAATAAAATATTTTTCTACTCTCATTGTCGCCGTCGTCGCCGTTCTGGCCGCGTGGTGGCTATGGAATTACTATATGCAATCGCCATGGACGCGCGATGGTAAAATCCGCGCGGAACAGGTCAGCGTAACGCCGCAGGTTTCTGGCAGCATTACCCAACTCAATATCAAAGATAATCAGTTCGTCAACGCCGGGGACGTTCTCTTTGTCATTGATAAAACGCCCTTCCATATTGCAGAACTTAACGCGCAGGCGCAGTTGGCCAAAGCGCAGTCCGATCTGGCAAAAGCGAATAATGAAGCCGATCGACGTCGACATTTATCGCGTAACTACATCTCTGCTGAAGATCTGGATAGCGCCAATCTGAATGTTAAAGCGATGCAGGCCAGCGTAGATGTCGCACTGGCGACGTTAAAACAGGCGCAGTGGCAGCTTAGCCAGACGGAAGTAAAAGCGCCGGTATCCGGCTGGGTGACCAACCTTTCCACGCGTACCGGTGATTATGCCAGCACCGGTAAGCCACTTTTCGCCCTGGTAGATAGCCATTCATTTTATGTAATGGGATATTTCGAAGAAACCAAACTACGCCACATCCGCGAAGGTGAGCCTGCATTAATAACACTGTATAGTGGCAATGTTAAGTTACAGGGTCACGTTGGCAGTATCGGGCGCGCTATTTACGATCAAAGCGTGGAAAGTGACTCCGGTTTAGTGCCCGATATCAAACCCAACGTACCGTGGGTACGTCTGGCGCAACGCGTACCGGTACGTATCGAATTTGACGCTTTGCCGCAGGATATCACGCTCGTCTCCGGCACTACCTGCAGCGTAGCCATTGGACAGCAGTAATGAAACTCTCCCTGCCGGCCCTGCGAAATACGCCCTGGTTTAAAGCGACCTCCGGCCAGTGGCGTTACGCGTTGCGCAATACCATTGCCATGTGTCTCGCGCTGACATTCGCTTATTATCTCAATCTGGATGAGCCCTACTGGGCGATGACTTCGGCCGCAGTGGTGAGCTTTCCGACCGTAGGCGGCGTAATCAGTAAAAGTCTGGGGCGTATTGCCGGGAGTTTACTCGGCGCGACCGCCGCGTTAATTATTGCTGGCCATACGCTGAATGAGCCCTGGTTGTTCTTATTTAGCATGGCCGCCTGGATCGGTTTTTGTACCTGGGCCTGCGCGCATTTTACCAATAATGCCGCTTATGCTTTCCAGTTGTCCGGCTACACGGCGGCGATCATCGCGTTCCCGATGGTTAATATTGTAGAAATCACGCAGTTGTGGGATATCGCCCAGGCACGTGTATGTGAAGTTATCGTCGGCATCCTCTGTGGCGGCATGATGATGATGATCCTACCCAGCACATCGGATGGTACCGCCCTGCTCACCGCGTTGAAAAACATGCATGCGCGCTTGCTGGAACATGCCAGTCTACTGTGGCAGCCGGAGACTACCGACGCTATCCGCTCCGCGCATGAGGGGGTCATTGGGCAAATCCTGACCATGAACCTGCTGCGTATTCAGGCCTTCTGGAGTCACTACCGTTTTCGCCGCCAGAATGCATTGCTAAATGCATTGTTACACCAGCAATTACGGCTAACCAGCGTGATCTCCAGTCTGCGTAGAATGCTTTTAAATTGGCCGACGCCGCCGGAAAACAGCCGCGAAGTCATTGAACAACTCTTAGCTGAGTTGGCAAAACCGCGCGCGGACAGCTACACCGTGGCGCGGATTATTGCGCCGCTACGCCCGCAGGATGAACAGGATTATCGTCACCTCGCGTTCTGGCAGCGATTACGCTATTTTTGTCAGCTATATCTGCGCAGCAGCCGTCAGTTATATCTGATCGAAAGCGGCGCGCCGGTGGATCAAATCCATATCCGCCGCACTCCCGGCCTTGCGCGGCATACGGATAACGCAGAGGCCATCTGGAGCGGCGTGCGTACCTTTTGCACGCTCACGGTGATTGGCGCCTGGAGTATTGGCGCGCAATGGGAATCCGGGCCCGGCGCATTAACCCTGGCGGCGATCAGTTGCGTCCTCTACTCCATCGTCGCCACGCCGTTTAAGTCGCTTTCCTTATTGATGCGTACTTTAGTGCTGCTGTCCTTATTCAGCTTCGTGGTGAAATTTGGCCTGATGGTGCAAATCACCGATCTGTGGCAATTCTTGCTTTTCCTTTTTCCGCTGTTCGTCACGATGCAACTGCTTAAACTGCAGATGCCTAAGCTGGCGGGACTGTGGGGGCAGCTTATCGTTTTTATGGGCTCATTCATCGCCGTGACCAATCCACCGGTGTACGACTTCGCCGACTTCCTTAACGATAATACCGCCAAGATCGTCGGCGTCGCGATTTCCTGGCTGGCGTTTGCGATTTTGCGCCCCGGTTCCGATGCCGTAAAAAGCCGCCGCCATATCCGCGCGCTACGCCGGGATTTCGTCGATCAGCTTAGCCGTCACCCTTCCCATAACGAAAGCGAGTTTGAATCGCTGACCTATCATCACGTCAGTCAGCTCAGCAATAGTCAGGATGCGCTGGCGCGCCGGTGGTTATTACGTTGGGGAGTGGTGCTGCTGAACTGCTCGCATGTGGTGTGGCAGCTGCGCGCCTGGGAGTCGCGTTCCGATCCGCTTTCCCGGGTGCGGGATATTTGTATATCCCTGCTGCGCGATGTGATGAGCGAGCGCGGCGTGCAGCAACGCCCGCTTGCCGTCACGCTACAGGAATTACAGCGTATCTGCGACACGCTCGCACATCATCATCAACCCGCCGCGCATGAGCTGGCGGCGATTATCTGGCGTTTACACTGTTCGCTGTCGCAGCTGGAACAGGCTCCAGCGCAGGGAACACTGTCTCCGGGTTATTTAATGACGCCGCAGGCGTAACGCATTCCGCCGCCGCCGAGCGGTTTCGGCTGATCGGACATGTTATCGCCGCCCACATGGATCATGAGCGCTTTATCTTTCACTTCATCAAGAGACTTCAGACGTGGCGCAGTAACCGGTTCGGTGGCGATACCATCATTATTAACGACTAACACCGGGAGGTCGCCCAGATGCCCCTGGCCTTCCGGCCCTTCATGCTTGCCGGTATTTTGTGGGTCCAGATGACCACCAGCGGCTTCTGCGGCAACCGCTTTGCCGTCTTTAATCGCGGGCTGGCAGCTACCGTTGGCATGAATGTGAAAACCATGCTCGCCCGGCGGCAACGCTTTAAGGTGTGGGGTAAATTTTAAGCCGCCTTCGGTTTCATCGATGACGACGGTGCCGATAGACTGTCCTACGCCTTGCGCCGTCACCAGATTCATCTCTACTTTCTCGCTGGCGGCCTGCGCACCCGCACAGGCCAGCAGCGTCACCATCGCTAAACTTAATCGCTTCATAAAACCTCCGTTACATGTGGTCGCCTGTTAAGTGTAAACCACTGGCGAAAACATGTACGGAAAGTCAACGAGTTGGCGATTACGGCACGTCATAACCCAGTGCCGCCTTGCGGATTCGGAACCACTGTTGACGCGTCAATGACAGCGTTTCCGCTTCTAATGCGGCGCGTACGCGTTCGATTTTACCCGAGCCAATAATCGGCAGCGGTTGCGACGGCAAACGTAAAATCCAGGCATAGACCACCTGTTCAATAGAACTGGCGTTGAGTTCTTGCGCGATAACGGAAAGTTCCTGGCGCAACGGCTGATAAGCCTCATCATTAAACAGCCGACCGCCGCCAAGACATGACCAGGCCATCGGACGAATACGCAGTTGCTGTAATTGATCTAATGTGCCGTCCAGCAACAAAGGCTGATGAACCGGCGAGATCTCTACCTGGTTGGTCGCCAGGGTGAAAGGCAGGCGCGATTGCAGCAACGTAAATTGTGCTGGCGTAAAATTAGAAACGCCAAAATGGCGCACTTTGCCGCTTTGGTGCAGATGTTGAAACGCCTCGGCGACGTCATCCGCATCCATTAACGGATCGGGACGGTGAATTAACAACATATCCAGATAATCTGTCGCCAGATTTTTTAATGACTGTTCGGCGCTCAGAATAATATGGCGGCGATCGGTAATATAATGACCGAGCTTATTTTCCGCTCTGGCAGTGGTCGCAATACCGCATTTGGTAACGATTTGCAGTTTTTCCCGCAAATGCGGCGCCAGCGTTAGCGCCTCGCCAAACGCCGCTTCGCACTGATAACCGCCATAAATGTCCGCATGGTCAACGGTAGTGACGCCCAAATCCAGATGTTCTTCGATAAAACTCACTAACTGACGCGCGGACATATTCCAGTCCATCAAACGCCAGTAACCCATGACAAAACGCGAAAACTCCGGGCCTTGTGGAGCGATGGTGACACGCTGAACCATAACAGATTCCTCATAGAGAATAATGAGGTTGAGTATACGCAATTCCGCGTTTAAAAGAGTGAAGGTTGTTGAGGATCTTCCGATGGGAGAGGCTTATTTGCGCGTATTTTACGCAAGAAACGCTGGCGACAAAGCCGCAGTACATTTTGTTTCTCGACATCGCTCATTTTTTGCCAGTTAAACCGTTCGTCGCGGCTGCGCATACAGCCCCGACAAAAGCCACGCTCATCAGACTGGCAGATACCGCGACATGGGCTTGCTACAGGAAAAAACTCCAACTGCTCGGCCACATCCCCTCCTCAACGTTTGACGCTTATGACTATTGAAGACGCTAACTGACATTATGGCAACTCTGCTTGCAGTAGACCGACTGGTCTACTATACTGCCTGCTATGAATAAGCAAACCGAACATGATACCCGCGAACATCTGCTGGCCACCGGCGAGCAGCTTTGTATGCAACGGGGTTTTACCGGCATGGGGCTTAGCGAATTGCTCAAAACCGCCCAGGTGCCTAAAGGGTCGTTTTATCACTACTTTCGCTCGAAAGAAGCCTTCGGCGTCGCCATGCTTGAGCGACATTACGCCTGCTATCATCAGCGTCTTATGGCGCACTTCACCTCCGGTCCCGGTAATCATCGCGATCGTCTTCTCGCCTGGTATCAGGAAACGTTAAAGCAGTTTTGCCAGCAAGGCGCCATTAGCGGTTGCCTGACGGTGAAACTGTCAGCGGAGGTCTGCGATCTGTCGGAGGATATGCGCTCTACGATGGATAAAGGGGCGCAGGAGATCATGGCACTGCTTGCACGCGCGCTGGAAGAGGGCCGTAATAGCCACTGTTTACATTTCACCGGCCAGCCGTTGCCACAGGCGCAGGTACTTTATGCTCTGTGGCTGGGCGCCAATTTGCAGGCCAAAATATCCCGTAGCGCCGCGCCGCTGGAAAATGCGTTGGCGCATGTTAAGACCATCATTGCAACGCCTGAGCAATAACAGGCGTTTTTATTTCCTTTATTACAAGACGACCGGTCTACTTATATCAGGAGCCACTATGTCATCAGCAAAACTGTTTACCCCCCTCAAGGTGGGTGCCATCACGGCGACAAATCGCGTATTTATGGCGCCTTTGACGCGTTTGCGGAGTATTGAACCGGGCGACATTCCTACGCCGTTAATGGCGGAATATTACCGTCAACGCGCCAGCGCCGGATTGATCATCAGCGAAGCCACACAAATCTCCGCACAGGCGAAAGGCTATGCCGGCGCACCGGGATTACACAGCGATGAGCAGATCGCCGCCTGGAAAAAAATCACTCAGGGAGTTCATGCTCAGGGCGGCCATATGGCGGTGCAACTGTGGCATACGGGCCGTATTTCACACGCCAGCCTGCAACCAGGCGGACAAGCGCCCGTCGCGCCATCCGCTATCAATGCGGGAACCCGCACCTCTTTGCGTGACGAAAACGGCCAGGCCATCCGCGTAGAAACTTCCTCGCCGCGCGCGCTGGATACTCATGAGATCCCCGGGATCGTCAACGATTTCCGCCAGGCTATCGCCAATGCCCGAGAGGCAGGCTTCGATCTGGTGGAGCTGCACTCCGCGCACGGTTATCTGCTGCACCAGTTCCTCTCACCGTCTTCTAATCACCGTACCGATCGGTACGGCGGCAGCGTAGAGAATCGCGCCCGTCTGGTGCTGGAGGTGGTTGATGCCGGCATTAAGGAATGGGGCGCGGACCGTATCGGCATCCGCCTTTCTCCTGTCGGCACTTTCCAGAATGTCGATAACGGCCCGAATGAAGAAGCTGACGCCCTTTATCTGATTGAAGCGTTAGGCAAACGCGGCATCGCTTATCTGCATATGTCTGAACCAGACTGGGCGGGCGGCGAACCGTACAGCGACGCGTTCCGTGAAAAAGTGCGCGCGCGTTTCCACGGTCCCATCATCGGCGCTGGCGCCTATACGCCAGAAAAAGCGGAAGATCTGATCGAAAAAGGGCTGATTGACGCCGTGGCGTTTGGTCGTGATTACATCGCGAACCCGGATCTGGTAGCGCGTCTGCAACGTAAAGCGGAACTTAATCCACAGCGTCCCGAAAGTTTTTATGGCGGCGGCGCGGAAGGCTACACTGACTACCCTACTCTGTAATTTCATTGATAGCGGCCGCACATCGCCGCTATACTTTGAATATCTTGACTATTTTAAGGACAACGAAAATGCGTTTATTGCATACTATGCTGCGCGTCGGCGATTTGCAGCGTTCCATCGCTTTTTACACTAACGTTCTGGGCATGAAATTGCTGCGTACCAGTGAGAATCCGGAATACAAATACTCGCTGGCCTTTGTGGGATATGGTCCGGAAACGGAAGAAGCGGTCATCGAACTAACCTATAACTGGGGCGTTGAGAGCTACGACATGGGCAATGCGTATGGGCATATCGCGCTGAGCGTTGACAATGCTGCTGAAGCCTGTGAACGCATTCGTCAGAACGGCGGTAACGTGACCCGTGAAGCGGGGCCGGTAAAAGGCGGTTCGACCATCATCGCCTTCGTTGAAGATCCGGATGGCTATAAAATCGAATTGATTGAAGCTAAAGACGCAGGCCGCGGTCTGGGTAACTGATCCCCCGCCGGGCGCAGGTCACTGCGCCCGTTGTTTTACTGCATCCCGGCGTAAAATTTGCCATAATACGCGCTGCATTTTTTCGTATTAAGAGACTCAGATGTCCGATAACGCTCAACTTTCCGGTCTGTGCGACCGTTTTCGTGGTTTTTATCCTGTCGTCATCGACGTTGAAACTGCAGGATTTAACGCTAAAACCGATGCGCTGCTCGAAATCGCCGCCATCACGCTGAAAATGGATGAACAAGGCTGGCTGATGCCGGACATGACGCTGCATTTCCATGTGGAGCCGTTCGCTGGAGCCAACTTACAGCCGGAAGCGCTTGCGTTTAACGGTATCGATCCCTCTAACCCGCTACGCGGCGCGGTGAGTGAATATGAGGCGCTACACGCTATTTTCAAAATGGTGCGTAAAGGTATCAAAGACAGCGGTTGTAGCCGCGCCATTATGGTCGCGCATAACGCCACTTTTGATCACAGTTTTATGATGGCCGCCGCAGAGCGCGCCTCGCTGAAACGTAACCCGTTTCATCCGTTCGTCACCTTTGATACTGCGGCATTGAGCGGACTGGCGCTGGGACAAACGGTGTTATCAAAAGCGTGCCTGGCGGCAGGTATGGAGTTTGACGGTGAAAAGGCCCACTCCGCTTTGTATGATACCGAGCGGACAGCGGTGCTGTTTTGTGAAATTGTCAATCGCTGGAAGCGCCTGGGCGGCTGGCCGTTACCTTTGCCGACGGACAAATAACGAGGCTAACAACGCCGCTCTTGCTCACGATGGCGGTAAAAAAGCGACCTTTACAGGTCGCTTTCTCCTTGCACAGATTACTCTGCGTCCGGCTCCTGAGTTTTATATTTTGCCGCAGTTTCTTTAATAAGCTGCTGCAACTCACCACGCTGATACATTTCAATCACAATATCACACCCGCCGACCAGCTCGCCGTCCACCCACAGTTGTGGGAATGTCGGCCAGTTGGCGTATTTCGGTAATTCAGCGCGAATATCCGGGTTTTGCAGGATATCAACATAGGCAAAACGTTCCCCGCAGGCTGAAAGCGCCTGAACGGCCTGCGCAGAGAAACCACAGCTTGGCAGTTTCGGTGAACCTTTCATATACAGGAGAATCGGGTTTTCAGCGATCTGGCGCTGAATTTTTTCGATAGTGGTGCTCATTGTCTCGCTTCCTTAAACTACTTTTACGACTGAAGCCTGTCATTGTAACGGGTCAGGCTGGCAACGGAAAATAACATTTTCATCATGCCTTATTATTTTACCGTCTGCGGGAATAAGTTGTATACAAAATATCTTTTAAGCGGGTTGCCGCGCAGTGATTTGTAGATAACGCGTTCGTGTTTAGCATTAATTGCTATTTTTTTACATCTGTTAACGAAACACAGCTTCAGAAACCAAAAGCAATTACCAATCTGTGCTTTTGTAGATTAGAATTATCAGGTTTTGTAAATCATACGCAGGCATGAATCGCCTGCCTTTAACAGAGGATTGCTCAGTGGCGCGGATAAACAAAATCTCGATCACGCTCTGTGCTTTACTTTTTACTACTCTCCCCTTTACGCCAATGGCCCATGCTTCCAGGCAAGCCAAAGCGACGCCTGCTGTTTCTCATGTCACGAAAACGGCAGATAAAAAGAAAAGCACAACGAAAAAAATCAGTAAAACCAGCAAAAAAAACGTAAAAAAAACCTCAAAAACCAGCCGTTCTTCTTCCGCTTCTACGCCAAAACGTACCACCGCCTCCACGAAATCTCGTCATACGACGCATCGTCGTAACAGAACCGCGCCCACGTCAATCGCCGCCCTCGACGTAACGGAAAAATGCACGACGCGTAAAGGCCGTAAGCCGCACTGCGTGAAGGGGAAAGGAACATTGCCGGTCTCTATTGCCGATGCGCATCGTGCAAAAGTACAAAAAGCGACGAAAACCGCGATGTCCAAACTCATGAATCAGATTGGTAAACCGTATCACTGGGGAGGCGCGTCGCCGCGCACCGGTTTTGATTGCAGCGGTCTGGTTTATTATGCCTATAAAGATTTAGTGAAGATCCGTATCCCCCGAACGGCGAATGAGATGTATCACCTGCGTGACGCGGCGCCCATTGAGCGTAGCGAGTTGAAAAACGGCGATCTGGTGTTCTTTCGTACGCAGGGGCGCGGCACCGCCGATCACGTTGGCGTCTATGTCGGCAACGGTAAGTTTATTCAGTCCCCGCGCAGCGGTCAGGAAATTAAGATCACCTCACTGAACGAAGAGTACTGGCAACGTCATTATGTCGGCGCCCGCCGGGTGATGACGCCTAAAACAATTCGCTAATATTTTATCCTGTCGTTTAACGACAGGATAACTTCTTCTTTTGCGCCACCGCTCAATTTGCTACCCTATCCTTACGCGCACCAGGGGTATTGTGCGTGCGCAATATTAATAATAAGGAGAGAAGCAATGTCGTTCGAATTACCTGCATTACCGTATGCCAAAGATGCTCTGGCGCCGCATATTTCTGCTGAGACGCTGGAATATCACTATGGCAAACATCATCAGACTTACGTGACCAATCTTAACAATTTGATCAAAGGCACGGCGTTTGAAGGCAAATCGCTGGAAGAGATCGTGCGCACTTCCGAAGGCGGCATCTTTAATAACGCCGCTCAGGTGTGGAACCACACCTTCTACTGGAACTGCCTGGCGCCAAATGCTGGCGGCGAACCGACCGGGAAACTGGCTGAAGCTATCGCGGCATCTTTTGGCAGCTTCGCGGAATTTAAAGCGCAGTTCACCGATGCCGCTATCAAAAACTTTGGTTCCGGATGGACATGGCTGGTAAAAAGCGCTGATGGCAAACTGGCTATCGTTTCTACCTCAAATGCCGGTACGCCGCTGACTACGGATGCAACGCCGTTGCTGACGGTTGATGTGTGGGAACACGCGTATTACATCGACTACCGCAACGCCCGTCCAAACTATCTGGAGCATTTCTGGGCGCTGGTTAACTGGGAATTTGTTGCGAAAAATCTCGCCGCATAAGTCTGAGTACGCAGAAGGTACGCCTTCTGCGTTTTAGAGAGGGATAGAATAGAGGAGACGCCCACCCTCAGAAGAGAGGAAATCAGTGCAGAGCGGCCGTTAATCCACCTGCGACAATCACGCCCAGAACAATCAGCGTAGTAATCAACGAAAATTTCAGGTCGGTACTCATCAAGTTTTCTCCTTTTTATTCCCACACAAAAAGTGATATAGCGCATTTTTGCACATTCCCGCACAAAAATCTCTCATGTTTTATATTGATAACTGTTTTTAACGCTTCCCCTTTTCCTCAAGATCAGACAAAATTCCAGGCTTACTGAATTAGCGTAACGGCCATTGACCCCTTCCTGACGTTCCGTGTCGTTTTTCCGGCGTGCCGCAACCCTGATGTTGCGATTAGGGTGTGTGTAGGCAAACGTTTACCTGGCGTTTCTCAGGAGCTTAGCGAGGGTCTGGAGTGAAATGTAATGGCAACAATTAAAGATGTAGCGAAACGAGCAAACGTTTCCACTACAACTGTATCACACGTAATCAACAAAACGCGTTTTGTCGCTGAAGAAACGCGTAACGCGGTCTGGGCGGCAATTAAAGAGCTGCACTACTCTCCCAGCGCCGTCGCGCGTAGCCTGAAGGTTAACCATACCAAGTCGATAGGCTTACTGGCGACCAGCAGCGAAGCGGCCTATTTTGCCGAAATTATCGAGGCGGTTGAAAAAAACTGTTTCCAGAAAGGCTATACGCTGATTTTAGGCAACGCCTGGAATAACCTGGAAAAACAGCGCGCCTACCTGTCCATGATGGCGCAAAAGCGCGTGGATGGCCTGCTGGTGATGTGTTCTGAGTATCCAGAACCTCTGCTTTCCATGCTGGAAGAGTATCGCCATATTCCGATGGTGGTGATGGACTGGGGCGAGGCGAAGGCCGATTTTACCGACACGGTGATTGATAACGCCTTTGCAGGCGGCTATATGGCGGGTCGTTATCTGGTTGAGCGCGGCCACCGGGATATCGGCGTTATTCCCGGCCCGCTGGAGCGCAACACCGGCGCGGGCCGGCTGGCAGGCTTTATGAAAGCCATGGAGGAGGCGCTGATCAACGTGCCGGACAACTGGATTGTTCAGGGCGACTTCGAGCCGGAATCCGGTTACCACGCGATGCAGCAAATTTTATCGCAGTCACATCGCCCTACCGCCGTTTTCTGCGGCGGCGATATTATGGCGATGGGCGCGCTTTGCGCGGCTGACGAAATGGGGCTTCGCGTACCGCAGGACGTTTCGGTGATCGGTTATGACAATGTGCGTAACGCCCGTTACTTTACCCCGGCGCTGACGACGATTCACCAGCCCAAAGACTCTTTAGGCGAAACCGCATTTAATATGCTATTGGATCGCATCGTCAATAAGCGTGAAGAGTCACAGTCTATTGAAGTTCATCCACGCCTGGTTGAGCGTCGCTCGGTCGCTGACGGCCCGTTCCGCGACTATCGGCGTTAATCCCCGCTGTCGGGAGCCTCTTCTGGCTCCCGCAGCCACTCCCGATTCAACGTTTCGCTATCGCCCAAATAGTCCAGCAGCCATGCCAGCGCGGGCGAGGCCTCGTTTTGCTGCCACGTCACGCAACAGGCCGCATCGGGAAACGGATTCTCTAACATCAGCGCCACCCATTTTCCGCTGTCTATCCACTGTCGGGCAAAATGCGTCGGCACCATTCCCACGCATAATCCTGCCGACAGGCAGGTTGCCGATGACTCCCAGTCCGGTACGACGACCCTTTTTTGGTTATCCAGCAGCCAGGTAATCCGTTTCGGTAAGGTTCGCGAAGTGTCTTCCCTGACCAGCGACGGCCAGTTGCGCAGGGTATCATCGCTTAACGGCCCAGGCATTGACGCCAGCGGATGATCGCTTGCCACTACACAGCTCCAGCTCAGGGTCCCCATATCCCGAAAAGCGTAACGCCCCCCTACCGGAATCGCCTGCGTCGCCCCAATCGCCAGTTCGACACGCCCGTCGGAGAGCGCGTCCCAGACGCCGTTAAACACCTCCTGAAAAACCAGCAGTTCCACATCGTCAAAATGGCGATAGAAATCGACGATCATCTGCCGGGTACGTTCTGGTCTGACGATATTGTCCACCGCAATAGCTAACTGCCCGCGCCAGCCATTAGCAATTTGCTGACACTGTTGGCGAGTGATCTGCATTTTTTTGATAACAGAACGCCCTTCTTTTAAAAACCAGACGCCAGCAGGCGTCAGTTCAACATCACGGTGACGTCGTACAAAAAGCGGTACGGCCAGCCACTCCTCTAACTGACGAACGGTGTAACTGACTGCTGAAGGCACACGGTGCAGTTCCTGCGCCGCCGCGCTAAAACTGCCATTGCGCGCTACGGCGTCAACCACTTCAAGCGAGTATTCCGACCACATAATTTGCCTACAAAAATTTTGAATTCACTGGACAAATATTAACGTTTCACAACCGTAATTTCACTCCCTACACTCTGCGACAATGTCTGTCTGATAAGAAAGAGAAACAAATATGCAACCTGGAAAAGGTTTTTTAGTCTGGTTAGCCGGTCTTAGCGTGCTGGGATTTCTGGCTACGGACATGTACCTGCCCGCGTTTGCCGCCATACAGGCGGATTTACAAACGCCTGCCGCCGCGGTCAGCGCCAGCCTCAGCCTGTTTTTAGCTGGCTTTGCCGTCGCGCAACTACTTTGGGGACCGCTATCGGATCGTTATGGCCGTAAACCGATTTTACTGCTGGGGTTATCTATCTTTGCACTCGGAAGTCTGGGGATGCTGTGGGTAGAAAGCGCGGCAGCACTGCTGACGCTGCGCTTTGTGCAGGCCGTCGGCGTTTGTGCGGCAACGGTAATCTGGCAAGCGCTGGTGACCGATTATTATCCTTCGCAAAAAATTAATCGTATCTTCGCCACTATCATGCCACTGGTGGGCTTATCCCCGGCACTTGCGCCCTTACTGGGAAGCTGGATACTGACGCATTTCTCATGGCAGGCGATTTTCGCCACCCTGTTCGTGATTACGTTGTTGCTGATGTTGCCGGCGCTGCGTTTAAAACCATCGGTAAAAGCGCGTACCGAAGGACAGGATAAACTCACTTTCGCGACGTTGTTACGCTCTAAAACCTATCGCGGTAATGTGCTGATTTATGCCGCCTGTTCCGCCAGCTTTTTTGCGTGGCTAACAGGGTCCCCGTTTATTCTCAGCGCGATGGGTTACAGCCCGGCAGTGATTGGCCTGAGCTATGTTCCGCAAACCATCGCTTTTCTGATTGGCGGATATGGTTGCCGCGCGGCGCTACAAAAATGGCAGGGCTACCAATTGCTTCCGTGGCTGCTAGGGCTGTACGCGCTGAGCGTTATCGCCACATGGGGAGCGGGCCTTCTGAATAATGCCTCACTGGTGGAGATCCTGATTCCTTTCTGCGTAATGGCGATTGCTAATGGCGCCATCTACCCTATCGTCGTCGCGCAAGCGTTACGCCCTTTCCCTCAAGCCACGGGGCGCGCTGCGGCGCTACAAAATACGCTGCAACTGGGGTTATGTTTCCTGGCAAGCCTGGTGGTTTCATGGCTCATCAGCACGCCGCTGCTGACCACCACCAGCGTAATGCTCTCTACCGTTGTTCTGGCGGCGTTAGGTTACAAAATGCAGTCTCATGCAGATTGCGCTGAGGCCGAATTTCCCCATGCCAATGTCGCCCACGACAAGTCTCACTAAACACTTGTTAACCGCTGGTAATTAGCACGCTAACAATTTTCGGTTGAATCATCAAAAATTGCGGCCTATACTGATTCCCGGTTGTTTATATTACGATAATTATTAGGCATTAACGGGAACCGGAGCGTTCCCGATTCACCATGGATGGCCTTTTCGGCAAGGGCTCCTCCCTTCCTCTGTTCTACGTCGGATAACTGGCTCACGGAATTGCCCGTGGGATTTCTCACAAAGCCAAAAAAGCGTCTACGCTGTTTTAAGGTTCTGATCACCGTCCAGTGATGGAGAAACTATGAGTTCATCGTGTATAGAAGAAGTCAGCGTACCGGATGATAACTGGTACCGAATCGCCAACGAATTGTTAAGTCGCGCGGATATTACAATTAATGGTTCCGCCCCGTCTGACATTCGTGTTAAGAATCCCGATTTTTTTAAACGCGTCCTTCAGGAAGGATCGTTGGGGTTAGGTGAGAGTTACATGGATGGCTGGTGGGAATGCGAGCGTCTGGATATTTTCTTCAGCAAAGTCTTACGTGCCGGTCTTGAAAATCAACTCCCCCACCATGTTAAAGATACGCTCCGTATCCTCGGCGCGCGTCTGATTAATCTACAAAGTAAAAAACGCGCCTGGATTGTCGGCAAGGAACATTACGATCTTGGTAATGACCTTTTTTCCCGTATGCTCGATCCCTATATGCAATATTCTTGCGCCTACTGGAAAGATGCCGATACGCTGGAAGCGGCACAGCAAGCCAAGCTGAAATTAATTTGCGAAAAGCTACAGCTACAACCGGGGATGCGTGTGCTGGATATCGGCTGCGGCTGGGGCGGTCTGTCGCAATATATGGCGACCCATTATGGCGTTAGCGTGGTGGGCGTAACGATCTCCGCTGAACAACAAAAAATGGCGCAGACGCGTTGCGAAGGTCTGGATGTCTCCATTCTCCTGGAAGATTATCGCGACCTTAACGATCAGTTTGACCGAATCGTCTCCGTCGGCATGTTCGAACATGTCGGGCCAAAAAACTACAACACCTATTTTGAGGTCGTTGACAGGAATTTAAAACCGGATGGTCTTTTCCTGCTCCATACTATTGGTTCTAAAAAAACCGATCATAATGTCGATCCGTGGATCAATAAGTATATTTTCCCCAACGGTTGTTTGCCGTCTGTTCGTCAAATCGCCGAGGCCAGCGAATCACACTTTGTAATGGAAGACTGGCATAACTTTGGCGCCGACTATGACACGACTCTGATGGCGTGGCATGAGCGCTTTATCAATGCCTGGCCAGAGATTGCGGGCAATTATAACGAGCGCTTTAAACGTATGTTCAGCTATTATCTCAACGCCTGCGCGGGTGCGTTTCGCGCGCGTGATATCCAGCTTTGGCAGGTGGTATTTACGCGCGGCGTTGAAAACGGACTGCGCGTTCCTCGCTAATCATCTCCCCCGCATTTCATGCGGGGGAATCTTATTTTCCGTTAGCCAATGTCGGCCTGATTTCTGACCGCATTTTCTCGCGCAGCCAGTACGCGTTCTACGGTATCGACAACCGCCTGCGTTTGCGGATCGATCTCGATATTCACACGCTCACCCAGTTTTTTTCTGCCAAGCGTAGTACGTTCCAACGTTTCCGGAATGAGATGCACGCAGAAGCGCGTTGGCGTTACCTCGCCGACGGTCAAACTGATGCCGTCGACGCCGATAAAGCCTTTGTACAGGATATACTTCATCAGGGACGCATCCTGCACTTTAAACCACACCTGATGGTTATTTTCGGAGGTCAGGATTTTCGCGATCTCCGCCGTCGTAATAATATGCCCCGACATCAGATGACCACCGATTTCATCGCTGAATTTGGCGGCGCGCTCTACGTTGACCTCATCACCTACCCTCAACGCGCCCAGATTGGTGATGCGCAACGTTTCTTTCATCAGATCAAAACTTATCTGGTTACCGTTTATTTCAGTCACCGTCAAACAGCATCCGTTATGCGCTACCGACGCCCCCGTCTCCAGCCCCTCCAGCATGTAGTCCGGTAACGTCACCACATGGGTGCGAAAGTTGGGTTTTTCATCAATCGATACCAGTTTCGCGGTACCCTGCACGATCCCCGTAAACATATCTTCAACTCCTGAAAAAATAAAAGCAGAACTGTTCAGCACAATAGCAGGTGGAAAAACAGCTTGCCAGCAATGCGCCGTTAACAACTGTTTTTTCACTGGAGAAATAGTAATACCCCGCTACAATAGACTGAAATTTCCCCTGCTATTTCTTTTGGCTGCCACTACGGCGGCTTTTTAGTCTTTCATATAACAACAAAATAAAAGGTGAATACGTGCAGAAGTATACCAGTGAAGCGCGTCAGTTATTAGCGTTAGCGATACCGGTGATCCTTGCGCAAGTGGCACAGACCGCAATGGGATTCGTCGATACCGTCATGGCGGGAGGCTATAGCGCTACGGACATGGCTGCCGTCGCTATCGGCACCTCTATCTGGCTTCCCGCCATTTTGTTTGGTCACGGCTTACTGCTGGCCTTGACGCCTGTGATTGCGCAACTCAATGGCTCCGGCCGTCGTGAGCGTATCGCGCATCAGGTTCGACAAGGGTTCTGGCTGGCGGGCTTTGTCTCCGTGCTGGTGATGATCGTCCTGTGGAATGCCGGATACATTATCCGCTCTATGCATAATATTGATCCGGCGCTGGCCGATAAAGCCGTGGGTTATCTTCGCGCGCTGCTGTGGGGCGCGCCAGGATACCTTTTCTTTCAGGTAGCGCGAAACCAGTGCGAAGGTCTGGCCAAAACCAAACCGGGTATGGTGATGGGATTTTTGGGCCTGCTGGTGAATATTCCGGTGAACTATATTTTTATCTATGGCCATTTTGGTATGCCGGAACTCGGCGGTATCGGCTGCGGCGTTGCGACTGCGGCGGTCTATTGGGTGATGTTTATCGCCATGCTTTCTTACATTAAACACGCGCGTTCAATGCGTGATATTCGTAATGAAAAAGGCTTTGGCAAACCTGATAGCGTCGTCATGAAGCGCCTGATTCAACTGGGGTTGCCGATTGCGCTGGCGCTGTTCTTTGAAGTGACGTTATTTGCGGTCGTTGCGCTGCTGGTTTCGCCATTAGGTATTGTGGATGTCGCCGGTCATCAGATTGCGCTTAACTTTAGCTCGCTGATGTTCGTACTGCCGATGTCGCTGGCTGCGGCGGTAACGATTCGAGTGGGTTATCGTCTGGGCCAGGGCTCAACGCTGGATGCGCAAACCGCAGCGCGTACCGGTTTAGGCGTCGGCATTTGTATGGCTGTGGTTACCGCTATTTTTACCGTTACTCTGCGTAAGCATATTGCTTTGCTCTACAATGACAACCCTGAGGTCGTGGCGCTTGCCGCGCAATTAATGCTGCTCGCTGCGGTTTACCAGATTTCCGACTCTATACAGGTTATCGGCAGCGGTATTCTGCGCGGTTATAAAGATACGCGTTCCATCTTTTTTATCACCTTTACCGCCTACTGGGTGTTAGGTTTACCCAGCGGTTATATCCTGGCGTTAACGGATTTGGTGGTGGATCGTATGGGACCGGCAGGCTTCTGGATGGGGTTCATCATCGGCCTGACCTCGGCGGCGGTGTTAATGATGCTACGGATGCGCTATCTACAACGTCAGCCGTCCGCCATCATTTTGCAGCGCGCTGCGCGATAATACGACGATAGCCGTCGCATGGCGGCTATTTTCTCGACATGTTGCATATTTCCACCGCAATCAGGTGATTTCAGGAAGAAAATTGCGATTTCCCTCTTGCCTCATTGCGGTTGTGACGCTAATATTCGTCCCCGTTGTCACCTACAACGTTGCGTTCATAGCTCAGTTGGTTAGAGCACCACCTTGACATGGTGGGGGTCGTTGGTTCGAGTCCAATTGAACGCACCATCATTTTAATGCGTCTGTAGCTCAGTTGGTTAGAGCACCACCTTGACATGGTGGGGGTCGATGGTTCGAGTCCATTCAGACGCACCAATCCATTATCTTGTTTAATTTTATAATACGCTATCTGGTGCTTGTGCCAGGCTAAAAGCGATTATTTTCAGTCTCTCACCTTTATCGTCAAGCACTGCTCTATACGCTATTACCCTCTTAACCTTCGCAGTGGCCTGAAGAAGCATACCAAAAGCATTTATGGTGTTTCGGTAGAATGCGCATAATCTATCTTCATCACCATACGTAACAAGGCTGCAACGGGTTCAAATAACGTTTCAGGAATTTTATCTCCGCGTTCCACTTCAAAAAATAATGAGCGGGCCAGCTCAACATTTTCAACAACGGGGATGCAGTTGCGTTCAGCGATGTTAACAATATAGTTAGCTTGAGCATCACTGCCTTTTTCCAGGACGCGTGGTATTGGCATATCGGTGGGATGATAGCCAAGACAAACCGCAATATGCGTTGGATTACGCACTACCGCAACAGATTGTTTAACAGATTGAGCTAAACTCCCACTTTGTATTTCACTCTGCATTTCCCGACGCCGCGTCTTCATTTGAGGGTCGCCCTCCAGATCTTTATGCTCCTGTTTTACGTCATCTTTACTCATTTTTAGATCTTTTCTAATCTTATAATATTGAAAAGAATAGTCCAGTATGCCAACGACGATATAAAAAACCATCACCCCTACCCATAACCATTTTATTAAAGAAGAAACCACAAGCACGCCACAGGCTAACCCACAGTACGGTAGCGCCCGAAAAGTACTGGCATAATAATAAAAGAAAAAGGCAAAGATAAGAGATAGCATGATAACTTTTAGGCTGGATTTACATAATTCTACTACGCTATGTAAAGAGAATATCTGCTTAAAATTACTTACCGGATTTATATGCTCGCTTTTAAAACCAATGGCCTTGCTGGCAATAACCACCCCCACCTGAAGAAACACGCTACCCACAGTAGCAACTATTACCCCAGCGCCCAGAAACAGCAGTGCAGAAGTCAGTGACTCTATTAAAGCATGACTCAATTGCGTTAATGCATAAGAAAATGGTTTATTTACTAATTGTAATGTGAAAGTTATTGACTCAATCAGTATCAAAATCATCTTTTCAGTAAAGAAATGAAAATACAAATAAAGCGCAATCAGCTGAAATAATGATGTTATTTCAATACTTTTGACAACCTGCCCTTCCTTACGGCCATCACGTAATTTCTTTTCTGTAGGCTGTTCTGTTTTCTCGCTCATACAGATGGAAACCAGTCTTTTAGATAAATATAAAATTTATCGCTTTCAACCAAATAGTGATGAAGAGCATAAGGGAATGAGATCAGGAGCGTCAGTAGAACCAATATACTTTTGAGCGGCATTGAGAAGAAAAACACATTCAATTGTTGTGCCGACCGATTTAAAAGACCTAAAGCCAGATCGGCTAATACCATACATATTATGGCAGGAAGAGAGAAGCTGATACATAATTGATAAAGCGTTCTCCACTCTGCCTGGATATATTTTAAAAACTGCTGGTCAAATAATAAAGTACGCCCTGGTGGTAAATATTGATATGACTCATACAGAATGTTTAATATAAACTCCATGCCGCCGCTTATAAAGAAAATAACACACAAGAACTGGCTGAAAAGCAAGCCAAAAAGTGAGGTTTCAGCTTCTATTGTAGAATTGAATATCGTACCCATTGTCGCGCCACGTAAAGTATCAAGCAGAAACCCCGCCATATCAACGGCCCAAAAGGGAACCGCCGCACAAAACCCAATTAAAAAACCAATAATCACCTCTCCGGTGACTAACCCTAACCAACTGTAATCTTTACCAATATGCATCATAATCTTCTGCTGGTAAATGATTGGTAATATGGGAAAGGTAAGTGACATAAGCACGCCATTACGTAAAAGAGCGGCCCCTAAACTGCCACTTTTTAATAGGGGAAGTAATAAAGAAAGGCTTAATGGTCGAATAAAAGCCACAGCCAATGCAATAAGCCACTCATTTACCTGTTGTGCCATTCAACCATGCTCTCCAATTCGTAACATTATCTGCCGGGTATAATTCAACAGGATACCGCTAAGCCATGGGTAGCTGACCATTAAGGTTATTGCAATTGCCAATAATTTAATCATGAACTGTAGCGTTTGGTCCTGTATTTGAGTCAAGGCCTGAACAAGGCTTACGATGACACCAACTACCGATGCCACCAACACCACCGGCATAGACGTAAAAAGGACGATCCATAAAAGTTGCGTTACAAATTGCGTCAATTCAGAATCATTCATGAAAAGCTCTGTACCAATTGCGCCAGTGTCAGATCCCAACCGCCTGCCAGTAAAAATATTAGCAGCTTAAACGGTAATGAAATGGTCATCGGCGACACCATCATCATCCCCATAGCCAGCAGTATATTTGAAATAAGCAGGTCAATAGCCAGAAAGGGAAGATAAATAAGTAATCCAATCCGAAATGCCTGCGTTAACTGACTCACCGTAAATGCCGGAATTAATATGAGCAAAGAATCAGGTTTTATCTTTCTTTTTATGTCTTCAGGCCAGGTTCGTTTTATCAAATTCCGAAAATAATTGGCTTCCTTCTCTTCAGAGTTTTTTTGCAAAAACTGTCGATAAGGCGCTAATGCTTTACTGTCCCACTCAGACGTCCAGAAAGGAGCGCCAGCGACCTGAACCGGATGCCAGCGCTCTTTTACCGCTAATAGCGTCGGCCCCATAATGAATAAGGAAAGTACAAGTGCGAGGCCATACAGTGCGATATTTGGGGGAACTTGTTGAATACCCAGAGCATTTCGTAAAATCGAAAATACCACCGCCAGTTTAAGGAAAGAGGTTCCCATGACGATAATGAGAGGCAGTATTGAAAGCAGAAACAATATACCAATCAGTTGCAAAGGCGAATCGGGTAAAGACATACTGTATCTCTCATGACACGACCTGGAACGCTATTATATTGTTTGCATATTATTTTTCTTATCAGGTTTACGCTGTATTTTTGCAAAGATACCAACGTGTAATACGCACCATAAATTCATTGCCACAGGCAATCAACTCACCTTGCCCAATAATACGGTCATTTACTCTTATCGTCACCTCTGGCGCAAAACATCCACCTACAGGCAAAACGTCCCCCGTTTTAAGTTGTCGTAATTGTCCAATTTCCAGACTCGCACGTCCGATCTCAAAGAGCACCTGTTGTGGTATCTGCTCAAGTTCTACTGAAGATGTTCCGTCACTCTTTGACATTGGACTCCCTGACGCAAGTAGCGTTTCGATATCCTGGACTAATTCATCAAATTTCATCGTGTTATCCTCTGTCAGCAACACCCTCGCGTAGATCCCCCCAGGTAGTTGAATAGCAAAAAAACCGAGTCTGATGTCGCCAAAGCAATGAATCCGAACGCCCATGCCGATTTCGATAGACTCAAGTTCAATTAACGTAAGCTGGCACCAGCCTAAATATACAGGGACTACTACAGGAGGGGCAGGATAAATCTGTTGTCGCTCAGCAGAAAGCTCTCCGACTATATTGCGCAAAAAACCCGTTGGCCATGTAAAAATAATGCTATGGAACTCATGTTCTTCAACTGTCCATTTAATATGCAACGCTAGCTGATGTGGTAGATTACTGCAGGATGTTGGCGGCTCGTTCTGACAGAGGGTTGCATCACTGGCTTGCAATAACGGCGCCAGCCCCCATTCAGCTATTCCATATAGCAATTCAGGATCGATAACCGATCGATTAGCGGTGCCAATTAGCCCTTCACACCAGCGCTGCCAGCATTGTTCTGCAATCCACACCCTACCCAGCTCATTATGATAATTTATGGTAAATAATGTCCCTTGCTGTACTGGATATTGTTGCATACTCAATGTCAGCTCACCAATGGTAGCGCCTTGCGTTGGAAGTATCTCCACCCACGGACGCTCTTCATTCGCTATTCTTAACATAGAATATCTCCAGGGAAATTATATACCCCATATGCAGCAACTGAGACTCCAGCCACTGCTTTAGCGCTTTCATCGAACGGTAAATTTCATGATGAGGGACATTGATTCTTAACTGGATTAGCCCCCCTGATTCACAGACTTCACACTCTACACCGTCAAGATAACCGCCACTAACACGATAACGTTGCGTGAAAACCACGTTCTTATTCAATGCTGCAGGAGGATTATTCTCACCAATGGGTAATGCCTGGTGCATGAGTTGTTCAAAGTCCATACGTTCCGCCTCCGCCTCGTTATCATCCTGATAAGACTGGCATGGCAACCCAAGACTTCCCTCAACTTTGGTAATACGCATCGCTTAATACCATAGTAATTTTTTCTTTCTTTTTCATAAGCGCATTAAAATTCTTCTGTAATTCGCTTCGCCGGGAGACAAGCTGCTGATACTGATTCTCTAACTGCTGCCGTTGCGTCAAAAAGCTCTGCGCCTGAGTGAATAACCCGGCCATTTGTTGTTTCTTATCCAACAATAAATGACAAGATAACGTACCTTGCCAGCCCATTAATTCTTTCAGTCTGGTAGACACTGCTAAAGCGCGCGTCTGGCAAATCTGCTGTTCCGTAATAATCGCCTGTTGCTGCTGATCAAGTACGGTAAGCTTGCCGCGTAATTGCTTTTCACGCCGCGCGATTATCTCCAGCAAAGTTTCCATGATCACTCGGTGAGTATTTGGTGTAATTTTTCTATAAGTAGCTCGGGTCCGCATACTTCATCCTTACTTTGTCGCAAAAATGTGCAAATATCCGGATAGGTATCAATGGCTTTGTCAGTATCAGTATCAACTCCTCGCTGGTATTCCCCAATGCGTATTAACAGTTCAACCTCCTGGTAAAGCGCCAGGCGCCGCCGCAATATCGCCGCCAGTTGACGATGCTCATGGCTGGTAACGACTGGAAAAACGCGGCTGAGCGTTGCCAGCACGTCAATGGCAGGATAATGCCCCCTCTCTGCAAGCCGCCGGGATAGCACAATATGTCCATCAAGTAGTGAACGGACTTCATCCGCCAACGGCTCATTCATATCATCGCCTTCCACCAGTACCGTATAAAATGCGGTAATACTGCCTTTTTCCCCCATTCCTGTACGTTCTAAAAGTCGTGGCAATGCACTAAATACGCCTGGCGGATATTCTCCAGAAACCGCGGTCTCTCCGGCGGCCAGAGCGATTTCCCGTGCGGCCCTGGCATAACGCGTCAGTGAGTCGGCAAGCAAGACGACTCGCTTTCCATTATCGCGAAAAAATTCTGCTATCGTGGTGGCCACAAACAGCGCCCTCACGCGCTCTAAGGCGGGTCTGTCAGAGGTTGCGACAACAATGACACAACGTTTTCGGGTCTCTTCAGACAGTGTAAAATCGATGAACTCGCGGACTTCTCGTCCACGTTCACCAATTAACACCAGAACATTGCTGTCTGCGTCTGGCGCATTACACAGCATCGCCAGAAGCGTGCTTTTCCCCACGCCAGGAGCAGAAAAAATACCCACTCGTTGCCCTTCGCCACAGGTCGCAACGCTATCAATAGCGCGAATCCCCGTCATTAATGGTTGAGTGATAGGCTGTCGAACCATTGCGGGAGGAGGCATTGCATCATAGTCTTTCCAGCAGACGTCGGGCAGTTCGCGGCCATCAAGGGGACGACCAAAGCCATCAATAACTCGCCCTAATAACGCTTCGCCCACGGGAACCTGATGGCGTCGCCTTAAGGCCATCACTTGCTGCCCGCAGTGAAGCCCGATTGTACTCGTAAAAGGAGATAGCAAAGCTTTGCTGCCATTAATCCCCACGACTTCAGCAAGTTCTTCTCCAGGCTTTATACAGCACAACTCGCCCATAAATACCCCAGGCAACCACGCATTTAACAACGTTGCGCTGACATCCTGAATTCGGCCCCATCGACAATAACCATCGGGGGGCGGATATTTCAGCCTCAGACGTTGCATCAATTCATTCTTCATTGTCCGCCAACTCCTCTTCGCTAAGGTCAATACTTTCTACCACTTGTATAAGGCTCTCCTCTCCTAATTCCTGCCATGACAAAATCGGTACGTCGAACAAGGTGGCTTCTGTAATTTTTCGCAAGAAACGTCGGGTGTCGACAGAAGTGACAATGAATAATTTGGCTGACTGCTTCAGCGCCTGCTCGATAAGTTGCAGGATCTGCGTCTTATGACGAGACGACAGCGCAGTATAGGTCCCCATTGCCGTCTGGCGAATGGATTCACGCACGAGGTTTTCAATACCTTCGCCGATCCGCAAAATCGGCAGCGGTTTTCCTTCCGGATTAAGACGACGCAGAATATGACGACGAAGCGCGATACGGACATATTCTGTCAACATCAGGACATCTTTTTCACGTGGCGCCCAGTCAATTAAGGTGCCGAAAATAAGACGTAAATCTCTAATAGAAACCCGCTCTGATACAAGCCGTTGCAAAGTTTCAGCGATTTTATTAATGGGTAACTGGCGCTGAAGCTCTTTCACCAGCTCAGAGTAGTTTTTTTCCATCGCATTCATTAGATAACGCGTTTCCTGAACACCAATAAACTCTCCCATATGCCGAAGCAGGACACATTTTAATAAGGCAGAGATACGTTGGCTGCCCGCGAAAACGTCCAGTCCAAAACCTTGCGCCTTATGGGCCATGTCTTTTGTAAGCCAACAGATCTGCCCCATCCCGTTCGGTAACGTCTGGCTGTCACCCACCACACTAGCGTCCGCGCCTATCAATAAATAATCCGCCTGAGCGGGAATAGATAAACTAAATACGGGTTCCTGATATAGCAGTACCGTCAATTTTTCGGTGGGTTCAGGCAAAACCTCAATATTCACCTCAGGGAGAGGGACGCCGGTATCCTCAAATAAAAACCATCTCATGGCGTCAATATCACGAATCAGGTCGGCAGAATGTAACGTCGGGCTAAGACGTAAGATTAGAGGACATGCGCCGGGAACCATACTATCTTTTTCCGGTGCTTCGACGCCATTTGCGGAAACCACAGACTTTTTGCGGCGAATGAGGATAATTGGCAATGCTAACAACGCTGAAAAGAAAGCGAGAGTGATAAAAGGAAAGCCAGGAATTAAAGCGAGGAGCATTAAAACCACAGCGGTTAATATGAGCGACTGAGGTTGTCTGGCAATTTGAGAACTCAACTCTGTCGCCAGGTTCTGGCGTTTCTCACCCGGGACACGGGTGACAATAATTCCCGCGCTAAGGGAAATCAGCAGCGATGGAATTTGCCCACATAAACCATCTCCGATTGACAGTACGCTATAAGTGTGAACAGCCTCACTCATCGACATATCATATTGTACGATAGCGATAATGATACCGCCGATAATGTTCACCAGAACAACAATAATACCGGCAATCGTATCGCCTTTAACAAATTTCATCGCACCGTCCATCGCACCGAGAAAACGGCTTTCCTGCTGGACATGCTGTCTTAATGTACGGGCATGGTCTGCATCGATAACTCCGGCACGCAAATCGCCATCGATACTCATTTGTTTGCCTGGCATCCCATCAAGCGAGAAACGTGCGCTAACTTCCGCCACCCTCTCGATACCTTTTGTAATGACAATAAATTGCACGATAGTAATGATGGTAAATACGACCAACCCAACGGTGAGATTTCCTCCTACGACAAACTTACCGAAAGCATCCACAATATTACCGGCATTATGTTGTAACAGTACCAGCCGTGATGTGCTGATTGTGAGTGACAAACGATATAATGTAGTAATAAGTAATAAAGACGGAAATACCGATAAATCGAGAGGGTCACTAAGATAAATAGCAATTAAGAGCAGGATCACTGAAAACATAAGGTTGATAGTAATCAGGATATCAACCATCCAGGTCGGCAAAGGTAACAGCATCATCACAATAGCGATTAATAACACCGTCGCCAGAACCATATCCTGCCGACCCGCGCATACACTGAGCCACTGTTGCGCCCTGACTCCCTCACCTAACCATGAACGCATTGCGACTCCAGAAATTTTATTTGTCGATGATGTAATCGTAACCAGAGCTCGGCGGAGCTGGAAAGAGGTGGAGAACAACTCATTGCAAGCCCATCGCGCAACAAAAATAATCGTTGAGGAATACCCTGGAACGCTGCGGGTTTCCAGTTAGCCAACGCTTTAAAAAGCAGTTCTTCGTCTAAGAAGGTTTGCTTGAGTATCTGACATAAGTGAATACGACCGTTATGATAGTTTAGATAGGTTTCATATTGTCCTTGCCGCCAGAACATATTGGTCGCTAAAGGCCGTTCAGCTAATCCTGCTAATTGAATAAAAAGCTGAATATTACGTTCAGTAATGAGATCCCAATCCATCCTGACGCCTCATGATGAGCCAGAAAGCCAATTTACCTAAATATTGAAAGCCAGGTATCAGAATAAAACCTGATTTATCTTTACTTCACGAAGCGTTTCGAGAATTTGTTCACGTTGATCTTCGTCGTTAAAACAGTTATCGGGTATCAGCATAAACTGCGCATCAAGTTGTTGGAGTAACCGATTGAACATCTTCGATGAAGAAACTATAGCGGTAAGTCTATCAAGCAACCAATCACTGAAAAGCCAGCGCTCACAAATAATATCGAGTAGTAGCGGCAGTAATGTATTAGGCGGCAACTGGCAAATCCACTCCTCACGCTGGCACTCTTTTTCAAGGCCAAGGAATAACAGCAAACGACGCAAACGTACTAATGCTGCGGCCAAACGACTTTGCTCCGAGGGTTCGATGCATATGCTAAGTTCAAAGGCTATTGCTCTTAGCAAAATACGGACCCGTTCACAGCGATCCGGCCAGTCTGCCACGCGTCTGAACCACTGCGATAAGGGCATTTCATCGTTGTCTATCGCCTGTTGCATAAAACGCTTCAGCGAGGACAGCGTAGCGGTATCCACTTCGCCAAGTTCCAGTAAACTAAAAACGGCAAGTTCCCATCCCTCCTCCGCTGTAAGCGTATCCAGTTGCGATTGCAAATCGCGTTTTTTCTTTTTTGACAACCCGCCGGCAGTAAGCGCCATTGCAAGAGCGATAATTTGATACGCATTCTGTAAATCAGGATCACTATTCTCTTCGGTAAGCGGACGCAACGCTGCCCCATTATCCTCCTGTATTTGTTTTATCAAACGCAGCAAAGCCTGCTGCCTGCGCTCCAGTTTCTCAGCATCAGTGAATTTATTACTTTCGCGCAGTTTACCACTCAGCGCCATTCCTATTTCTTCCATCGTCTCATAGAGCGCTGCCCCCGTCGTTTCCTGTAACTCCTGGAGAGCTAACATTGAAGGCGAAATAACCTCTTGTTCCTCTATAACCTGGCCAGGGGTAAATGCTGTAGGGGGCGTCATTTTTATCTCATTAATTTTAATATTCATCGCTACCTCTTTTATCTTCACCATTACGTAACCATTTCAGTAACGCGTTGAAATGACGAGAAAGTGAAAACTCAACGGCATATCGTGTTGAGGAAAGTTCAGCCTGATCGGGAGAGAAACCAGGCTCGATAATCAACGTAAACCGCTTGCCAAAAGTTTCACGCATCAATGCCTCTTTTTCAGGATGAATACGCAAATAAAGCGCTCCCTCTTCCGCCATAGCCGTGGCCTGGCGTGCCAGACGATGGCACATAACACTGTCTACCGACTGTTGGTCGAACCAGGCCAACAGAACCTGTTCTATACTATTTTTAATATGATGCGCTGCGTGATCGACCAATGAACGAAATTGATTTTCATCTTCTTGTAAATGTTTTACATGCTGTTCCAGCCATTCCACTTCCATTTTTTCCAGCGTATTTTTACGCAAGCACGCTAGTTCTTGTTGCTGCTCAACTTTCTGTTCACGCTGATAACGATAGGCGTCTCGGATGATTTTTTCAGCCTTACGGTAAGCGGAGCTCACAATAGCATGTGAAACTCTCTTAGCTTGTTGCTCTTGCGCAAATAAAGTTAATTGTAATGTTATCCACTGTGACTCAATAATATTTCGAGCGGGTAGCTTATGGTTAATTTCCGTCAGAGGAAGTGAAGTAAAACTCATAGCAAATGCTCCATGAAGATAATCTCGGTAAGAGAAGTCTTCGGCCAAAGTATACGCTGCGGAGGGGGTAATAATACTAATAGCGCATGTAAAACCGCATCGTCATGCGCTTCCCGATTAAGAATGGCGGTACCGATCTGCAATGCAGTTTGTTGCATCACTTGCGGAGGAAGTAATTTGCCATCTCTTTGCCCCAACCAACCATATAGCTGCCAGATCTCATCCTCGCTAAACCACTGTAGAAGCAATTGCCGATACTCTGGTAGCATAAAATAGTCACTACACCTGAGTTTGAATAATCCCAGCCCAAAGGCAAATGCCGATATACGCGGCGCAAGACGAACCTGCCGTTTTTGCCTGTCATTTAAACAGGCTGGAATAACAGAGCTTCCTCTTAGTCTATTTAACGCTCTGTCAAGAAGACGATCCAACTCGGGCCGATCGCCATAACGCCAGCAGTTTGAAGGATGAAAACCCAGCTTATCCAGCCATTCCGGTACAGCGTAACGAGCAGGTTGCCAAAAATAACGATAAAGTTGCAACACCTCGGGATCAGGTCGGCTCAAAAACGGCGTCTCAGGCAAAAATAGCCGATCAGGATGCCCACTCCTAATAACAGTCCTGTCAACGATAACATCAACGGATAAGGGTATTTCATCAACCACTTCACCACCTTCCCTTTATTGGCGTTGATAACGTCCATAATCCAGAATGTTTGTCTCGCGGGTACGTCAGCTACCATTCTGAATTCAGCAGGCTGCATCAAGATACTAATCTTACTGTATTGCAACCCAGGGATTGACATCTCTATTAAATCCTTAATTTTTACCCGAAAGGCCTCCATATTGACCTGTGGTGAATATTTTATAAATACGGCAACTGAGCTCGGAGAAGCGTTACTTCCCTCATCATAAGTCGGTAGCGCAATGGTCACTTTTGCATTAATCACGCCCTCCATCTGACTCAGCATTCCTTCAATTCTTTGTTCTTTTAAAAAATTAATCTTCTGCTGTTCTTCCTGGGGTGATACCACTAACTGATTAGCCGGAAACATCTTATCCGCCGTTGTAAACTGACGATGCGGATAACCATTAAGTCTAAGTAGCTCAACCGCATTAATAAACTGCGACTGCTCGACACGTAAGGTAACACCGTCCTCTTCCTGTTTTTTTTCCGCATCAATATGATGCTGCATAAGTAATGCCAGCATTTGATTCGCCTCATCCTCTGGCAATGAGCGATAAAGATCCACATCACATGCCGTAAGAAAGAACGTAAGGACAGTAAGAAATACTATACGATGAACCTTCATGCCATGTTATCCAGCTTATTAAGCGCTTGCGATGCTGCGCCTGATATTCTGGCAAGATAATCGACGCCTACCGTTAACTGCATATAATCCATTTGTCTGGTCAACATAACCTGCGGTAATAAAGCACTGGCGTTACTGGTGGATGCTTCATCTTTCAGCAATTGTTCAAAAAAATTAATTTGCTCCTGGCTCGGTTCTACAGAGGACTTTACATAAGATTGAGTGCTTACAGGCACTACGCTCATATCAGAAATATTCAATTTTCAAACCCCTCATTTGGTGCAGGAAATAACAGACGCAGCGCCATAGCCTCTGGCAAATCAATATCCGATAAAATTTTCGCGGCTTTTAGCGGCTCATTTAAACCCGCCAACAATAATGCCAGACATACCAACTGTAATTTTTTATCCGGAACAATAACCGTTAGCGCTGGTAACATCGCATGTACCTGGGAAATCAGGCTATGGTTAACGCCCGCAAACATGATTTCCAGCAGCAACCGTCGAACATCGTCGCTAATAACTTCAGATTTTAGCAATGATTCCACTAAGCATATCCTTGATCATTTTGATCAGTGAACTTTCGTAATTAATAAATGTAGAATACTGCTGTAAGGCAAATTGCGCTTTAATCATCGATTCTGGGTTGAGCAAATCATTACCATTCATTTTGTCATTAATGGCCTGGCCTGCCTGGTGCGCCATGTGGGAGAGCATATCCACTAATTGTGCAATATCCATAATGCTTTTCCTTAAAATAAATACATCGTAAGGATACTGGCAACATAGCAAAATTTAGAAAGCAATGAACATCCGGTATATACCTGAAAACGATTACTCCGGCGCACGTTGTTCTGGCGTTACCTGAGCCAGCAAACGATATAATGGGCTGCTGACCTGCATACCGGTCATTGCCATCCCATCCATACCGAAGCGAGTAAAACTCATTAGTCCATAGGTAATATCATTAAGACGTTCTAATAAATGAGGCTGTAGTCCCAAACTACCACTCCAGTATGAATGAGTCATTACCGTCGCGGTTAAGGCTAATCTACCGCCCAGGGAGACGGCTTTAGCAATCGCCATACTTTTGCGTTGATTGGCGAAACAATTAGCAATATAAAAAACGGCATTGCCTATACTGTCGTGAGCCATAGGCAAATGATGTTTATGATGGTAGATAAGACAGGCGACATCCGCGATGGCAATAGCAAGGCCAATCCCTGCCAGGGCTACGAGCGGCGCGCCTCCACCACTTAGCACTGTTAATGCTATTCCAGCGGAACAGCATAAAATCTGTCCGCCCAAAATAACCGTTTGCCAACTAAAAATTTCTTTTGGAAAACACTCTATCACTCGTTTCGCAAGTCCGGCCAATAACCGCTCTTTTCCTTGTTGAGGACCTATTCTACCACTCTCCATATTGGTTTCCGGATGTGGCAATGAGGGACATGGAGGTGATTCCTCAGGCGCGTTAACAGGACGTTGCCCTCCTACCTGAGCATTTGGGCTAACAGGTTTCATGGTTCTCCCCGAGATGTATGACCAGAACTGTCCATTAATGCAGGTGTAGTAGCAGATTGGCAGAGCGATGCCATTTGTTCCGCCAATAACGCACTGGGATCGGCATAAAGTTCATCAACAGAATTTTCCTGATCGTCGCCAGAGGGGCGGGCAAGGCAATAATCCAGTACCGCACCTATCGCCGTCAGGCTAACGGAGGTAATTACACTCCCCATGTCCAAAGAGGCCGCAATATTTTCAGCCGCGGGCAGTGGAAACTGTAGGGGTAAAACCAACATAGAAATAGCGATTCCTGAACGTATTAATAAAGAAAGACAATTAGCAAGGGTGTTAGCGCAGTTAAGACTTGCCCCACATTTTAAGGCCAGCGCACTGACCACAAGAGCAACGCTATCACTGGCGGTTTGTAATGGCTCCTTTTGCTGACATATCGATTGATAATTATGATACGCACAGCAAGCATCCCCAATAGCAATCACGAGCGCCGCCCCCGCAAGAATAGCAATGGGTAATCCTGCCCCGCCAGAAATTACCGCTGCAGCAACCGATAACCCAAACACGACTGTCGCACCCAGCGCACGAATAGTGTATTGCATAAAATGTATCGCATAATCCCTCTGCTGCCTTATTTGTTCAGGCGTAAGCAGCACAGGGGCTGCGGGGGTGCCAGGCGCTGGAATTTCAGGGGGAGGAAACGATACCTCCTTCGCTTGTATATCGGAAGGAGGACTATTACCATCGACTATATTACTTGCCGCTGACGGAATATGAATTTTCATATTTCGTTCTGTTATTTAAGCAATAAGAGTATCAACCATTATTTGCGCATTCTGGCGAATCTCACTCCATGAGGCATCCGCATAACTCATCTTGATTGCGGTTTGAAAAGCCTCTCTCGCCAACCCGGGTTCCCCCATCATTTTGAGACAGACGCCCGTTTGGTAAACCGGTTCTGGATGGCTGGCATCCAGCATCAAGGCATGTCCATAGAAATTAATGGCCGTCGTGTATTCTTTAAGCATCATCCAGGTGCCAGCCAATGCAATATGGGCACGCCAACTCCATGGCTGGGCCATCACCAGCCAACTAAAATCGATTACGGCGCGCGAATAATCCCCCTCCTGCCATGAGGCGTAACCACTGGCATAAACGGTTTCCGGATCAACGGATAATAGCTGTTTCAGAATGTCTTCGGGTATTTTATTTTTCTGATCTTCTTTCATCATCATACCTATTGATTGTTATTTTCACGTGATAATGATTTACGTCAGGAAGGTCATTTAAAAACGTCGCTGGATAAGATGCTCGGCGGATAAAACTGTCCAGTTATCGCCATCAAGCTGTGTAAAGGTCGCTCCCATTACTGTCAGGATGCGCAATAATTTCCTGCGTAGCATGGCTTTTTTTTCATCCAGAACGTCGGTGATTATCAACATCTTTAAACATGTTAACTGCGGGTGATGCACAAATATCCCGCGTAAAAGTCCCAGTAAGTGAAACAATTGCTGTGGTCGAGGTTGCCCGGGCGTCAGGCGTCTAAACTCACAAATAATCATTTCTTTTGCCTCAATACGATAGATCACCAGGTAAGGCGATAATATAAACTGCTGCCCAAGTAATATGGCGGTCTCCCCTAAATATGCAGGCTCAGTAAACACCTGATGCCGACGCAACCATTGCTCTATTTCTTGCACCATATTTACCTCGTTAATGCCCGGAGTATTTCAGCAAGAACCGTGACCAGTGACGACCCCACGCCGATGATTTGCTGCATAATTTCAGTTGCTTTCTCCATAATGTCCGTCAGGGATTTATTATAAGATTGGGCCCCATTTTGTTGCAGGTCGGCAATCGCTTTATCTTGATCACTTTGACGTTGCGCTACACCGGCCCCCAGGCCCATGACTCCCCCAGCGGTGTGTCCTACGGCTTGACCCGCTATAAGACCGGTTTCCCCGCCTACAGCCCCTAATCCTATCGTCAGCACTCCCGACAACATGGCGCCACCCGCAGTAATCATTGATGCTTTAAACGCTTGATCAATTGTTTTCATTTGCGTCTGCAAAACATTGACTTGCAGTTCCCAGGACAGTCGTTGTTTTTCTACGTTATAGCTGCGCATGATATCGCGCAGCTTTTTGGCAAGCTCCATTAGCTTCATCCAGATATCATCAAATAACAGAAGCATTGATTCAGTACCCATTCCCTCCCCGGAGGGAGATGGAGTGGAAGAAGGCGTTAACAAGGAAGGCGCTGGTAATACCAGTGCTACGTTACTCGCTTCCATATTTTTATCCTCAGATTAAGCGCGCCAGCCAGCTATTCTCGCCTGAACGCTACTATAGTGATCAATGGTATCTAATACATCTCTAAGCGCGGCACCGCTACCCTTATAAAGCTCCTCTAAGCGTTTTTGTTCTATCTTTTTTTGGTCATCCGTTTGTTGCATTATGAAATCCAGAAACCGTTGCTGAGTTATTAATTGCTCTATTTTCTTTTCAAGCTTCGCTTTTTCTGTGTTAACCATGCCAGTATTCATCTGATTGGCACCCTCGGTTGCACATCTGATAGCCTGTAAGCCTTTAAATGAACAATCCCTCAGTAAGGCATACAGGATTTTTTTGAACATATTGAAGAGAACTTTATTACGAAAATTTTTTAACAGAAACTTTTCCCCTTCTTGCACACATTTTTCCAGGGCTTCTTTTGCCGCTTCTTTTGCCATGGCTTTCACCCCCTCTTTCGTAAAGCTTTTTCCCGCGCTTCGCGTCATATTATTTTCTACGTTACGAGAAAACTCGGCAGCCTCCTCTGCCATCTCATTCGCCATAGCCATTTCACGTTCAAGCGGCTCAAATTGTTTGGAAAAACTTTCGCTCACTTCTTCGCCAAACTTTTCAGCCAACGCCTCTATTTCTGCTTCCCCTGCACCTACCATACGCTCAACCATTTCCTCGCCAAAACCGGAGTCAAGCACTTTTGCAGCTGCGCCAGATAAACCTCTCGTCGCCATAAAAGCACGGCCAATCTGGAAAACATCCAGTGCCAGCGCGACGGCTTCACAACCAAATTGAATCTTACTTGTCACGTCAATAATCGCCTGACAGGTATCGTGGTCAGCACCGCACATCATTGCCGTTTCGGCTCCGGCTTTAACCATTCCTGCACAACCTGCGGCCATATAAGCTACGCCGCTAGCCATTTCTGCGGGATTACCGGACAGAAAACCTTCCACAACTTTTAAGGCGCCAATCACGGTTTCAAATATGCCGGTAATCCAGTCAAAAATAGCGCCAAAAATGCCCGCTTTACGCGCTTTATCCTCCTGCTCTATCGCTTTCTGGATCTGCTCCTGATACTCCTTTACCTGCTTATCACGTAATGCATTTTGCACCTCAGTTGCCCGCTCAAGCTGTTGGCATAACGATTGAGCGTTATTACCAAAAACGCTGAGTATTAATGTCGTCATCAACATTGATAAAACCGCGGGATTGGTCTGCAAAAAGTCAGGCAATGATGGACGCTTATGATTTCCGGGTACGGCATCAAGCAGTTGCTTCAACGCATTGCTTGCCTCCTGAAGACTAATTTTCCCGGATAGCAGACACGCGGCGTTGCCATCGCCAAAAGTAGAATTCACACGATGCTGGCGCTTTCCCAGCGAACCCGAGGAAACGCAACTGACATTGCTTAAGTGATGATGTGTTAAGGCGGTTACTCCTGCGGCGCTATCGCTATTACTGTGAATTCGATTCATTTTTAGCTCCTGTCAGAAAGTTGCTGTAACATCTTTTCTGCACGCTGTCGGAGAATTTGATGTTCACTGACCTCGCCGCAAATACGCACCACGGCCTTTAACGCTTTGATTGCATAATAGACGTTATCACACGCGAGATAGCATTCCGCTGCGGCCCATGGCGCCTGCGGCGCATCAATCTTAATTTGTGCCGCGCGTCCATAAGCGTATATCGCTTCCCCCCAATGTTTTTGAGCCTGGCAGCATTCCCCTAACCTAAACCAGTAGTCAAATGACCAGGCATCATATATCGTCAACAATTGAAAAAGTCGCGCTGCGCCGGCGAACTCTTTTACCTCCATAAGCTGCATGGCATAGCGATACAGAGTATTAAGCGGCTGTGTAACATCGTCATCCAACAACATACGCAGCGAGCCGCCACGCCGGAAAAACCGCATCGTGTCATGTGCCTGTTGTAGGGTCGGGTCTTTTTTCATGAGTACGTTTTCTGCGCTATCATACTGGAAATTTCCCCCCACTTACTGATAAGCCCTGTCAGTTGGGTAAGGACAGCGTTAAGCTCCTGAGACATTTTTTGAATTGTTATCTGCCCCTGACTCATAAGATCGGTATTCCGGTTGGCGTCATTATCCAAAGCCGCTTTGACCGCCTGTAGACCACCTTTATCCAGCTTCCCATGATCGCCATATTTAGCCATATATTCATCAATGGTCATACCATCGATGAGAATACCATTATCGCGCATGTATTTAATTACGTCCTCAGGCACCTCCTCTTTGGTTTTAGCATCCCCTTTGGCTGCTTTAGCAATCACCTCATCCATCTCATTTGACTTTTCCTGGGTATTTCTGGCACGTTCAGCGTTCTTCTGGACTTCAATAAATTTATCGTTTGCGATAGCCTGAATAACCATAAGGAGAATAAGCAAAACACCATACCCTTCGGCAAACGGATTTTGCTGAGATAAGTCATCCTGACTTCCTGTATCAGTGTTACTGACGCCGAAGCTATTTTTAAACACAATAGGGTTTTGACTTCCCCATAAGATGTTTCCTGAAGACATTATGCTTTACCTTTTTGTTTTTCCTGACGGTATTTCCACCGGGGCTTGAGCATTAAGTTGTTTCAGTCGTACTTCAAGTTGTTTAAACAAACTTACTATTTTCTTTAAATCCTTCTCGGCCTCCTGATTAACCCCGGCAACGCCTTGTGGAAATAGATTATGAAGAATACTCTCTGTCTCTCTGCTCTTTTTGGGACTCTCTGCCCTTTCAGCAAGCTGTTGACTCACCTTAGCCCGGATTTGGTGAAATTTTTTAAGACAGTGATTTAGCTGCATGTAACTTTGCTCTAAATCACGATATTCACTAAACGCAGCCTTTTTCTTTATCATCATTCCCCTCCATATACACGATAGATAATTAACGTGCTAACTAAGAGCCTATCCCATTAGGGCTATTTTACTTGCCATTTTGGTCCTGGGCAGTGCTCGCCAAAACGCGTTAGCGTTTTGAACGCCGCTAGCGGCGGCCCGAAGGGCGAGCGTAGCGAGTCAAACCTCACGTGCTACGTGTACGCTCCGGTTTTTGCACGCTGTCCGTGTCCAGGCTGGCTACACCAATAACGCCTGGTGGGATAGGCTCTAAGATATTTTTACTTTACTCTTGCTCACTCACTACAAGTGCGCTGTTATGGTAACGATAATAAATAATGTTGATGATATTTTCGGCCTGCTCGATCGCTTCAAGCAATAAGGTGTTTTGCTGATATTGCTGCGGATCCTTTAACTTACCGTTGTTCTCTTCTAACTGTTTCCGGGCAGCCCTTAATTGTAAAATTATGCCTTTGGCCTCTTCACGCGAATGAAGCAGCAAATCTTCTAACCGGGTCAAAGTTGTCATTTTCCACTCACTTAAAATCTAATGGATAGTTAATCAAAGTATCATAATGTTTAATCGTTACCACATCGGCACTCAGATGGACAATTTCTCCCCCATTGGGTAACAATGCCCCTACACGTAAACGCTCTTTATTCGTCAGTAATAAGTAATTACCATGGCGACTCTGTACAAAGCCAGCCACTGGCGCAGGCAGATACTTGCTTTCATCATGGGAAGGCGCAATATCCTGATAAATTAAAGAAAGAGCGGGATCCTTTTTCTTTAATGCTGCTAACGTTTCTTGCAAAATGCGTTGATGAGATTCATCCAGTACACCACTGATAACAAAAGAGCGCCGCATTGGCGTAACATTGACAAGCCCCACTAAACCGTTCTCTATTATCGCAGAAATAATATCATCCCCCTGAGACTGATGAGAGTGACTAATCTGCCAGTGCAATAACCCGGGAATATCTGCAAGTAATGGTTGAACCTTACGCCATTGCTGATCCATTTGTATATCATCATGAATTAACACGCTCCCCGGCCCTTCGCTGGATACTTCAGCATGCGGGTAACCCATTTTTATCAAAACATCCTGCACTTCTCGTACCAATAAGTCATCACAGATTACACCATCCCGATACATGACCCCCCATGATTCGAGAGTCGCTCTCACCTTTTGCATCTGTTCGCTTGACGAGCAATAACCGGACAACTGCAGGCTGCCATCTTCCTTCCATTGCGCCCGCACATAATGAATATTGCTTTTGTCTAATAAAAACTTAACCCGCAAAGGTAAGTCATTTACCGTTTCAGGCTGACCACTAATACTTAACAGGACCCCCATTCCACCGATAAAAATCAAGAATACGCCAGCCAACCACCAGTAGCCTGATCTGGAAACGGGTATTTGATAATCAGCAAGTTCACAATCCTGTTTACCAAACGCGATAGCCACTCCCGCAACCTGCAAAACCCCACTGGATGGTAGCGGCTTATTTGGATTAAATCTGCGGCCATTAACTCTAACTCTGGCTTTCCCGGCATCAACAAATAAATTATCTGCCTGTTCTCTCAGAATAATTTTTTCATTTATAGTAAGCGGAATACAAATATCGCATCCTTTCTCCCCCAGTGACAGGTTACCTTCATTCAGCCATACTTCCCGGCCTTGTAAAACGTGACCTAAAAAACGTATTTTCCAGGAGCTCTTTGGATTAACCATGAGATATGCCATTATTTACTACTGAGGCTTTAATCAAAAAAAGCCTGATTACACTATGTACTTGAGTCGTATCATTGCGAAACAAATGACCTACGACAGGAATATCGCCCAATAAAGGAATTTTATTTTGCGAGTGGATTTGTTTACCTTGTTTAAATCCTCCCAGCAATAGACTTTGCCCGGCCAATAATGTGGCCTGCGAAGCAATTTCAGAATTTTGCACTTCGGGCAGTGGGTCTGTTTCGCTTTGCGTATCACTTTGTTGTCCATCCTGAATATTAAGATTAAGCATTATTTTTTGCGTGCCATTATCATTTAACAAGCGAGGTGTAACGCGCAACAAAGAACCCGTAGTGATGGATTCAAGTTTAGCCACTTTTTCTCCCTGCAGTTTGGTATAGAAAGTAATATTTTTATCCAGCACAGCCTGGATATTATTTAAAGTCACCACAGATGGCTGGGAAAGTACATAAGCCTGAGAGCTTTTTTCCAGGGCATTCAAACGCACCATAAAGTTTGAGGTATCGCTGATTACCGTTGAAAAACCGCTAGCACCACCGTCATTCAAACCTGTATTGAACGCAATTTTCTTGCCACCCAGCGACACTGCCGTTCCCCAGTCGATGCCTAACTGGTTAATATCTCCAGCATTAACATCGATAATTTTCACCGAAATCTCTATCATCTGCTGGCGTTGATCTAATTCTGTGATGAGTTTCCGATACCCGGCCATATTGGCCGCATAATCACGAACGATCACTGCATTCTGGCGTGGGTCGGCAGCAAACATGGGCAATGCCTGTGTAGCGGGTGAACCATTGTTCGTCGATGACGTCGGGACGCTGGTTTTACTCATCTCACGCAATACACTAACGACCCCTGGAACCACGACGGACTGATCGCGATATTGGTATTGGGTATCCATCGCAGTGGCATACTTAAGCGTGTATATACTTACACTCACCGCACTGTCTTTTCGTTTGATTAACGCATTATCCAGCACGGAAGCTAATTGACTAATACGAGTCAGACAGCTGGGAACACCGCTCACCTCCACAGCTCTGGTACCGGTAATTTCTTTAACCTCGCATCCCGGTGATGAAAGGATATTCTGGCTGCGTAAGTAATGAATGAACCGTCCAGTAGATAAAATATTGAAAGTGATAACCTGATGTTTTAATAACGATGCAGGATATACATATAACATGCTGCCATCAAACCAGGTAAGCAAATCATATTGTGCTGCCAGGTTATTCAAAATATCGACTGGTGGTCCAGGCGGAATTTTTCCACTAAATGTAGCTGTTATCAATGGGCTAATAGTAATAGCCGTATCATAGTTCTCTGAGAGCAGATGTAAAACCTCTGCTAATGGCATTTGTCTGGCATAAAGGGTGAAGTCATTACCTTTCCATGATAACTCATCACTCTTTACTGTATTGAGTATAAATAGTAAAATTAAGATTAAACGTTTATTTACTACCATTTTATACCCCACCCGAATAAAGTTTATGGTGATTGCGTATTACATTTTTTAAAATGCAAGCTAAAGCCAGGTGTTTTTCTATCTCAATAGCAATAAGCTCAGAGCTACTACTTGTGGTATAATAACCGTTTAACCATCCCCCATCCGCTGTGAGCTGTATAGCATAATCATGGACGTCCGGGTGTGCTGCAAGCAGTAGTGTCACATAGGCAAGACAAGGCTTAGGTAAGCTTTCCAGGTCATTTAAGAACAAAGAAATAGAAAATGCTTCTGAGAAGATTTCTCCTCTGGCAGGATGCCCATCAATAGTCATTATCCAGGATCGGCTATTACCTTCGGCCCTGATATCCTGAATTAATGGAATGCCTTTTAAAACTGCCAGCATGAATCCCTCCTCAGACATAAATGGGAGTTTCTATCAAATTCGCTCACAACCACATCCGTAAAAAGCCTGATTCACATTTATTTCGACTATACTCTTCTTGTACAATATCAGGATGCTGTCTACATATACCTTGTCACAGGCGATTCTATCATTCGGATTTTCCGATAAATTCACAATTACACTTTCAGCATTGACATAAAAAATTACAATTTGAAAAATTATTTATTAAATAAACTGTTACGATGTTTTTACATCGCCATCTTATTAAAAAGTAATTGTAGTCATCGACTGGGTTATATATGAAGAAATTTATCTTCCTAATGATAACACCATCGATTAATCTTCTGATGAAACTATATGTACTGCGATAGTGATCAAGTGCCAAAGATTTTGCAACAGGCAACTGGAGGGAAGCATTATGAATTTGCTCAATCTCAAGAATACGCTGCAAACATCTTTAGTAATCAGGCTAACTTTTTTATTTTTATTAACAACAATAATTATTTGGATGCTATCTGTGCTTACCGCAGCTTATATATCAATGGTTCAGAAACGGCAGCATATAATAGAGGATTTATCCGTTCTATCCGAGATGAATATTGTACTAAGCAATCAACGGTTTGAAGAGGCTGAACGTGACGCTAAAAATTTAATGTATCAATGCTCATTAGCGACTGAGATTCATCATAACGATATTTTCCATGAGGTGAGCCGGCATCTATCTGTCGGTCCTTCAAATTGCACGCCGACGCTAAACGGAGAGAAGCACCGTCTCTTTCTGCAGTCCTCTGATATCGATGAAAAAAGCTTTCGTCGCGATAGTTTTATTCTTAATCATAAAAATGAGATTTCGTTATTATCTACTGATAACCCTTCAGATTATTCAACTCTACAGCCTTTAACGCGAAAAAGCTTTCCTTTATACCCAACCCATGCCGGGTTTTACTGGAGTGAACCAGAATACATAAACGGCAAAGGATGGCACGCTTCCGTTGCGGTTGCCGATCAGCAAGGCGTATTTTTTGGGGTGACGGTTAAACTTCCCGATCTCATTACTAAGAGCCACCTACCATTAGATGATAGTATTCGAGTATGGCTGGATCAAAACAACCACTTATTGCCGTTTTCATACATCCCGCAAAAAATACGTACACAGTTAGAAAATGTAACGCTGCATGATGGATGGCAGCAAATTCCCGGATTTCTGATATTACGCACAACCTTGCATGGCCCCGGATGGAGTCTGGTTACGCTGTACCCATACGGTAATCTACATAATCGCATCTTAAAAATTATCCTTCAACAAATCCCCTTTACATTAACAGCATTGGTGTTGATGACGTCGGCTTTTTGCTGGTTACTACATCGCTCACTGGCCAAACCGTTATGGCGTTTTGTCGATGTCATTAATAAAACCGCAACTGCACCGCTGAGCACACGTTTACCAGCACAACGACTGGATGAATTAGATAGTATTGCCGGTGCTTTTAACCAACTGCTTGATACTCTACAAGTCCAATACGACAATCTGGAAAACAAAGTCGCAGAGCGCACCCAGGCGCTAAATGAAGCAAAAAAACGCGCTGAGCGAGCTAACAAACGTAAAAGCATTCATCTTACGGTAATAAGTCATGAGTTACGTACTCCGATGAATGGCGTACTCGGTGCAATTGAATTATTACAAACCACCCCTTTAAACATAGAGCAACAAGGATTAGCTGATACCGCCAGAAATTGTACACTGTCTTTGTTAGCTATTATTAATAATCTGCTGGATTTTTCACGCATCGAGTCTGGTCATTTCACATTACATATGGAAGAAACAGCGTTACTGCCGTTACTGGACCAGGCAATGCAAACCATCCAGGGGCCAGCGCAAAGCAAAAAACTGTCATTACGTACTTTTGTCGGTCAACATGTCCCTCTCTATTTTCATACCGACAGTATCCGTTTACGGCAAATTTTGGTTAATTTACTCGGGAACGCGGTAAAATTTACCGAAACCGGAGGGATACGTCTGACGGTCAAGCGTCATGAGGAACAATTAATATTTCTGGTTAGCGATAGCGGTAAAGGGATTGAAATACAGCAGCAGTCTCAAATCTTTACTGCTTTTTATCAAGCAGACACAAATTCGCAAGGTACAGGAATTGGACTGACTATTGCGTCAAGCCTGGCTAAAATGATGGGCGGTAATCTGACACTAAAAAGTGTCCCCGGGGTTGGAACCTGTGTCTCGCTAGTATTACCCTTACAAGAATTCCAGCCGCCTCAACCAATTAAAGGGACACTATCAGCGCCGTTCTGCCTGCATCGGCAACTGGCTTGCTGGGGAATACGCGGCGAACCACCCCACCAGCAAAATGCGCTTCTCAACGCAGAGCTTTTGTATTTCCCCGGAAAACTCTACGACCTGGCGCAACAGTTAATATTGTGTACACCAAATATACCAGTAATAAATAATTTGTTACCTCCCTGGCAGTTGCAGATTCTTTTGGTTGATGATGCCGATATTAATCGGGATATCATCGGCAAAATGCTTGTCAGCCTGGGACAACACGTCACTGTTGCCGCCAGTAGTAACGAGGCTCTGACTTTATCACAACAGCAACGATTCGATTTAGTACTGATTGACATTAGAATGCCAGAAATAGATGGTATTGAATGTGTACAATTATGGCACGATGAGCCGAATAATTTAGATCCTGACTGCATGTTTGTGGCGCTATCCGCTAGCGTAGCGACAGAAGATATTCATCGTTGTAAAAAAAATGGGATTCATCATTACATTACCAAACCAGTGACGTTGGCTACCTTAGCTCGCTATATCAGTATTGCCGCAGAATACCAACTTTTACGAAATATAGAGCTACAGGAGCAGGATCCAAGTCGCTGCTCAGCGCTACTGGCGACAGATGATATGGTCATTAATAGCAAGATTTTCCAATCACTGGACCTCTTGCTGGCTGATATTGAAAATGCCGTATCGGCTGGAGAAAAAATCGATCAGTTAATTCACACATTAAAAGGCTGTTTAGGTCAAATAGGGCAGACTGAATTGGTATGCTATGTCATAGACATTGAGAATCGCGTAAAAATGGGGAAAATCATCGCGCTGGAGGAACTAACCGACTTACGCCAGAAAATACGTATGATCTTCAAAAACTACACCATTACTTAATATTATCTTAATTTTCGCGAGGGCAGCAAAATGAAAGAATATAAGATCTTATTAGTAGACGATCATGAAATCATCATTAACGGCATTATGAATGCCTTATTACCCTGGCCTCATTTTAAAATTGTAGAGCATGTTAAAAATGGTCTTGAGGTTTATAATGCCTGTTGTGCATACGAGCCTGACATACTTATCCTTGATCTTAGTCTACCTGGCATCAATGGCCTGGATATCATTCCTCAATTACATCAGCGTTGGCCAGCAATGAATATTCTGGTTTACACAGCATACCAACAAGAGTATATGACCATTAAAACTTTAGCCGCAGGTGCTAATGGCTATGTTTTAAAAAGCAGTAGTCAGCAAGTTCTGTTAGCGGCATTGCAAACAGTAGCAGTAAACAAGCGTTACATTGACCCAACGTTGAATCGGGAAGCTATCCTGGCTGAATTAAACGCTGACACGACCAATCATCAACTGCTTACTTTGCGCGAGCGTCAGGTTCTTAAACTTATTGACGAGGGGTATACCAATCATGGGATCAGCGAAAAGCTACATATCAGTATAAAAACCGTCGAAACACACCGGATGAATATGATGAGAAAGCTACAGGTTCATAAAGTGACAGAGTTACTTAACTGTGCCCGAAGAATGAGGTTAATAGAGTATTAACCAGGGGCGTCCGATGATATTAAGCATTGGTCATATTTTGATGAGCCTTACGCCACGCAGTATTGCTCATCATCGACAAAATCCATACGGATGCCCTGGTATGCCGCACCATTTATCACTACCTTAGTCTTCATTTGATCATGATATAGTAGAATCCCCTTATTTAACGGGCTTTACCATGTCGTATTCTATCGGCGAATTTGCCAGACTATGCGGTATCAATGCCGCCACGCTAAGGGCATGGCAGCGACGCTATGGTTTATTGAAACCGCAGCGTACTGATGGCGGGCATCGCTTATACAGCGATGACGATATTCGACAAGCGCTTAGCATCCTCGACTGGGTGAGAAAAGGCGTACCGATAAGCCAGGTCAAACCCTTACTGTCGCGTCCGGTCATTCGCCTGGGCGATAACTGGATAACGATCCAGGAGACGATGCTCCAACATCTCCACGAAGGGCGAATTGACGCGCTGCGGCAGTTGATTTATGACTGTGGCCGGGAATATCCTCGCGCAGAACTGGTGACCCATTTATTGCGTCCGTTGCGCAGCAAAGTGTCCGCGCACCTTCCCGCCGTGATGACGCTGCGCGAAATACTGGATGGCATCATTATTGCCTACACCTCTTTTTGCCTTGAAGGCGACAGAAAAGCGCCTGGCAACAATGCCTTTATTAGCGGATGGCATCTCTCGGATCACTGTGAAATCTGGCTGGAAGCGTTGACTCGTACCGGACAAGAGCTGCGGCTCAATGTGCTTCCCTCTCCACCAGCCGTGCTGGCGCCCGAGCTGTTCGCCCAGAGAAAATGGTTCCTGGTGACCACCGGAAAGCTCACTGCCGGACAGAAAAAACAGCTTGCCCAGTGGCGCAACGTGGTCGCTTCGCTGGAGGTTATCACACTATAAGCGCTGAAATAGATTTCTTCCCCTAATTCTATCTTATTGATATTTAAGTACATCAAAAAAATCTCCGCGAAAACTTAGACAAAAAAACAAAGTTGTGTAAGTTTTAAATCAGCGTGAGATAACATTTTGCGCCATTGGCGTCAGTCGTCGTACTTTCAATAAGGGGGAATCATGAATAACAAACCCGTAGTCGGCATTAGCGGATGTCTGACTGGCGCCGCGGTACGCTTTGATGGCGGACATAAGCGTATGGATTTTGTCATGAACTCTCTGGCACCGTGGGTGGCCTACAAACCGATCTGCCCGGAGCTGGCGATCGGCCTGCCCGTGCCCCGCCCTGCGCTGCGTCTTATCCAGACGACCTGTGGCGACATTCGGATGCGCTATAGCCATGCCCCGCACGATGACGTCACCGAGCGAATGAATGCCTTTGCCGATCGGTTTCTGCCAACAATAGGCGAACTGGCGGGGTTTATTGTGTGTGCAAAATCGCCCAGTTGCGGAATGGAGCGCGTTCGCCTGTATGATGAAAAGGGTAACAGGGGCCGCAAAGCTGGCACGGGGCTGTTTACCGCCGCGATGATGGACAAATATCCCTGGCTGCCGATAGAGGAAGATGGTCGCCTGCACGATCCGGTACTACGCGAAAATTTCATCGCACGTATTTTCGCGCTACATGAATTAAATGCGCTACGCGCGCTGGGCTTGAGTCGTCACAGTTTGCTCGCGTTTCATAGCCGATATAAACTTCAGCTTCTCGCCCACCACCAGGCCGGCTACCGCGAAATTGGCCCTTTCGTCGCGCGTCTGCATGAGTGGGACGATCTGGATGCCTTCTTTGTCCGATACAGAGAAAAACTGATGGCTATCCTGCGCCACCCCGCTTCACGTAAAAATCACACCAATGTGCTGATGCATATCCAGGGCTATTTTCACCGCGCGTTGAACAGCAGGCAACGCGCGGAATTACGCGAGGTGATTCTCGGCTACCGGGCGGGCCGACTACCTATCCTGGCACCGTTAACGCTGCTGAAGCACTATCTGGCGGAACATCCGGATGACTATCTACGCAGCCAGAATTATTTTGAGCCGTACCCTGATACATTAGGGCTGCGCTTAGCCATCACCTGATAACCCTGCGCATCGCTAACGGCGGGCAACCCGCCCGCCATGGTGACAATCGCGACGATTCAAAGGCGATTTCGTTATTGCCACCCTGATAGCGGCTATGACCGCGCCAGAGCGTTAATCACGGTTTCCATAGCCTGTTTTTCTAACGCGCTACGTTGGATGCGTTGATTCGCCAGCGCGGTTCTTAACACGCCCGCAATAACAATATATTTAGGCTCCTGCCCCAGATCGCGCATTTCCAGCACGACCTTGCCCACCACCCGGCACATCTCGCGGTACAGTTCGTCATCTTTTGTCGGTTTTGTCATACGTTTTACTCGTCGCCAGCTCAAACCAACAGAATATAACAGTCTTCTCAATTAAACAAAATTTGATGCAAATCAAAGAAATAACGCAGTTTATTATTCATGGCTCATACGTTGTTCGTATTCTGGTCTCTGGCGAGGCCATTTTTTCGAAACGCCTAATCAGTTCCGCCAGGCTACCGGCCTGCATTTTTTCCATGACTCTGGCGCGGTGCACCTCTACGGTACGCACCGCGATATTCATCGCTTCCGCAATTTCACGGTTCATAAATCCTTTTGCCACCAGGCTGGCCAGCTCACGCTCTTTCGGCGTCAACTGCTGGTAACACAGTATAATCTCACGACGCGCCACCGCTGCCGATGAAACCGTCAGCGCACGCTCCAGCGCCGCCTGTAGCGGTTTTACCGATACCGGTTTTTGCAGAAAATCGACGGCGCCGCGTTTCATCTGCTCCACGGCCATCGGTACATCGCCATGCCCGGTAAGAAAAACAACCGCCAGGGTACTTCCGCACTGGCGCAACGCATCATGAACGCCCTGCCCATCCAGTACCGGCATTCGCATATCCAGTAATACGACCCCGGCCTGATACAGACTGGCCTGCGCCAAAAAATCCGCCCCCTGCGTCCAGCATTTTACGTCATATCCCAGACTTTCCAGTAAAAACGCGCACGCGTTAGTGACCGCCGTATCATCATCCAGTAGATGAATTGTCGCCATCCCTGCCCCCATTTTCATGTAAGAAATGTATCGTGACCTCCGTTCCCGACAGACCGTCCGGCGCGGTCTGGGTCCTGATACTGATATCGCCCCGCCCATACCGCACCAGCCGCTGGCAAATCACCAACCCTAAGCCCATCCCCTCTTTGCGGGTGGTCATAAACGGCTGAAACGCCTGACGTAATAGCGCCTCATCGATTCCCCCGGCGTTATCCTGTAAAGCGATACTGATGCCGTTTTCAGTGCGTTCAGCAACGACCCATAAATGGGTGGCGCCCGCCTGAGCCGCATTAAGAATGATATTCGCCAGCACCTGTTCCAGCAGCACTGACGGCAGCGTTACGCGCAGCGCAGCGCTAACCTCGGTATGCAGAGTCACTGTCGGAAACTGTTGCGCCATACGCAACAATTGCCAGACATGATCAATCGCCTCGCGAATGGCTATGGCCTTCCACGCTTCGGTTAGCACCGGGTTGCCCTGCGCCTGGCTGACCCAGTGACGCAGGTTACGCAGAGTATCCGCACCGCGTTGCGCCTGCTGGTCAATCTGCTCCAGCGCCGGCAGCAAGGGATGCTGTTCATCTGCAGCGCGCAGTCGAATCAGGCACCCCTGGGCATAATGTCGAATCGCGGAAAGCGGCTGATTAAGCTCATGGGCAAACCCGGAGGTCATTTCACCCAACACGCTCATTTGCCGGGCGGTTTCCAGCGCCCGCTCATGCTGATGAAGGACTACGCTATTACGTTCCAGTTGCTTTCCACGTCGACGCACCAGCAGCATGACCCAAATATAATTGAGCGTGAGCAACAGGAACGCCAGAATCACGCCGCCGACCATTAGCTGGTGCTGGATTAACCAACTTTTGACATCCAGCCACAGTCGACGCTGCTGAGGGTGCTGACGAACATCACGCAGCAACGCTTCCACCTGACTGGTCGACGCTGGCGCGCCCCAGTGAAATGACGCGGCGGCGGGCGCGTTGAATAGCGCTCGCGTTACGCGATCCGCCAGCGCATCGCTTACCGCAGGTAGCGCCGCGAACGACCAGTCAGGATATAACGGCGTACTGGTTAAGCAAGGCAGGGGCGTCGGTCGGGAAAGCAGCGCGATAAAGTCCTTTTTATTAATCAATCCTTCCTGATCCATATTTTCTAACAGGCACACTGGCACAATTGCCGCCTGCACCGCTTTTTCGCGCAGCATATAGACTAAAGCATCGCCAGGAAATCCGGTAAAACGAAGATGAAAATCGCGCTCCGGGCGTAAGCCCGCGTCGCTGAGCGCTTTATAGCCTAATAAATAGCCGCCAAACGCCTGAGCATCAATCGCGCCGACGGTCTTACCGATGAGATCATGCGCCGTGGTGATGCCGCTATCGCGTCGGGTCAAAATAACGCTGCCAATAACATTACTCACTGCTTTCCCATCGCGCGTGGAGCGCAGGGAAGCTAACCAGCGCAGCGGCGCATGGCTGTTCAGTTGGACAAATTGCGCCGGGTTGGTTATCACAAACTGCACGGTTCCCTGGTTAACGGCTTCCTGCATTTGATGCAGATCCAGCGGCTGGATATGAAAGGTTTCGCCTGGAAGCTGTTGGCTTAATGTCTTTGCCAACGGTTGCCAGTGGCTACGCGTAGACGCCTCGCCGCGCATGGCCAAAATACCGATATTCCACGTCCCTGCCCACGCGCCATGACAAAGTAGCCCTACTGCCGCCAACACCGCCAGGCGCCTTACGGTTTTACCTCTCACCCCAATATCCCTGTCAATTATGTTGTTTTAGATCAACAACAAGCCGGGTATGTGGTTAACCACAATAGAGCACACCCCGTCTCGATTTTTACACTGTAAATCATCAACATTTTTTATTCATTACACATGAACCAACATCGTGACAAATGTTTCATTGTTGGCAATGTGGACGGGAGTCAATATGGACAGCAGTAAACGGCAATTTCTCCAGCAGCTCGGCGTCCTGACCGCTGGCGCCTCGCTGGTTCCGCTGGCTGAAGCGAAATTTCCTTTTTCGCCGGAGCGGCATGAAGGCTCTCCCCGACACCGTTACGCCATGCTTATCGACCTGCGGCGTTGTATCGGCTGTCAGTCCTGTACCGTAAGTTGCACTATTGAAAACCAAACGCCGCAGGGCGCGTTTCGTACGACCGTGAACCAATACCAGGTCCAGCGTGAAGGTAGTCAGGAAGTCACGAATGTGCTATTGCCGCGTCTGTGCAACCATTGCGATAACCCCCCCTGTGTGCCGGTCTGCCCGGTACAAGCCACCTTTCAGCGGGAAGATGGCATTGTGGTGGTGGATAACAAACGCTGCGTCGGCTGCGCCTATTGTGTCCAGGCGTGTCCTTACGACGCCCGATTTATCAATCATGAAACGCAAACTGCCGATAAATGCACGTTTTGCGTCCATCGTCTGGAAGCCGGGCTGTTACCCGCTTGCGTAGAGTCCTGCGTCGGCGGCGCGCGTATTATTGGCGATATCAAAGATCCCCATAGCCGCATCGCCACCCTGCTTCATCAACATCGCGACGCTATCAAGGTATTAAAGCCGGAAAACGGCACGTCGCCCCATGTTTTCTACCTGGGTCTGGACGACGCCTTTGTCACCCCATTAATGGGCCGTGCGCAGCCCGCGCTTTGGCAGGAGGTCTGAATGACGCATTCACTCATCATTGAAGAAGTGCTGGCTCACCCGCAGGACATTAGTTGGCTGCCGTGGGCGGTACAATATTTCTTTTTTATTGGCATTGCCGCCTGCGCCGCACTGTTTGCCTGTTATCTTCACTGGCGGAAAAAAGACGCCGCAACAGAAGAAAATCGGGCATTACTGATTGCCATTACCTGTGCGATTACCGCACCGCTGGCGCTGACGGCGGATCTGCACCAGACTGCCCGCGTCTGGTATTTCTATGCCTGGCCGACGCCCTGGTCGTGGATGCCCTGGGGAGCGTTGTTCCTGCCGCTGTTTACCGGATTTCTCGCTCTGTGGTTCCTGGCGCAGCAGATAAAACGATTATTCAATAAAAGTTACAACGTCACTAAATGGTTGGCGTTAGCCAGCGCACTTTGCGCGGTGGGCCTGTTGATTTATACCGGCCGCGAAGTCTCCGTTGTGCTGGCGCGCCCAATCTGGTTTAGCTACGCCTTCCCCGTGGCGATGTTTCTTAGCGCCTTACAGGCGTTCTTCGCGCTGATGATTGTCGCCGCCCGACGCGACTCGGTAAGGCTGCCAAAAATATTGTGGGGACAACTCTGGACGCTGGCGGCGCTGGGGCTGGTTGTGGCCATGTGGGTTAGCGGCGATACGCTTTCCGGCACGGCAATCCGTCAGTGGATTACCGTCGCCCTGTCAGCCAAATATTACGCTGTCGGCTGGGTAGCGCTGTGGGTATGCACACTGCTGTTCTGTAGCCTGGCGCTACGCCATCCGTTATCACAGCTAAGACGCGTCCTGCTGGTTCTCAGCGCGCTGGCGCTATGTTGGCTGATGCGCTGGACATTGTTGATTCAGGTACAAACCGTCCCCAAGTTCAACGCGCAATTTAACCCTTACTCGTTACCAGGCGGAACGGATGGCTGGCTGGCTATTCTCGGCACCTTCGGCCTGTGGATAGCGCTACTGATTATTATTCGTGAAACGCTGAACGGACTCACCAGGAGATTACAACATGGCTAATTTAACCCGTCGTCAGTGGCTAAAAGTCGGTCTCGCCGTCGGTGGGATGGTCACTTTTGGTCTGAGCTACCGTGATGTGGCGAAACGCGCAATTGATGGCCTGTTAAACGGGACATCCGGCAAGGTAACGCGCGACCGCATCTTTGGCAATGCGTTAATTCCGGAGGCGCAGGCGCAAACGCACTGGCAGCAAAATCCACAACAAACCATCGCCATGACGCAATGCTTCGGCTGTTGGACACAGTGCGGTATCCGCGCCCGGGTTAATGCCGATGGCAAAGTGATACGCATCGCCGGCAATCCCTATCACCCCTTGTCGCAGGAACACCCGATTGACTCGTCCGTCCCTTTTAGCGAAGCCATGGAGCAACTGGCGGGAGAAAGCGGTCTTGACGCCCGCTCAACCGCCTGCGCGCGCGGCGCCACGCTGCTGGAAAGCCTGTACAGTCCGCTACGACTGCTTGAACCGATGAAACGCGTGGGTAAACGCGGCGAAGGGAAATGGCAGCGCATCAGCTTTGAGCAACTTATTGAAGAAGTCGTGGAAGGCGGCGATCTGTTTGGCGAAGGTCATGTGGACGGACTGCGCGCGATTCATGCGCCGGATACGCCAATTGACGCAAAGCACCCCAGTTTCGGGCCCAAAACCAATCAGTTACTGGTCACGAATACCAGCGACGAAGGCCGCGATGCGTTTCTGCGTCGTTTTGCGCTAAATAGCTTCGGCAGCAAGAATTTCGGCGCGCATGGCGCCTACTGTGGACTGGCTTACCGGGCCGGCTCCGGGGCGCTAATGGGCGATCTGGATAAAAACCCGCATGTCAAACCCGACTGGGAAAACGTGGAGTTTGCGCTCTTTATGGGCACCTCCCCGGCACAGTCCGGTAATCCGTTTAAACGCCAGGCGCGTCAGTTGGCGAGCGCCCGGCTGCGTGAGAATTTTCAATACGTCGTGGTCGCCCCCGCCCTGCCCTTATCAACGGTGCTCGCCGATCCTCGCGGTCGCTGGCAACCGGTCATGCCCGGCAGCGATTCGGCGCTGGCAATGGGGATGATCCGCTGGATCATGGATAATCAACGTTATAATGCTGATTATCTGGCGATTCCCGGCGTACAGGCGATGCAGCAGGCCGGCGAGCAAAGTTGGACCAACGCCACGCACCTGGTCATTGCGGATGAACTGCCGACGCTTGCCGGACAACACCTGACGCTGCGCCATCTTACGCCCGATGGCGAAGAGACCCCTGTCGTGCTGAATACCGACGGCGAGTTGGTCGATGCGTCCACTTGCCGACAGGCACGGCTTTTCGTGACGCAGTACGTTACGCTCGCCGACGGCCAACGGGTCACGGTGAAGAGCGGGTTGCAACGCCTGAAAGAGGCGGCAGAAAAGCTCTCGTTGGCGCAATACAGCGAACAGTGCGGCGTGCCGGAAGCGCAAATTATCGCGCTGGCGGAAACCTTTACCGCTCACGGACGTAAAGCCGCAGTCATCAGTCACGGCGGCATGATGGCCGGCAATGGGTTTTATAACGCCTGGTCGGTCATGATGCTTAACGCGCTGATCGGCAACCTCAGCTTGTCCGGCGGCGTCTTTGTCGGCGGCGGCAAATTCAACGGCGTTAGCGACGGCCCCCGCTACAACATGAACAGTTTTGCCGGAAAAGTGAAACCGTCCGGGTTAAGTATTGCCCGTAGCAAAACCGCTTATGAAGCATCGGAAGAATACCGCGACAAAATTGCCGGCGGGCAATCCCCTTATCCAGCCAAAGCGCCGTGGTATCCCTTTGTGGCAGGCCAGCTTACCGAACTGTTGACCTCCGCGCTCGAAGGCTATCCTTATCCGCTTAAAGCCTGGATTTCCAATATGAGCAACCCGTTTTACGGTGTTCCCGGTCTACGCGCCGTGGCGGAAGAAAAGCTAAAAGACCCTCGCCGACTGCCGCTCTTTATCGCGATTGACGCCTTTATGAATGAAACGACGGCGCTGGCGGATTACATTGTGCCGGATACGCACAATTTTGAGAGCTGGGGCTTTACGGCGCCCTGGGGCGGCGTAGCCAGTAAAGCCACTACCGCCCGCTGGCCGGTTGTCGCCCCCGCCACTCGCCGAACGGTGGACGGGCAACCTGTCTCAATGGAAGCATTTTGTATTGCGGTAGCAAAACGGCTCCATCTGCCCGGCTTCGGCGACCGGGCGATAACCGATCCGCAGGGCAATACTTTTCCACTGAACCGGGCGGAAGACTTCTATCTGCGCGTAGCCGCTAATATCGCCTTTATGGGCAAGACGCCGGTCGCGCTGGCAAATCAGGAAGATATTTCGCTTACCGGCGTCAGCCGCATTCTGCCAGCAATTCAGCACACGCTTAAAGCTGATGAGGTCGGTCGCGTGGCGTTTATCTACTCGCGTGGCGGCCGGTTTGCGCCCGAGGATAGCGGCTATACGGAGCAACGGTTAGGTAACGCGTGGAAAAAACCCTTACAGATCTGGAATGCAGATGTCGCCGCCCACCGTCACGCCATCACCGGGGAGCGCTTCAGCGGTTGCCCGGTCTGGTATCCGGCGCGTTTGTCAGATGGTCGTGCGATTGACGACCAGTTTCCCATTGGGCAATGGCCGCTGAAACTGATTTCATTTAAATCAAATACCATGTCCAGCTCAACAGCCGTCATCCCGCGCTTACACCATGTGAAGCCAGCAAACCTGGTGGCGCTGAATCCGCAAGACGGCGAGCGTTATGGACTGCAACATGGCGATCGGGTACGGATCATTACGCCGGGCGGTCAGGTCGTGGCGCAAATCAGTTTGTTAAATGGCGTGATGCCAGGCGTCATCGCCATCGAACACGGATATGGCCACCGCGAGATGGGCGCAACGCAGCACTCTCTGGATGGCGTGCCTATGCCGTATGATCCACAAATCAGGGCAGGCATAAATCTTAACGATCTGGGCTTTGCCGATCCGACAAGAACCATTACCAACACCTGGCTCGACTGGGTTTCTGGCGCGGCAGTACGTCAGGGGCTGCCGGCAAAAATCGAGCGTATATAACCCCCGTGCCGGAGAGCGATATCGTCTTATTTCGTCGAGGGTAGCGACTGATAAGCGAACGCTGTCCGGCTGCATATACTCACTGAATCGTGCAAGCCCAACTATTTTACGTTCACCCCGTCATATTACATAGAAAATATATGACAACACTCACAAAACTATTTTCCCCTTCTGTAAGCAATTAATATTTAACACATTGGCTGCGCTTCTGATTATTGACATTCATTTGGGGTTACTTCCGGTTGACCGCATAATCTGTGATTGAATTCACCGCATGACAACATTGCCATAAATACAATTCAACTCACTACCCGGAGGCAATATGTTTAAAGAAGAAAGACGTCATGCCATCATTAATTTACTGATAAAGGATAATAGTGTTAGCGTCAGTAAACTTTCAGACCTTTATAAGGTTAGCCAGGAGACTATTCGTTCCGATCTACGCTATTTCCAGAAATCAGGTATGCTTCAGCGTTGCTATGGCGGAGGGATTTTAAACCGTGACGCGCTGAGTAAGCTTATCACTGAAAATAAGATTGATATCTCCAGCACTATCGCCACGCCAATCCATCAGGATGCAAAACTGCGCCGGGAAAACACAAAAAAAGCAGGCAAGGTGTGTGTTTTAGGCTCATTCAATATTGATGTTTCAGCAACCGTGCCGTGGTTTCCACAAAGCGGAGAATCCATTCTGGCCAGTCAATTTGGATTCTATCCTGGCGGTAAAGGAGCCAACCAGGCTTTAGCGGCGAACAATGCCGGCGCTGCGGCACATTTTATTTTTAAAGTGGGCAAAGATCAGTTCAGCGCATTTGCTATGAATCATATTATTCAATCAGGTATCGCCTCATACAGCGCGTATCAAACAGATAAAGCGCCCACCGGTAGCGCATTGATCTATGTCTCCGCCGTGGATGGCGATAATATTATCGCCATCTACCCTGGCGCCAATATGATGCTCACCACGCAAGAGATTAACGAGCAACACCGTTATATCGCCGAGTCTGACGTTATGTTAATGCAGCTCGAAACGAACATTGAAGCGTTGACTGAATTTATTCGCCTGGGAAAACAAGAAAATAAAATGATCATGCTAAATCCTGCCCCCTATACGAAACAGGTGACGCATTTATTATCTGATATTGACATCATCACGCCGAATGAAACTGAAGCCTCTTTTTTATCCGGTGTAACCATTACTGATATTAATGATGCGAAAAAAGCCGGAAATATTATTCTGCAATCCGGGGTGAAAAAAGTCATCATTACCCTTGGCGCCCGTGGATCTCTGCTCTGTGAGCACGCCCGCACGTTGTATATTCCTGCGTGGAGCGCCGTGGTAAAAGATGCCGCCGGGGCCGGTGACGCTTTTAATGGCGCCTTAGCCGCCGCGCTGGCGCGACAAGCAGACATGGTCGCAGCCATTCAATATGCCTCCGCTTTCGCTTCTCTGGCGGTGGAACAAGTCGGTGCGTCGAGTATGCCTCAGCACTTGCAGGTTTTACATCGAATGCGTACCCAATCTAATAAAGTCATTCACATTAATTAACAGGTGACATAATGAAAATTTTATTTATTGGCGAATCCTGGCACATTCATATGATTCACTCTAAAGGTTTTGATAGCTTTACATCGAGCAAATACGAAGAAGGCGCAGACTATTTATTATCCTGCTTACGCCAGGGTAATATCGATGTAGACTACATGCCTGCCCATATTGTGCAAACTCGTTTTCCACAAACCGCCGAAGCATTAGCCTGCTATGATGCGATCGTCATCAGTGATATCGGTAGCAATACGTTCCTGCTACAAAACAGAACGTTTTATAATATGGACATTATTCCTGATGCATTACAACTTATCGCCGATTATGTTGCTGAGGGCGGCGGTCTGTTGATGATCGGCGGGTATTTATCCTTTACGGGAATAGAAGCAAAAGCCAATTATAAAAATACGGTTCTGGCGGAGGTATTGCCGGTTGATATGCTGGATGTAGATGACCGCGTAGAACTACCGCAAGGATGTAAAGCAGTAAATACTGCGGTAGAGCATGTTATTACCCAGCCATTTAGCGAATGGCCGCCGCTGTTGGGCTATAACAAGCTTATCGCCAAAGAAAATAGTCAAGTCCTTGCTGAAATTAATGGCGATCCACTGTTAGTTATGGGTACTTACCATAAAGGGAAAGTATGTTGCTTTGCCAGTGATTGTTCGCCGCACTGGGGAAGCCCGCAGTTTCTGCAATGGGAACATTACGCCACCTTCTGGTGTAATGTTTTACACACAATAAAAAAATAATATTACCCAGGCGAATATAAATTTCGCCTGCCCTGCCACACACTGAGTCATTAAGAATATGAATGATACTTATCTCTATGGCGAAATTTTTTCTGAAAACATATTGACAAGCTATCGGATTTATGGAGACAGAAAATCATTACTCACGCCGCTCATTATCCTTCATGGCGGCCCTTCTGGCGGCTTTGATTATTTATTAAATTATCGCCGTCTGGCTGATGACGGGCGCATGGTAATATTTTACGATCAATATGGCTGCGGTCGTTCAACGCATTTTCCTCATGCTGACGCGTCTTTCTGGACTATTGCGCGTTATCTCCGTCAATTAACCCAATTAATTCATCACCTGGGTATTGGACACGGGTATTCGATACTGGGACATTCCTGGGGCGGAATGCTTGCCGCAGAGCACGCCTGCTTACAGCCTGCCGGGCTTCGCGGGACGATACTGGCCAGTTCGCCGGCCAGTATCGCCCTGTGGCAACAGGAAGCCATACGGCTCTTTAACGCTCTGACGCCAATGTCCGATGACGATATCAAAAACGTCATTATGCCCGCCGTCATTTATCAAAACCCACCGGAACAGCTGGTCGCTTATTATGCCAGACACGTTTATACCCTCGCGGAAGAAGCCGTTCATGTTCAGCGCTCTAATGCGCAGTTCGCCGCCGACCCTACGGGTTATCACATTTTATGGGGAACCAATGAACTGGCGGCAAATGGCAAACTTGCCGACTGGGATATTACGCCCCATTTGTGCCAGATACTCTGTCCTGTTCTGGTACTACGCGGCGAAAACGATCAGGCAACCGAGCGCGTCGTCTCTCCGCTTCTCTCTCACATTTCAGACTGCCGCGCGGTCACTATTCCCGGCAGCAGCCATAACCCGCATGAAGAAAATATCGCGCCCTGCCTCGCAGCGGTAAGCGCGTTTTTACGCGATCTGGCATAAAAAGCCATTAAGGTATTTATCATGAAAAAAGTCAAAAAATTGTCTCTTACCGATTTAGTGCTTTATGGTCTGGTGTTTATGGTGCCTATCGCGCCAGTCTCTCTTTATGGCGTCGTTTATAATCTTTCGCACGGTATGGTTGCGCTGGTTTATATTATTGGCGCGATCGCGATGTTTTTTACCGCGTACAGCTACTCTACCTTATCGCAACATATCTCCTCGTCGGGTTCGGCCTATGCGTATGCTGGCGTATGCATTAATCCCGCCGTAGGGTTTCTGACCGGATGGATATTACTGCTGGATTATCTTTTGTTCCCTACGCTCGTGGCAGTGCTGGGCGGCGTCGCGGTCCACGCTATTTTACCGCAAATCCCGGTCTGGGTCTGGCCGTTGATTTATGTGGCTATTGGCACCGGAGTCAACTATCTCGGGATACAGCAAACGGCGAAATTCGATAAGTTACTGGTCTTTATTCAACTCGGTATTCTGGCGATTTTCGTGCTACTCATTGTCCGTCTGATGCTGCTGGACAGTAGTCAGATAACGCTTTCCTTCCGGCCTTTTTTCGATTCACAGTGGTTCACCCCAGGGCTCATCGCGACGGCGATTTCGGTGGCTGCGCTGAACTTTCTCGGCTTTGACGCTATCAGTACATTAAGTGAAGAAAGCGAAGGCGGGGGACGCGCCGTCAGTAAAGCAACGCTGTTGGCGTTAGTTTTGGCGACGGTACTATTTATTATCGTTGTGGCGTTTGCGGCGTTCGCCACCGGTAACGTCGACCGCTTCGCGGAAGGTAATGCGACGAATGAAGCATTTTTCACCATTGCCGGCAACGTTGGCGGTATCTGGCTCAAAGTGGCGTTTTCCATCATTGTGGCGTTTGTGTGCGCCGTCGGCAACATTATTACCGCGCAAACGGCGGTGTCCAGAGTGTTATTTTCAATGGGGCGCGACCGAATGTTGCCCGCCTTCCTCGCTCACGTCCATACCACGCGTAAAACGCCGGATTATGCCATTCTGTTTACCGGCGGCGTCACCCTGCTGCTCAGCTACCTGTTTTCCGGCAAGATTGAATCTATCTCCACGCTGGTGAACTTTGGCGCGCTTTTCGCTTTTTTTGTCGTGAACCTGTGTGTGTTTATCCTGTTCAATTTCCGGATGAAAGCCCAGCGGCGCATTTTCGCCCATGTCATTTCGCCGATCATGGGGATGATCGTCATCGGCTACGTCTGTTTAAACATGAACATTCACGCTCTGATACTCGGAATTAGCTGGGCGGCCATCGGGATAGCGATTCTGTGCTATCGAAAAGCACACAACCAAAACATCGCCATCGACCTGGAAGGCAAAAAGTTGCTCGATTGACATTATGCGCAACAACACCCGCCGTTGCGCAACGCCGCCCCTGTTCGGGCGGCGTTATCGCCAGCGACATCGTAAACAGCGTAATAACAAACCGTTGTGGATCTGCACAGATGTCTTTTGAAACAGGGTTTTCATTTTCCTTTTTTGTAAATTTCAGCGTATAATGCGCGCCAATTGTCTCTTGAATGGTTTCAGCGCATTGGACTGTAAAACTCAACGACTAAAATTATCCCCTTCCCGTTGGGCTGAAACGCGAGCACACATTCCTCTGCACGCTCTTTCGATGTCACCTATCCTTAGAGCGAGGCATCATCACTTTAGCAACACAGGCTTAGCTTCCGGGCCGTGCGCGCCCGAAGCCAGATTTCCATATCCTCCTCAACTTAAAGACTAAGACTGTCATGAAAAAGACGAAAATTGTTTGTACTATCGGTCCGAAAACCGAATCCGAAGAGATGTTAAGCAAAATGCTGGACGCGGGCATGAACGTGATGCGTCTGAACTTCTCTCATGGCGATTATGCAGAACACGGTCAGCGTATCCAGAATTTGCGCAACGTGATGAGCAAAACCGGTAAAAAAGCCGCTATTCTGCTTGATACTAAAGGACCAGAAATCCGCACCATTAAACTGGAAGGCGGTAACGACGTTTCGCTGAAAGCGGGTCAAACCTTCACTTTTACCACCGACAAATCCGTGGTCGGTAATAATGAAATCGTTGCCGTCACCTATGAAGGCTTCACCAGCGACCTGAGCGTTGGCAACACCGTCCTGGTTGACGATGGTCTGATCGGTATGGAAGTGACCGCCATCGAAGGCAATAAAGTCATTTGTAAGGTGCTGAACAACGGCGATCTGGGCGAGAACAAAGGCGTTAACCTGCCGGGCGTTTCTATTGCTCTGCCGGCGCTGGCTGAAAAAGACAAACAGGACCTGATCTTCGGTTGCGAACAGGGCGTTGACTTTGTTGCGGCGTCCTTTATCCGTAAACGTTCTGACGTTGTCGAAATTCGCGAGCATCTGAAAGCCCACGGCGGCGAAAACATCCAGATTATCTCTAAGATCGAAAACCAGGAAGGCCTGAACAACTTCGATGAAATTCTCGAAGCTTCCGACGGCATCATGGTTGCGCGTGGCGACCTGGGCGTAGAAATCCCGGTTGAAGAAGTGATTTTTGCGCAGAAAATGATGATCGAAAAATGTATCCGCGCACGTAAAGTCGTGATCACCGCGACTCAGATGCTGGATTCTATGATCAAAAACCCGCGTCCGACCCGCGCAGAAGCAGGCGACGTAGCGAACGCCATCCTCGACGGTACGGATGCGGTTATGCTGTCCGGCGAATCCGCCAAAGGGAAATACCCGCTGGAAGCCGTTTCTATCATGGCGACCATCTGCGAACGTACCGACCGCGTCATGAACAGCCGTCTGGACTACAACAACGACAGCCGTAAACTGCGCATTACGGAAGCGGTATGCCGCGGTGCGGTAGAAACCGCCGAAAAACTGGAAGCGCCGCTGATCGTGGTAGCGACCCAGGGCGGTAAATCCGCTCGCGCCGTGCGTAAATACTTCCCGGACGCCACCATCCTGGCATTGACCACCAATGAAGTGACCGCCCGTCAGTTAGTACTGAGCAAAGGCGTGGTATCGCAGCTGGTGAAAGAAATCAATTCTACTGATGATTTCTACCGTCTGGGCAAAGATGTCGCCCTGCAAAGCGGCCTCGCCCAGAAAGGCGACGTCGTAGTGATGGTCTCCGGCGCGCTGGTTCCAAGCGGCACCACTAACACCGCCTCTGTTCACGTACTGTAATAATTGTTGTGTGAATTAATTTGTTTAAAAAAGCGCCCTTCCGGCGCTTTTTTTATTTAATCGATAGCCACTATTAATAAAAAAATCAAATCGGATTTTACTATCTAATTGCGGATTATCTAAGAAGAATCCGATGGAAGCCCCCTGTTTTCTTTCGGTTTTTTAGGGACTTTCATGCATTTCGATGCTTCTTTGAGCGAACGATCAAAAATAAGTGCATTCCCATCAAAAAAATATTCTCAACATAAAAAAGTTTGTGTAATACTTGTAACGCTACATGGAGATTAACTCAATCTAGAGGGTATTAATAATGAATCGTACTAAACTGGTACTGGGCGCGGTAATCCTGGGTTCTACTCTGCTGGCTGGTTGCTCCAGCAACGCTAAAATCGATCAGCTGTCTTCTGACGTTCAGACTCTGAACGCTAAAGTTGACCAGCTGAGCAACGACGTGAACGCAATGCGTTCCGACGTTCAGGCTGCTAAAGACGACGCAGCTCGCGCTAACCAGCGTCTGGACAACCAGGCTACTAAATACCGTAAGTAATAGTACCTGCGTAATAAAAATGGCGCACATCGTGCGCCATTTTTTTACCCACATAACCACACAAAGTATAATGTTATTGTTATGAACCGTACTAACCAGCTGATCTTAGGTGCAGTAGTTCTGGGTTCCACGTTACTGGCAGGTTGTTCAAGCAACGCTAAAATCGATCAGTTGTCTTCCGATGTACAGACGCTGAGCGCTAAAGTTGAGCAACTGAGTAATGACGTAAATGCAATGCGTTCCGACGTTCAGGCTGCTAAAGACGACGCAGCTCGCGCGAACCAGCGTCTGGACAACAAAGTAGTATCCCACGTCCGTAAGTAATTTGACGCACGATATAAAATGGCGCACATCGTGCGCCATTTCTTTACTCGAATAACCATGCATAATATAAGGATATTATTATGACCCGTACTAACAAGCTGATCTTAGGTGCAGCAGTTCTGGGTTCCACGTTACTGACAGGTTGTTCCAGCAACGCTAAAATCGATCAGTTGTCTTCCGATGTACAGACGCTGAGCGCTAAAGTTGAGCAACTGAGTAATGACGTAAATGCAATGCGTTCCGACGTTCAGGCTGCTAAAGACGATGCTGCTCGCGCGAACCAACGTCTGGACAACAAAGTATTCCGCATCTGTAAATAATTTGACGCACAATATAAAATGGCGCACATCGTGCGCCATTTTTTTGTCCGTCGTTTGCTGCAAAGGCTACTGCGTCGCGCGCGTTTGCCCCTCTTCCCCGACAAAACCGTTCTGAGCGGATTCGACTGCGGTCGTATTTACCGTCGGCATCTGCCCGGCGCTCACGCTGACAGGATACCCGGCTCGCCGGTATAGCGCCTTATCGACCAGGCGACTATCCACCCCTTGCGCGTTTCTGAACGCGGTAAATTCCGCAGGCAACACATAGGGCATCGTCTGCACGTTTTGCTCTTCTTCCGGCGATAGCGGCCTGTGTACCTCTACATAACGAATGCCATTCGGCTCGACAGAGAATTTCACCGGCTGGTTAATCACTTTTACCGGCGTCCCCGTTCTGACCTGCGCAAATAACGCTTTGATGTCCGGCGCGTTCATGCGAATGCAACCGGAACTCACGCGCAGACCTACGCTATCCGGCGCGCTGGTGCCATGAATGAGATATTCCCCATTACCGTGCGCCAGACGCAGCGCATAGCGTCCCAGCGGGTTATTTGGCCCGGCAGGGATCACCGGCGGCAGCGTGATCCCTCGCTCAAGCGAACGTTGGCGTATGCCCGCCGTCGGCGTCCACGTCGGGTTGGGGATCTTTTGCCCTATCCGGGTGTCCATGACGGGAGTTTCCAGTCCCTGCAAACCGATGCCGATGGGATACACCTGAACGCGGTTTTCTCCCGGCGGGTAATAATACAGCCGTAGCTCCGCGAGGTTGACGATAACGCCTTCCCTGGGCGCATCCGGCAATAGCATCTGCGAGGGAATGGTAATTAGCGTACCGGGCTTAGGCACCGGCGCAATCGTATTGTTCGCTTCAAGAATGAGCATCGCCGCCGTATCAAAACGCCGGGCGATAGCCTGCAGGTTTTTATCACCTTCCTGTACGGTATAGGTTTGATTCTGACCAATAAGACGGCTGCCTTCGGGCGGTAATGGATAATCAACCGCCCAGGCTGCCTGTAACGCGCTATACGCGCCGATAATAGTTAGCGTAATGAAAGACGCACGTTTCATACCAAACCTCCTGTATTCCTGGTGATGCCCTCTGCGACGACTGGTAGCGCTTCGCTTATCAGAACAACAAAATATACGCTCTGTCCACTCTGGATAAAGCGACGTCGCCGTCCGACAAAGGATTTGACATCAGGTAGAACGCTGTCTGTACAGTTTAGCTAAAAGTGGCGGCCTTAGCGCGAATTGCGCGAATCATTGCTTCCAGCCCCTGAGAACGAGAAGGCGTGAGGTGCTGCGTAAGCGCCATTTTTTCGAACCATGGCCGGACATCAAAATGCACAATATCCTGCGCCGTCATTTGGTGGTACAAAATAAATACCACCGCCATAAGGCCCTTAACGATCGCCGCGTCGCTGTCGCCCTGCAATTCGATAATGCCGTTGGCGTTTCGCCGCATCACGATCCACACCTGGCTCTGACAGCCATGAATCGTATTTTGCGGATTACGATCCTGCGGATTTAACTCCGCCAGGCGCTGCCCCAACTCAATAATATATAAATATTTCTCTTCCCAATTAGCGCAACGCGTAAAGTTACGCAGCAATTTTTCTTTATCCGGTAGCGCAGCCATAAAACCTCACTGTTATCCCAATAAGCGGTGGATACGCGTTAATCCTGCCACCAGTCGGTCCACTTCTTCATGGGTGTTATACATCGCCAGCGAAGCCCGGCACATTGCCGGCACGCCATACCAGGCCATGAGCGGCATTGCGCAGTGATGCCCCGTTCGTACCGCGATACCGTAATTATCAAGAAAGCTGCCGACGTCGTAAGCGTGGTGTTTACCCAGATTAAACGCGATGACGCCCAACCGCTGCGCCGGGCCATATAGCGTGATATCAGGCACCTGCGCCAGTTGCTCCAGCGCATAGCGCATCAGCATCTGCTCATAATCGCCAATCTTATCCAGTCCCAGCGACGTCACATAATCAATCGCCGCGCCGAGACCGATGATGCCGCCAGTATTCGGCGTTCCCGCCTCAAAACGCCAGGGCGCTTTCGCCCATGTCGTTCCATGCGTCAGGCTGACGGTCGAGATCATCGACCCGCCCCCTTCCCACGGCGGCATTTCTTGCAGCAACGCCTCTTTAACATACAGAATGCCGATGCCGGTCGGCCCGTAAAGTTTATGGCCGGAGAAAACGTAAAAATCGCAGTCCAGCGCCTGGACGTCAACAGCATGGTGCATCACGGCCTGGGCGCCATCCACCAGCACTTTCGCCCCATGCTGGCGCGCCAGCGCAATCATGTCCGGCAGTGGGTTTTCCGTCCCCAGCACATTGGAAACATGGGTAATGGCCAGTAGTCGGGTCCGGTCATCGAACAGCGCTGCTAAGGTCTCCAGCCGCAGCGTACCGTCAGGATGCAACGGGATCACGCGCAGTTCAGCGCCTTTGCGCTCGCACAGCATCTGCCAGGGAACGATGTTGGCGTGATGCTCCATCTCGCTGATGATAATGTTATCCCCGGCGCGAATATTTTCCGTTCCCCAACTGTTGGCGACAAGGTTAATGCCCTCCGTCGTACCGCGCACGAACACCAGTTCTTCTGCGGAGCGGGCGTTAATAAACCGCGACGCCTGCTTACGCACATTCTCCATGCTTTCGGTCGCCTGCGCGCTTAACGTATGGATACCCCGATGTACCGCAGCATAGCCGTGACGGTAGAAGGCAGATTCAGCATCAATCACCTGATTAGGCTTTTGAGCGCTGGCTGCGCTGTCCAGGTAAGCCAGCGGCAGGCCGTTAACTTCACGCTGCAGTATGGGAAAATCCGCCCGTACTTTTTCTACAGGAAATGTCATACCAGGCCTCCGGGCAGTCGCTGGCCGATTCGCGCCAGCACCTGCTGTTTAAGGGCGCTATCATGGATAGCTTCCGTTAACTCTGCGGCAAACGCGTAAAGAATCATGTGCCGCGCCTCCTGCTGCCTGATGCCGCGTGATTGCAGATAAAACATCTGCTCATCGTCAATACGCCCGATCGTCGCGCCGTGGCTGCACTTCACGTCATCGGCATAGATCTCTAATTGCGGTTTGGTATCGACTTCGGCCAGTTTCCCCAACAACAGGTTATTATTGGTCATCTGGCCGTCGGTTTTAATGGCGTGTTGCGCCACGTTAATCAGGCCATTAAAGACCGCGCGTCCTTTGTCGCTGACGATGGTCTTGTGCAACTGGCGGCTGTTACAGTAGCCTTTGTTATGTTCCAGCCATGTCCGCGTATCGCAGACTTCATTTTTCACCGGCATCGCCAGACTATTCAGTCGAAGCGTCGCGTTTTCACCATTCAGTTGTGAGCTGCTGTGGTGACGTAGTACTGCGGCGCCCAGCAGAAAACTGTGGCTAAACGCCGAGGCGTCTGTCGCCAGCAGAAGATCGTTATGCGCAAAGTGATAGCTGGACGCATTTTCAAACGCCAGTTTGATATGACGCAGTTGCGCATTGTCTGCAACGTTCATCGTCAGACGCGCGCCGGTAAAATGTTTTGCCGCTGTAAGGCTGACATAATGCTCAATAACCGTCGCTTCCGCGCCTTCCGCCAGCGCCAGATGGTGGCGATAATGCGCGGTGTTCAGCTCGTCGCCATCCACGCCCTGCGTGATATGCATTAACAGTAGCGGCCTGGTCGGACGCTGATTTCGCCGTACCTGTATATACGTGACACATTGTGCCAGGCTTTCCGTCAGATGCAGAAAAACCTCGGGATGTACCGGCGCGGCAAGCGTCTGGCGCTCATCCCTGACGCTAACGTCAAATCCGCTGTTTTGCGTGCTATCACTGAGCTCTGGCATAAACCGACCATCGACAAACACCAGCCGCACGGCATCGATTTGCAGCGCCAGCGCATCACGCTGTGCGGCGCTGATAGTCGCACACTGCTGGATAAACTGGCTATGGGTTAAGCCCTCCAGCGGCGTGTATTTCCAGTCTTCATGTTTACGCGTCGGCAATCCCAGACGTAACATCTGTTGTAAATGTTGTCTTGCCTGCTCAGTTCGACTTTCTCTTTTTTCCTCAAAGAGATGCTGCCATTGCTGTAGCGCTTTACTGCTGTTCGGTAAGCCAGCCATAACCCTGCTCCTCCAGTTGTTTGACCAGAGTAAAATCGCCGGATCGGACAATTCGCCCCTGATAGAGGACATGGACGTAATCAGGCTTGATGTAGTCCAGTATGCGCTGATAGTGGGTCACGATAATAAAAGCGCGTTTATCGTCGCGTAACGCGTTGACGCCTTCCGCCACAATTTTCAACGCATCGATATCCAGTCCGGAGTCAGACTCATCAAGGATGCACAGTTCCGGCTCCAGCACCGCCATTTGCAAAATATCATTGCGCTTTTTCTCCCCGCCGGAAAAACCGACGTTTACCGAACGGGTCAGTAAATCTTCCGGCATTTTCAGCAATGCGATCTTTTCTTCCATCAGATCCTGAAAATCAAAGCGATCCAACGACGCCTGCCCGCGGTAGGCGCGCACGGCATTCAGCGCGGTTTGCAGGAAAAACTGGTTACTGACGCCGGGGATTTCTACCGGGTACTGGAAGGCCATAAAAATCCCTTCGCCCGCCCGTTCCTCCGGCGACAGTTCAAGCAGATCTTTACCCTTGAACGTAACCGAGCCGCTGGTGACCTCATAATCTTCACGTCCCGCCAGGGTGGCGGAGAGCGTGCTTTTCCCGGAACCGTTCGGCCCCATAATGGCGTGAACTTCGCCGGGGCGAATCTCCAGATTCAGGCCACGCAAAATCGCTTTTTCTTCCACACTGACCTGTAAATCTTTAATGCTTAACATGGGTTTTCCTTCATCATTAACCGACGCTGTGCTCAAGGCTAATCGCCAGCAGTTTTTGCGCTTCAACGGCAAACTCCAGCGGCAGTTCCGAGAAAACGTCTTTGCAGAAACCGTTGACGATCATCGAAATAGCGTCTTCTTCGCTGATGCCGCGTTGCAGACAATAGAAAAGCTGATCTTCACCGATGCGTGATGTTGTCGCCTCGTGCTCCAGCTGCGCGCTGTTATTGCGGCATTCAACATACGGGAACGTATGCGCGCCGCAGTCCGCGCCAATCAACATGGAGTCGCATTGGGTGAAATTTCGGGCGTTGGTTGCCGTCGGCATAATTTTTACCAGCCCACGGTAGCTGTTCTGGCTGTGGCCGGCGGAAATGCCTTTTGAGATAATGGTTGAGCGCGTGTTTTTACCGATATGGATCATTTTGGTGCCGGTGTCAGCCTGCTGATGTCCACTGGTCAGCGCAACGGAATAGAACTCGCCGATAGAATTATCACCGCGCAGGATACAGCTCGGGTATTTCCAGGTAATCGCCGAACCGGTTTCCGACTGGGTCCACGACATCTTGCTGTTTTCCCCTTCGCACAACGCCCGCTTGGTCACAAAGTTCAGAATGCCGCCCGTGTTGTTGTCGCCCGGGAACCAGTTTTGTACGGTGGAATATTTTACTTCAGCATCTTTATGGATGATGACTTCCACTACCGCGGCGTGGAGCTGATAACTGTCGCGTACGGGCGCGGAGCAGCCTTCGATATAACTCACATAGCTGCCTTCATCCGCCACCAGAATCGTGCGCTCAAACTGACCGGTTTTCTCGGCGTTAATGCGAAAATAGGTGGATAACTCCATTGGGCAACGCACGCCTTTGGGAACATAGATAAATGTCCCATCGGAAGCGACTGCCGCATTCAGCGCGGCAAAAAAGTTATCGTTCCCCGGCACGACGGTGCCAAGATATTTCCTGACCAGGTCAGGGTGATCGTGTATCGCTTCGCCAAAAGAACAGAAAATAATGCCCTGTTCCGCCAGTTTTTCACGGTATGTGGTCGCTACGGAGACCGAGTCAAAAATCGCATCGACGGCGACCTCTTTCCCTTCGCGAACCGGAACGCCAAGTTGCTCGAAGGCGTCTTCAACCTCTTTACTCAAAAAGGTATTCGCGCCCGTTTGCTGTACGGCTCCCGGCTGGGAAACGCAGCTATCGTCGCAGTTTCCGCATGATGGCGCAGAGTAATAGCTGTAGTCCTGATAGTTCAGTTTATCGTAGTGCGCCTTCAGCCAGTGCGGTTCATCCATGTCCAGCCAGGCTCTATAGGCATTGAGACGAAATTCCAGCATCCACTCAGGTTCGTTACGCTTTGCGGAAATCGCGCGCACCACCTCTTCGCTGATGCCTTTTGCCAGTTCATCAGTGGGTAATTGCGTGAAAAATCCTTCTTTGTAATTAAGGCGTCCGCCTGTCCAGATGCCGACCTCTTCCGTTGCTTCAGTATTACGAGACATAGTACCGCCTATACCCCAAAACTTTCGCCGCAGCCGCATTCATTCTGGGCTTTGGGGTTATGAAATTTAAATAACTGGTTCAGCCCTTCCTGCACGTAATCCACTTCTGTTCCGTCAATAAAAGGCATCGCCTGTAACGGTGCGAAAAGCTTTGCGCCTTCGGCTTCAAAAACCAGATCGTCTTTATCCGGCTCCCGAACGGTATCCAGAACATAGCCAAATCCGGCACATCCCGTCTGTTTTACGCTTAACCGCACGCCCAACATGCCCGGCTGCTTTGCTGCCAGTTCACGTATGTGCGCTGCCGCCGCTGGCGTTAGCGTCAGCCCTTGCCAGGGGAAGTCCTCCGGGTTAAACGTGCCTGAATGCAATTCCATAGAGTTACCTCGCGTTCTAAATCACCAGGATATAACAGCATGTTAGTGATAATGATTATCACTTCAACCCCTTAACCGCAGGGGCTTTCCAACAAATGGTCATATTGAGCGCCTTTTATTAAGCATAGACCCTGTCCGCCAGGTCATACGACAGACAAAAAATCGCTTAACATTTTGATAAGTAATGATTTATAAGACATTAACCGTTCTGGCAGGTCAAAAACGAAAAGATGTATAGAAAATGACTATTTAATTAATAGGCTGTCGACATTGCCGGGCGGCGAGGTCAGAACCCCATTTTTTGTATGGATACCTGGCGTTGCGCTCTTTATAATCCGCTGCGGTTCTATAACTCAGTTTGAGCTATAGGTTTATGTAAACTCTTTCCGGCATTTCAGGTGCTGAATGAGGCAAGAGGCTTAAAATATGGTTGTTACGCTCGCGTATATCGCACTTTTTTTGGTTTTCTCGTGGGTCATCTTGAGAATTAATCAAAAAAGCGATTCCCTGTCGAAAAGCGTTTTTATCGCTATTTTTTTAGGGGCTGTTATTGGTTTATCCCTGCATTTTATTTCAGCAAATCACACTAAAACTATTATCGAATGGTACAGCATCGTCGGCAATGGTTACGTCCACCTGTTAAAACTGGTCGCTATACCGCTAATTTTTATTTCTATTCTTTCCGCCATCAATAAACTGGAAAATAGTGCCGGCATCGGAAAAATGTCGCTGACGATCGTCGGATGCATGTTATGCCTGGTGATGGTTGCCGGTTTTATCGGATTACTGACCGCTCATGTGCTGGGGCTTGACGCCAGCGCTTTTGTGCACATGCCGTCAATGTTAACTACGGAAGAAGTCAATAAGACTGCCGCGGTGTCGATTCCCCAGTTAGTGACATCGCTGATTCCGACTAATATTTTTCTTGATCTTACGGGGGCCAGAAGTGTTTCCGTTATCGGCATCGTTATCTTCACGCTAATAGCGGGGATCGCCCTGTTAAAGGTCAAAAAAGAGGCGCCGGAAGAAGGTCAGAAATTAAGCGCAGGCATTAACGCTATTCAGATATGGGTCATGAAGATGGTACGTATCGTTATTGCATTAACGCCCTATGGCGTCATGGCATTAATGACTACCGTATTTTCATCATACCACTTTGAACAATTCGCCAGCTTACTTGGTTTTATCGGCGCCTGTTATATCGCGATTTTCATGATGTTTATCGTGCACGCCATCTTGCTGATCCTCAGCGGTAATAATCCAGCGCGTTATTTCAGAATGGTCTGGCCCGTCTTAACCTTTGCGTTTGTCTCCCGTAGCAGCGCAGCCTCTATTCCGCTGGCCATTTCCGCCCAGGAAAAATTTGGCGTACAAAGCACCATTGCCAATATTTCCGCCTCGTTTGGCTCCAGTATGGGGCAAAATGGCTGCGCCGGGATTTATCCGGCTATTATGGTAGCGATGATTGCGCCCACCATCGGCATCGATCCGCTCTCGCTGCATTTTCTGGCCGCGATGTTGCCTGCCATTGCGCTAGGGTCTATTGGCGTAGCCGGCGTCGGCGGCGGTGGTACGTTCGCGGCGCTGATTGTCCTGTCGACGTTGAATTTTCCCGTTGCGCTGGTCGGTATTTTTATTGCCATCGAACCTATCGTTGATATGGCCCGCACGGCACTGAACGTTAACGGATCGATGATGTCAGGGGTGCTGGCTAACCGTATTTTGAATAATCATACGGCTGACGACATGCCGGCGGTTATTGACAGACCTTAGTTTTTTACGCGCCCGGAAAAGAAAAACCCTTAAGTCTGTTCAATACAGGCTTAAGGGTTCCGGCCCCATCCGGCGCTTATCTCCGGCACTCTTAATGGCTTAGCTCTTGAAGGGGCATAAGAATAATCTCATAAAGAGAGCGCGCCTTTTTAGCACAAATGGCGATCTGTATTTTTTTTAAACAAAATCAAGGGGGTTATCTATTACCGCGGGACAGTGTCTGGTGAGATTGCCTGGTAACATAGCCGGATGGCGGCTAACGCCTTATCCGGCCTACACAGACTTTATTAATGCACGCCCAACCGCCAGGCGAAATAGATCTCTTCTTTCAGTTCGGTTGCAGAGAGGGTGAGGAGATCGGCAAACTCTAACTCCAGCTGTTTTAAACGCTTCAAATACTGCGCGGGAGAAAGTTCGGTTTTATCACGGCGTAAAAATTCAATCGCCAGTTGGGTTGGGTCCAAATCAGTAGACATATCATCCTCGCTTATGTGTAAACGTGCACAGTATATCACCTTTTTCTGCGCACATTTTGACCAAAAGCAATATGCATCACACTTTTATGGTGACAACGTCACACAATCGCTGTAGTAAGACGCGAAGAACAGCACAGACGTCCCTGTTCATCAAAGATCTCTATCTGCCAGACCTGATGGCGAGCCCCGGTATGCAACGCTTTACAGACGCCTCGTACGCGCCCCTGACGCGCCGACCGTACATGGTTGGCATTCACCTCCAGCCCCACCACCTTTTGCTCCCCCTGCGTACACAGATAACCTGCGACCGAGCCGATACTTTCCGCCAGCACCACAGACGCTCCGCCATGCAGCAAGCCGAACGGCTGTTTGGTGCGATGATCGACGGGCATTGTCGCTTCCAGCGTATCGTCCCCAATACGCTCAAAGCGGATATCAAGCAGGCCAACCATATTCCCTTCCCCCATCGCATTAAGCGCATCGAGGGTCACTTCACGTTTCCAGATCAACCTATAATCTCCAGTAATGCCTGCAACGGGTGACGCACGCCCGTACCTTCAATGCGTTTAACCTGGCTTCGGCAGGAATAACCGGTTGCCAGGCAACGGTTTCGCGGTAAACGTTGCATCGCCTGATGCCAGGATAGCTCATAAATTCCCAGCGAATTTTTATGATTGGTTAGTTCATGTCCATAAGTGCCCGCCATACCGCAGCAGCCTACGCTGACATTTTCCAGCTTCGCGCCAAAATGGGCAAAGATGGCGGCCCACTGCGCAGGCGCGCCGGGTAAAGCCGTGACTTCCGTACAATGACCAAAAAAGTACCACGGTTCGCCGCTCACCTCGACGGACAGTCTTGCATTTATTTCCTGCGCCAGCCATTCATTCACCAGCAACACATGAAAATCGCCGCGCTGTTCGCCCAGCGCCAGTTTGTATTCGTCGCGATAACACAGAACCAGCGCCGGATCGACGCCCACCATCGGCATCCCCAACGCAGCGATCCGATTAAGGAACTCAGAGGTTTTTTTCGCCGTTTTCGCAAAGCGATTAAGAAAACCTTTAATATGCTGCGCCTTACCATTCGGCGAGAACGGTAACAATACCGGCCTCCTGCCCAGTTTTTCCGCCAGGCGGATAAAGTCCGCCACGACCCGGGCGTCGTAGTAGCTGGTAAACGGATCCTGAACTACCAGTACCGTTTTCGCTTTTTGCTCGGCGCTCATGCGCTCCAGTTGCTCAAGCGTCATATTAGCGGACGGATGGCCCACCAGTTGCTGTTGCAATGAAGGGGCAGAAAGCAGAGGTAAATCCACCATACCGATATGTTTTTTCGCCAGATTACGAACCACCGGTTGGTTAATAAAAAAGTTAAAGGTCTTTGGCGCACGCGCCATCAGCGGCGCGTAGGTCTCGACCGTCGCCACCAGATGATCGCGTACCGGGCGCAGATAACGCGTATGGTAAAGCTGTAAGAAACGTGAACGAAACTCCGGAACATCGATTTTAATCGGACACTGGGTCGTACAGGCTTTACACGCCAGACAGCCGGACATGGCCTCTTTAACTTCATGGGAAAAGTCATACTCGCCTTTGCGTTTGTGCCAACTATTCCGGGTGCGGGCAATCAGCGTGCGTAAGCTGGCGCGTTTTTCTGGCAACTCCTTTTCCAGCTTCAACGGATCGACGCCGCGATCGGCCAATAGACGGAGCCATTCCCGCACCAGCGTCGCCCGCCCTTTCGGCGAGTGGATCCGGTTAAGGCTAATTTTCATCGACGGGCACATTGGGCTTTTCGCATCGAAATTAAAGCACAGGCCGTTACCATTACACTCCATAGCGCCGCGCCAGGTCTGCCGTACCGCCAGCGGAATTTGCCGATCCCAGGTGCCGCGTTTTACCGCATCCACCTTCATCATCGGCGCCTCTATCCCCTGCGGCGGACAGATTTTACCCGGGTTAAGTCGATTATGCGGATCAAAAGCCGCTTTTATTTTGCGCAGCTCGCCATACAGGACTTCGCCGAAAAAGGCCGGGCTGTATTCCGCACGAAAACCTTTTCCATGCTCGCCCCACAACAGCCCGCCGTATCTGGCGGTCAGCGCGACGACCTCATCGGAGATCTGTTTCATCAACAGTTCCTGCTGCGGATCGCACATATCCAGCGCCGGGCGCACATGCAGCACTCCGGCATCCACGTGGCCGAACATGCCGTAACTTAAGCCATGACCATCCAGCAGGGCGCGAAATTCGGCGATGTAATCGGCCAGATGTTCAGGCGGCACGCAGGTATCTTCCGCAAAAGGAATCGGTTTGGCAGCGCCTTTCGCATTACCCAGCAGCCCTACCGCTTTTTTACGCATCGCGTAAATACGCTCAATACCCGTCAAATCGGTACAAAGTTGCCAGCCGATCACGCCCGCTTCCGCTCGCGCCATCAGGCCATCCAGCCGGTGGCACAGCGCCTCGACCTGTCCGTCAATAAGCGCTTCATCGTCACCCGCGAATTCCACGATATTCAGGCCAAGCATCTCTTTATCCGGCACATCGGTAATCAATTCGCTAACGGAGTGCCAGACAATATCTTCCCGCGCGAGGTTAAGGACTTTGGAATCGACCGTCTCGACGGATAAGGCGCGCGCATCAACCATAAAAGGGGCGTTACGCAGCGCGGAATCAAAGGAGTCGTATTTTACATTCACCAGACGGCGGACTTTGGGTATCGGGGTAATATCCAGCCGGGCTTCAGTAATAAACGCCAGCGTCCCTTCCGACCCCGTTAAGATGCGGGTGAGATCGAAGCGGGTCATGTCATCGTTAAAGACGTGGCGTAAATCGTAGCCTGTCAGGAAGCGATTGAGCTTTGGAAAGCTATCGAGGATAAGTTGGCGGTTTTCCAGGCAGGACTGATAGACGGTCTGATAGATGCGGCCTGGCGTCGTCGTGTTTTCACCCAGCGTCCGGGCAAGCTCTACGGGCATCGATTGCGTGTCAAGGATATCGCCCCCCAACAATACGGCCCGTATGCCTAAGACGTGATCTGACGTTTTTCCATAGACCAGCGAACCCTGACCGGAGGCATCGGTATTAATCATACCGCCAAGCGTGGCGCGATTACTGGTGGAAAGTTCCGGCGCAAAAAAATAGCCATACGGCTTTAACGCTTGATTAAGCTGATCTTTTATCACTCCCGCCTCTACCCGCACCCATCCCTCTTCAGGATTAATTTCAATAATGCGGTTCATATAGCGGGACATATCAACAATAATGCCCTGGTTTAGCGCCTGGCCATTCGTGCCAGTACCGCCGCCTCGAGGGGTAAATATCAGCGACGTAAAGCGCGGATCCGCCGCCAGACGGGCAAGAAGCGCGACATCTGCCGTAGAACGGGGAAACACAACAGCATCGGGAAGAAGCTGGTAGATACTGTTATCGGTCGACATTGTCAGACGGTCGGCATAGCTGGTTGCCGTATCGCCCGTAAACCCTTGCTGCTCCAGCGCCTGCAAAAAATTGAGCACCAGCTGAACGACGCCGGGTGCCTGAGAAATTTGTGGAATCATTATATTGACCTTTTCCTGCGGTCTATGTTGTGAACGGTGGCGCCCAACCCGGCGAGCGCGAGCGGTCTACGCACAGGAAGGGATGCTTAATCGTTTGCGTGTTGCGTTATTTGTTGTATCACATTTTTTTCCTGTGCGCCCAACAGAATTACATGCAGAATCGGCCTGTTAAAAACCGCTGAAATTGCTCATCATTATAGGGTGTGGTTTGCATGTTCACGTCGCGCCAACGTTCTGGCGCAAAGACAAAGGTGAAAAGTATTTATGGTAAATGTTCGTCAGCCCAGGGATATTGCGCAAGTGCTGCTATCGGTGCTGTTTTTAGCCATCATGATTGTGGCCTGTTTGTGGATAGTACAGCCTTTTATTTTGGGGTTTGCATGGGCAGGTACGATTGTTATCGCGACCTGGCCCGTTTTGCTGAAATTACAAAAAATATTGTGGGGCCGCCGCTCGCTTGCCGTACTGGTCATGACGCTGCTGTTAGTGCTGCTCTTCGTTATTCCCGTCGCCTTGCTGGTGAACAGCATTGTCGATGGTAGCGGCCCGCTCATCCATGCAGTGACCGGCGGCGATATGACGCTACCCGATCTGGCATGGTTAAATAATATTCCGTTGGTTGGCGCCAAACTGTATGCCGGATGGCATAGCCTGCTGGATATGGGCGGTAGCGCTATTATGGCGAAAGTGCGGCCTTATATCGGCACAACCACGACCTGGTTTGTCGGTCAGGCGGCGCATATCGGACGCTTTATGATGCACTGCGCCCTGATGCTGTTGTTTAGCGCCCTGCTTTACTGGCGCGGCGAACAAGTGGCGATGGGTATACGCCATTTTGCCTGTCGTCTCGCGGCTAAACGCGGCGATGCGGCGGTTCTGCTGGCTGCCCAGGCGATCCGCGCCGTGGCGCTTGGCGTGGTGGTCACCGCGCTGGTACAGGCGGTACTTGGCGGCGTCGGGCTGGCGATTTCCGGCGTGCCTTACGCTACCCTGTTGACGGTAGTGATGATCCTTTCGTGTCTGGTTCAGTTGGGGCCGTTGCCGGTATTGATTCCAGCCATTATCTGGCTTTACTGGACAGGCGACACCACCTGGGGCACCGTGCTGCTGGTTTGGAGCGCCGTCGTCGGCACTCTGGATAACGTGATTCGCCCGGTACTCATCCGCATGGGCGCCGATTTACCGCTGCTTCTGATCCTTTCCGGGGTAATCGGCGGCCTGATTGCATTCGGTATGATTGGTCTGTTTATTGGACCGGTGCTTCTGGCCGTGACCTGGCGTTTGTTCTCCGCATGGGTACATGAAGTTCCGGCGCCGACGAATGAACCAGAGGAGATCCTTGAAGAGCTGGATGATATCGAGGAAGCCAACAAGCAGTCATAATCCCGTCGGGCGGCATTGCCGCCCGATGCTTTAGCGACGTTTATCAATTCAACGCACACTCCATTTTGATTCGCCCGTCTGTTCCCCGCCGCATCTCATTTCTGTCGCAAATCCGTTACAGTTTTTAAACTATTGAGACGAATCTGATCGACGCAAAAAGTGCTCATGCCTACTATTAGCACACGGTTATAAATCAACACATTGATTTATAAGCATGGAAATCCCCTGAGTGAAACAACGAATTGCTGTGTGTAGTCTTTGCCCGTCTCCTACGATGGGCTTTTTTTTTAACTTTTTTCGCCGCATTGTTACATAAGCCAGCTCCCGTTTTCCTTCAACACCGCGATATCTGCAACGAACAAATAATATTGCACAAAATAGTGTGATTCTATTCAAGTCGAAACGGTGTCGGTGGTGCTATTTATAGCATCACTTTTTTCATATAAAAGCCTAAAAAATGATGAACGCGTTAGAACTACAAGCACTACGGCGTATTTTTGATATGACGATTGAAGAATGCACAATCTATATCACCCAGGATAATAATTCGGCAACCTGGCAACGATGGGAAGCTGGCGACATACCCATCTCTCCAGAAATCATTGCCAGGCTAAAGGAAATGAAAGCCAAGAGACAGCGACGAATTAACGCCATTGTTGACAAAATAAATAACCGCATCGGCAATAATACAATGCGTTACTTCCCTGATTTATCTTCTTTTCAGTCCATTTATACAGAGGGGGATTTTATCGAGTGGAAAATTTATCAATCTGTTGCTGCCGAACTTTTCGCACATGATCTGGAGCGACTGTGTTAGACGTAAACTTTATCGCCGCATCGTATTGATACCGGATAGAAAACCACACAATCACGACATTGACTTGTCACCCTATCCAATATGCTTCCTGCCTGTGTATACCACTGTAACGTTCAGGCGGCATCTCTGAGTCAGATAATATGAAAAATCGTTATTTCCCTACCGCTGTAGGGTTGTATTTTAATTACTTTGTACATGGCATGGGGGTTATCCTGATGAGCCTGAACATGTCATCGCTTGAACAGCAATGGCATACCAGTGCCGCAGGCGTATCTATTGTGATCTCTTCGCTTGGTATTGGCCGGCTAAGCGTTTTGTTAATCGCCGGTATGCTTTCCGATCGCTTTGGTCGCCGTCCTTTTATCATTCTGGGGACCGCCTGTTACCTGATTTTTTTCATTGGCATTCTTTATGCTCAGACGATTTTTGTCGCTTATGCCTGTGGCTTTTTAGCGGGTATGGCCAACAGTTTTTTAGATGCAGGTACCTATCCCAGTTTGATGGAAGCCTTCCCTCGCTCCCCCAGTACGGCAAATATTCTGATCAAAGCATTTGTCTCTGGCGGGCAATTCTTGTTGCCCATTATTATCAGTTTATTAGTCTGGGCTAATATGTGGTTTGGCTGGTCCTTCCTGCTTGCCGGGGCGATCATGCTTATTAATGCTCTGTTTTTATTACGCTGCCCTTTTCCACCCTATCCTGGTCGGATATTGAAACCCAAAATCTCGCAAGCGCCTGTTGCAGGCGTACATCATTGCTCCCTCATCGATCTGATCAGCTACACCCTTTATGGCTATATCTCGATGGCAACCTTTTACCTTATCAGCCAGTGGCTGGCGCAGTATGGACAGTTCGTCGCAGGAATGTCGTATACCCAATCCATCAAACTGTTAAGTATTTATACCTGCGGCTCGCTACTGTGCGTTTTTATAACCGCCCCGCTGGTCAGAAAAACAATTCGCTCTACCACATTATTGATGTTTTATACCTTTATCTCTTTTATTGCGCTTCTGACGGTCTGCCTGCATCCTCAGGCCTATGTTGTTATGATCTTCGCATTCGTCATTGGATTCTCTTCCGCCGGTGGCGTAGTACAAATCGGCCTGACGCTGATGGCGGCCCGTTTTCCACAGGAGAAAGGTAAAGCGACCGGCATTTATTACAGCGCCGGCAGTATCGCGACGTTCACTATTCCGTTGATCACAGCGCGGATTTCAGAAATGAGCATTGCACATATTATGTGGTTTGATACCGGTATCGCCGCAGCGGGATTTCTCCTCGCACTGTTCATCGGTTACCGAAGTCGGGCTGAATCACAACATCACGCTGAAGCAGCGTCAACTGCGCAATAAATGTTAGCGTGCCAGTTGCAATATTATTGCCTTGCTATGCAAAATAAAACGTTAGCCATTATCACCGGGAAACAAAAAATGTAATTTTCGTGTTAATTATTATTCATTATCTTCACACTTATCAGAAAAATTGCGATGAGCATCACGAGTTATATGTATTAAACAACAAATTCGCAGCAATTTTTATATTTCCCGGCTAACAAATGAAATGCTATCAATGCAATAAACCTGGCATTTTAAACGCCATGTTATGTACATATAACGACAGTACCGACTTATAGTGTTACTGAACAATCGCTGCATGTAGTAAAGCAGTAATAAGCAGGACATTGAATCAAACCATCAGCAAGGAGCTGTGAACAAATGTCTCAGAACAAGGCTCGCAAAATGCCATATTTGCTGGCTGTTATCTGCATTTATTTTAGTTACTTTCTCCACGGCATGAGTGTTATTACACTAGCCCAGAACATGACCTCCCTTGCACAGAAATTCTCCACGGATAGTGCCGGTATCGCCTATTTAATATCTGGCATTGGTCTTGGTCGTCTGGTCAGTATTTTATTCTTTGGCGTACTGTCCGATAAATTTGGCCGTCGGGCAATAATACTGCTTGGCGCCGTACTATATATGCTGTTTTTCTTCGGTATTCCCGCCAGTCCTAACCTGATGATCGCTTTCATATTAGCGGTGTGTGTCGGCGTGGCGAACTCCGCGCTGGATACCGGCGGATACCCTGCATTAATGGAGTGTTTTCCCAAAGCATCGGGCTCGGCAGTTATTCTGGTTAAAGCGATGGTCTCTTTTGGGCAAATGATTTATCCCCTTATCGTCAGCGCCTTGTTAGTCAACCATATCTGGTACGGCTACGCGGTGGTAATCCCCGGTATCCTTTTCGTCCTCATCACGTTGATGCTGTTGAAAAGCCGTTTTCCCAGCCAACTTGTCGATGCCAGTATTGCGAAAGAATTACCCCAGATGAACAGTACTCCCCTCGTCTGGCTGGAAGGCGTAGCTTCCGTTTTATTTGGCGTCGCCGCGTTCTCAACCTTCTATGTGATTGTGGTCTGGATGCCTAAATATGCGATGGCCTTCGCCGGAATGGCGGAATCCGACGCGCTGAAAACCATCTCTTATTACAGTATGGGATCGTTGGTTTGCGTGTTTATTTTTGCCGCATTGCTGAAAAAAATGGTTCGCCCTATCTGGGCCAATGTTTTCAATGCCGGGCTGGCGACACTCACCGCTGCGGCAATTTACCTGTATCCCTCTCCACTGATCTGTAATGCTGGCGCCTTCGTGATTGGTTTTTCCGCTGCTGGAGGTATTTTACAATTAGGTGTATCGGTAATGTCGGAATTTTTCCCTAAGAGTAAAGCTAAAGTCACCAGTATATATATGATGATGGGGGCGTAGCTAACTTTATTATTCCACTGATCACCGGTTATCTCTCTACTATTGGCCTGCAATATATCATTTTGTTAGATTTTGCCTTTGCACTACTGACATTCATCACCGCCATTATTGTATTTATTCGCTATTATCGCGTATTTAAGATCCCGCAAAACGATGTCCGATTTGGCGAGCGTTATTTCCAGTAAAAATGTTAACGATGCGCAACAGGCATGCGCCCTGCTCTGCACTGTCCACTTATTAAGGAGTATAAAATGGATGTTACCGCAAAATATGAATTAATTGGTCTTATGGCGTATCCTATCCGTCATAGCTTATCGCCCGAAATGCAAAACAAAGCGTTAGAAAAAGCGGGGCTACCGTATACCTATATGGCTTTCGAAGTGGATAACACGACGTTTGCCAGCGCTATTGAAGGACTGAAAGCATTAAAAATGCGCGGTACGGGCGTCTCCATGCCAAACAAACAGCTCGCGTGTGAGTATGTCGATGAATTAACGCCAGCAGCAAAACTGGTTGGCGCTATCAACACCATTGTTAACGATGACGGCTATCTACGCGGCTACAACACGGATGGTACGGGCCATATTCGGGCAATTAAAGAAAGCGGTTTCGATATTCGGGGAAAAACCATGGTGCTGCTCGGCGCGGGAGGCGCGGCTACCGCCATTGGCGCCCAGGCAGCCATTGAAGGCATTAAGGAAATTAAACTGTTTAACCGTAAAGATGACTTTTTCGAAAAAGCGGTTGCCTTTGCGAAGCGGGTGAATGAAAACACCGATTGCGTCGTTACCGTCACCGATCTTGCCGATCAGCACGCTTTTACTGAAGCGCTTGCCAGCGCAGATATTCTGACGAACGGTACCAAAGTTGGCATGAAACCATTGGAGAACGAATCCCTGATCGGCGATGTTTCCCTGCTCCGCCCTGAATTGCTGGTCACCGAATGTGTTTATAATCCGCATATGACAAAGTTATTGCAGCAGGCGCAACAAGCTGGTTGCAAAACAATTGATGGTTACGGCATGTTGTTATGGCAAGGAGCCGAACAGTTTGAACTGTGGACAGGAAAAGCATTTCCATTGGACTATGTGAAGCAGGTGATGGGATTCACAGCCTGACCGGTAAAATTATAATTGCGACGAATGACAATGAAGGGTACCAAATGAAAACCGTAACTGTAAGAGATCTCGTGGTTGGCGAAGGCGCGCCAAAGATCATTGTGTCGCTAATGGGAAAAACCATTACCGATGTGAAATCGGAAGCACTCGCCTACCGTGAAGCGGATTTCGATATTCTGGAGTGGCGCGTTGACCATTTTGCCAACGTGACAACGGCGGAAAGCGTACTTGAGGCCGCCGGCGCCATCCGGGAGATTATCACCGATAAACCCTTGCTATTTACCTTCCGCAGCGCGAAAGAAGGCGGCGAACAGGCGCTAACTACCGGACAGTATATCGCTCTGAATCGTGCAGCGGTTGACAGCGGTCTGGTCGATATGATCGATCTTGAGCTTTTTACCGGCGACGACGAGGTGAAAGCCACCGTCGGCTATGCTCATCAACACAATGTTGCGGTGATCATGTCTAACCATGATTTTCATAAAACGCCCGCAGCGGAAGAGATTGTTCAGCGTCTGCGTAAAATGCAGGAACTGGGCGCCGATATTCCGAAGATCGCCGTCATGCCGCAGACTAAAGCCGATGTCCTGACCTTACTTACCGCCACTGTAGAAATGCAGGAGCGCTATGCGGATCGTCCGATTATTACCATGTCGATGTCGAAAACCGGGGTAATATCTCGTCTTGCCGGCGAAGTGTTCGGTTCTGCAGCAACGTTTGGCGCGGTGAAAAAAGCATCTGCGCCGGGACAAATATCGGTAGCCGATCTGCGTACCGTATTAACTATATTACACCAGGCGTAATACTTTATCGTGTGGCGGAATATTCTCTTTCTGCCACAATAAAATAAATAGTTATCTGATATGAATATGTTCCATATTCATTGAAAGCCGCTGTCTTTATTACCTTAACACGGTTATATCGATATTGCTTTCAGGGATAATAGTGGAGTAAATATGAAAATCAATAAGCCATCACGCATTAATGGCCGCGTTCCCGTGCTCTCTGCACAAGAAGCAGTAAATTATATTCCAGATGAGGCCACTTTATGTATTCTGGGCGCTGGCGGCGGTATTCTCGAAGCGACAACATTAATTACCGCACTGGCAGATAAATATCAAACAACCCAGTCACCACGAGATTTATCTATTATTAGCCCTACCGGATTAGGTGACCGCGCCGATCGCGGCATCAGCCCGCTGGCGCAGGAGGGATTGGTAAAATGGGCGCTATGCGGACATTGGGGGCAATCTCCCCGTATTTCTGAACTGGCTGAACAAAATAAAATCGCCGCCTATAACTACCCACAAGGCGTATTAACCCAGACGCTGCGCGCCAGCGCCGCACACCAGCCGGGTATTCTGAGCGATATCGGTATTGGTACCTTTGTCGACCCTCGCCAACAGGGCGGAAAATTAAACGACGTGACTAAAGAAGATCTCATTAAGCTGGTAGAGATCGATAATAAAGAATATCTCTATTATAAAGCGATAGCGCCTAATGTGGCTTTTATCCGCGCCACCACCTGCGACAGCGAAGGCTATGCATCATTTGAAGATGAGGTGATGTATCTTGATGCGCTGGTGATCGCCCAGGCCGTTCACAATAATGGCGGTATTGTAATGATGCAGGTGCAGAAAATGGTAAAAAAAGCCACGCTGCATCCAAAATCCGTGCGTATTCCCGGCTATCTGGTGGATATTGTGGTTGTCGACGCCGACCAGACGCAACTCTATGGCGGCGCGCCGGTGAACCGATTTATCTCCGGGGATTTTACTCTTGATGATAGTACCCAGCTTACCCTGCCCCTTAATCAGCGCAAGCTGGTAGCCCGACGCGCGCTGTTTGAAATGCGTAAAGGCGCGGTAGGCAATGTGGGCGTAGGCATTGCCGACGGTATTGGTCTGGTCGCTCGCGAGGAAGGCTGCGCCGATGACTTCGTGCTGACCGTAGAAACTGGCCCGGTGGGCGGTATTACCTCTCAGGGCGTGGCCTTCGGCGCTAATGTCAACACCCGCGCGATCCTCGATATGACCTCACAATTTGATTTTTATCACGGCGGTGGGCTCGATGTCTGCTATTTAAGTTTTGCCGAAGTGGATCAACACGGTAATGTCGGTGTACATAAATTCAACGGCAAAATTATGGGCACCGGCGGGTTTATCGATATTAGCGCAACGTCGCAAAAAATTATTTTCTGCGGAACTCTGACGGCCGGAAGTTTAAAAACTGAAATTACCGATGGCAAATTAAATATTCTGCAGGAAGGTCGCGTCAAAAAATTCGTCAGCGAACTGCCGGAAATTACGTTCAGTGGAAAAATTGCGCTTGAGCGCGGGTTAGACGTGCGTTACATCACTGAACGTGCGGTTTTCACTCTCAAACAAGATGGCCTGCATTTAATTGAAATTGCGCCTGGCGTCGATCTGCAACGGGATATTCTTGACAAGATGGATTTTTCACCGGTTATCTCACCAGATTTAAAACTGATGGACACAAGATTATTTACCGATAGCACTATGGGATTCACGCTTCCTGACGCAACACATTAAAAGGAGTACAAATATGGATTTTTCATTAACTGAAGAACAAGAACTATTACTGGCCAGTATTCGCGAGTTAATCACCAGCAATTTTCCGGAAGAGTATTTCCGTACCTGCGATCAAACGGGCACCTATCCCAAAGAATTTATGCAGGCGCTGGCGGAAAACGGTATTTCGATGCTGGGCGTCCCGGAAGAATTCGGCGGCATTCCGGCTGACTATGTAACGCAAATGCTGGCGCTGATGGAAATCTCAAAATGCGGCGCTCCGGCCTTTTTGATTACCAACGGCCAATGCATTCACAGTATGCGCCGTTTTGGTTCCGCAGAACAACTGCGTAAAACAGCAGAAAGTACTCTGGCCACCGGCGATCCAGCATATGCGCTAGCCTTAACAGAACCTGGCGCGGGCTCTGATAATAATAGCGCCACAACAACCTGGACGCGTAAAAACGGCAAGGTTTATCTTAACGGCCAAAAAACATTTATCACCGGTGCAAAAGAATATCCTTACATGCTGGTTCTGGCGCGCGATACGGAGCCAAAAGATCCTAAAAAAGCGTTCACGCTTTGGTGGGTGGACTCAAATAAACCGGGCATAAAGATTAATCCGCTGCACAAAATTGGCTGGCACATGTTGAGTACATGCGAAGTTTATCTCGATAATGTCGAGGTGGACGAAAGCGACCGGGTCGGTGAAGAAGGCATGGGTTTCCTCAATGTCATGTACAATTTTGAGATGGAGCGTTTGATTAATGCGGCGCGCAGTACAGGTTTCGCCGAATGCGCGTTTGAAGATGCCGCCCGTTACGCCAACCAGCGTATCGCCTTTGGTAAACCCATCGGCCATAACCAGATGATCCAGGAAAAGCTGGCGTTAATGGCCATCAAAATCGAAAACATGCGCAATATGGTGTTGAAAGTCGCCTGGCAGGCCGATCGGGAAGAGTCACTGCGTACCAGCGCCGCGCTGGCTAAGCTGTACTGCGCACGCACAGCGATGGAAGTGATTGACGATGCGATTCAGATTATGGGTGGGCTTGGTTATACTGACGAAGCCCGTGTCTCCCGCTTCTGGCGCGATGTTCGCTGCGAACGTATCGGTGGCGGCACGGATGAAATTATGATCTATGTGGCAGGACGCCAGATTCTGAAAGACTATCAGAACAAGTAAGGATCGTACCGGAACGTCTTATTCGGCCTGACTGCTTTACGGCATCAGGCCGAATAAATCAGATATATTTCGCCGTCAGGTATTTGGCAGCAAATACGCCTGCTCAACCAGACTATTTTTAAATTGCTTACGATAATCGTTGGGAGAACATCCTACATGCCGCATAAACAATTTGGCAAAATGGTCCACATTTTCATATCCTACCCGCCATGAAATTTCTGCCAGTGGCGACTCAGTGTTTGTCAGCGCAAACTTGGCCTCGGTCATACGTCGTTGAATAACATAGTTGATAGGGGATATATGATATTCTTTGGCAAATTCATGGCATATATAACTGACGCTGGCGCGAAATTTTTTCGATAGCTGGTCAAGCGTGATTTTTTCACGATAATTATTATTGAGATAAACAAGCACATCCTTAATTAATACATCTTTTTTAATGTAGCCTTGTTCAGAACGATAGGCATTTTTAAAATTTTCATAATAAAGCGCGGTCAGAGTGTAAGCAAATGCATCGTATACAGAGGAAGCCAATACGTTTTTCCCCTGCGGAAGTAACACGCTTAATTCATTAAAGATACTTTTAATGACCTCTTTCCCCTGAACCACGGAAACCACCGGACAGGAATGACTCTGCAATAGTTGGTTTTCTTCCCAACCTGGAAAACAAAACCCATACAGCGCACAGGTATAGGTGGTAGCCGGCGAATTGCTGTCGGATGCTACAGCGTGTAGCCGCCCCCGCTCAACGACGACAATATCGTCCGCATGCGCGACGTAGAGTGAAGAGTCAATAATTAACCTGGCTATCCCTTTTTTGACGTAAATAAGCTCTGTTTCATTATCATGCATATGATGGCCAGACTCCCAGTTTGGATCATCGCTAATGACAAAACGTGAAAATCGAGGGGTCTTGTCCTGTTCAAAAATCGTCTCCGCGGCGGAGTCAAAACAGCGCTGATACATAATAACCTCTGTCAGGTTTAAAAAGATAACCAGGATAAAATAAAGCGAGCGTCAGTGTTGTACAACCGTGGAGATTACCAGCAAAACAAGATTATTCGTTCCGAATGCAAGATATTATGTTCTTTTGCAGACAGCTCAGATTACCTGTCGATAGCGTATTATCAGACAAAAATACATAGCCGACATATCTTTGATGTTTTCTTTTAACCTCACAGAAACAACATCGCACGTTTCATGTTAAAAAATGATGATATGCTTCGCACTTATTATTCTCACTACCGTATTTATATTTTTATGACGCCCTTTTCAGATGGTTGCTAACGATTCTCTGTTCGCAGATTTTTCGTGCAAGATTGTTGGCAAGGAAAACAGATTGACCCATCGAAAACCTCTTCAGACTGCCGCAGACTATTTTCAGTCAGATTTACGTTACTTATCCGCACGCGACTCACTGGAGATGCAATGAAAATAATAACCTGCTTTAAGTTGGTGCCTGAAGAACAGGACATTACCGTGACCCCGGAGCATTCGCTCAATTTTGATCGTGCCGAGGCCAAAATCAGCCAGTTTGATTTAAATGCAATTGAGGCCGCCGCGCAGTTAGCTGGCGGTGGCGACGAGATCGCCGCGCTCACCGTCGGCGGCTCTCTGTTACAAAATTCAAAAGTCCGCAAAGATGTGTTATCCCGCGGGCCAGATGCGCTTTTCATGGTTCAGGATGCGCAACTGGAGCACGCCCTGCCCAAAGAAACCGCGCTGGCGCTAGCATCCGCGGCGGAGAAAATCGGCTTTGACCTGTTGCTCTTTGGAGAGGGCTCCGGCGATATTTATGCCCAACAGGTGGGCCTGCTGACTGGCGAACTCCTGAAACTCCCCGTCATCAACGCAGTAAGCCATATTCAACGCGACGGCGACAAAATCATCGTTGAACGCACACTGGAAGAAGACGTTGAAATTATCGAGCTCACGCTGCCCGCGGTGCTTTGCGTGACCTCAGATATTAACGTTCCACGCATCCCGTCAATGAAAGCCATTCTCGGCGCCGGGAAAAAAGCCGTTACGTCGTGGCTGGCGAGCGATATCCACTGGACCCCAACCACGCCACTGGCGGAACTGGTCGCCATCTCGGTACCGCCGCAGACAGAACGCAAGCATATCATTCTCGATAACGATTCGCCGGAAGCCATTACCGCACTGGCCGACCATTTGAAAAAATCCCTGAACTAAACCCAACGGAGAAAAATTATCATGAATCATTTAGCTAACGTATGGGTATTTAGCGATAACGTAGAGCGTTATGCCGAATTAATGACCGGCGCGCGGCAGTGGGGAGAAAAAGTTTACGCCATCGTGCAAGGAAACACGGAGATCGACTACGTGAAAGCGCTTGGCGCTGATGAGATAGTCATTCTTGAATCGCATACGGATTTGCAGCGCGTGGAAAACTATGCCGAAACGCTGGCCTCGTTATTAGGCGACCAAAATGGGCTGCTGCTCATGGCGGCGACCAAGCGCTGTAAAGCGCTGGGCGCCCGGCTGAGCATCCAGCTTGACGCCGTGATGGTGAACGACGCGACGTCTATTGACCTCCTCGACGGGACGCTACACGCAGAGCATCGCATGTACGGCGGACTTGCTTTCGGCAAAGAGAAATTAAACAGCCCGCAGGCGATTATTACGCTGGCACCCGGCGTGCTGGAACCCGCCGCCCCTCTCCCCGGTCATACTTGCCCGCAGACCACGCTGGCATATATTGCACCACGCCACGAGGTATTGTGCCAGCAGCGGCGCGCGAAATCGTTAAGCAGCGTCGATTTGAGCAAAGCCAAACGGGTCATCGGGGTAGGACGAGGCCTGGCGGCGCAAAGCGATCTGGATATGGTGCATAAACTGGCGACCGTCCTCGGCGCAGAAGTGGGCTGTTCCCGCCCCATTGCGGAAGGTGAAAACTGGATGGAACGCGAGCGTTATATTGGCGTATCCGGCGTTCTGTTGAAATCCGATCTCTATCTGACACTGGGCATTTCCGGCCAAATTCAACATATGGTGGGTGGAAACGGCGCAAAAATTATTGTCGCAATAAACAAAGATAAAAACGCGCCCATTTTCAATTATGCCGATTATGGTCTGGTGGGCGATATCTATAAGGTTGTTCCTGCCCTCATCGACCAGTTAAGCCGCTAATTCCTTTTTCAACGCACATCTCCCGTCGTCGATACGGCGGGAAAGGAGCATAAAGCATGTCGGATGATAAATTTGACGCTATTGTGGTGGGCGCAGGCGTAGCAGGAACGGTCGCCGCGTATGTGATGGCAAAAGCGGGACTGGATGTACTGGTTATTGAACGCGGAAACAGCGCGGGCCGCAAAAATATGACCGGTGGCCGGCTCTACGCTCACAGTATCGAAAGTATTATGCCGGGATTCGCAACGTCCGCCCCCATCGAACGCGTCGTTACCCGTGAAAAAATCTCCTTTTTAACCGAAGAAAGCGCCGTCACACTTGATTTTCACCGCGCGCCCCCTACTCCGCCCCTTACGTCATATACCGTACTGCGCAACAAACTGGACCCGTGGTTAATGGCGCAGGCGGAGCAGGCTGGCGCGCAGTTTATCCCAGGTGTACGGGTCGACGCTCTGGTACGTGAAGGCAATCGCGTCACTGGCGTTCAGGCCGGGGATGATATTCTTGATGCGAATATTGTGATTCTCGCGGACGGCGTGAATTCCATGCTGGGCCGTTCACTGGACATGGTGCCTGCCTCGTCTGCGCATCACTATGCCGTCGGCGTAAAAGAGTTGATTGGGCTCTCTCCGGCACTTATTGAAGAGCGTTTTAATCTGGCGTCCCATGAAGGCGCCGCCTGGTTATTCGCTGGCGCGCCCTCCAACGGGCTCATGGGCGGCGGGTTTCTTTATACCAACCGCGATTCGGTTTCTCTGGGGCTGGTATGTGGCCTGGGCGACATTGCTCACGCGACCAAAAGCGTACCGCAAATGCTGGAAGATTTTAAACAGCATCCGGCAATACGCCCTTTGATTCAGGGGGGAACGCTGCTCGAATACTCCGCTCATATGGTGCCCGAAGGCGGCATAGCAATGATGCCGGAGCTGGCAAATGACGGCGTGATGATTGTCGGCGACGCCGCCGGTCTTTGCCTGAATCTCGGCTATACCGTCCGCGGCATGGATTTAGCCATCGCGTCCGCGCAAGCGGCCGCTCAAACCGCCATTGACGCTAAAGCGCGGCAAGATTTTTCCGCCGCGAGTCTTGCCGGTTACAAACGCGCGCTGGAGAAAAACGGCGTGTTACGCGATATGCGGCATTTCCGCAAACTCCCCGGATTAATGGAAAACCCACGGCTTTTTACCGAGTACCCGCGAATGGCGGCAAACATTGTGGGCGATCTGTTCACCGTTGATGGCGGTCCAGTCCCACCGTTGCGTAAAACTATCCTGTCACATGCGAAAAAAATTGGACTGGTGAATCTATTAAAAGACGGCATAAAAGGGGCTACGGCATTATGAGTTCGGACAATAAGGTGAATGTTGACGTCAAATTGGGCGTAAATAAATTTTACGTAGATGAAGGACACCCACATATCATTTTGCGCTCCTCGCCTGACATGCAGGAGTTTAATAAATTAATAAAAGCCTGCCCTGCCGGACTCTATAAGCTGGACGATGCGGGAAATATTCATTTTGACTCCGCGGGCTGCCTGGAGTGCGGGACCTGCAGGGTTCTCTGCGGCAATACTCTTCTCGAAAAATGGGAATACCCGGCGGGAACGTTCGGCGTTGAGTTTCGCTACGGCTGACGCTCTGAAACACCGGATAACGACGCTACGGCGTCTTAGAGCCTATCCCAGTAGGCGTTATTGGCGCAGCCAGTTTGGACACGGACAGCGCGCAAAAACCGGAGCGTACACGTAGTACGTGAGGATTTTGAGCACTGCCCAGGTCTAAAATGGCAAGTAAAATAGCCCTAATGGGATAGGCTCTTATTCGGCTTGCCCCCGGAGATTACGTCATTTGTATTAATAGAGAACAAGTCAATGAGTGTTACATTAACTTTTGACGCCGCAAGGCGGAAAACCTATCGCGAGTCCGGCTACTGGGGCGATGCTTCACTGGGCGACTACTGGCGGCAAACCGCACGCGCCGTACCCGATAAAATCGCCGTGGTCGATAATCATGGCGCGTCCTGGACCTACGCCGCACTCGACTGCGCGGCAAGCCGCCTGGCAAACTGGTTACTGTCTCAGGGGATTCAACCGGGCGATCGCGTGGCCTTTCAGCTTCCGGGCTGGTGTGAGTTTACCCTCATTTATCTGGCCTGCCTGAAAACGGGCGCGGTATCTGTCCCGCTACTTCCCGCCTGGCGAGAAGCAGAGCTGGTTTGGGTGCTGAACAAATGTCAGGCTAAAATATTCTTCGCCCCCACCGTATTCAAACAGAATCGTCCGGTCGATCTTATCCTTCCGCTACAAAATCAACTGCGCCATCTGACGCATATTGTCGGCGTGGATAAACTGGCGCCTGCCACCACAGCGCTTGCGCTTAGTCAAATCATCGACCGCAGCGAACCGTTGCAGTCAGACATTAACATTCACGGTGATGAGCTGGCGGCAGTGCTGTTTACCTCCGGCACAGAAGGAATGCCGAAAGGGGTGATGTTGACCCACAATAATATTCTTGCCAGCGAACGGGCGTATTGCGCGCGGTTGAATTTAACCTGGCAAGATGTGTTCCTGATGCCTGCGCCACTGGGCCACGCCACCGGATTTTTACACGGCGTCACCGCGCCCTTTTTAATCGGGGCGCGTAGCGTATTGCTGGACATCTTTACCCCAGAAGCCTGCCTTACCTTATTAGCGCAGCAACGCTGTACCTGTATGTCAGGCGCGACGCCGTTTATTTACGATCTGCTTTGTGCCGTTGAGCAACAGCCTGCCGACCTCTCCTCACTGCGATTCTTCTTATGCGGCGGCACGACTATTCCCAAAAAGGTTGCCCGCGACTGCCAGCAGCGCGGTATCAAATTATTGAGTATTTACGGTTCTACAGAAAGTTCTCCACACTCGATGGTTAATCTGGGTGATTCGACTTCACGCATGATGAACACCGATGGTTATGCCGCCACCGGTGTAGAAATTAAAATCGTGGATGAAGATCGCAATACGCTTCCAGCAGGCCACGAAGGCGAAGAAGCCTCGCGCGGGCCGAACGTTTTTATGGGATACCTGGACGAGCCGGAACTTACCGCCCGCGCACTGGATAATGAGGGCTGGTATTACAGCGGCGACCTCTGCCGCATGGATGAAGACGGTTATATCAAAATTACCGGGCGCAAAAAGGATATTATTATACGTGGAGGTGAAAATATCAGCAGTCGCGAGGTGGAGGATATTTTATTGCAACACCCCCGCATACACGATGCTTGCGTCGTTGCTATGCCTGATGAACGCTTAGGCGAACGTTCATGCGCGTATGTAGTCTTAAAACCGCCGCACCTTTCGCTGACGCTGGAAGAGGTGATCGCTTTTTTCAGTCGAAAACGGGTAGCGAAGTATAAATATCCGGAACGGATCGTCATCGTAGAAAAACTGCCCAGAACCGCCTCTGGCAAAGTGCAGAAGTTTCTGTTGCGGCAGGATATTATTGAGCGGCTGCGCCAGGAGCACACTGCGGTATAAATTGCCGGATGGCGACGTTAACGCCGCCATCCGGTATTACACTACTTCTTCAGTTCCGCCAGACTCAGCCAGGTCTGAACCACGGTGTCCGGGTTCAGCGACAGGCTGTCGATCCCCTCTTCCATCAGCCAGGCGGCAAAGTCTTCATGGTCGGACGGACCCTGACCACAAATTCCAACATATTTGCCCTGTTTTTTCGCCGCGCGGATCGCCATCGACAGCAGCGCTTTCACCGCGTCGTTACGCTCGTCAAACAGTTCAGACACCACGCCGGAATCGCGATCCAGCCCCAGCGCCAGCTGCGTCATGTCGTTAGAACCAATCGAGAAGCCATCAAAATACTCGAGGAACTGTTCAGCCAGCAAGGCATTGGACGGGATCTCGCACATCATGATGATCTTCAGCCCGTTCTCGCCGCGTTTAAGCCCCTGGCGCGCCAGCTCTTCGATGACCGCTTTCGCCTGGTCGACCGTCCGCACGAACGGGATCATGATTTCGACGTTGGTAAGGCCCATATCGTTGCGCACGCGTTTCACCGCTTCGCATTCCAGCGCAAAACAATCGCGGAAACTTTCTGCGACGTAACGACCCGCGCCGCGGAAGCCCAGCATCGGGTTTTCTTCATGCGGCTCATAGCGTTCGCCGCCGACCAGGTTGGCGTATTCGTTGGACTTAAAGTCAGACAGGCGAACGATGACGCGTTTCGGGTAGAAGGCGGCGCCTAACGTCGCGATCCCTTCCGTCAGTCGACCAACGTAAAATTCACGCGGCGAGTCAAACCCTTTCATCATCTCACGAATGTCGTTTTGCAGCGCGGCATCCTGGTCGTCAAACTCCAGCAGCGCGCGTGGGTGAACGCCAATCATACGGTTAATGATGAATTCCAGTCGCGCCAGACCTACGCCTTCATTCGGCAGGCAGGCAAAGTCAAATGCCCTGTCCGGGTTGCCGACATTCATCATGACCTTCAGCGGTAGCTCTGGCATGGTGTCTACGCTGGAGCTTTTTACGCTGAAATCCAGCATGTCGGCATAAACATAACCGGTATCACCTTCTGCGCAGGAGACGGTTACTTTTTCGCCATCTTTCATGCGTTCGGTGGCGTCGCCGCAGCCGACTACCGCCGGAATGCCCAATTCGCGGGCGATAATCGCCGCGTGACAGGTGCGCCCGCCACGGTTAGTGACAATCGCCGCCGCTTTTTTCATGATCGGTTCCCAGTCCGGGTCGGTCATATCGGTGACAAGCACATCGCCAGGCTCAATACGGTTCATTTCGCCGATATCGTGAATAACTTTTACCGTACCTGCGCCGATACGATGACCAATGGCGCGACCTTCGGCAATGATTTTCCCCTGCGCATGTAGCGTATAACGCTCCATCACCTGGCCACGAGAGCGCACGGTTTCCGGACGTGCCTGCACAATAAAGAGCTTACCGGTATGACCGTCTTTCGCCCATTCGATATCCATCGGACGACCATAGTGCTGCTCAATCTGCACCGCTTGTTTCGCCAGTTCCTGCACTTCTTCGTTGGTGAGCGAGAAAATGTCGCGCTGTTCCTGCGGCACATCTTCAATCTTCACTTGCTTGCCGTGCTCCTGGGTGGCGGCGTAAACCATGCGGATTTTTTTCGACCCCATGGTGCGGCGTACGATGGCCGGACGGCCTGCCGCCAGGGTTGGCTTATGGACATAAAATTCATCCGGGTTAACCGCGCCCTGCACCACCATTTCACCCAGTCCCCATGCCGAGGTGATAAAGACCACCTGGTCAAAGCCGGATTCGGTATCGATAGAGAACATCACCCCTGACGAGGCGAGATCGGAGCGAACCATCCGCTGCACGCCAGCGGAAAGCGCTACGCCGCGATGATCATATCCCTGGTGAACGCGATAAGAGATGGCGCGATCGTTAAACAGAGAAGCAAATACGTGTTTCACTGCCACCAGTACCGCATCGAAGCCCTGAACGTTAAGAAACGTTTCCTGTTGGCCCGCAAACGAAGCATCTGGCATATCTTCCGCCGTGGCGGAGGAACGCACGGCAAAAGAGGCATTTTCATCATCCGACGAAAGCTGCGCATAGGCATCGCGGATGGCGTTTTCCAGCGCCGGCTGGAAAGGAGTGTCGATAATCCACTGGCGGATCTGCGCGCCCGCTTTCGCCAGCTGGGAGACATCATCAATATCTGTCTTATCCAGCAGCTCATAAATGCGCTGGTTTACGCCGCTTTGATCCAAAAACTGGTTAAACGCATCGGCAGTGGTTGCAAAACCATTCGGAACGGATACGCCCATGCCGGAAAGGTTAGTAATCATTTCACCCAGGGAGGCATTTTTGCCCCCAACTCTGTCTACATCATTCATGCCGAGTTGGTTATACCAAAGCACCAGCGGTGACGAGCCATTGTTGGACATCGAACAATCCTTTTGTGATAAATGAACGAGTTTAAGAAACACATAGTTGCGTATTTATCCTGGCATACTTAAACCCGCGAAAAAAACGGTGAATCGTTCAAGCAAATTTATTTTTTCATTTTTTCAGATTGTTTACGTAGTTGCGCAAACCCGCGCATAGCACGGCATTCCCTGAATAACCCCCGGTATAAACTGCGTTTCCAGGAAATGAAACACACTTTTCATTAATTATAAAAAGCGCCTGTCATTTTATAAAATAAGCGACAAGTTATACGTTTCCCGTTACTTTTAATTTATGCTTTCAGATAATTATGTTTACTCTTCAGGATGAACAGAATGGATAATGTTGTTGATCGCCATGTTTTCTATATTTCTGATGGTACCGCCATCACCGCCGAGGTCCTGGGTCACGCGGTTATGTCGCAGTTTCCGGTGACGATCAGCAGCATCACGCTGCCATTCGTGGAAAACGAAAGTCGCGCCCGCGCCGTCAAAGACCAAATTGACGCCATTTATCAGCAAACCGGCGTTCGCCCGCTGGTGTTTTACTCGATTGTTTTACCTGAAATTCGCGCCATCATCTTACAGAGCGAAGGTTTCTGCCAGGATATCGTCCAGGCGCTGGTGGCGCCGCTTCAGCAGGAGATGAAACTGGATCCGACGCCGATCGCTCATCGTACTCATGGGCTTAATCCGGGTAACCTGAACAAGTATGACGCCCGTATTGCCGCTATCGATTATACCCTGGCGCATGATGATGGCATTTCATTGCGTAACCTCGATCAGGCCCAGGTCATTTTACTTGGCGTTTCGCGCTGTGGAAAAACGCCCACCAGCCTCTATCTGGCAATGCAATTCGGTATTCGTGCGGCTAACTACCCTTTCATCGCCGATGATATGGATAATTTGACGCTGCCCACATCGTTAAAACCGCTACAACATAAACTGTTCGGCCTGACAATTGACCCTGAACGCCTGGCGGCAATTCGCGAAGAACGCCGTGAAAACAGTCGCTATGCCTCGTTGCGTCAGTGCCGCATGGAAGTGGCGGAGGTCGAAGCGCTGTATCGTAAGAATCAGATCCCCTGCCTGAACAGCACCAATTATTCCGTTGAAGAGATAGCCACCAAAATTCTCGACATTATGGGGCTTAACCGCAGGATGTACTAGTAAACTAGTTTAATGGATTGGTTTTTGTTATCATGCCGTTCTGCCTGCGAGGTGTGACACGCCTCGCACTTGAAATCAGCAGGGATTGGTTTATCGTGATGCCCATCACTTCCCGGTAGTCCTGCCGTTGAAGCAACAAATTTCTGAGACTTGTAATGAACAGAACCGACGAACTCCGTACTGCGCGTATCGACAGCCTGGTAACACCAACCGAACTCGCGCAGCGGTATCCTGTATCGTCCTCCGTCGCCAGTCACGTTACCGACTCCCGACGCCGGATAGAAAAGATTTTAAATGGTGAAGATCCACGGCTACTGGTCGTCATTGGCCCCTGTTCGATTCACGATCTGAATGCTGCCATGGAATACGCGACGCAGCTCCAGGCACAACGCCAAAAGCATCAGGCGCGTCTGGAAATCGTCATGCGCACCTATTTTGAAAAACCGCGCACCGTCGTGGGATGGAAAGGCCTGATTTCCGATCCCGACTTGAATGGCAGTTACCGCGTCAATCATGGGCTTGAACTGGCGCGTCGCTTGCTATTGCAGGTGAACGAACTGGGAGTACCGACCGCCACAGAATTTCTTGATATGGTCACCGGCCAGTTTATTGCCGATCTGATCAGTTGGGGAGCGATTGGCGCGCGTACCACCGAAAGCCAAATCCATCGGGAAATGGCTTCCGCACTCTCTTGTCCGGTCGGCTTTAAAAATGGTACGGATGGCAATACTCGCATTGCCGTTGACGCTATTCGCGCCTCCCGCGCCAGCCATATGTTTCTCTCGCCGGATAAAGACGGACAGATGACCATCTACCAGACGAGTGGCAACCCGTATGGGCACATCATCATGCGCGGCGGTAAAAAACCGAACTACCACGCTGAAGATATTGCCGCCGCCTGCGACACGTTGCATGAATTTGATCTGCCGGAGCATCTGGTCGTCGACTTCAGCCACGGCAACTGTCAAAAACAGCATCGCCGCCAGTTGGAGGTATGTGATGATATTTGCCAGCAGATTCGTAATGGCTCCACGGCAATTGCCGGGATTATGGCCGAGAGTTTTTTACGGGAAGGCACGCAAAAAATTATCAGCGGTCAACCGTTAATCTATGGTCAATCCATTACCGATCCCTGCCTGAACTGGGAAGATACGGAAGTTCTGTTGGAAAAACTTGCCGCGGCGGTAGACAGCCGCTTTTAATAGCTCGCCCATCCTGCCGGGATGGGCGTTTCTTCGATGCGTTACCCACCCTTTTCTCTCCGCGCGCGTATATCACTCCACAGAATTAGCACTTGCTGTTATCGCATTAATTATTGATAATAATAATCATTGTGAGTTTGATTATTAATAAATAACATGTCGCGTATGGATAACACCGAGCTGCCTCACCCTAAGGAAATAGACAATGAAACGCTTCTCCCTGCCGCTGAACGGCGCGTCAACAGTCAGGCGCTATTAGGTCCGGACGGCAAAGTCATTATCGATCACAACGGTCAGGAGTATCTGTTGCGTAAAACTCAGGCTGGTAAGCTACTGTTAACCAAATAACGCTCCGCCAGCAGACGATGCTGCTGGCGTCAGGCTAACTTGAACAACTGACCTCCAGCCGCTTTCCCCACTCCGGCGGTCGGCTGGCATAGTCATCATCTCGATCGGTAAAGGGTTGACGTAAAACTTCATGTAACCTATGCAGTTCCGCCATGTCTCCTTGTTCAGCCGCATCTATCGCGCGTTGCGCCAGCCAGTTGCGCAACACAACCGCAGGATTCACGCGTTGCATCTGCTGTTGGCGCAGCGCGTCATCCACCGCCTCTGTGCGCAATCGCGCCCGGTAGCGGTCGAACCAGGCATCAAACGCCGCGCGATCGATAAACGTATCCCGCAACGGCGAGGAAGCGCTCTGTTGCTCCGTATGGCTTAACATCCGAAATGTACGGGTATAGTCACTCCCTTCGCGCGCCATCAGACTAAACAATTCATTCAGTAAAGCGTTATCGTCTTTTTGCTCGGTAAAGAAGCCCAGCTTCTGGCGCATTCGCTGCCCATAGTGCGTTAACAACGCGTCCTGGTAGCGATCCAGCGCTCTGTTTAACGCGTCGATCTCAATAAAAGGGGTTAACGTCTGCGCCAGACGTTGTAAATTCCACAGCGCCACCGACGGTTGATTATCGAAGCGGTAACGTCCCTGATGATCGGAATGGTTACCAATGAAGCCGGGATCGTAGTCATCGAGAAAACCAAAGGGACCATAGTCGATGGTCAGCCCCAGAATCGACATGTTATCCGTATTCATAACGCCGTGCGAAAAACCGACGGTTTGCCACTCGGCGATGAGTCTTCCGGTACGCGCCGCCACCTCTTCAAACCACAAAGCATATTTTTCCGGGACATCCTGCCATTGCGGCCAGTAATGACGAATAGCGAAATCAGCCAGTTGCTGAACTTTTTCCGGCTCACGGCGGTAGTAGAAATGTTCGAAATGACCAAAACGCATATGACTTTGCGCCAGACGCATTAACATCGCGCCCGTTTCCTGCGTCTCTCGCTGAACCGGCGTATCGCTGGTTACGATAGATAACGCGCGCGTAGTGGGAATACCCAGATAATGCATGGCTTCGCTGGCAAGGCTTTCTCGTATGGTTGAACGCAGGACGGCGCGTCCATCCCCCATTCGCGAATAGGGTGTTAATCCGGCGCCTTTCAGATGCCAGTCGAGGGTCGAGCCATCCGCCAGGAGCTGTTCGCCCAGCAAAATACCGCGTCCGTCGCCGAGTTGTCCCGCCCAGACGCCGAACTGATGCCCGCTATATACCTGCGCGACAGGCGACATACCGGGTAATAAGGTTTCGCCGCCCCAAACGCCAGCGCCATTGGTAGCGTCAAATAACGACGCGGGAATGGCTAACTGCTGCGCCAGTTTGTCGTTATACCAAATCAGTCGCGCATTTTTTAACGGTGTGGGTAAAAGCGCGGTATACGTTGCTGGCAGTTCATCGCGCCAACGGGCAGTAAAAGACAGGGTCATAGGGCCTCCTGTCTTCAGTGTAGACGGTTAATCACCGGTTAAACACCGGCAAACAGAAAGGTTATCGCTGAACGAGTTTAATGAGCTGGCTTACCGGCACCGGAGGCCATAGTCCGCCCTGGAATGCGCTAAACCCCAATGGCGCTGCGCGCGCAAACATCGCCTCAGTATCAATACCGGCAATCATCAGCGACTCGCAGCTGGAGGAGATCTGGGCAACGATAGCGTACATGAATGGTTCGAATGAGATCATTTCAGCTCGCTGCTGAATAAAATTTTTATCCAACATGACTCGTTTGAAAAGCCCATCGAAAATAGCTTTAGTCGACGCCTCGCCTGCCCCAAAATTTGCCAGCATTAATGGGAAATGCATTGCCAGATTAGCTAACGTTTCATTGTTTTTGCCCTGGTTTAACCCAGGATAATTCTCATTTATAGCTAATTCAAGAAACGGAAAGCGCGCTGCCCGGGAAAAAAGTTCGCTATCTAATAATAATAAGTCACTAATTGCAGGCGGTAAATTAAGCCATGCAATAAGTTTATGCTGAATAAAAAAGTGCTGACAGGTTTCTAACAACGCCAGTTTTTCAACAAACAGACAGTATTGTTCCTCCACCGAAAGGCGAGGCGCTACCAACTCAGTCGGCATCCGCACGGTGCCGTCTTCAGCGGCAAACGTTGCAATAATCTCTAAACCAACAAGCCGAGCGTTTTCATCCATGACGGGAAGGAAAAAGAGTTCGGAATGGTAAAGCTCATCAAGTGAAGCAATCATTACGCCAGTCCCATGGTTAGGGCGCTATTCGCCATCCAGTCACTACGGACGGAAACAGACGTAACTTCAGATACTAATTGAAGCGTCATCATTTTTCTTGTTTACCGGTGAACCGGTTCCTTTTTTTAACTTACTCTGATTATAAACCAATATCCAATGTTGTACTTTTAACAGGGCGTGAACACGCCCGTTTTTAATAAAAGTACGTTTGTAAATGCTACGGTTATATCATTATATATGATGACAACAGATGTCATAAGTTCAACCGGCGATATGTTAAAAATAGACTATAAAATTTATATCGTCTGCGAGGTTAAATTCGCCGTGCCTGCCAGAAGTTTTTTCGCCAGTACACATTATCCAGCGATGAACGCATCACGCCACGACTGGTAGAGGCATGAATAAACTCATTATTTGTATCGTAAATACCAACATGTAAACCACTTTCGCCCGAACCGGTTTTAAAGAAAACCAAATCTCCGGGCAGCAATTCATCTTTATCGATTCTGGTGCCGATTTTTGATTGTTCACGCGTATCACGAGGCAACTGCAAATCAAACTTGTCGCGCATAGTGACTACCACAAAGCCGGAACAGTCCACGCCTCTGCGACTCATGCCGCCGTAACGGTATGGCGTACCGCGCCAGGACTGCAACTGATCGTTCAGACCCGCAATGACGGTAATGGAGTCTGATAATCTGGCATTTGGCGCCGGTGCCCGATGAGTACTGCATCCTGCCAGGAACAATGCTGTGATAACAAGAAGCCAAAAACGCATGCCGCAACAATCCTCTGTTTTTATTTTGGTATTAATTTAGCGTCGAAATTACCTGCTTTTCAAGAAACGATTTTACTTAAGTGGCCGAAATGAGCATTGGATGCCCCTCGACGTCGAGTCGTCGAAAGCGCAGACCGTAGGCTTGCGCCAGATAAGAGGGGGTGAGCACCTCTTCCCGGCGGCCGCAGGCAATGAGTTTACCGCGCTTTAGTAACCAGGCTTTATGCGCATGGCGCAGCGTGTGGTTCAGATCGTGGCTACTCATCACAATCGCAATTCCTGCCTGACATAAATGATGTAATACCCGATCCAGAGCGTTTTGTTGCGCAACATCGAGACTGTTCATCGGCTCATCAAGCAGCAATAATTGACCGACCGGATTAGCGTCGGGATGAATTTGTAGTACAACGGCAGCAAGGCGAACACGCTGCCACTCGCCACCGGAAAGCTGATTCACGCTTCGCCCCAGTTTGTCGCCTAATCCAAGCATATCGGCCACCTCGTTAAGCTGCCCGGTTCGCGTTTTATCAGGTTGATGCAATGTCAGGTAATGCCAGACCGGCATGGCGAACGGCGGATTTTGCTGTTGCGCAAGATAAGCGCGGTGTTGGGCAAGCGTTGCCGTCGCCCATGCCTCCAGCGGCGCTCCGCCAAACCTGATGCTCCCCTCGCCGGAGGTTAACCCCGCCATACGCGCCAGTAGCGTGCTTTTCCCGGCACCGTTCGGCCCGACAAGATGAAGGATCTCTCCTGCGCTTACTTCGCCGGAAAGCGGCCCCAGGCGGGTGCTCTCGGCGACATCCTTTAATTGCATCAATTGAGACATTATTTTGCCAACGCGATTTTTATGCTTTCCATCACAATAGGATCTTCAGGCGTCATATCCGGCGAAAAACGCTGTACCACCTGACCATCCCGGCCTACTAAAAATTTTTCAAAATTCCACAGAATATCATCCGGATAGAGTGGCGTACGCCCTTTGCTTACCATCCGTTCGTAAAAGCCGCTCTTCTCCGGCGCGACTGCCGTTGGCGCAGCGGCTATCAGTTTTTGATACAGCGGATGGCGCGCGTCGCCATTCACATCAATTTTACTGAACATCGGGAACGTGACGCCCCAGGTGCTGGCACAATAGGTTTTAATCTCCTCTTCGCTGCCTGGCTCCTGCCCCATAAACTGGTTGCAGGGAAAACCCAACACGACAAACCCCTGATCTGCCCACGCCTTCTGGATATTTTCCAACTGTTCATATTGCGGCGTCAGGCCACATCTGGAGGCGACGTTTACAATGAGCAGCACTTTTCCGGCGTATTTTTCAAGTGTAGTGACCTCTCCATCAATCGTCGTAACGTGAGTATTAAGAAGCGAGTTTTGCATGGTGTCTCCCTGATGTCGGTAGAATAGCGGGTTTCATCGTTAGCCTTTAATCATAGACTGCGAATGATGAAAGCAGTTGTTTACCGATGCGCTAACGCGCGGATTTGAGTAGCAGCCAGATAAACACTGGCGCCCCCAATGTGGCGGTGACCACCCCGATAGGCAGTTCAGCCGACGCCAGCGCCAGTCGGGCGACCACATCAGCCAATAGCAGGGCGATAGCCCCGGCCAGCGCGCAGCCGGGAAGTAAAACCCGGTGATCGGTTAAACCACATAAGCGCAGGATGTGCGGAATAACCAGACCGATAAAACCAATCGCCCCCGCCATCGCCACGCTGACGCCCACCATCCAGCCAGTGGCGACGACCAACAAATTGCGCCAGAACCACAGCGGCAGGCCAAGCTGCCGCGCCGAGGTTTCCCCTAGCGCCAGCATATTCAGCGGTTGCGACTGGCAACATATCCAGATCAGTACCGGGATGAGCGCAATCATTAGCCAGCTCTGCTGCCAGTCAACGCCGCCAAATCCTCCCATCATCCAGTACATTAATTGCCGCAGATCGAAAGAGGTGGAAAAATAGATAGCCCACGTCATCAGCGCGCTACAGATAATGCCCAGCGCGACGCCCGCCAACAACAAGCGGCTGGTAGAGAGATGGCGACGCGCAAAACGCAGCAGGATTAACGTAATAATGAGCGCGCCGGCTATAGCGCACAGCCCCAGCGCCCATCCTGGCAGTTGCCCCTGCCCCAGTAAGACGGCGGCAATAAGCCCAACACCGGCCCCATTCGAAACGCCGAGCAGGCCCGGTTCAGCAAGTGGATTTTCAAACAGCGCCTGCATCACGGCGCCAGATAGCGCCAGCGCAGCGCCAACCAGCAATACCGCAAGCGTGCGGGGAAGGCGAATTTGCCAGACAAACAGTTCCCCCCGGGCGCTTAACCAGTCACCGGGGGCAATCCACTGTTCGCCTGCGCATAAGCTCAGAAGTGTAGCCAGTAGCACCAGCAGTGACAGGCTCAGAAGCCAGCGAACGTTTCGTCGCTGTTGTTGGCGGGCAAAAGTCAGCATGTTATCCATTCAGCTGAAAAGAGGTAGCGTGATTTTACGGTGGGTATCCTTTACTTGAAAGAAAAAAGGCCGCAATGCGGCCTTTTTAGTTATACGGGTCATCTTTCAGGCTGACAGATACGCTGTCATCCCGCTGATCTACTTTCGGGATGGCAGCGTATCTGCCGCAATACACCCTGATGGATGTTATGCCTGGATCTGATTACTCTTCTTTGGGCGAAGCGTTTTCGACCCGGCTCTTTAACTTCTGCCCGGGTCTGAAGGTCACCACGCGCCGTGCTGTAATAGGAATATCTTCACCCGTTTTCGGGTTACGCCCCGGACGTTGATTTTTATCACGCAGATCGAAGTTACCAAAACCAGAGAGTTTCACCTGCTCACCGTTTTCCAGAGCACGACGGATCTCTTCGAAAAACAGTTCAACCAGTTCTTTGGCATCCCGCTTGCTAAGCCCAAGCTTATCAAACAGATATTCTGACATTTCAGCTTTTGTAAGCGCCATAGGTTCAATCCCTCAATGATGCCTGGAATCGCTCTTTTAATGCCTCTACACATTTGGCGACGGTAGCGGCAATCTCCTCTTCTTCGAGTGTACGGTTGGTATCCTGAAGGATCAGGCTGATAGCGAGGCTCTTATAACCCTCCGCAACACCCTTACCGCGGTACACGTCAAATAAGTTTACGCCAACTACCTGATTTACGCCAACTTTCTTACATTCGGATAAAATATCCGCTGCGGGAACGTTTTCTGCAACAACAACCGCAATATCGCGACGGTTAGCCGGGAAGCGTGAAATCTCCCGCGCCTGCGGCACGATACGGTCTGCGAGCTTATTCCATTCCAGTTCAAACACCAGCGTACGACCATTCAGATCCAGTTTACGTTCCAGTTCAGGGTGAACAACCCCAATAAAACCAATACGTTCATCTTTCAGATAAATCGCCGCAGACTGTCCCGGATGCAGAGCCGGATTCATCTCCGCCTTAAACTGGATATCACCCAGTTTGCCGGTTAAATCCAATACTGCTTCCAGATCGCCTTTCAAATCATAGAAATCAACGGTCTCTTTTGCCAGGTTCCAGTGCTCATCATAGCGGTTACCGCAAATCACGCCAGCCAGCATCAGATCCTGTCGAATACCCAGATTGGCTTGTGTATCCGGAACGAAACGTAAACCGGTTTCAAAAATACGCACGCGATTCTGCTGGCGGTTTTGGTTATAGACCACCGTCGCCAGCAATCCGCTCCACAGAGACAGACGCATCGCCGACATCTCAACGGAGATAGGGTTTGGCAGCAGCAGCGCTTCTGCGCCTGGATGGATGAGCTGTTGTACTTTAGGATCGACAAAGCTATAGGTAATCACTTCCTGATAGCCTTTGTCGTTCAGCATGGTTTTAACCCGCTTCAACGACAGATCGGCTTCACGGTGCGTCCCCATGATTAAACCGGCCTGGATTGGCTCGTCCGGAATATTGTTATAGCCGTAAACGCGGGCCACCTCTTCCACCAGATCTTCTTCAATCTCCATATCGAAACGCCAGGTCGGCGCCACAGCTTTCCACTCGTCCTGCCCTTCGGTCACTTCACAGCCCAGACGACGCAGAATATCACTGACCTGCTCATCCGCAATATGATGCCCGATCAGGCGATCCAGTTTACTGCGACGCAGCGTAATGGTGGCGCGTTTCGGCAACGTTGCTTCGTTGCTCACATCAATTATCGGACCCGCATCACCGCCACAGATATCAAGAAGCAGACGAGTAGCGCGCTCTATCGCTTTATATTGCAGCGCCGGGTCCACCCCGCGCTCGTAGCGGTGAGACGCATCGGTATGCAGACCGTGGCGACGAGCGCGACCGGTGATAGACAGCGGATTAAAGTACGCACACTCCAGCAGCACATTTTGCGTTTCGCCATTCACTCCGGAATGTTCGCCGCCAAAAATACCGGCTATCCCCAGCGCCTTATGGTGATCGGCGATCACCAGCGTGTCCGCATTTAACGTCGCTTCGCTACCGTCCAGCAGGACGACGGTTTCACCCTCTTTTGCCATCCGCACGACAATACCGCCATCAATGCGATCTTTATCGAAAGCATGCATTGGCTGACCCAGTTCGAGCAGCACATAGTTCGTGACGTCAACCACCGCATCGATGGAGCGAATACCACAGCGACGCAGTTTCTCTTTCATCCACAGCGGCGTCGGCGCGTTAACATTGATGCCTTTTACCACCCGGCCCAGATAGCGTGGACACGCATCAGCGGCCTCTACTGTAATCGGCAGCGTATCGCTGATAGTTGCCGTAACCGGCGCCATTTCAGGCTCCTGGAGCGGCGCTTTGTTCAGTACCGCCACATCACGCGCAACGCCGATGATACCTAAGCAATCCGCACGGTTCGGCGTGACGCTAATTTCGATGGTATTGTCGTCAAGCTTCAGGTATTCACGGATATCGGTACCCAGCGGCGCATCCGCCGGCAGTTCGATAATGCCGCTGTGATCGTCGGAAATCCCCAGTTCGGAGAAGGAGCACAGCATCCCTTCAGACGGTTCGCCGCGCAGTTTCGCCGCTTTAATTTTGAAATCGCCCGGCAGGATGGCGCCAATGGTGGCCACCGCTACTTTCAGCCCCTGACGACAGTTTGGCGCGCCGCAGACGATATCCAACAGGCGTTCTCCGCCGACGTTGACTTTCGTTACACGCAATTTGTCAGCGTTCGGATGCTGGGCGCACTCAACCACTTCCCCAACCACAACGCCATTGAAGCTTCCCGCGACCGGCTCAACGCCGTCTACTTCCAGGCCAGCCATCGTAATCTGGTTAGCCAACGCATCGCTATCAATTGCCGGGTTAACCCACTCGCGTAACCACAGTTCGCTGAATTTCATTGTTTTATCCTGCCTTTATTTAAACTGTTTAAGGAAACGCAGATCGTTTTCGAAGAATGAACGCAGGTCGGTGACGCCGTAACGCAACATGGTCAGACGTTCCATCCCCATACCAAAAGCGAAGCCAGAATAGATTTCCGGATCGATACCGACATTACGCAGCACATTCGGATGCACCATCCCGCAGCCCAGCACCTCCAGCCATTTACCGTTTTTACCCATCACATCCACTTCCGCAGAAGGTTCGGTAAACGGAAAATAAGAAGGACGGAAGCGAATCTGCAGATCCTCCTCAAAGAAATTACGCAGGAAGTCGTGCAGCGTACCTTTGAGGTTGGTGAAGCTGATGTTGGTATCAACAATCAGACCTTCCATCTGATGGAACATCGGAGTATGCGTCTGGTCGTAGTCATTACGGTATACACGGCCCGGCGCAATAATACGGATCGGCGGTTGCTGCGCTTTCATCGTCCGGATCTGGACGCCAGACGTCTGGGTCCGCAGCAGACGGGTCGCGTCAAACCAGAAGGTATCATGATCGGCGCGGGCCGGATGATGACCCGGAATGTTTAACGCATCGAAGTTATGGTAGTCATCTTCGATTTCCGGGCCAGTCGCCACGGTAAAACCAAGCTCGCCGAAGAAACTTTCAATACGGTCAATGGTACGAGTGACCGGATGCAGACCGCCGTTCTCAATACGGCGCCCCGGCAGGGAGATATCGATGGTTTCAGCGGCCAGACGGGCGTTAAGCGCTGCGCTTTCCAGCTCGGCTTTACGCGCGTTAAGAGCCTGTTGTACCTGCTCTTTCGCGGCGTTAATGACTGCCCCGGCTGCCGGACGCTCTTCCGGCGGCAGATCGCGTAGGGTCGTCATCTGAAGGGTTAAATGCCCTTTCTTGCCCAAATATTCGACGCGTACATTGTCTAACGCGGCAACATCTGACGCCTGGTTAATGGCGGCCGCTGCATTGGCAACCAGCTCTGCGAGATGTGACATGGTTTTCCTCATTGTGTCGGTGAAGACACCGGTTCATTGGACGTAATCTCTCGATTTCAGATACAAAAAAAGCCTCCATCAGGAGGCTTTTTTGCGCTGTTTTTCGTTTCGTTTTTCACGCGCTAGCCTCCTGGAATCAGGTGCTAAAGTAAAAAAAGAAACGGAAAATAGCAGCGTTCATGCTTGCGTTACCTTATGTGGTAAAACCGAATATCCTTTATTGAAAAGGGTTACAGGTCAATTGTCAACTCACTGAACAGTCAATAAAAGAGAGGGAGCCAGGCTCCCTCTTTTCACTGGCTTATGCCAGAGCTGCTTTCGCTTTTTCAACCAGCGCGGTGAACGCGACTTTGTCGAATACGGCGATATCAGCCAGGATCTTACGGTCGATTTCAACAGAGGCTTTTTTCAGGCCGTTGATGAATTTGCTGTAAGAAATACCGTTCTGACGTGCTGCTGCGTTGATACGCGCAATCCACAGTTGACGGAACTGACGCTTACGTTGACGACGGTCACGGTAAGCATACTGACCAGCTTTGATAACTGCCTGGAAGGCAACGCGGTATACGCGAGAACGCGCACCGTAGTAGCCTTTGGCTTGTTTCAAAATTTTCTTGTGACGTGCGCGTGCAATTACACCACGTTTTACGCGAGCCATATGTGCTCTCCTGTATCTATTCTAATTAAAAAGTTAAAAACGTTAACGGCTTATGCGTACGGCAGGCACGCGATAACCAGGCCCAGATCGCCTTTAGAAACCATGGCTTTCGGACGCAGGTGACGTTTACGTTTAGTCGCTTTTTTGGTCAGAATGTGACGCAGGTTAGCGTGCTTGTGCTTAAAACCACCTTTACCGGTTTTTTTGAAGCGCTTAGCAGCACCGCGTACGGTCTTAATTTTTGGCATTTTAATAACTTCCACTTCGCATTGTTAATAAACGAAACATAGGCGAACAAAACCTGTGAAGCCCGAAGGCTTCACAGAATTGTTACTTGAAGGCCTTACTGTTTCTTCTTAGGAGCAAGCACCATGATCATCTGACGGCCTTCGATCTTCGTTGGGAAGGATTCGACCACTGCCAGTTCTTGCAAATCGTCTTTCACGCGATTAAGCACTTCCATACCGATTTGCTGGTGGGCCATTTCACGACCGCGGAAACGCAGCGTGATTTTGGCCTTATCGCCCTCTTCGAGAAAGCGAATCAGGCTGCGGAGTTTTACCTGATAGTCGCCTTCATCTGTCCCAGGACGGAATTTAATTTCCTTCACCTGGATAACTTTTTGCTTTTTCTTCTGTTCCTTAGAAGACTTACTCTTTTCATAGAGGAATTTGCCGTAATCCATTATACGACAAACCGGCGGCTCGGCGTTAGGGCTGATTTCGACTAAGTCTACTCCGGCTTCTTCAGCTTTTTCCAGAGCTTCTCTCAGACTCACAATACCAAGCTGCTCGCCTTCCAGACCTGTTAAGCGAACTTCTTGCGCGCGAATTTCGCTATTAATACGATTCGGACGCGCCGTTTGAACTCGTTTTCCGCCTTTAATACTTTATTCCTCCAGTTGTTGAAGACTGCGGCTGCGAATCTCTTGTTGCAGCTTCTCAATCACGTCATTTACGTCCAGGCTGCCCAGGTCTTTACCGCGGCGGGTGCGAACGGCAACTTTGCCTGCTTCCACCTCTTTATCACCACAGACCAACATATAAGGGACACGACGTAAAGTGTGCTCGCGGATTTTAAAGCCAATCTTCTCATTTCTCAAGTCTGCTTTTACACGAATGCCCGCATTTTGTAGTTTCTGCGTCAATTCGTTAACGTATTCAGACTGCGAATCGGTAATATTCATCACGACTACCTGAACAGGCGCGAGCCATGTCGGGAAGAAACCAGCGAACTCTTCGGTCAGGATACCGATGAAGCGCTCCATCGACCCAAGAATCGCACGGTGAATCATTACCGGCACCTTACGCTCGTTGTCTTCGCCTACATAGGAGGCGCTCAGACGAGACGGTAAGGAGAAGTCCAGCTGTACTGTACCGCACTGCCATGCACGATCGAGGCAGTCATATAAGGTAAATTCAATTTTCGGACCGTAGAATGCGCCTTCACCCAGTTGATACTCAAACGGGATATTATTTTCTTCCAGCGCAACCGCCAGATCCGCCTCAGCACGATCCCACATCTCATCGCTGCCGATACGCTTGTCAGGACGAGTGGAAAGCTTGACGACGATCTTCTCGAAGCCAAAGGTGCTGTACATATCGTAGACCATACGAATACAAGCGTTAACTTCATCGCGGATCTGCTCTTCGGTGCAGAAGATATGCGCATCATCCTGCGTAAAGCCGCGTACGCGCATCAGACCATGCAGCGCGCCTGATGGCTCGTTACGGTGGCAGCTACCGAATTCCGCCATACGCAGCGGCAAATCACGATAGGATTTCAGACCCTGGTTAAAGATCTGAACGTGGCCCGGGCAGTTCATCGGCTTGATGCAATATTCGCGGTTTTCTGAGGATGTGGTGAACATCGCATCTTTATAGTTGTCCCAGTGCCCGGTTTTTTCCCACAGCACACGGTCCATCATGAACGGGCCTTTAACTTCTTGATACTGGTACTCTTTGAGTTTAGAACGAACAAAGACTTCCAGCTCGCGGAAGATAGTCCAGCCGTCGTTATGCCAGAACACCATGCCCGGCGCTTCTTCCTGCATATGATACAGGTCGAGCTGCTTACCAATTTTACGGTGGTCGCGTTTTGCGGCCTCTTCCAGGCGCTGCAGATAAGCGTTCAGGGCTTTTTTATCTGCCCATGCCGTACCGTAAATACGCTGCAACATCTTATTATTGCTGTCACCGCGCCAGTATGCGCCGGCAGTTTTCATCAGTTTAAAGTGATGGCAGAAACGCATATTCGGCACGTGCGGACCACGACACATGTCGACATATTCTTCATGATGGTACAAGCCTGGCTTGTCATCATGAGCAATGTTTTCATCAAGAATGGAAACTTTGTAGCTTTCACCACGCTTCACGAAGGTTTCACGCGCTTCGTGCCAGCTGACTTTCTTCTTGATAACGTCGTAATTTTTCTCGGCGAGCTCATGCATCCGCTTTTCGAGCGCTTCGACATCTTCCTGAGTTAGCGTGCGGTCAAGATCAACGTCATAGTAAAAACCGTTGTCGACAACCGGGCCGATCGCCATTTTCGTGTGCGGCCAAAGTTGCTTGATAGCGTGACCTAACAGATGCGCGCAAGAGTGACGAATGATCTCCAGACCCTCTTCATCTTTTGCGGTGATGATGGAAAGCGTCGCATCATTTTCAATCAGATCGGAAGCATCAACCAGCTCGCCATTCACACGGCCCGCAATGGTGGCTTTCGCCAGGCCTGGACCAATGTCCAGCGCAACATCCATCGGGCTTACAGGGTGGTCATAATGGCGTTGGCTGCCATCAGGAAGAGTAATAACAGGCATGTTATATCCTTATTTGCAGTGGTGACCCATACGCAAGATCACATACAAAGAGAAAATGAATTTATTGACAGTGAGTTGTGTATCCATCTAGCCAACCATTGCTAAATTGGCGCACAACCTTCGACACAGACGAAAATCGCTATTTTCGTCCGGCATGATGATGGTAACACTAAAAAAAGGGAGATTGCATCTTTCTGTTCTACAGAACCTGAATCCCAACACACTACCCGGCACGCGTATCGTTAATGATGTACATGGTCACTCTGAGTCTCGGCTTACTGCCACCGTATGAGGCATTCACATCAGATAGCTTTTCACGACGACCGCTATCTATATTCTCCAGATGGGGACCTGGCAGCATGCGATAACGCACAATACGAAACCCACTTTCCAAAGCACATACCAGCAAAGAGCCATTACATGCTGCTATGAAGCTTCTATAACTAGCAACGTCTCACTTATGATGCCGTACTTGTAATTCGTCTGTGTTGCTTGAAGTATGTCGCGGCACGATGTGAGATGAATTACTCGTCGAGTGATAGCTCTTTCTCTGTATAGTCTTTTACAGGACTCGGGAACCTCATGATGAATCTTCGAATGCCACTGTATATAAACACAGTAACAATCATGTGTAATTATCAAAAGCATTTACATTGTTTGATGTTTGTGCTGCAAATGCTTGATAGCTTCATGCTATCGGAGGCGCAGTAGATAGGAGTGTTAATGAGTGTTAATATGTCAATAACACGGTTTTGATATCGGGAAGATAGTGATGAGTAATGATTATAGACTACCAGATTCAGAATATCTTGCCAGAAGATTTTCCGTACCACACCTTATTTGCCTGATGGTAATATTTTTAATACTAAGCATTTTTTCTAAAGGCTCTATATGCTTATAATTTCATACATTGCATTATGCTTATTATTTATAGTTTATCTCTATACTCTTTCCGTAAGAATTGAGGGAAAAATAATAAATGTAATGGTCCCATACCTGATAATAACAGTCCCTACACTGTACGTGTTTGAAGGTATATTTGTATACCTCTCAGAGGTGCAGAATTATACAGTAGAATATTTGTTTTTCTATACTTGCTATATAACATACATAGCATCATTTGTTATTTCTTATCTTTACACACAAAGAAAACCCATATACAACAAATCAAACACGAAAAATAAACCAAGGTATGTGTTTACTTCATTGTTATTCACCTTCCTTGCTTTTATCATTTACCTTCCAGTGTTGATGGAGTTCAGAGAGTATATACTTAGCCCAAGAAGAATATACGAATTAACCAGAACAGGGTATGGTATATACTTCTATCCTTCATTAATGTTTTCTCTTGTCGCTTCTATTTGCGCGTTCTTTACATACAAAAAATCAAAGTTATTTTGTATTTCCATAGTTTTATTTAACTGTATACTTATTTTCTTGCATGGTAACAAAGGACCAATATTTAGTATATTTATAGCATTCATCCTTTACCTTTCATATATTGAAAATAAAAAAATTAAATTTATGTTCCTGGTAAAATCGTTTGCTGTTATAGCAGTCATTGTAACGGCATTCTTTGCATATACGTTTACTGATGGGAATCCGATAGAAAATATGGCGAATTACTCGGATTATACCCGTAATGCTGTTCTTGTTGCTTCCTCAAACTTTGACTTTATGTACGGAAAATTACTAATGGAGAGCGAGGTTTACTCGAGGATTCCGAGGGCTATTTGGCCTGATAAGCCTGAAGATTTTGGCGCATTGTATCTGGCAAAAGTATTTTTCCCTGATGCATTCTACAGAAATCAGGGCGCTCCTGCTTTCGGGTATGGTGAACTATACGCAGATTTCGGGCTTTTTACACCAGTTTGGTTAGTTATATCTGGAGTATTTAAAGGCGTCCTAGCTAAGTATTTCTCCAATAAAACTCAGGAAACAAAGTCAGCGCATTATTTCATAATGTTCCTATTTTGCATTGGAATAAGTGTGATTCCTGTTAGCATGGGATGGTTGTTCCCTGAGCATTTGATGATTGCTTTTATGGTATACATTGCATCTTCCTTTGTTTTTTCAGAGCATATAAGATTCGTTTTACTAAGAAACAATAAATAAGTTATACGGCGGCAATGCCGCCGTTTTATTTGGCTCTGAAGCGTAAAAATTGTTCCTGTAAAGCTTGTTGGGTTTGCTGAGCCATCATTACCAACGTAAATTACTTATGATATATTCATGATAGTGCTTGCGTTTCTAGATGATGATTTATGATAGCCCCTCAATTATGTATTTCTCGCCGCCGGTTATTATTAGTCCTGCCGCTACTCCGCCCTAATCCACATCTACTCATATGCGGATCATCCCGAGATTGTCACCGTAATATAATCTACCATTGATACCAATAAACTCTGTGTTATGAATGACAGTTCCCTGCTTAAGTTAGATTAGGTACGTACATCTTACGGCGCGAAAGGGATCAATGTAAAACGGTATGAAACATATATATCCGCTATTACCAGTAATGACGCGGAACTGGTGAAACAGGTTTAAACGAACGAGAATGGATGTGAATGAAGGATTGTACTTATTACGCAAGATCACATACAAAGAGAAAATGAATTTATTGACAGTGAGTTGTGTATCCATCTAGCCAACCATTGCTAAATTGGCGCACAACCTTCGACACAGACGAAAATCGCTATTTTCGTCCGGCATGACGATGGTAACACTAAAAAAAGGGAGATTGCATCACTCTGTAGCAAATCAAGGCCCTTGACAGAGTTTCTCCATTATCTTTCCACGCGCCGTATAGCGCTTCTCATCGACAACCTAACTTCTGCGCCAGACTCCCCTTTGTCGTTTTCACCTCGCTGGCTACCGCTTCAGGCAAGGCAGACCACAGCGTCAGCACTGGCTTCGTTTTATGTTCGATAGCCTCCACGGTAACCTGATAGTCGCAAAAATTCGCCGAACGGGGTGTATTCTGATCCATAATAAACGCAGCGTAATTTCCTTCACTTTTTGACGGCGCCGTTCCGGTGAATAAAACCTTCCAGTACCCGCTGGGAATTTCTACCGTCGCATCTTCTGGCAATGTGGCGATATGCCGCTCAAAAAGGGGGCCGGTCACTACGTGCACTACAGATACATCAGCCTGTTTGGCAAGTTCGCGCACCCGGTTTTCCAGTGCAGCCCATGCTCCCTGGTTCAGGGCGGATTTCTGCGGCGTAATATTCGATAAATAATTTAACGACGGCCAGTCCGAAACGCCGCCCAATCCTGCCAACGGCGCCTGGTGTCCCCTGTCGACTTTTAATAGCGTATGGGCATTTTTATAGGCCGAAGGGGCCAACGTATCCGAGGGCGGTAAATCGGGGTCCTGCGCCCAGTTCCGCGGGCGACCGCTTGCCTGGCTGGTCTTTGTCACGCTATAGGCAACCCAGTTGGCAAATTTCGTGGCGCTATTATTATTGAGCGTATAGACATGGCGATAGATTGTTTGTTGACTTCCTCCTTGAGGACAGCCAACGCTACAGTTATCAGGTTGCTGAACGAGTACGTTACGATGGGGTAACTCGGGTGCCGATGTTGTATCCTGGGGAGGATACGATGTAGTACATGCGCTTAATAATACTACGGGCAGTAATTTTAGCAGATTAATGGTTTTATTCATTTTTTCTTTCTTAATAATAACCGCCCTAATAATTCAGGTAGCAATAATTTGGTTATATTACCCTGCCAGCCGTTAGATGCGCTCATCATTAAAGACAACACTATCACGGTAAAAATTAATAACAGATAAACATCGAAGCCATCATAGAAAATGAGCTCAAAAGAATACAACATGATATTCATATTGATACCAAAAAACATCGTATTATATGCATAATCGTGAAGCCAATAATTTCTCGCACTCAGATAGCGAATGAAAAATGGATATTCAATAATATCTGGCGCATGTTTTTTAACACCATTTTTCAACATTAAGGCAACGTATCCTCTCAATGACTCGCTGCTGGCAGGAGTTTAGTTATATTTAAAGGTTTAATAGGCACTGCGCATCATGCTGCTGTGCTTATTACTTTGTAAAAATAAGAGTATTCACTTTCATATTCAGGGGTAAAAAGTGAACAAATACAGCTATTGCGCAACGATGATTGCCGCCATACTCAGTACGACCACAATGGCCAATGCCAGTAGCCTTGCTATTTCAGTGGCGAATGATGATGCAGGTATATTTCAACCATCCTTAAATGCCCTTTATGGGCACCCGGCTGCAGACCGGGGTGATTATACTGCCGGGCTCTTTTTAGGCTACAGCCACGATCTCACTGACGCCAGTCAACTCTCTTTTCATATCGCGCAAGATATTTATTCTCCATCAGGCGCCAATAAGAGAAAGCCTGAAGCCGTCAAAGGCGACCGCGCGTTCAGCGCCTTTCTTCATACCGGACTGGAGTGGAATTCATTAGCCACCAATTGGTTACGTTATCGTTTAGGTACCGATATCGGTGTTATTGGTCCTGACGCAGGTGGTCAGGAGGTTCAGAATCGGGCGCATCGAATAATAGGCGCAGAAAAATACCCTGCCTGGCAGGATCAAATTGAAAACCGTTATGGTTATACAGCAAAAGGAATGGTGTCCCTTACGCCAGCTATTGATATTCTGGGCGTCAATGTGGGCTTCTATCCAGAAGTCTCTGCTGTCGGCGGCAATCTCTTCCAGTATTTAGGGTACGGCGCAACCGTTGCGCTGGGAAATGATAAGACCTTCAACTCTGATAATGGGTTTGGGTTACTGTCCCGCCGAGGGTTAATACACACTCAAAAAGAGGGATTGATCTATAAGGTATTTGCTGGCGTTGAGCGCAGGGAAGTTGATAAAAACTACACGTTACAGGGGAAAACGCTGCAAACAAAAATGGAAACGGTGGATATTAATAAAACCGTGGATGAATATCGCGTCGGTGCCACCATCGGCTATTCTCCCGTCGCATTTTCTCTTTCTTTAAACAAAGTCACGTCGGAATTTCGCACCGGAGACGACTATTCTTATATCAACGGCGACATCACCTTCTTCTTCTGAGGCGTCACCACGGAATAACCGGGTTACGTAACGTAACCCGGCGCAATATTACATCTTATAGCCCAGCGTTACCGTAGTGCGGCGATCGGTATGTTCAGGCGCTGATTCAGGCGGCTGCGAGTTCCACGTTAAATTATACCCCACCTTTAGACCAAAATGTTCGTTAATGGCGACATTGAGGGCTGTTTCCGAATTTAGTGTGGTGTCTTCTGCGCCAAATACTGACACCCCCTGTGTAAACTTAGCATTGTCAGTTAACTGCCAGGCATAGCTGCCGGAAGCATAACCCAACGGCTGCGTTTCAGTAGTATCGTCCGTATGTTCGTCATAGCGAACCCCAGGACCGAATTCAAAACGGAAGCTGTGCACTGGACCATTAAGGAACTGCCGCCCGTAACCGGCGGTCAGTACGTCGCGCTGACGATAACCGTTGAAACGGTCTGTCAGCCAACTGGCCTGGCCAAAGGTATAATCATAATCCGTCATATTAAAACGGTTACGCGCGCCTACCGCATATTTTTCTGAAGAGCGTTCATCATTAGAGGAGGTATTGCTGGCATTGCCCCATAATGACCAGGCGGTACGTTGTCCATACCAGGTCATCGCCGTGTCAGCCGTTAAGGAAGAACTTTTAGTATTGCCTGACTGAGCAAGGTAGCCCGCATTCAGATTACCTTCAAAAGGTTTTTTCGCGGTGGAGGGATCATCCATGACAGTAAAAACGGAATCATCGGCGGCGGCATACAGAGACGCGAACACGCCACCCGCCAGCATAACTACAGCGGGTACTGCCTTCAAAAGCTTCATTTATATAGAGTCCGTACAACTAAAAAAGAGACCACGACGGTCCCGGAAACTTTCATAGGGATCAATGACAAACGCCCCTGGAAAGGTAGCGAATTATAAGAAGCCCCGAATAACATAGCAATCAATTACTATTTCATTTTTTGAATAAGAACCCTCCCGAAGCATTCATTTATTTATATAACTTTACATCGCACTTCTTTAAATAAAGATCCGGAAAATCATATTGTTAATTCCTTCACTTTCCGGGGATTAAGTGCCAGACTGAAATCAGCCTAACAGGAGGTAACGATGGTACGTATCTATACGTTGACGCTTGCGCCCTCTCTCGATAGCGCAACAATCACGCCGCAAATTTATCCCGAAGGTAAACTGCGGTGCTCCGCGCCGGTATTCGAACCCGGCGGCGGGGGTATTAATGTCGCTCGCGCCATTGCGCATCTTGGCGGCACCGCGACCGCAATTTTCCCGGCTGGCGGCGCTACCGGCGAACATCTGGTCGCACTACTGGCTGATGAAAATGTCCCCGTGTCTACCGTCGATGCGAAGGACTGGACGCGTCAGAACCTGCACGTCCACGTCGAGTCCAGCGGCGAACAGTATCGTTTTGTTATGCCCGGCGCCACGCTGGACGATGACGAATTTCGCCAGCTTGAAGAACAGGTACTGGAAATTGAATCCGGGGCAATTCTGGTTATCAGCGGCAGCCTTCCGCCCGGCGTTAAGGTCGAGAAACTCACGCAACTGATTTCCGCCGCACAGAAGCAAGGCATTCGCTGCATTATTGATAGCTCTGGCGACGCGCTCACCGCCGCGCTGGCGCTTGGCGATATCGAACTGGTGAAACCTAACCTGAAAGAATTGAGCGCGTTGGTTAATCGCGATCTGACGCAGCCTGATGATGTGCGTAAAGCGGCCCAGGAATTAGTGCAAAGCGGCAAGGCTCGCCGGGTAGTGGTCTCTCTGGGGCCGCAAGGGGCGCTGGGCATAGACAGTGAGAATTGCATCCAGGTTGTTCCTCCCCCGGTGAAAAGTCAAAGTACTGTCGGCGCAGGCGACAGTATGGTAGGCGCGATGACGTTAAAACTGGCGCAAGACGCGTCGCTGGAAAAGATGGTGCGCTTCGGTGTGGCGGCAGGCAGCGCTGCTACGCTCAATCAAGGTACGCGTCTGTGTTCTCGTGACGATACCCAAAAAATATACGCCTATCTTTCCGCGCAATAATCGTTTCCCCCTCGCCGAGGGGGATACCGGAAAATCGGTTAACGGGCAGCGCATCCGCCGCTGTTAAAAACACAGTTGCTCCCAACGAGGTGAACGATGGTCAGTGGCGATATTACCCGTTATGTTATTACCGTAACCTTCCATGAAGATTCCCTGACCGAGATTAACGAACTCAATAATCATCTGACGCGCAGCGGTTTTTTGCTGACATTAACGGACGATGAAGGGAATGTGCATGAGCTCGGCACCAATACGTTTGGCTTTGTTAGCGCTCAGAGCGCTGATGAAATCAAAGCGCTTGTCGCCGGACTTGCGAAAAGCGCGTTAGATAAGGATGTCGACATTACCGTGGCGACCTGGGAGGCGTGGAGTAAAAACGCACAATAAGTGCCATTCCCGCCGCGGCGCGTCCGCGATGTGCGTTAGTTCGTATTTTTTAACCGCATTTTTGCGCTAACCTTATGATCTGGCAGACAACGTGGGGAGAGACATTATGTGGCAAGCTATCAGTCGTCTTTTAAGCGAGCAAGTCGGTGAAGGCGAAATCGAACTGCGTAATGAACTGCCAGGCGGAGAAGTTCATGCCGCATGGCATTTACGTTATGCAGGCCATGATTTTTTCGTGAAGTGCGATGAACGAGAAATGCTTCGCGGTTTTACCGCAGAAGCCGATCAGCTGGAGCTGCTCTCCCGCAGTAAAACCGTTGTTGTGCCTAAGGTATGGGCGGTAGGTTCGGATCGGGATTACAGCTTTTTAGTCATGGACTACCTCTCGCCCCGCCCGCTGGATGCCCATAATGCGTTTATTCTTGGGCAACAGCTGGCGCGCCTGCACCAATGGAGCGACCAACCTCAATTCGGCCTCGATTTTGACAACGCGCTCTCTACCACGCCGCAGCCGAATACCTGGCAACGCCGTTGGTCGACTTTTTTCGCCGAACAGCGCATTGGCTGGCAACTTGAACTCGCCGCGGAAAAAGGCATTACCTTTGGTAATATTGACGCCATTGTTGAACATGTTCAGCAACGTCTGGCGTCGCATCAACCGCAGCCTTCTCTTTTGCATGGCGATCTATGGTCGGCGAACTGCGCGCTTGGCCCTGACGGCCCCTATATCTTCGATCCAGCCTGCTATTGGGGCGACAGAGAATGCGATCTGGCGATGCTACCGCTGCATACCGATCAGCCACCGCAGATTTATGATGGCTATCAGTCCGTTTCGCCGCTACCGCTGGATTTTCTCGACAGGCAGCCGATTTACCAGCTCTACACTCTGCTTAATCGGGCAAGGCTGTTTGGCGGTCAGCACCTGGCCACTGCGCAAAAAGCGATGGATCGGCTGCTTGCGGTATAGGTACAGCCCATGCCGGATACGCGCTATCCGGCATTTTTCAGTTTACATGAAACCTAACAAGGAAAAGAAAAAGTAGCCGAGCACGATAATAATGACCGGCAAAATATAGAGCGGGAAAAACTGTAAAAAGATGGTATGGTGCGGCACCACGATACGTGACTCTATCTGCTCACGCGTTAGTCCTTCCGCGCCTTTTGCTTTTTCCAGGATCAACTGATCTTCCACGCCTTCACGTAAAAAACGTGACTGGCGGCTCATTCTGGCGCCGGAATCCTGCATCGCCAGCCCGACAAAAATCAGAATAAAAATGAGCCAGAAACCGATATTCAGGCTTCCCTGAAAATTCGGCGTCGGCGAGTTGTACCAAAAAACATTCAGAAACGGCGTATTCACGCGCATCATGTCTATCATTACGTGGGTAAAATCCAGCATTACCGCATTTATCCCCTCCTGCTTTTCACTGTGCGCATACATAAATTTAAGGACTGAGATGAGCGTGGAAAGCAGTGCCGGAATAAAAATAACCCACCCAACAACTCTTTTTAGGATTGCAATGCGTCCAGCTTGTTGATACGTCATGAGTTCCCCTTGATAAAGACGCGTCGTTTTGGCCTAAGTCTACCTGTTGATTCCCGTTTTCGCCTGATCTTTAAGGGCGATATACTAAGAACATGGTCATAATGAACGCTTAATTCGTTATTTTTTAATCTCAACAGGAGAGGTTGTGATGTCAACCCCACGTCAAATTCTTGCTGCAATTTTCGATATGGATGGACTACTGATCGATTCCGAACCGCTCTGGGATCGCGCTGAACTGGACGTGATGGCAAGTTTAGGCGTAGATATTACTCGGCGCCATGAGTTACCAGACACGCTTGGGCTACGCATTGATATGGTTGTCGATCTCTGGTTTGCGCAGCAACCATGGAGCGGCCCCGATCGCCAGGAAGTGACAAACCGTGTTATTGCCCGCGCGATTACGCTTATCGAAGAGACGCGCCCTCTTTTACCGGGTGTGCGCGAGGCCGTGGCGCTGTGTAAAGCGCAGGGGCTATTAGTGGGGCTTGCCTCGGCATCGCCGCTGCATATGCTGGAAAAAGTGCTCACCATGTTTGAACTGCGCGACAGTTTTGACGCGCTGGCCTCTGCGGAAAAATTGCCCTACAGCAAACCGCACCCGCAGGTCTATCTGGATTGTGCGGCCAAATTAGGCGTTGATCCATTAACCTGCGTGGCGCTGGAGGATTCGGTGAATGGTTTAATCGCGGCAAAGGCGGCGCGAATGCGCGCCATTGTGGTGCCAGCAGAAGAAAACCAGCATGATCCGCGCTTTGCGCTGGCGAATGTCAAACTTAACTCACTGACAGAGCTGACGGCGGCGCATCTACTCGGTTAAGATGTTTCCGAAACAAAGTCAACGGGCAATTAGCCGCTGAGCCAGACGGCAAGCGGCTTTGACAGAGACAAAGAGTTACAACGTCACCACTTCCGCCTACTGTATAAAAACCCTATACTGTATGAATTGACAGTTTAATGGGTTTTATCATGACGGCGGAAGGACATCTTCTTTTTTCTATAGCCAGCGCGGTTTTCGCCAAGAATGCCGAGTTAACGCCCGTCCTTGCGCACGGCGACTGGTGGCATATTATTCCTTCGGCTATTTTGACCTGTCTGCTGCCGGATATCGACCACCCCAAATCTTTTCTTGGCCAGCGCCTGAAATGGGTATCGAAACCGATCGCCCGCGCGTTTGGTCACCGGGGGTTTACCCATAGTCTGCTGGCGGTCTTTGCCCTACTGGCGACCTTTTATCTCAAGGTACCGGATACGTGGATTATCCCGGCGGATGCGCTGCAAGGCATGGTACTTGGCTATTTAAGCCATATCGTCGCGGATATGCTCACCCCCGCAGGCGTTCCCTTACTGTGGCCGTGCCGCTGGCGTTTCCGCCTGCCTATTCTGGCGCCGCGCAAAGGCAATCAACTGGAGCGATTTTTATGCATGGCGTTGTTTGCCTGGGCGGTGTGGATGCCACAGTCCATGCCGGAAAACAACGTCATACGCTGGTCTTCGCAGATGATTACTATCCTGCAAATGCAGTTCAATCGTTTTATAAATCACCAGATTGATTAGTAAATCAACGCCAAAATCATTTTTGGTATAAACCATTCCATTTGAATATAAGAGCCAGCTCACAGTTCTGCTAATCTTGCGCGAACAGAATCGCTAAAACACAGCGCTTCATAATAAAAAAATCAGGAGAACGGGGATGAATTTTCCATTAATTGCGAACATTGCGGTGTTCGTCATTCTGCTGTTTGTACTGGCGCAGGCCCGTCATAAACAGTGGAGTCTGGCTAAAAAAGTGCTTGTCGGCCTTGTGATGGGCGTGGTCTTTGGTCTGGCCCTGCACACCATTTATGGCGCTGACAGTCAGGTGTTAAAAGACTCCATTCAGTGGTTCAATATTGTCGGCAACGGCTATGTGCAATTGCTACAAATGATTGTGATGCCGCTGGTATTCGCCTCTATTTTAAGCGCCGTGGCACGACTGCATAACGCCTCTCAATTGGGGAAAATCAGTTTTCTGACTATCGGCACGCTGCTGTTTACTACCCTTATCGCAGCGCTGGTGGGCGTGCTGGTCACCAATCTGTTCGGACTGACGGCGGAAGGTCTGGTTCAGGGCGGCGCGGAAACCGCGCGTCTGAATGCCATTGAGACGAGCTATGTCGGCAAAGTGGCCGATCTCAGCGTGCCGCAACTGGTGCTGTCTTTTGTACCGAAAAATCCGTTTGCGGATCTGACTGGCGCAAATCCTACGTCTATTATCAGCGTGGTGATTTTCGCCGCATTCCTGGGCGTGGCCGCGCTTAAACTGCTGAAAGATGATGCGCCAAAAGGCGAGCGTGTGCTTGTTGCTATCGATACCCTGCAAAGCTGGGTGATGAAGCTGGTGCGTCTGGTGATGCAACTTACGCCTTACGGCGTACTGGCGCTGATGACGAAAGTGGTTGCCGGCTCTAATTTGCAGGACATCATTAAGCTTGGAAGCTTCGTGGTAGCGTCATATCTTGGTCTGGCGATAATATTTGTGGTTCACGGCATACTATTGGGCGTGAACGGGATTAGCCCGCTGAAATATTTCCGCAAGGTGTGGCCGGTGCTGACATTTGCCTTTACCAGCCGCTCCAGCGCCGCCTCCATTCCACTTAATGTCGAAGCGCAAACCCGCCGCCTGGGCGTGCCGGAGTCCATCGCCAGCTTTGCTGCCTCTTTTGGCGCGACCATCGGCCAAAACGGTTGTGCCGGTCTTTATCCTGCGATGTTGGCGGTAATGGTTGCGCCGACGGTCGGCATCAACCCCTTAGACCCCGTATGGATAGCCACGCTGGTGGGTATCGTTACTGTAAGTTCGGCGGGTGTTGCCGGCGTTGGCGGCGGCGCGACCTTCGCCGCGCTGATTGTGCTGCCTGCCATGGGCTTACCGGTCACGCTGGTCGCGCTGTTAATCTCCGTCGAACCGTTGATTGATATGGGCCGTACCGCGCTGAACGTGAGTGGCTCAATGACCGCGGGTACGCTGACCAGCCAGTGGCTGAAGCAGACCGATAAAACCATTCTCGATAGCGAAGAAGACGCTGAACTGGCGCATCGATAATACATTATCGGGAGTTCACATCGTCTGAGACACGACGATCGGCAACTCAAAATGTCTGTCACTAAAAACGCCGGTCTCCAGTACCGGCGTTTTGTTTTTTCTTAGTCAGCGATTTCGTTTTCCTGGCGAACCTGATTCGCCCAACGTTGCGCCGATTCTGGCACGCTAAAGGCGGGCGACCGTTGAAATGACTCCCCCGTCAGAACAAAGGCAACATATTTACCGCGCAGTATCCAGACGTCGCGAAACGTATCCATTTTTATCGCATGTTCCGGCGGCGCGGGTTCAACACGCGGAATATAGCTAATAATCTGGCGATTTTGCTGGCGAAGAGGTTTCATCATTAATGCTTCACTAAAAGAGGCTAAGAGCCTATCCCATTAGGGCTATTTTACTTGCCATTTTGGTCCTGGGCAGTGCTCAAAATCCTCACGTACTACGTGTACGCTCCGGTTTTTGCGCGCTGTCCGTGTCCAAACTGGCTGCGCCAATAACGCCTACTGGGATAGGCTCTAAGGCTAAAAATCAGAAAAACACTATTTTAGCCGATCTTCGCCCCCGACGTCCTGTTCCGCGCGTGCGATTTCCCTATTGAGCCTTGTCTGCCGTTCCGCTCTCCCCCGGCATAATTGCTGAAATGTTCTATAGTTAGAGTGATTTTGACTACTACCACGCCCATTTCAGTGATGAAAGCAGGAGACGAGTTCAATGTCGCATAATGAGAAATCCCCCCATCAGTCCCCCGTGCATGATACCCGTGAATCACAGCCCGGCCTGGACTCCCTGGCGCCGTCAGACGGTTCACATCGCCCCACGCCAGAACCGACGCCGCCGGGCGCGCAACCGACGGCCCCCGGCAGCTTAAAAGCGCCCGAGACCGCGAATGATAAGCTCACCGCCCTCGACGCCTTTCGTAAAGGCAGCGAAAATTATGCGCTGACCACCAATCAGGGCGTGCGCATCGCCGACGATCAAAATTCTCTTCGCGCCGGCAGCCGTGGCCCTACGCTGTTGGAAGATTTTATCCTGCGCGAGAAAATTACCCACTTTGACCATGAGCGTATCCCGGAGAGGATCGTTCACGCCCGCGGATCTGCAGCGCACGGCTATTTCCAGCCATATAAAGACCTGAGCGACATCACGAAAGCCGCGTTTCTGTGCGCTCCACAGAAAATTACCCCGGTCTTTGTTCGCTTTTCGACAGTACAGGGCGGCGCGGGGTCTGCTGATACCGTACGTGATATCCGCGGTTTTGCGACCAAATTTTATACCGAAGAGGGAATTTTCGATCTCGTCGGTAATAACACGCCGATCTTTTTTATCCAGGATGCGCATAAGTTTCCAGATTTTGTGCACGCCGTTAAGCCCGAACCTCATTGGGCTATTCCGCAAGGACAGAGCGCGCACGACACCTTCTGGGACTATGTTTCCTTACAGCCTGAGACGCTGCACAACGTCATGTGGGCAATGTCGGATCGCGGTATTCCACGCAGTTATCGGACGATGGAAGGGTTCGGCATTCACACCTTCCGTCTGATCAATGCACAAGGGAAAGCGACCTTTGTCCGTTTCCACTGGAAACCGTTGGCAGGTAAAGCCTCGCTGGTATGGGATGAGTCACAAAAACTGACCGGTCGCGATCCGGATTTTCACCGCCGGGATCTGTGGGAGGCCATCGAAGCGGGCGATTTCCCGGAATACGAGCTGGGCCTACAACTCATTGCCGAAGAGGATGAATTTAAATTCGATTTTGATCTGCTCGATCCGACCAAACTGATTCCGGAAGAGTTGGTGCCAGTACAACGCGTCGGCAAAATGGTGTTAAACCGTAATCCGGATAACTTTTTCGCTGAAAACGAACAGGCGGCATTTCATCCAGGGCATATTGTTCCCGGCATTGATTTTACCAACGATCCGCTGTTACAGGGGCGTCTGTTCTCTTATACCGACACGCAAATCAGTCGTCTGGGCGGGCCAAACTTCCACGAAATTCCGATTAACCGCCCTACCTGCCCCTACCATAACTTCCAGCGTGACGGTATGCACCGGATGGATATCGACACCAATCCGGCGAACTATGAACCAAACTCCATTAATGACAACTGGCCACGCGAAACGCCGCCAGCGCCAAAACGCGGCGGCTTCGAATCATACCAGGAACGCGTGGATGGCAATAAAATCCGCGAACGCAGCCCCTCTTTCGGTGAATATTACTCGCATCCTCGCCTGTTCTGGCTCAGTCAGACGCCGATAGAACAGCAGCATATTATTGACGCGTTCAGCTTTGAACTGGGTAAAGTCGCCCGCGCGTATATTCGGGAGCGGGTGGTCGATCAGTTAGCGCATATTGATGTTACGCTGGCTGAGGGCGTCGCGCATAATCTCGGTTTTGCACTCACCCATGAGCAAACGCAAATTGCCCCGCCTCCTGATGTCAACGGTCTGAAAAAAGATCCGGCGCTCAGCCTGTATGCGGTGCCGGACGGCGATGTTAAAGGCCGCGTGGTCGCTATCCTGCTGAACGACAAGGTTAACGCCGCCGATCTGCTGACCATTTTGCAGGCTTTAAAAGCTAAAGGCGTCCACGCAAAACTGCTCTATTCACGGATGGGTGAAGTAACGGCTGATGACGGTTCAACATTAACTATTGCGGCAACCTTTGCCGGCGCGCCGTCGCTAACGGTCGATGCGGTAATAGTACCGTGCGGCAATATTGCCGATATCGAGAGTTGCGGCGATGCCCGTTACTACCTTCTGGAAGCCTACAAACATCTGAAGCCCATCGCACTGGCAGGCGACGCCCGACGGTTTAAGGCGCTTTTAAACATTGATAGCCAGGGGGAAGAAGGACTTGCTGAGGCCGATAACGTTGACCACTACTTTATGGACACTCTGCTGACGCTGATGGCGGCACACCGTGTCTGGTCGCGTGCGGGGAAAATTAACGCGATTCCTGCATAAACGGCAAAAAATGCGGCGCATTCTTGCGCCGCAAACTCAGGAGCTAAATATCAAGAAAACTGCCAGGACGATATCCACGTTCCGCAATCGCTGCCTTGAGTGACGCAGACGTCAACACCTCCAGTTCAGTTAAGCGGGGGTAACAATAGGCGCTCTGGCGAATAATGTTGTCCACAAACGCCGGATGACACATCACCTCCAGAGAGGCCTCTCCTCGATGCGCCGAGGCATCCAGAATGCGTAAAAAGCACGCTTCGGTGATCTCCTCGCCGTAAAATTCACTACTAAATCCTTGAGTGCTGCGCAAATCCGACGGCAGATCGTCGGCGTTCAACACCGTCTGGCGGTCAATACGTAACGCAATCCCGCGCTGCGCCGCAAAGCAGGCGACGATGGGGAAAATTTGCGGGAACATATGCACATGATGGTGACTGTCGAGATGCGTTGGCTCGCGGCCAAATACGTCGATGAAACGCTGATACTGACACGCCAGTTCATGCGCAATTTCATCCAGCGGAAGCGTATCCTCCTCCGCCATTTGCCAGATCCATTTCCCCAACAGGCCGTCTCGCGTCAGGCCCGGCATCTCTGACACCGGTTTGCCTAACGTCAAAACAAAATGCATTCCCACCCCAAGCGCAGGCAGCTCGCGGCTAAGCTGCGCCGCATGGTCAATAGCCTCGCCATTGACCAGCGCCGTCGTGGAGGTCACAACGCCGTTGCGATATGCTTCAACAATGCCGTAATTTTGCCCTTTACTCAGGCCAAAATCATCGGCATTCACAATCAACACGCGTTCCATAGCCTACCTCTGTCAGTGGTGCTTACCTTTAAGCGCTTCGATGCAAGCGGCAAAATTAGGCAGCCATTTTTCATGCGCCAGAATGAGTTCACGCGCCAGGACTTCTGCGTCGCGGTCGGAATGCACCAGCGGACTCAGGTTAAGCGCCAGCAGCACATCATTAAAGTTTCCGCTCAGCGCCGCATTGCTGGCCGCGACCTCAAATCCTTTAATAGTGTGGATAAGCCCCAGCACTTTTTCGTCAAAACGGGTGATACGCGGGTGCGGCGTCGCGCCATTGCGTCCCAGAATGCAGGTCATTTCCACCGCCCAGTCCGCCGGGATATTCTCGACATGCCCATGATGTGGAATATTAACGTAATGCTCAGTCTGCTTGTCATTATAAATAGCGTTAATGACTTCACAAGCGGCATCGGAATAATAAGCGCCGCCGCGTTGCTCAAGCTCTTTCGGCTTCACGTTTAGCTCAGGATTTTTGTACAAGTCGAAGAGTTGTTTCTCCACTTTTTGTACGACCTGAGCGCGCGCGCCGCCTTTGTAATATTCGCCCATTTCAATCGCCAGCATCTCTTTTTGCTTGAAGTAATACAACAAATAAGAGCACGGCAGCATGTTCAGCGAGCGAATCAATCCTTCACTAAACGGCAGATCAAAGATATTTTTTACGGTTGACGCTTTCAACTGACCGGACGCCACGCCATCCAGTAATTCTGCGAACCGTGAGGTGCCATTCACCAGCACATCTTTAATAAAGACCATATGGTTTAGACCAAACAGGTCAATGGAAAGATCGTCATTCTCATTCAGCGCCAGCACGTCATGAATAAACATTTTCATGCCGACAGGAATATTACATACGCCGATGAATTTTTTAAAGTTGGTATGACGATAAACCGCTTCCGTCACCATCCCCGCCGGGTTAGTAAAGTTAATGACCCACGCATTCGGACATAATTCTTCAACATCCTTAATAATGTCAAAAATAACCGGAATGGTACGCAACCCTTTAAATAAACCGCCAGCGCCGTTGGTTTCTTGCCCCAGATAGCCGTGGCTAAGCGGGATACGCTCGTCCAGTTCACGGGCTTTGAGTTGACCAACGCGTAGCTGGGTAGTGACAAAATTAGCGTCTTTCAGCGCTTCCCGGCGATCCAGCGTTTTATACAATTTTAGCGGAACGCCTGCTTTATCAATCATTCGCTGGCAGAGATCATAAATAATGCCCAGCTTCTCTTTCCCGTCTTCAACGTCAACCAGCCATAATTCGGTGACAGGTAATTCATGGTAGCGTTTAATAAAGCCTTCAAGTAATTCAGGGGTGTAGCTGCTCCCGCCACCAATAGTGACGACTTTTAATTTCTGGCTCATAATATCTCCCTTCAGTGTATAACACTGATATGTATTACGCTATGCCCGCTCGTAAGAAATAGCGTGACGTTCCCCGCGCTATTGGGGCAAGCGTGAAATGTAATTAATCGAGCAATGCAAACCGTTACTCATTAATTTCCGTCAATCGCTTCCGATAACTATTCGGCGTAAATGAGGTCATCTTCTTAAACGTTTTAATAAACAAACTTGGACTGCTATACCCGGCTTCATAAGCAATATCCGTAACCGAATAGTTGGTCATTTCCAACTGTTTCTTGGCAAAATTAATGCGAATCTCATTAATGATTTGCATCGGCGTTTTGCTGTAATAACGTCGGGTGGCGCGCGTCAGATACTCCTGGGATTTTGCCGACAGGCGCACCATATTTTCCAGCGCATGTTCGCCAAACTGCGTTTTATCATGCATTATCTCCACGGTTGCTTTCAGCCATTGTGGAATATCATCATAAACCTGCTCTTCGCGGTAATGACGTAAGCGGTTTATAATATAAAATGTCACCACTTCGATAAATTCGTCGAGCCCATTGCCGCGAAAATTCAACGACGCAATCACCGTTTCAATATAGGTAAGGAAGGTGCTATTCGCCCTGTATACCTGCGATGCCACAAAACAAAACGGCAGTAACGGAAGATAATGCTGTTCAAAAAAACGTTTACTAATTCCTACGTTCAGAATACGCGTTGCGCCAAACTCATAGAAACTTTGGTGATTCGACCCCACCGGGATAAAAACAAAATCTCCACGTTCCAGCAGCACACGCTTCCCGTTAATCTCCTGGTAATAACGTCCGGTCAATACCAGGGTAAATTCATAATAGTCGTGCTGATGCAGCCCGGTGACGCTTTCCGTCTTGTTATAGATAAACACATGGAAATTTTTGCCATTGAAGAGCTGCTGCTCATAAACCGTTTTGATTTCCGTTGCGTTAACCTGTAGCTGCATCATCCGCCCCCTGTTATTTCAGTTTCTCATGGAGCTCAATCAACTCAGCGATCAGTTCACGAGCCAGCATTGAGGTCATCAAATGATCCTGAGCGTGAACCAGGACCAGACTGACTTTCATTTTGCCTTCGCCCTGATCGCCTTCGATGAGTTTTGTCTGCACAAGATGCGCTTCATTGAGCGCTATGCGCGACTGGTCCATCATCGCTTTCGCCGCCTCAAAATCGCCTTCTTTCGCTTTTCTGAGCGCGCCATATGCCAGGCTGCGCGCCTGACCAGAATTGATGATAAGCCCCATAACGACTTCTTCGAGTTCCTCAGCCGCTGTCTGGTTATCTACAACATTTTCAAGATCAAACATAGTCTTTCCTCTGATTCAGCCCGGCATGGCATCCCATGCCGACGCGGAGTTTAGAATTTCAGTGCGTTAGCGATATCTTCTTCGCTTTCTTCCTGCTCAATGGCGTTCTGCGCTTTGTTAGCCACCACCACGAAGGGGAGATAAATCAGGGTAGCGACCGCCAGGTTAAATAACGCAACCAGTAATGCGGCAACGCTGCCGTTGGTGTTAAAGAACGCCCCCAGCCCGGTTGGCATGGTCCACGGCGCAATATTGGTAATCGGCGGAATAATACCCAAATAGTAAGCCACCAGCGTAATCGCCGCCAGAATCGGCTGTACCAGAATGAAGGGGATAAACATCACCGGGTTCATAATAATCGGCAGGCCAAACAGGATGGGTTCGTTAATCTGGAAGATACCTGACGGCAGCGCCAGTTTTGCCACCTGGCGATAGTCCGCGCGACGGGATGCCAGGAAGATAGCGATGATCAGACCCAGCGTTGCGCCGCTACCACCGAGGAAGATATAAGAATCCAGCATCGGTTTCGCCCAGATATGGAACGTTTTACCGGCTTCCAGCGCCGCATCGACGGAGCCATACTGCTGGTAAATAGAGATGTTTTCCAGCGCCCAGGGCGTCATGATGCCGCTGTCCAGCGCGGTCAGCGCCAGCGAACCATGAATACCAAAGAACCACAGCAGCGGTACAAAAATGACATATGCCCACCCTACCACGCTACCCAGCGATGCCAGCGGCGTAGAGATAGTGTCCATAATAATCTGATGGAAGTTAGAACCGTAATTAGACAGCGCCCAGGAAATAATCCCCATAATAGAGAGAATAATAAAGCCGGGAATTAATGCTGAGAATGAACGAGACACCGAAGCCGGTACGCTGTCCGGTAGCTTAATCACCCAGTTGCGCCGGACAATAAATGTAAACATCTCCGCGACCACCAGGCCAATAATAATACCGGAGATAATATTTGCACCACCCAGCCAGTTAGCGCCTACGGCATAGGCCTCGCCGACACTATACGGCGTTACGGTCATAAATGCCGCCACGGAAAGCAATCCGGCGGCCAGCGCATCAACCTTGCGCTCTTCCGCCAGCGCCATGCCGATAAAAAATGGCGCCATGAGCGACATAATGCCTAATGTGCCGTTATAGACGTTCCCGCCGATGCCTTTCAATCCATTAAGTGTTTCAATGGTTGAGGCATCAAGCCGAATGCCCATGGAATAAAAAAACGACCCCTCCCCAAAGCTCAGGAAAACGTTATTAATTAATACAAACATCGCCCCCGCAAGGGTTAATGGCATTAAACGAATAAAGCCGTTCTTGATTGCATTAACGTGTGGCTGCTTTCCTATTTTTACAGCAAAAGGAAGGAGTACCTTTTCAAGTGAAGCAATAACGTTACTCATAGAAAAATACCCTTAAATACCGCAATAAAATATTGCGGTTAGTGTATGAAATAACTCTTTGACGGGAAAAATTAAAAAATAATTAATTCGCGGCGGCTTTTTTAATTGCCGCTACCGCAGCTTTAAGCACGCCTAAGCCATCTACCTTGCCGTACAACATTGAATCAATGACTTCTACCGGTTTACCGGGTAATAAACGCTGAATTTCGGGGAGCATATAAGCAATTTGCGGGCCTAATAACACGACGTCCGCTGCCGGGCCTTTTTCACCGGCCAGGGTTTCAGGGAATGCTTCAATAATCACCGGCACTTCATATTTTTCAGCCTGAGCGCGCATTTTTGATACCAGTAACGATGTTGACATGCCCGCAGAACAAAACAGATAAATGTGTTTCTTTTCCATAAAAACCTTCCTCATGTGCGATTATCTGTCAACCAGATACGCCGCAAGCCTCAACCTGCATCCATACTCTGGGCGACTTGCGTAACCGGATTTACTTTTTTAGGTGGCTGAAATGAGTATACGGGATCGGACCGCCGGATGGTATTTCCTTGACCCACTAAATTGTCTCTCATTGACCTGGCGTTATGACCCCCCTCACATTTCGGGCAAATAATTCGCGATAATAAATAAGGTTATGGCAGGCACAAAAAAACCGGCTCGCAGGCCGGTTTCCTTGAATGTTCAGGCAATGTACAGTTGTTACTGCTTCGGCGCCTGTGGGTCAGTGTCGTACTCCGCACAGGTCTGGTAGCCGGAGTTAATCACGTGCCCGGTATCATCCAGCGCAACAAAGTAGGTTTCCGCTTTACCATCACGTTGACCCAGGATGTAGGTCTGACAGGTACCGCGCGCATGAATCATACTCACTTCAGATGACGGTTTGCCCGCAATCTGCGCAACTTGCGCCCTGCTCATTCCTTTTTTAACATCTTTAACGACAGGCTCAACAAATTGGTCTTTTGTACGATCATACGCCGTACAGCCTGCCAGCATAGTCATTACCGCCGCTGCGCTTAAAATTCCTGCTACGTTCTTGTTCATTTTCCGTCCTCTTGTTTATCAGCGTGTTATGTAAGCCTGGAATACATCAGAATATTTTTCAAGCCGCGACCCGCCACAAAAAGTCTTTCGGAAAATTCTCTAACGCAGCGACATGTTGTTTTAAACACCGCTTAGCCCGCCAAACCTTGTTGTTTCAGCGGCGAAGGGTTAGCTTTAACAGGGTAAAGATTCATTTTTTTAATGTCGAAGGGGGTTAAATGACTCTGCAGCAAGAGATAATCCAGGCGCTTGGCGCGAAACCGCATATCAACCCTGAAGAAGAAATTCGCCGCAGCGTGGATTTTCTTAAAGCGTACCTGAAAACCTATCCCTTTTTGAAATCGCTGGTGTTAGGCATCAGCGGCGGGCAGGATTCGACGCTGGCCGGGAAACTCAGCCAGATGGCTATCGCCGAATTGCGAGAAGAGACCGGTGATAATGCGCTGCAGTTTATCGCCGTTCGTCTGCCTTATGGCGTACAGGCCGATGAACAGGATTGCCAGGACGCCATTGCTTTTATTCAGCCGGACAGAGTACTCACCGTCAATATTAAAGGCGCCGTCCTCGCCAGCGAACAGGCGCTGCGCGAAGCGGGAATTGAGCTGAGCGATTTTGTTCGCGGCAATGAAAAAGCGCGTGAGCGAATGAAAGCGCAATATAGCATCGCCGGTATGACTCACGGCGTCGTGGTAGGCACCGACCATGCGGCGGAAGCGATAACCGGGTTCTTCACCAAATATGGCGACGGCGGTACCGATATTAACCCGCTTCATCGCCTTAACAAACGCCAGGGCAAACAGCTTCTCGCAGCGCTGGGCTGTCCTGAGCATCTGTATAAAAAAGTCCCCACTGCCGATTTGGAAGACGACCGCCCTTCACTGCCTGATGAAGCCGCGCTGGGCGTAACGTATGACAATATTGACGATTACCTGGAAGGCAAAACGCTGGACCCCGCCATCGCTAAAACTATCGAAGGCTGGTATGTAAAAACTGAACATAAGCGCCGTTTACCGATTACGGTATTCGACGACTTTTGGAAAAGGTAAGCGTACTTCTACTGTTGTGCCGGATATCGCTCGTCTATCCGGCCTCCTCTCTTCCCAGCCTCTTTTTTAATCACCCATCCGCTGTTATACTGGATGAATAACCAGTTAACGGAGATCACTGTGGTACGGCGTCAATCAGCCCCCCGCCTTGAGTTTGAAGCGGCGGCCATTTACGAATATCCAGAACATTTACGTCCTTTCCTCAGCGAATTGCCAGCCTTACCGGGCGTCTATGTATTTCATAGCGAAAGCGATACGCTGCCGCTTTATATCGGTAAAAGCGTAAATATTCGCAGCCGGGTGCTTTCACATCTGCGAACGCCTGACGAGGCCACTATGCTGCGACAGGCGCGGCGGATAAGCTGGATCTGCACCGCTGGGGAAATGGGCGCGTTGCTGCTGGAGGCACGGCTGATCAAAGAACAACAGCCGCTGTTTAACAAGCGGTTACGTCGTAATCGCCAGCTTTGCTCTCTACAGTTGAGCGAACAAAAGATTGAGGTCGTTTCCGCCCGCAGCGTCGATTTTTCCCATGAGCCAAACCTGTTTGGCCTCTTCGCCAACCGTCGGGCGACGCTGCAAAGCTTACAGAACCTCGCCGATGAACAAAAATTGTGTTATGGCCTGCTGGGGCTTGAACCGGTAAGCCGTGGGCGCGCCTGTTTTCGTTTCGCTCTGAAGCGCTGCGCTGGCGCATGCTGTGGGCAAGAAACCCCGCAGGCGCATTTTCTTCGTCTGCAGGCCTCGCTGGAACGGTTACGTGTGGTTTGCTGGCCCTGGAAAGGCGCTATCGCGTTAAAAGAGAGCCGCCCACAAATGACCCAGTTCCACATTATCAACAACTGGTTATGGCTGGGGGCGGTCCCCTCGCTGGATGAGGCCGCCACCCTGGTGCGCACCCCTGCGGGCTTTGATCAGGATGGCTATAAAATTCTCTGTAAGCCACTAATGTCAGGTCAATATGAGATCATTGAACTGCACACCGACTGTCGCCAGTCATAAAGAAAACCGCCGATCCTGTCCACCTCAACGATTGTGTTGTCGACAAGACCGGCGGTCTTAAATTATGCGGAAAGTTATTCTGCCGCAGCAGGCATTTTACCTTCTTGCGCCGGGCGTTCTGTCAGACGCTTCTCAAAATTAGCGTTATATTGCTTTTTCTGCTCCGGCGTCAGAACGTTATAAATTTTATTCTGGGTTTCCATATGCGCCAGCATATTGGCCTTGCGCTGCGCTTCCATTTTCGTAATTTGCGCTTCGGCTTTGGCTTTATCGAAGGTATCGCTGGCGATAATATCATGCATGGCGCGACGCTCTTCCAGCGGCGGACGTTTCATTTGCTCGCGCTGCGCTTTCATAATGTCGCGAATTTGTTGCTTCTGTGCGTCCGTCAGGTTCAGGTTTTTAAACATCATATCGTGATGTGGGCCAAATTTACCTTTATGCTGCATCATTGGCTTCGCATCCGCTGGCGCGGCGGTGGTAGTCTCAGCGGCATGAGCCAGATTCGCAGCACCCATCGCCAGGGTAGAGGCAACAAATAGAGCAGTCAGTTTACGCATATTTCCATCCTTCCTTTCAGTTATTTTTACGGCATATTTAAAACAGCGCCGTGTTGTCGTGATTAACTTTAACCGTCTTAGCGTCAATTAGTCAGAACAACGGTAAAACAATGAAAGTATAAAAAACACTTTTTCGCCAATTGTGAAGAAAAAAAGAATAAATTGCGCAGAGTTGAAAGAGAAATATACAACAGCATGATATAGCAGAAATTATGCAGAACTATAACGCAGCAACGCTTATTAATAAAGCAATTCTCCAGGAATAATCCGTAATAGCATGAAACTGTATCCCAAATCATTCCTGTAATCCTAACGTGAGCTTACAGGGACATTTATCAGGGCAGTCTTTCCAGCATTAATCCAGCCCGCAATCCGCAGGCGACAGCGGGATTAGGAAAAAGAACATATTCAACGTCATGCGTCACCGTCACGCGCTTATCCCCCTCCTCGGCCAGCAACGTTCCCTTCGCAAAGGCAGTAAAATTCAGCGTTTGCGCATCCATATAAAGCGCGAACTTGTCGCTGTGACGCGTGATTTGCGACACCACCCGATAGCGTAGCGGCGGCGAAAACGAGGTTGACGTTTCGACACCGCTCAGCAACGCCGACAACGCCTGCGAGGTTACGCTGAACTGCGTCAGATCGTTTTGCCCAAACGGCAACGCCTTTCCCAACTCCAGCGTACAGGAAAGCGCGCCGAAATGTTCAGAGCTAAAGTGCGTAAACGTACCGCCTGGCGCCTGATGAAATACCAACGCCTCCAGTCCTGCCGCGCCCAGCCACGCCAGAAAATCCGCCTCCCACGGGCGGTCGCGCTGCGGCAATACGCCAAAACGCAAATGATGCGAGCCACGAATGGCGGTATGCAGATCCAGATGCCAGCGTACCCGCGCCTGGCCAGATGAAAAGAAGGTATCCAGACTTAGCTCCAGCTCACGCGCCCGCCGCGTTTCATCGCTTTCGGCAAAGGACTGCCAACGCCCGCCAAACATACGGTTCATATCGCTGTGACAATAGCGTATTCCCGCCGCCAGCGCCTGCGGATTGCCGAGTACCACCAGCACTCGCCACGTTAACGTCAAGCTGCCTGAATACAGCGCCGACAGCAGCTTATCCAGCATCTCGACCGGCGCGGTTTCATTGCCGTGTATCCCCGCAGAAAGAATTAACGCGCGGTCGACCGGCGCATCGGGCGTGAGTTCAAGCAGACCATGGCCTAACCAGCGCCAGCGAAAACCCGCGCCCTTCCCCTGCGTCACCCGAGGTGTCGTGCCGCTTAGCGTCAACGCCAGAAAGTTATCCATCAGCTGCCCCCGTTTGCTGGAAAGGATAAACCGACCCCAAATCCAGCAGACGCGTTAACACATCCAGCGCCTCCCGGCCTTCTCGCAATAATAACGGATCGGCCAGATCGGCGGCGGTCAGGCGATCGCGATAATAACGATCCGCCCACGCGTTAAGGGCCGTAAACAGAGCGTCATTCATCATTACCGCTGGATTCACCGCCCGTCGTTCTGCTTCTGTTAACACCACGCGTAATCGCAGACAGGCCGGGCCGCCGCCGTTGGCCATACTTTCTCGCAAATCAAACACCTGCATCGCGCTGATGGGGTTATCCTCCGCCACCAGCTTATTCAGATAGCGCCAGACGCCGACATGGTCCTGACATTCCCGCGGCAACACTAACAGCATTGAGCCGTCGTTACGGCTTAGCAACTGACTATTAAACAGGTAAGTCGCCACAGCATCTGATACAGAAACCTCGCCGGCGGGCACCTCTATCGCCATAAAACCGTCAACGCGCGTACGCAACTGATTAATGAGCACTTTCTGCCGGGCAAACGCCGCTTCGTGACAAAACAATACCTGTCGATTCGAAACGGCGATAACATCATTATGGAATACGCCTTGATCGATGACCTCCGGGTTTTGCTGAGCGAAGATAACCTGTTGCGGATTCACCTGATTAAGACGCGCCACGGCCTCGCTGGCTTCGCGGCTCTGGCGCGCCGGATAACGAGCGGGTCGTATTTCATTCTCCTCTTCGCGCCCATAGACAAAAAGCTGCACGCCTGCCGAACCATACTCGCCGCCAAGACGGTTATGATTCGCCGCGCCTTCATCTCCCAATAATGCGACCTGCGGTAACGCGCTATGCACTGAAAACTGACTTTCATCGCGAAATATGGCGCGTAGCAGCGCTTCGGTAACAGGCGCCTCAAGAGCGCGATGAAATTTATTGTTTAAATTCGCCACCGTCAGGTGAACTTTCCCGTCCAGCGCGTCTGCCGATGGGCAAACCGTCGCCGCATTCGCAACCCACATTGGCGACGCGGAACTCACGCTGGAAAGCCAGCGTGGCGCCTGACGCGCAACCTTATCCAGAATCTGCTCATCGCTACCCGTGAAGCCAAGCTGACGCAACGCCGGAATAAAAGGCCGCTCATGCGGCGGGATCACCGCCTGGGGAAAGCCGGCATCCGCCAAAGCCTTCATCTTTAGCAGCCCCTGCTTTACCGCCAGACGAGGATTCGACATCTGAAAACGGTGGCGGGTCGATGCCTCATTGCCGAAGGATAGCCCGGCATAATGGTGCGTAAGCCCCACCAGCCCGTCAAAATTAACTTCATGCGCCGTCATACCGCCTCCCTGCGAGAAAAGTCGAGGCCAGGGCTTAATGTCGCAGGCAACGTCAGTTCGGGAGATTCCAGACTGGCCATCGGCCAGGCGCAATAATCGGCGGCATACCAGGCGCTGGGCCGATGGTTGCCAGACGCGCCGATACCACCAAACGGCGCGGTACTCGCTGCCCCGGTGAGCGGTTTATTCCAGTTAACGATCCCAGCCCGCGCCTCCAGCAAGAGCTGTTCGAACTGCGCGCGATCCGTCGACACCAGCCCACACGACAGACCAAAACGGGTATTATTCGCCAGACGAATCGCTTCATCGAAATGCGCATAACGCCAGACGTTCAGCAGCGGACCAAACACCTCTTCATCCGGCACATCCGCGACGCCCGTCAGCTCAATGATGCCAGGCGTCAGCAGAGAGGTTCCCTCTTTGACCTTCCGCGGCGCCAGTAGCGTGCGACCGCCTAATGCCTCTCGTTGACGCCAGGCCTCCATCACATGCTGTGCCGCCTGCGCTGAAATCAGTCCGCCGATAAACGGCTGCGGATCGTCGTCCCATCTGCCGGGCTGCAGACGTCCGGCGACGTCAACCAGCCGCGCCAGAAATGCATCTCCCTGCGCACCCTGTTTTACCAGAAGGCGTCGCGCGCAGGTACAGCGCTGTCCGGCGGTAATAAACGCCGATTGCAGCGTCAGATGTACCGCCGCATCTATATTTGCCACATCCTCAATAATGAGCGGGTTGTTTCCGCCCATTTCAAGAGCCAGGATTTTTTCCGGCTGGCCGGATAGCTGGCGATGAAGCTGATATCCGGTACTGGCGCTGCCGGTAAACAGCAGTCCGTCGAGATCGTCGAGCGAACTTAGCGCTTGTCCGGTCTCCCGGCCGCCCTGCACCAGATTAAGAACGCCTGCCGGTAGCCCCGCCCGTTCCCAGAGTTTTATTACCGTTTCCCCGGTCCATGGCGTTAGCTCGCTAGGTTTGAAGATCAGCGTATTGCCTGCCAGCAACGCGGGCACAATATGGCCATTCGGTAAATGGCCGGGAAAGTTATAAGGGCCGAATACCGCCAGCACACCGTGAGGACGATGGCGCAACGTCGCGGCGCCATCGACAAGTTCGCTTTTTTGTTCGCCTGTTCTGGCGTGGTAAGCCTTAATCGAGATGGCAATCTTATTGATCATCGCCGTCACTTCCGTTTCCGCCTCCCAGCGCGGTTTACCGGTTTCACGTGCGATGACCTCCGTGAGCTCGGCTTTATGCGCCTCCAGCAGGGCGGCAAATTTCTCTACGATAGCCTGTCGTGCCGTAAAAGGCTGTCTGGCCCAACGAGGAAACGCCGCACGCGCCGCCTGACAGGCCTCGGCGACCTGTGCCGCATTAGCGTCATTCCCCTGCCAAAGTATCTCCGCGCTCACCGGGTTCGTTTTGCGGCGGCGTTCGCCCTGACCGGTTATCCAGTCGCCGTTTATCCATAGCGTCATACGGTTTTCTCCTCAGCGCAAAGGCGTACCAGCCGAACGTGGTCGCCCGCGCGACATTTCAGCGCATCCAACTGCGCGGCGGTAAGTACAAGTCGTGAAGTCTGTGGATCGGCACGCACCAGCGCGGCCCGAAAGTGGTGATAGTTTTCATTGGCGACCAGACATGCCGGATAGTCGCCAAGCGCGGGTTGCCCTTCCGCGACTTCCACCAGTCGGCTTTTACGAATGGCCCGCACGCGGTCAATATCACACTCCAGCGTCGGCCCGCCGTCGAAGATGTCGATATAGTGGCGATAGCGAAAGCCTTCCTTTTCCAGCACCGCGCGGGCTGGCGCCGTTTGCGGGTGGACTTCGCCAATCACGGCCTGTGCCTCTTCAGATAAGAAGTGGGTATAAATAGGATGTTTGGGCATCAGCTCGGCGATAAACGCTTTTTGCCCGGTACCGCATAAAAAATCCGCCCGGCTGAAATCCATAGAAAAAAAGCGTTTGCCGAGACTTTGCCAGAAGGGAGAATAACCGTGCTCGTCAATAACGCCGCGCATTTCCGCCACCACTTTCTCATTGAATTTATCGCGAAACGCGGCCATAAACATAAAGCGCGATTTTGACAACAGGTAGCCGTTACCCTCTTTACGCCATTCGGGATCGAGAAACAGCGTGCAAAGCTCACTGCTGCCGGTATGATCATTACTCAGGAATAATGTTGGCAACGCGTTATATACATTCAGCTCTTTGGAGGCATGAACCAGCGTACCGACACGATAGTTATACCAGGGGTCGTTAAGGCCGACCGCGACCTCAATGGCGCAGATCCCGCCGACCTCACCCGTTTCACTGTCCTCGAGAACGAATACATACCCTTGTTCGCCTTTTGGCAGCTCGCCGGACCAGGTTTTTAGCGCGCGTTCAATGCGGGCCACCAGCGTCGCTTCATTTGCCGGTAGCGAGGTTAAGCCGCCGCCCGTTTTGCCTGCAAGCTGCATCAGCGCGGCGATATCCGCATGTTCGACAGGACGAATCACCCGCATGATGCGCCTCCCGTCTGAAGGCGTTCGCACGCCATGGCAAAACGATCAAGCCCGGTGGCTATCTCCTCGTCGCTCACATTTAACGCTGGCGCAAAACGCACCACGTCGCCACCGGCAATGAGCACCATCACGCCTGCTTTTGCCGCTTCCTGGGCGATGAGTTTGGCTTTTCCGGCAAACTCCGTCTGTAGCACACAACCAAGCAGTAGCCCCAGACCGCGAATTTCACTGAACATGCCAAAACGTGCATTAATGGTATTTAGGCGCTCAATAAACGCATCGTGGCGCTGTCTGACGCCGTTTTGCATCTCCGGCGTATTGATGATATCCAGTACTTTTCCGGCAACTGCCGTCGCCAGCGGATTACCGCCGTAGGTGGTGCCATGCGTGCCTGGCGTCATAACGCTGGCATAGTCTTGCGTGGTCAGCATCGCGCCGATCGGGAAGCCCCCACCCAACGCTTTAGCAGTCGTCAGGATATCGGGCGTAACACCATAATGCATATATGCATACAGTTCGCCGGTACGTCCAACGCCCGTCTGCACCTCATCAAAAATCAGTAACGCCTGATGCCGGTCGCACAATTCACGCAGCCCCTGCAAAAAAGCTTTCGTGGCGGGGATCACGCCGCCCTCGCCCTGCACCGGTTCTACGATCACGGCGCAGGTATTGTCATCAATGAGCGCGCTGGCGGAGTTCAGATCGTTATAGGCTGCATGACGAATATCCGGCGGCAGCGGCGCAAAGTCCTGTGAATAGGTGGGTTGACCGCCAGCGCTGACGGTAAAGAGCGTGCGGCCATGGAACGCGTTTTTAAAGGCCACAATGCCGCTTTTATGGTTGCCGACACGATCGTGGGCATATTTGCGCGCCAGTTTTAATGCAGCTTCATTTGCTTCAGCGCCTGAATTACAAAAGAAAACGCGTTCGGCGAAGGTCGCGTCGATCAGTTTTTTCGCCAGTCGCAGCGCCGGTTCATTGGTGTAACCGTTCCCGGTATGCCAGAAGCGATTCGCCTGTTCATTTAACGCCTCGCGCAGCGCCGGATGCGCATGTCCCAATGCGTTGACCGCGATCCCGCCAGCAAAATCAATGTACTCTTTCCCCTGCTGATCCCACAGGCGTGAGCCTTCTCCGCGTACAGGAATAAAAGGCGCGGGAACATATACCGGCACCATCCATTCATCAAAGTTTTCGCGCGTAACTGACAGAGACATAGCGACCTCTTTTGGTAAAAATAAAGTTATTTATATGTTAATTAATATGAGTGTTTGCGCTGTAAATGTAGATTGCAGCATTCGTGCCAGCCAGCGTTAACATTGCATAAACAGAAGTGATAAACGGTAAATCAATGGGTTACAGCGTAGCGATATTCACTTTTACTGCATGAAAAGTGAATATTTCCGCATAATCGGTGGCTAAAAAGAGGAAAAAGCGAAATATTATTCAGTTGCCAAATATAATTCTGGAATTGTGATCTTATACGAAATTTACTGGAAATTACCGCCCCGTTCTGGCGCATCTGCACGCAAACCGTGCCATTTTCGCGCTATAGAAAACACCATACGCTTCCATTGGCCGAATCTGACGATGAGTGGCAGTCACCCGGTAAAATTTCTGTTACCATCCCAACACGATTCACCTTGCAAAGTGGCAGTGACTATGAAATTTGTCTCTTTTAATATCAACGGCCTGCGCGCCCGTCCCCATCAGCTTGAAGCGATTGTCGAAAAACACCAGCCCGATGTGATCGGTCTACAGGAGACAAAAGTCCACGACGAAATGTTCCCGCTCGAAGAGGTCGCGAAGCTGGGCTATAACGTTTTCTATCATGGACAAAAGGGCCATTACGGCGTCGCGCTGCTAACAAAAGCCACGCCCATTTCCGTCAGACGCGGTTTCCCGGATGATGGCGAAGAGGCGCAACGCCGCATTATCATGGCGGAAATCCCCTCGCCGCTGGGTAATATCACCGTCATTAACGGCTATTTCCCGCAGGGGGAAAGCCGGGATCATCCGTTGAAGTTCCCCGCGAAAGCGCAGTTTTATCAGAACTTGCAAAACTATCTTGAAACGGAACTCAAGTGCGATAATCCGGTATTAATTATGGGCGACATGAATATCAGCCCGACCGATCTGGATATTGGCATCGGCGAAGAGAACCGCAAACGCTGGCTGCGTACCGGTAAATGCTCCTTCCTGCCGGAGGAGCGTGAATGGATGTCACGGTTACTGAAGTGGGGATTAGTGGATACGTTCCGTCAGGCGAATCCGCAAACGATGGATAAATTTTCGTGGTTTGATTACCGCTCAAAAGGTTTCGTGGATAATCGCGGACTGCGCATTGACCTCTTGCTGGCAAGCGCTCCGCTGGCGGAACGTTGCGCAGAAACCGGTATAGACTACGACATTCGCAGTATGGAAAAACCCTCCGACCATGCGCCGGTCTGGGCGACGTTTCGTGTTTGATTCCGCTATCTGATTAACCGTAAGGCCGGGATAGCGCGACGCTTCCCGGCAGGAATAACGACCTTAACGACAATGATAAAAAAACTCGATGTTGTTGCCGCCATCATTGAACGCGACGGCAAAATACTGCTGGCCCAGCGCCCAGCTCATGCGGATCAAGCTGGTTTTTGGGAGTTTGCCGGCGGTAAAGTCGAACCCGGCGAAACCCAGCCGCAGGCGCTTATCCGCGAGCTACGCGAAGAGTTAGGGATTGACGCCACGCCCGGCGTCTATATCGCCAGCCATCAACGCGACGTATCTGGCCGACGGATTCATTTGCACGCCTGGCATGTGCCTGCGTTTAACGGTCTGATACGTGCGTTGGAACATCAGGCCTTAGCCTGGTGTACGCCGGAAGAGGCGCTGGAATACCCCCTCGCCCCGGCGGATATTCCGCTATTGCAGGCGTTTATGGCTTTACGCGACGCCAGACTAACGGATTCGTGCTGATGGTTTTTTCGTCACGCTGGCACTGGAGCAAGACGCCTTCCACTTTTATTACCGCGCCTTCGGAGTAATTCTGATCCTGGTAAACGCAGCACTGAATGCATGGCTGGGATGACTGACCGCGCGTGCTGAAAACTTCCGGCGGGACATTCACCTGAATATCAGGACGACTGTTTTGGTTTGCCAGCCCGACCATTGGCATTATCGCCATCACGGCGACCACGAGGCTTCGGCGCATAGGATTTCCTTATTTTTCCAGGTATATTCTCAGTATAACGGTAAGCCGCCGTGAAAACTTTAATCCTCTTTTGTCATCGCTTTTAGTTATGACCCTCGCCCCGTTATGAATTTACTTAGCAGCGTCATTTTTTTCTTGCTTACCGTCACATTGCTGATGGTATAGTCGAAAACTGCAAATACATATTCTGATAAAACGCAAATACAACCACATTAATATATAAGAGGTTTTTATATCTATGGATCAGACATGTTCTCTGGAATCGTTCCTCAACCATGTACAAAAGCGCGACCCGCATCAAACCGAGTTCGCGCAAGCCGTCCGTGAAGTCATGACCACCCTGTGGCCGTTTCTTGAACAAACCCCCCGTTACCGCCACATGTCTTTACTGGAACGTTTGGTTGAACCAGAGCGCGTAATCCAGTTTCGCGTAGTGTGGCTGGACGACAAAAACCAGGTGCAGGTAAATCGCGCCTGGCGCGTGCAGTTCAACTCTGCTATCGGCCCCTATAAAGGCGGTATGCGCTTCCATCCTTCGGTAAACCTTTCCATCCTTAAGTTCCTCGGCTTTGAGCAAACCTTTAAAAATGCCCTCACCACGTTGCCGATGGGCGGCGGTAAAGGCGGCAGCGATTTCGATCCGAAAGGGAAAAGCGAAGGCGAAGTGATGCGTTTCTGCCAGGCGCTGATGACTGAACTGTATCGCCATTTAGGGCCGGATACCGACGTGCCTGCCGGGGATATCGGCGTGGGCGGGCGCGAAGTGGGCTTTATGGCGGGAATGATGCGCAAGCTTTCCAATAACAGCTCCTGCGTCTTCACCGGCAAAGGGCTTTCCTTCGGCGGCAGCCTGATTCGCCCGGAGGCGACGGGCTATGGCCTGGTCTACTTTACCGAAGCGATGCTTAAACGTCATGGTCTCGGTTTCGAAGGGATGCGCGTCGCCGTGTCCGGCTCCGGCAACGTAGCGCAATACGCCATTGAGAAAGCGATGGCCTTTGGCGCGCGCGTGGTTACCGCGTCGGATTCGAGCGGGACGGTGGTCGATGAAAGTGGCTTCACGCCAGAGAAGCTGGCGCGTCTGTGTGAAATTAAAGCCAGCCGTGACGGGCGCGTCGCTGACTACGCCCGTGAGTTTGGCTTAACCTATCTGGAAGGCCAGCAGCCCTGGAGCGTACCGGTGGATATCGCCCTGCCATGCGCGACGCAGAACGAACTGGACGTTGACGCCGCGCGCGTACTGATTGCCAATGGCGTAAAAGCCGTGGCGGAAGGGGCAAATATGCCAACCACGATTGAAGCGACCGATCTCTTCCTTGAAGCGGGCGTACTGTTTGCGCCGGGTAAAGCCGCCAACGCGGGCGGCGTGGCGACATCGGGGCTGGAAATGGCGCAGAACGCCGCGCGGTTGAGCTGGAAAGCCGAGAAAGTGGACGCCCGTCTGCATCACATTATGCTGGATATCCACCACGCCTGTGTCGAGTACGGCGGCGACAATAAGCATACCAACTACGTTCAGGGCGCCAACATCGCCGGTTTCGTGAAAGTCGCCGACGCCATGCTGGCGCAGGGCGTCATTTAATCCCGTCGTCAGGCCAGATAGCTTTACGCTTATTCGGTCTGACGGCCTGTCTCCTCAGCAGGCGGGCTTTTTTTGCCCGCTCGCTTACGCGGCGCGCTCTTTTTCTTGTCTCCACCGCCTGGCGCGACTATCCCTCTGAAGCGCTTCACCGGCGTGCGCTTAGCCTGCTCGATCAGCTGATATAACGTGCCGACCAGCGGTTGCATGAAATCCTGGTAACGGCACTGCTTTTCGCTGATTTGCGTCAAAACAGATTCCCAGTGCGCGGTCATATCTGGACGGGCCGCCATTTCCGGCAGCGAATGTATTAACGCTTTGCCAGCATCGGTAGAATGAATGTAGCGCCCTTTTTTGGTCAGAAAGCTACGTTTGAACAGCAGCTCGATAATCCCGGCGCGCGTGGCTTCCGTCCCCAGCCCATCGGTCGCGCGCAGGATCTTTTTCAGATCTTTATCCTGCACGAAGCGGGCAATTCCGGTCATCGCGGAAAGCAATGTCGCATCAGTAAAATGACGCGGCGGCTGGGTTTGGCGCTCGACCACTTCCCCCTTTTCACACAGCAACTCATCACCTTTGGCGACAACCGGCAGCGGCGTACCGTCGTTTTCCTCGTCGCGCTCTTTACTGCCCAGTAACGTCCGCCAACCGGCCTCCGCCAGAAAACGCGCTTTGGCGACAAATTTCCCTTTGGCGATTTCCAGTTCAATAACGCATTTACGAAACACCGCGTCCGGGCAGAACTGCATCAGATACTGACGCGCAATCAGGGTGTACACTTTCGCTTCGTTTTCCGTCAGATGGACAGAAGAACTGCGCGCCGTCGGGATAATCGCGTGGTGCGCATCCACTTTTTTGTCATCCCAGCAGCGATTGCGCGTATCAGGATTAACCACAGGCTGCGGCAGTAAATCCGGGGCGTGGACGCTAATCGCGTTCATGACCGCCTGCCGTCCGGCAAAGTGTTCTTCCGGCAGATAACGGCAGTCGGAACGCGGATAGGTAATCAGTTTGTGGGTTTCATATAGCTTCTGACAAATATCAAGCACGTTTTGCGCGCTCAGGCCAAAGCGTTTGGCGGCTTCAATCTGTAGCGTCGAGAGCGAAAACGGCAGCGGCGCGGATTCTGATTCCCGTTTATCATTATAACTGGTTACCAGCGCGGGCTGACCGTTGATTCGGTTCACTACATGCTCCGCCAGCGGACGATGAAGCAAGCGCCCCTCTTCATCCTGATAAGGTTCGCACGCCTCGCTCGGCTGCCAGATAGCGGTAAAACGCTCGTCGGCAGGCGTAACGATGTGCGCCTTCACTTCAAAGAAGTCTTTGGCGACGAAGTTCTCAATCTCTTCGTCTCGCCGCACCACCAGCCCCAGTACCGGCGTCTGCACGCGTCCCACGGATAACACGCCCTGATAGCCGGCATTCCGGCCCAGGATCGTGTAAGCGCGGGTCATATTAATGCCATACAGCCAGTCCGCTCGCGCTCGCGCCAGCGCGGATACGCACAGCGGCACGAAGTCGCTGTTCGCTCGCAGCCTGTCGATAGCACGCTCGACCGCCTGCGGGTTAAGGTCGTTTATCAGACAACGCCGCACCTGCTGGCGCTTTTCGGCAGGAAGCTGGAGATAATCCAGCACTTCATCAACCAGAAGCTGCCCTTCGCGATCCGGGTCGCCGGCGTGAATAATTTCACCGGCTTGATGCAAAAAGCGCTTAATCACATTGAGCTGTTTGGTGACGGAAGGACGAGGCTGAAGCTGCCATTTTTCCGGCACGATAGGCAGGTCAGCCAGATTCCAGCGCGCATAACGGCTGTCATACGCATCCGGCTGCGCCTGTTCCAGCAAATGACCAATACACCAGGTGACGACCTGCCCGTTTCCGCACTCAATAAAACCATCGCCTTTACGGTGCGGTTTTGGCAGCACATCCGCAATGGCGCGCCCCAGACTCGGTTTTTCGGCAATAAACAACCGCATCAGGTTAACGAATCTCAACCATAGCGCGACCGCCGCGGGCCTCGACCAGTTCGCCAATCGCGGTCAGATCGATACCAAATTCCGCCGCGGTGGCTTTAACATCGTCTTCGGCGTCCGGCGTTACCGCCAACAACAGACCGCCTGACGTTTGCGGATCGCACAGCAGGTTACGAACTTCACGCGACATGTCGCCCATCAGATGACCATAGCTGGCGAAGTTGCGCTCTGTGCCGCCCGGTACGGCGCCCAGAGCAATATACTCTTCCACGCCCGGCAGTTTAGGGATGTCCTGATAGCAAAGCAGCGCCTGCACGCCTGCGCCCTGGCACATCTCGCTCAGGTGCCCCAGCAGGCCAAAACCGGTAACGTCAGTCATAGCTTTTACGCCGTCGATATTGGCAAACGCCGCGCCAGCAACGTTCATCCGACACATGACTTCCGTCGCCAGCCCCTGATGTTCAGGTTTAAGCAGCGATTTTTTCTCGGCGGTGGTCAACACGCCAATCCCCAACGGTTTGGTCAGAAAGAGTTTGCATCCCGCCTGCGCGGTACTGTTTTTCTTCACCCGTTCGGTCGGCACTACGCCTGTGACCGCGAGACCAAAGATCGGCTCCGGGGCGTCAATAGAGTGTCCGCCCGCCAGCGCGATACCGGCCTGACGGCAGGCAAAGCGCCCCCCCTCGGTCACTTCACGCGCAATATCGGGCGACAGGGTGTTAATCGGCCAGCCAAGGATCGCGATCGCCATAATCGGTTTGCCGCCCATCGCAAAAATATCGCTGATGGCGTTTGTTGCCGCAATGCGGCCAAAATCAAACGGGTTGTCGACTATCGGCATAAAGAAGTCGGTGGTGCTGATGATACTGGTGCCATTACCCAGATCGTAAACCGCCGCATCATCGCGGGTTTCATTACCCACCAGCAGATTCGGGTCGACGAACTTCGCCTGCTCGCTATGCAGGATAGTCTCCAGCACTTTAGGGGAAATTTTACAACCGCAACCAGCGCCGTGGCTGTATTGCGTTAAACGAATGGCTTGCTCGCTCATGGACATCTCCTGTCATTGCATTCGCGCTATGGTAGCGCTCATTCCCTGATGTGGTAAGTATCACTGTCTGAATTACCGCGCCTTTGCTCAGAATCCAGACAGTTTTATCCCTCAGCGTCAGAAATAACGCACAAACGGCGTGGGGTCGGGGGTACTGATCGTCGTTGACGCTTTGAGCTGCGGCGTGCCGAGATAGAGAAAACCAACAATTTTATCCTGCGGGCGGCACTCAAAGGCTTCCCGCACGATAGCGCTCTCCGTTAATGCGCCGCTACGCCAGATACCATTAAACCCTTGCGCAATCGCCGCCATTTGCATCGCCATCACCGCGCATCCGGCAGACATCTCCTGTTCCCACACCGGAACCTTATGGTTTTCTTCGCATTTCGCCACCACGGTAATGATCAGCGGTGCGCGAAACGGCGCATTACGCGCTTTTTCGATCGCTTTCTCATCGCCCCCGGCAGCGACAGCGCCTTGTTCAAGCACGGCGCTGAAGCGGTCGCGCCCCTCTCCTTCAATCACAAAAAAACGCCACGGCTGTAGAGATTTATGATCGGGAACACGCATTCCCGCCCGCAGAATGTTCTGTAATTGCTCTCCGACAGGCGCCGGTTCTGCGAGACGAGAGGCGCTACGACGGTTGACCAGCAGTTCTAGTGCATCCATTTGATTAACTCCAGCAATGATATTTATTCACAAAATTAACACGGGAGCGGATTTTGTTACAGCGCAGGCAGTGATTCCTGCTGACAACTGCCTGATGGGTCATTACGATAGCCACATCTTAATGCTTTATCCTCACCAAGGTATAAGCGTTGTTACTCAGATAGGGAGAATACATGCGAACCCTGTGGCGATTTATTGCCGGATTTTTTAAATGGACGTGGCGAGTGTTGAACTTCGTCCGTGAAATGGTACTCAACCTGTTCTTTATTTTTCTGGTCCTAGTGGGCGTTGGGATCTGGATGCAGATCGGTAACGGCAACAACAGTGAGCAAACCGCGCGCGGCGCTCTGCTGCTGGATATTTCCGGCGTCATTGTGGATAAACCGTCCACCAATCATCGTCTGGGCGCGCTGGGTCGCCAGTTATTTGGCGCCAGCTCCGACCGTCTGCAGGAAAACTCCCTGTTTGACATCGTCAACGCTATTCGTCAGGCGAAAGATGACCGTAACATCACGGGTATCGTTCTGGATCTGAAAAACTTCACCGGCGCCGATCAACCATCAATGCGCTATATCGGTAAAGCGCTGCGCGAATTCCGCGACAGCGGCAAACCGGTTTTCGCCGTGGGTGAAAACTACAGCCAGGGTCAGTATTATCTCGCCAGTTTCGCTAATAAAATTTGGCTTTCCCCACAGGGTCAGGTAGATCTTCACGGCTTCGCTACGAATGGCCTGTACTACAAAACGCTGCTGGATAAACTGAAAGTCTCTACCCACGTTTTCCGGGTCGGCACCTATAAATCCGCCGTCGAGCCGTTTATCCGCGACGATATGTCGCCCGCCGCCCGCGAGGCCGACAGCCGCTGGATAGGCGAACTGTGGCAGAACTACCTGCATACCGTTTCCGCCAATCGCCAGATTTCGCCGCAACAACTCTTCCCCGGCGCGCAGGCTATTATCGACGGGTTAACCAGCGTGGGCGGCGACACCGCCAAATATGCGCTCGACCATAAACTGGTGGACGCCCTCGCCTCCAGCGCAGATGTTGAAAAAGCGCTGACGAAGCAGTTTGGCTGGAGCAAAACCGAAAATAACTATCGCGCGATCAGCTATTACGATTATTCGCTGAAAACGCCTGCGGATACCGGCGGTACTATTGCGGTTATTTTCGCCAATGGCGCGATTATGGATGGCGAAGAAACGCCAGGGAATGTCGGCGGCGACACTACGGCATCGCAGATCCGCGACGCACGCCTTGATCCTAAAGTGAAAGCGATTGTGCTGCGCGTCAATAGCCCAGGCGGTAGCGTCAACGCCTCCGAAGTTATCCGTGCCGAACTGGCGGCGGCAAGAGCGGCTGGCAAACCGGTGGTGGTCTCAATGGGCGGCATAGCGGCCTCCGGCGGTTACTGGATCTCTACGCCGGCAAACTATATCGTGGCCAGCCCCAGCACGCTGACGGGTTCAATTGGCATCTTCGGCGTCATCAATACGGTAGAAAACAGCCTGTCGTCGATTGGCGTACACAGCGACGGCGTTTCCACCTCGCCGCTGGCGGATATTTCGATGACCAAAGCGCTGTCACCGGAAGTGCAGCAGATGATGCAACTCAGTATTGAGTACGGCTACAAACGCTTTATCACACTGGTGGCAGACGCGCGTAAGCGTACGCCGGAGCAGATTGATAAAATCGCGCAAGGCCATGTCTGGACCGGAGAAGACGCGAAAGCCAATGGTCTGGTGGACAGTCTCGGCGACTTTGACGACGCCGTCGCCAAAGCGGCGGAGCTGGCGAAACTGAAACAGTGGCATCTTGATTACTATCAGGACGAACCGACGGTCCTTGATATGGTCATGGACAGTATGACCGGATCAGTACGCGCCATGCTGCCGGAGACCATTCAGGCGATGCTCCCGGCGCCGCTCGTTTCCGCCGCCAACACGGTGAAGGCCGAGGGGGATAAACTGGCGGCATTTAACGATCCGCAAAACCGTTATGCGTTCTGTTTGACTTGCGCGAACGTTCGCTAATGCTTCATCAATAGCCATACCGGATGGCGGCGTCTGCTCATAGCCGCCATCCGATAATCATTAATACGTCCTTCGCGACACGACTGAACATTATCATGCAAAAGAAATCAATTTACGTTGCCTATACCGGCGGTACTATCGGTATGCAGCGCTCAGATAAAGGGTATATCCCGGTGTCCGGGCACCTTCAGCGGCAGCTGGCGCTGATGCCGGAATTCCACCGCCCGGAGATGCCGGATTTTACCATCCATGAATATGCCCCGCTGATGGATTCATCAGATATGACGCCGGAAGACTGGCAGCATATCGCTGCAGATATCAAAGCGCACTACGATGAGTATGACGGTTTTGTTATTCTGCACGGCACCGACACGATGGCGTTTACCGCATCGGCGCTCTCTTTCATGCTGGAAAATCTGGGTAAACCGGTTATTGTGACAGGGTCACAAATTCCGCTGGCTGAGCTGCGCTCCGACGGGCAAATTAATTTGCTGAATGCGCTTTATGTCGCCGCCAACTACCCTATTAATGAAGTAACGCTGTTTTTTAATAATCGTCTGTTCCGCGGTAATCGCACGACCAAAGCCCATGCGGATGGGTTTGACGCTTTTGCCTCTCCCAATCTGCCGCCCTTGCTGGAAGCAGGAATTCACATTCGCCGTTTAAATACGCCTCCCGCGCCCTACGGTTCTGGTGAATTAATCGTTCACCCTATTACGCCGCAGCCGATAGGCGTAGTGACGATTTATCCGGGGATTTCCGCCGAGGTAGTACGTAACTTTCTGCATCAGCCGGTAAAAGCGCTGATTCTGCGCTCTTATGGCGTAGGCAACGCGCCGCAAAATAAAGCGTTTTTACAGGAGCTGAAAGAGGCCAGTTCGCGCGGCATCGTGGTGGTTAACCTGACGCAATGCATGTCAGGGCGAGTCAATATGGGCGGGTACGCTACCGGTAATGCGCTGGCGCACGCTGGCGTGATTGGCGGTGCCGATATGACCGTCGAAGCCACCTTAACCAAACTGCATTATTTGTTAAGCCAGGGTCTGGACACTCAGGCGATTCGTAGCGCGATGGCGCAAAACTTGCGTGGTGAATTGACGCCGGATGATTAAAAAATCCCGACGACAAGGAGAAGATAATGACAAACCGGGCCTTATTACTGGTCGACTTGCAAAATGACTTTTGCGCCGGCGGCGCGCTGGCTGTAGCGGAAGGCGACAGCACCATCGACATCGCCAACGCTCTTATTGACTGGTGCCAGCCCCGGCAGATTCCGGTGCTGGCCAGCCAGGACTGGCATCCCGCGCAGCATGGCAGCTTCGCCAGCCAGCATCAGGCGGAACCCTATAGTCAGGGAAAGCTGGACGGGCTGCCGCAAACGCTCTGGCCGGATCACTGCGTTCAACATACCGACGGTGCGGCGTTACATCCCCTGCTTAACCAACATGCGATTGACGCCTGTATCTATAAGGGTGAAAACCCGCTGATTGATAGCTACAGCGCGTTTTTTGACAACGAACATCGGCAGAAAACTACCCTTGATACCTGGCTTCGCGAGCATGACGTTACCGAGCTTATCGTGATGGGGTTGGCGACCGATTACTGCGTAAAATTTACGGTGCTGGATGCGCTAGAGTTGGGCTATGCCGTTAACGTTATCACCGATGGCTGTCGCGGCGTGAATATTCACCCGCAGGATAGCGCACACGCGTTTATGGAGATGGCGGCGGCAGGCGCGACGCTGTATACGCTGGCAGACAGGGAAGAGACGCAGGGCCAGGCTGTCGCCAGGTAGCGGAGCAGGTATCGTATCCGGTCAATACATCACGCAACGGTGAGACCATTGCATAGATCTTTGGGCCGGATACGTCACGTCAGCGCCGCTACCAGGCAAAGCTCAACGCAGGCTGGAGAGCGCTTCTAACGAAACTCTTCTCGTTTCAATGCCAAAACAAAATAATATCAGCGCGCACGCCGCCAGCAGCATACCCAGCACAACAAAAACGGTGACAGATCCATAGCGGGTCAATAAAACCGCCACGCCGTAGGGGGTAAAGACAGCGACGATCCGCCCTACCGCATTCACAAAACCCGATCCACGTAGTCTAAGGTGCGTAGGCCATAATTCGGGAACGTAAACCGCCGAGGCGAAGCAGACGTACATATACAGAAAGGAAATCATGACTAGTCCATAAACCAGAATGGCCCATTCCTCAGTCTGTATTGAGTAAAAATATCCTACTACCGCAATAACGATAAGCAACAGCGAACCAAATAACCGTCTGGGGAAATGATCAATAATGAGCGCGGCGATAAATATGCCCACCGGCGCGCCAATCATAATGATGGCGGTCATGAAAATGGATTTTGTAACATCAATTCCTGAATTAACAAAAATTGTCGGGATCCATACCGTAATGGTATAAAGCGAAATGTTCATCGCAATCAATACAGTGATCGCCACTAACGTGCGCCGCAACATTTGTCCTTTGAATAAGAGCCAGAATGTACCGTTTTCAAAGCGCGATTCCGTGGATTTATTGCTTTCCTGATGCGGCGGCAAAACAATACTTTTTTCTTTTTCTATTTGCGATTCAATCATGAGAAGCTGCTGTTCAGCCTCGCGTTGCCGCCCTTTACCTGCTAACCACCTGGGCGATTCGATAAAGTACTTCCCCGAAAGAGACCACGCCAGCAGCATCCCTATCCCACCAAGAAGAAACATCATCCGCCAGCTTAAAAACGCAATGACCACTACGCCAATTCCCGCAGACAGCATCGGTGACCAGTTCCCTACAAAAGAGAGACGCGCGGACCATTTTCCTCGTACAATGGGAGGGATAAACTCGGTAAAAGAAGCATACCCAACCATAATCAATGCTCCCATGCCTGTCCCCATCAGACAACGAAAGAAAATCAGCCAGTACATGTTGGGAACAAATGCGGCAGCCGTTGCGGAGATGCCCACAAGCAACAAATTAATGCGAAACGCTTTTCGACGCCCCAGGTAATCCCCAATAAAACCGCCGGTAAGCGAACCAATAAAATAGCCAAGCATCAGTGCCGATGTGAACGCGGCATTAAGATAATTATTCGACCAGCCATTGTTTATCAATTTGGCCAGAACCACATTTCCTGAGTAACTCAAAAACCCCGTTAATAGCAGGCCAAAACTAATTATTCCAAAAATACGAAAATGAAACCGGGATAAAGGTAAGCGGTCTAGTCTGGCGCCGATATGATCATTGTCTTCCATCTGGATGGCCTCTAACGCAGCAAAATAATAAATTATTGTCTCGCGGCAAAGGGGTATTTGCCGCACTTGCTATCATCTGCCGTTTTTTTTGGCATAGTCCAGGCGAAAACAATCCAGGCAAGGATAATCTATCGATTAATAGACAAGCTGGATATTATTTTTATCGCAAAATGCGATCCATTCATCACCTGGCGTTTTATTCGTTATCAGGTAATGGATATGACTAAAATCGACCAACCGCACGAACGCTTTGCGATCAAATTTTGAATGGTCCACCAATAACGCCACCTCTGTGGCCTGGCGAATCATCGTTTTTTTGATTTCAGCTTCCGCCTCGTTAGAATCAAGCGCCCCGCTCGCCATATCCAGCCCTTTACAACTCATTACCATAATATCAACATGATAACGGCTGATTATTTCTTTAGTGATACGCCCCTGCAGCGATAGCGTATTTTTATTTAACTCACCGCCCGTAGAAACAAGATTAATGTCCGATTGCGCCAGTTCATGGAAAGCTTCCGCTGAATTAGTTAACAAAGTAAGATCGTTTCGGTCTTTCAGCAGTTTTAGCAATTCCATTACCGTACTGCTGGAGTCGGCGGCCATCGTTGTTTTGTTTTTAATAAACGGAAGCGTATTACGGGCTATAATTTGCTTCTCTTCATAGAACGATTTTGCACGCTTATAAAAATGGATATTGTCAGCCAGCACCGCCGAATTTAATACCGCACCGCCATAAGTTCGAGTCAAAAAGCCTTCATCTTCGAGTTTTTCCAGATCGCGTCGAATTGTCTCTTCGGTTACCTGAAAAATTGAACTCAAGTTAGAGACTGTTACTTTTTTATCATTAGCGACCATTTGTTTGATCGCCTGAATCCTGTCTTTCGCCGCCACGATTACACCTCTGTTTTCGACGTCATGATAAACGTTGAGTATCTCACAGACTATGTTTACTTTCAAAATAAGCCGTTTGAATAACAGATTTTATCTGTATTTCGCCAAAAAAGAGGTGTAATGTATTGCTTATGGATTGTCCAGCGCTTCCGCCATTTGTCTCATCAATAACGCATCGTCATCCGTTAAGGTGATGGACAGCGCAGCGATATTCTCTCGTACCTGCTCCGGCGACGTGGCGCCGCTCAGTATTGAAATCAGTTCGCTTTGTCGCAATATCCACGCCAGCGCCAGCGTCGGGACGGCGCAATGATATTTGTCGCACAGTGGCTGCCATTGCTCCAGCATATCAATAACCCGCAACATATTCTCACGCTGGAACCAGAGTTTATTCGCGCGCGCCCCGCCGGGAACATAGTCACGGGTAATGGTGCCGGTTAACAATCCCTGCTCCAGTGGCGAATAAACCTGTACCACGATGCCGTGCTCGCGGCATAGCGGCAGCAGCTCCGTTTCCAGCGCCCGGTCAAGAATGCTGTATTTCGCCTGTATGATGTCCAGCTCGCCATGTTTAAGGTATTCGCGGATATGGCTGACATCTACATTCGCCGCCCCGATAGAACGGATTTTCCCCTCTGCTTTCAGCTCATTGAGCACGCCAACGGTTTCCGCAATCGGCGTAAAAAACGGCGGTACCGACTGCCAGTGGGTCATATAGATATCGATATAATCAATCCCTAGTCGCTGGAGACTGGCATCAACTTCTTTACGAATAGAGTCCGGAGAAAGATTTTTATAAAGCTGGCGATCGCCGACTTTATTGAACAGGCTCCCTTCCCGCTCCCAGACGATCCCGCATTTGGTCTCCACCACCATCTCGTTACGCGGTAATTTTTTCAGCGCCTGGCCGACAATCACTTCGCTATTGCCAAAGTTATAGCCCGGCGCCGTATCAATCAGGTTAATACCGCAACGGTGCGCCTCAACGATAGTATCGATGCAAACCTGCATATCGAGGTTGCCATTCCATGCCGGACCGCCGCCGATAGCCCAGGTGCCGAGTCCCATACGGGAAAGCGCTATATCTGTATTACCTAAAGGTATCATTTTCATCTGCCGCTATTACCCTTCGTATTCATTCAGGAGTTGTTCCACTAGCATTCTGTTTTTCACGCCCGTTGTGGCGCCCACGCTGAGTACCGATATCGCGGCCGTCGCATTGGCGAACCGTGCGCATTCACGCAGCGTTTTTCCCTCCAGCAGCGCGGCGATAAATCCCGATGCAAAATTATCGCCGGCGCCAATAGTGTCGATGGCGGTAATGCCTGCCACCGCAGGCACCTCCATTTTTATATCGGCGCTTTTGATAAAGCAGCCTTTCTTGCCAGTTTTAATCACCACCGTTTTTACGCCACATTGCAAAAAACAATCGGCAATATCATCCAGCGTCTCTTTCCCGGTCAGCTTTTTGGCTTCATCAATATTAGGAAACAGATAATCGACAAAACTTAGCGCTTCGCGAATATCGTCCAGAGTTTCATTCAGCCGCGGTTTGATCATGTCAGCGCAGATAACCAGTTGATGCGCTTTCGCCTGCGTAAAAATAGCCGTTAATGCTTTGCCATCCAGCAGCGGGCTGTTAAAGATACTTGCCAGTGATAACAGCCTGACCTGAGAAAAACGGTCAAAATCGACATCGTTAATATTTAGCTTCCACAGACTGCCGTTACGGTTAGTGACAAAGGTGCGCTCACCATCATCAGTCACCAGCCCAACATTAATTGAGGTATCAATATCAGCATCCTGCTTCAGGCTCTGAATATCGATATTCTCCTTCCGACAGTGGTCGAGAATAAAATATCCTGCCGCATCGTCGCCAACGCGACTCATTAGCGCAGTGCGATGCCCGAGACGCGAAATAATCGTGGCTTCATTAATCGCATCTCCCCCTGTGGTCATGGCAATTCGTTCTAATGGATACGAATCGACATCAAAGATATTTTTACTAACCGGTTGCAAAGGAATGTCGACAATGGCCGCCCCTATGCAAAGAACTTCGATTTCGTCCATATCATCATTCCGCTTTACCATCTGAACCAAACAGTTTGATTTTTTCCAGTGCACGGGCTTTTACCGCTTTGCGTACTTCGCGTTCCAGATGCAGGAACGGCTGATCCTGATTCTCTTTTACAGCTACCATCGCGGCCTGACACAGTTCGGTGTGGATATTGATTTTCGAGATGCCCAGCGAAATGGCTTTTTTGATATCCGCGTCGCTAATACCGGAAGCGCCGTGTAACACTAGCGGTACGGAAACTGCCTGGCGCACGCGCTCCACGACCTCAAAATTCAGTTTTGGTTCAGAGGTGTACACGCCATGCTGGTTGCCAATGGCGACCGCCAGCGAGTCACAACCGGTGCGCGCTACAAATTCCGCCGCCTGATCCGGGTCGGTATAGTGATACCCCGCCAACGCCTCTTCATACACCGTTTCGTTCCCTACGTGCCCTAACTCCGCCTCTACCGGAATACCCAGCGGATGAAAGAAATCAACGGCTTCTTTGGTCAGGCGAATATTTTCTTCAAAATCAAAGGATGAAGCGTCACGCATCAGCGAGTTCATGCCGTGCGCCCAGGCATTATGGATAATGTCCATGCTACGTCCATGATCCCAGTGGGTAATTACCGGCACAGAGGCTTTTTTAGCCATGGAAACCATCATATGAGAGAAGTCTTCAAATGAAGTATTGCCCACAAATCCGGTACCAAAGGAGATAATAACCGGCGAATTTGCCTCTTCCGCCGCATCAATCACTCCCATCAACATTTCCGCATTCCACACGTTAAAGTGCGCAATCGCGTAATGTTCATTTTGTGCATCATTTTCCCAATATTTTATATCTGCCAACATCGCTGTTTCTCCCGTTTTTTATTAATCGCAAACTTTAATAACGCCTTTAATAATGTCGCGTTTGTTATTCACCGATTCTTCAAATGCACGTTGCACGTCTTTGTAATCGTAAATATGCGTCACCATTGATTTCACATCGAAACGCCCGGAGGAGATGGCATCAATAGTCACCGGATAGCGGTTGGCATAGCGGAATACCGTCTGGATGGAGACTTCACGGTTAATTTTGAGGAAATTAATCGCTGAATCTCCCGCGACAGTGCCGACAATCATGATCTTCCCGCCGCGCATGACCAGATACGGCGCTTGCTGAGTAGTGACGGCGGAACCAGCGGTTTCAAACACAATATCGGCGCCCATATCGTCGGTGAACTGCTGGCAGCGCGCGACAGTATCTTCTTTCGCCCCATTGATAACGGTTGTCGCTCCCAGTCGTTCAGCCATTGCCAGCCGTTTTTCCAACACATCCACTACCGCGATATTGGTCGCCCCCAGACACTTACACGCTTGCAGGGTCATTAAACCAATGCAGCCCGCGCCGAGAATGACGATTTTCTTACCCGGTTTAACATCCGCCAGCATTGCCGCGTGCATTCCAACAGCAGCAGGTTCCACCAGCGCACCTTCCATAGTGTCCATATTGTCCGGAAGCTTGTACGTAAAACTTTCCGGATGGCACAGATAGTGCGTTAAGGCCCCGCGATAATTCGGCTGCGTCGCCATAAAATCAACATCCGGACAAATATTGTATTTTCCTTCCAGACAATAGCGGCAGTGGCCGCACGGCACGCCCGGCTCGATATTAACCCGATCGCCTGGCTTAAATTTGCTTACCCGATTGCCGACCGCAATGACCGTTCCGGCACACTCATGCCCCAGGCCAATTTCCTGATTTGGATCCTTCGGCGGAATGAATGGCCCGGATTCAAAACCGTGAACATCTGAACCGCAAATACCGACATATTCCACTTTGATCAGCACCTCGTTATCTTTTGGCACCGGAATATCCGCTGCGATAATTTTCATGGTGCCCGGCGTTTTTAATATCGCTTTTGAATTTTTCATTTTTATTCCTTTATTTACTCGTGACCTTATCAATGCCCAGACTTTCGACCGAAACACCCTTGGTCTCGATTCCGATAGTCGCTATTGCGACGGCGACGATAATCGAGACAGCGCCCAGCAGGACGAAAACGCCCGTCACGCCATAACCGTTGAGTAATACCGCCACCGCATAGGGGGCAGCGATACCGCTGATTCTGCCGACAGCGTTCGCCAGGCCGGAACCGCGAAGTTTCGCTTCTGTTGGCCAGATCTCCGGCACATAGACCGCCGAGGCATAACAGACATACATATAGACAAAGGTAATCAGGAAAAAGCCAATTAAGGTGATGAGCAACATGCTGGTTTGCAGCGAATAAATATATCCCAGCACGGCAATCAGAATTAATAAACCGACACCCATGGTTTTGCGCGGAATTTTATCCATTACCAGCATAGCGATAAATATGCCAAACGGTGCGCCGAACATACTCATGGTATTTAAAACGATCGAATCTTTGAGGTTGATGCCCTGTGTCATAAAGATGGTGGGCAGCCAGTTAATTAACGTGTATTGCACAACGTTCATGGCAATCAGCACGCAGGAACCCAAAATAACGCGTTTCAGTAATACGCCAGTGAGCAACGCTGAATACGGCACGGAACGCGGCGGCTTGCCGCTGCTTTCAATAACAACCGGCGGCAGCGGTTTTCCTGTCTGACGTTCGATGCCTGCTTCAATGGCCTGCATAACCTTTTCGGCTTCCTGATAACGCCCGCGCGATTCCAGCCAGCGGGGAGATTCAGGGAAGTATCGCCAGGCAAGCGCGGTAGCAATCAGCGACAGCACAGCCGGGATCAGTAACTGCACGCGCCAGTTCCATTCCGCGCTAATTAGCGGCGTCAGCCCCATTGCAATCAGGGAACACAATGGATATGACCAATTGCCAATAAACGAAACACGACTCGACCAGGTGCCGCGATTTCTGCCCGGCATATATTCGGTAAAACCAGCGAACAGCGTGACCAGTAGTGCCCCTAATCCCACGCCCATCACAAAACGACAGGCAATCAGGAACATCATATTCGGTGAAAATGCGCCCACGACCATCGAGGCAATGTGAATCGCTTCATAAAGAATAAAGGCGTTCCTGCGTCCGGTTTTATCGCCGATAATGCCGCCCACCAGCGCGCCGAGAAACATCCCCGCCGTAGTAATGGCGGAAAAGGTGGCTGTCGTGGAATTATCGGTCCAGCCTAACTCCTTAAGCTGGGCAAGAATTAATCCGCCGACGGCATTACTCCAGCAAACAAGCAGACCAAAGGCGACGACGGCAAACATTGATGAATGCCAGCGGCAATCTGGCAGGCGATCCAGCCGGGCGCCGCAGTGCGGTTTTGTTATCTGTTCCATGCGATAACGTTCCTTTAGCAGAAGGGTTATTCATCAAAGTCGTAGGTCATGATCACTTTAATGGCTGTCTTATCGACCATTGCGTCAAACCCTTCGCGCCACTGAGAAAGACCGATACGATGGGTGATCATTGGTTTTACTTTGATAGCGCCGCTGGCAAGCAGGCGAATCGCATTGCGCCAGGATGTGGAGTCATAGGCCATATGCCCAATGATGCTTTTGTTCCAGGAAGTAATGTCGTTAATGGAGAAATCGAGCGGCTTAAATCCCATACCGACGCGAACCACTTCACCATTTGGCCGTAGCATGTCGATGGCCTGTTTAAGCGCAATGTTGGCACCGGAGCATTCGATCACCAGACCGAGGTTGTCTTTACCGCAAATCTCCCGGCAGCGTGCGACGACATCTTCCGTGGAGCCGTTAACAAACGCCGTCGCGCCGAGTTCTTTGGCCACAGGGAAACGGACAGGAACATCCTCATCCAGGCCAACCACCACGATATTTACCGCCCCCATAATGCGGGCCATTTGGACCGAAAACAGACCTAACGGACCGGTGCCGATGACTACCACGTCCTGGCCGGGTAAAAATTTGGATTGCTGGGCGATAGATTTATAGGCGTTGCAGATAGGGTCCAGTACTGCGGCTTCCTCGTAATCCACGCCTTCCGGGATCTCCCACAGGGCATGGCGATGGATTTTCAGGATTTCTCCCGGAACCAGGCAGTATTTGGAAAATCCACCGCCCCAGGTGTTGTTATCCAGACCCAGATTCACTTTTTCTGCACAACACAGAAAATCGCCTTGTTCACAGGCAGGGCAAACGCCGCAAACGTGTCCGCTGTTGTCAGAAACCACGCGCTGGCCGACTTTCCAGTCTTTCACTTTTTCGCCCACCCGCGCGATACGTCCGGCGAATTCATGACCGCGAACGGAGTTAAATTCGTCGGACCCGCTGTCAACGTTATAGTGCTTCATATCCGCGCCGCAGATCGCCGCCGCTTTGATTTCGATAATCACGTCTTCCGGACCGCATACCGGCTCCGGGACATCAATCATTTTGTAGCCGCCAAAGGCCTTGCCAAATCTCGCCAGTGCTTTCATTGCATCTTCCTTTGTGTTTGGTGTGCATCAATGCTCATCATACTTAACCATAAAATCTTTAAGGTCAACGATAAATCTTTAAAACACAGATAATGATCTGTATTTACCAACCAAGATCACAAACTCAACGAAACAAACGGCGATAAAACCAAAAAGATGGAAGCCGTATCGCGAAAGACGGCGTGAACGCCTGCGCAGGTTTCCATGGATGAAGACGCTAATCTGCTGCGGTTATTTTTTCGTCACTCCATTCTGTGGCGTGTTTCTGTTTTAGATGTCGAAGAGGATCGTTAAAGAAGCCCGCGCGGTGTTTATTAAACCGGCGCAGAAGATTGTCGACAAATATGGTCTCGATGGGATCGATCTTGACTGGGAATATTCGTTTAACGTCGCATTTAAAAGCGCTTCGTCAGCTAATAGGCCCCAAAAACGGGTCACCCTCGCCGTCGGCGCGAATGCGGAAAGTCCGAAAAGCTGGCTGGACGTGAAAGCTATAGCCCCGTAGCTCGACTTTATCAATTTGATGACTTACGACATGGCCTACGGCACGCAGTATTTCAACGCCAATCCGTATGACTCAAACGCCTGGCCTGCTGCTGTCAGTGAAGTCTGCCGGGGGAAAGCGCTGTTTGCCCTCCCTTATGAAAATCCGCGCTCGGTGGCGATCAACGCGGACCAGATTAAAAAGCGCGGGCTGGCTGGCGCAAGTTCTGGGAATAGGCCGCCGATGACAATAATCAGTTAGCGAAACAGTTGGCGGACTCGATGTACATTAAGCGTTAATGGGTAAAAATATGGCGGGCCTGTGCCTGGCAGCAATGAGCAGGCCCGGTAAGCACAACGCATTGGCAATGAAACCGCCGGATGGCGGCTACCTCTTATCCGGCTGCCGTTACTGCATTTTCAATGTCGCAATCGGCTTTGACGTAATACCGAAATCCGCTTTGAGCTGCTGCTTGCTTTTCATCACCATCTGACCGTGAGTATCGATCGTCATATGTTGCGCTTCGGTATTGTGCCGCGCCTGCCATAGCATCACCAGTTGCAGGCTGTTTTCTTTCTGTTCCGGCGTCAACGCCACGCCATCCGGCCACTTACCCAGCTCAACGGCGGTGGATAAACGTTGATACACTTCCGGCGTCATGCTGTTAATGATCTCATCAAGATTCATGATGTGTCCGCTCCTGTGGAATAATTTGCTGAATCGTTTTTTCAGCCTTTCAGTTGATCGCCGTTTTTCTCGTCAGAAAAGGCCAGCGAGGCCGAGTTAACGCAATAGCGCTCACCGGTTGGCTGCGGCCCGTCCGGGAAAACGTGTCCGAGATGCGCATCGCAGTTACCGCAACGAATTTCGACACGCTGCATTCCATGAGAAAAATCGTCTATGTAACGAATCGCCTCTTCGCTGACAGGCTGGTAAAAGCTAGGCCAGCCGCAACCTGAATCGTATTTGGTGTGGGAGTGAAAAAGCGGCGTATCACAGACCAGGCAGTGATAAACCCCATCGCGTTTATTATGTAGCAGGCGTCCGGTAAATGGCGGTTCTGTGCCACGATCCTGCGTCACATAGAATTGCATTTCGGACAATTTTTTCTTGAGTTCTTCTGCTGAAGGTTGGTTAGCCATTTGCTCACATCTCACTTTAAACGTGCTCACATTGCCTGACCGATTCTAACAAAACATTAACACCTCAGTACCAACTTTTGTTCTAAACTTGATCATTGCGAAATGGCGGCTCACGAATCGTGACTGATGTCACATTATTATCTCGGTTGCCCTTTAAAATTCGGGGCGGCGCCCCCATGTGGTTTCAAGCCGAAAGGAAGAGTGAGGCGAATCAGCCGCGCAAAGGTTGTGCAGAGGATTGATTTGTCGCAATGATTGACACGATTCCGCTTGACGCTGCGTAAGGTTTTTGTAATTTTACAGGCAACCTTTTATTCACTAACAAATAGCTGGTGGAATATATGACTATCAAAGTAGGTATCAACGGTTTTGGCCGTATCGGTCGCATTGTTTTCCGTGCTGCTCAGAAACGTTCTGACATCGAGATCGTTGCAATCAACGACCTGTTAGACGCAGAGTACATGGCATACATGCTGAAATATGACTCCACTCACGGCCGTTTCGACGGTACTGTTGAAGTGAAAGACGGTCATCTGATCGTTAACGGTAAAAAAATCCGTGTTACCGCTGAACGCGATCCGGCTAACCTGAAATGGGACGAAGTTGGTGTTGACGTAGTGGCTGAAGCTACCGGTATCTTCCTGACTGACGAAACCGCGCGTAAACACATCACCGCTGGCGCGAAAAAAGTGGTTCTGACGGGTCCGTCTAAAGACAACACCCCAATGTTTGTTAAAGGCGCTAACTTTGACAAATACGAAGGCCAGGACATCGTTTCCAACGCTTCCTGCACCACCAACTGCCTGGCGCCGCTGGCTAAAGTTATCAACGACAACTTCGGCATCATCGAAGGTCTGATGACTACTGTTCACGCGACTACCGCAACCCAGAAAACCGTTGACGGCCCGTCTCACAAAGACTGGCGCGGCGGCCGCGGCGCATCTCAGAACATCATCCCGTCCTCTACTGGCGCTGCTAAAGCGGTAGGTAAAGTACTGCCGGAACTGAATGGCAAACTGACTGGTATGGCGTTCCGCGTTCCGACTCCGAACGTATCCGTTGTTGACCTGACCGTTCGTCTGGAAAAAGCGGCTACCTACGAGCAGATCAAAGCTGCTGTTAAAGCTGCTGCCGAAGGCGAAATGAAAGGCGTTCTGGGTTACACCGAAGACGACGTTGTATCTACCGATTTCAACGGCGAAGTATGCACTTCCGTGTTCGATGCTAAAGCAGGCATCGCGCTGAACGACAACTTCGTGAAACTGGTCTCCTGGTACGATAACGAAACCGGTTACTCCAACAAAGTACTGGACCTGATTGCTCACATCTCCAAATAAGTTGAGATGACACAGTCATTGGTAAGAGCGACTCAGGTCGCTCTTTTTTTTGCTTAAAGATATACCCGTCATACTTCAAGTTGCAGGTGTGTTGGCTATGCTTTCTCACCCGAATCACTGACGGAAGTCGAACTTATCGGGATGAATCAGGGATGTCCATGTCCCTGGCCGAAGGTTACCTACGGTTGTTCAAATTCGTTCCCGATGAATTTGTCGTCACTTGCCGCGTTACTCGGCCTGCGGCCTCGCCTCTACGGGCCAGCGCAAGCACTGGTCAAGGCACAAGCGCCTTGTCATGCAACTCGAATTATTTAGGGTTAAGAGGATTGCGTAATGATTAATAAAATTTTTGCCCTCCCGGTTATCGAACAGCTTACCCCTGTCCTTTCCCGTCGTCAGCTTGATGACCTGGATCTGATCGTCGTTGACCATCCGCAGGTTAAAGCCTCTTTTGCATTACAGGGCGCGCACCTTCTCTCCTGGAAACCCATTGGCGAGGAAGAGGTATTGTGGCTCAGTAATAATACGCCTTTCAAAACCGGCGTGGCGCTACGCGGCGGCGTACCGATCTGCTGGCCCTGGTTTGGACCTGCGGCTCAACAGGGTCTGCCGTCACACGGCTTTGCGCGTAATCTACCGTGGGCGCTAAAAGCGCATAATGAAGATGATAATGGCGTAATGCTGACATTTGAGCTGCAAAGCAGTGAGGCCACCCGGAAATACTGGCCGCACGATTTCACGCTGCTGGCACGTTTTAAAGTGGGCAAAACCTGTGAAATTGAACTGGAAGCGCATGGCGAGTTTGCAACCACATCCGCGCTCCACAGCTATTTTAACGTTGGCGACATCGCCAACGTTAAGGTCAGCGGACTCGGCGATCGGTTTATTGATAAAGTTAACGACGCTAAAGAAGGTGTCCTGACCGACGGTATACAAACCTTTCCGGACCGTACCGATCGCGTTTACCTCAATCCTGAAGCATGTAGCGTGATCCACGATGCGACATTAAACCGCACGATTGATGTGGTCCACCACCATCACCTTAACGTCGTAGGCTGGAACCCTGGCCCGGCGTTGTCCGTCAGCATGGGCGACATGCCGGATGACGGCTATAAAACGTTTGTCTGCGTTGAAACGGTTTACGCTACTGCGCCGCAACAAGCCACAGAAGAAAAACACTCTCGTCTGGCGCAGACTATCTGCGTCGCTAAACGCTAAAAGTGAATGGATAACGGCGTTGCTATAGGATCTGAAAGGCGTCAGCCGCCATCAGGCATGACCTGCCGGATGGCGGCGCTTACACATTTTATCCGGCGTCACACCATATCCAACGCGGTTTTCCCCTTTGGCGCAGGCCAGGCGTTGTCCAGTAAGGCAAGTTCGTTTGCTGACAAGGCGATCTCAAGCGCCGCCGCATTTTGCTTCACGTGTTCTGTACTTCCGGCTTTCGGGATCGCCATCACGCCCGGATGCGCAATCACCCACGTCAGTAAGATTTGCGCCGCCGTTGCGTTATGCGCTTGCGCAATTTCATTCACCACCGGATGATTCAGTAAACCGCTACGTAACCGGCCAGCCTGCGCCAGCGGGCTATAGGCCATCACTGGCATTCGCTGTTGTTGACACCACGGCAATAAATCATACTCAATACCGCGTGACGCCAGATGATAGAGCACCTGATTTGTCGCGCATTGCTGTCCCCCGGGGATGCGCCACAGCGCCTGCATATCGTCATAATCAAGATTAGAGACTCCCCAACGGCGAATTTTCCCCTGCGCGATTAGCCGCTCCATACCTTCAACGGTCTCTTCGAATGAAAAGTTTCCGGCCCAGTGCAATAGATAGAGATCGAGATAATCTGTTTTCAGACGACGCAGGCTTTCCTCACAGGCGGCAACTATCTTCTGGCCGCCAGCGTTCCACGGGTACACTTTTGACACCAGAAATGCCTCATCGCGTCGCCCTGCCAGCGCCTCGCCCACGACCTTTTCCGCCCCGCCGTCGGCATACATTTCCGCCGTATCAATAAGGCGTAACCCCAAATCCAGCCCCGCGCGCAGCGCCGAAACCTCGCGCTGACGTTGATCCGCGCGCTCGCCCATATACCATGTTCCCTGTCCGATGGCAGGAAGCGTCACCTGCCCGCAAAACGTTACGTTTTTCACTGATTTCATTTCCTTTTCAATGTCACTCGACGGTAAAACAATACAGGACTCTTAGACCCTACGGTAATGTCCGGCATCATACCGCGCAAGGGGGCGATTTTCTTGTCACTGACGAACGTCATCCGCAATCATGTCGACGATGCGGGTAATATGCGCGGCGGGTCGCTGATTCAGTAATAATTGACGCATCACATTCATATAGGGCGTCACATGTTGAAAGAACTCCAGATATCCTTTACAGAGATAATTTTGCCGTTCGCCGCCGTCCATACAAATTCGATGTTTCGGACAACCGCCGTGACAGGCAAAGCGCCACGTACAGTTCTGGCAGCGTGAGGAAAGGTTTGCTTTAGCCGCGCCAAACTGCTGCTGAAAAGGAGAGGCCGCCATTTCTTCTAAAGAGTGTTGCTGCAGATTGCCCAGTTTATAGGCGGGAAAAACAAAATGGTCACAGCTAAACACGTCGCCATTCTGCTCCACCAGCAAACTTTGCCCGCAGGTCGACTGCATCGTACAAAGCGTGGCGGGCTCCCCCATCCAGACGCCAAGTAAGTTGTCAAAAAGCTGTACGAATATGTGTCCGACATCGTGACGTATCCATTGATCAAAAACATCGCACATAAAGGCGCCCCACCCTTCAGGCGTAACGGAAAAGGGCATCAGCGAAGGCGAATCCTCATTGTCAGATAACGTCAAAGAACGCTGCGCTTTTTGCGCGAGCGGCTCAACAATGGGAATAAATTGCAGGTGTTTACTTTCCAGTTCCTGCGTCAAAAAATGATAAATAGCGTTGCCATGACGGCATGACGCATCATTCACGACAGTGAGCGTGTTGAACTCGACATCATTTGCCTGCAGAAGGCGGATAGCATTAACGACTCGGGAAAAAGACGCCCGCCCTGACGGCGTTCTCCGGTAATTATCATGAACGACTTGCGGCCCATCAATCGATATACCAATCAGGAACTGGTGCTGCGCAAAGAAAGCCGCCCACTCTTCATTGATTAATACGCCATTGGTTTGCAGACTGTTGTAAATAGTTTTGCCGTTGGCATAGCGTTGCTGCAAGCACACCACTTTTTGATAAAAAGAAAGACCGCATAGCGTTGGCTCTCCCCCCTGCCAACAAAACGAGACCTCTGAGGATGGCGTATCATCAATTACCCGACGGATATACGTCTCCAGCACATCGTCAGACATGACGCGCTGGCCCCGGGGTTTATCAAGATAGAAACAGTACTTGCAGGATAAGTTACACAGACTGCCGCTGGGCTTGGCTACGGTATTGAATACTATGCTCATTCGTCTTACTCGCTGTGAAGAATGGGTATAGCATAAGCGGGACGTGACAGGGCGATATCAGCCAGCATTGCAACAATTATTACGCTAATTGTTAGCGCAGTTGTAATCACCTGGATTTTTCATATAAAAGGCTAGTTTTTTAAATTGATGTAACAAAGTATAAATCACGTAAGGCTGCGCCATCCCCGGTCAACAGCGCATTTATGCAAGCCGCCATGTTCGCGTTTCAGTTAGCACAAAGCCTGCATAACGCAGGCTTTGTCATGGTTTTTCCGGCAAATTCAATCAATCAGAATCTATAGGTCACGCCAGTAGAAAGGATACCGGTCCAGGATTTATCCACCATCGGGCTGTCGGTAATTTCATCCGACAGGCGGGTGTAGCGCGCAGTACCATATACGCTCCAGTTACCGGCGAAATTATAGTTAGCGCTAAGTTCAAGATACGGGTTCCAGCTATCGTTCGGGTTATAGCCGCGCAGGCCGCTACGCGAAGATTCTTTACGTGATACGCCGTAATAGTAATCGTTCTGGTTCTCGCTATTCCATTCAACCCCGATACCTGGCGTTAAGGTCAGCCCGCCATTGGTATACCGATACAGCCAGGCCAGATCCCAGACAATACCGTTACTGTTATCCAACGTATCCCCTGCCAGTGAGGTACGCAGGAATCCATACTGGGTGTGATGCGCGTAAGAAACGCCCGCCATCATAGTACTTTTACGCCTGTCCAGACGACGCAACTGATGGTCATCGCTGTCGCCCGGTTTGAAGTACATCGGGGACCAGTATGCCATGATTGACAACTTATCGGCATTGTCATTCCACAAGTAGTACCCGCCGCCCAGACCACGGAACCAGAAGTTTTCGTTTTCATAAGCGATGACCGGTATCGGATAAACATCGCTATCGTAATCTTTATAAGGGTGTTCAACCACACCAACGCCTGCGCCCAACGTCAGGTTGCTTTCAGCGTGCGCGACGCTGGCGGATGTTGCAATAAACACGCCAAGAGCCAGAAGTTTAAGTTTGGTCACAATCCATAATTCCTTATTCAAATGTTCTGCGGCAAAAGTGTAACCGCCAATACCTGTAAGCCCAACTATTTTACACAATGTAACCGTTTAATATCACCATCATCGATTATTTTCAGATGATCGGCTGATGATCGTTATGTGACCGGGAACGCTTTTTCTGATATCCACCAGCCTTTTCTACCTGATGAGTTATTGATATGTCATCGAAATCCACTGACGCGTACAGGCAAGTTTTGCAAATGCCATCTACGCTTAATGTTAAGAAGGTGTATCACCGGACACGTTGATCTTCTGACCAATAAAATGGCATGAGAGTTGCTTTTTTTTCCTTAGCAGAGACGGCGTTCAGTCTACCTCTTCCGGGAGCCTCTACTATTCATATGAACGGCTCTTAACATGTGCGAAAAAACGAAAGGATGGCATATCATGAATATATTCGATCACTATCGCCAGCGTTACGAAGCTGCCAAGGACGAAGAGTTCACACTGCAGGATTTTCTTACCATTTGTCGGCAAGATCGCAGTGCTTATGCCAACGCGGCAGAGCGGCTATTAATGGCTATCGGCGAGCCTAATATGGTCGACACTGCCCAGGAACCCCGACTTTCCCGACTCTTCTCCAACCGGGTTATTGCTCGCTATCCTGCGTTTGAAGAGTTTTACGGCATGGAAGACGCGATTGAACAGATTGTCTCTTATCTGAAACATGCGGCGCAAGGGCTGGAAGAGAAGAAGCAAATTCTCTATTTGCTGGGACCTGTGGGGGGTGGCAAATCATCGCTCGCTGAACGGCTGAAATCGCTAATGCAGCGCGTGCCAATTTATGTTTTAAGCGCCAACGGCGAGCGTAGTCCGGTCAACGATCATCCATTATGCCTGTTTAATCCGCAGGAAGACGCGCAGATTCTGGAAAAAGAGTACGGTATTCCGCGCCGCTATCTAGGTACGATTATGTCCCCGTGGGCGGCCAAACGCCTGCATGAGTTTGGCGGCGATATTACTAAATTCCGCGTGGTGAAAGTCTGGCCCTCCATTCTGGAGCAGATTGCCATCGCCAAAACGGAACCCGGCGATGAAAACAACCAGGATATTTCGGCGCTGGTCGGCAAGGTGGATATTCGTAAACTCGAACATCACGCCCAGAACGATCCGGATGCGTATGGTTACTCTGGCGCGCTGTGCCGCGCTAACCAGGGGATCATGGAGTTCGTCGAGATGTTTAAAGCGCCTATTAAGGTGCTGCACCCCTTGCTGACCGCAACTCAGGAAGGTAACTACAATGGCACGGAAGGTATTTCCGCCCTGCCCTTTAATGGCATCATACTTGCCCACTCAAACGAATCTGAATGGGTGACTTTCCGTAACAATAAAAATAACGAAGCGTTCCTCGACCGTGTCTATATTGTGAAGGTGCCTTATTGCCTGCGAATCTCCGAAGAGATCAAAATCTACGAGAAACTACTTAATCATAGCGAGCTGGCTCATGCGCCCTGCGCGCCGGGCACGTTGGAAACGCTTTCGCGCTTCTCGATTCTTTCCCGCCTGAAAGAGCCGGAAAATTCCAGTATTTACTCGAAAATGCGCGTTTATGACGGTGAAAGCCTGAAAGATACCGACCCCAAAGCTAAATCGTACCAGGAGTATCGCGACTATGCGGGTGTGGACGAAGGGATGAACGGTCTCTCCACCCGATTCGCCTTTAAGATCCTCTCCCGCGTATTCAACTTCGACCATGCGGAAGTGGCGGCAAACCCGGTACATCTGTTCTACGTTCTGGAACAACAAATCGAGCGCGAGCAGTTCCCGCAGGAGCAAGCTGAGCGTTATCTGGAGTTCCTGAAAGGCTACCTGATCCCGAAATACGCCGAATTTATCGGCAAGGAGATCCAGACGGCCTATCTCGAATCTTATTCTGAGTACGGGCAGAACATTTTTGATCGTTACGTGACTTATGCGGATTTCTGGATTCAGGATCAGGAGTATCGCGACCCGGATACCGGTCAACTGTTCGATCGCGAGTCGCTGAACGCCGAACTGGAAAAAATTGAAAAACCAGCGGGTATCAGTAACCCGAAAGATTTCCGTAATGAGATAGTAAACTTTGTCCTGCGCGCCAGAGCCAACAATAGCGGCCGTAATCCAAACTGGACCAGTTACGAGAAGCTGCGCACGGTGATTGAGAAAAAAATGTTCTCCAATACTGAAGAGCTGTTGCCGGTCATTTCTTTTAACGCCAAAACGTCGACTGACGAGCAGAAAAAGCATGACGACTTTGTCGATCGGATGATGGAGAAAGGGTATACCCGTAAGCAGGTTCGTTTGCTGTGCGAGTGGTACCTGCGCGTGCGTAAATCGTCGTGATGTTAATGCCCGGTGGCGCTTGCGCTTACCGGGCCTACAAAGTAATGTTCTGTAGACTGGCTAAGCATTAGCGCTATCCGGCACTGACAGAACAGGCGCTCAGTTGGCAGTACGGGGGGCATATGACCTGGTTCATAGACCGACGTCTTAACGGCAAAAATAAAAGCACGGTGAATCGCCAGCGCTTTTTGCGCCGTTATAAAGCACAAATTAAGCAGTCAATTTCCGAAGCGATTAATAAACGCTCTGTGACCGATGTCGACAGCGGAGAGTCCGTCTCTATTCCAACCGATGATATTAGCGAACCGATGTTTCATCAGGGGCGCGGCGGTCTGCGCCATCGCGTCCATCCGGGTAACGATCACTTTATCCAGAATGATCGCATTGAGCGTCCGCAAGGCGGTGGCGGCGGCGGTTCCGGCAGCGGTCAAGGTCAGGCCAGCCAGGACGGCGAAGGCCAGGATGAGTTTGTTTTTCAGATTTCAAAAGATGAATATCTGGATCTGCTCTTTGAAGATTTAGCGCTGCCTAATCTGAAGAAAAACCAGCATCGCCAGCTTAACGAGTATAAAACTCACCGCGCCGGTTTCACCTCAAACGGCGTACCGGCCAATATCAGCGTGGTACGTTCGCTACAAAACTCTCTGGCGCGCCGTACAGCAATGACGGCAGGAAAACGCCGCGAACTGCACGCGCTGGAAACGGAACTGGAGACCATCAGCCACAGCGAACCAGCGCAACTGCTTGAAGAGGAGCGATTACGTCGGGAGATTGCCGAACTACGGGCTAAAATCGAGCGAGTGCCGTTTATCGACACCTTTGATTTACGCTATAAAAATTATGAAAAACGGCCTGAGCCCTCCAGCCAGGCGGTGATGTTCTGTCTGATGGACGTCTCGGGTTCGATGGACCAGGCAACCAAAGATATGGCCAAGCGTTTTTACATTCTGCTCTATCTGTTTTTGAGCCGAACATATAAGAACGTAGAAGTGGTTTATATCCGCCACCATACCCAGGCGAAGGAAGTGGACGAACATGAGTTCTTTTATTCGCAAGAGACCGGGGGGACGATTGTCTCCAGCGCGCTTAAACTCATGGATGAAGTAGTTAAAGAGCGCTACGACCCCGGTCAGTGGAACATCTATGCGGCGCAAGCGTCAGACGGTGATAACTGGGCCGACGATTCACCGCTGTGCCATGAGATTCTGGCGAAAAAGCTGCTGCCGGTAGTGCGCTATTACAGCTATATCGAGATTACCCGCCGCGCCCACCAGACCTTATGGCGCGAGTATGAACATCTGCAGGCGACGTTCGATAACTTCGCCATGCAGCATATTCGCGATCAGGAGGATATTTATCCGGTATTCCGCGAATTGTTTCAGAAACAGAGCGCCAATCAAAGTGCATAAACCTAAATCAGCCCGTAATGCGTCACGGGCTGATTTATCACTAACAAGGCGATTATACATATTGCCATTACAATAGCCGTAAACCTGTATATCAACTGACTGGATTTACCCTACATGCTCTTACTTACCACTGAAAGCCTATGGATTTATTAATGCCAGCAATGCTCACCAGAAGGTGGCGGGAATTGCAGAGAATCAGGTTTTGCAGCTTACAAAAAAGTCATAAAAACCATTTGATTTTCGTTAGTGTTAAATCGATGCCGTTAATTAACAATTTACTTTTTGCGACAATAGTTACGACTGAAAATATCAACATCACATATTATTGAATTTATTAAATCGAGAATGATTTTTATTTCATAACATCAACACGTTTTATTTTTAAACAGTCTATTAGAGGAATTCTCATCGCTATGGTAAACTAACGCATCCGACTTTCAGGGCTGTAGTTCATCATGAATTTGCATCATAAAGCGCTCAGGCACTTTATCTCGGCAAGCGTCATCGTTTTGACATCGTCCTTCCTGATTTACGAACTTATTGCTAGCGACAGGGCAATGAATGCCTATATGCGTTATATCATGGAGAGAGCCGATTCGTCGTTTTTGTACGATAAGTATCAGAATCAGAGCATCGCCGCACATTTGATGCGAACTTTTGAAGCGCCGGGAGACCCCGTCACCGCAGAAAAACGCCGCGCGTTTTGCGACGCCTTTGAGGCTATTAACGGTACGCACGGTGTCAACCTGACCCGGCATAATTACCCGGCGCTACATGGCACCCTGCAAACTGCCGCTACACAATGTACCGATAATCTTGATGACGCCCTTTTACTGCCTGCATTTGATCAGGCGGTAAGCATCAACCGTTCGCAGGACGACCACAGTCACGGGCTGGGCACACTGGAGCTTAAATTCCGTTATTACGTTGATTTAAATAAACATTATGTCTATTTCTATGATTTAATCAACTCACGGCGCTTCGCCATGCATCGTTGGACTTTTTTACAAAAAGGCACAATGGGTATTAACAGAAAAGATATAGATAAACTTTTTACCGGCCGTACGGTTATTTCAAGTATTTACATGGATGATATTACCCAGGAAAACGTCATGAGCTTTTTAACGCCAGTCTATCTGGCGGGAACGTTAAAAGGTATCGTGATGGTGGATGTTAACCAGGATAATTTAAAAAATATTTTTTATACCCAGGACCGTCCGCTGGTTTGGCGTTATCTTAACGTAACACTAAAGGATATGGACTCCGGAAAAGAAATTATTATTAATCAAAGCAAAAATAATCTGTTTCAATATGTGAATTATAGCCATGATATCCCTGGTGGACTGCGCGTTTCGTTGTCCCTTGATTTAACCTATTTCCTTGTCTCGTCCTGGAAAGCGCTGGCCTTTTACTTACTGGCAACGGCGCTCCTGCTTAATATGGTACGGATGCACTTTCGGCTTTATCGCAACGTCACACGCGAAAATATTAGCGATGCCATGACCGGGCTTTACAACCGTAAAATATTAACACCGGAGCTGGAACAGCGACTGCAACGCCTGGTCAATGCCGGGACGCCGGTGACATTTGTCGCTATTGATTGCGATAGGTTAAAACTGATCAACGATACCCAGGGGCACCAGGAAGGCGACCGAATTATTACCCTGTTGGCGAAAGCGATTAAAACATCGATTCGTAAAAGCGATTACGCCATTCGCCTCGGCGGCGATGAGTTCTGTATTATTCTTGTTGATTACGCGGCGGATTTGGCTATCCATCTGCCGGAGCGTATTATTCGTAACCTGCAAATTATCGCACCGGATAAGACAGTCCATTTTTCTGCCGGGATTTATAATATGCAGCCCAATGATACGATTAATGATGCCTACCAGGCTTCCGATGCGCAGCTCTATCTGAACAAACAACAAAAACAACATCGTTCATCATAGTGCTTCGCAGTAAATGTTCATATTGCACCAGGAGTAAGAAATGGCCGAAATGACTGAAGTCGCAAAGGGTGTCGCTACACACCAACGTTTAGTGGCTTTATTAACCCAGGAGAACGCGCGCTATCGTGTGGTGAACCATGAAGCGGTAGGGAAATGCGAAGCGGTATCTGAAATACGCGGTACTGCGCTGGGCCAGGGCGCAAAAGCGCTGGTCTGTAAAGTCAAAGGCAACGGCGTCAACCAGCACGTTCTTGCTATTCTGGCGGCCGATCAGCAAGCCGACCTCTCTCAGCTTGCTTCACATCTGGGCGGCTTACGCGCTTCCCTTGCCAGCCCGGCGGAAGTCGATATGCTGACCGGCTGCGTTTTTGGCGCGATCCCGCCTTTCAGTTTTCACCCTAATCTGAAACTGGTCGCCGATCCGCTTCTGTTTGAGCGTTTCGATGAAATTGCCTTTAATGCCGGCCTGCTGGAAAAATCAGTCATTATGAATACACAGGACTATCTGCGCATCGCCCGACCAGAACTGGCAGTCTTCCGCCGCTTTCAGTCATCGCCAACGGCTTAGTCCCCTTCCCCTTCAAGGAGCAATACCGACACAACGATAATGATAAAAATGGCGAAAAACGACGCCGTAATCATCAGCGCTTCAAGAAACGGTGGATCGTACATAATTGTATCCTCAGGAAGACAACAATGACGGTTCACCTGTTAGCAATACGCGGCGTTGATGACAATTTAATGATAACGCCGTTTTTCACGTAGAGATTGTCTTTCAGGCAGTTGCCTGAAATCCGCATCAATCGTTAAAAAGGCCTGTGCGCTTTCCCGTTTGGGCGTAAAGTAGTCAGGCTTACTTTTTGGCAAGGAAACCATAATGTTTGATGTCACTCTGCTGATCCTGCTCGGACTGGCAGCTCTGGGATTTATCAGCCACAACACCACTGTCGCCGTCTCAATTCTGGTGCTGATTATTGTCCGCGTAACCCCGTTGAATACCTTTTTTCCCTGGATTGAAAAACAGGGACTCACCGTCGGGATTATCATTCTGACCATCGGCGTAATGGCTCCCATCGCCAGCGGAACCCTACCGCCCTCCACATTGATCCACTCTTTTGTGAACTGGAAATCGCTGGTCGCGATTGCTGTCGGCGTTTTCGTCTCCTGGCTGGGCGGTCGCGGCATTACGCTGATGGGAAACCAACCGCAGCTCGTCGCCGGGCTGCTGGTCGGTACGGTACTTGGCGTCGCGCTGTTTCGCGGCGTGCCGGTCGGCCCACTGATTGCGGCGGGGCTGGTCTCTTTAATTGTGGGGAAGCAGTAACTCGCCCGTCAGATACTGGCCTGGCGTCTGCCCCAGGCCTTTTTTAAACATGGTAATGAATGCCGTGGTGGAATCATAACCCAGCATTTGCGCCGTCTGTTGTACATTACGCCCCGCGATCAGCGCTTGTAGCGCCAGAATTAATTGCAACTGATGACGCCAGCGACGAAAGCTTAGTCCCGTCTCTTTGACGACCAGCCGGGCAAGGTTACGCTCGCTCATCGCGAATACGCTGGCCCACTGCCCTAACGTATTCCATCGCGCGGGCTCCTGCGCCATTGTCTCAACCATTTGGCGAATTTTAGGATGCCCCGATACCGGTAATTGCAATTGTTCCTGCGGCTGCTGCGGCAGTTCATCAAACAACACCTGAATAAGGCGCTGCGTTGGCATTTGCGCTCTTTCGGAATCGGTTCTGCGCGCCAGCGACAAAATCAACTCCCGGCATAACGGCGAAATTTTCAGCGTGCAGCAACGCTCCGGCATGACGACCGCTGCAGGTTCAATAAATAAAAAGCACAGTTCCGCCCCTGCGGTCACATGATTACTGTGCGGCAGCGAGCCGGGGAGCCAGACGGCATACTGGGGCGGAACCATCCACATCGCATTTTCCACCTCGCAGGTAATCGCGCCGTGCAGAGCGAGAATCAACTGTCCCTTGCGATGCTGATGGCGAGGGCTAAACAGTTCATCATCCCTGGCGCGAATACAAAAGGCCACAGCGGCATCGTGGTGAAGGTCGGGATCGTAACCGTCCAGTCTCAGACCAATCATTATATTGTCCGATTTTAGCGATAAATTGTCATTTTAGCTTGATTCATCCAAACAGTAAAAACTGTTAAGGTATCGCCTCGCCTGACGAGATGAGAAAACGATGACGACAGCCCTTTCACCACGCGGCAAACAGGGCGCTTTACTGATTGCCGGTATTTTGATGATAGCCACTACGCTGCGCGTAACATTTACCGGCGCTGCGCCGTTGCTGGAGACAATCCGTTCGGATTACGGTCTTTCCACCGCCCAGACGGGCCTGCTAACAACCTTGCCGCTTCTGGCGTTTGCACTGGTTTCGCCGCTGGCGGCCGGTATTGCCCGCCGGTTTGGGATGGAACGCAGTCTGTTTGCCGCAATGCTGCTGATTTGCGCGGGTATTGCTCTCCGCTCCCTGCCCTCCGCTGCATTGTTGTTTGCCGGAACTGCCATTATTGGGTGCGGGATAGCGCTGGGTAATGTGCTGCTACCAGGATTGATTAAGCGCGATTTTTCACAACATGTCGCCAGGCTGACGGGCGCGTATTCATTGACGATGGGCGCCGCCGCCGCGTTGGGGTCCGCGCTGGTGGTTCCGCTGGCGTTGCACGGTTTTGGCTGGCGCGGCGCGCTGTTAATGCTGATGCTGTTTCCGCTGTTGGCGTTTCTTATCTGGTTGCCGCAGTGGCGCACTACCCGCTCAGCTAACCTGAGTAGCTCCCGGGCATTACATGAACGCGGTATCTGGCGTTCGCCTTTAGCCTGGCAAGTTACGTTGTTTTTGGGACTTAACTCACTGATTTATTATGTAATTATCGGCTGGTTACCAACAATACTCATCAGCCACGGTTACAGCGAAGCACAGGCAGGATCGCTACATGGCCTGCTGCAACTGGCGACCGCGGCGCCTGGGTTAGCCATTCCGCTTATTTTGCCTCGCTTTAACGATCAACGCTGGATTGCCGCGCTGGTCTCACTCTTGTGCGCAGTGGGCGCGGCGGGGCTTTGGTTTGTGCCGGGCCAGGCGATCATCTGGACGCTACTGTTCGGCTTCGGTTCAGGCGCGACGATGATCCTCGGCCTGACGTTTATCGGCCTGCGCGCCAGTTCGGCGCATCAGGCGGCGGCGCTTTCCGGCATGGCGCAGTCGGTCGGGTATTTACTGGCGGCATGTGGGCCGCCCGTCATGGGAAAACTTCATGATGCCAGCGGTAGCTGGTATCTGCCGCTATCGGGCGTAACGGTTCTGGCTATCATCATGGCGATTTTCGGCCTCTACGCCGGACGCGATCGAGAGATAGCGTCATAAATAAACCTGATACCCACTTGAATGCCTGATGACGCTTCGTTTATCAGGCCTGATCCATTAAAATCATTACCGCTATCCGACAAAAGTACCGTAAGCGACACCATCACAGGAGGGAAAAATGCGAATCCAGTGTAAGCGCGTCTATTTCCCGGCGGAAAAAGACGATGGTTATCGGGTATTGGTTGACAGGCTATGGCCACGCGGCATTAAAAAATCGGCGCTGGTCTATGATGAATGGAATAAGGCCATTACGCCCTCCACCGAATTGCGCAAAGCCTTTCATAGCGAACTGATTGATTTTAACCACTTCGCGCAGCAATACCGGGCAGAACTTGCGCAACAGCATCACGAAGGCAAACGGCTGGCGGATATTGCCCGACACCAGCCGCTAACGTTGCTATACGCCGCTAAAGATACTCGCCAGAACCATGCCATTGTGCTGGCAGAGTGGCTACGAGAGCTGTGATTGTCGTGCCGCCGCCTGGCCTGGTTGTCTGTCCGGGGACAACGGCATCAAATGTTCTGCTCGCACCCAGGCAAAACCGTGCTGACCATCGGCGGAGGCTACGTCGCCCGTAACCAGCCACAGCGCCCGAGGCGCTTCTTTCGGCAGTAAGGTGACGTGTCCATTTACCGGATTAATGAATTCATCTCCGGGTTGGCACAGGCAAAATAGCTCAACCGATTTACCAATATTCCGCCGTCCGGCGGTTGTCTTAGCGCCAATAACTATTGCCAACGCGCCCGGCTTTAACTGAAACATATTTTCTTGCGCCGCATGAAACTCATTATCAGATTGTTCTTAATCATATCCCGTCGGACCGCAGGTTGTCACTTTTTCGTATCAGGGTGCTCTCTGCGCCATAATGTCCACTCATCAATGATTTCGCCATTGGGCAATTTGCAATCGGAACGCACGCCTTGTGGGGTCTGCACTGGCATCAGCGTACCGCCCTGTTGCTCACAGTAGACGGCTGCCGGATTAGGCATCCCAATACGCGGCGGCCTGGGGGCGTTGGGTTGCGACGATGAACAAGCGCTCAGCAGCAATACGCCTGGCAACGCAATCCACGTAAATTTCATAACGACTCCTTAAAGCGATATTTTGTCCAGGATAACCTGGCGGGTACGCTATTTCCATACTTTCTGTCAGCGCTTTAGTGGGTGTTTATCCCGGGTTAAGTCAGTAATAACCACGCCCTGTCACAAAGCAACCGACCTTTTGTCGCTGAGAAAACCCTGCTATTCTGGCGCCCCCTGAACAGTGAAGGTAATAGCATGAGAGTGGGTATCCTCTTCCCTGTCGTCATTTTCATTACGGCAATATTATTTTTGGCATGGTTTTTTATTGGCGGTTACGCCGCGCCGGGAGCATAACCATGAGGAAAACAACGATGGTGTTGATGGGCATCGCGCTAATTGCGGTGGCGGGTACCGAACTGGGCTGGTGGTAAATTCATTTTGAATAATAAAGGCTACCTGTCGTAGCCTTTATTATCTCTGAAAGTTCTGCGTTTAGCTTTTGATTTTTCTGTAGATTAACAGCACGACAATCGCGCCGATCACCGCGACTGCAAAGCTGCCGAAGTTGAAACCATCCACTTTGCCAAAGCCAAAGAACGTACTGATCCATCCTCCGACTACCGCACCAACGATCCCCAGAATGATCGTCATAAAGAATCCGCCGCCATCTTTACCTGGCATGATCCACTTAGCCAAAATACCCGCAATAAGTCCAAAAATAATCCATGAAAGAATGCCCATTTTTTCCTCACTTATGTCTTAACGTTAGCGGTTTATTTGCCGTTAAAAAGAATAGCACATCGTCAGGAAAGTGAAGTTTGTGATGTCCATCACCTTTTAGCGTCGTGGATAAAAGCGCATAAATATCAGGGTTGCAATCATTAATGATAACGATTATCTTTATCAATACCGAGTGGTTGAGTTTATAACCCACCTGTTCGGTACGACATTGCTCACATTGCTTCCAGTATTATTTGCCCGCCTCACCGAGTGCGGGCTTTTTTTGCTAACCGCTATCTATCCCATGTCGAATTCATGGTCTTTTTCAGCCGCGCTATTTTGCGTGATACGGGGTCATCTCCAGCGCCGTACATTCATCCTGCTTGTCCTGCTGCATAAACACCACGGTCACCATAAACAAACCGATCATAAATGGCACTTCATAAAGCTCTTCAATCAAATCTGTGTAACGAGCGTTATGCAGGAATATCGGCGACAACCACCGATGATGCTCGACAGTGTCGGAAATCAGATATGAACATGCCGTCACGGTAAACAGCCACAATGGCAGAGGAGCGTCCCGTAGGCGACGAACAATCTCCTTACGGAGCCCGGCAGAAAACAGGACTGGCAAGACTAACGCAGCAATTAATAGCACTGAAATCGTTCTGAACAGCATACGCGGCTCGTCAGGGAAATAGTCACGCCCCCAACTGGTGCTTCTACCCAATAGCACCACCCACCAGACAACAGCCCATAGCCAAAACTGCTTTGCCCCTTCGGGACGGGAAAGTGGCCGTATATACCAGGCGGTAAATAGCGCCCCAAACAGTAACCATAACGCTTGTCCGTTTTCAATCCATCGGACCACCACGCCGTTAAGCAAAGGCAATTGCCAGTCCGCCGTAAACGGGATGACCACAGCGGCAAGCGCAAGAGTAAGTGCTGACGAAGTTAATCGGGTATCGAGTTTCATGATTATAAGACTCTTCTGGTTTTTAATACCCAATCATAAGTTTTATGAATACGCTCTCATTAGCAAACAATGCGATATTCTTAATGTTTTCTTAATGTTTCTTTTCAACCCATGTCTGATGTAAATAAACAGCGCTTTTCAATACGCAAAAACCGCATCACGCTGGCGACGCGCGATGCGGCTTCTGATTTAAAAAATCACTTTATATCAAATAGATACTACAAGATCCTTACCAACCGCAAACGTCGTGTTCGTTTTCGGTATCGTAGGAACGCACGGTATTGACCAAATCCTTCACAACTTCTGCTGCAACTTCAGGTACCAGCAACGTCATCGGTGCTTCCGTTTCATAGTCCACAGAGACGCCGTTGCTATTATTCGTGACCGTGACGGTATAAGTAGCTTTTCCCATTATTATTCTCTCCCGGCATGAATGACTTTTCGTGAGGTCGCCCCTTCCATCAGTACTTCCGGCGCGACAAAAAAGTCGATGTTAAAATAGGTATCATCCGTCATGACCTCAATATTGTGCCACTTTTCCGGAGGAAACACGCCAAACTCGCCGGCATTGATCACCATGATCTCTTCCGGCTCAGAGCAATGTTCATCAGCGTATCCGAGATATTTGACCGCCCCCTGCATCACCGAGAGACGAGGATAAACGCCGGGTCGCGTTCCCTTATCAAGGTGGCGTTCGAAAATTCCGGCAGGCGCCGTCTCTTTGTTCCAGAAGGGCGTGGAACGTGTATGGATATGATTTTGTGGAATTTGCCGCATTTGCTTCCCTCTTCCCGCAGGTTACTCAGCGATAATCTCATCGCTGTCGTAAAAAGGTTACGCTCCAAAAACAGCATTTTAAATACCATTTATTGGTTACTATTTTGCTGTTTTCCACGCAATAAAACCGAAAGGAGAGCAATGACCCGCCGTTGACGACGGGTCCAGGTGGTTAAGACTGGAGCGTTGCCAGCCGGGCGGCAAATCCGACGAAAAGAAGGCCAATCAAAGAATTGCCCACTTTTGCCAGTTTCTTTTTGGTACCAATATAGTGGGTTACAAAAGCGCCAGAAAGAATTAAAAAGCTCAGATAGCAAAAACTGACGATTTCAAGGGTGGTGGCCAAAATAAAAAATGACACCCCAGTATGCGGCGCAGTAACATCAATAAATTGCACAAAAAAGGAAACATAAAAAAGTATGGCTTTAGGATTCGTCAGGCTAAGAATTAAAGCACGCTTAAAAATAGCGCCAAAAGGAACTACCGTTTCCGTCGCCGCACGCCCTTTTGAGGTCAGAGTGGCGTAAAGGATTTTTGCGCCAAGGTAGAGCAGATAAAACGCGCCGAGATAGCGAACAATGTTAAACAGAACCGGCGTTGTTTTGATCAGCGTCGCCACGCCCGCATACGCCAGAAACATTAATATCGCATCGCCGATAAACACGCCGCATGCGGCAAGATATCCTCCTTTAACCCCGCGTCCCACGCTATTTTTAAGCACAAAAAGCGTATTCGGCCCCGGTACCAGAACGATAAAAATCGCCCCGACCAGGTACGTCCAATAATTCAGAACACCATACTCCGCGAACACATTAACCTCTTCCTGAAAACATTTACGCTTAGCTGCGAAACAGTATGCTAACGAATGCACCGGAAGATGGGAAGCGAAACCACGTCTCTCCAGCCGCTATTCCGCCACGCTTATATCCCCATCACCCAAAAACGTTCTTTTATCGCGCCCCCGCAGGCAATCACCAGGTATTGGCCCACGTTTCCTCATGGGGGATTAACGCGCGCGTCGCACCAAAGATAGGGCTGCCAACACATCACTGATATCGCTCTCATTCAGATTCGGCGCATTAAAGTGCGTTCTCAGCCACACCATATCCTCATGGCTGAAAGCGCCGACCATCAGGCGCTGGCTGATAATGATCAACATTTGATTATCAAGTTGTCGAATACGTTGCCGGGTGACCGACAAGGTTTGTATCGGAAAGGAGGGTTCTGAGCCGGTTCGCCACTGCGCTAAATAGCGGTACTGTATCGCTTTACTGGCATCCATTAGCGAACGAATAAAAGGGGTTATCGAATGCGGGTCCAGACCGTTATTTTTCGCTTCTTCTTCAGCCTCGGCAAAAACATTTTGTTCACGTGTGAAATCCTCTATCGGCAGATGGTGCTTCATTTTATAAGCAGCCACATCTTTCATTAATAACATGCGTTCATTGAGCGCGGTTAAGAGCGCGCCAAGCGATACCGACGTTACCGAATCGGCAAAAGTGGTGCTGCACATCAATAAAGAACAAAGAAAAATGGCGATATGACGAATCATTAATCAACCTCCTTTTACGGAGGCCTGACAGTAATTTACCTTTATTAAGATAACATTAAGTAATTATTACAGATGGGTATTAATGCTTATTCGTTTAAACTGGAGTGAGAAAAAAGAACAGGCCGTTGATTCTGCGGAATCTTCACCTTCATTTAAAGTGTATAAAATATACAACAAATCACACAAATGTGATGCGCATCACGTTTTTATGATTTTTTATTACAGTTTTATGATATAGGTCTAACTTTAATAGGTCACTAATTTCTCTCCCCCGCTCAGGGAGATCGGCTTCAATTTACATCGAATATGGTGAAATATGACTACCATTACACTAGTCAACGAACAAAATAGTACTGGCAATCCTTTTTCTGCACATATGTTATGTGAACAGCGAGCTATTCAGGAAATTACTTACGAACTATTGCAATCGCAGCAGCATGTCTCAAATAAGGATATCATCGCCAAACTTATTGAAAAACTGGAAACAGAAAAAGACGTAGTGCAGCTTGATATTTACCGTAATGCCTTAGAAGCCGTTTTGTTTCAGACACCTGACGACATCTAATATATACCCAAAATAATTCGAGTTGCTTAAAGGCGGCAAGGGAGTGAGTCCCCAGGAGCATAGATAACTATATGACTGGGGTGAACGACAAATCTGCCGGGAGCAGATTTGAACGTCGCGTGCGACGGCCCGTCAGGGCGAGGCCCATGGATGGGCCGAGTAATCCGTAGCCAACACATAAGCAACTTGAAGTATGAAGAGTATAAACAAGGGAGGGGTTTACTCCTCCCCTGTTCGTTAATAATGCAGATGCCTCAACGTGCGGTGCCTGATTTTTCGTAGCCGTTTGCATGGATTTGCGGTGCAACATGCTGCATGCTTTCTGGCATCTCATGCTGCCGATATACGGCTGGCAGTAATGTTAAGCCTGAGCCATTTTTCACATGAAGACTAAATTTACCCGATTCTTTTAAAGCCTGAATAAGATTTTCCTGCGCGGGAGTTAATGTCTCATCATGCCACAGAACAATATGCTCGAAAGACGTTGATAAAAGATCGGGCATCGGCGCCTGCCAGGGGATGACTTCAACTCGCATACCTTCACTACAATATTTAATCGTTTCCAGCCATAGCTCAATGGGGTCGTTCAGCGAAAACGCAGCAATAAGCATTGTGCCTGCTGGCGCCTTTCGTACGCTACTTAGCTGGAACGTGGCGTATTCAATAATCGCAGTATCCAGTAATGCCTTTTCAAATCGGCGTGCATCATCATCGCCTGCGGACAACCACAGCCGTAAAGGACGCAGTATTGACTCAATGACGATACACGGCGGAATTTCCCGACCATAACGCCAGAGTAATTTTCGCAATTTGGCGGGTTCGAATTTTCTACACTGCGCTAAAATCTCTTCCTGGTAGAATAACCATCCCGAGCGGCAATGCGTTTCTTCACCATAGAGGGCAGGTTTAATCTCTTTTAATGAAAAGCCTTTGCTTAACGCGTCGATAATATGCTGTATTCTGATAGCATCTTCTATGCAATAAAAACGATTGCCAGCTTCATCTTTGGTAGGTTGAAGCAGGCCATAGCGTTCCCAGGACCTGATATTTGCTGTTGTGACACCACACTGCGCCGCCATTGCGCTAATACTAAAAGTAGCCATGCCTGTCTGGCCTCATGATGATGTAAGAAAGCATAGTGAACCTAAACGCCATCAGAAGCAAATCATTATTAAGCAATGACCTTACTATTTACACGGGAAATTACATTATCAACATTATTTATTGTAAGCCAGTGCGTAAAGGCTTTAGAAACGGACAGTATTTGATAGTCCAGAACTGTTCTACAACCTAATTTAGTCAGAACATGGTAGCGTACTGAGTAAATAGTTTTTAAATGTACATTCAGCTCACAGCTTATTTGTCGGATATCCATTCCTTTAACAAGCATCGCCAAAACATTTCTTTCATTCGCCGTTAATCTGACTTTCTCTGACCTGGGAAAAAATTGACCAGCAGCGGCCAAAATCAGTAACTCACGCCACTCAGCAATAGAGGCATCGACCTTTATTCGATATATAGCATGATGTTCATCAATAAAGTTATATTCATTATGGGTAACAATTCCAATGAGTACCGTTTTAAATGTGGAAGTAATATACTGCTGTACGGTGTAGTAATCGTCGATATCAAAAATAATATAATTTACGTTGCCAGCTATTATTGCGACGTCCTTAAATAAGGACTCCAGACCATAATTAAGAAACAGGTTTTCGCTCAATAGTCTTGTATCTGTCTTTAAAACAGATGATGCGGAACCAGTCATATCCACCTCAACAAAACGAGAGCCATGTGGGAATATCCATTCGATGGCCCGCATAAGATCATCTGCTTACTTCAGCGATGAGAACCTATTAAGTAGTAGTTGAGGAACGCCGTTTGCGCAACCTGACAGACGTCCTGGGGCATCTTATGTGAACTGCGTGGGGATGTGCGTTTTCGCAAAATCCACAAAGCGTACGACCGCAGGCAGCAAAATATGCCAGTCCTGCTGCTCCAGACCTAAATATTCACGCTGCGCCGCACGCAACGGGGCAGCATAATCTTCCGGCAACTGAGGTAACAGCCAGTCAGCCGCCGCATCCTTAGAGGTAAATCTCCCGGTAGAAAGGGTGTACCAGATACGTGCCAGGGTTAAAACGATATGATACTCATCTCCCTGCACATCTGCCGTGGATTGCCAAAGGTCGAGGGGATAACGCAAGGCCTTCAGCAACTGCGCCACAGGGGCTGGCGTGAACAGCCGTTCCGCGCGTTCGCCCTTTAGCGGTATACTGGTTTCCAGAATTTGGGTTATCAGTAACACAATGTCCCAGTCCTGCTGCGCTGGTTCATAAATCCCCTGACAAATGTCCTCTCTTAGCCACTCGCCAAATTGCATTTCCCTGGAAGGTGGAAAACACCAGGGAACCAGCTGCGAATAAAGCACGACAGTGACCTCCAGAGCGCGTTTTTCTGCCGACGCCCCCGGCGGCGATGAAAGCACCAGCAATTCCTGCATCAGCGTTGCGCGTTGGGTCTCCGTCAGCGGCTGGCATATTGTCACCAGCAGATCAATATCGCTGTTTGGCTTCAGACCGCCCGCGACAGCGGAACCATATAAATGAATAGCACGCAACGTATCGCCTGTGACACGAGTAATCAGGCGACACGCCGCATCCGTTTGGCATTGAATCGAGGGCGGTATGGACAGCGTCATCATTGCTCCGGGGCGCAGGTATTTTTTATATTGATTGCCAGAAATATGGCATAACGGCAGAAAAAAAGCTCGCTATGAATAGCGAGCTTTTAACATTGCAATCAGACTTAATGATGTAGCATTTCGTCAACGACCTCATTCGCCTTTAACTGATAAGGATAATAGGTAGGCCAGTTTTCCATCTCTTGCAACAATGCCTGCTGCGAGGTATTTCCCATAAAGATATGGAAGTGCGCCGATTTGCGCGGGGCAATGATATGATCACTAAACTGAACATATTTAGGCGCTTTGCTATTCGCATCTTTACATTCGAACAGATAGCGCACCCCTTTTTTACCCGATGCGTAAGTCAGAATTTTATAGCCGGCATAATTGTATTTACAGGATGCAACGTTATTGTCGCGATGGAATTCTATAACGCCATTTTCAATGCCGATAGTCTCAACATTCGTCGCGTATCCTTTGCGATAATACGCTTTAATATCCTCAAACGTTTTCTCCGGGTCTTTCTTCGCCTTTTGCCTGAAGACAGGGTCCAGCTCGCCGCTGACCAGATAAGGATAGACGGATTGCCACATACCATCCCAGTCGGTGAGCGCGCGATCGCGTACATTAGCGTCATCAAACACGCCCGCTGCCGCTTTTTGCTCAACCTCCGTCATCGGCGCGCCATGAGCATGATGACCATGCGCGAAGGCAGGACTATTTACCAACAGCATTCCCAGAAGCATTGTCAGTTTTTTTAAATGAATCACCAAAACGTTACCCTCATCTTTCTTAGAAAGATGATTGTTATATTATAACATTGCATTTATTTCAACAGAAACTCAGCGGCCACCGCGCAGGTGGCCTTTTTTGATATCAACTGGTCCGCCATCGAGGAATTGAACCCCGAACCTTAGAGGTAGAAGCTCTATGCTCTATCCGGTTGAGCTAATGGCGGAAGAAAAATTACGCGGCCATTTTAAGGCAGGCGTCTGCGCATTGGCTGCATGCCCGCGCGCAATTCTGGCAATGGTCGTGATCGTGCCTTGCACACTCTTCGGCGCAGGCTTTGCAGATATCCGCGCACAGGCGGCATAATTTTTGTGAGTACTCGCTTTCCAATGCCATAAATTGCGCCGCCAGGCGACAAATGGCCGCACATTGCATATCTAACTGGATGCAGTGCTTCATCATTTCGACGTTATCTTCACGCAGACAAGAAGAGGCGCAGATATCACACGCCGCCGCGCATTCATAACACTGCTCAATACACTCACGATGTTCTTGTTGCATAAATGACTCCTTATTTTATTAAGAGGAGTAGATAAGTCTGCACAGAAACGCCGGGATAGCCAAACGGCTACCCCTCTTTTTCATACTTTTTGAACAAAAGTGCTGAATAAAACAGCAATAGTAAAGCCGGAAATCGGCCTCCGTGATGTGACGTCTATACTGTAATGTTCATCTGCTTTTCATCGGAGGTAAAATGGAGTATTTAGCACGACTAAATATCGTTGCGATGCTGATGTCAACGACGTTCTGGATCAATCTGGCGGTCGTTTTTTTCGTCACCCTCATTACTTACTGGCTCATCAACTGGCTACTTAATGTGGTCTATAAAGCGCTACAACGCCCGGATAAAAAGGATGATGCTCATGGGCGGCTGCGGCCTATTGTTTTCGAGATGCTGAAAAAGACCAGTAAGATGCTCATCTTTTTTGCCGCATTTCTCTTTAGCCTGCGCTTTGTCGCCCTGCCCGACCGGTTATTCTCTACCCTCTCTCACGCCTGGTTTTTAGTGGTTGCGATTCAAATGGCGATTTGGCTTGATCAGGGCGTACAGTCATGGATGCGTCATTTACTGTATGCCCCAGGCTCCAATAAAAACCCGGTGACGTTAGTCATTCTTGGTATGATTTTGCGCGTGCTCGTCTGGTCTATGATGTTGCTCTCCATCCTGGCGAACGTCGGCGTGGATATTACCGCACTGGTAGCCAGCCTCGGCGTGGGCGGTATTGCTATTGCCCTGGCGGTACAAACCGTTCTGAGCGATGTCTTCGCTTCGCTGTCGATTGGTTTCGATAAGCCCTTCGAGATCGGCGATTTCGTCGTCTTTAATGATGTAGCCGGTACGATTGAACATATCGGTTTGAAAACCACTCGCATCCGTAGCCTCAGCGGCGAACAGATCGTTTGTGCGAACGCGCAGTTGTTGCAGCAAACCATACACAACTATAAGCGGATGCAAACGCGTCGTATCGTGTTTACTTTTGGCGTCGCCACTGCGACACCGCCGGAAAAGTTACGCCTCATCGGCGATATGGTGAAAAAGATTATTACCGATGTCGGCGAAACACAATTCGACCGCGCCCATCTACTGGCCTTTGGTCAGGATCGGCTGACCTATGAGGTGGTGCATATCGTCAATACCGCGGATTACAATAAATACATGGATATTCAGCAAGAGATAAATATCCGTATTATTGAAAAACTCATTGAGAATGATATCGAACTGGCGCTGCCAAGTCTGGTCGTTAGAGCCCCTGTACAGGTTGAAGAGACCAGGGACTACAGTAATACCGCTGATGCAAAAAACGCAGATAAACGCGTCATGCAGTAAAATCTCTGCCGACAATACCGGGAACCCATGGGTTCCCGGTGCGTTAACGGCGACACGGCAATGCGGAGAAACGACTTGCGGCTATTCCACCTGTAAATGGCGGGTACAGACTTGATCAAGTAGCGCAGACTGATGACTAATCACCAACATCCCTAATGAACGGCTGCGGCACACCTCAAGCACGTATCCCCATATCGCTTTTTGAATAGACGGATCGAGTTGCGCCGTCATTTCGTCGGCAATCAGAAAACGCGTTCGCGGGTCAAGCGCGCGCAGTATCGCAATACGCGCCAACTCCCCGCCTGAGAGCTGCATTGGCCGACGCGTCAGCCACTCGGGCTGCACATGCAAACGCCTCATCGTTTCCAGGTCAGGCTGCCTGGCATCACGCACAGCGTCTCCGGCGCTTCGCCAGGGATTAAACGTCAGTTCAGGATGCTGGGGAACAAGCTGTACCGGACAATACTGATGCAGGGGTAACGGGCTGCCGTCCAGCAGAACGTCGCCCGCCGTCGGCTTTTGCCATCCGGCCAGGACGCGCCCCAACGTTGTTTTCCCCGTTCCGCTTGGCGCATGAATTCCTACCCGTTCACCGGCAGAAATCGTAAACGTCAGGTTCTGCCATAAGACTTTCCCGCCCTGACGAATAACGAGGTCGCGGCAGCTTAGCATTCTATTCCCTCTCCGGTCGGCATAAATAACGGGTTTAGTTCAGGCAATGCTTGCCATTGCCGTTTTAACGGCTCACTCATCTCTTCCGGCTGTAACTGCTCGCAGCGGATATTGTCCGTGATATAACCCTGATGCAGCGCCACAATGCGATCGGCATACCGCGCCGCCAGCAGCAGGTCATGAGTCACCCACAGCACGCCGCATCCCCGCTCGCAGAGACCTCGCAAGTGCTCGAGCAACTGGTTTGCCAGTGCCGTATCAAGCCAGGCGGTGATCTCATCCGCGAGAATATAACGTGCCTGGCTAAGCGAGGCGTGGCACGCCAGAATTCGTTTAGCCATCCCACCGGAGAGCTGGCGGGGAAAGCGTTCCAGGACTGTCGGTTCAAGATCGCTTTGCTGTAATAGCTGTACCATTTGCGTCTCATCCCAGGCGCGTCCGGTCAGATGACATGCTCTGTTCAAATGTTTTCTGATATTCAGCATGGGATTAAGCGCCTGTACCCCCTGCGGCACGTAGCTAAACGTATTGCCCCTAAGCTGCCTGATGGTATGTCTGTCCAGCCGGTTGCCATCAAGCGTAATCTCCCCCCGAAAGCGTAAATTTTCCGGCAGCAGATCGAGCAGACATTGCAGCAGCAGACTTTTGCCCTCCCCGCTGCCGCCAACCAATGCCACCATTTCGCCGGGCGCGATATCAAAAGAGACATTCTGTAATAACGGCGACCAGCGTCTCGCGCCATACCAGCGATAACGCGCGCTTTCCAGCGTAACCTGTTGTAAACTCAGCATACGTCACTCCTTAGCCACAGCCGCTGAATGGCGCGCGCAAACTGATCGAAGAGCATCACCAGCGTGAATAACATTAGGCCGGGAAACAGCACCAGCCACCAGTTTCCATGGCTAATAAACCGTAACGCATCCGCCAGCAACAGCCCCAGCGAAGGCTCATGCGGCGCCAGCCCAAACCCCAGAAAACTTAACGCCGCGCTGTGCAATACCGCATGAGGAAACATCAATAACGTTCCCGTCAACCATTGCGGCAATAGCGCCGGAAAATAGTGATATCGCCAGCAATAAAGGTGTCCATGCCCCAGACGATAGGTCAATGTCAGGTAGTCACTCTGCGCTACCCGCTCCGCGTCGGCGCGCAGAATCAGCGCCAGACGGGGCCAGTGCGTTAACGCCACGGCCGCAATGACGCCGCTTTTACCGCCGCCGAGCGTAAAACAGATAAGGATCAGCAAAAGTAAATGCGGCATGGCAAGCATAGCATCGGTTATCAGCCGCATCAGGAGGTCCAGCCGGGGATGAATGCGCGCCACTGCCGCCATCACTAGCGCGATAACGCCGCTGCACAGCGCGGCGCCAACGCCAATTTGTAAACTGGTGAAGGCCCCCTGAAAGCAACGAAGCCATACATCACGCCCCAGATTATCGGTGCCAAACCAGTGCTGGATATCAGGCGACAGATGCCGGGCAAGCAGATTAACCTCTGGCGGCTGGCTCAACGTGGCATAACCGTATCCGGCAATAAACAGCAGACAGGTAACGGAGAGGATCAGACGAAACAACGTCGGGGCAGGATTATAGAGCATCGGGACGCTCCAGCGATCGATTAAGCACCACCACAAGCCAGGCTGAAATCGTATTTCCGGCAAACACTAATAGCGTACAGAATAAAACGATTCCCATGAGTAGCGGGACATCGCCACGCAGGCCGGCATCGATAGTGGCCTGTCCCAGCCCCGGATACGCAAAGACTTTTTCTGCCAGTAACGCCCCCCCCATCAGTTCGCCCAGAGAAGCAAACTGTAAACAGAGTGCTGGGGTAATCGCATGACGTAACACCTGGTGACGTAACAGCGACCATCCTTTATCCCCCTGAGCGCGCGCAAAACGAATAAATTCGCTCTTCATTACGCTGGCTATTTTCTCTCGCGTATGCAGCGCAATTTGTCCCATGCCCAACAGACTTAACGCACATACCGGCAACACAAGATGGCGTAAACGTTCCGATAAAAGAGCTGTTCCTGCATTATTTCCGGGGTCCCAGGCGCAACAAACAGGTAATACCGGCCAGCGGACGGCAAACAGCGCCAGCAACAGCATTGCTATCCAGAAAGTGGGCAACGATGACAATAAGTAGCTGATACGGCAAATCATCTTATCCGGCCAGCGGTGGAGAAAACGTCCGGCCAGAAAACCCAATGTCACGCCCAGCACACCAGACAATAGCCAGGCGCCTGCCAACAGCGCGAATGACGTCGCAAAACGTTCCCGGATCACGCTGGCGACAGGCATGTTGAACAGCATGGAATACCCCATGTCACCCTGGAGCAGACGCCAAAACCAGTGACCGAAACGCTCCCACAGCGGCTGGTCAAGCCCCCAGCGCGCCGCAATCCGCGCATATTGTTCTGGTGGAACATGGAGCAGATCGTTGCCAATATAAGCGCGGATAGGATCAACGGGCGAAAAGCTAAGCAAAATGAAGGTGCCGGCAGCCACCAGCACCAACAGAATAATCAGCCGCAAAAAATGACTGAAGAACAATTTCATCACCGACAGGTCCAGGTCCAGTCATCAAGATTGTTTAACACCGACCAGCTACCGTGGATTTCTGGCGCGCCTTTTCCCAGATCAATACAGGGGTTGGCCAGATAGGTATGCTGAATATTAAGCAGCCATGCCCATGCCGCATCGCCCTGGACGCCCGCGCCCTGCTTCCCATCCCACTCAACCTGCTGCCAGAAAGGAATCGCCTTTTGCCAGTCAGGCGCATCTATAGCCTGTTTCAGATGTGCTTCTACCGCAGGGTTGCTGTAATAGCCCGGGTTATAATATTCCACACCAGCGGCTTTCCCGCTGTAGTGATGGAAGAGTTCCATCGGGTCCAGACTTCCCCAGCCAAACAGCGTAGGGTTAGCGTGCATATGGCGCTCTACGGTTTCCCAGCTTCCCGACTGCAACGAGACGACAATGCCTAAAGGCTGCAACATGGCGCGCACCGCCTCGGCCAGATCCCGTCGGGTGCTGTCGCCACTGGCATACCATAAGGTCAGACGCGCTTCTTTACCTGCTTTTTCACGCACGCCCGCACTGTTTATCTTCCAGCCAGCCTCTTCCAGGATGGCGCGCGCTTTTGCAATATCGCCATCGCTGAATATCACTGAAGGATTTTGCCACGGCAATCCCTGCACCGCGCTATAGGCGGGTATCGCATGGCCTTCCATCACCTGTTCCGCCAGTTGCTTACGATTAATGGCATAGTTAATTGCGCGTCTGATAGCGACATCAGCGGTCACATCGTTGCCGACAGGATAACCGTTAGCATCCTTTTTACCGGCAGGCACCATCGGGAAGACAATGCCCCGGTTTTCAACGCTATCGCGTACCCAGAGTTTAAGATTATCCTGCTGCGGGGCCACCGCCATAGAAGGGGCAATGCGCACCAGACCTAACTGTCCGCTGCGCGCGGCGGCATAAGCATTATCTTCATCCAGAAAGACAAAAACCAGCCGGTTAAAGTCATTCTTTTTACCCGCATACCAGGGATTAGCTTCAACGATCAGTTGCTGACCCGGCTGAAAGCTGACCAGTCGGTATGGGCCGGCGCCTATCGGTTCGCGGGCGAACGTTTTTTCATCATAACGGCTGGCCGGAACAATCCCTAACGATCCTAATACATTCACAAAGGTGCTCTGCGGATGGCTCAGCGTCATCTCAATTCGGCGTGCGTCCAGCGCTCGCGCATGGCTAAAATTGCCCATGTCAATTTTACCGCCGCTCTTCGCCGCTTTATTGTATGTAAAAACGACATCTTCGGCAGTTAATGGCGAGCCATCGGAGAATTTCAGCCCGGGCTTTAAGGTTAGCGTCCAGATTTTACCGTCGGGGCTGGTATCCACTTTTTCCGTCAGTAAATTACCCCAACTCATGTTGGCGTTTTGCTTAAGCAACGGCGCATGAAGCAATAAGTAGCTGCCGTGGCTCCAGCCCAGCATAGGATCAAAGCCTTCCGTTGGCTCAGGGCCAATGGCCAGCTTCAGGGTACGACCGTCTGCCGTGTCCGACGCGGCGAAAAGCGACGAAGTGAATACCAGAGTCAGCGCGCACGTCACGAGCGCCAGTTTGCCTTTAATCATCAATTTGTCCCAGATTATGCGTTGTTTTTGTTTCTCCCGGCGCAGCATAAACGTCGGGAGACCTCCTGAGGACGGCATTATGGCGAGCATTTGTAATGAAAAAATTGACGCAGAACAGAAAGTATGACGATCTTTTAAAAACATCATACGCACAAACGTCGGGAGCGCCAACGTGGGCTAAAGGCCGCTTTTGACGGGGATAAAACGCAAGGGAAATGACGCCAGGAATACCGGGTTAATTAACGCCATCTTATTCTCTTATTTCCTTTCTATTCTGTATTACGTCTTCCCATCCGACGCTGTTCATTTTCTCAACGTTATTAGTCAGTACTGAAACGTAAGAAGGTATCGTAATTAGCGCCTCCTGGCTTTAAACCTAAACCAATATTAAACGAACCGGGCGTTAATGAAACTTACCAGCAGAACGCCAGTCATATGGCAACCCGATGAAATGACATGCTATGGAGTCCAACCGAAAAATGTTAACGCCGCCAGGGCTCGTGATGATTTTTTTAGCCGTACTGTTCTCATTGCTGACAGGATGCGCAAGTTATAAAAACACGGCATGGGGAATATATCCGGCTTCAACGGATATTTGTCCATCAGGTACGACATCAACAGGAGGGTGCAAAGAGTAATATCGCATATTTAATATACACCACTTTTTAAATGACTGTCCGGACATTTTCGGACGGTAAGTTTTCTATTAATTTATAATGGACTAATCCCATGACAAATAAAAAACACATTTTTTCAATTATCTTTATTGGTTCTCTTTTAACGGGGTGTGCTACAGGACCATCACCGACAGGGATTGGCTTATATACGGATGTTAAAGGGCCAATTACTGCCACGAGTCTCCCGGCAACCAAAACCGGTAAAGCGTGTGCGCAAACGGTATTGGGTATTGTAAATACCGGCGACGCATCTATTGATTCAGCGAAAAAAGCGGGCGATATTTCTTTAGTGTCGAGTGTTGATTATGAAACTACAGGCTCATATCCGTTTTATGGTAAAACCTGTGTTGTCGTAAGAGGACAATAACAACAGTAAGCCGGCGATGCCGCCGGCTTTTTATCCCATTTTACGTGCCGCTATCTCTGTCTGTTCCTTGCGACTCAGCCCCCGCTTTAAGGTTCTGTTAAGATTTTACGCATACCCTACAAGCAGTTGTTAATAAAGGATAATAATAATGGCACATTTCTCAAGACTGCAAATAACGCTTCACTGGTTAACACTGCTCCTGACAGGCATCGCATATGCGGCTATTGAGTTACGGGGGTGGGCGCCAAAAGGCTCCAGCGTTTACCTGTTTATGAAAGACATGCACTATGACATGGGCGTTCTGGTCTGGGCGCTGATGTTTTTACGGTTATATCTTAAACACAAATACCCGGATCCGGTCATTACGCCTCCCCCTCCTCACTGGCAGCACGTAGCCGCTAAATTAATGCATATCGCGCTTTATCTCACTTTTCTCGCCTTACCGCTGCTGGGCGTCGCGATGATGGCATCAGGCGGGAAAAGCTGGAGCTTTTTTGGTTTTACTGTACCGGTATTTTTGACGCCAGATAGCACCCTAAAATCGGATATAAAGCGTATTCATGAAATGCTGGCCAATATCGGCTATTTCCTGATTGCCATGCATGCAGCAGCGGCGTTGTTTCACCATTACATACAAAAAGACGATACATTTTCAAGGATGTTACCCGGTAAATCATGACTATTTCGGCCATCCCGACGTGAGAGAGCACGCCGGGCAAGGCATTATTATTCCAGCGCTATCGGTTTCGACTGATAGCGCCTTATACCGTTTGTAATCGACAATATACGATATTTTTCCGGTTCCACGTGTAGGTGATATGTACGACGCCGCCCTCGCTAATAATAGCAGGATAAGAATACTCACCGTGGTCACTTTCCAGGTCCAGTAGCGGTAGCCATGATTCGCCATTATCCTGGGAAGCAATCAGTGAAAGCGGATAGCGCTTTCCCCAGTTGCCGTTGACCGGATTTAACGCAAGAATCAGCGTACCGTCCTGCATACTAACCAGATCGATACCACTATTATTATTCGGTAAAGATGTCGCGCGGGCAACAGACCAGGTAGCGCCATAGTCGATTGAATCACTGCGAAAAATTGCCCCGCGTGTGCTTCGTAACAACATATGGATATGCCCCGGAGAAGACTCCCACAGCGTAGGCTGAATAACGCCATCCCAGCGCAGGAGGTTTTCCAGACAACATTCCCACAACATCCCCTTTTTTACACCATCCCACAACGCTACGTTTGTCCCGGAAATAGCGTTATCAGGCTCCAGCGGAACAAAAGAGATATTCCAGTGTTTTCCTTCGTCAGAGGATCGATCCACAAATGCCCTCCACCGTTCAGGACTTTCAATCGACCCTGGCGCAATCCAGGCGCCATTTGATGCCAGCAGGAGTTTATTTTTTACGGGACCGCGCGGCAAAATATCATCGTTAACCAACGGAGCTGGCGTACTCCAGGTAAATCCTCGATCGCTGGAGGTGATAAACCAGGTTTTCCACACGTGTACGTCGCTGCCTACTTTATAAAATAACCACAATTTATCCGACGGGTAAAATAACACCGGATTCCAGTGCGCTTCCCCCTCGCGTGCCGCCACTCGCTGCGGTGTTGTCCAGATATTATGTTCATAGCGAGATAGCCAGATGGCTGTATCTTCGCTTCCTTCGCGCAACCCCGCGAACCATGCGGCCACGAGCGTACCGCACGGTAAGCGAACAAGCGTAGAGGCATGGCACTGGAAGGACTCGGTTCCGCTTTCCGGTAAAATGACCTGCCGATTGACGAGCACTAATTTCATACCTGCCTCTATTAAATAAGGTAAAAAGCATCAGCTTTTTTACGTATGAAAGTAGTGTTAGCAGAAATGGCATCAACGCGGTGAAAACGATCAACCGCTATACGAATTTATATTCAGGTATCGCGCCCATAACAGGCAGAATGTCGAGAGTGGACAAAAATTGGACTGACCTCGCGGATAATTCCAACTTACCGCCGTCCAATGGCGACGAGGTCAGTGGCACGGGATAATATAGAGGTCAGGGCTATAATATTTAGCGATCTGTGCCTACAAGCATGACGGGATACTTTTCGCTACAGGCAATGAAGGCCCGTCTAAACGGGCCTTCATTAACGCGATTATGATTTGTGTTCAATCGCCTTTGGTTTGCTTTCTATGGCAATTTTTTTCGGTTTCTCGCTTTCAGGGATCTCCTGGTAAATCTCGACCAACAAGAGACCCTGTTCCAGTTTCGCATTATTCACCTTAGCATGTTCAGGCAAAGAAAAACTCAACTGGAAATCCGCCTTACGAATACCACGATAAATCCAGTGCGTCTGATCCTCTACCGTCTCTTCAGTGTGTTTACCCGTAATATTCAGGTTGCCGCCAACCGTTTCAATTTCAAGCTCTTCCTCTTTCCAGCCAGGAACGCTCACGGTAAGCAGATAGTTATTCGCATCGCGCTTTTGCAGATCGTAAGCTGGCGTCGCAGTGACTGGCGTATCTCCTGTTAATTGACTGAAAAGTCTATCAATACGGTTGAAACGGTCAGAGAAAAGAGAATCAGCAAACACGGGAAGTGCTGACAAGGTTCTGAGTGCCATCATTAACCTCCTGAATCACTATTCAAAAGTTCAACATCAAGGCAAGCATTGCTTGTCCACTGACTACATAGGGACGGGAAAAACATTTTCAAGTCTATAAAAGCCTTTTTTTAGTCACGAATTTAAGTGGTTAACGAAAGTCTCATCCCGTTCATTGCCATTTCCGCTGTCCCTTCATCTTTACAATTTTTCTCCACAAGCCCAATTGATAATGATTATCAATTGCATTAATGTATACAGGTTGGTTATGGCAGTGACCAACGCCCTTCTCCATTATCAAACCCAGCGCCGCCTTCGGGCGGCCTTTTGGGAGGAAATATGGTCGCCAAAAATAAAATTCACGGTCGTCGTATTCGTCAGTCTCTGCAACAGTTACATTATCGTTGTCTTTTTCAGCAACTGGCGGTAAGACCACCAGGAACAAAATATGTTTCAGTCACCGCTGAAACAAAAAACTGGCTTATTCATCTTGTGACTTCAGAGGGCCGTTAGCACGCGGTAGTGACTGTCCATGTTGTCGCTAAAATTTTAATGAAATGACTTTTATACACCTACAATTTGCGCCCGGCGGCTCCGGGCGCCATACCTGAAGATATGACACCCGTTGCCAACTGTCTGGAATTTTAGCTATCGTCTCCGACGTAGAAAAATTCGATATCTTTATTAAACCATTTATCAATGTTGTGCCACATCAGACAACCGGTCAGAAAACTTGCGATCAATATCCCTCCTATAAGCCACTTTTTCACATATACTCCTGAATAACCCCTGTTGATGCCATTATCTGATCGATAATAAAAAGACCATCATTTGAAGAAATAGTTTCACTGACAGATACCGTATGAAACGAGACAGTGAACAGTACCGTTTTCTTCGGTTTTTATGCCATAGTATTGAGCTGTGGTGACAATCATTTTCTATCGCACCATAATGATTTGCAGCCTATAGTTTATGATTTTAAGATTTGTCTACTCATCACATATGTCAGTGATGGATAAATTATAATACGCTTTTCTGGCGCACTTTTCGTCAGTAAACAGGAATACTACAGCATTCATCGTATTGATGCCGCTTTATCTCCCGTTCTTCAGGGAATTAACGACAATTTTATGCACAAAGGATACTAATGATGAAACGTAAATTGATCCCATTTACCCTCTTTCTCGCTGCGCTTAGCGCCAGTACCACCTCTATAGCAGCTTCGCAGGAGATTTCTAAATCTATATACACCTGTAATGATAACCAGGTTATGGAGGTGATTTACGTCAACACCGAGGCTGGAAACGCCTATGCGATTATCAGTCAGGTAAACGAGATGATCCCGATGCGGTTAATGAAAATGGCCTCCGGAGCAAATTACGAAGCCATAGACAAAAATTATACTTATAAACTTTATACCAAAGGCAAAACGGCTGAACTGGTGGAAGGTGATGATAAACCTGTTCTCAGTAACTGTTCCTTAGCTAACTAACCTTAAGAAATGCCTGAAGACTCATCAGGCATTTCCACTTCAACCTTCCTGTAACGTAACGTTAAAGAATATGTGAATCACTACCGTAGTATAATGGCTAATTAGTAACCACTTTTAAGCATGGTTAATCCTATTTTTAAAGAAAAGTTCGAACTATCTGAATTGTCGTTGTTGAGCGTTTAAATGTTTTGCTTTATTAAGTGACCCAGGTAGAATTCGCAGCGGCTGGTAACCATTCATATTCGCACTATTGAACGATCACCGGCCAACCGCGCCAGGGTCTTGCATACGCTCTGGCGCGGTTAAATCCCCAGGCCATAAACGAAATCACTGGTTTCTGCTATTGATCGTATCTTTCAAGTTAACCTGCATTATGCTTGCCCACCTGATGTAAAAAGACACCGCTCTGAACCATAGGGTGTGAATTTTATTTTATAAAAAATTGCGGTGCCGGGTGCCTCCCGGTGAACCATACCACAGTCAATATGGTTCGCGAGGAACATTAACTATTTGACTGGACGCCCCGCCGCAAAGGGGGATTCACCGCATAAGAAAAATCTACAACTCACAAGTAATAAAAGACAATAACATTTTTGTGCATTTTTTATAAATGACTATCTTGTCACGTAATAAATGAAATTATTCTGTAACAGGATTGCAAGACAATACTTATTCAAAACTGAAGTGGTCAGTGGGAGTCGAACCCACATCATCAGCCTGACACTGAGGTAATAACATTATACGATAACCACATTGGACCGCCACCGAGGCCTCGAACCTCGCACCATCAACTTAGGAGGTTGATGCTCTATCCAGCTGAGCTAGTGGCGGCTGGGGACTTCTGCCAGGCGCAAAAAAGGTGCTCTCCTGGATAAAATACATACCTTGCTACTTTTCAGTAGTCGTTCAACGGCAGGTACAATATGCGAAGGCGGTCACAAAATCTTGATGACATTGTGATTAATTCCAGGAAAATTTTTCAGAGTGAATCTTGTGAGATCTGGCGTTATTTACACCAGATTTTCCTTCCTGCTTATCACCTACCTGAGCAACCTTGATTGCTTACCACAACCCCTTATCTGTGCTTATGCTGGTGAGATGTTATGTACAGCGTCACTATGACGAAGAGAGAAAAGACAGGCAGGTACGTGTTACTGGTAAAGAAGCCCTGTTTTGTGACTGGCGGTGCGGAAGGCGAACCTTCCGCATAGCTTATGCTTTTCAGAAACGGTATCCAACCCCGACGTTGAAGCCGTTTATTTTTGTAGAGGAGATGTTGCTTCCTTCATACCCAACATCGACGACGATATTCTCCAGCGGATTCATCTGTACACCCGCGCCCCAGGCAAATCCCGTTTTCCTTGAGGAAATTTTGTTAGAAAAAGAATCGCCATCCTGAGTGGAATGTTCTTTAAATGTCGCCTTTACCGTGCCGACACCCGCCAGCGCGTATAACGAAAAATTGTCAGACAATCGATAGGCTGGCCCAACCATTAAAGAACCGTACTTCACCTCAAACTTGTCATGGTAATGAATACCTTCAGGCTCAACAGACCCGGAAGCCTGTCTGTCTCCATATAAGTAACTTAGCGAGGAAATAAAACTTACCGGAGAGTCATCCTCATAACGGTATTTCACATTTACCCCTCGGATATTTTTGAAATCCTGAACTTTACTTTGTGCATACCCCACGGAAAAGGCGTTAGTATCGGCCTGTGCAACATTTACAACCAAAACGCTTGTAGTAATAACTAAAGTGGATAAAATAATATTTTTCATAACAACTCCTTAATACTACTTATTATTTACGGTGTGTTTAAACACCTGCAGTACCGATCCGGCATTCAGTTATCGCCACTATGCCGAATCGACAAAACCACGAATAATTCACCGCTATCGCTCCTGATGTGTTTACTTCCTGAAAGATATTTTTACTACCGAAGCACTCTATCGCTCATTTAGGTAACCGGTTCTACAATGTCATCTAACTTTTATAGATTTGAATGCTAATTTTTCTCACGCATATATATTTAACAGAAACCATAAAGTGTTTAGCCACTATAGAACAACAAATCACCCATGCAACATTTTGATATTTAAAGAGAAAATCTCACAACCACATTAAGAAACTTGACACCGTTCGGCTAAAAACATGTCATTAAGCAAACTCGCCATATAATCAGAACATATCGCATTGTGCTTCACAGTCCTCACGTGACGCTCCAGCCGCAATACGGTTATATGCCATCGCAGGCGCTGTAATCATATTCACGATGATGCTTAGCACGCTTTATTCCCGCTCCGATTTAATCTTTTAATATATCTATCAGTTACAACATTTCTTGTTATATTATAAGAATAGAATCAACACCACAATTCCAACATAAATATCACCTGTGTTTAGAGAGAATTTACATTCCAAAAAAATAATAACTAACGCAAATATTGAATACGCGATAAAAAAGTCTATTTCGCTATAAAACCCATTATTATTAAGAGTGGTTAACTCTTCGTTGAATAAAAAATGTCAATGACGTTCCATAATTCAGGAGATGAACTTCACAAGTCATTATATATAACAGGAGGTGCTATGAAACATCATGCTTTTATGCTTTGGTCATTACTTATTTTTTCATTCCATGTTTTGGCCAGTTCAGGCCATTGTTCTGGTTTACAACAGGCATCATGGGATATTTTTATCTACGATTTTGGTAGTAAAACCCCGCAACCACCTACAAATACTGATAAAAAGCAAGCCAGGCAGATTAGTTCACCGTCCTGCCCGACGACAAAACCCATGATGTCCGCCCCAGTCAATGACGCCAGGAAAGGGAATACTCTCTCCAGAACATAATGTTATTTATCTACAATGATGCCGAACGACTACTTTTAGCCACCCGGAAATCTTGATTGTCATCAAATATAGCTGGCATTATTTTTCCTGACGTGTATAGTGCGCCTCGTTATCCCCATTAAGGAATTTGTTTGTCTCGTAAAATGACAGGAATTGTCAAAACCTTTGATTGTAAGAGCGGTAAAGGTCTCATCACCCCCTCCGATGGACGCAAAGATGTTCAGGTCCACATTTCAGCATGTCGCCAACACGAAACAGAAGCGCTTATCCCCGGTATACGCGTTGAGTTTTGTCGTATTAATGGCCTCCGCGGACCTACCGCCGCCAACGTTTATCTTTCATAATTCGTCACCCGGCATTTTTTCAGAAAAATTTAGCGAGTACGTCTACCTCCGCAGCCTGCTATGAGGCTTTGCCTGAAAGGCTGCAGAATGTTTTCAGTGGCGAAAATCTAAAAGATTTATTTTGCTAATGACTCCTGTGACCTCTTTTATCATATATCGGGTGCCCCCCCTTCTCACTTTGTTTAACGTGAAGAAATGTACAGCCGTTTTTCACTGTGATAGCATCTAATATTGCAAAAGTATTTAACGCTATATACCCATCGTCACAGGAGTGGCTGGCTGCGCGCATTTAACCGAAGCATTTATGTGATTCTATCGGAATTATCTCTATTGCCGCTCAATGCTACGTCATATTCAGTGGGTATAAATCGCCAATATAGTTGTAACGCTATTTATTTTTAGGGTAATAATTGAATGACTTTGCTTTCAGGAAAAACCACACTGGTTCTCTGCCTCTCCTCTATTTTATGTGGATGTACGACGAACGGCTTACCCACACCTTATAGTATTAATTTGTCGTTCCCGGTCATTACACAAAACCAGATTAATTCCGGTGGTTATTACATAAATGACGCGGAACAAATTCGGACAACTGATGGTCTGTGCCTTGATGCAGGCCCAGATCAACAGAATCGTTTGACGCTGCGGGAGTGTAAGCATGTGCAATCTCAGCTTTTCTCATTTCACCGAGACAGAATCACGCAGGGTGAGAAATGTCTGGATGCCGCAGGACAAGGTACAAAAGAAGGCACACCAATCATTCTTTATTCATGCACGGGTAATGATAACCAGCGCTGGCTCACTGATGATAACAAAATTAAGGGGAAACAGAGCCGAAAATGCCTGGGCACAAATAGCATTATTGTCAGAAAAGGCGACCCTGTTGTGTTGGCCGATTGCGATTTTAGTCGCGCCCTGGAATTTACCATCAGGTAGCAGGACACCGCTGTGAAGAGAGTGCCGCTAACCTCTTGACACGACAACAGGTTAGCGACCTTTACTTCCACGTGCGATCAATTTACTTTACGTCCGCAACGTCAGGATGACAAAACGGCGGCTAAACCTTGACACCAGTTATATACCCAGCTTAAATACTGGTCATCCAACCAGTAAAAAGGAAATGGCGATGTTCGTCGAACTCGTTTATGACAAGCGAAATGTTGAAGGTTTGCCAGGCGCACGCGAAATCATCCTCAATGAACTCACAAAACGCGTACATCAACTTTTTCCCGATGCGCAAGTGAAAGTTAAGCCAATGCAGGCGAACGCATTAAACAGTGACTGTACAAAAACCGAGAAAGAACGGCTGCACCGTATGCTGGAAGAGATGTTTGAAGAGGCTGATATGTGGCTGGTCGCCGAATAACGTCCCCTCCTGCGAAAGCGACATGTCCGATCGAAAACAGCGCCCTGAGGCGCTGTCTGTGACGATATAACGCAAACGCTACCACTCAGAACATGTTGTTGTTGATACCTCAGACCGGTATGTGGAACCGACATTCATCGCTTCACTGGCCTGTCGGTATGAGTAGCCCTTATCAACAATCAGCTGTGCGCATTCCAGCCTGAAATCTGAAAGTACGTTTGGTTTTGTTGTTTATTAAGAGCCTATCCCATTAGACTCTTTTATTCGCCAAACTGGCTTTAACGATTACGCCTACTGGGATAGGTTCTAAACTTATCATCAATACGTAAAATACCTATTTACGAACAAAAAGTAACAGGTAAAAATCCGAAATAAAACCAGCATAACTAAAACTTACTGCAGATATGCACACGCATTATTACTATGTTTCCAGGATAGTCTCGACCAGTCAAGACTATCTATTTTATATAAAAAAGGGAAATACTTCACATGAATAAAATACATGTTACATATAAAAATCTCTTACTTCCGATTACCTTCATCGCGGCAACTCTAATTAGCGCCTGTGATAACGATAAAGATGCCATGGCGGAAGCTGAAAAAAATCAAGAGAAATACATGCAAAAAATCCAGCAAAAAGAGCACCAGCAATCAATGTTCTTTTACGACAAAGCCGAAATGCAAAAAGCTATTGCCAATATCAACGCAAAAGGTGGAGCCAATCTTGCGATTATTGAAGTCCGTTTCTTCAATGGCGGGTATTCATTCATTCGACAAAGCGTTAACACCCCTGCTAAAGTAGAGATGTTTAAATTTAACAACGGCTACTGGGGGGGACCTTCGCCTGTCAACTTAACCATCTTTGGCACTATAACAGAGGAGCAAAAACAAGAAGCACTAAAAGAGGCTTTATTCAAATTCGACTCGATCAATTTCAGCATTATACCAGAGCGTATTCAGGAAACAATTAAACGCGCTAACGCCAGTGGCATCATTTCCGTTACGGAAGATAGCGATATCGTTGTACGAGCAGAGATAGCTCATAATGGCGAATTCGTCTATGACATTACCATCACTGCTAAAAATACAGCACGTGCGGTAATGACCTTAAATAAGGATGGTTCTATTGCCGGATATGAGATCAAAGAACCTTTCGACCCAAAAAAAGAAGCCGAAAAAGCACAGCAACTTGTTGAACAATCGAGAAAAGACATTGAAAGTCAGCGTAAAAAAGCAGCTGAAAAGATGAACGAAATACAGCAGACATTAAAAAAATAGCAGGCGATACAAACATTGATAAAAATTATAGCGCGAAAGAGCGCGTGCCAGGTACTAAGGCACTGCTTGAAGACAGCGAATCGCTATTTCATTCTCTGACACTGTCATTTTTCGTACTCAAGATGTTTATTTATTGAGTCTTTTGTGGATAACCAGGTGAAGTTATGTGACGCCAGGAATCTATTCCAGCAGGCGTACTTGTTGGAGCCAGTGTGAAGCCGGGCAGCGCGCAGAAACCGGAGCGTACACGTTGTACGTGAGAATTTCGAGCACTGCCCAGCCTAAAAATGACGAATAAAATAGATATTTTAAAGAGGTAATATGAAGAATTTTTTCAAAATAATTACTGATTTCATCGCGGATATTTCCCTTGATCTATTTGCTATATTTTTATGCATGTTATTCGTATACAAAACAGGACCATCAATTGGTGTGATATCATTTTTTATTGCATTAATTATTTATATCATTCTTCATTTTGTTTTTTACTCATTTCGTGAAAAAATCATAAAAAAAATATTCAAATAAGTATTTAAAATTATTGTTTTGAGGTACAAATTCAGCGCAATAAAACAGAGCAACTAAAAAACAAAAAATTAGGCGTAGCGAAGCGGAAAAGAACTGTCATGTACTGGACCGTGAGCTGGTCGGGAGAGCAATGTACGGGAAAGAGCGAAATACTGTCATTGATATGAGCAGGAATATCGATAGCCAGTAAATCACTCCTGTGGTAATACAGGCCACTTGATGACTGTGAAGGTCGCTTCATCTGAAGCACCGGTGAAGTCCAGCATTTTAAGTGAAAAGCAGCCAGCAGGCGCTTCTGCTGGTCCATATTCCTCTATTTTGCCAGACCACACTAAAGTGCCACACAGGTATCTGCCAGAACGGTCCTGAGATAATAAATATAAAAGCAGTTACTGCCTACCTCAAGAAGTATGCGCTCATGATCATTTAAAGCTCTTTTAAAGAGACTGATAATAAGCTTGTCAATATAATATTATGCAGTCTCTATTAAGCGCCTGGTTTATTTGTTTTGCATAATCATATAGTTGACTTTTCGAGTAAGAGTTTTCTTGCAAAGACAAATAAACGTGTTTTATATCTCTGAATAAACATACATCACCATGAATATGAGCCTCTATATAATTCCCTTCATAGCCTGTACCATAATTAGAATGAGCTAAAAATTTTTCGCCCTTAGCCATTTTAACCAAACTCTTAAAGCAATTATAACCAAAAAAATCATTTTGACAGGATGCAATCAGGTTCTCCATATGCCAAAATGTAGATAATTTACTAGTATCCAGACCAAATCTGTGGCCGTAGATATCAAAAGGTGATAATGTACAATTTGTTTTTACATTATCATTTAATTCAAAAAATGATTTCCCATAGGCGCTGGCACCTCCATTTTCACCGTTCAGAAAGTCCAGTGCAGCATAAATTGGTCTGCTTGTAGGGCTAAAAGTTCTACTGTTTGGAGTATATGCTACGGAAAAACCGCCTGTCTGACCATATGGGGCATAAGGTGAATCTGCAAGCTTCTCCAGTTCAAATGCTTTAGTTTCAACTGAATCACGCCCGACATTATAAGCAGGTAAATCTCCCGGTCTGCAACCTAATGCATAAGAGTTCAGATATTCTTTATTTTTTAAGAGAGAGACAAAGTCAATTTTTGCTGCATTAAAATTTATTGTCAGCCGGGCATTTTGTAAAATATCCACCATCTTATTTAGTAAGAGAGCGCAATCTATTTCGGCACCACACTCACGGCTTATCCGCCTGAGCGCTTTTTCTCTTATTATGTCAGCGTCGCGCTGACACCTGGAATGAATATGCGCAAGTACTTGTTTTCCAAAAAGGCGACCATACACCTTTTTACGCTCTTCATTGCTGAGACCGCAAAACACTTCGTCAAAAGAAAGCCTGTACGCTGCGCTTACAGAACCTCTCGCCGTTCTGCTTTCTGGAAATGGCGGAACATCTTCAACAACATTTCTAACTTGCTGAATGTCTGAAGACAGTGGAGTACGTCCGGCATTTTTTTCCTTATCTGTTTCCAGATATTCCGGAACCTTTATACTTCCACTATGGCAGATAGGTTTGAGCATATGTCTCCTTAATTTTTATGACTAATATAGCATTCACTTTCGCTGACGTATTCTTTATCGGGCTGATATTTCAACACTTCTTAGCAGCCTTGTAGAAGAGCAAATAAAGCATGCTAATAATTTTATAAAATACTTAACCTACCCACTATTGTAGTCAATAAACCATCACTTTTTATTAAAAAATTATCCTGATAATAACAATAAATCTGGTAAGGCACTTTCAAAAAATAGCCAAATCACACATTATTAAGAAAACCACTACAATCAAAATCGGTAACTATCAGCTTTCAGGGGGGTCTCAGGTTATCATGACGATCGGGGTAAAGGATGAACTACTATTGCGGTCTGAATTGAGGGAGTTTTGATAAAGTTTTGATAACCGTTCGAATACTAATAATAAAAACGGGGACGTTAAGTCCCCGTTTTTGTTTTTAACAATTATCGTTATTACATATTCGCGATAATCGCGTCACCAAACTCACTACATTTCAGCAACTTAGCGCCGGCCATCAGACGTTCGAAGTCATAGGTCACGGTCTTCGCGGCAATCGCGCCTTCCATACCTTTAACAATCAGGTCTGCGGCTTCGAACCACTGCATGTGGCGCAGCATCATCTCCGCAGACAGAATAATGGAGCCTGGGTTGACTTTATCCTGGCCCGCATATTTCGGCGCAGTCCCGTGAGTCGCTTCAAACAACGCGCATTCGTCGCCGATATTCGCACCTGGTGCAATACCGATACCGCCAACCTGAGCCGCCAGGGCATCGGAAATATAGTCACCGTTCAGGTTCATACAGGCGATAACGTCGTATTCCGCCGGACGCAACAGGATTTGTTGCAGGAACGCATCGGCGATAACGTCTTTAACCACGATCTCTTTACCCGTGTTCGGGTTCTTAATTTTCAGCCACGGACCGCCGTCAATAAGCTCACCGCCGAACTCGTCGCGCGCCAACTGGTAGCCCCAGTCTTTAAACGCGCCTTCGGTGAACTTCATGATATTGCCTTTATGTACCAGCGTGACGGAATCGCGATCGTTGGTAATAGCGTATTCAATCGCCGCGCGAACCAGACGTTTAGTGCCTTCTTCAGAACACGGTTTGATACCGATACCGCAGTGCTCCGGGAAGCGAATTTTCTTCACGCCCATCTCTTCGCGCAGGAACTTGATCACTTTCTCAGCGTCTGCAGAGTCAGCTTTCCATTCAATTCCGGCGTAGATGTCTTCAGAGTTTTCACGGAAGATGACCATATCGGTCAGCTCCGGATGTTTCACCGGACTTGGCGTGCCCTGATAGTAACGAACGGGACGCAGACAAACGTACAGGTCAAGCTCCTGACGCAGGGCAACGTTCAGAGAGCGGATACCGCCGCCAACCGGCGTGGTCAATGGACCTTTAATCGCTACGCGGTAGTCACGAATTAAATCAAGGGTTTCAGCGGGAAGCCAGACATCCTGGCCGTAAACCTGTGTGGATTTTTCTCCGGTGTAAATTTCCATCCAGGAAATTTTACGCTCGCCTTTATAGGCTTTCTCGACGGCGGCATCGACTACTTTAAGCATGGCTGGAGTGACATCAACACCGATACCATCGCCTTCAATAAACGGGATAATCGGATTCTCAGGAACGTTGAGTTTGCCGTTTTGCAGGGTGATCTTCTTACCTTCCACCGGAACAACTACTTTGCTTTCCATTCACCTCTCCTTCGAGCGCTTCTGGTTTGCTCGTCTGTCATCGCGCTGCATGTGCAATGGCGTCCTGCTGCACGACTGCGTTAGAGCAATTTTTTGTTAATGTTTTGTAATGAGCATGTCAATACTACCCTATTGTTTGCCGCCATGAAAGACACTCATTATTGCGCTATAATGCGGCAATTAATAAGTTCTGAAAACACCATGCAAAAAACTTCTTTTAGAAATCACTACGTTAAGCGATTCAGCTCACGACAAGCATCTAAATCACGGAAAGAAAACCAGCCAAAACGCGTGGTTTTGTTCAATAAACCTTACGATGTGTTGCCGCAGTTCACGGATGAAGCAGGTCGCCGCACGTTAAAAGATTTTATTCCTGTGCAAGGCGTTTATGCCGCAGGCCGCCTGGACCGCGACAGCGAAGGGCTTTTGGTGCTGACTAATGACGGCGCGCTGCAGGCGCGCCTCACGCAACCGGGCAAACGCACCGGCAAGATTTACTATGTTCAGGTAGAAGGCATCCCGGATAATGCAGCGCTGCAGGCGCTTCGTACTGGCGTCACGCTCAACGATGGCCCTACCCTGCCCGCCGGTATTGAGATTGTCGCGGAGCCTGACTGGCTGTGGCCGCGCACCCCGCCGATTCGCGAACGGAAGAATATTCCCACCAGTTGGCTAAAAGTCACCTTATATGAAGGCCGCAACCGCCAGGTAAGACGCATGACAGCGCATGTCGGTCATCCCACTCTACGATTAATTCGTTACAGCATGGGCGACTACACGCTCAACGGCCTCGATAATGGACAGTGGTGCGAGATCGCACAGGAGAAAGACAGATGAAACGGCTTCTCATTGCTTTTGCTTTATTAACACCGTTATCCGTTAATGCGGCCAGCTTCGACTGCCAGAAAGCGCAGGCTGCGGATGAAAAGGCTATCTGCGCGCACCTGACGCTGAATGATAAAGACGTGGAAATGCACACCAAATATCAGTTTCTAAAAGGGTTGTTCGCGATGGGCAGTCGCGGCGCGCTGCAGGACGCCCAGCAGAGCTGGCTTAAACAGCGTCAGCAGTGCAAGGCCGATGTCACCTGCCTGACAAAAGCTTATAACGAGCGTCTGAAACAGCTTGACGCGATCTATGACCACATTGATAAACCGCTTTAATAAGGATGCCTATGTTCAAGCCGCACGTGACCGTTGCCTGCATCGTACATGCCGAAGATAAATTTCTGGTGGTGGAAGAGACCATCAACGGTAAATCGTTATGGAATCAACCTGCCGGACACCTGGAGGCAGATGAAACGCTGGCGCAGGCCGCCGCGCGAGAACTGTGGGAAGAGACTGGCATCACGGCACAACCACAGTATTTTATCCGTATGCATCAGTGGATTGCGCCGGATAAAACCCCGTTCCTGCGCTTTTTATTCGCTATCAAGCTTGATCATATTTGCGCGACCGACCCCCATGACAATGACATCGATTGCTGCCGTTGGGTGAGCGCCGACGAGATTCTGAACGCGCCGAATTTACGTTCTCCGCTGGTGGCTGAAAGCGTTCGCAGTTATCAAACGGGACAACGTTACCCCTTATCTATAGTGGGCGAATTTAACTGGCCGTTTACAGAGGGTGTCAAGTAAAGGGCTGCGTGATAGAATACGCCGCCTTGAAGTTCAATGTCGCGAGTATTCCAATGTCAGAAAGCCCAAAAAAAGTGATCGTCGGCATGTCCGGCGGTGTCGATTCCTCCGTTTCCGCCTGGCTGTTGCAACAACAGGGTTATCAGGTAGAAGGCCTGTTCATGAAGAACTGGGAAGAGGACGATGGTGAGGAATACTGTACCGCGGCAGCCGATCTGGCTGACGCGCAGGCCGTGTGCGACAAGCTTGGCATTGAACTGCATACCGTTAATTTTGCCGCAGAATATTGGGATAACGTCTTTGAACTGTTCCTTGAAGAGTACAAAGCGGGCCGTACGCCGAATCCGGATATTCTGTGCAATAAAGAGATCAAATTTAAAGCCTTCCTTGAATTTGCCGCAGAAGATTTAGGCGCCGACTATATCGCCACCGGTCACTACGTCCGTCGCGCGGATGTAAACGGCAAAAGCCGGTTGTTGCGCGGGCTCGACGGTAACAAAGATCAGAGCTACTTCCTCTATACGCTTGGCCATGAGCAGATTGCGCAAAGTCTGTTCCCGGTTGGCGAGCTGGAAAAACCGCAGGTGCGTAAAATCGCCGAAGATCTGGGGCTGGTAACCGCAAAGAAAAAAGATTCTACCGGTATCTGCTTTATCGGCGAGCGCAAATTCCGCGACTTTTTAGGGCGCTATCTGCCTGCGCAGCCGGGGAAAATCATTACCGTTGACGGCGATGAAATCGGCGAGCATCAGGGTCTGATGTATCATACGCTCGGTCAGCGTAAAGGGCTGGGAATCGGCGGCACCAAAGACGGTAGCGAAGACCCCTGGTATGTGGTGGATAAAGACGTTGAAAACAATGTGTTAATTGTCGCCCAGGGGCATGAGCACCCACGCCTGATGTCGGTAGGCCTCATCGCCCAGCAGCTACATTGGGTCGATCGCGAACCGTTCACCGGCACCCTGCGCTGTACGGTAAAAACCCGCTACCGCCAGACCGATATTCCGTGCACGATTAACGCGCTGAATGACGATCGTATCGAGGTCATTTTTGACGAGCCGGTTGCCGCCGTTACGCCGGGCCAGTCCGCTGTCTTTTACAGCGGCGAAGTCTGCCTGGGCGGCGGCATTATCGAGCAGCGACTGCCGCTGACGGTCTGATTATTCAATACACAACATCATTCAAGTCGCCTCAAAGCGGCTTAAAAGATGAAGTGTATTTTATTTGATACAAGGAAGCAGTGATTGTGGCAAAGAATTATTATGACATCACCCTCGCGCTGTCTGGCATTTGCCAGTCGGCACGCCTGGTGCAACAACTGGCGCACCAGGGGCACTGTGATGCCGACGCGTTGCACGTTTCACTCAACAGTGTCATTGATATGAATCCCAGTTCTACTCTGGGCGTGTTCGGCGGCAGCGAAGCCAACCTGCGTCTTGGTCTGGAAACACTGCTCGGCGTGCTGAATGCCAGTAGCCGACAAGGACTTAACGCCGAACTGACGCGTTATACGCTTAGCCTGATGGTGCTGGAGCGCAAGCTGTCATCCGCCAAAGGCGCGTTGAATACGTTAGGCGATCGCATTAACGGCCTGCAGCGCCAGCTTGACCATTTTGATTTACAGTCAGACACGTTAATGAGCGCCATGGCGGGCATCTACGTGGATGTGATTAGCCCATTGGGCCCGCGCATTCAGGTGACGGGCTCCCCGGCCGTTCTGCAAAGTCCGCAGGTGCAGGCCAAAGTCCGCGCCTCGCTACTGGCAGGCATCCGTGCAGCCGTGCTCTGGCATCAGGTAGGCGGTGGTCGCCTACAACTTATGTTTTCTCGTCATCGCCTGACGACTCAGGCAAAACAAATTCTTGCTCATTTAACCCCGGAGTTATGATCTATGGAATTATCCTCACTGACCGCCGTTTCCCCTGTCGATGGACGCTACGGCGATAAAGTCAGCGCGCTGCGCGGAATTTTTAGCGAATACGGTTTGCTGAAATTTCGTGTACAAGTCGAAGTACGTTGGCTGCAGAAATTAGCCGCGCACGCAGCGATCAAGGAAGTTCCTGCTTTTGCTGCCGACGCAAACGGTTACCTGGATACGCTTGTTGCAAACTTCAATGAAGAAGATGCCGCGCGCATTAAAACCATTGAGCGTACGACTAACCATGATGTGAAGGCAGTTGAGTATTTCCTGAAAGAAAAAGTCGCCGCGATCCCGGCGCTACATGACGTTTCCGAATTTATCCACTTTGCCTGCACTTCTGAGGACATTAACAACCTGTCGCACGCGTTAATGCTCAAAACCGCGCGCGATGAAGTGATCCTGCCTTACTGGCGTCAGGTGATTAACGCGGTTAAAGATCTCGCCACGCAGTATCGCGACATTCCTCTGCTCTCCCGCACCCACGGCCAGCCGGCAACGCCTTCCACTCTGGGTAAAGAGATGGCGAACGTGGCGTATCGGATGGAGCGTCAGTTCCGCCAGCTCAACCAGGTGGAGATCCTCGGTAAAATTAACGGCGCCGTAGGCAACTATAACGCGCATATCGCCGCCTATCCGGAAGTTGACTGGCATCAGTTCAGCGAAGAGTTCGTCACCTCGCTGGGCATCCAGTGGAATCCTTACACCACCCAGATTGAACCGCATGATTATATTGCGGAACTGTTTGACTGTATCGCGCGCTTTAACACCATCCTGATCGATTTCGATCGCGATGTCTGGGGCTATATTGCGTTGAACCATTTCAAACAGAAAACCATCGCCGGGGAGATCGGTTCTTCTACCATGCCGCATAAAGTTAACCCCATTGACTTTGAAAACTCAGAAGGCAACCTCGGTCTGTCTAACGCAGTGTTGCACCATCTGGCAAACAAACTGCCGGTTTCCCGCTGGCAGCGCGATCTGACCGACTCAACCGTCCTGCGTAACCTGGGTGTCGGCATCGGCTATGCGCTTATCGCTTATCAGTCCACCCTGAAGGGCGTCAGCAAGCTGGAAGTAAACCGCGATCATCTGCTTGACGAACTGGATCACAACTGGGAAGTATTAGCCGAACCGATCCAGACCGTCATGCGCCGCTATGGTATTGAAAAACCATATGAAAAACTGAAAGAGTTGACCCGTGGCAAGCGTGTTGATGCCGAAGGAATGAAACAGTTTATTGATAGTCTGGCCCTGCCGGAAGCAGAAAAAACGCGCCTTAAAGCCATGACGCCGGCAAATTATATCGGTCGCGCTGTGACTCTGGTCGACGAACTTAAATAATGCCTGCCTCACCCTCTTTTCTTCAGAAAGAGGGTGACTATTTGTCTGGTTTATTAACTGTTTATCCCCAAAGCACCATAATCAACGCTAGACTGTTCTTATTGTTAACACAAGGGAGAAGAGATGATGCGCGTACTGGTTGTAGAGGATAATGCATTATTACGCCACCACCTGAAGGTTCAGCTCCAGGATTCAGGTCACCAGGTCGATGCCGCAGAAGATGCCAGGGAAGCTGATTACTACCTTAATGAACACCTTCCGGATATCGCTATTGTCGATTTAGGTCTGCCGGATGAAGACGGCCTTTCCTTAATACGCCGCTGGCGCAGCAGTGATGTTTCACTGCCGGTTCTGGTGTTAACCGCGCGCGAAGGCTGGCAGGATAAAGTCGAGGTTCTCAGCTCCGGGGCCGATGACTACGTGACGAAGCCATTCCACATCGAAGAGGTAATGGCGCGTATGCAGGCGTTAATGCGCCGTAATAGCGGTCTGGCCTCCCAAGTGATCAACATCCCGCCGTTCCAGGTGGATCTCTCACGCCGGGAATTATCCGTCAATGAAGAGGTCATCAAACTCACGGCGTTCGAATACACCATTATGGAAACGCTTATCCGTAACAACGGTAAAGTGGTCAGCAAGGATTCGCTGATGCTTCAACTGTATCCGGATGCGGAACTGCGGGAAAGTCATACCATTGATGTTCTCATGGGGCGTCTGCGGAAAAAAATACAGGCCCAGTATCCGCACGATGTCATTACCACCGTACGCGGACAAGGATATCTTTTTGAATTGCGCTAATGAATAAATTTGCTCGCCATTTTCTGCCGCTGTCGCTGCGGGTTCGTTTTTTGCTGGCGACAGCCGGCGTCGTGCTGGTGCTTTCTCTGGCATATGGCATAGTGGCGCTGGTCGGCTATAGCGTAAGTTTTGATAAAACCACCTTTCGTTTGCTGCGCGGCGAAAGCAACCTGTTTTATACCCTCGCCAAATGGGAAAATAATAAAATCAGCGTTGAGCTGCCTGAAAATCTGGACATGCAAAGTCCGACCATGACGCTGATTTACGATGAAACGGGCAAATTATTATGGACGCAGCGCAATATCCCCTGGCTGATTAAAAGCATTCAACCGGAATGGTTAAAAACGAACGGCTTCCATGAAATTGAAACCAACGTAGACGCTACCAGCACGCTATTGAGCGAGGACCATTCCGCGCAGGAAAAACTCAAAGAAGTACGTGAAGATGACGATGATGCGGAGATGACCCACTCGGTAGCGGTAAATATTTATCCTGCCACGGCGCGGATGCCGCAGTTAACCATCGTGGTGGTCGATACCATTCCGATAGAACTAAAACGCTCATATATGGTGTGGAGCTGGTTCGTATACGTGCTGGCCGCCAATTTACTGTTAGTCATTCCTTTACTGTGGATCGCCGCCTGGTGGAGCTTACGCCCTATCGAGGCGCTGGCGCGGGAAGTCCGCGAGCTTGAAGATCATCACCGCGAAATGCTCAATCCGGAGACGACGCGTGAGCTGACCAGCCTTGTGCGCAACCTTAATCAACTGCTCAAAAGCGAGCGTGAACGTTATAACAAATACCGCACGACCCTGACCGACCTGACGCACAGTTTAAAAACGCCGCTCGCGGTTTTGCAGAGTACGTTACGCTCTTTACGCAACGAAAAGATGAGCGTCAGCAAAGCTGAACCGGTGATGCTGGAACAGATCAGCCGGATTTCCCAGCAGATTGGCTATTATCTGCATCGCGCCAGTATGCGCGGTAGTGGCGTGTTGTTAAGCCGCGAACTGCATCCCGTCGCGCCGTTGTTAGATAACCTGATCTCCGCGCTAAATAAAGTTTATCAGCGTAAAGGGGTGAATATCAGTATGGATATTTCACCAGAGATCAGTTTTGTCGGCGAACAAAACGACTTTGTCGAAGTAATGGGCAACGTACTGGACAACGCTTGTAAATATTGCCTGGAGTTTGTCGAGATTTCGGCTCGCCAGACCGACGATCATTTGCATATTTTCGTCGAAGATGACGGCCCAGGCATTCCCCACAGCAAACGTTCCCTGGTGTTTGATCGCGGTCAGCGCGCCGATACCCTACGACCAGGACAAGGCGTGGGGCTGGCTGTCGCGCGCGAGATTACGGAACAATACGCCGGGCAGATCATTGCCAGCGACAGTCTGCTCGGCGGTGCCCGTATGGAGGTCGTTTTTGGCCGACAGCATCCCACACAGAAAGAGGAATAAACATTTCTGTGCGTTCTTCCACGCATCTCGTTAAGCATCCGTTATAATCGGTGTCAGATACCAGCCTGCGGATACTTAACATGGAATACCAATTAACTCTTAACTGGCCCGACTTTCTTGAACGCCACTGGCAAAAACGCCCGGTGGTCTTAAAACGTGGGTTTAGCAACTTTATCGATCCGCTCTCGCCGGATGAGCTGGCGGGGCTGGCGATGGAAAGCGAAATCGACAGCCGTCTCGTTAGCCATCAGGATGGCAAATGGCAGGTCAGCCATGGCCCTTTCGAAAGCTACGATCATCTGGGTGAGAGCAACTGGTCGCTGCTGGTACAGGCGGTAAACCACTGGCACGAACCCACCGCCGCCTTGATGCGCCCGTTCCGCGCTCTGCCGGACTGGCGTATCGACGATCTGATGATCTCCTTTTCCGTCCCCGGCGGCGGCGTTGGCCCGCATCTGGATCAGTATGATGTGTTTATTATCCAGGGAACCGGTCGCCGTCGCTGGCGCGTGGGCGAAAAGCTGCAAATGCGTCAGCACTGCCCGCATCCCGGCCTGTTACAAGTCGATCCGTTCGAGGCCATTATTGATGAAGAGCTGGAGCCGGGCGACATTCTGTATATTCCGCCAGGATTCCCGCATGAAGGCTATGCGCTGGAAAACGCCATGAACTATTCGGTCGGTTTTCGTGCGCCCAATAGCCGTGAGCTGATCAGCGGTTTTGCCGATTACGTCCTGCAACGGGAGTTGGGCAATACATACTACAGCGATCCGGATATGCCGTCCCGCAAGCATCCGGCGGATATCCTGCCGCAGGAGATGGATAAACTGCGTAATATGATGCTCGATTTGATCAATCAACCCGCGCATTTCCAACAGTGGCTTGGCGAGTTTCTCTCTCAGTCACGCCACGAACTGGATATTGCGCCGCCGGAGCCGCCGTATCAGCCTGATGAAATTTACGATGCCTTAAAGCAAGGCGAGGTATTAGTACGTCTCGGCGGGCTTCGCGTATTGCGTATCGGCGATGAGGTCTATGCGAATGGCGAAAAAATAGACTCTCCGCATCGCCCCGCTCTGGAGGCGCTCGCCAGTCATATTGCACTGACCGCTGAAAACTTCGGCGATGCGCTGGAAGACCCGTCCTTCCTCGCGATGCTGGCGGCACTGGTGAATAGCGGGTACTGGTTCTTCGAAGGATAAGAACATCGCAATGCCCGGCGACCGCCGGGCTGACGCAAACTATCCACAACGATCGCCGCCAGGTTTGGCGACATCGTTATATTGCGGATCGCCCGGATAAATCGAGTGGGCCATTCGATGGCGAAATGACATTTGCCGATAGCGTCGCGCCAGTACGTTATCTCCAAGACCTTCGGCAATATTAGCCAGTTGCTGTAATCGTTCATACTGCATCTTTGCTGGATAAGCTACGGCATCAAGCGCAAAGGCGCGTTCCGCAAAGTCTTTTGCTTGTTCAAGCTGTTGATTATTCTTATAAAGCAGCGAAATACCATACAACACCATGGATACGTCGGACTGCCGACGTTTATATTCTTCCAGCAATGGGAGATAGGGGGAGGTACTGTCCAGGTCGATGTTTTCGGGCAAATAAAAGCGTAATCGTGATATTACCGTCGCCATTGGCGTTAAACGGCTCTGGTAATACGCGATAAGTTTAAGGTAGAGATCTTTCGCTTCCTTATAATGATGGCCCTGTGCATAAAAGCCAGCAAGATTATTGCTGTCAACCGTCATTTCGCCGAATTCGGCGCCATAAAGCGTTTGCTCAATTTTTAGCGCCTGACTTAGCGCATTAATCGCCTCGCTAATATGCCCTGCATTATAAGCAATATCCGCTTTCTGCTGCAAAAAAGAGGCGACGCGCTCACGATTATCCCAGGTTTTATCCCGTAAAATAACGTTCAGCCACTGCCGCTCCGTTGCGTCTATCTTCGCCAAATAATAGGCTTTACGCGCACTATCACATTCGACATCCCGCTCTTCCAGCGCATCAGAATAAGCGTCGCGCATCCTGTTTAAGGTATAAACCAATGCCTCCGTCGATGCCTTTTTGTCTTTAAGACGCCACGTTAATGCCTGCTCTTGCCAGGCTATTCGCTGACGGTAATCAACCTTAATCTCGTATCGCCACTGCTCTGTAGATGAATACTCTATATGGCGATCGTCACTGTAAACATAAAAGGCCGCCAGGTGTTCAAACATATCGGCCCGATCGCCCGGATAAGTGCCCGCCGGAAATGTTTTCATGATTGCCCGCGCTCGCAGCAGCATTTGCGGCGTTAATTCAGGTTTACCCAGCCATTGATAAATATCACTTTGTAATAGCAGGCTACGAACAAGCTGTATTGAGCGTTTGCCATATTGCCGCGAGGCCAGCCTCACCGCATCATCAATAAACGTCATGCAGGTTTCATCGCCGGTCATAAAACATGCTGCAGATTGTTGCTGGCGCTGGGACCAGGAAGGCGTATATTCGGCGCTCCAGGCAGAAAAATTGATGGCGGAAAATATCCCGCCATAAATAATAAAACGCTTCACCACAATGCGTAACATTCGCTACTGGCCGCGCTTAGCCGTCAGCTCCGCGATACGCACAATCACCTGTACCGCTTTTTCCATCCCCTCCAGCGTCACAAACTCATGTTTACCATGATAGTTATATCCGCCGGTAAAGAGATTAGGACACGGCAGGCCCATAAACGACAGTTGCGCCCCGTCTGTACCGCCGCGAATCGGTTTCATCTCCGGCGTAATATGACAGTCGCGCATGGCCTGCTGGGCGATATCGAGAATATGCGGATGTTCAACTACTTTTTCGCGCATATTGTAATAACTGTCTTCAATCACCAGTTCGATATAGCAGTCCGGATGCAGCCCCTTGCCGACTTTTTTGGCAATCTCCATCATTTTGCGTTTACGCGCTTCAAACTGCTTACGGTCGAAATCGCGAATGATGTAGTGCATTTCGGCCCGGTCAACGGTGCCTTTCATGCTGGCCAGATGATAAAACCCTTCGTAACCTTCAGTGGTTTCAGGCGCTTCATCCGCCGGCACTTCCGCGTGAATCCTCGCCGCCAACGACAGCGCATTGACCATCACACCTTTCGCCGTACCAGGATGCACGTTATTGCCGACGATTTTGATATTCACCGAGGCGGCATTGAAGTTTTCAAACTCCAGTTCGCCCACGCCGCCGCCGTCGACCGTATAGGCCCACTGCGCGCCAAATTCCTCAACATCGAAGTGCTTCGCGCCTTTCCCTACCTCTTCGTCAGGCGTAAACGCCACTTTAATGTCGCCGTGGGGAATAGGATTACCTTTCAGCACCGCCAGCGCGGTCATGATCTCCGCAACACCGGCTTTATCGTCCGCGCCCAGCAATGTCTTACCGTCGGTAGTAATCAGCGTCTGTCCCAGTAATTGATGCAGTACCGGGAACATCACGGGTGACAACACCTCATCGCCAATCCCTAATGCTATATCGCCGCCGCGATAATTCTCGACAATCTGCGGGTTAACGTTTTTACCGCTGAAATCCGGAGAGGTATCCACATGGGAGATAAAACCAATGGCGGGAATATCCCCCTCAACATTGGCCGGGAGCGTCGCCATCAACGTCCCTTTTTCACTTAATGTAATGTTAACCAGCCCCATCTCTTCGAGCTGCTGTTTGAGCAAACGTAGTAACTTCCACTGCCCCTCAGTGCTGGGAACCTGCCGAACACCCGACTTTGATTGGGTATCCAGCGATACGTAGTGTAAAAAACGCTCAAGTAGTTTATCCATGCAGTCACCCTCACTTTTCGTGACAACATTATTAATAAGCAAGAAAAGACAAATATTGCGTCAGGTCACTTTTATCCCTGCAAACAAGAATATTTCACTTTGACACGCTTTCTGACTATAAAGCTAAGTCAGTAATTCGCAACAAGGATTGGCGATCACAGTGGTTTGCCGTAGAATGACCGCCCTCATTAAGAGTGATTAAGGTGGTTAACCACAAACCCCGCAGCGGTCAGCCATCCGTTGCGTTTACATGGGACAGAGTAAGAAATTGAATAATCAACCGCGTTCGCTTTCACCGCTGGTGCTTTTGTCGGGAATTAGCAAAAGTTTCGATGGCAAAGAGGTCATTTCACAGCTGGATTTGACCATTAACAATGGCGAATTCCTCACGCTGCTTGGCCCTTCCGGCTGTGGTAAAACAACCGTTCTTCGCCTGATTGCCGGCCTGGAAACCGTTGATGCCGGGCATATCATGTTGGATAACCAGGATATCACCCACGTTCCCGCCGAAAATCGTTATGTAAATACCGTATTTCAAAGCTACGCTTTATTTCCGCATATGACGGTGTTTGAAAATGTCGCGTTTGGCTTACGGATGCAAAAAACGCCAGCCGCCGAGATAGCGCCTCGCGTGACCGATGCGCTGCGTATGGTGCAGCTTGAAGAGTTTGCACAACGTAAACCGCACCAGCTTTCCGGCGGACAGCAGCAGCGTGTGGCTATCGCTCGCGCGGTGGTGAATAAACCTCGCCTGTTATTACTGGATGAATCGCTCTCCGCGCTGGACTATAAATTGCGCAAACAAATGCAGAACGAGCTTAAAGCATTACAGCGTAAACTCGGTATCACGTTTGTTTTTGTCACTCACGATCAGGAAGAAGCGCTCACCATGTCCGATCGTATCGTGGTAATGCGTAATGGCGTGATTGAGCAAGACGGCACGCCGCGTGAAATCTATGAAGAGCCAAAAAACCTGTTTGTCGCCGGTTTTATCGGCGAAATTAACCGCTTTGACGCAACCGTCATTGAACGGCTTGATGAACAGCGCGTCCGCGCCAGCGTAGAAGGTCGGGAGTGCAATATATACGTCAATTTCGCTGTCGAACCGGGCCAAAAACTGAACGTCCTGCTGCGACCGGAAGATCTACGCGTCGAAGAGATCAACGATGATAACCACATCGAAGGGCTTATCGGCTACGTGCGCGAGCGCAATTATAAAGGTATGACGCTGGAGTCGGTGGTTGAACTGGAAAATGGCAAAATGGTGATGGTCAGCGAATTCTTCAACGAAGACGATCCTGACTTCGACCATTCACTTGACCAAAAAATGGCCATTAGTTGGGTAGAAAGCTGGGAGGTCGTACTGGCTGATGAAGAACACAAGTAAATTCCAGAATGTAGTGATTGTCACTATCGTCGGTTGGCTTGTGTTATTTGTTTTTCTGCCCAACCTGATGATCATTGGCACCAGCTTTCTGACCCGTGACGACGCCAGTTTCGTCAAGATGGTCTTTACGCTGGATAACTACGCGCGCCTGCTCGATCCGCTCTATTTTGAAGTGCTCCTGCACTCTCTGAATATGGCGCTGATCGCCACCCTCTCCTGCCTGGTGCTGGGCTATCCTTTTGCCTGGTTTCTGGCGAAGTTACCGGAAAAGATACGTCCGTTATTGCTGTTTTTGCTGATTGTTCCTTTCTGGACCAACTCACTGATCCGCATCTATGGGCTGAAAATATTCCTGAGCACTAAAGGTTATCTCAATGAATTCCTGCTGTGGCTGGGCGTGATTGATACACCGATTCGCATCATGTTCACCCCGAGCGCCGTTATTATCGGCCTGGTTTACATTTTGCTGCCATTTATGGTCATGCCGCTCTACTCCAGCATTGAGAAGCTCGACAAACCACTACTGGAGGCCGCACGCGATCTCGGCGCCAGTAAAATGCAAACGTTCATCCGCATCATTATTCCATTAACCATGCCGGGCATTGTCGCCGGTTGCCTGCTCGTGATGCTACCGGCAATGGGCCTGTTCTACGTCTCCGATTTAATGGGTGGCGCGAAAAACCTGCTGATTGGTAACGTCATTAAGGTACAGTTCCTGAATATTCGCGATTGGCCGTTTGGCGCGGCTACCAGCATTACGCTGACCATTGTGATGGGACTCATGCTGTTGATTTACTGGCGGGCTTCCCGCTTATTGAATAAGAAGGTGAGTGATATAAGCGATTAATTGCGCAACGCTAACAAATCCACACGCATCCAGGCATGAAGTTTATTCAAGGGTAAACTTCATGCCTTCGGCATAAAAAACGCATGAAAGAAGTTGCCGCCAGTATTGCAAACCTACAACATCATCCGCGCCAGGCCTTCTTTTATTTTTACCTGTAGCGACGCTATCACAGACAGTAATGCGTTTATACGCGAAGCTCTCAGGTTTTATACTGATTGCCAGTCTCTTTTAAAAATTATATTACATCCGATGCGCCCGCAGTTGAGATAAAAAGGGTCGATTTAATCAATAATGTAGTCATTTTTATTCCAGTATAAGTGAGATTAATATGCCGATTACTATAGGGAATGGTTTTTTAAAAAGTGAAATCCTTACCAACTCCCCAAGGAATACGAAAGAAGCATGGTGGAAAGTTTTATGGGAAAAAATTAAAGACTTCTTTTTTTCTACTGGCAAAGCAAAAGCGGACCGTTGTCTACATGAGATGTTGTTTGCCGAACGCGCCCCCACACGAGAGCGGCTTACAGAGATTTTTTTTGAGTTGAAAGAGTTAGCCTGCGCATCGCAAAGAGATAGATTTCAGGTTCATAATCCTCATGAAAATGATGCCACCATTATTCTTCGCATCATGGATCAAAACGAAGAGAACGAATTGTTACGTATCACTCAAAATACCGATACCTTTAGCTGTGAAGTCATGGGGAATCTTTATTTTTTAATGAAAGATCGCCCGGATATTTTAAAATCGCATCCACAAATGACGGCCATGATTAAGAGAAGATATAGCGAAATCGTAGACTACCCCCTCCCTTCGACATTATGTCTCAATCCTGCTGGCGCGCCGATATTATCGGTTCCATTAGACAACATAGAGGGGTATTTATATACTGAATTGAGAAAAGGACATTTAGATGGGTGGAAAGCGCAAGAAAAGGCAACCTACCTGGCAGCGAAAATTCAGTCCGGGATTGAAAAGACAACGCGCATTTTACACCATGCGAATATATCCGAAAGTACTCAGCAAAACGCATTTTTAGAAACAATGGCGATGTGTGGATTAAAACAGCTTGAAATACCACCACCGCATACCCACATACCTATTGAAAAAATGGTAAAAGAGGTTTTACTGGCGGATAAGACGTTTCAGGCGTTCCTCGTAACGGATCCCAGCACCAGCCAAAGTATGTTAGCTGAGATAGTCGAAACCATCTCTGATCAGGTTTTTCACGCCATTTTTAGAATAGACCCCCAGGCTATACAAAAAATGGCGGAAGAACAGTTAACCACGCTACACGTTCGCTCAGAACAACAAAGCGGCTGTTTATGTTGTTTTTTATAAAATCAGACGACGCTTTCTCAGACGTCACGTTCAGGGTTTACTCACGTACTTCCTGTTTGCCTACAGAGTAACCTCTTGCCAGGCGCAATAATGCCGCATATGACCGGATCGGATGAGAATAGTCATTTAAATGGCCTTTTTTTCCCGCTCGTCTGGCAATTTGTTGTAAAATTCGCGGCTTCAAGCGGCAGCTTGCTTCTTCCTGGCTGCTGATAACCGCGAGACGTTTTGGAGAGATTTTGGAGAAGAGAAAAAATTGATCATTTTCAATACTCTAAAAGCACCCCATCCTCTGAATAAGAAGGTGGAACTTGAATGATCGGTCGGCTGCTCCGTGGCGGTTTCATGACTGCCATCTATGCGTATCTGTATATTCCCATCATTATTCTGATCGTGAACTCCTTCAACAGTTCGCGGTTCGGCATTAACTGGCAGGGCTTTACCACTAAATGGTACGAACTCCTGGTCAATAACGACAGTCTGTTGCAGGCCGCTCAACATTCACTGACGATGGCGATTTTTTCAGCGACCTTCGCCACGTTGATTGGCTCGTTAACCGCGGTGGCGCTTTATCGCTACCGCTTTCGCGGGAAGCCATTCGTCAGCGGGATGCTGTTTGTAGTAATGATGTCGCCGGATATCGTGATGGCGATCTCCCTGCTGGTGCTGTTTATGTTACTCGGCATTCAACTGGGCTTTTGGTCGTTGCTGTTCTCGCACATCACCTTTAGCCTGCCGTTTGTGGTCGTCACGGTCTATTCGCGCCTGAAAGGCTTTGATGTCAGAATGCTGGAAGCCGCAAAAGACCTGGGGGCCAGTGAGGTAACGATTTTACGCAAAATCATTCTGCCGCTGGCGATGCCGGCGGTGGCGGCGGGCTGGTTGCTGAGCTTTACGTTGTCGATGGACGATGTAGTGGTCTCGTCGTTTGTCACCGGGCCGGGCTATGAAATTTTACCCTTAAAGATTTATTCCATGGTAAAAGTCGGCGTTTCACCAGAAGTGAACGCGCTGGCGACCGTTTTATTGGTGCTGTCTCTGGTAATGGTCATTGCCAGCCAGCTTATTGCTCGTGATAAAACCAAGGGCCGATAAGGCCCGTAATTCAGGGGACGTTAAATGAAAAAATGGTCACGCCACCTGCTCGCGGCGGGCGCCCTGGCGCTGGGTATGAGTGCCGCTCATGCCTCCGACAACGACACGCTCTATTTCTATAACTGGACTGAGTATGTACCGCCGGGCCTGCTGGAACAGTTCACTAAAGAGACCGGCATTAAGGTGATTTATTCGACCTACGAGTCGAACGAAACCATGTATGCCAAACTCAAAACCTATAAAGATGGCGCGTATGACCTGGTTGTTCCTTCTACATACTATGTCGACAAAATGCGCAAAGAAGGCATGATCCAGAAGATCGATAAGTCGAAATTAACCAATTTCCACAACCTCGATCCGGAAATGCTCAACAAACCGTTTGACCCCAACAACGATTATTCTGTCCCGTATATCTGGGGCGCAACGGCGATTGGCGTGAACAGCGATGCTATCGATCCAAAAACCATTACCAGCTGGGCTGACTTGTGGAAACCGGAATATAAAAACAGCCTGCTTTTAACCGACGATGCGCGAGAAGTCTTCCAGATGGCGCTGCGCAAGCTAGGTTATTCCGGTAACACTACCGATCCGAAAGAGATCGAAGCGGCATATGAAGAGTTGAAAAAACTGATGCCGAACGTAGCGGCCTTCAACTCCGATAATCCGGCGAATCCGTATATGGAAGGGGAAGTCAACCTGGGTATGGTGTGGAACGGTTCGGCCTTCGTTGCTCGTCAGGCTGGCACGCCGCTGGAGGTCGTCTGGCCGAAGGAAGGCGGTATTTTCTGGATGGACAGCCTGGCTATTCCGGCGAACGCGAAAAATAAAGAGGGCGCGCTGAAGCTAATCAACTTCCTGCTGCGTCCTGACGTCGCGAAAGAGGTGGCAGAAACCATCGGCTACCCTACCCCCAACCTGGCGGCGCGTAAGCTGTTAAGCCCGGAGGTCGCCAATGATAAGTCGCTCTATCCGGATGCGCAAACCATCAGCAAAGGCGAGTGGCAAAACGATGTCGGCGACGCCAGCGCCATTTATGAAGAGTATTATCAGAAGCTAAAAGCAGGACGCTAATTCAGCCAAAGCGCCTGTCGGGCCTACAGATGAACGTAACGTGAAATGTAGGCCGGATAAGGCGTTACCGGGCAAACAGCACTACAGCCCTTTCAGGAATTTATCAACAAATTCCGGCACAACCTGGCTTGCCGGGCCGTAGTGCTTCTCTTCAAACTCGCTGCCGACCTGGCTTGGCTCAAGATTCAGTTCCACCGTATGTGCGCCGTGCAGTTTTGCTTCATGCACAAAACCCGCAGCCGGATAGACATGACCAGATGTGCCAATGGCGATAAAAATATCCGCCATCGACAGCGCCATATAAATTTCATCCATGCCAAGCGGCATCTCGCCAAACCACACCACGTGCGGACGTAGCGGCGCCGGGAACTGACAGCAGTGACATTTATCTTCCGGCATCACATCGCCGTTCCATTCCAGAATCTGGCCGCTTTGCGAACAGCGCACCTTCAACAGCTCGCCATGCATATGAATGATGTTGCGATTGCCCGCGCGTTCATGCAAATTGTCGATGTTTTGCGTCACCAGCAAAAAGCGATCGCCAAGCGCTTCTTCAAGCTTCGCTAACGCCAGATGCGCCGCATTGGGTTGTATTTCCGGCTGTTGAAGCTGCTGACGGCGGGCATTATAAAATGTCTGCACCAGCCCCGGATTACGGGCGAATCCTTCCGGCGTTGCCACGTCTTCAACCCGATGCTCTTCCCAAAGGCCATCCGCCGCGCGAAACGTACGAATACCAGACTCTGCAGAAATTCCTGCACCTGTAAGGACTAATACTCTTGGGTTTTCCATCATTTCCGGCACCACTCTGTCTCTGAAAAAGATCCGCTGGCGCAGACGTTCACGCAACAGACGTTTATTTTTACGAAAGCGGCTTAATCGATGAAACCGACGCGACTGCATAACAACCTCTTTTTTTAATTAGTCGGTAAGATGTAAAAAAGCAGCACCGCGCATCCCACCTGCATCCCCATGCCGCGCACGCTCAATGCGCGGCGCGCGGGCAACAGGGAGGAGATGGCGCGGTAGTCTTTCCGCCAGTTGCGTTGTTATTGCCGTAAAGTTCGATAGTCCGCCGCCGATCACCAATAAATCGGGATCGACAATCGTCAGTATATTCCCCAGACAAACCGCCAGTAAATCCAGATAGCGCTCAACATGCGCGTGCGCCTGCTCATCGCCCTGCTCCCACAACGCGATAATCTCCGGCGCCTGCAGCGATTGATGATAATAATGCTGATATAGCCACGCAAACCCGCGCCCGGACAGATAATTCTCAATGCAGCCCATCTGACCGCATCCACAACGGCGGAGAGGAAAATCAAACCCCATCAACGTTAGCGCGTCAACCGGCAAACGCATATGACCAAACTCGCCGGTGATATAGCTCTGACCGGTAATCGGCTTCCCGTTTAGCACCAGGCCGCCGCCGACGCCGGTGCCGAGGATAAGCCCCATAACCAAAGGATATTGCGTGAATTCATCATCCCAGGCTTCGGACAAGGCAAAACAGTTAGCGTCATTGTCCAGACGCACATCGCGATCCAGTCGGGCGCTGAGATCGGCGCGCAACGGCTTACCGCTGGCTGCCGGGACATTCGCGGCGTACAGCGTGCCGTCTTCGGTTTCCGGCATACCGGGTATGCCAATCCCTACCGACCCTTTTACGCCAAATCGCTGGTCGGCTTCCGCGACCAGCTCGCACACGGCGTCTAAAAAGGCGCTATAGCTGGCATGGGGCGTGGGAACCCGTTTTTCCCACTGCAGCCGCCGCGTTGAGTCAAATACGCCTAACGCAATCTTTGTTCCGCCAATGTCAAACCCGTAATACATCACCGCTCCTTGTTTTTATATTCCGCGATTACTGGCCGCTCAATACTCGCGCAGGGTCAATGTTGCTCGCCCGCCGCGCCGGATACCAGCTCGCCAGTAAGCTTAACAACAACGCCGTGACCAGTACGTAAACAACGTCCAGCCAATGTAATTCGGATGGCAGGAAGTCGATAAAATAGATATCGCCGGACAAAAACTGATGCCCGATCGCCTTTTCAATCCCATTAATAATGGCGGTAAGCTGAAGCGAAACGACAACGCCGATCGCCACGCCAATCAAGCTGCCCAGCAAGCCCGCCAGTAGTCCGTACCAGACGAAAATGGCACGAATCAAACCATCTTTCGCCCCCAGCGTTCTTAATACCGCAATGTCGCCGCTTTTGTCTTTTACCGCCATCACTAAGGTGGAAACGATATTAAAACAGGCCACGCCGATCACCAGAATCATCGCCAGATACATAATGGCGCGAATCATCTGGATATCGCGATACATATAGCCGTAGGTGCCTATCCAGCTCTTAATGTAGACATAGCTGTTAGTCACCTCACCCGCGTCACGCACAAGTTTGTTAGCATTAAACACGTCATGAACTTTAAGCGCGATACCGGAAACGCTGGACCCCATATCCAGATACTGCTGCGCATCCTCAAGCGGGATCATGGCGAAGCTGTGATCGAGCTGGCCGCTCAGTTGCAGAATCCCGATGACATGCAAACGCACGCGTTTGGGCTGGAGCAGCTTATGGTCGGCATTCGCATTGGGGATCATGATGGACACCCAGTCGCCCTGTTTCACGTTCAGCGCATCGGCGACGCCTTTGCCGATAATGATCTGCTGCTCGCCCGCTTTGAAATGATCCCAGGCGTGATTTTGCACAAATGACGGTAACGCGCTAAGCTGCTGCTCTTGCTTAGGGTCGACGCCTTTAACCTGAATGGCGCGCAAATTCGCCCCGCTCTCTACCAGGCCGGTAAAATTGATATACGGCGCGGCGGCGGCAATGCCCGGCACCTTCTGCACTTTTGCCAGCGCTTCACGCCAGTTGGTCCACGGCTGATTGACCGCTTCAATCTCCCCGTGCGGAACCACCGCCAGAATACGGTTATTCAACTCGCGTTCGAAACCGTTCATCGCGCTTAAACCGACAATCAATACCGCCACGCCCAGCGCGATACCGATGGTAGAAATGACGGAAATGAGCGAAACCATACCGCCGCGCCGCCGCCCACGGCTGAAGCGCAAGCCAATTAACAATGATAAAGGCGACGCCATTACTCAGCCCCCATCAGGCTCAGTTCCGCCGTCAGGCGGCCATCGCGCATCTCAAGCTGGCGGCTCATACGTTTCGCCAGTTGCAAATCGTGAGTCACCACCAGAAACGCGGTTCCCTGCAGACGATTTAACTCGCCCAGAAGCTCAAAAATACTGTCGGCATTACGCGCATCCAGATTACCGGTCGGCTCATCCGCCAGTACCAGACGCGGGTTATTCACCAACGCGCGCGCTATCGCGACACGCTGGCGCTCACCGCCGGAAAGTTCCGAAGGTCGATGGGTTGCGCGATGCTCCAGCCCTACGGCGTGCAGCATTTCTCGCGCCCGAGCGTCAATCTCCGCCGGTTTCTTTTTGCCAATCAATAATGGCATCGCCACGTTTTCCAGCGCCGTAAAATCCGGCAGGAGATGATGAAACTGATAGATAAACCCCAGTTTCTGGTTACGTAATTCTGCTTTTGCCGCAGAAGAGAGTTTGCTCATCGGCTGGCCGCTAAAAATCACATCGCCGGAGGTGGGCGTATCCAGCCCGCCTAACAGATGCAGCAACGTACTTTTACCCGAACCGGAACTGCCGACGATCGCCATCATTTCGCCTTCGCCGATACTGAAGCTGACATCGTGCAACACGTCGGTTTGTACGGTGCCTTCCTGATAGCGTTTGCACAGGTTGTCGCATTGCAACAGGATCTTATTCATAACGTAAAGCCTCAGCGGGTTGAGTGGCGGCAGCGCGCCAGGAAGGATAAAGCGTAGAAAGCAGCGCGATGGCCATTGCCACCAGCGCGATAACGATCACCTGTAACGGCTCTATCGCCACGGGCAACGCAGCGCCATCCAGAAACGCGCCGATGATCGGCATCAGGTTATTCAGTTGGCTGGCAAGCAATGCGCCCAGCGCGGCGCCCAACAGCGCGCCGATAATCCCGGCGCTGGCGCCCTGCACCATAAAGACCATCATAATTTGTCGCGGCGTCAGCCCTTGAGTTTGTAAAATCGCCACTTCACCCTGCTTCTCCATAACCATCAGGCCCAACGAAGTAATAATGTTAAAAGCCGCGACCGCCACGATGAGGCTCAGCAACAATCCCATCATGTTCTTTTCCATGCGCACAGCCTGGAACAACTCGCCTTTGCGTTCGCGCCAGTCCTGCCACTTCGTGCCTTGCGGCAGCGTCTGTTGGCTGAGGGTATCGACTTGCAGCGGTTCATCCAGCCACAGACGCCAGCCGGTAATATTGCCTGCCGGATAGCGCATTAAACGCGACGCGTCCTGAATATTGACCATCATTTCATAGCCATCGACCTCGCTATTGGCGGCAAATGTGCCAATCACCGTAAACAGACGCTGGCTGGGCAGGCGTCCCATTGGCGTAAACTGGCTGGCAGATGGCACCATTAGCCGAATCTGATCGCCGCGGTTGACCCCTAACTGTCCGGCGAGCTGCTCGCCGAGGATGACATTATACTTACCCGGCTGTAATTCGCTTTGCTTCACATTGACCAGATACGGCGTTAACGGATCTTTTTGCGTCGGATCGATACCCAACATCACGCCAACTGCAACGCTACGCGCGCTTTGCAGTACGACATCGCCCGTCGTCAGCGGCGCAATACGGTTAACGCCTTGCAGATTCACCGCTTTTTCCGGCATCTGACTCGGGTTAAGAGAACCATGTTCAGCAGAGAGGATGGCCTGAGGCATCAAACCAAGAATGTTATTTTGCAGTTCGCGCTCAAAACCGTTCATCACCGACAATACCGTGACCAGCGCCATCACCCCCAGGGTAATGCCGATAGTGGAAAGCCAGGAAACGAAGCGACCGAAGCGATCTGCTGCACGCCCGCGCATGTAACGCAGGCCAATGAATAGAGCGACAGGTTGATACATGTAATCCGTCTGGTTGCTGTTAGCAAAGTCCCGAGTATATAAGCGAAAGCGGAATGCGTAAATGTCTGAACCGTAAGAGTTCGTCAGCGTTATTCTGAAAAAGGCCGACAAATCAAGTCACTTACATGTTCATACTTTACCTGTTCGGCGTGTTATGCGGCGGATTCAATTTGCTAATAAACAACGATCGCGGATAATAAAGAACATTGCTTATCAGTCATATGCCCCTGAATACCTGAGTCCTTCATGCTGTCCTGGCGTGCAGCCAACCATGAAGCAGCCTGAAGGGTGACGCGTAGAGTGCGGCGTAAAACAAAAAGAGATACTGACAACCGTTATGCCTGAAAAACAACGTTACACGCTGCCGACAAAAGCGGGCGATCAGCGCCAGTTGGGCGAACTTACCGGTGCCGCCTGCGCTACGCTGGTGGCGGAGATAGCTGAACGCCATGCCGGTCCGGTGGTACTCATAGCGCCTGACATGCAAAATGCTCTGCGATTGCATGATGAAATCCGCCAGTTTACCGATCAGATGGTCATGAACCTGGCGGACTGGGAAACGCTACCGTATGACAGCTTCTCCCCGCATCAGGAAATTATCTCTTCGCGTCTGTCCACGCTCTACCAGTTGCCGTCGATGCAGCGCGGCGTCTTGATTGTACCGGTAAACACCCTGATGCAGCGCGTTTGTCCGCATAGCTATCTGCATGGTCATGCGCTGGTGATGAAAAAAGGCCAGCGGCTGTCCCGCGACGCTCTGCGCGCGCAGCTTGACAGCGCCGGTTATCGGCATGTCGATCAGGTGATGGAGCATGGCGAATACGCGACGCGCGGCGCGCTGTTGGATCTCTTTCCGATGGGCAGCGAACAGCCTTATCGCCTCGACTTTTTTGATGATGAAATCGACAGCCTGCGTCTGTTTGACGCGGATACCCAGCGTACGCTGGAGGAGGTCGAGGCCATCAATTTGTTGCCCGCGCACGAATTTCCTACCGACAAAGCCGCTATTGAGCTTTTCCGTAGCCAATGGCGCGATACCTTTGAGGTAAAACGCGACGCCGAGCACATCTATCAGCAGGTCAGCAAAGGCACCCTGCCCGCCGGGATCGAATACTGGCAGCCGCTCTTTTTCAGCGAACCGTTACCGCCATTATTTAGCTACTTCCCCGCCAATACTCTGGTGGTGAATACCGGCTCGCTGGAAACCAGCGCCGAACGTTTTCAGGCCGACACGCTGGCGCGTTTTGAAAATCGCGGCGTCGATCCTATGCGTCCGCTTTTGCCGCCGGAAGCCCTCTGGCTACGGGTAGATGAGCTCTTTTCCGAGCTTAAACGCTGGCCGCGCCTCCAGCTTAAAACCGACCATCTGCCGGAAAAAGCCGCCAATACCAATCTCGGTTTCCAGAAATTACCGGATTTGGCTATCCAGGCACAGCAGAAAGCGCCGTTGGACGCGCTACGTAAGTTCCTCGAATCTTTCAGCGGCCCGGTGATTTTCTCGGTGGAAAGCGAAGGTCGCCGCGAAGCGCTGGGAGAGCTCCTGGCTCGCATAAAAATCGCGCCGAAGCGGATATTACGCCTGGACGAGGCGCAGGATGCGGGACGCTATCTGATGATTGGCGCCGCAGAACATGGCTTTATCGACACCCAACGCAATCTGGCGCTGATTTGTGAAAGCGATCTCCTGGGTGAACGGGTCGCGCGTCGCCGCCTGGATTCCCGTCGTACGATCAACCCGGATACGTTGATTCGTAACCTGGCGGAGCTCCACGTCGGTCAACCGGTAGTGCATCTGGAGCACGGCGTCGGACGCTATGCCGGCATGACCACTCTGGAGGCTGGCGGCATCAAGGGTGAGTATCTGATGCTCACCTACGCCAATGACGCCAAACTGTATGTGCCGGTCTCCTCATTGCATCTGATTAGCCGCTATGCCGGCGGCGCGGAAGAAAGTGCGCCGCTGCATAAACTGGGCGGCGACGCCTGGTCGCGCGCCCGGCAGAAAGCGGCGGAAAAAGTGCGCGATGTCGCAGCGGAACTGTTGGATATTTATGCGCAACGGGCGGCAAAAGAGGGGTTTGCCTTTAAGCATGATCGTGAGCAGTATCAGTTATTCTGCGACAGCTTCCCGTTTGAAACGACGCCCGATCAGGCACAGGCGATTAACGCCGTATTGAGCGATATGTGCCAACCGCTGGCGATGGACAGGCTGGTGTGCGGCGACGTCGGCTTCGGCAAAACCGAAGTGGCGATGCGCGCCGCGTTCCTGGCAGTGGAAAACCATAAACAAGTAGCGGTACTGGTGCCAACCACGCTGCTGGCGCAGCAACACTATGATAACTTCCGCGACCGTTTCGCCAACTGGCCGGTACGCATTGAGATGCTGTCCCGCTTTCGCAGCGCCAAAGAGCAGACACAAATCCTGGCGGAAGCCGCCGAGGGTAAGATCGATATTCTGATCGGTACGCATAAACTGCTACAAAGCGATGTGAAGCTGCGCGACCTGGGCCTGCTGATTGTCGATGAAGAGCACCGTTTCGGCGTGCGCCACAAAGAGCGAATTAAGGCGATGCGCGCCGATGTCGATATTCTGACGCTCACGGCGACGCCGATCCCGCGGACGCTGAATATGGCGATGAGCGGTATGCGCGATCTCTCCATTATCGCCACTCCCCCTGCCCGTCGTCTGGCGGTAAAAACCTTTGTTCGCGAGTATGATAGCCTGGTAGTAAGGGAAGCGATTCTGCGTGAAATCCTGCGCGGCGGTCAGGTTTACTATTTGTACAATGACGTCGAAAATATTCAGAAAGCCGCAGAGCGGCTGGCGGAACTGGTACCGGAAGCGCGAATCGCTATAGGCCACGGGCAGATGCGCGAACGTGAGCTGGAACGGGTCATGAACGATTTCCACCATCAACGTTTTAACGTGCTGGTGTGTACTACCATTATCGAAACGGGGATTGATATCCCCACCGCGAACACGATCATCATTGAACGCGCGGATCATTTCGGCCTCGCGCAGTTGCACCAGCTGCGTGGCCGCGTTGGGCGCTCGCACCACCAGGCCTACGCCTGGCTGTTGACGCCACATCCTAAGGCCATGACCACCGATGCGCAAAAACGGCTGGAGGCGATTGCGTCGCTGGAGGATTTAGGCGCCGGGTTTGCGCTGGCGACCCACGATCTGGAGATCCGCGGCGCGGGCGAACTGCTTGGCGAAGAGCAAAGCGGCTCAATGGAAACCATTGGCTTCTCACTCTACATGGAACTGCTGGAAAACGCCGTTGATGCGCTGAAAGCAGGCCGCGAACCCTCGCTGGAAGATCTCACCAGTCAGCAAACGGAAGTCGAGCTGCGAATGCCGTCGTTACTGCCAGATGATTTTATTCCGGATGTTAATACCCGGCTGTCATTCTATAAACGCATTGCCAGCGCGAAGAACGAAAACGAGCTGGAAGAGATCAAAGTGGAATTGATCGACCGCTTCGGCCTGCTGCCCGATCCGGCGCGTAATCTGCTGGATATCGCACGCCTGCGCCAACAGGCGCAAAAGCTCGGCATCCGAAAACTGGAGGGTAACGAGAAAGGCGGAACGATTGAGTTCGCCGAGAAAAACCACGTTGACCCCGCCTGGCTTATCGGGTTGCTGCAAAAACAGCCGCAGCATTTCCGTCTGGATGGCCCGACGCGCCTCAAGTTTATTCAGGATTTAAGCGAACGTAAAACGCGTATAGAATGGGTACGCCAGTTTATGCAGCAACTGGAAGAAAACGCTATTGCATAAGCGTCAGGCCGGGCGTCATTACTCTGCGTCCGGCCTAATCTTTACAAATTCTTTGCACTTCCCTGCAGTTCCAGACACAGCCAACCGCCATAATTCTTATTTCCTCTTTTATAAAAATAACCACATAATAATCATGGGTTTATTATAATGTTCAACAATACGCGACTCTCTCGCTGGTGGGCGTTGCTTGCGCTTACCGCGACCATCATGCTTGCCCTTCCCGCGCAGGCGAATACGTGGCCTCTTCCGCCCCCCGGCAGTCGACTGGTGGGAGAAAATAAATTCCATGTCGTTGAAGACGACGGCGGCTCGCTGGAGGCGATCGCCAAAAAATATAACGTGGGCTTTTTAGCCCTGTTACAGGCCAACCCCGGCATTGATCCTTATGTGCCACGCGCAGGCAGCGTGCTAACGATTCCGCTGCAAACGCTGCTACCGGACGCGCCACGTGAAGGTATCGCCATTAACCTCGCGGAATTACGGCTTTACTATTATCAACCGGGGAAAAATACGGTCACGGTCTACCCTATCGGGATTGGCCAACTGGGCGGCGATACCCTGACGCCAACGATGGTGACGACCATTTCGGATAAACGCGCCAATCCAACCTGGACGCCGACCGCCAATATTCGCGCCCGTTATAAAGCGCAAGGCATCGATCTCCCCGCCGTGGTGCCTGCCGGTCCCGATAACCCAATGGGGCATCACGCGATTCGTTTAGCGGCCTACGGCGGCGTCTATCTGTTACATGGCACGAATGCCGATTTTGGCATTGGTATGCGCGTCAGTTCCGGCTGTATCCGTCTGCGCGACGGTGATATAGAGACATTGTTCCGTCAGGTCACGCCGGGAACCAAAGTGAATATTATCAATACGCCGATTAAAGCCTCGGTGGAGCCAGGCGGCGTGCGACTGGTGGAAGTTCATCAGCCGCTGTCTAAAAATATAGGCGACGATCCACAGGTGCTGCCGATTGTGCTGAATGGCCCGATGCAGGCCTTTAAGGACGCGCCGCAGACCGATGCTGCGGTGATGGAACATGTTATGGAAGTGCGTTCCGGAATGCCGGTGGATGTAACCCGTCAATCAGAGGCGAAACCGCAGTCGCTGTAAGCGTGAATAGCTGACCGACAAAAAAGCCTCGCGATGCATCGCGAGGCTTTCTTTTTTTATTGTGGCAATCGCAGCGGCATTAATGAGGGTTAATGCTTACTTATAGATTACCGCCGTACCGTGAAGGGTATTCGGGCCGGTAACAGAGGTAATACGGAAAGACTTCGCCCCCATTTCCTCCGCTTTTTGCGCCAGCTGATCTTCCAGCGAGCCCAGATTCGTGCCGCCATTCGCGGAAATGGTGCCGAACTTCTGTTGACCTTCTGGCGTTGCCTGAACTTCAACGGCGGCGAAGCTGGCGAATGAGAGCGAACTCAGTACCGCAGCAGCGATGAGGGTTTTTACGTTTTTCATAGTGATGACCTTTAGCAGATGAATGGGTGTCGCAAGCATTAACTTAACGATCGATAAGTTAATCATAGATGTGATCTACATCACACGTCAACCTCTTTTTATAATGATCGTTATATAATTTATAAAGGTGTTATTTTTCATGTGAATAGAATTGATTTATTTTTCTAATGAATACTCTGGAGCCAGAAGTGGTTTGTTTTTATAATAGAGAGACCGCTCTTTAAACAGGTACAACGGCATCATGACAACGGATACCACGAGTTGCGCGAAGAAAAGCCGTGGCCGACCAAAAGTGTTCGACAGGGAAGCCGCGCTTGATAAGGCCATGACTCTCTTCTGGCAGCACGGCTATGAAGCAACTTCGCTTGCCGATCTCGTAGAGGCTACCGGGGCGAAAGCGCCTACTCTCTATGCGGAATTCACTAACAAAGAAGGATTATTTCGCGCTGTCCTGGATCGCTACATCACTCGCTTTGCCTCAAAGCACGAAGCCCAGCTCTTTTGTGAAGAGAAAAGCGTGGAATCGGCGCTGGAAGATTACTTCACAGAAATTGCCGCCTGCTTTACCAGTACAGACACGCCGGCTGGCTGCTTTATGATTAATACGTCCGCCACCCTCGCCGCCTCCTCGCGCGATATCGCCCGCACGGTAAAATCACGCCACGCCATGCAGGAACAGACGCTCATCCAGTTTCTGCGCCAACGTCAGGAGCGCGGTGAAATTCCGGCGCACTGTAACCCGCAGGCGCTCGCGGAATATATAAACTGTATTTTACAGGGAATGTCGATCAGCGCCCGTGAAGGAGCCACCTTCGAACAACTGATGCAAATTACGCGTACGACTCTGCGCATCTGGCCTGAACTACTCAAGTCCTGAACGACGCAGCTTCGGATAAAAAAAGCCCCTCAGCCTGAGCGAATGAGGGGCTAACTTGCAGAGTACAGCTTTTTTATGCTTTGTTATTCAGAACCAGTTGGCCATTGCCGTCGAGGGGAATTTGCGTTCCGGGGTCTTTATCCATGCGGATTTTGCCCTGCTGATCGCCAATTTTGTAGGTCACGTCGTAGCCAAGCATCTTTTCAGATTTGTCATACACCGTCTTACAGCGTTGCTGCGTGGTAGTGTAAGTATCACTTTCCTGCATTGACCCCTGGATTTGATTGCCAGCATAACCGCCGCCCAGCGCCCCGACGACCGTCGCCACATCTTTACCACGACCGCCGCCAAATTGATGTCCAATCACGCCGCCTGCTACTGCGCCAAGCACCGAGCCAGCAATACGGTTTTCGTCCTGAACCGGTCTACGATGCGTGACCGTGACATTACGGCACTCCTGACGCGGCGTTTTTACCGTCTCTTTAATCGGTTTAGCCGATATCACCTGCGCATATTGCGGACCACGATCAAATACGTTGAGACTGGCCACTGCCGCCACACCCAGCGCAGCCGCTACGCCAATCCCTATACCCGCCAACATTGATTTATTCACGGGAGTTCCTCCTTCGTTGCTATTGGTAACAATTTTGCAACCAGTATGCGAACAAAGCCAATCGGAATGAGGATGAAAAATGCGGGATGAGGCGGTAAAGCTGAAGGATTCGGACAACTCCGAAGCGAGTGATGGAGAAGCGCTCACCGGCGCGAGCAGCCGGTGAGACGCAGAGAAATTAATGCAGTTTCAGGCGCGGACGAATGACGCGGTTAATACTGCCCACCAGCATCATCAGGCCGGTTTTAAAGTATCCATGCAGCGCTATCTGGTGCATACGGTATAGCGAGATATACACGAAGCGGGCGATACGTCCTTCAATCATCATTGAACCGCGGGTCAGGTTCCCCATCAGACTACCCACGGTAGAGAAGTTGGACAGAGAGACCAGCGATCCATGATCTTTATACTGGTAAGCTTTCAGCGGTTTGCCATTCATCTGCGCCAGAATGTTATTCATCGCGCAGGTAGCCATCTGATGCGCCGCCTGAGCGCGAGGCGGCACAAAACCTCCCTCCGGACGTGCGCAGGAAGCGCAGTCGCCAATCGCATAAATATCAGGATCGCGCGTGGTTTGCAGCGTCGGTTCCACCACCAGTTGGTTAATGCGGTTCGTTTCCAGACCACCAATCTCTTTCATAAAATCTGGCGCTTTGATACCCGCCGCCCACACCATCAGATCGGCCTGAATATATTCACCTTCTTTCGTATGCAGACCGCCTTCGTCGGCGCTGGTGACCATAGTTTGCGTCAGCACGCGAACGCCCAGTTTGGTCAGTTCATTATGCGCGGCGCTGGAGATACGTGGCGGCAACGCAGGCAGAATACGCTCGCCAGCCTCAACCAACGTCACGTTCAGCGCGTCGTTGGTCAGCCCCTTATAACCATAGCTATGCAGCTGTTTTACCGCATTATGCAGTTCAGCCGACAGCTCAACCCCCGTCGCACCGCCGCCAACGATGGCGATATTGACCTTACCGTTCGCGCCCAGATTAGCCGAATACTTGAGGAATAGGTTCAGCATCTCCTGGTGAAAACGGCGCGCCTGATGCGGGTTATCGAGGAAGATACAGTGCTCTTTCACGCCCGGCGTGTTGAAATCATTAGAGGTGCTGCCCAGCGCCATCACCAGCGTGTCATACGCGATTTTGCGCTCCGGCACCAGCAGTTCGCCCTTTTCATCACGTAACTCGGCAATAGTGATGGTTTTCGCTTCGCGATCGATATCCATCACCGACCCCAGTTGGAACTGGAAACCATGATTGCGCGCATGGGCCAGATAGCTCAGCGCATCCACGCCTTCGTCCAGAGAGCCAGTCGCCACTTCGTGCAGCAATGGTTTCCACAGATGGCTGTGATTTCTGTCTACCAGCGTGATTTTCGCTTTTTTCTTGCGCCCCAGTTTATGGCCTAACTGCGTCGCCATTTCCAGCCCGCCAGCGCCGCCGCCGACAATCACGATCTTTTTTAATGGTGTAGTCAACGTGACCCCCTTAAATTTATTAACCAATTGTTAATTAAAAGTTATTAGTATAGCCTTTAATTAACAACAAGTTACGTTAATGAGAATAAGCTTCTGATATGAGAATAGCATGAACGGTGCATTGGTCATACCAAAATTGATGTGCATCAAGTTTTCATGCTGAAAAGATAGACAGTTTGCGAGAATTGAGCATAAAAAAACCAGCCGCAAGGCTGGTTATCCGGTCACTGATAACGCCATATTGCCGGGGGCGTTACCCCAGCGTTTTAAACGCTTTGATACGTTGCAAGTGCGGCGAAATATTTTTGAATTTGTGAGTCTGTTCCTCATCCCACACAATTTCATAATACGGGTGAAGCGCTTGCGCTGAGCGTTGGCTGTCCAGCGCTTCGTCATGACGCGAGAGGATCACCAGACAACGATCGCGATTTTTTTCGCGAAAGTTGGTTACGCACTTTGTAGCGATGTCCGCATATTCTTCCGGGCGATCGATTTTCCCCTCCATGTTTTCATAGGGGAACAGGTTCGGGTTAAAAACCACCTGACGGATATCGCACAAAAAGCCAATCCGCTCCGCCCAGTAACCGCCCAGCCCCACGCCACAGATTAAAGGGCGATCGTCCACATTCAACTGCAACATTTTGTCCACTTCTTTCAGCAGATGCTGCATATCGTGCTTAGGATGCCGCGTACTGTAGCTTACCAGCCGAACATCCGGGTCGATAAACTGTAATTGCAACACTTTTTCATGGTTGCCCGGACTATTTGAATCAAAACCGTGTAAATAAATAATCATCTGGCACCCTCACGAAAACTCGAGTTAATGACCTGCTTTTTCTTCCTGCCAGCGTTCATGTAACTGGTTGAGCTGGGCGCTGGCTGTTTTCCAGCGAGCTGAGTCCATGAGCTCCCGGCGTGAAAATGAACCTTTATGATACAAACGTGTAACACGTTCTGCTTTGATCGGCGACAGATTATCCAACACGCTGACTGCGCCTTTACGATTATTGCAGACCAGAATCATATCGCAACCCGCATCCAGCGACGCCTGAGCGCGCTCAGCATAGCTGCCCATAATCGCCGCGCCCTCCATCGACAGATCGTCGGAGAAAATGACGCCATCAAAGCCTAACTCCTGACGCAGCACCGTTTTCAGCCAGTACGGCGAACCGCTTGCCGGGCGTGGATCGATAGCGCGGTAGATTACGTGGGCAGGCATAATCGCATCCAGTTTATTCTCACTAATCAGCGCGCGGAACACCGACATATCTTTGCCACGGATGTCCGTTTCAGGACGTGGATCGCACGGCGTCTCTTTGTGGGAGTCCGCCGTGACCGCGCCGTGGCCGGGGAAATGCTTACCGGTCGTTTTCATCCCGGCGTCATGCATACCGTCAATAAAGCGTGTTGCCATTGCCAACGCTTTTGCGGGATCGGCATGATAAGAACGCTCGCCAATTGCCGCGCTGATATGCCCGACATCCAGCACTGGCGCAAAACTGATATCAATATCCATCGCGATCATTTCGCTGGCCATCAGCCACCCTGCCTCCTGCGCCAGTCGTCCCCCCTCTTCCAGCCCATGCAGCGCAAAAAAAGATTGCGCCGCGGGCAGGCGGGTAAACCCTTCACGGAAACGCTGTACGCGCCCGCCTTCCTGATCGACGGCCACCACCAGATGGTTACGCGATGCCGCCCGAATCTGGCGCACTAATTCGCGCAGCTGTTCCGGGTCATGGTAATTACGCGTGAACAGAATAAGCCCGCCAACCAGCGGATGCGCCAGTATCTCGCGCTCCTCCGCATCCAGCTCACATCCTTCGACATTCAACATTACTGGGCCCACACTGCTCTCCTTATCCTTTCATACGTAGCTGGCGCCAGGTTTCATCGGCCAGCCTGATAAATTGTTGCTCGCCGGTTTGTCGCCAGCGGTATTCGAACCACCCTGCTTTTAGCATAATGACCCAGGGGTGCCATAATCGTATCTGTCGCCATAGCTGCCGGGCGTCGATTCGCGCGCGCGCGGCATAAGCGTCTGCCAGTTGTCGGTGCTGGCGTTCATCCTCAACCCATACTGCCGCCAGCTCCAACGCAATATCGCCGTCGCCGGCATACTCCCAGTCAATCAGTCTCAACCCGGCGGACGTTAATACTATATTGTCGCCATGGACATCCATATGCAAAGGCGCGAGCCGCAGCGGGCGAGGTTCACCGTTTTTTTGCAACTGTTTGAGCCGCCGCAACCAAAACGGCGTACGCCTTGCCGGATCGCAACACGACCAGTACTGCGCCAATAGTGGCGATAGCGCGATACGCCAGCCAAAACGCGGCTGTTGATGCAAATGATACAGTAAGGCCGCCAGTTCGTCGGCATCTGGCAGAGCGGAATTTACCACACCATGCAGATATTCTACCGCCATCCAGCCCGGCGTATAAAAAAGCGCTCGCGGCGCCAGACTGGCTGGCAATTGGGATAAGGCGCGGTGATGACGTAAAAAATGGGCTGGTGGAGCGTCGGGGTCGTGATGACGGCGCAGCACGATACGGTGAGTATCGTGAGCAATAATACAGCTCCCGCCGCTTAGCCCCTGCGATGCGGCGACGGCGGGACGATACTGGGGAAAATAGCGCGACAGGATCTCGTCGCGCGTTAAGGGATTATTGTTGTTGGACCGCACCTTTACCTGACCAGATTATCTCGCCAGTTTGCACCAGCATTAACTGCATCTGTAATGCAGGCGCGTTAACGTTACCGGATGCGCTGGAGTAAAGTACATATTGCGCCCCGACATTGCGCGCAATGCCAATAGCTTTACTGCGCGTTCCCAGACTATCCTGCGGAGACAATCCTAACTGCTGTTTTGCCATCGAGAGTTGCTGTACGGACACCAGCGTAAATTTACCGTTGTTCGCCAGCGCATTACGTAACGTTTCCGTTGCCTCGTTCGCATTTAACGACCCATTCGTCCGGTTATTCACGCTGTCGACAAGCAATACGCTTCCGGCCGTCACGCCATCAGCCTGCAACATTTTGCTGACCAGCGGTTGCATCGCGCCGTTCCAGTCATAGTGGCGCACCTTAGGCGCTGGCTGGCCCGTTTGATCTTCATGTTCGATCGGCCCCGGTTGCTGTGGAATGGTTGGCACAGACGGCACAACAGGAGGCTGCGGCGGCTGCGCGGGTTGTTCTGGCGCTGGTTTTACCTCTTCAACTGGCGCAGGTTGACGTTGCGCCATACACCCGGAGAGAAATATCGCCAGCGCAGCAATGGCGGCGTAGCGATGCATTTTTGTCATCAAAATTCACTCCTCACAAATAAAGATAAAGCCTGACCTTATGCGCCCCCAGATAATTGGCGCTGCCAAATAGCGTTACCGACGAACGCGCGGGTATGGTTACGCTACGCGGCGCCTCCAGCGGATGCATCTCCAGCCCCCGCGCGTCATACCAGTAAAACCGATAATGAACGGTTATGGGCTCTTGCCTTTCGTTATAGACGCGGGAAGAGGCTGATGGCTGGATATCAGACGCCGTCAGTTCAGGCGGCTCTGCGGTGACGCCCGCCGCCAGAACCGTGGACTCCATCACCAGCGACTGCGCGTCGCTTACCGGAATTTCAGGGTGTGACCGGCAGCCGGTAAGCAGCAGCAAGCCCAGAGAAACCGCGATGCATCCTTTGATCATACTTACAAGCCTTTATGCGCCAGCATCGGGCCTAGCGGGCGGCCGCCCAGTAGGTGCATATGGATATGATAAACCTCCTGGCCCCCATGGCGGTTGGTATTCATGATTAAACGATACCCATCTTCGGCAATGCCTTCCTGTTCGGCGATTTTCGCCGCCACGGTGATCATCCGACCTAACGCCTGTTCATGTTCCGCCGTCACGTCATTGACGGTTGGGATCAGGATATTGGGAATAATCAAGATATGCGTCGGCGCCTGCGGTGAAATATCACGAAAGGCGGTGACCAGCTCATCCTGATAAACGATATCCGAAGGGATTTCACGACGAATAATTTTGCTGAATATAGTTTCTTCTGCCACGACGTTTTCCTTTTTCATAATAGCCCTTGCAGCGCACATGCTACGCCGAGCCATACTGCGAGTATAGAGTATGAGCGAGTTACCGACGCTCTTTCAACTTTAACCCACGATTTATTAAGCGAAAAATGACTACATGCTGGACTTACCGCCATATCCCCCTGCCATGACGCCTTTGTACGCTTAAAAAATATTTCTAGTTTCCCTGGTTATACCGTTTTACACATTTAATACAAATGCGTATATTTCTCATTTGCATTTTTGTGCGCATTAACTAGCAAAGAATGAAAAGGTTCAACGTCATACGTCCTGAACTTACCCCAATAACAAGCAAGGATTTTCAGATGTCTTTCATTCAATACCGCCGGGACAAACACCTTCAGTCCACCGCCGCACCGTCGCTGTTAGCTATGGGTATGGCGATGGCATTTATGCCTGCCGCCTTCGCGGCTGAGGATACCGTTATTGTCGAAGGCGCGACGACCGCTGACGCCGTAAACCGTGAAGAACAGGATTACAGCGTGAAAACGACCGCAGCGGGCACCAAAATGCCGATGACTCAGCGCGATATCCCGCAGTCGGTCAGTATTGTCAGCCAACAGCGTATGGAAGACCAGCAGTTGCAAACCCTGGGCGAGGTGATGACCAATACGCTGGGGATCAGCGGAAGCCAGGCTGACTCCGATCGCATCAGCTATTACTCGCGCGGGTTTGAAATTGACAACTATATGGTTGACGGTATTCCAACGTATTTTGAGTCCCGCTGGAATCTGGGCGATGCGCTAACGGATACCGCGCTGTATGAGCGCGTGGAGGTGGTTCGCGGCGCGAATGGGCTGATGACCGGGACCGGTAATCCTTCTGCCTCAATTAATATGATCCGTAAACACGCCACCAGTCGGGAGTTCAAAGGTAACGTCTCCACAGAATACGGTAGCTGGAATAAGCAGCGTTACGTCATGGATCTGCAAAGTCCGCTCACCGCAGACGGTAATGTCCGTGGGCGCATCGTGGCGGGTTATCAGAATAATGATTCCTGGCTGGACCGCTATAACAGTGAGAAAGCGTTCTTTTCCGGAATTATCGATGCCGATCTGGGGGCAACTACCAGCCTTTCAGCCGGTTATGAATATCAAAAAATTGATGTCAACAGCCCGACCTGGGGCGGTCTGCCGCGCTGGAACACCGATGGCAGCAAAAATAGCTATGACCGCGCGCGTAGTACCGCCCCGGACTGGGCTTATAACAACAAAGAGATAAATAAATTCTTCGTCACGCTTAAGCAGCGTTTTGCCGAAAGCTGGCAGGCGACCCTGAATGCGACCCATACTGAGGTCAAATTCGACAGTAAAATGATGTATATCGATGCTTTAGTCGATAAAGAGACAGGTACGCTGGTGAGTCCTTATGGCGCAAGCTACCCCGTGGTCGGCGGTACGGGCTGGAACAGCGGCAAGCGCAAAGTAGATGCCATAGATCTCTTTGCCGATGGCGCTTATGAGCTGTTTGGCCGTCAGCACAATATGATGTTTGGCGGCAGTTATAGTAAACAGAATAACCGCTATTTTAGCGCCTGGGCGAACGTCTTTCCGGACGACATTGGCAACTTCAGCGCCTTTAACGGTAATTTCCCCCAAACCCACTGGGCGCCACAAAATCTGGCGCAGGACGATACCACGCATATGAAATCGCTGTATGCCGCTACGCGCATTTCGCTGGCCGACCCGCTGCATCTGATTCTCGGCGCTCGTTATACCAACTGGCGTGTTGATACACTGACCTACAGCATGGAGAAAAACCATACCACGCCGTATGCCGGGCTGATTTATGATATCAACGACAACTGGTCCGCTTATGCCAGTTATACCTCTATCTTTCAGCCGCAGAATAAACGCGACAAAGCGGGTCAATATCTGGCTCCGATTACCGGTAATAACTATGAAGCGGGCCTGAAGTCCGACTGGATGAACAGCCGCCTCACCACCACGTTGTCCGTGTTCCGCATTGAGCAGGATAACGTCGCTCAGGCAACCACTATTCCCATCCCTGGCAGTAATGGGGAGTTTGCCTGGAAGTCTACTGACGGAACGGTGAGCAAAGGCGTCGAATTTGAAGTGAACGGCGCAATTACCGATAACTGGCAGATGACTTTCGGGGCTACCCGGTATGTTGCCGAGGACAATGAAGGTAACGCCGTGAACCCTAATCTTCCGCGCACCAGCGTGAAGTTATTCACCCGCTATCGTCTGCCGGCGATACCGGAGCTGACGGTCGGCGGCGGCGTGAACTGGCAGAATCGGGTTTACAAAGATACCACGACGCCGTACGGCACTTTCCGCGCCGAACAGGGCAGCTATGCGCTGGTCGATCTGTTTACCCGCTATCAGGTGACGAAAAATTTCTCCGTACAGGGAAACATCAACAACCTGTTTGATAAAACCTACGACACCAATATTGATGGTTCCATTGTTTACGGCGCACCGCGTAACGTCAGCCTCACCGCCAATTATCAGTTCTGACAGACTGTCGGAGAGCGGCATGTAAAGCGCCATTAAAAAAGGCAGCCGAATGGCTGCCTTAATTCTCCCCAACATCATTACTGCTTAGCTGTTACGGATGTACTCATCCATTTCCGTTTTCAGGTTATCGGATTTCGTACCGAAAATAGCCTGAACGCCGGAACCCGCGACGACAACGCCTGCCGCGCCCAGTTTCTTCAGGCCAGCCTGATCCACTTTCGCTACATCGGCTACGCTCACGCGCAGACGCGTGATACAGGCATCCAGGTTAGTGATGTTCTCTTTACCGCCAAACGCCGCAACCAAAGCCGGCGCCATTTCGCTGGTCGCCCCCGCTTTTGCGTCATCAGTAGTGTCTTCACGACCCGGCGTTTTCAGATCCAGCGCTTTGATCAGCACGCGGAACACGGTGTAGTACACAATCGCATAACCGGCGCCAACAATCGGGAACAGCCACAATTTGCTGCTGTTACCGGACAGCACGATAAAGTCGATCAGACCGTGGGAGAACGACGTACCGTCACGCATCCCCAGCAGGATACAGATCGGGAATGCCAGACCTGCCAGAATCGCGTGAATAATGTACAGGATCGGCGCCACGAACATGAAGGAGAACTCGATAGGCTCGGTAATACCCGTCAAAAACGAGGTCAGCGCGGCGGAAATCATGATACCGCCCACTTTTGCGCGGTTTTCCGGTTTAGCAGAGTGCCAGATAGCAATGGCCGCAGCCGGCAGACCGTACATTTTGAACAGGAAGCCGCCAGACAACATACCTGCCGTCGGGTCGCCCGCCATATAGCGCGGAATGTCGCCGTGGAATACCTGACCCGCTGCGTTGGTATATTCGCCGATCTGCATCTGGAAAGGAACGTTCCAGATATGATGCAGACCAAACGGCACCAGGCAACGCTCGATAAAACCGTAAATACCAAACGCGACAACCGGGTTCTGATAAGCAGCCCACTGCGAGAACGCCTGGATAGCCGTACCGATTGGCGGCCATACGAAAGACAGCACCACACCGGTAAAAATAGCGGCCAGACCCGAAATGATCGGCACGAAGCGTTTGCCCGCAAAGAAGCCCAGATACTCAGGCAGTTTGATACGGTAGAAGCGGTTAAACATATACGCTGCGATCGCACCGGAGATAATCCCCCCGAGAACACCCGTATCAGCAAGGTGTTTAGCGGCGATCTCTTCAGCAGGTAAATGCAGAACCAGCGGCGCAACCACAGCCATGGTTTTCACCATGATGCCATACGCTACTACCGCCGCCAGAGCCGAAACGCCGTCGTTGTTGGTGAAGCCCAACGCCACGCCGATAGCGAAAATCAGCGGCATATTGGCAAAAACAGATCCGCCCGCTTCTGCCATAACGTGCGATACAACGGCTGGCAGCCAGCTGAAGTTAGCGGAACCGACACCCAGCAGGATACCTGCGATAGGGAGTACGGATACCGGCAGCATCAGCGATTTACCGACCTTTTGCAGGTTAGCAAATGCATTCTTAAACATAATTGAGAGTGCTCCTGAGTATTTGTGCTTTTCTACGTTCTCACGCATTGGCGAGGGGGGAGAACCCCGCCGTGGACAGGACATCTAAGTGCCCTTTTATTTATTACACAGAGTAAAATAAATACGTCTGATTTTGTTTGACGGCTATCACGTTTCAGCGCCAGATAGCCTAAAAAGTATCACATTCTGCCAAAATGAGTTTCCGAATGTTTCCATAAGCTCGCTCACCGCCCCTTTTGTGGCGGTGAACTTTACGCGTTTTGTTTATTAATTACGAGCTTTAAAAAAACTCGTTTAACGGATTGATGACAGGCGAGACGCGTCAATATGGAACAGGCGAGCAAAGTTATCGGTGGTGATCTGCGCCAGTTCTTCAACGGCAACCCCTTTCAATACCGCCATATATTCTGCGACGTCGCGTACCATCGCAGGCTGGTTCTCTTTACCGCGATGCGGCACCGGCGCCAGATAAGGAGAATCGGTCTCGACTAATAACCGATCCAGCGGCACATAGCGCGCCGCATCACGCAACTGTTCAGCGTTACGGAACGTTACGATGCCGGAAAAAGAGATATAAAACCCCAGATCCAACAATTTGCCGGCCGTTTCTCTGTCTTCTGTAAAACAGTGTAGTACGCCGCCGCAATCCGTCACTTTTTCTTCGCGCAGGATAGCCAGCGTATCGGCGCGCGCGTCGCGAGTATGGACAATCACCGGTTTATGCAATTCGCGGCCAATCTGGATATGATGAATAAAAGACGCCTGCTGGCGGATTTTGGTCTCAGGCGTGTAAAAGTAATCAAGCCCTGTCTCGCCCATCGCCACCACATCGTCTTCTGCAGCAAGGAGGCGCAGTTCTTCTACGTCATATGCTTCATCCTGATTTAACGGATGCACGCCGCAGGAAAAGACCACATTATCGCGCTTGCCCACCAGCTTGCGCATATGGCGATACCCCGGCAGCGTCGTCGCCACCGCTAAACAGAACTTCACATCGCGCGCGGCGGCTTTCGCCAGCACATCGTCCACGTCCTTATGCAAAGATTGATAATCCAGACCATCAAGATGGCAGTGTGAGTCGACTAAAAACATAATGTCTCTCTCAAAGATGAGGAACAGGCAACAAGGTGCCTGGTTGCAGGTAATGCTCGATGCGGAGAATGAGATCGGTTAATACCAGTTCGCGATTTAATCCGGTCACATGAAGTAATTGATCACGACAATGGCAAACATCGTTCAGGATTGCCTGAATACGCGCCGGGGATAGCGGCCCCGCCAGCGCGGCAACAACCGCGTCCGCATCAACGTTTGTCAGGTACGACGCGCCGTGCTGACGTTTCAGCGCGTCTACCAGCAGCGTCGCCAGCCAGTGCAGGCGCGCCGGGGCTTGCTCATGATTGAGCGCCGTTAATAACGCATACCAGTCGCCCGTATGCAAACTGTCCATTAACGCCTGACACAGCGCCTCACGCTGCGCCCAGCGTTCAGACTGCAACAGCGCCAGCGCGGCGCCGGGCGACCCCGCATTCAGACGTAGCGCCGTGAGCAATACTTCTTGTGACGCCGTCACTTCTCGCGATAGCCATGACATCGCATACGATTCGGACGGCGGCGCCAGATGATGCAGCCGGCAGCGGCTGCGTAATGTCGCCAACAGACGAGCAGGCTCCGGGCTGGCAAGGAAAAACCAGGTTTGCTCCGGCGGCTCTTCCAGCGTTTTGAGCAACGCATTGGCGGCGGCGTCGGTTAATAGCGCCGCATCCGCAATCCACACCACCTTCGCACCGCCCAGACGGGAGTGCTCGTACAATTTCTCGCTTACCTCGCGTACCGCATCTACGCCGAGGCTGCTTTTGCCTTTATCCGGCGTCAGCGTGTAATAGTCCGGATGCGTGCCAGCCTGCATAAGCTGACAGCCACGGCAATGCCCACAGCTTTTGTGGCCCTCAGGCTGCTGGCATAACAGATAACGGCTCAGCGCATAGCACAGCGCCTCGTCGCCCATGCCAGGTAAGGCCTGAATCAGTAGCGCATGGTGCCCACGTCCCGCCTGGTAACTTTCTACCAGTTTTTCATAGGCGGGCCGTAACCATGGATACCATTTCATGCCGCTTGCTCCTGCACCCACTTCGTCACCGTGGCGCGAATGTCGCGCATGACGGCATCCAGCGGCTGGGTCGCGTCAATGGTGCGGATACGCGAGTCTTGCGCCGCCAGTTCCAGATAGCGCGCGCGAGTCCGGTTAAAGAAATCAAAAGATTCTTGCTCAATGCGATCCAAATCGCCGCGCGCTCTGGCGCGTTTTAGCCCGACTTCCGGCGTGACATCCAGATACAGCGTCAGGTCAGGGCGAAAATCGCCCAGCACGGCATCGCGTAGTGTCGCCAGCATGGTTTGATCAATGCCGCGCCCTCCCCCCTGATACGCCTGGGTCGAGAGATCGTGGCGATCGCCGATCACCCATATGCCTTGCGCCAGCGCGGGTTTGATTACCGTTTCGACGAGCTGTACGCGAGCGGCATAAAACATCAGCACTTCCGCTTTATCGGTAATCACTTCGTCGCCTACCGATCGAATATCCAACACCAGACTTCTTAGTTTTTCGGCAAGCTGCGTACCGCCCGGCTCACGGGTAAAAATCATATTACGAATACCCAGTTGCTCAAGGGTCTCCACCACCACGTCGCGCGCAGTGGTTTTTCCGGCGCCTTCCAGGCCCTCGATGACGATATAATTACTGCCCATTTTTTTCCTTAAGCACTTTCAGGTACTCCTGCACTGACCGATTATGGCTGGCAAGATTGGTGTTAAATGTGTGACCACCTTTACCGTCGGCCACAAAATAGAGATACGGCGTTTTCGCCGGATGCGCCGCCGCCTGCAATGACGCTTCGCTGGGCGATGCGATCGGTCCTGGCGGCAGCCCGGTTATGGTATACGTGTTATAAGCCGTCGGCTTTTCCAGATCCGCACGCGACAAGTTACCATTATAACTCGTCCCCATCCCGTAAATCACGGTGGGATCGGTCTGAAGGCGCATACCGATTCTCAGGCGATTAATAAAGACTGAGGCCACCTGATCGCGTTCGCTGGCGACAGCCGTCTCTTTTTCAATAATCGAGGCCATTGTCACCAGTTGGTTCTGATCTTTATAAGGCAGCCCCTCGGCCCGGCCTTTCCAGACAGTATCGACAGCTTTCACCATCTTTTGATGCGCTCGCTTGAGAATAGCGACATCGCTGGTGTTGGCGGTATACATCCAGGTATCAGGCCAGAACCACCCTTCTACCCATTCCGGATGCGCAAGCTTTAATGCCTGAGCGACAGTGGCGTAGTCATCATCCGGCAATGTATGGCGAATATACGGCGCCTCTCGTAACTGTTTCAGGTAATCGCTAAGGCGCATCCCTTCCACAAACCGCAACGGGAATTGCGCTTCTTTGCCGCTCTCCAGCAACTCAAGCATCTCCCGTACGGTCATCCCCGGCGTAAAACGGTAAGTTCCCGCTTTAAAGTGCGATAACTCAGGCTCCACGCGCAGCAGCCACTGAAATACCCGGGGGCGATTAATGATTTTTTCATCATAAAGCTGGTCGCCAAGCGCCAGCCGCCCCGTTCCCGCCTTGAGCGTAAAGATAGTCTCGTTTTTAATAAGTAACGTGCTGTTCGCCAGATGGCGAACTTTCCACATCCCCACGCCCGCGGCAATACCCAGCACAACCAACAGCAGAAGGAAAACGCCTGACAATTTTTTCATAACTAATTCGGATGCTCACAAAATGGGGCTAAAAATTGAAACAGTGTTCGCGAAGAATACGACGTCCCGTGATAGGCGCGTATGGGAATAATCGGCATTAGCGCGTTGCAAATGATAATCTCATCCGCCTGCCTGACTGCCTCCTCTCTCGCCTGTACTTCAAGAACCTGGAAAGGAGATTGCGCCAGTTGGCGTAAACAAAATTGTCGCATAATGCCGTTCACCCCGGCCTGATCCAGACGCGGCGTAAAAACAATGTCGCCTGTACGCCAGAACAAATTAGCCGCACAGCATTCCGTAACCCATCCCTCGCTGTCAAGAACCAGCGCCTCATCGGCGTCCGTCTGCTCAAGATGAGAGCGAATCAACACCTGTTCGAGGCGGTTCAGATGTTTTAATCCGGCAAGATAAGGATTGCGCCCAAGCGGTATGGGACTAAGGGTAAGAGTGATGCCTTGCTTACGCCACTGAGAATAATAAGCGGGATAAGCAGAAACGGAGAGGATTCGGGTAGCTGCCTGACAATTCATGGCGCTGTATCCCCGGCCGCCGCTACCACGGCTAATGATCACTTTCAACACGCCTGAATCATGCCCTGTGGCCAACATTGTCATCTCTTGCCGAAGGGTCGCCCAATGGCTAAAAGCGATCCGTAATTTTTCACAGGCAACCTGCAAGCGCTGAAGATGCGCTTCCAGATGGCAAATGTTGCCATCAACAATACGTGCGGTCGTAAAACTGCCATCGCCGAACTGCGTCGCCCGGTCGCTTACAGCAAGTTGATCCTGCGCATGGCCATTAATTAAAAACATAGTGGCTCCTTATCCGTCGCCTGCTAGTGTGGCAGGATGAATAACGCAGAACAAGAGGTGATATGCCTGATAAAAAAGGCCCGACAAGCGGACCTTTTTATTAATGTCTGTCTCTGGCTTAACTTAGATCTTTTTAAAGATCAAGGAACCGTTAGTTCCGCCAAAACCAAAGGAGTTACACAGAGCGTACTCCAGATCGCTGACCTGGCGCGCTTCATGCGGCACGAAGTCCAGATCGCAACCTTCATCCGGGTTATCCAGATTAATGGTTGGCGGAATGGCCTGATCGCGTAGCGCCAGAATAGAGAAAATAGACTCTACTGCGCCTGCGGCGCCCAACAGATGGCCGGTCATCGATTTGGTCGAGCTCACCATCACTCGGCTTGCGGCATCGCCAAAGACTGACTTAACCGCCTGCGTCTCAGCTTTGTCGCCGGCAGGCGTCGACGTGCCGTGCGCGTTGACGTAGCCAATCTGAGCAGGCTCAATCGCGGCATCACGCAACGCGTTAACCATCGCCAGCGCAGCGCCTGCGCCATTTTCCGGCGGCGACGTCATATGGTAAGCATCGCTGCTCATACCAAAGCCGACGATTTCGGCATAGATTTTCGCACCACGCGCTTTTGCATGTTCGTACTCTTCAAGCACCAACATACCGGCACCGTCGCCCAGTACAAAACCATCGCGTTCTTTATCCCACGGACGGCTCGCCGCCTGTGGGTTATCGTTGCGGGTCGACAGCGCGCGCGCTGCGCCAAAACCACCTACACCCAGCGGCGTACTGGCTTTTTCTGCGCCACCTGCCACCATCGCGTCCGCATCGCCATAGGCGATGATACGCGCGGCATGGCCGATGTTATGCACGCCTGAAGTACAGGCAGTCGCAATAGAGATACTTGGCCCACGCAGGCCATACATGATAGTCAGATGGCCTGCTACCATGTTAACAATCGTCGACGGGACAAAGAACGGGCTAATCTTACGCGGTCCGCCTTTTACCAGCGAACTGTGGTTTTCTTCGATCAGACCGAGACCACCGATACCGGAGCCGATAGCGGCGCCAATACGGCTTGCGTTCTCTTCCGTCACTTCAAGGCCAGAATCCTGCATGGCCTGTACGCCAGCGACAATTCCATATTGAATGAAGGCATCCATCTTGCGCTGTTCTTTGCGCGAGATAATGTCATCACAGTTAAAATCCTTTACTAAGCCAGCAAATTTCGTTGCATAGGCGCTAGTATCGAAATGGTCGATCAGGCTGATGCCACTCTGACCGGCAAGGAGAGCTTTCCAGGTAGACTCTACGGTATTGCCGACAGGAGACAACATGCCCAGTCCGGTCACAACTACACGACGCTTAGACACGGTTGTCCTCCAGGGAGGGAAAATGATTCTAGTGGGACAAAAAGATAAAACTCAGGCGGTCGAACGACCGCCTGGAGATGTTCACTTACGCCTGGTGGCCGTTGATGTAATCAATGGCAGCCTGAACGGTGGTGATTTTCTCAGCTTCTTCGTCCGGAATCTCAGTATCAAACTCTTCTTCCAGAGCCATTACCAGCTCAACGGTGTCAAGAGAATCTGCGCCCAGGTCTTCAACGAAAGAAGCATTGTTGGTTACTTCTTCCTGCTTAACGCCCAGCTGTTCGCCGATAATTTTCTTAACGCGTTCTTCGATAGTGCTCATACTCTTAAATTTCCTATCAAAACTCGCTTTCGCGATGGTTTTCGTAGTGTATAAAATGTTGAAAAATTTGCAACTAAATCCCGGCAGGTCTTACCACGATTTTACGTTATTTTGCGGCCTTTCGCCCTAATAACGCAAATATTTTTCAATCGTGATTAAACCATGTACATTCCGCCGTTGACGTGCAGAGTCTCACCAGTGATGTAACTCGCTTCGTCAGAGGCTAAAAATGCAACCGCACTGGCGATTTCCTGAGCGCCGCCGAGGCGACCCGCAGGCACCTGCGCCAGGATACCCGCACGCTGATCGTCAGACAGCGCACGCGTCATGTCCGTTTCAATAAAACCCGGAGCCACAACATTGACAGTAATACCACGGGACGCAACTTCACGCGCCAGTGATTTACTGAAACCGATCAGGCCCGCTTTCGCCGCAGCGTAGTTTGCCTGACCTGCATTTCCCATGGTACCAACCACAGAACCAATAGTGATAATGCGACCACAACGCTTTTTCATCATAGCGCGCATTACCGCTTTTGACAGGCGGAAAACGGATGATAAGTTGGTTTCGATAATATCGTTCCACTCATCATCTTTCATTCGCATCAACAGATTATCACGAGTGATACCGGCATTATTAACCAGGATATCCACTTCACCAAATTCTGCGCGAATATTTTCCAGAACAGATTCAATAGATGCAGGATCGGTCACATTCAACATCAAACCTTTCCCGTTAGCACCTAAATAGTCGCTAATGTTCTTCGCACCATTTTCACTGGTCGCAGTCCCGATAACTTTCGCGCCGCGGGCAACGAGAGTCTCTGCAATTGCGCGGCCTATGCCACGGCTTGCACCAGTCACCAGCGCAATCTTTCCTTCAAAGCTCATGGTTTTCCTCTTTTATTGCGTAAGTGCCGCAGACAGCGCCGCCGGCTCGTTCAGCGCCGACGCTGTCAGGGTGTCGACAATACGTTTCGTCAGACCAGTGAGGACTTTACCTGGACCCACTTCATAAAGATGTTCAACGCCCTGCGCCGCGATAAATTCCACGCTCTTCGTCCACTGTACCGGATTGTACAACTGGCGAACCAGCGCATCGCGGATAGCGGCGGCATCGGTTTCACATTTCACGTCAACGTTGTTCACTACCGGCACCGTTGGCGCGTTAAAGGTAATTTTGGCTAATTCAACCGCCAGCTTATCTGCCGCTGGTTTCATCAGCGCGCAGTGCGACGGTACGCTCACCGGCAGCGGCAGCGCGCGTTTCGCGCCAGCGGCTTTACAGGCTGCGCCCGCGCGTTCTACCGCCTCTTTATGCCCGGCGATAACCACCTGTCCCGGCGAGTTAAAGTTAACCGGTGAAACAACCTGCCCTTCGGCAGATTCTTCACAGGCTTTAGCAATAGAGGCATCATCCAGCCCTATGATCGCAGACATGCCGCCAGTACCTTCCGGAACCGCTTCCTGCATGAATTTACCGCGCATTTCCACCAGACGAACGGCATCAGCAAAGTTGATGACGCCAGCGCAAACCAGCGCGGAATATTCGCCCAGGCTGTGACCTGCCATTAACGCAGGCATTTTACCGCCCTGCTGCTGCCAAACGCGCCAAAGCGCGACGGAAGCGGTTAATAGCGCCGGCTGCGTCTGCCAGGTTTTATTCAGTTCTTCCGCTGGACCTTGCTGGGTGAGCGCCCACAGATCATATCCCAGAGCCGCAGAAGCTTCAGCAAACGTTTCTTCTACGATAGGGTAATTTGCCGCCATCTCGGCCAACATCCCAACGCTCTGAGAACCCTGACCGGGGAACACAAATGCAAATTGCGTCATGTTTAAATCCTTATACTAGAAACGAATCAGCGCGGAGCCCCAGGTGAATCCACCCCCGAAGGCTTCAAGCAATACCAGCTGACCGGCTTTAATTCGCCCGTCACGCACGGCTTCATCCAGCGCGCACGGCACAGAAGCCGCGGAGGTATTGCCGTGCCTGTCCAGCGTGACGACGACATTGTCCATCGACATGCCGAGTTTTTTCGCTGTCGCGCTAATGATACGCAGGTTAGCCTGATGCGGCACCAGCCAATCGAGTTCTGAGCGATCCAGGTTATTAGCCGCCAGCGTCTCATCGACAATATGCGCCAGTTCAGTGACCGCCACTTTAAAGACTTCATTACCCGCCATCGTCAGGTAAATCGGGTTATCCGGATTTACGCGATCGGCATTCGGCAGGGTCAGTAATTCACCGTAACGGCCATCGGCATGAAGATGAGTGGAGATAATACCCGGTTCTTCAGAAGCGCTCAGTACGGCCGCGCCTGCGCCATCGCCGAAAATAATGATCGTACCGCGATCGCCAGGATCGCAAGTGCGGGCTAATACATCGGAGCCGACCACCAGCGCGTGTTTAACCGCGCCGGATTTAACGTACTGGTCGGCGATGCTTAACGCGTAGGTGAAACCTGCGCACGCTGCCGCGACATCAAACGCCGGGCAACCTTTAATACCGAGCATACTTTGAATCTGACATGCCGCGCTTGGAAATGCATGCGTTGCTGATGTGGTCGCCACCACAATCAAGCCAATTTGGTCTTTATCGATCCCCGCCATCTCAATCGCGCGATTCGCAGCGGTAAAGCCCATCGTCGCGACAGTTTCATTCGGCGCGGCGATATGGCGTTCACGAATACCTGTACGAGTGACAATCCACTCGTCAGAGGTCTCAACCATTTTTTCCAGATCGGCGTTAGTCCGCACTTGTTCGGGCAGATAGCTGCCAGTACCAATAATCTTCGTATACATGTACGCTCAGTCACTTTTCGGTTATATACCGTTACCTGTAAACGTCTGGCACGCTGGCGGCGCCGGGGAGACAGCGATATTATCTGTGCGCCCGCAGGTTTACGCCTTTGCCATCGTCCAGCGGTTCAAATCCGGCTGGGTATACAGATTCCAGGCGAGCGGCAATTCGCTGAGGAACTTGTCGCTGCACCGCCTGCACTGCCTGTTCAATCGCGACTGCAAATGCTCGCTGATTGGCCGCACCATGACTTTTTATCACCGTGCCGCGCAATCCTAACAGACAGGCGCCATTATACTGGTCGGGGTTGAGGTGACTGAATCGCCTCGTCAGGCTTTTTTGTAACCAACGTTTTAATAACAGCAGCCACCACGACCGTTTTTTCCCCTCGCCCTGTGATTTCAGCAGTGAAAGGAACATTCTGACAACCCCCTCCATCGTTTTAAGTGTGACATTGCCTGTAAAGCCGTCACACACCAGTACATCGGTTTTTCCCGTCAGTAACTCATTCGCCTCAAGGTAGCCGATGTAATTGATGGTTGGGACTGTTTTTAACATTAAAGAGGCTTCGCGAATACTGTCGAGGCCTTTGGTTTCTTCTTCCCCGATATTGAGTAGCGCCACGCGGGGATTTTTGATCCCGACGACCTCTTCCGCCAAAACGGCGCCCATCACGGCAAACTGCACCAGCATGGTACTGTCGCAGTCGACGTTGGCCCCCAAATCAAGCACTACCGTTTTGCCCTTTTGCTGGTGCGGTAATACCGTCACCAACGCCGGACGCTCAATCCCCTCAAGAGGCTTGAGCAATAATTTCGCCAGCCCCATCAGCGCCCCGGTATTACCGGCGCTAACGCAAGCTTCGGCTCGGCCTTCTTTCACAAGCTCCAGGGCCACACGCATGGATGTCCCGCGACTGGCGCGGATCGCCTGCGAAGGCCGGGCATCACTGGCAACAACTGACTGTGCAGGGATAATCTGCAGACGCGAACGTTGTTCAAAGTCAGCTTTGGCAAGTAATGGCGTGATAATATCGGGATTCCCGACTAAAAGAAGAGTGAGCTGCGAATTAGCGTTCAGTGCCTGCAATGCTGCAGGCACCGTCACGGAAGGACCAAAATCACCCCCCATGACATCTAACGCCAGGGTTAGACGTGTCAAGGTATCGTCGCTGCCTGGTTCGGTGTTCTCCGCTTACGCGGAGAAATCCTCACTAAGCTTTATCACGCTTGTACTCTTCGGCTTTTACACCACAGGCACGCCTGTGATGCAAAAGGCATCGAGTATCGCGCGATTACTTAGCGATGACCTTACGGCCGCGGTAGTAACCGTCGGCAGTGATGTGGTGACGCAGGTGTTTTTCACCAGAAGTTTTGTCTACAGACAGGCTGGTGACTGCGGTCAGAGCGTCATGGGAACGACGCATGCCACGTTTGGAACGGGTTGGTTTATTCTGTTGTACGGCCATGGACCTTACTCCTCAATTACGGTTTATCCCTGCGTCCGCGGGGAAGACCTATTACTTACGCTTTAAGCTGGCTAATACGGCAAATGGGTTTGGCTTTTGCGCTTCATCAGGCAGTTCGCCAAAGACCATGTCCGCCTCGGACACTTCACAGTGTTCAGAATCATGCACCGGAACTACCGGCAAGGCGAGGATGATTTCATCTTCAACCGTCGCCAGCAGATCGATTTCGCCGAATTCGTTTACCTCAATCGGCTCATACGCTTCCGGCAGTGCTTCAGCCTGCTCGTCGGAACGGACAGGGCTAAAACAATACGTTGTGTGAACCTGATGGGTAAACGGTTTCCCGCAACGCTGGCATTCGAGCGACACCGTAACGACCGCATCGCCGGTTAAAACGGCGAGACGCTGGTTATCGATAGCGAACGACATGGAGCATTCCACATCACTGTCCACACTGACTACAGATTCGGCAACGCGCTCAACCTGATCGGGGGTATAGATACCCTGGTAATCAAGGCGTTTTTGAGCGGTACGAACCGGATCAAGAGTCAGGGGTAATTTTACCTTTTGCATAGGGCGCGCATATTAACTTCGTAACGTCATATAGTCAAAGAAAAAGGCAGCCTGCGGTTGCCTTTTGCCAATAATTCGCACACATTGCGGGTTACAGACTTATTTTCGCTCAAGACGAGTCAGTATGACAGGCTTGAAGACCGAAGAGCATAGTTTAAGATGGCTCTCATCATTACGCTATATCTGAGGGAAAAAATATGCCCCGTCTCATCCTTGCGTCTACCTCTCCCTGGCGTCGCGCGCTGCTGGAAAAGCTGACGATTCCTTTCGAATGCGCCGCGCCGGATGTTGATGAAACCCCCATGCCGGGCGAAGCGCCGCGTCAGTTGGTGCTGCGGCTGGCGCAGGCGAAGGCGCAATCGCTCGCCGCGCGTTTCCCGAATCATTTGATTATTGGCTCCGACCAAATTTGTGTTCTGGACGGCGAAATCACCGGCAAACCGCTGACGGAAGAAAAAGCGCGTCAGCAATTAGCCAAAGCCAGCGGAAATATTGTGACGTTTTATACCGGACTGGCACTGTATAACTCCGCCTCCGGGCAATTACAAACCGAAGTGGAGCCTTTTGACGTTCATTTTCGCCATTTAAGCGAAGCGGAAATAGACGACTATGTCCGTAAAGAGCATCCGCTGCACTGCGCGGGAAGTTTTAAAAGCGAAGGTTTAGGCATTGCATTATTTGAGCGCTTAGAGGGCCGCGATCCGAACACGCTGATCGGCTTGCCGCTTATTGCCCTGTGCCAGATGCTGCGACGGGAGGGCTTCAACCCGCTACAGCAGTAAACGGCCTACTCTGTAGGCTTTTCAAATACCCCTAAAAGCCGTTTCTGCACGTGTTGGTAGTTATCTCCCGTTTATTGGGGAGCAGTTTCGACCGCTTCCAGTTCTAACCAACTGGAAAGCGCTTGTTGTGAACAATTTAGCGCCTGCCGATCTTCACTCTCTTCGTGCGGGCCCGTTTCCTGGTCAATCCATTCACCGACCAGAAAAAAAGCATTGGCATTACGAACCGATGTACGGTGCGTTTTATCCCATAGGGTATCAACAGCGGTATACGTGCGCGTTAATGAATTCCCCATCTCAGTTCAGTTTTGTAAAAACACGTGTTCTCAATACTCGCCTGACGCGCTCTACGGCGTCAAAAGCGGCTTACGAACTTATTCTCGCGAACAACTCTCAGGACGTTTATGTCCTGAAACCTTCCCTTTGCGACTCGTTAAATTCCATCTCGCGATGAGTTTACGCCCTCCCCCGAACATTGCTTCACCTCACGACACATTCCTTTAATTAACGCCGCCAGCATCAGCCGCATCTTGTTGACTATTTATAAATTCAACCATCTGCTGAGTAAGATGGTTTATATCATTCTGCGTAATGAAAAAATTAAATTGTTGATCCTGAAAGTGTTCTTTTGCTGCCAGGTCGGCAAAAACCGCTTTTCCATTCGTTTCAAAGCGGACTTTATTTCCCTGTTTTTGCAGAAACTCGCCCATTGCGACCAGTTGGTCGAGCCGCTTTCCGCGCAGAAAATAATAGCGAGTCATCGTCTCATCCAGCGGTGTTACGGTTTTATTCCACGCAGCGTCAAAGACAGGCTTCACATCAGAGGGGAGCTTTAAAGCAGAATATTTTTTTCTGTTTTCACTACTCACATTTTTCAACCGAAGGATAAATCGATTGTTTACGTCACGAGCCACACGTAGCTCGTTCAGGAAAACCAGATTATCACGCTCAGACTGAATAACACCGGTGATCTTATCCTCCTGGCCGGTCTCATACACCACAGCAAAGATTTGCCCGTAGGCAGCTAATAGTACATCGTAGTCATCGGCGTAATGACCAAAAGCCTGACGTTGGGCTGGCGTCAACTCACAGACGCCCACCACGGGAGACGTAATGACTTGCGTATTCAAATACTCAACGAAAGCCCGTCGTGAACTATCGCCCTTCCCTTCGCAACCGGTCAGCATCGCGATCACGAGCGGCACGATAACGTATTTTCCCCAACGCTGAGTAAATGAGCGCATCCAGCTAGTATTGGCCATCTGTTCGTCCTTAAACGCGCCGAAATCCGGATCGCAAGAATAAACAGTGCACAACGGTAAAAATGCGTCGGATACAGCAAAACAAAAATATTATGAGAAAAGTGAGATTCGGGCAGATAACCTGCCCGAGAGAGGAACTATTTTGCGTTACGCAGCACCTGCAGACAGCGCTTCAGGGCGTTATCCATTGGCGCTTCAATGCGCATGACATCGCCCGTTCCCGGATGCGTGAACTTCAGCGCCGCGGCGTGCAGAAAGAGACGTTTAAGACCGGTTCCCGCTTCGGTAAGCTGTTGATCAAACTCACGGTCGCCGTAGCGATCGTCGAACGCAATAGGGTGACCGGCATATTGGGTATGTACGCGAATCTGATGCGTACGGCCCGTGACCGGGCTACAGCGCACCAGCGTGGCGAAGGCATAGCGCTCTTCCACCTTGAAGCGCGTTTCTGACGGTTTGCCTTCCTGGCTCACGCGAACAATACGTTCGCCGCTTTGCAGAATGTTCTTTAATAATGGCGCCTGTACGGTTTTAACGTGCGATTGCCACTGGCCGCGCACCAGCGCCAGATAATCTTTCTGCATTCCCTTTTCGCGCAGTTGCTCATGCAGCGAACGCAGCGCGGAGCGTTTTTTCGCCACCAACAGCACGCCGGAGGTATCGCGGTCAAGACGATGCACCAGTTCCAGGAATCGCGCTTCCGGACGCAACGCCCGCAGCCCTTCGATGACGCCAAAACTTAACCCGCTCCCGCCGTGTACGGCGGTGCCGGAAGGCTTATTCAGCACCAGAATATGGTCGTCTTCATACAAAATGACGTCCGCCAACGCCGCCACTTTTTGCAAATGCGGCGACACGGCCTCTTCTTCGCGTTCAGCAACGCGAACCGGCGGAATGCGGACTTCATCGCCCGCTTCCAGTTTGTATTCCGGTTTAATGCGTTTTTTGTTCACCCGCACCTCGCCTTTACGCAAGATGCGATAAATCATACTTTTTGGTACCCCTTTCAGTTGGGTGCGCAAAAAGTTATCAATGCGTTGCCCCGCTTCGTCAGCGGCGATAGCAACAATTTTTACGGATGGCGTTTCTATTTTCATGGGGGGCGATTCTAAATAGCCTGTGAGATTCGCGCCACACATTTTTCTATGCTTATAGAGACGCCTACGCCAGTGGATGAACATTTTTCACTGCGGTTTTGCTGGTTATTAAAGCGATTGGCTCACGCTGGTGAAAAAACTGTGAGTAAGCGGGTGATAAATGGTAAAAGTCATCTTGCTATAACAAGGTTAGCAGTGGAATAATGATGCGGTTTCCGCACCGAAACTTGTTAAAACAAAAAGTTTAGCGGAATAACCCATTTTGTCTGACCGATCATCAACGCAGCAATGGCGTAAGACGTATTGATTTTTCAGACAGTTAGCGGGCTGCGGGTTGCAGTCCTTACCGGTAGATAGGATCTTCTCTGGAGAGTAATGCCCAGGCTGCTTCCCTGATAATTGCGCTGTGTTTCCGTATGAAATACAGGCAACCGACACTCTGCGCCTCTTTGAGCTGACGATAACCGTGAGGTTGGCGACGCGAAATAGTCACGAGGCCATCGGTTCATGCCCGGTAAGGCGTCACCATGCCCGCAGCTTAGTCGTCAACGTAAGAATAATGAGTAAGTTACGATGAAAAGAATGTTAATCAACGCGACTCAGCAGGAAGAGTTGCGCGTCGCCCTTGTAGATGGGCAGCGTCTGTACGATCTGGATATAGAAAGCCCCGGACACGAGCAGAAAAAAGCGAACATCTATAAAGGCAAAATTACCCGTATTGAACCGAGCCTAGAAGCGGCTTTTGTTGATTACGGCGCAGAACGCCACGGTTTCCTCCCGTTAAAAGAAATTGCCCGCGAATATTTCCCCGCTAACTACAGCGCTCATGGTCGCCCGAACATTAAAGACGTGTTACGCGAAGGCCAGGAAGTCATTGTTCAAATCGATAAAGAAGAGCGCGGCAACAAAGGCGCGGCGTTAACCACCTTTATCAGTCTGGCGGGCAGCTACCTGGTACTGATGCCGAATAACCCGCGCGCGGGTGGTATTTCCCGTCGCATTGAAGGCGACGATCGTACCGAGTTAAAAGAAGCGTTGGCCAGCCTGGAACTTCCTGAAGGGATGGGGCTTATCGTGCGTACCGCGGGCGTGGGTAAATCCGCCGAAGCGTTGCAGTGGGATTTAAGCTTCCGCCTGAAACACTGGGAGGCCATTCAGAAAGCCGCTGAAAGCCGTCCCGCGCCGTTCCTGATCCATCAGGAAAGCAACGTCATCGTACGCGCGTTTCGCGACTATCTGCGTCAGGATATCGGTGAAATCCTGATCGACAATCCAAAAGTGATGGAAATGGCGCGTCAGCATATCGCCGCGTTGGGCCGCCCGGATTTTAGCAGCAAAATTAAGCTGTACACCGGTGAAATCCCGTTGTTCAGCCATTACCAGATCGAATCGCAGATCGAGTCAGCGTTCCAGCGTGAAGTGCGCCTGCCCTCCGGCGGCTCCATCGTCATTGACAGTACCGAAGCGTTAACCGCCATCGATATCAACTCCGCCCGCGCGACTCGCGGCGGCGATATCGAAGAAACCGCGTTCAACACCAATCTCGAAGCGGCCGACGAGATTGCCCGCCAGTTGCGTCTGCGCGACCTGGGCGGCCTGATCGTTATCGACTTTATCGATATGACGCCGGTACGTCACCAGCGCGCGGTAGAAAACCGCCTGCGTGAAGCGGTGCGTCAGGACCGGGCGCGTATTCAGATTAGCCATATTTCCCGCTTCGGCCTGCTCGAAATGTCGCGTCAGCGCCTGAGCCCGTCGCTGGGCGAATCCAGCCATCACGTGTGTCCGCGCTGTAGCGGTACCGGCACCGTGCGCGATAACGAATCTCTGTCGCTGTCCATTCTGCGCCTGATTGAAGAAGAAGCGCTGAAAGAGAATACGCAGGAAGTCCATGCCATTGTTCCGGTGCCGATCGCCTCTTATCTGCTTAACGAAAAACGGACGGCAGTTAACGCTATTGAGACGCGTCAGGATGGCGTCCGCTGTGTCATCGTCCCGAACGATCAGATGGAAACGCCGCACTATTCCGTGCTGCGCGTACGCAAAGGGGAAGAAACGCCGACCCTGAGCTACATGCTGCCGAAGCTGCACGAAGAAGCGATGGCGCTGCCTTCTGAAGAAGAGTACGCCGAGCGTAAACGCCCGGAACAGCCTGCGCTGGCGACATTCGCTATGCCAGATGTGCCTCCGGCGCCGACGCCTGTCGAACCGGCGGTTAGCGTCGCCACGGCGAAAAAGGATAATGTTGCCGCCGCGCAGCCTGCCCAGCCGGGTCTGTTTAGCCGCTTCCTTAACGCGCTGAAACAACTGTTCAGCGGTGAAGAAACGAAAACCGTTGAAACAGCCGCGCCGAAAGCGGAAGAAAAAGCGGAGCGTCAGCAGGATCGTCGCAAGCCACGGCAGAACAACCGTCGCGATCGTAACGAACGCCGCGACACCCGTGATAACCGTGCCGGACGTGACGGCGGCGAGAGCCGCGACGATAATCGTCGTAACCGTCGCCAGGCGCAGCAGCAAAATGCGGAAGCGCGCGATACCCGCCAGCAGGAAACGGCGGAAAAAGTGAAAACCGGCGATGAACAGCAACAGACGCCGCGTCGCGAACGCAGCCGCCGCCGCAATGATGACAAGCGCCAGGCGCAGCAGGAAGTAAAAGCGCTTAACCGCGAAGAACAGCCTGTCCAGGAGACCGAGCAGGAAGAACGCGTTCAGCAGGTTCAGCCGCGCCGCAAGCAGCGTCAGCTTAATCAGAAAGTCCGCTTTACCAACAGCGCAGTGGTTGAAACGGTTGACACGCCGGTCGTCGTCGACGAACCACGCCCGGTTGAAAACGTTGAACAGCCCGTTCCAGCGCCGCGTACCGAGCTGGCGAAAGTTGATTTACCTGTCGTCGCCGATATCGCGCCGGAGCAGGATGATAGCGTAGAACCTCGCGATAATACCGGTATGCCGCGTCGCTCCCGCCGTTCTCCGCGCCACCTGCGCGTAAGCGGTCAGCGTCGCCGTCGCTATCGTGACGAGCGCTACCCGACACAATCGCCGATGCCGTTAACCGTCGCCTGCGCGTCGCCGGAAATGGCGTCCGGTAAAGTCTGGATCCGCTACCCGATTGTCCGTCCTCAGGAAACGCAGGTTGTTGAAGAGCAGCGTGAAGCAGATCTGGCGCTGCCACAACCGGTTGTTGCTGAACAGCAGGTTATCGCTGCGACCGTAGCGCTCGAACCACAAGCGTCAGTACAGGCGGTAGAAAACGTTGCCGTTGAGCCGCAGACCGTCGCCGAACCACAGACGTCGGAAGTCGTCGAGGTCGAGACAACGCATCCGGAAGTCATTGCCGCGCCAGTTGATGAACAGCCGCAACTGATTGCCGAAAGCGATACGCCGGAAGCGCAAGAGGTTATTGCTGACGCCGAACCGGTAGCAGAAACCGCCGACGCGTCCATTACGGTGGCTGAAAACGTAGCTGATGTTGTCGTTGTCGAGCCAGAAGAAGAGACAAAAGCGGAAGCGGCTGTTGTGGAGCACACGGCAGAAGAAACCGTTATCGCACCGGCCCAGGTGGTGGAAAAACCGCAGGACGTTGTCTGCGTTGACGATCATAACCACGCCAGCGCGCCGATGACGCGTGCGCCAGCGCCGGAATATGTGCCGGAAACCCCGCACCATAGCGACTGGCAGCGCCCTTCCTTCCACTTTGAAGGTAAAGGCGCAGCAGGCGGACACAGCGCCACACGTCACGCCAGCGCCCCGGCGACACGCCCACAGCCGGTAGAATGATGTAAATGCTGATACAAAGCCGACCGCCAGGTCGGCTTTTTTATGCCCCTTACAGGGCGATGCCTCACCCCATGGCGTCTTTTAGTCACTCCAGGCGTTTATGAGATCGGGCGGGATAATACGTACGGATGGCGTCGCTACGGGCGCGACAATATGACCACTAACTCAATGACGACTAAAAAAATGCCCGCGCCGGGGTGGATGGCGCGGGCAGACAAAACATATCCAGTTTCGTGATATGTTTCAAAAAGAGGTGTTACCGGTTCAACTGGAAAAGCGACATTCCCTGCATGTCGGTAAACGTTTTATAGGACGCCTGTAATGCCGCCTGTTGCATGACGTAGGAAGAAATGACCGAGTTCCAGTCCACATCTACCAGGTTGCTCATCTGCAACTTCTGTCCCAGCGCACGGTCGCTTCCCAGTGAATCCAGCGTACTGAGTTCGCTCAGTTGCGTTCCCAGTTCCGCACGAACGGTCAGGACGTTATTAAGCGAATTTTTTAAGCCGCGATTGGTTTTATCAATGGCGGCAGCGGCTTTTTCTTTTTCCACGTCATTGCCTTCCACCGGGGTCTTGAGCGCGGCAATTGCCGTATCGAGCATGACAAACAGATTCTTTTCGGAGTCCGAGCCATCCGGTTCCGGCACCGCATTGCTGGTGATGCTATTAAAAATTTGCGCTCCCGTATGGCCAATTACCATCGTGCGTGCGGAATCCACCTGCTGGGTAACACTTTTCTCGCCGCCATGATAACCACCTGTCGCCTGGTCGAATGGCGCCGCTTCCGTTTTATACCCGGCAAAGATATAGCGACCATTGCCGTCAGTGCTGTTTGCCAGGTTCATCAGCTGATCGCGGATCCCCTGTAAATCCGTCGCCAGCGACGCGCGGTCATCGTCGCTTAACGTGCCGTTTCCGGCATAGACGATTTTTTCCTGCGCGGTTTGAATCGCCGTCGTCACCTGACTGAGTACGCTTTCTTCCAGCGACACTTTTTGGGTGGCAAACGTACGCGCCAGGGCGTACTGGCTATTCTGCGCCTGCGCCTGAGAGAGTACTACCGCCTGCGACGCGGCGATCGGATCGTCAGATGGGTTGGTAACGCGCTTACCGGTAGACATCTGCTCGCCCAGCTTCATCCATTCGGCCTGAGAATTAGTGATGCCGCTCATATTTTGTTCGTACATCATCTGGGTACTGATACGCATGTCATCCTTCTCCTTTAGCGAATATTCAATAACGCATCAAACAGCGCATTCGCGGTCTGCAATACTTGCGCATTCGCCAGATAATACTGCTGATAACGCTGCAAATTGCCGTACTCTTCGTCGAGGTTAACGCCGGAAACCGACTGTTGCTGTTTATAAAGCTGTTTAACCACATTCGCCTGCGTGGTGCTGCTGGTTTTCAGCGTTGACGTTTTGTTACCCACATCGCTGACCAACGTGGCGTAAGCATCGTTAAAAGTTTTGTTGCCGCCCACTACATTGCTGTTTTGTAAGTCCAGCAATGCCTGACCATTGCGGTTATCGCTGTCGCCGGTATCCACGTCAGGATCGAGTTTTGACTCAGACGCCATCGCAATCTCGGCTTCATTTGTCACTTTAACGTTCATGTCGACGATAGCATTGCTGACCGGCTTGAGAAGAAAACTGTCGTTTTTCTGTGCGCCAGTCCCTACCGTCACTTTCAGACCGTCAATCTCCAGTTTTCCGTCAGCATCTTTTGTCGCCGTGAAAGTGGTGTTATCCGCAGTGCGAGTAACCTGCCAGTCTGTACCGTCAAAAACAATCTTATAATCCGTTGCCTGAACCTTCGTGCTGTCGACCACCTTAGCGGTTAGCGATACCGTTTTATCGGCATTATTACTGTTGCTATATACCACCGGCGAGCCAATGCTAAAGAAGTCTTTCCCTTTATTGCCGTCGGCGTCATAACCTTTGGTATGCTGCGCGTTAAACGCATCGGCAAACGCCAACGCCAACTGGCCCAGCGTATTACGAGTCTGATCCAGATCCTGAGAACGGAACGTCAGTAATCCGCCGAGCGAACCGGTGTTCAGCAACTTTTCCGGAATTTCGATGTTACCGGCGGCCTCATCGACATAAGCGACAGTCGTTCGCGTCGGGTCGGCGCTGGAGGGAACCGCCGCCAACTGACGCGCCGTCGACCCCTGCACCAGCGTATAGCCATTGGCCATCGTCAGGTTATAGGTGCCGCCGTCCTGTACACTCACCTCGACGCCAACGATCTTGTTAAGCTCGCTGACCAACTGATCACGCTGATCGAGCAGGTCGTTCGGCGATGCGCCCGCGCCTACGCCCGTCATACGGGAGATTTGATCGTTCAGGTTAGCTATCTGCTTCGCGTAATTGTTGATTTGCGCCACGCTGGAGCCAATCGCGATATTGACCTGTTTATCCTGATCGCGCAGATACTGATCGGTGGTTTTGAACTGGTTTACCAGCCCTTCCGCTTTACCAATCAGCGCCTGACGCGCCGCAGGATCTTCCGCGTTACTGACTAACGTTTGCAGGCTGGTAAAAAAACTCTGCAACGAATCAGACAGTGAGCTGGATTTATCGGCCAGCAGGTTGTCGATTTTCGACATTTGTTCATAGCGCGTGGTTAAGCCGCTGCTCTGGTTTTGCGCGCCGCGTAGCTGATTAGTGATAAACGCATCATATTCGCGCTGTACGCCTGAAACGTAAACGCCATTACCTATCCAGCCGCCAGCCCCTAACGTACTGTTTGCCTGCGCCAGAATAGTTGTCTGCCGGGTATAACCCGCAACGTTATAATTGTTGATGTTATTACTGACCGTATTTAACGCGGCCTGCGCGGCGTTAAGTCCGCTCATGGCGTGATTAATCAAGCTGGACATGATGGTTCCTTTTAATCCTTCAATACTCGTTGTTATCGGCAGCGACTACGTGGACTTGAGCAATTTAAAAGAGATTGTCGAGATTCGCGCTGTAGGTTTTGCTGACCTTTTCACTCATCGCTTTCAACTGCTGAATCATGCTGGTCAATTTACGCGCGTAATTCGGGTCAGTGGCGTATCCGGCGTTTTGCAGAGCCACTGCGCCCTGCTCTGCCGTGGCGGCAGTGGTCACGGCAGCGTAGCGTGGGTTACGCGTTAACAGCGCGACATAATCCGATAATGCCTCCAGATACGAGCTATAGACGCGGAATTTCGCTTTCACTTTTTTCGCTTCGCCATTTTCGTATTCAGTGGTGGTGATTTCCGTCACCGGCCCTTTCCAACTGGCGGTCGCTTTCACGCCAAATACGTTATAGCTGGGTTCGCCATTCTCCCGCAGGATTTGCCGCTGCCCCCAGCCGGACTCCAGCGCCGCCTGCGCCAGAATCAGATGATGCGGCACCCCGCTTTGTTCGCTGGCCAGCCTCGCCGGGAGCGAAAGCCGGGCCAGAAAGTCTTTACTGTCGCCGGAGAGCGGCGCATCGCTGCTGTCCGGCGTTTTCGGTATGGCTTTGCGCACCAGTTGGGTCAGCGCCTGATTTTGATAGCTGTTTACCGTCTCCAGGGAGAATTTAAGCGGTACTTGCGGCGCGTCATCCGCAGGCATCGTCTGCCCGCTGGTCATCTGTTTAACCATCATATCCGCCAGCCCCAGTCCCTTGCCGGCAGTCATCTGCTGGGCGATCTGCTGGTCATACATGCTGGTATACAGACGCGTCTGATCGCTGCTGAATAAACCATCTTTGGGTAAAGCCTCGCGCATACTTTTCAGCATCATCTGCACAAACATCCCTTCCACCTGACGGGCCACAGGACGGATATTCGCCGCCGGGTCCTGGCCCGCTTTCGCTTTCAGTTCGTTCAGAGATTGCGCATCCCAGGCCGCGCTGGCCAGCAATTTACCGTCTCCTATCATCAGATGATTTCCAGTTTGGCGCGTAGACAGCCCGCGCTCTGCATGGACTGCAAAATCGACATCAGGTCCATCGGCGTCGCGCCAAGCGCATTCAACGCGCGCACTACGCTGTTCAGATTGGCGCTGGAACGCACGCTCTGTAGCGATCCGCCGCTCTGACGCAAATCTATCTGAGTCTGTGGCGTCACCACGGTCTGCCCGCCGCCAAATGGCGTATTCGGCTGGTTGACGTTGAGCTGGCGATTGACTGTCACTGACAAATTGCCCTGCGCCACAGCGCAGCTATCCAGCGTGACTTCCCGATTCATGACCACCGAACCGGTACGCGAGTTGATCACGACTTTTGCATCCTGCGGCGTCACGTTGACTTCCATATTTTGAATGTCCGCCAGAAAACGCACCTGCGAGCTGTTGCCGCTGGGCACGCGTACCTGTACCGTTCGCGCATCAAGCGCAGTGGCGCTGCCGTAACCGCGCGCGCGGTTGATGGCGTCGGTAATTTGCTGCGCCATCGTAAAATCTTCGTCGTTCAATTGCAGATTAATGGTGTTGCCAGCGCCGAACTGAGTCGGCAACTCGCGTTCGATAATCGCGCCGTTAGTGATGCGCCCGCCATTAAGCTGGTTAACCTGCACGCTACTGCCGCCTGCGGAAGCGCCCGCGCCGCCGACCAGAATATTGCCCTGCGCCAGAGCATACACCTGGCTGTCCACCCCTTTTAACGGCGTCATTAATAACGTCCCGCCACGCAGACTTTTAGCGTTCCCCATTGAGGAAACGACGACATCGATCGTTTGTCCCTGTCGCGCAAAAGGCGGATACGACGCCGTCACCATCACCGCCGCCACGTTTTTCAACTGCATGTTGGTGCCGGTGGGGACCGTAATCCCCAGTTGTGACAGCATGTTATTCAGCGTCTGGGTGGTAAATGGCGTCTGGGTCGTCTGGTCGCCCGTACCGTCCAGCCCGACCACCAGCCCGTAGCCGATCAGCGAGTTTTCCCGTACTCCCTGGACACTGGTCAGATCCCGGATACGCTCGGCGTGCGCCAGAGTGGCAACCAGTGCCAGAACGATTCCTGCAAGAGCTTTAAACACATACACCTCGCTTACATCGGCGACAAATTAAGGAAGAAACGTTGCAGCCAGCCCATATTTTGCGCTTCGTTAATATAGCCGTTCCCGACATATTCAATCCGCGCATCCGCCACCTGTGTCGAGGGAACAGAGTTGCTGCCGCTGATGGTGCGTGGATTTACCACGCCGGAGAAGCGGATGAATTCCGTTCCCTGATTAATCGCGATCTGTTTTTCCCCCACGACGTGTAAATTGCCATTGGCCAGAACCTGATCGACGGTCACGGTCAGCGTGCCGCTAAAGGTATTGCTGGCATTCGCGCCGCCTTTGCCGTTAAAAGAGTTGCCGCCGGAGGCCTCCATATCCGCGCGGGAATTACCGAATAATCCCTGCAGATAACGCGGTACCGTATCAAAACCAAAACTGGTTTTGCCGTCGCGACTGGCATTTGCCGACGAGCTTTTACTGGCGCTGACGTTTTCCTGTAACACAATCGTGAGCGTATCGCCGATATTACGCGGTCGACGATCTTCAAAAAGCGGCTGATAGCCATAATTAATCGGCTGCGCAGACTGAAATATGGAGCCATTCGCCACCGGTACCGGGCCAGGTATCGGCTGCGCCGTGGTCGCCCCCTGCACAAGCGGTTTAGCGGGTATCCAGGCGCATCCTGTCAGCGTCGCGACCATCAGGGCCATAACTGGGTAAGCGTGAAGCGCGTATTTTTGCATTACCTTCATCTTCAAAATCAGGGAGCCGGTGGCGTATCCCCCACCGGCGGCCCCTTAGAGTTGCGTCAGTTTCTGCAGCATCTGATCGGTCGTCGATACTGCTTTACTGTTAATTTCATAGGCGCGTTGAACCTGAATCATGTTCACCAGCTCTTCCGCCACGTTAACGTTCGACGTTTCGACATACCCTTGATACAACAACCCCGCGCCGTTGAGCCCCGGCGTGCTTTCGTTCGGCGCGCCGGACGATTGCGTTTCGATATAGAGGTTCTCGCCGATGCTTTCCAGCCCGGTGTCGTTCATAAAGGTGGTCAGGTTAAGCTGCCCGACCTGAACCGGCGCGGCCTGCCCCTGCTGGGTCACGCTGACCACGCCGTCGCGGCCAATCGTGATGCTTAACGCGTTGGCCGGAATGGTGATTGCCGGCTGCACCTGAAAACCGCCCGCCGTCACCAGTTGACCATTCTGATCCACCTGGAAAGAGCCATCGCGGGTATAAGCAGACGTACCGTCCGGCAGCATGACCTGGAAAAAGCCCTGCCCTTTAATCGCCACATCTTTACTGTTGTTGGTCTGCGACAGGTTCCCCTGACTGTGCAGACGCTCCGTGGCGACCGGACGCACGCCGGTACCGATTTGCAGCCCTGAAGGCAGCGTCGTCTGCTCGGACGACTGCGCGCCCGGCTGGCGGATGGTCTGATACAACAGATCTTCAAATACCGCGCGCTGACGCTTAAAACCATTGGTGCTGACGTTTGCCAGGTTATTGGCAATCACATCCATATTGGTTTGCTGCGCGTCCAGACCGGTTTTGGCGATCCATAATGAACTGATCATAAAATGTCCTGTATTAACTCATCGACAGCAGTTGGTTAGCTCGCCCTTCGTTCTCATCTACGCTGGTGATAACCTTCATCTGCATTTCAAAACGACGTGCGTTGGCGATCATGTCGGTCATCGCTTCAACCGGCTTGACGTTACTGCCCTCCAGCACGCCCGACATAATGCGAATTGACGGGTCGGCGGCCAGTACCGCCCCGCGTTCAGCCTGTGCCTCGGCGGTAAGGCGGAATAAACCGTCATCGCTCCGCTGCACCTCATTGCCTTCCGCTTTGACCAGCTTCAGTCGCCCAACGGGCGCCACCGTGTTTGGCGGGTCGCCGGGATTGAGCGCGGAGATCGTGCCGTCTGCCGCAATGGTGATTTCCGACCCTTCAGGAACGGTAATCGGGCCGCCTTCGCCGATAACCGGATGTCCCTGAATGGTTAACTGCCCGGTCGGACCCACCTGGATATTCCCGTTACGGGTATATCCTTCAGCGCCATCCGCCGCTTGCACTACCAGCCAGCCGTCCTGCTGTAACGCGACATCCAGCGGACGGGAGGTGTAGTCCAACTGACCCGGGGTCATATCCGCCCCGGGCGTCGACGCCGTAACCAGCGTGCGCGTTGCTAAAGAGAGGCCATCAACAGGCACCGCGCGTAACGCGTTAAGCTGCGCGCGAAAGCCCGGCGTTGAGGCATTAGCCAGGTTGCTGGCCGTTACCGCCTGCTGGTTAAGCGTCTGGCTGGCCGCCCCCATAGCTGTATAAATTGCGTGATCCATTAAGCTATCCCGTCAGGCGCTTAGCGCAGGTTAACCAGCGTATTGAGGATCTGGTCCTGAGTTTTGATGGTCTGCGCATTCGACTGGTAGTTACGCTGCGCGACGATCATATTCACCAGCTCTTTACTCAAATCCACGTTAGAGGCTTCCAGCGCGCCGTTCGTCAGCTTACCGAAGTTGCCGGAACCGGCAGTCCCCAGCAGCGCAACCCCGGAGGCCTGCGTCGCCGCCCAGACGTTATCGCCCTGGGATGCCAGACCTTCGTTATTGGCGAAGTTAGCCAGCACAATCTGCCCCAGCACCTGCTCCTGCTCGTTGGAGTAGTTGCCAACCACGGTGCCGTCGTTGTTAATCTGGTAGCTCACCAGGTCGCCCGGCTTATAGCCGTTCTGATTGGTGGCGACGATGTTGTTAGCCCCGGTGTTCTGCTGCATGGAGTTAAGGAAGCTGAGGGAGAAGGTGGCCGCTGTCGCGCCATTAATCGTACCGGTGGTGATGTTCACCGTACCGCCGGATTGCAGTGTCCCGTTTGCGTTAAATACCAGAGTGGTTGATGGTGCCGCCGGCGCTGTGGCTGCAGGATCGCTGCTGTCATGGGTGTACACGGCCCATTCATTATCTTTGGTTTTCACAAAATAGACGTTCATGTCATGGGCATTACCCTGGCTGTCATAAACGGTGACGGTGCCTTTTTTGTTATACGAATCCGCATCACTCACGCTAAAGGGCGTTTTAGACGGTACAGGGTCCGTTGAGTTCAGGTTGATCTGCATTGACGCGGTGGTGGTCGATTTCGCCGCCATCAGCGTGTTCGGAATGGTGATCGGCGCAGGATTCGCCCCCTGCTGAATGGTCGGCGGCGTACCGGTGGCCGGATAGCCGGTCAACTGCATCCCCTGCATATTGACCAGGTTACGGTTCTCGTCCAGTTTGAACTGGCCGTTGCGGCTATAGAACACGGAACCGTTGCTGTCTACCAGGCGGAAAAAACCGTTCTGGCTAATCGCGACATCCAGCCCGCGCCCGGTGTTCGTTGTCGTACCGTCGGTAAAATCCTGGGTAATCCCCGCCACTTTTACGCCCAGCCCCACTTTGGAACCGGCGAACATATCGGCAAATGATGCCGTACCGGACTTAAAGCCATAGGTGGCGGAGTTGGCGATGTTATTACCGATAACATCAAGGTTGGTGGCCGCAGCGTTCAGGCCGCTAACCGCTTGAGAAAAAGACATGACTGACTCCTGATAAGTGTAAGGGCTTAGATTATTTGCCGAACTTCGTCGAGTGTGGTGGTGCCGTAGGTACCCAGATCCAACAGGTTGCCGTTACTGCCCTTCGTCACGCCCTGTACCAGAGCGAATTGCAGCGGCTGCGCCACCAGTTGCGTCCCGCCATTGCTGGCGGTAATCGCAATGTTGTAAGAACCATTCGGTACCGTTGTTCCGTCCGTTTGCTTACCATCCCAGGTAAAGGTGTGTACCCCGGCTCGCAACTCACCGATCTCCAGCGTCCGTACCACCCGGCCATCTTTATCGGTAATGGTTGCCGTCACTTTGTCCGCAGGCTGTTGCAATTCCACGCCAAACGGCGTCGTGGACGTCACGGCCCCTTCTTCCGCGCCTTTACCCGCCAGAATTGTGGTGCCAGGCACCATAACGCCATGTCCAATCAGCGTGGTCGCCTGTAGGGACTGACTATTATCGATTTGCCCAGAAATAGCCCCCAGCGTCGTATTCAGTTTTTCAATGCCGCTCACGGTACTGATTTGCGCCAACTGTGTCGTTAACTCATTATTTTGTAATGGGTTAGTCGGGTCCTGGTTCTTCAATTGCGCGACCAGTAAGGTCAGGAAACTGCTTTGCAGATCGGCAGCGTTGCTTCCGGTCATCGATCCGCTGCCGGTCGTCGTTTTGACGCCCGTGTTGGTCGGGTCATTCATATTTACGGCAATAGACATACGCGCCTCCTTTACTGGCCTAATGTCAGCGTTTTAAGCATCATGCTTTTTACGGTATTCAGGACTTCGATATTTGCCTGATAGCTGCGCGAGGCTGACATCGTGTTGACCATTTCGCCGACCACATCGACGTTGGGCATTTTGACGTAACCATTAGCGTCCGCCAGCGGATTGCCTGGCTCATAAACCAGCTTTTCCGGTGCCTGACTTTCAATCACGCTGGCGACCTTTACCCCGCCAGTGGCTTGACCCGGCGCGGCGTCCACCTGAAAAACCACCTGTTTGGCGCGATAAGGCTGTCCGTCCGGGCCGGTGACGCTATCCGCATTCGCCAGGTTACTGGCCGCAACGTTCAACCGCTTGGACTGCGCGGCAAGCGCCGATCCGGCAATATCAAAAATGTTTAACAGCGCCACGAATTAGTTTCCTCCCTGTAGCACATTCATCATGCCTTTGAGTTGGCTACCCAGAACGGTAAGCCCCATCTGATATTTGAGACTGTTATCCGCAAACTGCGTACGTTCCCTGTCCATATCTACGGTGTTACCATCCAAAGAAGGCTGATCGGGTACGCGGTAAAGCAGATCCACTGCGGGAGAAGAGACCGCCTGGGCGGGAATATGGTGAGAGGAAGTCAACGTTAACGCGACGCCGCCGGTTTCTTCCCGTCCACGCACCATCACCTTTTTTAACTCACTGGCAAAATCAATATCGCGCGCCTGATACCCCGGCGTATCGGCATTGGCGATATTCGCCGCTAATATTTCCTGACGTTGCGCGCGCAGATTTAGCGCTTCCTGCTGAAATCGTAAGGCGGCATCGAGCCTGTCGAGCATATCTCCTCCGCAAATGGCAAAATTCAGCCGACAGCTTAAATGCCTTCACGCGCGCGTTATCGCCGGAATAAACGCAAAATGCGTCGCTATTTATTGCGTTGATGCTTGCTTCACACGGGTAGAATCCTGTCATGACATCAACCAGGGGGAAGTACCATGCAAACGTTAAAACGAGGATTCGCCGTGGCGGCTTTGCTGTTCAGCCCCCTGACAATGGCGCAGGACATCAACGCCCAGCTGACCACGTGGTTTTCCCAGCGTCTGGCTGGCTTCAGCGACGAGGTGGTTGTCACGCTCCGTTCATCGCCCAATCTGCTACCGAGCTGCGAACAGCCAGCCTTCAGCATGACGGGCAGCGCGAAGCTGTGGGGCAACGTCAATGTGGTGGCGCGCTGCGCCAATGAAAAACGTTATTTGCAGGTGAATGTGCAAGCGACCGGCAATTATGTCGCCGTTGCCGCGCCCGTCGCGCGCGGCGGAAAATTGACGCCGGCCAACGTCACGCTAAAACGTGGCAGGCTGGATCAGTTACCGCCGCGGACGGTACTGGATATCCGTCAGATTCAGGATGCCGTCAGTTTGCGCGATCTCGCTCCCGGGCAGCCGGTACAGCTTACGATGATACGTCAGGCCTGGCGCGTCAAAGCGGGTCAACGAGTACAGGTCATCGCCAATGGCGAGGGGTTTAGCGTCAATGCGGAAGGTCAGGCGATGAATAATGCCGCCGTCGCGCAAAATGCGCGCGTACGCATGACATCGGGTCAAATCGTGAGTGGAACCGTCGATTCTGATGGGAATATTCTTATTAACCTATAATTGTGTAAAGATTTTGTCGCGGCTGCCGATGAGATATTCAACCATGATGGTAGCTGGCCGCTACAACGTAACCCTCGATGAGGATAAATAAATGAGCATTGACCGTACCTCACCTTTGAAACCCGTTAGCACTGTCCAGACGCGCGAAACCAGCGACACGCCGGTACAAAAAACGCGTCAGGAAAAAACGTCCGCCGCGACGAGCGCCAGCGTAACGTTAAGCGACGCGCAAGCGAAGCTCATGCAGCCAGGCGTCAGCGACATTAATATGGAACGCGTCGAAGCATTAAAAACGGCTATCCGTAACGGTGAGTTAAAAATGGATACGGGAAAAATAGCAGACTCGCTCATTCGCGAGGCGCAGAGCTACTTACAGAGTAAATAAGCGTATGACTCGTTTGTCAGAAATACTTGACCAGATGACCACCGTCCTGAATGACCTGAAGACGGTGATGGACGCCGAGCAACAACAGCTTTCCGTAGGCCAGATTAACGGCAGCCAGCTACAGCGTATTACAGAAGAAAAAAGCTCGTTGCTGGCGACGCTGGATTATCTGGAACAACAGCGCCGTCTGGAGCAGAATGCGCAGCGTAGCGCAAACGATGACATTGCAGAGCGCTGGCAGGCGATTACCGAAAAAACGCAGCATCTTCGCGACCTCAACCAGCACAACGGCTGGCTGCTGGAAGGGCAAATCGAGCGTAATCAACAGGCGCTGGAGGTGCTGAAACCTCACCAGGAGCCGACCTTGTACGGGGCTGACGGTCAGACTTCCGTCTCTCACCGCGGCGGTAAAAAAATTTCTATCTAATCATTGCCGGATGGCGACGTTGTGCCTTTCCGGCCTGAATGCCTTGTAGGCCTGATAGCACAGCGCTATCAGGCACTGAATTTACGCCGTCCGGCGAACAAACTCTTTCACTTTAAAGCCCAGCACGGCAAGCGCGGCGAAATAGGCCGCGATACCCGCGATCACTACCGCCATCAAACGCAGCAAACGCCATAGCATCGACCCTTGCGACCACTCCGGCATAATATGCAACACGCCGAACAATACGGCGGCCATTACCAGTACGGAAATGATCAGACGCATCAGGAACCACATCCACCCCGGTTGTGGCGTAAAGATATTCTGTTTGCGCAGTTGCCAGTACAGCAGCGACGCATTGAGACATGCCGCCAGACCAATAGAGAGCGACAGCCCGGCGTGTTTCAGCGGTCCAATAAACGCCAGGTTCATTAACTGAGTCATGATTAACGTCACTATGGCGATTTTCACCGGCGTTTTAATATCCTGGCGAGAATAGAAGCCCGGGGCCAACACTTTTACGACGATCAAGCCAATCAGCCCCACCGAATAGGCGATTAACGCCCGCTGCGTCATCGCCGCATCAAAGGCGGTGAATTTACCGTACTGAAACAGCGAGACCGTCAGCGGCTTCGCCAGAATGCCTAACGCTACCGCGCTCGGCAACGCCAGTAAAAAGCACAAACGCAGCCCCCAGTCCATCAGGCGGCAGTACTCATCATGATTGCCGCTGGCAAAGCTTTTCGACAATGACGGCAACAGGATGGTCCCCAACGCCACGCCCAGCACGCCGGACGGGAACTCCATCAACCGATCGGCATAGTACATCCATGAAACCGAGCCGGAGGCCAGAAACGAGGCGAAAATGGTATTGATGATAAGGGAGATCTGACTGACGGAAACGCCCAAAATCGCCGGCCCCATCTGTTTGACCACCCGCATCGCCCCGGTGTCGCGAAAGTTAATGCGCGGCAGCACCAGCATACCGATCTTTTTCAAATACGGAAGTTGATACACCAGTTGCAGCACGCCGCCGACGGTGACTGCCCAGGCTAACGCCAGCACCGGCGGATTAAAGTATGGCGCGGCGAATAATGCAAAACCGATCATGCTGATATTAAGAAATGTCGGCGCAAAAGCGGGAATAGAGAAGCGATTCCAGGTGTTGAGAATGGCGCCAACCAGTGAAGCCAGCGAGATCAGCAGAATATAGGGAAATGTAATCCGCAGCAGTTGCGTCGTCAGCGCGAATTTATCCGCAGTATCGGCAAAACCCGGCGCGGTTACCATAATCACCCACGGGGCGGCCAGCATACCGGCCACTGTCACGACGGCCAATGCCAGCGTCAACAGGCCGGAAACGTAAGCGACAAAGATCCGCGTCGCTTCTTCACCCTGCTTGCTCTTATATTCCGCCAGGATAGGCACAAAGGCCTGAGAAAAAGCGCCTTCGGCAAAGATCCGGCGTAGTAGATTGGGGAGTTTAAACGCCACAAAAAAGGCGTCGGTCGCCATCCCTGCGCCAAAAATTCTGGCGACAATCGCATCACGGGCAAAGCCCAACACGCGTGAAAACATAGTCATCGAGCTGACGGCAGCCAGCGATTTCAATAAATTCATTTCTTTTGTATTCCAGACCCTGGCGTAAAACTCCTGCATGGCTGATCCATCGACCGGATAACGCAACTTCTGCCGTATCCGGCTGTATCACCGCGCCTGACGGCGACGTTAAAACGTCTTATCAGGCCTTACAGACTCCCCACGGTTTGCCATTATTCACTGTGAAAAGAGGTATTGTGTAGAGTGGGCATATATACCCGCCATACTTCGAGCTGCATGTGCGTTAGCTTTTCTGCAACTCGAATTATTGAGGGTATAGTACCTGGATTACGATGAATTACTACCGCCAGATGTTACAGAGGGTTATTCGCTGATGGCGTCCCGCCACAGCGCCTCCACGACGCGCTGGGCCAAAATCGCCTGCTCCCCCGCTGTTTCCGGAACCGTCTGATTTTGTACGCAGTCAATGAAATGCCGCGCGCATCCGACAAAACCACGCTGTTCAAGCGTCGTTTGCCAACTAGGAATGGGTTTGATGAGAATACCCTGCCCGCGCTCTTCGCGCCATTCACGCATATCCGTCACGTCATATAGCCCGCCGTCGGTGACGGCCTGGACCGATTCACGCTGACTTCCGGCGCGCCGGTGCATACTGGTGGTAATTTGTAGTTTGTCGGCGGAAAAATGATGTTCCGCATAGCACATTTCGCCGGACTCGCTGGTGAGCAACGTGCCGCTGGCAAGGCGCGCCTCGCCGCCCGCCAGCCACAGAGCGGTATCCACGACATGCAGATAGTCATCGAGCAAAGTAAAACGTAAGTCGTGCGGCCCGACGCTATCGGTACGATGTTTATCCATACGTAGTGACGCCGCAGTGCCGAGGCGCGTCTTCAGTTCGCGGTACAGCGGCGCGAAACGGCGATTAAAGCCAACCATCAGCGTCAATTTTTTTTGCGCCGCCAGCGCCACCAGCCGTTCGGCATCACGTAGATTTTCCGCCAGCGGTTTATCCACGCAAACATGGACGCCGGCATTGAGAAGTTCGCTGACCACGGCATAATGGCTTGCGGTACTGGAGTGGACGAAGACCGCATCGCAGCCGGACGCTAAATTCGCCAGCGAATCCACATACGGTATGCGCCAGCTTTCGCAGATACGTAAGGCTTTATCCCGCGAAGGAGACCAGGCGCCCTGTAACGTCCATCCGGCGGTGTTGGTTAATACCGGCAGCCAGGCCTTCTGCGCAATACCGCCTAATCCGACAATGCCAATCCGTAATGTTCTCACATTACTCTCCCAGGTGAGCTAACAAAGAATCCAGCCGCTGCTTTAACTCCGCCACTTCGCTTTCCAGCGCTTCGACGCGCGACTGAAGATCGCCCGACGCACTTTCCGGCGCAGACGTCTGGAGAGACAGTTCATCGACGTCGCCGCAAAAAAGGTGCATATAACGGCTTTCGCGCTTACCCGGTTCACGCGCCAGACGGACGACATACGGGCCGTCCTCACGACTGGCAAGCCGTTCCAGCGTGGATTCAACTTCCGCCATATCGCTGAATTCATGCATCCGCGACGCCCGGCTACGCAACTCGCCGGGCGTTTGCGCGCCGCGCAGCAGCAGCGTAGTGACAAGCGCCACTTCCGCCGCGCTAAGTTTCAGATCGCCAAATTCGGAATTACAGAAGCGCTGTTCATATTTGGTGACGCGATTGCCAAACCCGCTGACCGTACGCAAAAAGTGGCGTTTCACCAGGTTATCGAGCTGTTCTTGTACCTCTTGTTCCGTCAGGTTCATCACCGGTTCACGGTTGGTTTTCTGATTACAGGCTGTCACCACCCCGTTGACGGAAAGCGGATACTGTTCCGGCGTTGTCACCTGCTTTTCCAGCAGACAGCCAATCACTCGCGCTTCAGTGGCGGTTAATTCATATTTCATCGTTTTCTCCCTTTGCCTCTCATTCCGTAAGCCGCTCAACGCCCCGGCGTCCATAACGGCGTGGTTAACGCCGTCAGGACATGGTCGCGCCATTGTCCATCAATCAACAGGTAATCTTTCGCATAGCCTTCTTTTTCAAAGCCAAGCCGCGCCAGCAACGCGCCGCTACGTTTGTTGTGCGGCATATAGTTCGCCATGATACGGTGGATATGCTGAGTGCGCTGCATATAGCGAATCGCAGCGGTTAAGGCTTCAAACATCAGCCCTTGCCCCTGCCACTTCTGCGCAATGGAATAGCCCAGATAACAGGCATGAAAAGAACCGCGCACCACATTGGAAAAATTCGCCACGCCGATAATTTCTTTTTCTTCCGGATCAAGTAGCGCGAAATAGAAGGCGGAGCCCTGTTTGTGAAATTCACCGATCATTCCCAGACGCGCCTGCCATCCTGAAGGATAACAATGACTTTCATCACGGACCGGTTCCCAGGGTTTTAAAAAATGACGATTTTCCGCGTAATAATCGGCCAGACGCCAGGCATCACGCTCATGCACTAAACGTACCACCAGACGATCGGTGGTTAAGCGCACTTTTGGCACGTTACTACGATAGCCAAACATTCTATACCTACTCCTTCCTGTAACGTCTTCAGCACGCCAGTAACATTACTATACCTGCGCAACCAGGCTCTGTGAAAAGCGCAAATCGTCATTTTTTGAATTGCTGCCACATTTTGATGAAAACTCTCGATTAAAAAGGACTTTTGATAAAAAAATATTGTCCCGCTAACGGTAGGAAAAAACGAAACGCCGCCGCAGAATAGAAGACGCTCATCTTTTATTTCCCGGGAGGGGAAATGTCGCGCGTCTCGCAGGCGAGGAACCTGGGTAAATATTTTCTTCTCATCGATAACATGTTAGTGGTGCTGGGTTTTTTCGTCGTCTTCCCGCTCATCTCTATTCGCTTTGTCGATCAAATGGGGTGGGCTGCCGTAATGGTAGGGATCGCGCTCGGCCTGCGCCAGTTTATTCAACAAGGTCTGGGCATTTTTGGCGGCGCCATCGCCGATCGCTTTGGCGCGAAACCGATGATTGTCACCGGTATGCTGATGCGCGCCGCAGGCTTTGCCACCATGGGTATCGCGCATGAGCCCTGGCTCTTGTGGTTTTCCTGCTTTCTTTCCGGTCTCGGCGGTACGCTTTTCGACCCGCCGCGTTCAGCGCTGGTGGTCAAATTAATTCGTCCGGAGCAACGGGGCCGCTTCTTCTCTCTGTTGATGATGCAGGACAGCGCGGGCGCGGTGATTGGCGCGCTGCTGGGAAGCTGGTTGCTACAATACGATTTTCGCCTGGTCTGCGCGACGGGCGCTATTTTGTTCATATTATGCGCCCTTTTCAATGCATGGCTGCTTCCGGCCTGGAAGCTATCAACGGTCAGAACGCCGGTGCGTGAAGGAATGCGCCGCGTCATGAGCGATAAAAGGTTTGTCACCTACGTGCTGACGCTGGCGGGCTACTATATGCTGGCGGTACAGGTCATGTTAATGCTGCCGATTATGGTAAACGATATCGCCGGTTCGCCTGCTGCCGTGAAATGGATGTACGCTATAGAGGCGTGTCTCTCGCTGACGTTGCTCTATCCGATTGCCCGCTGGAGCGAAAAGCGTTTTCGGCTGGAGCATCGGCTGATGGCCGGCTTGCTCGTCATGTCGCTGAGCATGATCCCCATCGGGATGGTGGGCAATTTACAGCAGCTTTTTACGCTTATTTGCGCTTTCTACATCGGCTCGGTTATCGCCGAACCGGCGCGCGAAACGCTCAGCGCGTCGCTCGCGGACGCGAGGGCGCGGGGAAGCTATATGGGCTTTAGCCGTCTGGGATTAGCCATTGGCGGCGCGATTGGTTATATCGGCGGCGGCTGGTTGTTTGATATGGGGAAAGCGCTTGCGCAGCCTGAACTACCGTGGATGATGCTCGGTATTATCGGCTTTATCACCTTTTTGGCTTTAGGCTGGCAATTTAGTCATAAACGCACGCCGCGCCGGATGCTGGAACCCGGCGCCTGATTTGATACCTGTCGCTATCTCCTCCATACTGGTCAGATACCGACAGTCAAATGGAGGAGAAACGTGAAGCTTTATATTTACGATCATTGCCCTTTCTGCGTTAAAGCCCGCATGATTTTCGGCCTGAAGAACATCCCCGTTGAACTTAACGTGTTACAAAATGACGACGAGGCGACGCCCACCCGGATGATTGGTCAAAAGATGGTGCCCATCCTGCAAAAAGATGATAGTCGCTACCTTCCTGAAAGTATGGATATTGTACATTATGTCGACAACCTCGACGGCAAACCGCTGTTAACCGGGAAACGCAATCCAGCCATTGAAGAGTGGTTGCGCAAAGTTAACGGTTACGTTAATCAGCTACTGCTGCCGCGATTTGCAAAATCCGCTTTCGATGAATTTTCTACCCCTGCGGCGCGTCAGTATTTTATCCGCAAAAAAGAAGCCTCATCTGGCAGTTTTGACAACCATCTTGCGCACTCTGCCGGACTGATTAAAAAGATCGGCGATGATTTACGTTTGCTGGATAAACTCATCGTACAGCCTAACGCCGTTAACGGCGAATTATCGGAAGATGATATTCATCTGTTTCCGCTTCTGCGTAATCTGACGCTGGTCGCCGGTATTCACTGGCCGACAAAAGTCGCAGACTATCGCGATAATATGGCAAAGCAGACGCAAATTAATTTACTCTCCTCAATGGCTATCTAACGCCCGCCAGGCGGCAACCCTTTCTTGCCGCCTTTTTCAGCTTTTTCTAGTGGCGCCATGTCCGCTGGCGCGACATGCTGCTTTGTGTCAAGATTAGGGCACAGGCAACATGCTAAGGAACGCCATGAAAAAGTTTTTTTTTGCCGCTGCGCTGGTAGTTAGCGGCCTGTTAGTGGGTTGTAATCAACTTACGCAATACACCATTAGCGAACAAGAAATCAATCAAGCGCTTGAAAAACGGAATAATTTCTCAAAAGATATTGGTCTTCCCGGCATTGCCGACGCGCATATCGTATTGACTAATCTTGCCAGCCAGATTGGTCGGGAAGAGCCTAATAAAGTCACCCTTACTGGCGATGCCAGGCTGGATATGAATTCCCTGTTTGGCAGTCAAAAAGCGACGATGAAACTCAAGCTAAAAGCCCTGCCGGTCTTTGATAAAGAAAAAGGCGCCATCTATCTTCAGGAGATGGAAGTAGTAGACGCCACCGTGACGCCGGAGAAAATGCAATCGGTGCTACAAACGCTCCTGCCCTATTTAAATCAGTCTTTACGTAGCTACTTTAACCAGCGGCCCGCTTACGTGTTGCGTGAGGACAGCAGTAAAGGCGAAGCGTTAGCGAAGAAACTCGCGAAAGGCATTGAAGTTAAACCTGGTGAAATCGTTATTCCTTTCACCAATTGATTTCGGAGGGCGCGCTCGCGCCCTTTTTTTACGTGCAAACGAAAACGTTTCCGCTTATCCTTTGTTTCCGGCAAAAAGACTATTCCTCAGCCGGAGCTTATTAATGACTGCACCATCCCAGGTTTTAAAGATCCGCCGCCCGGACGACTGGCACGTTCACCTTCGCGATGGCGACATGTTAAAAACGGTCGTACCCTATACCAGCGAAATTTATGGTCGCGCTATCGTGATGCCGAACCTGGCGTCCCCCATCACGACCGTTGATGCAGCGATCGCCTACCGCCAGCGTATTCTCGATGCGGTGCCCGCCGGGCATGATTTCACGCCGTTAATGACCTGCTATTTAACGGATTCGCTCGATGCCGATGAACTGGAGCGTGGTTTCCATGAAGGCGTATTTACTGCGGCTAAGCTTTACCCGGCCAATGCCACCACTAACTCCAGTCATGGCGTAACGTCAGTCGACGCTATCATGCCGGTACTGGAGCGGATGGAAAAACTCGGAATGCCATTGCTGGTCCACGGTGAGGTGACCCATGCGGATGTTGATATCTTCGATCGCGAAGCGCGTTTTATCGACACCGTAATGGAACCGCTACGCCAGCGTCTGACCGCGCTTAAAGTGGTCTTTGAGCACATCACGACCAAAGATGCCGCGCAGTATGTACGTGACGGCAACGACTACCTGGCGGCTACCATTACGCCTCAACATTTAATGTTTAACCGTAATGATATGCTGGTCGGCGGCATTCGTCCTCACCTGTACTGTCTGCCGATTCTGAAACGCAATATTCACCAACAGGCGTTACGCGAACTGGTTGCCAGTGGTTTTACGCGCGCCTTCCTGGGGACGGATTCAGCGCCGCATTCACGTCATCGTAAAGAGACCAGTTGCGGCTGCGCCGGTTGTTTCAACGCCCCCTCCGCCCTTGGCAGTTATGCCGCCGTGTTTGAGGAAATGAACGCGCTGGCGCACTTTGAAGCGTTCTGTTCACTGAATGGCCCGCAATTCTATGGCCTGCCGGTGAATACGGGGTGGGTGGAACTGGTTCGCGATGAACAACAGGTACCGGAAAATATCGCGCTGGCTGATGATTCGCTGGTGCCTTTTTTAGCGGGTGAAACAGTACGCTGGTCAGTAAAAAAATAAAAAATGCGCTTACCTGTTGCTATATATTGGATTTAACTGTATATATATCCAGTATATTCAACAGGGGGCCATTATGCGTATTGAAGTCACTATAGCCAAAACGTCACCTCTGCCTGCCGGTGCGATTGATGCGCTGGCGGGCGAACTCTCCCGTCGTATTAGCCATCATTTTCCTGAGAACTTGGGTAACGTCACCGTACGTTACGCTACCGCCAACAACTTGTCCGTCATTGGCGCATCAAAAGAGGACAAAGAACGCATTAGCGAGATTCTCCAGGAGACCTGGGAGAGCGCTGATGACTGGTTCATCAATGAATAAAAAATGATATGCAGTGATGTATGTTTGCCGGGTCGCCCCGGCTTTTTTATTTGCGCAACTGATGAATATTTCACCTGACCCTCAAAATAATTGCACAACATCCTAAAAAAATATGAATGAACTGCCGCTTTATTGTTCATATAATTCTTAAAAAGAGAAATTTATCCTCCGGTCTCTTTAAAAACGCAGTGAATAGCCTTATTAATTGGTATACTGAAGTTGCTTCAGAAGAAAAACACGCATTGAACCTCGAGAACCGTTGTCTTATAACACGTACCAGGGGGGCATGATGGAAAAGAATAATGAAGTCATTCAGACCCATCCGCTTGTAGGATGGGACATCAGCACCGTCGATAGCTATGATGCGCTGATGCTGCGTTTACACTACCAGACCCCAAATCGTCCGGAACCGGAAGGGACTGAAGTTGGTCAAACGCTCTGGTTAACAACAGATGTAGCCAGGCAATTTATTTCAATATTAGAAGCCGGCATCGCCAAAATAGAATCAGGCGATTACCAGGAAAACGAGTATCGTCGCCATTAGCGTGACGCGCTCCCCCTCTCTCAGGCACCGTAAGGTGCCTCACTTATTTCTGGCTTGTATATCTCAGCGCAGTTATTTACCCTGAAATCATCGCGATAGCAGAGAGAAGCTGATGAAATACGACCTTATTATTATCGGCAGCGGTTCGGTTGGCGCCGCCGCTGGTTATTACGCCACCCGCGCCGGGCTAAAGGTCCTGATGACCGATGCGCATATGCCGCCTCATCAACAGGGCAGCCACCACGGCGATACCCGTCTTATCCGCCACGCTTATGGTGAAGGCGAAAAATATGTCCCGCTGGTGCTTCGCGCCCAGACGCTTTGGGATGAACTCTCCACACACAATGAAGAGCCTATTTTTGTCCGCTCCGGCGTCGTCAACCTCGGCCCGGCCGATTCCGCTTTCTTAGCCAACGTCGCACGAAGCGCGCAACAGTGGCAATTGAACGTCGAGCGCCTGGACGCGACGGCCCTCATGACGCGCTGGCCGGAAATTCGCGTGCCCGATAATTATATCGGGCTGTTTGAAGCTGACTCCGGTTTCCTGCGCAGCGAATTAGCCATTACCACATGGCTTCGTCTGGCCCAAGAGGCAGGCTGCGCACAGCTATTTAACAGCCCGGTAAGCCATATTCATCATGATGATAACGGTGTGACGATAGAGACGAGTGAAGGCAGCTACCACGCCAGCAAGGCGCTGATTAGCGCGGGCACCTGGGTCAAAGCGCTGGTACCGGAGCTGCCCGTTCAGCCCGTACGTAAAGTTTTTGCCTGGTTTAAGGCGGATGGACGTTACAGCACTAAAAACCGCTTTCCGGCCTTTACCGGCGAAATGCCCAACGGCGATCAATATTACGGTTTCCCGGCGGAGAACGACGAGTTAAAAATCGGCAAACACAATGGCGGACAGCGAATACAGGCTCAGGAAGAGCGCAAGCCCTTTGCCGCCGTTGCCAGCGATGGCGCGGAAGCATTTCCTTTCCTGCGTAACGTACTGCCGGGTATCGGCGGTTGTTTACATGGGGCGGCATGTACCTATGATAATTCGCCGGACGAGGATTTTATTATCGATACGCTGCCTGGTCATGAGAATACGCTTGTCATCACTGGACTCAGCGGACATGGTTTTAAATTCGCCCCCGTGTTAGGAGAAATCGCTGCAGATTTTGCGTTGGGAAAAACGCCCTCCTTTGATCTGACGCCGTTCCGGCTTTCCCGTTTTAGCCAATAATTTGTCGGCCCCGTAAAGGGGCTGTTTATTAAGGTAAGCTATGCGTCGTCTCTTTCATTTTCTGATGAATAATATTCGCGAACATTTCATGCTTTACGTTATTCTTTGGTCGCTGCTGGCGGTGATGGATATTGTTTATCTCCTTTTCTTCTGATTGCTTTTCATTGACGCTAACTGACACTTCCTGAAAATTCCTCACTTTTTATTTCATAACGTTGAAGCACGGCAATAATGCCAGTTCCTGCCGTTGCGCGGTTATCAGGGGGAAATATCTCGAAACTTCTGAAGCTGAACCGCAAACAACATCAAAATTATTGAAATAAAAATAAATATCATTCAAATTCTTATTTATAAGTTGCATTCGGCGCTTTTCCACGCCATTTTCATTCTCTCGTGAAATATTCATTGGTGTGTTTATGCAATTTAAAAATACTCCACAGCGTTATGGCGTGGTTTCCGCCGCGCTCCACTGGCTGACCGCCCTGGTGGTCTATGGCATGTTTGCGTTGGGCTTATGGATGGTCACGCTCAGTTATTACGACGGCTGGTATCACCAGGCGCCGGAAATACATAAAAGTATTGGCATATTACTGATGATGGCGCTGATCGTGCGTATTATCTGGCGGCTTTATTCTCCGCCGCCCGTTGCGTTGACCAGCTATTCCCGTTTAACGCGCGCTGGCGCCGCCGCGGGTCATCTCCTCCTGTATCTCCTGCTCTTTGCGATAATCATTAGCGGCTACCTGATTTCCACCGCCGATGGTAAACCGATTAGCGTCTTTGGCTGGTTTGAGATTCCGGCCACGCTTACGGACGCGGGCGCGCAGGCTGACATCGCCGGAACACTGCATCTGTGGTTTGCCTGGTCGCTGGTCACTATCTCGCTCTCGCATGGGGTTATGGCGCTAAAACACCATTTCATCGATAAAGACGACACTCTGAAACGTATGACAGGAATGTCGTCATCTGACTATGGAGCTCAAAAATGAAAAAAAACCTGCTGGGATTCACCCTCGCATCCTTGTTATTCACGACCGGTTCCGCCGTGGCGGCGGAGTATAAAATTGATAAAGAAGGCCAACATGCGTTCGTCAATTTCCGCATTCAGCATCTGGGCTACAGCTGGCTATACGGCACCTTTAAAGATTTCGACGGCACGTTCACTTTTGACGAAAAAAATCCGTCGGCAGACAAAGTGAACGTGACCATTAACACCAATAGCGTCGACACTAACCATGCCGAACGTGACAAACACCTGCGTAGCGCGGAATTTCTTAATGTTGCGAAATTCCCGCAGGCAACCTTCACCTCTACCAGCGTGAAAAAAGAGGGCGATGAACTGGATATTACCGGCAATCTGACGCTCAATGGCGTGACTAAACCGGTGACGCTGGAAGCGAAGCTGATGGGCCAGGGCGACGATCCGTGGGGCGGTAAGCGCGCGGGCTTTGAGGCCGAAGGAAAAATTAAGCTGAAGGATTTCAATATAACTACCGATCTCGGCCCAGCCTCACAAGAGGTGGAGCTTATCATCTCAGTAGAAGGCGTTCAGCAGAAGTAACGCCTGGCGAAATGCCGGATAGCGGCCTTTACGCCGCTATCTGGAAAAATATTACTCAGTTGGATCGGGAATGCTCAGTTTGCTATTAAGCCGACCACGCGATTTATTAAAAATTTTGTTGCCGTTCTCACGACCCGCACGACGTCGGCGCTGTTCTTCCTCCGGCAAGGCCAACTCTTCACAGCATTGTTCACTACAGCAGCCGTTAAATTTACTGGCGCACTGCGGACACTGGATAAACAGCAGATGGCAACCGTCATTTTTGCAGTTGGTATGGCTGTCGCAGGACGCGCCGCACTGATGGCAATGCGCGATAACCTCATCCGAGATTCGTTCGCCCATTCGCTCATCAAATACAAAATTTTTGCCGATAAAGCGAACGGGAAGCCCCTGCTCGCGCGCGCGACGGGCGTATTCAATGATGCCACCCTCAATATGCCAGACTTTATTGAAACCGTTGTGTTTCATCCAGGCGCTGGCTTTCTCACAACGAATACCGCCGGTACAGAACATCACTATCTTTTTATCTGCATGTTCCCGCAGCATTTCAACCGCTTTTGGCAACTGTTCACGAAACGTATCCGCCGGGATTTCCAGAGCATTTTCGAAATGGCCGACTTCATACTCATAGTGGTTGCGCATATCAATAAAGACCGCGTCAGGATCGTCCAGCATCGCATTCACATCTGCCGCCTTCAGATAATCGCCGACATTACTGGCGTCAAAAGTCGGATCGTCAATACCGTCAGCAACGATACGGTCGCGAACTTTCATACGCAGCACCCAAAATGACTTTCCGTCATCCTCCAGCGCGATATTTAAACGCAGCCCGTCCAGCGCGGGATCGAACGTATAAAGCTGTTGACGAAAGGTCTCGACCTTGCTTTGCGGCACGCTGATTTGCGCATTGATGCCTTCATGTGCCAGGTAAACGCGACCAAAAACGTCCAACGCCGTAAACACCTGATACAACGCGTCCCGCGTCTGTTGCGGCGAGGCGATTGTGAAATATTTATAAAAAGAAATTGTCGTACGCGGCTCGCTTTCCGCCAGCATTTTGGCTTTCAGCTCGTCATTAGAGATGCGGTTGTGTAACACTGGCATGGTGTACGTATCCTGCAATCAGCAAAAAATAAAGTGGGCAGGCATGATAAGGCAAGTCTCGCCAATTTACATCCACACATTTTGCGCTACATTTCCTGCTTTACACTAAATAATTAACAACAATTGTCGATTTAATCGCCACTCTCCTGCTACATATTTTTGCTCAACGCAAAAAGATGCGAGAATACGGGGAATTGTTCGTTGAAAGACAGGATAGAAATGACGAAGTTGCCTAAGTTCTCCGTGGCCTTACTGCACCCGCGCTATTGGTTAACCTGGTTGGGTATAGGCGCGCTTTGGTTGGTCGTGCAACTCCCCTACCCGGTCATCTATAAATTGGGTTGCGCATTGGGCCACCTGGCGCGACGCGTAATGAAACGCCGCGCGAAAATCGCCTATCGCAACCTTGAATTATGCTTTCCGGAAATGAGCGCGCAGGAACGCCACACCATGGTGGTCAAAAACTTTGAATCCGTCGGTATGGGCGTGATGGAAACCGGCATGGCCTGGTTCTGGCCCGATCGGCGAGTGAACCGCTGGATGGAAGCGAGCGGTCTGGAGCATATCCGTGAAGTTAAGGCGCAGGGGCTGGGGTTCATTCTGGTAGGAATACATTTTCTTACCCTTGAGTTTGGCGCCCGCATGTTTGGTATGCATAACCCGGGGATCGGAGTTTATCGCCCGAATGATAATCCGTTGCTCGACTGGTTACAGACCTGGGGACGCTTACGCTCCAATAAATCGATGTTGGATCGCAAAGATCTGAAAGGCATGGTTAAGGCATTGAAAAGCGGCGAATTGATCTGGTATGCGCCGGATCACGATTACGGCCCGCGCGCCAGCGTCTTTGTACCGTTATTCGCCGTCGACCAGGCCGCTACGACCTCCGGTACCTGGATGCTCGCGCGCATGTCTAAAGCCTGTATTATCCCCTTCGTGCCTCGCCGTAAACCCGATGGGAAAGGCTACGAACTGATCATTCTTCCTGCGGAATATTCGCCTCCGCTGGAGAGCGCAGAAGCGACTGCCGCATGGATGAATAAGATTGTTGAGCAGTGCATTATGATGGCGCCAGAGCAGTATATGTGGCTGCATCGCCGCTTTAAAACTCGCCCTGAAGGCGTACCGTCGCGCTATTGACAGGATTGCAGCCGTCAGGCTGCAATTTTTCCCCTCTTTTAGCTTTAAAAGCTCCCCACATTGCGAGGCTGGTAAGGTCGGCGCATAATTATAATTAGTACGCTCATAATTAAATTGATGATAGCGCAAACCGCGCATCATACTGTGGAACGCTATGTCACCCTCTGATGTCCCCATAAACTGGAAACGCAATCTAACCGTTACCTGGCTGGGCTGTTTTTTAACCGGCGCGGCATTCAGTCTGGTCATGCCTTTTCTCCCTCTCTACGTTGAGCAACTCGGTGTAACAGGCCATAGCGCGCTTAACATGTGGTCCGGGCTGGTCTTTAGTATTACGTTCCTCTTTTCAGCTATCGCTTCCCCTTTTTGGGGCGGTCTGGCGGATCGTAAAGGGCGTAAGATCATGCTGTTGCGTTCCGCTCTCGGCATGGCCATTGTGATGCTGTTAATGGGCATGGCGCAAAATATCTGGCAATTTCTGATCCTCCGCGCGTTATTAGGCCTGCTGGGCGGATTTATTCCCAACGCCAATGCGCTCATCGCCACTCAGGTGCCGCGCCACAAAAGCGGCTGGGCGTTAGGGACGCTCTCTACTGGCGGCGTCAGCGGCGCTCTGCTTGGCCCACTTGCGGGCGGTCTGCTCGCCGACCATTACGGCCTTCGTCCGGTCTTTTTTATTACCGCCAGCGTTTTGTTTATCTGTTTTCTGCTCACCTTCTTTTTCATTCGCGAGAATTTCCTGCCGGTGAGCAAAAAAGAGATGCTTCACGTTCGGGAAGTGGTCGCCTCGTTAAAAAATCCCCGCCTGGTGTTAAGCCTGTTTGTCACCACGCTGATTATTCAGGTGGCGACGGGGTCTATTGCGCCCATCCTGACGCTCTATGTGCGCGAACTCGCGGGAAATGTCAGTAATATTGCGTTCATTAGCGGGATGATAGCGTCCGTTCCCGGCGTGGCGGCATTACTTAGCGCCCCCCGGCTCGGCAAGCTTGGCGACAGAATTGGCCCGGAAAAGATTCTTATCGTCGCGCTGATTATTTCCGTACTGCTGCTGATTCCAATGTCTTTTGTGCAAACGCCGTGGCAACTCGCGCTATTGCGGTTTCTGCTTGGCGCGGCGGATGGCGCGCTGCTGCCAGCCGTTCAAACTCTGCTGGTTTACAACTCTACCAACCAGATAGCCGGGCGCATATTCAGTTACAACCAATCTTTCCGCGATATCGGCAACGTCACCGGCCCTCTCATGGGCGCCGCAATTTCCGCGAGCTATGGCTTCCGCGCCGTATTCTGCGTCACGGCAGGCGTGGTGTTGTTCAATGCTATCTATTCATGGAACAGCTTACGACGGCGCAGACTGGCAATAGAATAATTTTTGCGCTTTCATACTTGCAATATTACAGAATCAGCTATTCTTTCCCTAAATACCTCATCAAATCAAAGGGAGACACTGATGACCATGTATGCCACGCTGGAAGAAGCTATCGATGCAGCCCGGGAAGAATTTCTGGCTGACCATCCAGGCCTCGAACAAGACGAAGCGAATGTGCAGCAGTTCAACGTTCAGAAATATGTACTGCAGGATGGGGACATCATGTGGCAGGTCGAATTTTTCGCCGATGAAGGTGAAGATGGCGAATGTCTGCCGATGCTGAGTGGTGAAGCCGCACAGAGCGTGTTTGACGGCGATTATGATGAGATAGAGATCCGCCAGGAATGGCAGGAAGAGAATACTTTGCATGAATGGGATGAAGGGGAATTCCAGCTTGAACCCCCGCTTGATACCGAGGAAGGCCGTACTGCGGCAGACGAATGGGATGAGCGTTAATTACTCATAAGGCCCGTGGTGAATATCGAGCGGCAGTAGCAGTGTATCGAAGATCAGTGAGAAGGGCAGATCGAGGATAGTGATATAGCGCCATGCGGAATCACGCATATCCCACTGCACGCCAGGGTAATACTGGTTGCCGTGTCCTTGTCCGGGGATCGTTCTGCTGATAATACTGCCGCAGCCGCTCAGGGTAATCACCATTATGCTCACCGCGAATATACGCACCTGATACCTCATTTCACTATAAAAATACCGGCATCACGCCGGTATTTTTCACCTCACTCCAGACCTGAAGACCTTATCCCGCTGACGATGTTCGTCCCTGCAACGCCTGCGGATTCAGGACGAGAGACTGATAATGGTTTACCCAGGAAGAGTATCTCTCTGGCGCATTCCAGACCCGATAGTGTAAACGCGCCATCGTCACCGGATCGCTGAGCAAAACCAGACGCCGATCGCGGTTCAGTTTCTCCGGCGTTTCGTTTAGCGCCTGCTCCACATGACGATCGCGGGCTATTTCCAGCACCTTACTGGCGCGGTGACGCGCGGTGGCCATCGCGGTCGCCAGCGCATTAAGCGACGGGTTAAATACCGCATGCATAAAGCCATCGTCCAGAATACGGCGGCGATTCATCTCCAGATATTTATCGGTATCGACCAACACCTGAGGCGGCGAATACTCTTCCGGGATCAGGAACAGCTTCCAGCGTTTGGTGCGCAATCCTACCGTTGAACGACTGGAGATCACCGAAACAAATGGCGACAGAATCAGCGAAAAGACAATCGGCGCCAGCCAGAACAGAAAGCGTAAATCCAGCCACGCCATACCCACCGCCCAGACCAGCCCCAGCAGCAGTTGAGAGCCGTGACGCATAAAGGCTTCTCCCCACGGCGTAGAATCATCGTCGCGTTGCGGTGAGTTCCAGACCACTTCCCAGCCGAGAAACGCGCTGACCACAAACACGGTATGAAACAGCATACGCACCGGCGCCAGCAACACGGAGAACAGCACTTCCAGCAACAGCGACAGCGTAACGCGCCAGAAACCGCCATACTCTTTGGTGCCTTTACACCAGATCAGCATAATACTGAGCAGCTTCGGCAGGAACAGCAGCACCATCGTTGATGCAAACAGCGCGATTGCCAGTTCCGGACGCCACTGCGGCCAGACCGGAAAAAGCTGGCGCGGCTGAAGGAAATATTGCGGCTCTGTTAACGCATGAACGACCTGCAGCGCGGTAGAAAGCGCGAGGAACATAAACCATAACGGCGCGGACAGATATGACATTACCCCCGTCAGGAACACGGCGCGATGCACCGGGTGCATTCCTTTCACCAGGAACAGACGAAAGTTCATCAGGTTGCCGTGACACCAGCGGCGGTCGCGTTTAAGCTCATCCAGCAGGTTTGGCGGCAGCTCTTCATAGGAGCCGGGGAGATCGTAGGCAATCCAGACGCCCCACCCTGCCCGACGCATTAGCGCCGCCTCCACAAAGTCGTGGGAAAGAATCGATCCGGCGAACGAACCTTCTCCCGGCAGCGGCGCCAGAGCGCAGTGCTCGATAAACGGCTTCACGCGGATAATGGCATTGTGCCCCCAGTAGTGCGACTCCCCCAACTGCCAGAAGTGCAGCCCGGCGGTAAACAGCGGCCCATAGACGCGGGTCGCGAACTGTTGGCAGCGGGCATACAGAGTATCCATCCCCGACGCTTTCGGCGAAGACTGGATAATCCCGGCGTTTGGATTCGCTTCCATCAGGCGCACCAAGCCGCTCAGACACTCGCCGCTCATCACTGAGTCCGCGTCCAGCACCACCATATAGCTGTACTGATTGCCCCAGCGGCGGCAAAAATCGTCAATATTGCCGCTTTTGCGTTTCATACGGCGGCGGCGGCGACGGTAAAAAATTTGGCCTTCGCCCTGCACTTCCGCGATAAGCTCCATCCACGCCTTTTGCTCCGCCACGCAGATATCCGGGTTATAACTGTCGCTAAGGATATAGACGTCGAAATGCGCGGCGTTGCCTGTGGCTTTAACGGACTCCCAGGTCGCGCGCAGACCGGCGAAAACGCGACTAACGTCTTCATTACAGATAGGCATGATCAGCGCCGTCCGGTGTTCCGGATTGAGGGGCTCATCGCCAACCGTAGACGCGGAGATGCTGTACTTATCGCGCCCGATAAGCAGTTGCAGGAAGCCCATCAGCGCCGTCCAGAATCCGGCTGACACCCAGCAGAACAGCACGGCAAACAGAATCAGGATACCGGTTTGCAGCATGTAGGGCAGGAGCTGCATAAAAGAGACCCAAATATCCTGCCCCACCATATCCATAGGATTGATGAGCGCCCATCCCTGATAAGGCAGAATGGTCTTCATATACCAGGTCGCGACGACGGTTTGCGCCAGAGTCAAAATTAACAAAATATAGCGGCGTATAGTGCCGACGGTACGCCATTTTTGCTCGCTCGCCTGCTCTTCTTTTGTCAGACGAGAAACATAGCGCGGCGTTACATCCCGCCCACGCAGACGATCCCAGAAACGGCCAACCGGGTTGGTTCGCCAGGGATCGGGAAACATCGAAGAGCGCGTCGCTTTTGGCATAGCCTGCAACTGATCGCGCCCTTCATCATCTTTAATTAACTGCCCCTTCGCCAATGAATCCGGCCAGGCGTGTTCAAGGCGGGCTTTTACGGAACCCTGCGGTGAATCGTCTTCTCGCGAGTAAGTCCGATGCTCGGCATCCAGCGCCTGATGCACGGCGCGGATGTCAGTTTTCGGCAATGCCGCTTTCTCACGTTCAGAAAGCAGCAGTGCGTCAATATACTCAGTTGTTTTATTCATTGGCAGGTAACTGGTAGCTCCAGGTTTCACTTAGCGTCTGATCGGCATTCACCAATGCGGCACGCATTTCCGTGGTTTTCTTCGCGTCTTTGACTTTCACGCGCAGCATTAAACGCCAGCCTTTAGTGACTGGGTTATAGCGTACATTACTGTCAACGATTTCACCGTTATCGCCAATGCTGGTTTGCGCAGCGACGGGCGTATCCGGCGGCAGTTTTTTCATGTCGGCGCCAACGAAATCCACCACAAAGGCAATAGTGCCGTCGGGCTGGCGAATCAGATTTGACTGTTTAACGTCGCCCGTTGAGCGGCGTGTTTGCAGCACCCAGGCATTATCCGGCGCATGAAGTTTATCTTCATCGCGGCTGAAGGTCAGAGTGTACTTGAAGTTCATCTCTTTACCCGGTTCCGGCAGTTGATCCGGAGTCCAGTAAGCGACGATGTTATCGTTGGTTTCATCATTGGTCGGAATTTCAACCAGTTCAACCTTACCTTTGCCCCAGTCGCCTTTCGGGGTAATCCAGGCGCTTGGACGCAGGTCGTAGCGATCGTCTAAATCTTCAAAGCGCGAGAACTCGCGACCACGCTGCAACAGGCCGAATCCCTGAGGGTTTTCCATCGCATAGCTGCTCACAGCGAGGTGTTTTGGATTGTTCAGCGGACGCCAAATCCACTCGCCATTACCCGCATGAATGGATAAGCCGTTCGAGTCATGCAGTTCCGGACGATAGTTGGTCGTCGGCGACGGCTGGTTTGGCCCAAACAGGAACATACTGGTTAATGGCGCAACGCCCAGCTTGCCCACTTTATCGCGCAGATAGACTTTTGACTGCACGTCCACCACGGTATCGCGGCCAGGAATGATCACAAAACGGTAAGCGCCGGTCGCGCGCGGAGAATCCAGTAATGCATAGACGGTCAAACGCTTATCGGTGGGTTTTGGACGCTCAATCCAGAACTCGCGAAAGCGGGGAAACTCTTCACCAGATGGTAAGGCGGTATCAATCGCCAGGCCGCGCGCAGATAAGCCATATACCTGGCCTGCGCCGATAACGCGGAAATAGCTGGCGCCAAGCATACTGACGATTTCGTCGTTCTTATCTTTACTGTTGATGGGGTACAGAACTTTGAACCCGGCGAAGCCTAAATCTTTTACCGTGTCTTTATCGTGCTGAACATTGCCAAAATTGAAGTAATCCGGGCTGTATTTGATTCTTTTGACCGTCGTCGCCGTCACTTCGTTAATCTTGACCGGCGTATCGAAGTACATCCCCTGATGGTAAAATTCGAGCTTAAAAGGGGTCTTTAAGTTGTTCCAGTAGGCTTTATCGCTGTTAAACTGGATCTGCTGATAATCCGCATATTTCATGTCGCGGAAAACGGAGGGCAAGTTGCTTTTAGGCGCCTCATAGCCTTTCCCGGCTAAAGATTGAGCTTGTTTTGCCACGTCATCAATACTGAACGCCCAGCTCGATGATGCGTAGAGCGTTAACATAATAGCTGCGCCCAACCAACGCATTTTCATCATTTGTCGTTTATGTTTCATAATAAGTAAGCACTTCCCCCTTTGTGTGCTTATATCGATCCGATCCATTTTAATGGATAATCAGGCATTACGACAACTGAATCCAGGCTTTGTTCAGCGCGCTGGCTCATGGATTAAGCACCTCCCGCGCCTGTTTTCACTTTGCGTGCTTATCCTGGAGACAGGTTGTCGGAGTTGGTGTAGGGTTGCTACCGAATGTAACTATAATTCGCCTTATGGATAAGGTGAAAAATCTGAGAATACGTGACCTTATATGAGCTCTGTACCCGCGCCGCGTGAATATTTTCTTGACTCTATCCGCGCATGGTTGATGTTGTTAGGGATTCCCTTTCATATCTCGTTGATCTATTCCACTCACAGTTGGCATGTCAATAGCGCCACGCCATCGTGGTGGCTAACCCTGTTTAACGATTTTATCCACGCTTTTCGTATGCAGGTATTTTTTGTTATTTCTGGTTATTTTTCGTACATGTTGTTTTTACGTTATCCGTTAAAACGCTGGTGGAAAGTACGGGTAGAACGTGTGGGTATTCCCATGCTTACCGCAATCCCTTTGCTTACCTTGCCGCAATTTATCCTGTTGCAATATGTCAAAGAGAAAACAGAGAACTGGCCTACACTCTCTGCCTATGAAAAATATAATACGTTAGCGTGGGAACTCATTTCACATCTGTGGTTTTTACTGGTGCTGGTGATATTAACCACAGTCAGCATCGGGATTTTTACCTGGTTCCAAAAAAGGCAGGAAACAAGCAAGCCTCGTCCCGCCGCTATTTCACTGGTCAGGCTTTCGCTTATTTTTTTCCTGCTGGGGATCGCTTACGCCGCTATCAGGCGCATTATTTTCATCGTATATCCAGCAATCCTCAGTGACGGCATGTTCAATTTTATTGTGATGCAAACGCTATTTTATGTGCCGTTTTTTATTCTCGGTGCGTTGGCCTTCATTCACCCCGATCTGAAAGCGCGCTTCACCACGCCCTCACGCGGATGCACTTTAGGCGCTGCCGTTGCTTTTATCGCGTATCTGCTGAATCAACGTTATGGGAGCGGCGACGCCTGGATGTACGAAACCGAATCCGTGATTACGATGGTAATGGGGCTGTGGATGGTGAACGTGGTATTCTCACTGGGGCATCGCTTGTTAAACTTCCAGTCCGCGCGTGTCACCTATTTCGTGAATGCTTCGCTGTTTATCTATCTGGTGCATCATCCCTTAACGCTTTTCTTTGGCGCGTATATTACGCCGCATATCTCCTCCAACCTGATCGGGTTCTTGTGTGGGCTGATATTTGTCATGGGTATTGCGTTAATTCTGTATGAAATTCATTTACGCATCCCGCTCCTGAAATTTCTCTTTTCAGGTAAACCGCCGGTAAAACAAGAAAGCCGCGCCGCGATCGGGTAGTTTTCCGCGCGCGGGTTCACAGCAACCATTCCACAGGTAAAATTGCCGCCAACCGTACCAGAACTCGCTGCCAGAAACGCGTAGCGGGTTCTTTCTTTAACACCTTTTCCTCTTCTTGCTGACGATCGATCCAGTTAATTCGTCCCCAGCGATCCAGCCGCAGTTGCCAGGCCGCATCGCGTTGGCTCTGCGTAAAACGCTTATGAATAAGCGTCGCCAGCGTTTCACTTTCAATGACAAAGCCCATTTCGGTATTTAAAAGCGTTGAACGGGGATCAAAATTAAGCGACCCGATAAACACCTTACTACCATCAATACTGAACGTTTTAGCATGTAAGCTGGAACCTGAGTTCCCGGTGAGTCCGCGATCATGTACGGCGGTTTCATGTTCGCGGGTCGGTTTCAGTTCGTAGAGCTCCACGCCATAGCGCAGTAATTTCTTGCGCCAGCGCGCGTACCCTGCGTGAACGACCGCCACATCGTTGGCCGCCAGAGAGTTAGTTAAGATGGCGATCTTCACGCCTTTCCTGACCAGATTAAGCAACTGCGCCACGCCTGCGCGCGTAGGGACAAAGTAAGCGGAAATAATGTCGATACGCTCCGTCGGCGACCCCATCACGTCAAATAATCGCTGCGGAAGAAGCGAATGGCGCTGCGCCTTCCCCTCGCCTTTAGAAGGGTCATCGCTAAGCAAGCGTGTTTTTGCCCAAATCAGCGGCAACGTTCCGCGATCGAGATCCGCCATAAACTGACTGGTTTCCAGCTTATGCAGATAACGGCGGGTGATCTCATCGTTATACCAGGATTCGGGAAGTTCGATACGCTGCGTCAGCTCCTGCTCAGAAAGGGATAATACTTGCTGCAATGTCGACACTGAACTACAGCGCCAGTAACGTTCAAAATCATTGGCGACATCATTGACCACCGGGCCAATGGCCATCACGTCCAGATCGGAAAATAGCGGCTCCTCGCCAGCGCCGAAATAGGCATCGCCGATGTTGCGCCCACCGACCAGCGTCACTACGCCGTCAGCAGTGTAACTTTTATTGTGCATCCGCCGATTCAGCCGCGCAAAATCCGTCAAATATCCCAGCGCGCGTAGCGTACGAAAAGAGAAAGGATTAAACAGACGAACTTCGATATTAGGATGGCTATCCAGCAAGCGCAACGTATCATCCAGACCAGGCGTATTGTTATCATCCAGCAACAGACGAACATGAACGCCGCGCTTCGCCGCCGACAGCAGTACCGAAAAGAGCAGTCGCCCGGACATATCGTCTTCCCAAATATAATACTGCACATCCAGCGTCCGCGCCGCCATTTCGGTCAGGCGGTAGCGGGCGGCAAAAGCGTCCAGACTGTTATCCAGCGCGAGAATGCCGCACTCTCCGGGATGGCGCGCGCATAGCGGTTCAACGGCACGCTCCAGGCGTGTTTTATCAGGCAGGGTCGTCGCCTTGCTGAGTAAGTAATCTTGCGTAAAGCCGGGCAGTTTCTTCATCATAACAGACAAAGTATACCTGTTCAGGCAGAGCGTAACGGGTAATAAAATCTGAAACCGTCCTGACGGCGATCTCAGCGGCCTGGGCGCGTGGATAGCCATAAACGCCGGTACTGATTGCCGGAAAAGCGATGGAACGAAAGTGATTCGCCTCGGCAAGCAGCAAACAATTCCGGTATGCCTCTTCGAGTAGCTCAGCTTCCTGGTGTTCGCCGCCTCGCCAGACGGGCCCCACTGTGTGAATAACCGCCTTTGCCGAAAGCTTGCCGGCAGGCGTGATAACCGCATGTCCCGTCTGACATTCGCCCTGTTGCTGGCGGATGAGTTTACAGGCGTCCAGCAATGCCGGCCCCGCCGCGCGATGAATCGCGCCGTCTACGCCACCGCCGCCCATTAATGATGCGTTAGCGGCATTCACAATCGCATCGACGCTAAGTTGAGTGATATCACCCTGTATGACCTGAAGACGTGATGTCATAACCCCCCCCTTTGTCTCACCTTATCTGCAAAGTGTACAGCAGGGCTTTCAACAGAGTCGCTCTTTTTATATCTATGACACCGCCGTTAACGGTACTCAATATTCATCACCGCCAGGCTTTTTTGCGCATCGAGATAATGCAGCCGTACCGTCGCAATGGACTGAATATCCTGCGGTAATCCAGATGCCTGCCGAAGGTCAATCCGGTGCATTTGCTTTTTACCTTCGCGCAGGCAGGTTAAATCAATATTTTCGGCGTGAGTAGAAATATCGCACAGTGGCTCAACAATCGCGCCGCGAAAATGGATAACGCCGCCCTGTACCGTTTGTTGCCCTACCGCAGAATGGATAAAAAAAGCGCAGATACACAGGCCTATGGCAGGGATATTTTTCTTGATTACGGACATGTTAACTCCTCAATGATTAGTCATCCTCGAGGGTTCGGCGTTACCTTATAGCGACATGCCGAGACGATGAGACGCTTTTATCGCCTCTTTATACCCAGGTCAGCCAATCCATTTCCGCCACCATCAAAAACTACTGTGCAGAAGGCGGCCATTGTTGTGATAAATGCAGTGATTGTCCGTCCGAAACAGTAACAATAATTTTAACCGAGTCCTCTGAAGATATATTTACACTAAGACGAGACAACTCAATCGGTTGATTAGCAGGTAAAGATAGCGTTTGTTTTTGCTGTGTATGGCTTTGTCCCCCGACGCCGTCGCGCACAGAGAGAATTTGCACCTGACAGACGCAGGGTTCGTTTAATGTGACCTGAGGGATCACCGTGTAAATATCGCCTTGCTGAGTCGTGGTAAACGTAATCTGATTTGAAAGTGCGGCAAGGAGCAATAAAGTATGCATAATTTCCTCCCGAAAAAAAACAGGGCTTATGCCCTGTTTTTTTATTAGCGCAGACGCTAAATTAATACTGGTTAGCCGTGGCGTTGTTGCCAAAACCAACCTGACGCACCATTACGCTGGAATCAGATGCGGTCTGATTAACCAGCGCGGCATTATTACCGCCGTATTGACCGACAGTAATATCGGAGTTTTTAGCGTTCCACTGGTCGATGGTGGCATTGTTTCTGAAACCATTCTGAGTCAGTTCAATAGTACTGTTATCCGCACCCTGGCCTACATCGGCGCCGTTACCATAACCGCTCTGGGTAATGGTCGTTTCAGATTTACGGGCATCGCTTTGCAGAGCAAGCGCAGCGTTAGCGGAACCGTACTGATAAATGCTCAACGTTGAATCCGGGCCAGAACTATTGCCGCCGCCGTTATGATTACCGCCGCCGCCCCATTGTGGAACGACGCCAGCCAGAGCACTGCCAGAAACTACGATTGCTGCGAATGCTGCCACTTTTAAAAGTTTCATGGTAAAACCCCCATCGGATTGATTTAAAAGTCGTAACGGTATTAGCGTTGGGTGACGCGAATAGCCATATGCGACTGTTTCTGCACTACAACTGCTGTTTTCTGCGTACCGTACTGGGTAATATTGGCCTTATTTCCAGAACCTTTCTGGATAATAGCCGCACTATTACCGTAAGCGCTTTGCGATATACTGGCATCGTTGGCATTGCCCGTTTGCTCAATATACGCAAAGTTATAATTCCCTGCCTGGTCGACTTTCGCCCGATTATTTCCTCCTTCTTGTGAAATAACGGACAATAGTTTTGATCCTTCCTGGCGTACTCTGGCACTATTATCCGTGCCGACTTGACCAATAATGGCCGCCTGATTAAATGAAGACTTGCTTAATTCATTTACCGCAAAATTATATTCTGAACGAGCCAGATCATAATTTGTCGCGGTTGCAATCCCAGGCGCACCCAGTATTGTCAACATCATAAATAACAATTTGTTTTTCATGCTGTCACCCTGGACCTGGTCGTACATAGCGAAAATTATCTATTACCTTGTTAGCGACATGCGTTTTTTGTTAACGCGTCGTTACGATGAAGAGTATGTCCGTGGAAAAATTTTTAATAACTCACCCACGCGTGGTATTTTGTTATTTAAGCTCATACCAAAGTGCTAATAAAACGATAGCCATGTGATTTTTTATAATTGATTTTTGGCCATAGAAGATAGTGTATCGCGCACCTAAAAAATGAAGTGTTGGTGTGTGTTATGCCGCCATGGGGATGTTCTTATGCTTCCCATGTGGGGCAATACGCACAAGACGTGACACACTTCGTTTTTTTTGTCTTTGTGCTGTCCAGGTTAATGCCACGTCTCAAATTTTAAGAAAAAATAAAATCAAAACATAACATATAATAATTAAAATGATTAAAAATCAATGAATTATTATAATTTGTATGATTTTTTAAATCTATGCAATAACAGCGAAATGTACAACTTTACTATCAAATCTAAACTTCAAAAAAACCCAAAAACAACATTTTAATATATATTTTTACATTTGGTTACAAGTTTAACACTTGCTTTAAGATTTGTAATGGCTAGATTGAAAACAGTTAAAAGTATTTTCGTAAATATTTTTCTCTTTCTGGATAATGGGCTATTTCAACCCACAGCAGTGCAACATCTGTCAGTACTTCTGGTGCCTTTATTTTATGGGGGCAGCTGTCAGATGTGCGATTAAAAAAAGTGGAGTTTCATCATGTTTAATGAAGTCCATAGTAGTCATGGTCACACACTATTGTTGATCACAAAGCCATCTCTGCAAGCTACGGCATTATTGCAACATTTAAAGCAATCGCTGGCCATAACCGGAAAACTGCATAATATTCAACGTTCTCTGGAAGATATCTCGGCCGGTTGCATTGTTTTAATGGATATGATGGAAGCGGATAAGAAGCTTATCCACTATTGGCAGGATAATTTAAGCCGCAAAAACAATAATATAAAAACATTATTGTTAAATACCCCTGACGATTATCCCTACCGTGAAATTGAAAACTGGCCTCATATTAACGGCGTGTTTTACGCCACTGAAGACCAGGAACACGTGGTCAGCGGATTACAGGGTATTCTGCGAGGCGAATGCTATTTTTCACAAAAATTAGCCAGTTACCTGATTACACACTCAGGAAATTACCGCTACAACAGCACCGAGTCCGCATTACTCACTCATCGCGAAAAAGAGATCCTCAATAAGTTACGTATTGGTGCCTCTAATAATGAAATCGCCAGGTCGCTATTTATCAGCGAGAATACGGTTAAGACACATCTTTATAATCTTTTCAAAAAGATAGCTGTCAAAAATCGCACCCAGGCAGTTTCATGGGCAAACGATAATCTCAGGCGGTAAGGCCATGAAACGCTATCTGACCTGGATTGTAGCAGCAGAGTTACTGTTCGCTACCGGAAACCTGCATGCCAATGAAGTTGAAGTCGAGGTTCCCGGATTGTTAACCGACCATACCGTCTCTTCGATAGGACATGAATTCTATCGTGCATTCAGCGACAAATGGGAAAGCGAATACACCGGCAATCTGACCATTAATGAAAGACCCAGTGCGCGTTGGGGAAGCTGGATCACCATAACGGTAAATCAGGACGTTATTTTCCAGACCTTTTTATTTCCAATGAAAAGAGACTTCGAGAAAACCGTCGTCTTCGCATTAGCGCAAACAGAGGAAGCATTAAATCGCCGACAAATAGATCAAACGCTATTAAGTACGAGTGATTTAGCGCGTGATGAATTCTAAAACATGATTTTTATCCGGAGGCTGTCATGCGTGTTAAACATGCAGTAGTGCTGCTCATGCTTTTTTCGCCATTAACCTGGGCTGGAAATATGACGTTCCAGTTCCGTAATCCTAACTTTGGTGGAAACCCCAATAACGGTTCCTTTTTATTGAATAGCGCCCAGGCGCAAAATTCATATAAAGACCCCGCTTATGATAACGATTTTGGTATCGAAACCCCCTCAGCGTTGGATAACTTTACGCAGGCTATTCAATCGCAAATTCTGGGCGGCTTGTTGACCAATATTAATACCGGGAAACCAGGACGTATGGTGACCAACGATTTTATTATCGATATCGCTAATCGCGACGGACAGCTCCAGCTCAACGTCACGGACAGAAAAACGGGAAGAACCTCGACCATCGAAGTGTCAGGTTTACAAACTCAGTCAACCGATTTTTAAGCTACAGTCACTAAAGGATATAAATCATGCCGCGCTTACTTATTTTGGTTGCCGTTTTATTGTTGAGCGGATGCTTAACTGCCCCGCCGAAACAAGCTGCGAAACCGACATTAATGCCCCGCGCACAAAGTTACAAAGATTTGACGCATTTACCTGCTCCCACCGGTAAGATCTTTGTTTCGGTATATAACATTCAGGATGAAACGGGCCAATTTAAACCTTACCCGGCAAGTAACTTTTCTACGGCTGTGCCACAGAGCGCCACCGCTATGTTGGTCACCGCGCTGAAAGATTCGCGCTGGTTTATCCCGCTGGAACGACAAGGCTTACAGAATCTTTTGAATGAACGGAAAATTATTCGCGCAGCCCAGGAAAACGGCACCGTGGCGATGAATAACCGTATCCCGCTTCAGTCACTGACGGCGGCAAATATTATGGTGGAAGGTTCTATTATTGGTTATGAAAGTAACGTCAAATCCGGCGGGGTCGGCGCAAGATATTTCGGTATTGGCGCCGATACGCAGTATCAGCTGGATCAGATTGCTGTCAACCTGCGCGTGGTTAACGTCAGTACAGGCGAGATCCTTTCTTCGGTGAACACCAGTAAAACGATCCTTTCCTATGAAGTACAGGCAGGCGTGTTCCGTTTTATTGATTACCAGCGCTTACTGGAAGGCGAAATCGGCTATACCTCGAACGAACCGGTGATGCTGTGTCTGATGTCAGCCATTGAAACCGGCGTTATCTTCCTCATTAATGATGGTATCGATCGCGGACTGTGGGATTTGCAGAATAAAGCGGACAGGCAAAATGATATTCTGGTGAAATACCGTGAGCTGTCAGTACCGCCAGAATCCTGATCAATACGACAAAGCGTGGGGAAGAACCCCACGCTTTTTTATTTTGTGACCGCCGTATTCGCTGAATGTTGCTCGCGGCGTGATGCCAGCCATAGCCCACTATTTTTCATGGCATAGCCAAAGATTAGCCCCAGCGCCAGCGACGGTAATACCAACCGCCAGTCACCCTGCCCTGCAAATGTCGCGCAGGCGCCGATAAATGTTCCCGGAACAAAAGAAAGCAATAGCTGCTTTGCCTGGATACACATCAGGAATGCCACGATCCCCGTCAACACGTAACTGACAATTTCCAGATGCGGCGCCAGCGCGCTACCGTGAATAATGACCAGCGCCCACACCATACCGCTTAACAGCGTACAGGCGGAAATCAACAATCCCTTAAAGCCGCCCTGCGGACAGGCGAAATAAGCCGTACAGCCTAAAAAACCGGCCCAGCTTAGTAACCCCAGGGAGACGGCCACCCATCCCCATATTCCAGAAAGGATGCCCGTCGTGATAGCAATAGAAAGAAGTATGTTCATGGCGCGCATCATAACAGAAAAGCGGCACATTAATGAGATCGCGCACACATTTTATGCAATGATGTAAAAGTCGTTGCAGTTAATGGTGATTTACATCACATTATTCTTCATCTTCTTCCTGAAGTTCATCCCACATGGCCCCTATCGCATCACGCGTTAGCGGCGCCAGAGTGCGCCAGAATGGCGTAACGGCATGGGCTTCAACTTTACCGAGGAAGGTATTGCACCAGGGAAGCAGATAATCGGCAAATAAGGTTTCCAGCGCTTCACTTTCATCTTCGGCAGACTGATCTTCCAGCCAGGAGGCCGCGAGCAATAAAGTGCCAATGTGATCGGCAGGCGTATCGGCCAGCGGCATCCCTCGCGACGTTAAAAAAGCGCGCACCTCAGACTCTTCCGCGCCTTCGACCCACGCACTGCGGTATGGCGCTACCGCGCACTCTTCCCCAACAAATAACGCATTGTAATCAGTGGAAATCTGCGTGATATCGCAGCTTTTCTGTAAACGCGCCAGCATGTCATCCTGCTCCAGCGGCCAGTTTGCCGCCAGTTTACCTTCACGGATTAACGTAAACAGCGGAACCAGTAAAGGATCTTGCGGTTGGCGGTAAAACAACGATCCCAGCACACGGCACAGGATTGAAAACTCATTCATTGATATCTTCCCATAAATAACGATTAAAGTTCGGCAAATTCCGGTACAGGCGCCATACCGCGTGATTCGAGAAAGGCCAGTAAGCGCTGCGGCGAGACGTTCAGGATTCGATCTTCCGGAAAATTCACCGCATCCAGAATTTTCCGGCATTCGGTGAAATCGCCAAGCGTAAAGGCCGTATGGGAATCAGAGCCTAACGCTACCCAGCCTCCCGCATCGCGTACGGCGGCAGCGACCGCGCGGCAATTATCTTCACTTCCTTTACGCGAATGCAGAAAAGAAGAGTTGTTGATTTCCAGCGCTACATGGTGTTTCGCCGCCGCCTGCGCGATGGCGTTAACCTCCACTGGATACTTTGGATTTCCGGGGTGACTAATTATATGCACCTTGCCGCTGGCGATGGTCGCGATCATCGCCTGGGTATTGGTTTCTTTATTATGTGGCGCAAAAACGGGCTCATGGAAGCCTGCGATAATCAGATCCAGCGAGTCGAACATCTTTCCGGAACAATCAATTTCACCGTTAATGTTCTTGATATTCGCCTCAATGCCACGCAGTATCCCCACGCCGTCAACCAGACGCGGCCAGATGCGCATGTTAATAAAATGCCAGTGATGCGGCGCATCTTCCATGTCCGGACCATGATCGGTAATCGCAAAAAGTTTAATGCCTTTGCGTTTGGCTTCCGCGATATAATCGCTCAGAGTACTGTAGGCATGAGTGCTGGCGACGGTATGCATATGCAGGTCAACGGGATACATTGCTCTCTCCTGTAGTCATTTCCGACAAGGATAGCAGGTATCGCCAGCGTTTTTTAGCGAAACCCGGCCCGCGCCGGGTTGATGTCAATATCCTCTCGCCCGATCCACCTGCCCCGTCACCGGCTCTCCCTTCTCCAGCTGGGTAATGGTGCGGCTAATATAATCGATGGCTTCCGCTGGACGGGTGACTGCCGCAATGTGCGGCGTCATGGCGACTCGCGGATGGCGCCATAATGGACTTTCCTGCGGTAACGGTTCCTGGCTAAAGACATCCAACATCGCGCCTTTTAGCTTACCGCTATCAAGCGCAGCCAGCAGATCCGCCTCCTGAACATGCACGCCGCGCGCGAGATTCAACACGTAAGCGCCATCCGGCAATTGATCCAACAATTCGCTATTAATAATTCCTACCGTTTGGGCCGTATTCGGCAGCAGATTAATCAGCACCCGCGTCTGGTTCAGGAAAGCGTGCAGCTCTTCACGCCCAACATAACTTTCCACGCCAGGCCAGGATTTGCGACTACGACTCCAGCAACGTAACGGGAACCCCCACGCCTGTAGACTTTCTGCCACTTTTGCACCCAGTACCCCTGCGCCCATGATACCGACGCTAAACTCTTCGCGGGTATATTCCGGCAACGGTTTCCATAGCGCCTGATTTTTCAGCGCCTGATAATCATCGAAACGACGGAACCAGTGTAATACCTGGCTGACGGCATACTCCTGCATTTGCAGGCCCATTCCGGTATCTTCCAGACGGAATAGAGGAATGGAGGCGTCCAGCATTTCCGGATGCGCATTTAATTTACTCAGAATTGCATCCACCCCCGCGCCCAGCGCAAAGACGGCTTTTAAGCGTCTTCCGGCCAGCATTTCAACCGGGGGCTGCCATACAAGCGCATAGTCTGCGGGGTTGTTATCACCGACCTTCCATTCACGAACGCGCGCATGTGGGAGAGCCTTCTCCAGCGCATTTACCCACCAGGCGGCGTTAAATGTCGGGTGATAAAAAATTATCTCCATGTTATCTCCTGAGCAGTATGGTGCGGAATGTGATTGCGCCTGTTATCAGCGTTTTCAACGGGATGTGCAGCATAGCAAATTTCCCGGCGCGGGCAAAAAAAGCAGTTTTCGCTTATTAAAACCACAGATTGGTGGAAGTTTGTATAAACGCGCTTTTTTTTAAAAAAGTTGATTGACGTAGAAAAGATATTTCCCTACATTAGCGCCCGTTCCAGTAATGCTGGAGCGACAATTTGGTGAGGTGTCCGAGTGGCTGAAGGAGCACGCCTGGAAAGTGTGTATACGGCAACGTATCGGGGGTTCGAATCCCCCCCTCACCGCCATATTTAAGAAAGAGCTCGTACGAATGTACGGGCTTTTTTTTACATAATGACCCGTCCATTGCCGGATGGCGGCACAGTTCACGGGCGCCTTATCCGGTCTACATAAGCGCAGCGCCACCGGCCAATAACACCACCATCCGGCTTTCAATTTTAGCCAAGAATTTCAGTGAGTTTTACTTTGCGCCCCTCGTTTGAGGAAAGCGTCGCAGCATCAGCGGTAGCAATGGCATTTGTCGCCGCTTCTCCCGTTAGCAATTTAGCAAACTCCTCGCCTGGCTCCAGACCGTTTATCACATCATGCAAGTACTGCATCTCCAGTTTCATAATTGATGAGAGCCACATCGGCGTACGTTTACCGGGTTTACCATAAGCGATTGCGCCATCCATCTCGCTGGATATGTTACCGTTGCGACGATCATCATCCTCCGCCTGGCTTTCATGCACAAGAAAGTGTGTTTTTTTGCCCGCTTTTATTAGATAACCAGCCGTGTTTTGCATATCAATGAGAATTGCACCTGTCGTGCCCTCAATTAATACATAGTGCTCAGGGTAGTGGAACGATGATCCCCACTGAAGTGTCGCGAAACGACCGCTTTCAAACTCAAGGGTGATTAGGACAACATCATCTTCATCACCAAATTTTTCACCTTTGTGCGCAACATTCCCCGCCGCCATTGAAACCAGGGATGGGGTTTCATCCATGATGAACAGTGTACAATCTAGCTCGTGAATGTGATGATACAGATGCCCACCTGACTTTGCGCGAATCTTCTTCCATGAGATCTCATCCTGCACGTCTTCAAAACCATTACGTTTAGTGTGAACTTGTGTAACTTCACCAATTTCACCAGCTTTGATGAGCGCTTTAGCGTGGCGAACTCCGTGAAAAAAGTTCATAACGTGACCCGCCATAAAGGTAACACCAGCTTCTTTGCAGGCATCAACCATATCCTTACAATCCTGGTAATTTAAGGCGATAGGTTTTTCACAAAACACGTGTTTACCCGCTTTAGCCGCCGCAATGACTGGCGCTTTATGTAAGTAATTTGGTGAAGCAATAATTACGCAATCCACATCAGGATGGGAACAAAGCGCCTCCATCGTTGCAGTGGCGACACAGTTCAACTCTTTCGCTATCGGAGCCGCATTTACCGGATCGTAAATCGCAGTGATTTTCGCCCCTTCAACCTTAGACATAAATCGCGCCAGTTCAGCGCCAAAATAACCTGTACCTACAACACCGTATTTCGTCATCATTTATCCTCTATTAAAATTCTTTTGTTGATTGAAAACTTTCACGACGTGCTTTTAGTCTATCCGGAATGGATAGGCCAATAATGAGTAGAATTGTTGCGGTCCAGAAAGCAACAATGAACGTTAGCGCAGCGCCTAGCCCCATTGTTATTCCAAGCCAGGTCGCCGCCATTGAATTGAATGTGCCTGATGTCGCAGCAAGATTATAAATCAGCCCGGTACCCAAACCACGAACCTCAAGAGGAAAGTAGTCGTAGAGAAATTTGGGAACCAACCCGCCAACACCTACGTTAGTCGCCATTAAACCGAATAAACATGCGCCCAGCAGTAAATAATTATCTTGCGGAATTCTGAATAACGGGAAAATGAATAAAAAGGACATGAGAAGACCAATGCTGAACGTTTTCCTCAAACCAATTCTATCTGCGCACAGCCCCCAAACGATATTTCCCAATACAGTGCCGAATGCCGCCGCCGTCATTAAATTAGAGACCACGCCCGTATCAAAGCCCTCTCCCGCCAAATATGTAGGCAGTAGACCAAAGATCGGCCAGTTTGCGCCGAAAATAGAGAACAGAACAATAAATACACATAATGTCAGTGGAAATTGAGCTCGATTAAATAGCCCTTTCATTGACAAAGAGAAAACTGACCAGGCACTTTGTGAATGCTTTCCGGGACCACTGAGTTTGGCTTCTTCCCACTCTTTAGATTCAGGAGCCCTGGCCCGGATGTAGATTACTAAAAGAACGGGTAGCAAACCGACAAAAAAAGCAGCACGCCAACCATACGCTTCGGCAAATGACGGCATAAAATAGGCTGCTATGATGTTACCAATACCGAAACCTGAAACCAGAAATGCGCTCGCTTTAGATTTTAAATTCTTTGGCCAACTTTCCACGGCATAAGTAGAAGCGCAAGCATACTCCCCCGCCATCCCCATACCGACAATGAAGCGACTAAGCGTCAGCATAATTACACCGGAAGCCAGGCCACTTAACCCTGTACCTACAGAATAGGCAACTATCGACCACATCATTAACGGCTTACGGCCAAATTTGTCTGCCAGCAGACCAAATAGCGCCCCGCCAAATGGTCGCCCAATAAAGGCCGCTGTGGCAAGGAATGCGCCCTCCATATCTGTCAATCCTAAGTCAGCCTTGATCAGATACATAATGTAGAAAATCAGCATAAAGTCGAAGCCATCAAAAACGTAACCCAGCCATGCTGAAAATAAAGCATTTTTTTGTGGACGTGTTATCTCGCTATACCACGGGAAGAATTTTGCTATCACAATAAAACCCTTATTTGCTGTTACCGTCTGAAATGCTTACGGAATTAATTTTTAAGTCATATCAATTGCCGAATAAGACACAATCAACCGGCACTTTCCGACAACCGCCTGAGATCGTAGCTATGTAAGACGTATATTCATTGTTTATCATCCTTATCCGTAGCTACGTTAAGGACGTGAATACTCAAGACAAAGTCTAACGTTCTGTAACGTAGCCACGGGCTATAAGATTATAGATATGAATACTAAGCAAAGATTAGTACAGTAACTCTTTAATCTTTCTCAAAAATGGTATTGTAATCCAACGCGATAACGGGTCTGTCTCTCATCGGTATTATTTCTCACCGCTACATTTCCGACCTCAACGTATGGTGTAAATGATTTATTCAGTTTCCAGGCTAAAGCCACATTATGTTCATAGTTTGTTTTTTTGTTATCAAATTTAATTTGATCGCTATCCATCCAGGTAAAGTTATATTCTAATTTCAACTCATCAAAAACATAACCTATATAAGTATCAAATCTATTCGTTTTCTCATCATCACTATAGTTAGCTGTCTTCCTTGCATAGTCATAACGGTAACGACCAGCCATATAAACACCAGAATCAAAATTATATTGCCCCCTTAAATAAGGCTTATAAATTGAAGTGTCTGGACCGCTTTCAAATATAAATCCAGGCTGCAAAACAAAATTGTCCGTAACTTTATAATTATAACTTACGCCCAGTTCTATAGCGTTTGCGACGAGATCGCTTAAATGCTTATCCTGCTCACCATCTACTCCTCCCGATTTAACGCTGGCATCGACATAAAAACCAATGCCGTTAGGAAGCTTTTCAATTATAGCAATACGGTCTTTATTAATTCTGGTTCTATCAGCATATTCATGCCGATAATCAAGGGTTGCCGCTTGTAGATATGATGAAAATGCTATAAACGAAACCATACCCAGAAGATATTTGTTGATTTTCATAAAATACTCCGCTCATCAATTAACTTTATTTTTGTATTTAAAAAATTATTTTATTAATAAATTACCATCACGCATGGTAAAGGAGGTTACAGACGAAACAGGTTTCCCTTTAGCATTTTCACCACCAATAAGGAAAACTTCATCACCATAACTTACTGATACACCATAGCCGAGAGGTTGTTTCATTTTACCCATATATTGCCAATGGCCATTAACCAAACCATAGACTTCATCTCGCCATTTTTTATTTATTCCTTCGTGGGAATAAAACTTTCCATTGGTATAATTTTGTTTTGCTCCCGGAAAATTCGCGCCACCACCGACAAGCAGGACACCGTGACTATAGCCCGAAAATGCTCCGGCCAACCCTTCTTGCTGTTGTTCTCCAGGCGATGGCGGTAACTGGCTGTTCTTCAACCATGTTAGCTTGTCGTTATCCCACATGGCGCGGTAAATCACATCGGTACGTAAACCCGGTTTGAGCTCACCATTAATCAGCATCAGGAAATTATTTTCCATTACCGATGACGATCCTGCCGTCCCCGCGTCTGGCAGCTCACCGGCATTCTTCCATGTGTTCTCTTTAGCATTGTAGATAAATACGATTTTATTAAAAAAATAATCTTTGGCAGGTTTATTAAAATAATTATAGATGACTTTATTTTTTTCACTTTCATCCGCAGCCGCAGCCGCTATATCAATAAAATACTTATCAAAGATATGCTCATTAACCCCTCCGGTAATAAGTACCATCGTTTCGTTTAATTTTACTCCCGTATGCCCTGTTAATCCAACTGGAGATATAGTGTCAACTTTTTGCCATGTATTTTTCACCGGTGAGTATTTGTACACATCGCTATAAACCTGCAACGGTGATTCACTGTTTTTTTTCCCTACGCCACCAAAAACATAAAGCTCATCATTTAAAAATACCGACACGGATTGCTCACGAGCTCCACCAGGAAACGACTTTATACGCTCCCAGTCTTTATGTTGCTTTTTAAGATCAATTTTATACCAGGATGTCCCTGCGGTACCTAAGCCGACATAAATCACGCCATTATTATCAATAGCGCCAGTACCATTTTTCAGTGGTTCTGGTATATCAGGAAGCGTCGTTGCATATCCTGATGTGGTGATAGCGACTGATAAACATAGCGCCATTAGCGTCATCATTTTCTTAAAATTTTTCATCTGCATCCCCATGCGAAGAAATACAATTGGAGTAAAGCTTCATCATTAGTGATCTTATGGTGCACAATTTCAACAATGATAATGACAAAATGTGACCAAGCGCTAAAAATAATTACATGGGGTTATCATGTGCGAGGTAAAAGCACACCATGGTGATGTTAGAAGTGATTATGGGTGACCTGTTATGGTCAAACTCATTAGTGATAGCATTCGAATAAATACAACAAGAATTATGTGATGCATTTCATACTGGCTATCCCGTGGCGTATAAGCTCCTTCTGAGCATTTTATCTTTATGCCGGAAGCAGTTAATAAAATACAGCATGCTGCCGTCAGAGTGAATTGTATTTGTCTTGTAGCTTCAGGTTATAGCCTCAAATCCGCTGGCGCAGTAATTGAATAACAAACATACCTTATGACTGTGTTCACATTTTTCTATCTTTTTGCTTGATGCAGCAACACTCCACAACATAACATAAAACGGAGCAAAACTTCAAAATATATAAGGCGGAACTGGATGTCACTATTAGCCAGGCTGGAACAAAGTGTACACGAAAACGGTGGGCTGATTGTCTCATGCCAACCGGTACCAGGCAGCCCTATGGATAAACCTGAAATTGTGGCTGCAATGGCACAGGCAGCGGCTTCGGCGGGTGCGGTCGCTGTGCGCATTGAAGGCATTGAGAATCTGCGGGCTGTTCGTCCCCATCTTTCTGTTCCTATTATTGGGATAATTAAACGTGACCTTACAGGGTCGCCAGTCCGTATCACTCCCTATTTACAGGATGTTGACGCCCTGGCGCAGGCAGGTGCCGATATTATCGCTTTTGATGCCTCATTCCGCTCTCGCCCGGTTGATATTGATAGTTTACTGACACGTATTCGCCTGCATGGATTACTGGCGATGGCAGACTGTTCAACCGTGAATGAAGGCATAAGTTGCCATCAGAAAGGAATCGAATTCATTGGTACAACACTGTCTGGCTATACCGGCCCCATCACGCCGGTTGAGCCAGATTTGGCAATGGTGACACAACTGAGCCATGCAGGTTGTCGTGTTATTGCCGAGGGGCGCTATAACACGCCTGCACTGGCGGCCAATGCTATTGAGCATGGTGCCTGGGCAGTTACCGTTGGTTCCGCTATCACCCGTATCGAGCATATCTGTCAGTGGTTCAGTCACGCAGTAAAACGCTGAACAGGAAAAGAAAATGAACACGCTTACTATTGATATTTATGTCTCAGATAATAATCCGACGTTAATAATGCTATCGGCAAATACGATCCCCAGGCCTGAAGCCTGTTTGAACGCAATATCGGATATCTGCTATTTCAGGTATCCGGCAGGACATACGTCTGGGCATCACCATTGGTGGAGCATAAATGCTCTGCCTTTTACATCTCATGATTACCGTCATTGAGATTAACAAAAACTATTACTTGATCTGAATATCGTATCGTATCGTCTGAATGATGGGAAGATAAAAATACACAGACGATGACCGCAACTCTACTCAAAACCATAAGCAGGAAAGAACTATGATTACACATTCTTTCGGCATCGTTAATTATCTTGTATTATTTGGCTACCTCCTGGCCATGATGTTAGTCGGTGTCTATTTTTCCAGACGGCAAAAAACAGCAGACGATTATTTTCGCGGTGGTGGCCGGGTTCCTGGTTGGGCGGCTGGGGTCAGTGTATTTGCTACTACGTTAAGCTCAATTACATTTATGTCAATTCCTGCCAAAGCGTTTACTTCCGACTGGACGTTTATCATTGGTCAGTATCTGGCTATCGCAATTTTACCGCTGGTTTTTTATTTCTATATTCCGTTTTTTCGGAAATTGAAAGTCACATCAGCCTATGAATATCTCGAAGCACGGTTCGATGTGCGCTGCCGTCTATTCGCCAGCATGTCATTTATGTTGTTTCATATCGGACGTATCGCCATTATCACTTTCCTCACCGTGCTGGCCTTGCGCCCCTTCATCGTTATAGACCCGGTGATTTTGGTACTGTTGATTAGCGTGATGTGTATCATTTATACCTGGATGGGTGGAATTGAAGGAGTAATATGGACTGATGTTATTCAAGGCCTCTTACTTTCTGGCAGCGCGATACTGATTTTTATAGTGATATGTCTCAAAGTCCAGGGCGGCATTGGTGAAATTTTTACGGTGACGCAGCAGGCGGATAAATTCTTTCCGGCTACGCAGTTCCACTGGAGCTGGACGGAAAGCACAGTACCTGTATTGATGATTGGTTTTCTGTTTGCCAATATTCAGCAATTTACTGCCAGCCAGGATGTGGTCCAACGCTATATCGTGACTGACTCCATAGAGGAAACGAAGAAAACATTACTTACAAATGCCAAACTGGTTGCTGTGATCCCTGTTTTCTTTTTTGCTATCGGCTCGGCATTGTTTGTCTACTATCAGCAACATCCACAATTATTACCGGCGGGATTCAACACTGGCGGCATTTTACCCTTATTCGTGGTCACCGAAATGCCAGTCGGCATTGCAGGGTTGATAATCGCCGCTATTTTCGCTGCTGCGCAGTCCAGTATCTCCAGCAGCTTAAACAGCATTTCCAGTTGTTTTAATTCCGATATCTATCAGCGTTTGAGTCATAAAAAAAGAACGCCTGAAAACCGTATGAAAATAGCTAAGTTAGTTATTCTGGTCGCGGGCCTGATAAGTAGCGCGGCCTCGGTATGGCTGGTCATGGCCGATGAATCAGAAATCTGGGATGCATTTAATAGTCTGATAGGTCTGATGGGAGGGCCAATGACCGGTCTGTTCATGCTGGGCATTTTCTTTAAACGAGCAAATGCCGGGAGTGCGGTTTTAGGAATTATTATCAGCGTCATTACCGTGCTGGGCGCACGCTATGCCACTGACCTTAACTTCTTCTTTTATGGGGTCATTGGCTCGCTAAGCGTGGTGATCAGCGGCGTTATTTTCGCCCCGTTATTTGCCCCGGCACCGCCATTGACGCTGGATGAAAAACCTGAGCCAAAGGTGACATTATGATTTCATGATACCACGCTATACCGACACAGCACACGGTGACGCCAACGCGCGGGGCGACAATACCGGGCCAGATATAAACCATCCGTCAGATGGCGCGCTATAAACACCGTAAGAGCAAACAGATTACTCTCCAGTGATGTTCTGTCATAAGTTGGCAACGCGATGTAAATATTCCCCCTCCTTTACTTACATCGCGCTTTTTTTCATGCCGCAGACTTGATAGGCTCTGCTCTGTTCGATATTGCAGGCTTTGTGCCGCAATCAGCCCTCAAGAGCAGGAACTATATGGAGCCTCAACCCCCACGTCTTAAACCCGGAAAAATCCTTGACACTCTGGGTGCTATGCAAAAAAGCCTGACACGTGCCTCCCAGCGTATTGCGCAATATATTTTAGCCTTCCCCAGACAGGTGACACAGTCATCTATTGCCGATTTGTCGCGCGACACACAGGCCGGAGAAGCCACGGTTATTCGCTTTTGTCGCACCCTGGGCTATAAAGGTTTTCAGGATTTTAAAATGGACCTGGCCATTGAACTTGCCACTACCGAGTCTGATGACAGTAGTCCTCTACTGGATGCCGAAGTTAGCGAATCCGACGATGCCCACGCCATTGGTTTAAAATTGCAGAACACCATTAGTAATGTATTATCTGAAACGCTAAATCTGCTTGATATGCAACAGGTTCTCGGTGTCGTGGACGCCCTACGTCACTGTCACTCAGTTTATATCTTTGGTGTGGGCTCATCGGGGATCACGGCGCTGGATATGAAACACAAGCTAATGCGTATTGGTTTACGGGGCGATGCGGTAAGCAATAACCATTTTATGTACATGCAGGCTACGCTATTAAAAGCAGGCGATGTCGCGATGGGTGTCAGTCACTCGGGCACATCGCCAGAAACAGTGCATTCACTCCGATTGGCCCGACAGGCTGGCGCCACCACAGTCGCCATTACCCATAATCTGGGTTCTCCATTATGTGAAGAGGCCGATTTTTGCCTGATCAATGGTAATCGGCAAGGAATGTTGCAGGGTGACTCGATCGGTACGAAAGCCGCGCAGCTTTTCGTCTTTGACCTGCTCTATACCCTTCTTGTACAGTCCTCGCCGGAACAGGCCCGAGAAAGCAAATTACGGACAATGAATGCCCTGGACATGACAAAATAATTCCCTTCACGTACAGGCGTCATTTCCTTTTTTGTCCATGAGTCTGCTGGACGCTTTATAGACAACAAAGCCCGGTCTCCCGGGCTCTGAAAGTCAATGCTATATTAGCTGTATGCGTGGAGCGTTCGCTGACAAAGCGCCGAGCGCACGCAGTCGTCTTTGTTGAAATGCACAATCCCTACCATTTCATCTTCTTCAAAGCGTTCCAACGCATCGCTCAATCCGGAACGCACGCCGCGCGGCAGGTCGCATTGCGTAATATCGCCATTGACAATGACCGTGACATTTTCGCCTAATCGCGTCAAAAACATTTTCATTTGCGCCGCAGTCACATTTTGCGCCTCGTCGAGGATCACGACCGCATTTTCAAAAGTACGCCCACGCATATAGGCGAACGGGGCAATTTCTACCTTACCGATTTCCGGGCGCAAACAATATTGCATAAAGGACGCGCCCAACCGTTTAAGCAGGACATCGTAGACGGGACGAAAATAAGGCGCGAATTTTTCAGCGATATCACCGGGCAAAAAACCAAGATCTTCATCAGCCTGCAATACCGGACGCGTCACAATGATCCTCTCGACGTCCTTATGAATCAATGCTTCTGCCGCCTTTGCCGCACTGATCCATGTTTTTCCACAGCCGGCTTCGCCGGTCGCAAAAATAAGCTGTTTACTGTCGATAGCGTTCAGATAATGCGCCTGTGCTTCATTTCGCGCCTTAACAGGAGAGGTATCGCGACTATCGCGCGCCATGCCAATGGCTTCTACTCCGCCCATCTGTACCAGTGACGTGACCGATTCTTCTTCACGTTGCTTATGACTACGCGAATCTCGTCTCAACACACGCTTTGCTTCACGACGAGCTTTGATCACTGCTTTTTGTCTTCCCATGGATAGCACCTTGAGTTGTAGGTATACATCACCCGCGTTCTCTTGAACGCGATTATGCGCACACACATCTGAGGGTTGGCTTCCTTGTAAGCCTTAGCTTGCTTTTTGAAACGACGCCACACACGGCTACGCGCACCACATATGACGTCATGGGTATGGACAGTAAGGGAAATGATGAGAGCTTTTAAGGTGACAAGACCACCACCGGAGAGAGAATGTCCGTACAGGGTGTTGTAACTACTGTAAACAATGTGTCCTGGTGCGGACATTACCATTCGCGATCTCCATAGTGAGTGACCATCACTGCCGGGAACTACCGCTATTACTACTAAGTACAACACAAAACATCAATAATGCAACAATATATTCACCAAACATTATTGCGTCATTGTCAGTCTCTTACAGAAAGATTACACAATTATTTCATTGGCAGGAGACTAAAAAAGATAATCATTAGCTACTATGGGTATTAATGGTGAAACCACCCATAACCCATTGAATATTCAACATATAAAAGGTTAAAACGGAGTAATTAACGTGTTCTCTCTCCCATCGCTAAAACGGCATTATTTATGCAAAATTTTGTGCGGCATACTTACGCCAGTAACGCTGACTCGTTTTAATTTTTGTCATTACTCTATTGCGTCAAGGCTATTGGTACCATTAACAGGCGATTTCATATATGGCCAGTTAGTGATTACTCGGGACGTATTACGGCCGCGTTAACGGCGCTCAAGGGCTAAAAATAGTTTGAGAGAGCGTCCTCATTTACCTGAACATCTTCAGTCAATCGGTCCGGGACTTATCAGAGGACCAGGCAGGCGTATAACGCCGCCTGGTAAAATATGTCCGATGGCAATAATGCTATCGGACATGTCGGTTATTCCGCCTGTAGCTTCGACGGCGGCGCGGAATGATAATGCGCGTCCGCTTTTGCAAAGCGTTCCTGCATCGCTGCTGTCGGCGCTTTGCCAAGCAGGCTAAAGATTACGATCCCCAGGCTGCCGAAAATGAAGCCAGGGATGATCTCATACAGATCCAGCCAGCCATATTGTTTCCAGACGATAACCGTCACCGCGCCAATAATCATTCCCGCCAGCGCGCCGTTACGTGTCATACGCGACCACATCACAGAAAACAGGACAACAGGTCCAAATGCCGCGCCGAATCCAGCCCAGGCGTAGCTCACCAGCCCCAGCACACGGTTATCGGGATTCGCCGCCAGCGCAATGGCGATCAGCGCTACCACCAGCACCATCACTCGCCCTACCCATACCAGCTCTTGCTGGCTGGCGCTTTTACGCAGAAAAGCCTTATATAAATCTTCTGTAATCGCGCTGGAGCATACCAGCAACTGACAGCTCAACGTCGACATCACCGCCGCCAGGATAGCAGACAGCAGAACACCGGCAATCCACGGGTTAAACAGGATCTGCGCCAGTTCAATAAATACGCGTTCTGAGTTTTGGTTCACCGCCCCGGCCAGCGCGGGGTTATTGTTAAAGTACGCAATGCCAAAGAAGCCCACCGCCACCGCGCCCGCCAGACACAGAATCATCCAGGTCATACTGATACGACGCGCATGAACAATACTGTGATGGGAATCCGCCGCCATAAAGCGCGCCAGGATATGCGGCTGACCGAAGTAACCCAGTCCCCAGCCCATCAGAGAAATAATAGCGACAAAATTCAGCCCCTTGAGCATGTCGACATTCTCGATGCTCTTTTGCTTGATCACCTCCAGCGACTCGCTGAAACCGCCTACGCCGACAATAACCATCACCGGCGTCAGGATTAACGCAAAAATCATCAGGCTGGCCTGAACGGTATCCGTCCAGCTAACGGCAAGAAACCCGCCGATAAAGGTATAAATAATGGTTGCCGCGGCCCCCGCCCACAGTGCGGTTTCATAGCTCATACCGAAGGTGCTTTCGAACAGTCGTGCCCCAGCGACAATACCTGATGCGCAATAGATAGTGAAAAACAGCAGAATGACCAGCGCGGAAATAATACGCAGGACTCGGCTCTTATCTTCAAACCGACCGGTAAAATAGTCCGGCAGCGTGAGCGCGTTATTGTTAAATTCTGTATGCACGCGCAGGCGCCCGGCCACCAGCTTCCAGTTAATCCATGCGCCTAACGTCAGGCCAATGGCGATCCAGCTTTCAGAGATCCCCGACAGAAAGATAGCGCCAGGCAGCCCCATTAACAGCCAGCCGCTCATATCCGACGCGCCGGCTGATAAAGCCGTAACAAACGGCCCCAGACTGCGACCGCCAAGAATATAGTCATCAAAGTTTTTGGTTGAGCGCCAGGCGATAAACCCAATCAATATCATGCCAAAAATATAGACACAGAATGTCACCAACATCGGTGTGCTAATAGCCATCAAGGTTCTCCAAATTTATTTATTGGCACTACCGTAGCGTGCCGTTTTGTACCCTGCCGGAACGTGGCAAGGGTGTTATGTTTACCAGGGCGACCGTATCCTGCCGGAAGCGGTGGTTATTCACAATCGATTTAACACACCATTTACATCAAATTTGATTGCAGAGGGATACTATTTTTCTCCAGGTTGCACTCTCTCACATTTTTTGCGGTTGCACCTTTTAAAAGTGTTAACTACCGCAGAGAAAATAAATCCAGATGGTTTTCCCCGTCAGACTCCCTCTTTCTTTTTTTAACAATTTATTCATTTTTAAGCTTGCAACGCAGGTCACATTTAACGCGGTTGCACAAAGTTGCAACATAGTGGATATTTTCCGCTAACTATTGGTTAGCAGACAGAGCGAATAACAGGAGTAGAGGGTATGGGAACCACCACGATGGGGGTTAAGCTGGACGACGCCACGCGCGAACGGATCAAAATGGCCGCGTCGCGTATCGATCGCACGCCGCACTGGTTAATAAAACAGGCAATCTTTAGCTATCTGGACAAGCTGGAAAATAGCGATACGCTACCGGAGCTACCTGCGCTGTTTGCCGGCGCGGCAAATGAAAGCGAGGAGCCGGTCGCGCCGCAGGATGAGCCGCATCAGCCCTTTCTGGAGTTTGCCGAACAGATTCTTCCCCAATCCGTCTCTCGCGCCGCCATCACCGCCGCCTGGCGCCGCCCGGAAACCGATGCGGTGTCAATGCTAATGGAACAGGCGCGCCTGTCGCCGCCTGTCGCTGAGCAGGCGCATAAACTGGCGTATCAACTGGCGGAGAAATTGCGCAATCAAAAATCCGCCAGCGGTCGCGCGGGTATGGTACAAGGCCTGTTGCAGGAGTTTTCCCTCTCTTCGCAAGAAGGCGTAGCGCTGATGTGTCTGGCGGAAGCGCTGCTGCGTATTCCCGACAAAGCTACGCGCGATGCGTTAATTCGCGACAAAATCAGTAATGGCAACTGGCAGTCGCATATTGGCCGTAGCCCGTCGCTGTTTGTAAATGCCGCCACATGGGGGCTGCTCTTTACCGGCCGGCTGGTCTCAACGCATAACGAAGCCAATCTTTCGCGCTCGCTGAACCGCATTATCGGCAAGAGCGGCGAGCCGTTAATCCGCAAAGGCGTCGACATGGCGATGCGTTTAATGGGCGAGCAGTTCGTGACTGGCGAAACCATTGCTCAGGCGCTGGCGAATGCCCGAAAACTGGAAGAGAAAGGGTTCCGCTATTCTTACGATATGCTGGGCGAAGCCGCGTTAACCGCCGCCGATGCGCAGGCTTATATGGTCTCTTACCAGCAAGCGATTCATGCCATCGGCAAAGCGTCTAACGGTCGCGGTATTTACGAAGGGCCAGGCATCTCAATTAAGCTGTCCGCCCTGCATCCACGCTATAGTCGTGCACAATACGATCGGGTAATGGAGGAGCTTTATCCGCGCCTGAAATCCCTGACGCTGCTGGCGCGCCAGTATGATATCGGTCTCAATATCGACGCCGAAGAGGCGGATCGTCTGGAGATCTCGCTCGATCTGCTGGAAAAACTCTGCTTCGAACCCGAACTCGCAGGCTGGAACGGCATTGGCTTTGTGATCCAGGCTTACCAAAAACGCTGTCCACTGGTCATTGATTATTTAGTCGATCTGGCCTCCCGTAGCCGCCGTCGGCTGATGATTCGTCTGGTGAAAGGCGCCTACTGGGATAGCGAGATCAAACGCGCGCAAATGGAAGGGCTGGAGGGCTATCCGGTTTATACCCGCAAAGTGTATACCGATGTCTCTTATCTGGCCTGCGCGAAAAAACTGCTCGCCGTACCTAATCTGATCTACCCGCAGTTCGCGACCCATAACGCCCACACACTGGCGGCGATTTATCATCTGGCCGGGCAAAATTACTATCCGGGTCAGTACGAATTCCAGTGCCTGCACGGCATGGGAGAACCGCTGTATGAACAGGTCACCGGTAAAGTGGCGGACGGAAAACTTAACCGTCCCTGCCGTATTTACGCGCCGGTGGGAACACACGAAACCCTGCTGGCCTATCTGGTACGACGCCTGCTGGAAAACGGCGCCAACACCTCTTTTGTCAACCGTATCGCCGATGCCACCCTACCGCTCGATGAACTGGTGGCGGACCCGGTCGAGGCCGTGGAAAAACTGGCGCAGCAGGAAGGTCAGGCTGGCATACCGCATCCGAAAATTCCGCTGCCGCGCGATCTGTACGGCGAAGGTCGGATAAACTCCGCCGGACTTGATTTAGCGAATGAACATCGCCTCGCCTCGCTTTCTTCTGCCCTGTTAAGCAACGCCATGCAGAAATGGCAGGCCAAACCTGTGCTGGAACAACCGGTGGCCGACGGTGAGATGACGCCGGTTATCAACCCGGCGGAACCGAAAGATATTGTTGGCTGGGGACGCGAAGCGACAGAAAGCGAGGTTGAACAGGCGTTGCAAAACGCGGTCAATCAGGCGCCGGTTTGGTTTGCGACGCCGCCGCAAGAACGCGCCGCCATTTTACAGCGGGCGGCGGTATTGATGGAAGACCAAATGCAGCAGTTGATTGGCCTGTTGGTGCGTGAAGCCGGGAAAACGTTCAGCAACGCCATTGCCGAAGTGCGCGAAGCGGTAGACTTCCTCCATTATTATGCCGGTCAAGTACGTGACGATTTCGATAACGAAACGCATCGCCCGTTAGGGCCGGTGGTCTGTATCAGTCCGTGGAACTTCCCGCTGGCCATTTTCACCGGCCAAATCGCCGCCGCGCTGGCGGCAGGTAACAGCGTTCTGGCGAAACCGGCAGAGCAGACATCGCTGATTGCCGCCCAGGGCATTGCCATTTTGCTGGAAGCGGGCGTACCGCCGGGCGTCGTGCAACTGTTGCCGGGACGGGGAGAAACCGTCGGCGCCCAGCTTACCGCCGATGCGCGTGTACGCGGCGTGATGTTTACCGGTTCCACGGAAGTCGCGACGTTGTTGCAGCGCAACATCGCCACGCGTCTTGACGCCCAGGGCCGCCCTATTCCGTTGATTGCGGAAACCGGCGGTATGAACGCTATGATTGTCGACTCTTCCGCGCTCACCGAGCAGGTGGTCGTGGATGTGCTGGCTTCCGCTTTCGACAGCGCCGGACAACGCTGTTCCGCACTCCGCGTGCTGTGTTTACAGGACGATATCGCCGAACATACGCTGAAAATGTTACGCGGCGCGATGGCGGAGTGTCGGATGGGGAATCCAGGCCGTCTGACGACCGATATCGGGCCGGTGATCGATAGCGAGGCCAAAGCCAACATTGAACGTCATATCCAGACAATGCGCGCCAAAGGCCGCCCGGTTTTCCAGGCCGCGCGTGAAAACAACGATGACGCGCAGGAATGGCAGACCGGTACGTTTGTTATGCCCACGCTTATTGAGTTGGAAAACTTCGCAGAACTGGAAAAAGAGGTCTTCGGGCCCGTGCTGCATGTCGTGCGTTATAACCGTAACCAACTGGCGGAGCTTATCGAACAGATTAACGCTTCCGGCTACGGGCTAACGCTGGGCGTACATACCCGTATTGATGAAACCATTGCGCAAGTCACCGGTTCCGCCCATGTCGGCAACCTGTACGTTAACCGTAATATGGTGGGCGCGGTCGTCGGCGTCCAGCCGTTTGGCGGCGAAGGCCTGTCCGGCACCGGGCCAAAAGCGGGAGGACCGCTCTATCTCTACCGCCTGCTGGCACACCGCCCGCCCAATGCGCTCAATACGACGCTGACTCGTCAGGATGCGCGTTACCCGGTGGATGCGCAGCTTAAAACCACGCTACTCGCGCCGTTGACCGCTCTGACGCAATGGGCGGCGGATCGCCCGGCGCTACAGACGCTCTGCCGACAATTCGCCGATCTGGCGCAGGCCGGCACGCAGCGCCTGCTACCGGGACCGACCGGCGAGCGCAATACCTGGACGCTGTTGCCGCGTGAACGGGTATTATGCCTGGCTGATGACGAACAGGACGCGTTGACGCAGCTTGCCGCCGTTCTCGCCGTCGGCAGTCAGGCGCTATGGTCAGACGACGCCTTCCACCGCGATCTGGCGAAACGTCTCCCCGCCGCCGTTGCGGCGCGTGTCCAGTTTGCGAAAGCGGAAACGCTGATGGCGCAGCCGTTTGACGCGGTGATTTTCCACGGCGACTCCGACAAGCTGCGAACCGTTTGCGAAGCCGTCGCCGCCCGCGAAGGCGCGATAGTGTCGGTACAGGGGTTCGCCCGCGGCGAAAGCAATATGCTGCTGGAACGGCTCTATATTGAACGTTCGCTGAGCGTAAACACTGCTGCCGCTGGCGGTAATGCCAGCCTGATGACAATTGGCTAATACTGTGGTTAATTAAGGCTCCGTCAATGGAGCCTTTTTACTCGCGTCAGAGGAGCGTATGAAACGAATTTTCCTTACCTGCGCGGCGTTGTTGTTCAGCAGTCAGGCGTTGGCCGATGAATGTGCCAGCGCCAGTACGCAGCTGGAAATGAATCGCTGCGCCGCCGCGCAATACCAGGCGGCAGATAAAAAGCTGAACGAAACCTATCAAAGCGCGATTAAGCGTGCGCAACCGCCGCAGCGCGAGCTGTTGCAAAAAGCGCAGGTGGCATGGATTGCACTGCGGGACGCCGATTGCGCTCTGATTCGCTCAGGTACGGAGGGCGGCAGCGTGCAACCCATGATCGCCAGCCAGTGCCTGACCGATAAAACGAACGAACGCGAAGCGTTTTTAGCCTCGCTGCTGCAATGTGAAGAGGGTGATTTGAGCTGCCCACTGCCGCCAGCCGGTTAACGCACGCGAATCCCTTCAATAATAATGCGCTGAACGCTTTCGACCGTTTGGTTGAAAAAGGCTTCATCGCGAAGCGTCGCGCCGGTTACCGCCTCAACCTGAGGGGCAAAATCGGCGTAATGTTGCGTGGCGGCCCAAATCATGAAGATCAAATGGTGCGGGGAGACGGGCGCCAGTTTCCCGCTGTGCACCCATCCGGCAATCAGCGCGGATTTTTCATCTATCAACGCTTTTAGATCGCCGGTCAGTTCCTCCATTAAGAGCGGCGCGCCCGCCAGCATCTCCATGCAGAAGAGCCGCGACGCCTGCGGATAATCACGCGAAACCTCCAGCTTGAGACGGATATACTCTTTGATGGCCTCCAGAGGGGAAAATTCTGCGCGAAATGCCTTGAGCGGCGCCAGCCAGACATCCAGGATCTGTCGCATTACCGCGACATACAGCGCCTCTTTCGAGGGATAATAATAAAGCAGATTGGTTTTGGAGACGCCTGCCCGCTCGGCGACCTGCTCAAGACGCGCGCCATGAATGCCATACTGGGAAAAAATGGCAAGCGCGGCGGTTAAGATAAGCTGCCGTTTTGCACCGGTGGCCTGCGAGCGTTTCCCGATTTTTTTCTCTGTGCGTTGCGACATGCGCCCTCTCCTTTTCGTCAGGACGCAAGCATACCAAATCCGGCTTATAAACAAAAAACCGCCGGAAATCCGGCGGCGGTGGCGCATGACGCTTTTTAGCGCGAAACGCTCAGCGTCTTGCTGTTGTGACGCAGGCTAGCTATTACGGTTACTGCTTTTGCCCCCTTTTTTGCCTGCTTCGGATGCACGCTGCGGGTCATTCTTAAAATTGCCCCCGCTGTGCTGACCACCTTTACGACCTGCTTCTGATGCTCTTTCGCGGTCTTCCGCAAAATTACCGGAACCGCCACGATGGTTTGCCATTACTGACCTCCGTCATAGATTAGACATCATATTGCATAGGTAATGAGGAGTATCTCCTCGCGCCGCGTATGAACGATATCATCAGTAACGCCGCGTAAAATTAAGCATAGTGAAAAACGCCGTGGTAGGCCGCTTACCGAAATATTCTGCAACATCAGAAGCCGAATATGCAGAATAATAACCATGAGAAATAAATAAGTTATTCTTATACTTGGAAAAATCAAAGCGCTTAAAAATGTATCATTTTGCAACAAAGGTCGCCAAATTAATTATTGTTATAAATCAAAGAAATGGCGCTGAAATTTGCACTCTTCACAGGAGGGCATATCTTTAAATAGACGTAGCGAATCGCTACACACCTGATTAATCTGAGGAGTAGTACAAATGGCAAAGATTCTGGTGCTCTATTATTCCATGTACGGACACATTGAAACCATGGCGCACGCGGTGGCGGAAGGGGCAAAGAAAGTCGACGGCGCAGAGGTCATTATAAAGCGTGTGCCAGAAACAATGCCGCCTGAAATCTTCGCAAAAGCTGGCGGTAAAACGCAAAACGCACCGGTTGCCACCCCACAGGAGCTGGCGGATTACGATGCCATTATTTTTGGTACGCCAACCCGGTTTGGCAATATGTCAGGCCAGATGCGTACCTTCCTGGATCAAACCGGTGGACTGTGGGCATCCGGCGCGCTATACGGCAAGCTCGGCAGCGTGTTCAGTTCTACCGGAACGGGCGGTGGCCAGGAGCAGACCATCACCTCGACCTGGACTACGCTTGCCCATCATGGGATGGTGATCGTCCCGATAGGCTATGCCGCACAGGAACTGTTTGACGTCTCCCAGGTTCGCGGCGGCACGCCTTACGGCGCAACGACTATCGCCGGAGGCGACGGTTCACGTCAACCAAGCCAGGAGGAACTCTCTATCGCTCGCTATCAGGGGGAATACGTCGCCGGTCTGGCAGTCAAACTCAACGGCTAATCTTCAACAGGAGGATTCGAATGCCAACTCAAGAAGCAAAAGCGCACCGCGTCGGCGAATGGGCAAGCCTGCGTAATACGTCGCCGGAAATTGCCGAAGCCATTTTTGAAGTCGCTCACTATGACGAGAAACTGGCAGAAAAAATATGGGAAGAAGGTAGCGATGAGGTGCTGATCAAAGCCTTTGAGAAAACGGACAAAGACTCGCTCTTCTGGGGCGAACAAATCATCGAACGTAAAAACGTATAACACAAACGCCCCCGCCTGCGCGGGGGCATATGGCTATTTTGCAGCAGTGTTCATGACGTTATCGAACTTATCCAGCGGACAGAAGCCGTTCGCATCCACCGGACATCCTTTCAGTTCCAGGGTTACCCTTTGCGCGGGCGATTTGAGCGTTAACGCTTCCGCGTTACGTAACTGCCGGGCGCTCTGGTAGACATACTCGATTTTCATCAAATCCCGGTTAGCGTTGCCGTCATGCCAGCGTTGGAAGACAAGCTGACCGCCAATCGGCGTTCTCTCATACTGGTCATGGAGCTGATAGGGTTTAAAATCCAACGCCGTCAGCAGCGACGCGATATTGGAATCATGCCCCACCAGCACGGTAACCTTCGGCGCGCTAACGCGATCGGCAACCAGCACCTTATCGATATATTTCACCAGCGGCGCAGCGACATTGCGCGCCACCGTGGGTGAGGTAAACAGGCTGTCCTGATAGCCGTTTTTCAATTTTGACAGCACCTTCCACTGCCGATCGGTGTGGATCCCGCCCCAGGCGACCTGATCCATCGGAAACCCTTCGTAATATTGCAGGGTAAACGCATCCACCAGCGAATTCCCTACTTTCAGCGGCCCCTGCACGCCAGGCTCTTGCTGATAGTTCGCGCTGAAGGTATCTTTCGCATCGATTAGCGAACACTGATGCTTCTCTTTGCAGGACGGCGAGTCCTGATAATGCGTTATCTGCTCAAGCAGTTTATAACTCTCATCAAGATGTAGCTGACTACGCGCCTTTTCCATCGCCTGTACGGCCTGTTGCCGGAACGCGGCGGAATCATCGGTAATCACCGGATTGAAGGTAGGGTCCATAGTGCCCATTTTTTCCTGATGATGAACAGGAATATCACAGCCGGGGAAAGCGCCGGTAATGAAAAATTGCGCGGTGGCGACGGTGCGCTGCAAACTATTCGCATAGGCATATACCGTGTCGGGCGCCGGACATTCTCCCGACGGTATCAGCCCCTGCGCGACCAGCCATTCACGTGTGTAGTGTCCCATATAGACTTCCAGCACGCCGCCTTTCGTCGTCAGTTGCCCGCCGGGAACGTCCCACGCCGGCCAGGCGTTCGGCGTCGACTGCGCCAGTACGCTGCCATTATTCGCCAGCGGCGCCCGCAGATTATGGCGGCTCATCATCAGCACCTGTTGTAATTGATAACCCTCCGGCGTTGTCTGCGCCTGTACGGCGGATGACAACAAAACAGCCCCTGCCACAGCAACAGCGAGTAATGATTTTTTCATCCCTATGACCTCTTGTTGTTATCAAATCGTTCTGAGTGTGACAGAAATGGATCATTTTTCCGGGAACGATTTCGCAAAACGGGGGTTTTTCTTACAGTAAACGCGTTAGCGCCGGGAAACCCCGGCGCATATTCAGAACGTTTTTGCCCACCACAGCCGAAGCTTCATGCCCCAATAGCTGGTCCAGCCGCTGGTGGTGAACACAACCCGACCTTGTGAAACCACCACCAGCGTTGGCGTCACGCTGATTTCCCATCCAGCGGATAAGGCGCCGTTAGCATCATTGATGACCGGGAAGTCAACGCCCTTGCGCGCCAGCCAGCGGGCAACCTCAGCGTCATCGCCGGAGCGGAGCGCAACGGTCATGACGTTTTCCCCTTCCGCCGCCAGGCGAGCGACCGCAGGCGTAGTAAAGCGGCATACCCCGCACCAGCTGGCCCAAAAATAGAGCAGTACGGGGCGTTCTTCGCTCAATGTCGCCAGAGTTGTCGACTCTCCCGTCAGCGTATGTAATGGTGTCGCGGCAAACGCCGGAGGCGCCTGCGGCGCGCGCCAGACGTCCATGACCACCATTATCGCGATGAGGAGCGCCAGAAAAACCGCGGCTTCACGCAGCCAACGCCGCAGTTTACCCGCCATTGGCAGCCGCCAGTTTTTCTTTCACCACCGCTTCCAGCGTATCCCAGGGCACTGCGCCCGGAATCAGCTCGTCGCCAATGATCGTCGCTGGCGTTCCTTGCACGCCGACCAGCCTTGCCAACTGCAAATTAGTGCGTATCGTTTCCATGCTTTTTTCATCCAGAGTCACTGGCGTAGCCCCTGCTTTCTGCTGGGCCTGTTTAATACTGTCATCCGTATGGTAACCGCGCTTTTGCATGAGTTTTTCATGTAGCGCGAGGAACTGTTGCGGATGCTCGCGCCAGGTGGTCAGCGCAATACGCGCCGCCAGTATGGAACTCTCTCCTTTGAATGGCAGCGGTTTAATAATGACCGCAACGTCAGGATATTTCTGCACAATCTTTTCCAGCATCGGATCGAGCTGTTTGCAGTACGGACAGTTGTAATCCGTAAAGTTCACCAGCGTCAGCTTAGGGTGTTTAGCGCCTATCCGCGGGCTGGCAGGGTCGTTAAACAACGCCGCATGGATCAGATTTTCAATCTGCTTTTCCTGATCCGGCGTAAAAGGGGCGGTTTCTTGCGCGATGCTCAGCGTTGAAAACAGCGCCAGCAGTAAAACAATCATGTATTTCATTGGGTTATTCCTTTCGCTTTTTTCAACGTTTGTAATACCGCATCGCGGGTCAGCAAAGTGGGCAATGCCTCCCCTTCCGGCAAGCCGGGGCCATATACCTGATTAAACGGCACGGCGACCTGGCCACGCGTTTTCAGAAAATCTGTAATGGCATCGGACGGCAGCGTCCAGTCTCCCCGCAGCGCCACAACATCCGGCTGTTGCAAGGCGGCCTGCACATCCTCTTTTTGCAGGACGTTGTATTTATTCACTTTACAGGTAATACACCAGTCCGCAGTGACATCGACAAATACCCGCTTATGCTGCGCCAGCGCCGACTGGATTGCCTGTTCACTCAAGGGTTGCCACTGAACCGTGTCTTGCGCGCTCTTTGACGCAGTGAAGCCGAAATGCGGCAGGAGTAACGTCGCCAGCCAGATAGCCGATCCCAGCATCATCAGACCGAGGATCCTGCGCAGGACATTCATCCAACGCCCGGGGCGCGGTAAACGTAGCGCAAGCCCTGGTCGTAGCGCGACCAGTAGCCACGGCGCGCTCATTCCCAGGCCAAGCGCAAGGAACAACCCCCACAGCGTCGGCAACGACGCCGTGAGCGCCACCGCGACCGCCGTGCCCAGAAACGGCGCGCTACAAGGCGTCGCCAGCAGCGTGGCGAATGCCCCCTGCCAGAAATGTCCCGACATACCGTTACCGCCGTAAGTGGCCAGTTTCGTGGTCATAGATGAGGGAAGCCTGAACTCAAAAAGCCCAAACAGGCTGGCGCTAAACAACAACATCACCAGCGCCATAAAACCAATAAACCATGCATTCTGGAACTGGACTCCCCAGGCCAGCGCATGGTTTGACAGGCGAAGGAGGGTCATAAACGCCGCCAGCGCCATAAATGACGCAATGATACCGGCGACCGAAGCCAAAAATTGTCGCCTGATGTGAGAGCGGCTTTTTTCCTCTACCAATAAAATAGAGCCAAGTTTCATGCCCAGAACCGGCAGTACGCAGGGCATTAAATTAAGAATCAGTCCGCCGATCAGCGCCATCATTACAACTTGCCAGAAAGGTAGCGCCGCATTGTCCGGCGTTTGCGCTGGCGCAGCGCCAATGGTTTGCGTGCTCTCCTGGGCGATAGCGCCATCGGCTAACACGAGGGTCAGCGATTTGTTGCGCAAATCGGGCGCCTTTTCGCCCCAACTGTCCGTCACCGGCACCGTCGCCTGTAACCTGTCGCCCTCTACGCGCAGGCGAGGCTTCGCAAAATCGACGTCATCTATGGTGTCAAGATAGAGCCCGGGCGATGACCAGCCCGCCGCTCGCGTAGCAGTGACCACCAGTTCTCCCGGGCGATAGCCGACGTCAAGCGAGTCCGTTAGTCCACTGCGGAGCGGAACTTTACCCATCGCCCGCGCATAGTCATGGGCAAAATCGGCATTCTGCACAGTGGGCGTCACGGAAAAGGGGTAATCGGTCAACAGACAAACATTGCTGCAGGTTGATAACGTCAACACGCCGCTCAAGGTCGCGGGCGGCGTACCGCGCACGATCATCGGAAAGGTCACCTCGTCGTGATATCCCTGGGTGGTGATATTCGCCACATCAAAGCGCGAGGGGGTTGGCCAGAACCAACTTACCTCAGGCATGTCGCCTTTCCAGGCGATAGAGGGCGCCACGCCCCCTTCCCCCGGCGCGCGCCAGTAGGTTTTCCAGCCGTTTTCCAGTTTGACATCCAGCAACAGCCGGGTCTCACCGTTAGCGGACGTATCGGCACGTAGCCGTATGCTGGCATGGTCGTTATCGGGCGAACGCAGCCAGCCGCTTTCCGCCGCCCAGGAAACGGGCAGCCAAAGCCATAACAGGCAGAACAGTATCCGCCTGAACAAAATCATCATATTTTTTCTCCGTGAATGAGTAATTAACCGTTAGCAATAACCGGTCTGTCATTCACGGAAGACACAAAATCGTAGATGTACCCGTAATGTGGGCGGCGAAATAGCCCGTGGAGGCGAAAACGGCAGGCGCATGACCCGGACAGGCGCCAGTAAGGAAAGCAGTAGACAAAGCGCAAGGATAGCGACTTCAAAGAGTACCGGAGGCGCCGCCAGCAGCGACTTGGCGCTTAATTCGCAGGGGGTGACCGGCGAGCCGTCATCTGTCGAGGAGGGAGCGCTGACCACCGCAGCAGAGGCCGTCGCCTGCATCTGCAAGGCGTGCAGGCCCGCCATGCGTTGCGCGGTACAAACCATTACCACGACACATGCAAGGCAAAGAAACCACCAGCCCATCCGTTGTTGTTTCGCCATTGCGCCCTCACTGTTTAACGCGAGTTATCTTAGCCACTGGCGCGGTTTTGGCAACCTTTCCCCTGTAAAGTTATGTCGGCGCGCTGCGCAACCTTCTGATAGTCGAACAACGTAATTTATTCTTACTAATGATATAACTGGTGTTTTCATACGCACTTTTCAGGTTTACCCTACACTTAGTGGAGAAACCTTTTTGGGGTCCCTTCTGTATGTATTGATTTAGCGAGATGATGCTATGGAACTTAAGGATTATTACGCCATTATGGGCGTGAAACCGACGGACGATCTCAAGACGATTAAGACCGCCTATCGCCGACTGGCCCGCAAGTACCATCCAGATGTCAGCAAAGAACCCGATGCCGAAGCCCGTTTCAAAGAGGTTGCTGAAGCATGGGAAGTGCTGAGTGATGAGCAACGGCGCGCCGAGTATGACCAGTTATGGCAACACCGTAACGATCCACAATTTAATCGCCAGTTCCAGCAACACGAAGGCCAGCCGTATAACGCCGAAGATTTTGATGATATTTTCTCGTCTATTTTTGGTCAGCACGGTCGCCATTCGCACCACCGCCACGCCGCACGCGGTCATGATATCGAAATTGAAGTGGCGGTATTCCTGGAAGAAACGCTGGAAGAGCACCAGCGTACGATTAGCTATTCCGTCCCCGTTTATAACGCGTTCGGCCTGGTGGAGCGGGAAATTCCCAAAACATTGAATGTGAAAATCCCGGCTGGCGTCAGCAACGGGCAACGAATCAGACTGAAAGGCCAGGGCACGCCGGGGGAAAACGGCGGACCTAATGGCGATTTATGGCTCGTTATCCATATTGCCCCGCATCCGCTCTTTGATATTGTCAATCAGGATCTGGAAGTCGTCCTTCCGCTTGCCCCATGGGAGGCGGCGCTCGGCGCTAAGGTGTCTGTGCCAACGCTTAAAGAGCGTATTTTGCTGACCATTCCCCCCGGCAGCCAGGCAGGTCAGCGGCTGCGTATCAAAGGAAAAGGATTAGCCAGTAAAAAGCACACTGGCGATCTCTATGCCATCATCAAAATCGTTATGCCGCCGAAACCTGACGAGAAGACAGCTGCCCTGTGGCAACAACTGGCGGACGCGCAGTCGTCCTTTGACCCACGCCAGCAATGGGGGAAAGCATAATGGCTAACATCACTGTCACCTTTACCATCACCGAATTTTGTTTGCACACCGGCGTGACGGAAGAGGAGCTAAACGAAATCGTCGGACTTGGCGTAATTGAGCCTTACGAAGACGATAACGCCGACTGGCAATTCGACGATCGCGCAGCGAGCGTGGTACAACGCGCGCTACGCTTACGCGAGGAGCTGGCGCTCGACTGGCCTGGGATCGCGGTCGCGTTAACGCTGCTGGAAGAGAATTCACGGCTGCGCGAAGAAAACCGGTTACTGCTGCAACGCCTTTCTCGCTTTATCTCGCATCCCTAATCCACGATAAAGGCAATAAACCGAGGGTGGGCTTTCTGCCCACCCCGGATTTACATGCACCCGGTATAATACCAGAATGCCTCTGACATACTTCCCCCAACGGAAGAAATATAGCCTTTCACCGCGCACAACCCGATCAACGAACCGCCAATGTCAGCCATTAATGCGCCATTGCGAAGATCATCGTTTAAATAAAGACCAGCCACACGTTCACATTTTTTAGATACGTCGGTTATTTTTACACGTTAGCGATCATTTATTGCCTGAAGAATATATTCTTTCACTGTTTTGTACTCTCTGGTTGATACGTACCTTCTCCCTGTCAATGCCGGGTAAAATGTACCGCTGCGCTTACAGGTTGCGGTATTTATAAATAAGAAATACAACAGTCACTTACAGTTTAATAATTGAGCGTTATAACATCCACTACCGCCCAATATTTACACCACGCCTAAAATACAAAAATGTAATAGAATGTAAACAAAATAAGAGCATAAAATAAATAACTTATTAAAAAATCAATATAAATAGAGTGGTCAATAAAAAACGATCGTTTTCAACGAGTTATGTTTCTCAGATTTTCATCTATCCTGAATAGGCTTACGGAAAATGTAATTTACACCATTGACTATTTCACTTAAAAGGTTTCTGTAATGGAATGGAAGGTCGTTGATACAGTTATAAGTCCCTCTACCGGAGTGTCGTTCTCATGCATACATAGCCTAAAAAATCTTAGATTGACCTTATGGTATCAGGCAGATGTTTACATGCCTCCAGGTAGCATTATCATCCCCTTTAATAAGGGGGTCTTAATAAACGATAAACTTTATCCCGTTACTGTTTACAACGTTACCAGGTTTAATCCTGTTCTATGGAAATCGCTTAAAGAAAATAGCCACTGTCCTGGTAACTGCAATCCTAAACCAGAAGCCTGCAGTTATCCTTTCGAGTGTCTGGTATCCGTTTGTCCATTTGGTTTAACCAGAAATATTCAAATAGATAATAAGAAAGTTTAGGAAATAAAGTATGCATTAGCCATACTACTGATTAAGTGTATTCGCGCACGTTTGCAGTATTTTGCAGTTAAATATGTTTGATATAAAAATTGTACAGTTCGGATATTTTTTGATTCGTTTAATCTAACCTTCACTTTGGCAACGAGGAGCCGGTACAGAGGATATTACTGATGGCCGGCAGACAAAGAAACGCATTGCTTTTAACACTGTATAAATTCCATCCGTGACATTCTTATTTAGTGATATTTCACCAGAGCAATCATCTTACCTTTATTGTGCATAAAAATCAGCAAGTAGTGTTTAGAAAAAATAATGTTTTAGACAAAAGCTCTGCGCGTCATGCTGATCGCCAAAAGCATAACGGGCTGACATCATGTCAGCCCGTGGGTTTATCCCTGCTCTGATACTTACGGTACGCTTATCGTCATATTGTCATGACCGACAATGACAGGGCCCGGGTAATTTTTCATGGCTTCCTGTTGCCAGACGTCATCCGCAACCGTCGCAGGCACCAGATGACTTAACACCAGTTTTTTCACGTGGGCCTCGCGAGCAATCTTACCGACATCTTCAATCGTGGTGTGATGCGACGCAATCGCTTCAGCCAGCGTTTTTCCGTTGCCAATACTATTAGCCAGTTTTGCTACCGAGGGGACATGTACCGCCTCATGTACCAGGATATCCGCCCCTTGGGCAAACGTTGCAAGCGGCGGAAACCAGGACGTATCGCCAGAGAAGACGATTCGCTTACCCTGGGTATCAAAACGGTAAGCAAACGCTTCACCGTCCGGGAAAGGGGAATGAGGCACTTTCAGCGCGCTTATTGTAACCAGTTCATCTTTATAGATGACGCCCTGACCAATATCGGTCGCCTTAACCAGGTTGCGCGGATCGGGTTTCCCCTCTTCTTCCATGCGTAGCGTGATATCCCTGTCAAAGACCTTCCAGCTAGCCTTCGTCATCGCCTGGGTTCCCGGCGGGCCATACACCTGTATGGTATGGTCTTTCAGACCACTTGCCCAGGCATTCATCAGCAAGGAAGGATAATCCAGTATGTGGTCGCTGTGCAGATGGGTGAGCAAAATAGTATTGATGTTGCGCAGTGGAATGCCGTTTTTCACCAGTTGCAGACTGGCGCCGTAGCCGGCATCTATCAGCCATATTTTATCGCCGATAGTGAGCGCCGTCGCTTGCGGTAGTCTGGCTGTATTGAGCAAAGAAGGCCCGCCTTTGGTGCCCAGTAAAACAATGTTGATCTCTTGAGGCGCAGGAGTACCGGCAGCAATGACAAGGTGGCTTTGCGCCAGCATACAAACCGCCAGCATAGCGACGCTTTTTTTCATCATGTTTTTACTCTTCTTAGTTGAGAAAAGAGGGAACTTCACGTTGGCGAAACTGCGAAGGAGAACAGCCAGCAAGGCGATTAAAGAAACGGGCGAAATAAGCCGGATCTTTAAAACCTAATTGCCAGGCGATCTCGTTGACAGCATTGTCGGAAAAAAGCAGCAGTCGTTTCGCCTCGCGTAATTGCCGATCAAAAATCAGGCGTTTAGGCGGGCGATTAGCAAAACGTCGGCAAATATCGGTCAAACGAGATTCGGTAATATGCAGCTCGCAGGCATAATCGGGCACCGTCCAGTGCTGATGGAAGTGGTTGTCAATTAACAGGGTAAAGCGCTGAAAAAGTTTCAGTTCACCGCGCATCCCGGTTGCGGCGTGATCGTCCAGCTTCGCATTACGCAACAGCAAGGTAAATACCGCCTGCGCCAGTAGCACCAGGGTATGTTCGCAGCCAGCCAGTTGTTCCGTGGACTCCCGCTCAATTAGCTGCCAGTAATGTTTGAGCGCCGCCAGCTCGTTGGGTTTATCCGCCAGCGACAGGCAGATTCCCGGCAGGCCAAAGGCCTCTCTGGTGCCGGGATAAAGCACTTCCAGCAGCGGCCAAACCAGCTCTTCGCGTACCGTCAGAACATGGCCATCGCTATCCGATTCGGTAATAAAAGCATGCGGCACCGAGGGCGGCGTAAGCACAAATAGCGGCGCCTGCACCGAATAGCGATGATCGTCGAGCTGTAGCTCAATCTGCCCGGTATCAAGAAAGTGCATTTGAAAAAACTGGTCGTGGCGATGCGCCTGCATATCACGACCAAAGAAATCCGCCATACGAGCAAACGACTGATAATGCACATCGTTACTGCCCATGCTTTCGTCATACTCTTTGCTGATATCAATATTGGCGATCGCACGTTGGCACATAGTTTCTCCTCAAGGGGTGGCGCGCGGACGCGATGCTTTCATGGGAATAAGCCAGATAATGGCGGCGCCGACGACTAACAGAGAAGCGACAAACCAGAGGCCGCTATTGAAGCTACCGGTGATATCTTTTAGCCAGCCAATCATAAACGGGCTGAGCGCGGAGCCAATATTGCCGGTGGCATTGATGACCGCAATGCCTATCGCCCTGGCGCGTAAACTGATCGACTGATCCGGCGTGGTCCAGAAGATCGCCATCGCGCTAAAGGAACCCGTGGATGCCATCACGATCCCCAGGAGCTGGATCAGGTTATGGTCGGTCGCCGACGCCAGCAGCCAGCCCGCGGCGGCAAACAGGAACGGCAACGCCGTGTGATGTTTACGCTCCTGATGCTTGTCCGAATGGCGGCTCCAGTAAATCATGCCCAGAATAGTACAAATCTGCGGGATCGCCGCCAGCAGGCCGATGGTGATATTGCTGCTGCCTTCATTAAAACTTTTCAGGATTTGCGGCGTCCAGATACTAATGGCGCTAAGCGTATTGGTAAGGCAAAAATAGGCCAGCGTATACATCAGTACAATTGGCGTGAATACTTCGCGCCACAGACTACGCTGCTGCATGGCGTTATGGCTGATGGCCCCCTCCGGCTGAACCAGCGTCAGGCGGTCATTATCCATCATCTCCTGCAAACATTTTTTATCCTCTGCCGTCAGCCATTTGGCTTTTGCCGGGGTATCATCCAGGTAAAACCAGACCATAATGCCTAACAAAACTGACGGAAATCCCTCCAGCAGGAATAACCACTGCCATCCATGCAGATTGAATATGCCGTCCAGCGATAAAATATAGCCGGAGACAATCGACCCCAACGCGGTAGTGGCTGGCATGGCAATCATAAATAATGCATTGGCGCGGGCGCGGAAAAATGCCGGGAACCAGTAGGTTAAATAGAGCAATATTCCTGGCAAAAAGCCCGCTTCGGTAATGCCCACCAGCATTCGCAGCACATACAGGCTTTTCGGTCCCACCGCGAACATCGTAGCGGTAGATGCAATGCCCCATAGCACCATAATGGTCGCAATCCAGCGGCGGGCACCGACGATGCTCAACATCACGTTGCTGGGAATGCCGAAAATGACGTAGGTGGCGTAAAACAGCGTCGTGGCAAGACCAAACATGGTGGCGCTTAACCCCAGATCCTGCCCCATCGTCAACCCGGCAAAACCGATGTTGATACGGTCTAAAAACGAGAAGATAAACAACACGAATAAAAATACGATCAGTCGGCGGAACAGTTTATTTATGACGGTTTGTTGACCCGTGCTGAGCGCGTTGTGCGAACTGACAGACTCGGGGCTTTCCGGAAGTGCAGATGATGTGTCGCTCATTTTTTTTCCTCTGATGGGAATTTTTGTAGGGTACTACGGTTGCCCGGTAGCGCTACGCTTACCGGGCCAGGCTTAATAGACGCCGGACGCACCGGACAGTTTTTTTTCTGCGCCAAAGCGCGCCGCCAGCGCCTCCGCTCCGCGCGCCAGCAGCGTGGTGTCAACGCCGACGGCGACAAATAGCGCCCCCAGTTCCAGATAACGTTTCGCCAGTGCTTCATTGGCCATCAGAATCCCCGGCGCTTTCCCCGCCGCGCGTATCTGCACGATGGCGTTCTCAATCGCCGCCTGCACTTCCGGGTGCTGCGGATTGCCGGCAAAGCCCATATCGGCGCTGAGGTCCGCCGGACCAATAAACACGCCGTCAATGCCATCCACGTCGAGAATTGACGCCAGATTGCTCATCGCCTCACGCGTTTCAATCTGCACCAGTACGCACATGGCGTCGTTGGCCTGGTGGAGATAGTCCGGGATGCGATTCCAGCGCGATGCCCGCGCCAGCGCACTGCCCACGCCGCGAATACCGGCAGGCGGATAACGCGTAGCCGCCACGGCGTTTCGCGCTTCATCGGCATTCTGCACCATCGGTATCAGCAGCGTTTGCGCGCCGACGTCGAGCAGTTGCTTAATCTGTACCGGATCGTTCCATGACGGACGCACCACCGGCTGGCTGGGATAAGGCGCAATCGCCTGCAACTGGGTCAACACCGTCTGCACGTTGTTTGGCGCGTGTTCACCGTCGATCAGTAGCCAGTCGAAGCCGGCGCCCGCTAACAGTTCAGCGCTGTAACTGTTGGCAAGCCCCAGCCACAAACCGATTTGCGGACGCCCCGCTTTTAACGCGTCTTTGAAAGCATTTTTCATCGTTTTTTCCTTACACAAACCGGCAACTGATCGCGCCCATGTTGCCGTAATCGACATGGAAGGTGTCGCCCTTGCGCGCCGGCACCGGGCGGGTGAACGAGCCGCCGAGGATGATCTGCCCGGCTTCAAGCTGGACATCGTAGGGGGCAAGCTTGTTCGCCAGCCACGCCACGCCGTTGGCCGGATGATTCAGCACGCCTGCGGCGACGCCGGTCTCTTCGATCACGCCGTTGCGATAGAGCAGCGCGGAGATCCAGCGCAGATCCAGCTCGTCTGGTTTGATGGGGCGACCACCGAGGATCACCCCGGCGTTGGCGGCGTTGTCGGAAATGGTGTCGAACACTTTGCGCGGGCGCTGGGTTTCCGGGTCGATGTTGTGGCTGCGGGCGTCAATCAGTTCCAGCGCCGGAATCACATAATCCGTGGCGTTGTAGACGTCGAACAGCGTGCAGTAGGGGCCGCGCAGCGGTTTCGCCAGCACGAACGCCAGCTCCACTTCAATACGCGGGACGATAAAACGGTCGGTGGGGATATCGCCGCCGTCATGGAAGAACATATCGTCAAGCAGCGCGCCGTAATCCGGTTCGCTGATTTGCGAGCTGGCCTGCATCGCTTTTGAGGTCAGGCCGATTTTGTGGCCTTTGAGCGTGCGCCCTTCGGCAATCTTGATATTGACCCATTCACGCTGTACGGCATAGGCATCTTCAATAGTGATGTTGGGATAATCCAGCGACACTGCGCGAATCTGTTCACGCTGTTTTTCAGCCTGATTAAGTCGCTGAGCGATCAGGGTATGGGTCTGTTTATCGAGCATAGTTGCTTCCTGTTACCTCATTCGGTGCTGCTGCGCCGGGTGGCGACGCGGGTGCGTCTTACCCGGCCTACGGTTCGGTACTGCTTCGTGCATCGTTTTTTTGTAGGCCCGGTCAGCGCAGCGCCACCGGGCGAAAGAGTGTGCTATTTAAATAACGCGTGTACGTTGTTTTGTTTGTAATTGAGCGTTGGATGTAACTCGGCAATCTCAAACGACAGCGCCAGATAGCGGTTCTCCATCAGGTCGGCGAAGTGGGCTTTAATCAGCCCAAACAGCATTTCGCCGACTTCCTGACGGCTCTCCAGGCTGCGCCCGGCGCCGATTTTCAGCGTCATATGCACAAACGCGTAATCATGCTTACCGTCAGCCATCTGCCAGGTACCCAGCCAGTGGGCGCGACTGCGGATACCACCGATGGGGAAAATCCCGCTGGCGGCCAGCGCCTCGTTTACTTTGCTGAACAGGCTTGGTAAATCAGCCTGCTCGCGAATATTTTCAGTACATTCAGCAATAAAGTGCGGCATAAACACCCCTTACGCAGGCAGCGGGAAAACAGCGTTTACCTGGCCGGTACCGGAGCTGGCGAACAGGTCGGTGATGAACTCCACCTTGCCGTCGTATTTGTCCCAACCCAGCATTCCCAGCAGCATGACCGTGTCGTGCATGTTGCCTTCGCCGTAGCAGTAGTCGGCGTACTCCGGCAACATGGTGCAAAACTCCTTGAATTTGCCTTCGCGCCACAGCTTGACCACGCGCTCGTCCATTTGATGATCGAACTCGCGGGTGTAGCTGTTCATCCCCTCTTCCGCCCGTTGGTCGTCAATAAAACGGTGCGACAGAGAACCACTGGCGAATACCGCTACGGTACCGTCATATTTCTCAATCGCCTTGAGAATGGCTTCGCCCAGTCTGCGACTGTCGGCAAAGTCATGCACAGTACAGAACGCCGAGATGGAGACCACTTTGAAGTGCTTGTCGCTGTTCATGTAGCGCATCGGCACCAGCGTGCCATACTCCAGCTTCAGGCTCGGGATGTTATGCGCTTTAGCGCGCACGCCCAGTTTGACTGCCTCGTCGGCGATCAGATGGCCGAGTTCCGGATTACCGTCATAGTCATAGGTCATGTCGCGAATAAAGTGCGGCAATTCGTTGCTGGTATAGACGCCCTGGAAATGGTCGGCACAATTAATGTGGTAAGCGCTATTCACCAGCCAGTGGGTGTCGAATACGATAATGGTGTCAACGCCCATTTCGCGGCAACGCTTGCCAATTTCAATATGCCCATCAATGGCTGCCTGACGACAACCGTGATTTTTTCCTGGCAGTTCAGAAAGATACATCGACGGCACGTGGGTAATTTTTGCTGCTAACGCTAACTTGCCCATATCAAACTCCCCATTTTGGGATAGGATGGTCGCCCATTGAGATGCAGACGTTTTTCATTTCCGCAAACACTTCGAAGCTATATTCGCCGCCTTCGCGCCCGGTACCGGAGGCTTTCACGCCACCGAACGGCTGACGCAGGTCGCGGACGTTCTGGGTGTTGACGAAGACCATGCCGGCTTCAATCCCACGCGCCAGGCGCAACACTTTGCTCACGTCCTGGGTCCAGATATAAGAGGCCAGACCGTATTCCACGTCGTTCGCCAAACGTAACCCTTCCGCTTCGTCTTTGAATGGCAGCAGACAGGCGACTGGCCCAAAGATCTCTTCCTGCGCGACGCGCATACGGTTGTCGACATCGGCCAGCACGGTTGGGCGCAGGAAGTTACCGCCTTTCAGATGCGCAGGCAGGTCAGTGGGTTTTTCCGCACCGCCCGCCAGCAGCGTTGCGCCCTCTTCAATGCCGAGGCGAATATAGCCAGAGACTTTTTCCCAGTGCTGTTGGCTAATCAGCGCGCCGACCTGGGTGTTCGGGTCCGTCGGATCGCCGACACGCAGGCGATTCGCGCGTTCGGCAAAGCGCTTCACGAACTCAGGGTAAATGCTCTGCTGGATAAAGATGCGCGACCCGGCGGTGCAGCGTTCGCCGTTGATCGAGAAGATGGTGAACAGCGCGGCGTCCAGCGCGCGCTCAATGTCGGCGTCTTCAAAAATCAGCACCGGCGATTTGCCGCCCAGCTCCATCGAGTATTTTTTCAGGCCGGCATTTTTCATGATATTGCGACCGGTGGCGGTACCGCCGGTAAACGACACCGCACGCACGTCATGGTGGCGTACCAGCGCATCGCCCGCCGTCGCGCCGTAGCCCTGCACCACGTTCAGCACGCCTGCCGGAATTCCTGCCTCCAGCGCCAGCTCGCCCAGCCTGTCGGCAGTCAACGGCGACAGCTCGGACATTTTGAGCACCGCGGTGTTACCCAGCGCCAGGCACGGCGCGACTTTCCAGGTCGCGGTCATAAACGGCACGTTCCACGGCGACACCAGCGCGCAGACGCCGACGGGCTGCACCAGCGTATAATTGAGCATTTTATCGTCAACCGGGTAGGTCTTGCCGTTCATCTGCTGGCACACTTCGGCGAAGAATTCGAAGTTATGCGAGGCGCGCGGGATCAGCACGTTTTTAGTCTGGTGAATAGGCAGGCCGGTGTCGGCGGTTTCCATCGCCGCGATTTCCGGCACATGCTGGTCAATCAGGTCCCCAAGGCGGCGCATCAGGCGCGCGCGCTCTTTCATCGGCAGGTTGGCCCATTTCGGGAACGCCTCTTTTGCCGCCGCGACAGCCTGGTTCACTTCTGCTTCACCGCCGGAGGCTACTTCCGCCAGCACATCACCGGTCGCCGGGTTAGTGGTCTGGAAGTAGTCGTTACCTGCAACGTTTTTGCCGTTAATCCAATGATTTATTTTCTTCATTTTGCGCTCTCCTCACTGACGATTCGGTTAACCAGGCGACCCACGCCTTCTACTTCAACGACAACTTCATCCCCCGGCACCACATCGGACAGCCCTTTCGGCGTACCGGTGGCAATCATGTCGCCCGGTTGCAACGTCATAAATTCGCTCAGATAAGAAATCAGGAACGGGATGCTGAAGATCAGATCGGCGGTCGTCCCTTCCTGGCGCAGCTCACCGTTGACAAAGGTGCGTAACGTCAGGTTGTGCGGATCAGAAACCGCCTCTTTATCCACAATCCACGGGCCTATCGGCGTCAGGCCGTCGCGGCTTTTTACCCGCAGATTCGGACGGTAGTAGTTTTCCAGATAGTCGCGGATCGCGTAGTCGTTACAGACGGTGTAACCGGCCACATACTCCATGGCTTCGGCTTCGCTCACCTTACGCGCCGTTTTGCCAATCACCACGACCAGTTCGGCTTCATAGTGCATATATTCGACGTTGTTCGGGCGCACCGACGTTTGGTGATGTTCGGTAAAGGTGTTTGGCGCTTTGATAAATACCAGCGGCTCTTTCGGCGGCGTAAATGCCAGCTCGCTGGCGTGATCGGCGTAGTTCAACCCCAGCGCAAATAGCGTTCCCGTCGCTGACAGCGGCCACGTAAACGTCTGGTGGCGGGCGAATTCATCTTCTGCGACAACCGGATTTTCCAGAGCGGGTAAACCTTTCGCCAGAATACGCACCCGATCGCCGGGACGCAGCGCAACGCGATTCTGCGGCGTACCGAGTAAGATCGCATCGCCAGGGTTAAGCGTAGCGAACTCACTTAACGCGCTAAGCAGTTGTGCGGCGCTACGCTGTAAATCGGCAGTATTCCAGTGGTCCGCTTCTCGTCCGTTGATTTCCGTGATAATGGTGAGGTTATCCACATCACTCAGCGGCGCCATTTCACCCAGCGGGCAAAAGCCATCGCGACATTTCGCTTTAATCGCCGGGCGATAAAAGCTCTCTTCCGGCAGGCTGACCTCGTTAGCCAGCGCATACCCGGCGATATAGTCCGCCGCCGCTTCAGGGCGTATCCGGCTGGCGGTTTTCCCCACAATGAGCGCCACTGTCGCGCCGCTCAGTACCTTTTCTCCCTGCGGATAAGGAATGGGTTCGCCGTGACGAATCACCGTATTACGCGGCTTGATGAACCACACTGCGGTTTTAGGCGGCGCATTATAGGGAGGCTGAGAGAAAGCCTCTTGCCAGGCATCAAGCTGGCTGCGATGGTTTAACGCAACGGCGAAAACAGTACCCTTCATACATAAACTCCTCAGGCCGATTTAACGGGCTGTGATTTCATTAATATATTAATGATTAGATTTATGCTTTCGCTGTACATTTAGCAAGCTGAAGTAAAGTATTTGTGATGTGATTAACAATATTTTCACAAATTTATTATTAAATACATACATATCAAAGAGTTAAATAAAACCCCTTGTTTCTGTTAAACTTTGGACATAAAACAGATGTCATAGCTCACATCGGTAAACACGAATTATTCAGGTATTAATAATTCTGCAAAAGAGAAACGCTTATGCATGATTCATTAACCATCGCATTGCTTCAGGCGCGCGAAGCGGCAATGACCTATTTCCGCCCCATCGTTAAAAGCCACAATCTGACCGACCAGCAATGGCGCATTGTGCGAATCCTGGCCGATAGCCCCTCTATGGATTTTCACGAGCTGGCCTTTCGTACCTGCATTTTGCGTCCAAGTCTGACCGGAATATTGACGCGCATGGAGCGAGACGGACTGGTGTTGCGACTCAAGCCGGTTAACGATCAGCGTAAGTTATATGTCATGTTGACGGAGCAGGGACAAACGTTGTACGCCCGTGCCCGAAGCCAGGTAGAAGAGGCTTATCGAAAAATTGAGGCCGATTTCACGCCCGAAAAAACACAGCAATTGATGCTGCTGCTGGACGATCTTATTGCCCTGGGACGCCAGCATCCTGATAGCGAAGCGGAAGCATAGTATTCTTACCTTCCCACGCCGCCGACACGGGAATCCCCTCCCGCTTACAACGTTGACGGCGATCGCATTTTACTCTTCTTCTTCGACGTTCATCTGAAAAGTACCCGCCGTTGTCCTGAAAGTCTCTTCACAGTTTACGCTTCTGCCTATTCAATTAAACAACAAATAAGAAACATATTATTAACAAAACATTCCGATTAATGAGGAAGAGGCCGCAATGAAACCTGAAGATTTTCGTACTGATAACAAGCGTCCGTTAACGGGCGAAGAGTATTTAAAAAGCCTGCAGGACGGGCGGGAAATTTATATTTACGGCGAACGCGTTAAAGATGTTACGACACACCCGGCATTCCGCAATGCCGCAGCCTCTGTCGCACAACTGTATGACGCATTACATAAACCGTCGATGCAAGATACCCTGTGCTGGAATACCGATACCGGCAGCGGCGGTTATACGCATAAATTTTTCCGCGTGGCGAAAAGCGCAGACGATCTGCGCCAACAGCGTGATGCTATCGCCGAGTGGTCACGCCTGAGTTACGGCTGGATGGGACGCACACCGGATTACAAAGCCGCCTTTGGCTGCGCTCTGGGCGCTAACCCAGCCTTCTACGGCCAGTTTGAGCAGAACGCCCGCAACTGGTACACCCGCATTCAGGAGACCGGCCTGTACTTTAACCATGCTATCGTCAACCCGCCCATTGACCGCCACAAACCTGCCGACGAAGTGAAAGACGTCTATATCAAGCTGGAGAAAGAGACGGACGCCGGGATTATTGTCAGCGGGGCGAAAGTTGTCGCCACTAACTCCGCCCTGACTCACTACAACATGATTGGTTTCGGCTCAGCCCAGGTGATGGGCGAAAACCCGGATTTCGCTCTGATGTTTGTCGCGCCAATGGATGCCGAAGGCGTAAAACTTATTTCGCGCGCCTCGTATGAAATGGTCGCGGGCGCGACGGGCTCGCCGTTTGATTATCCACTCTCCAGCCGCTTTGATGAAAACGATGCCATTCTAGTGATGGACAAGGTGTTGATCCCGTGGGAAAACGTGTTGATTTACCGTGATTTCGATCGTTGCCGTCGCTGGACGATGGAAGGCGGCTTTGCCCGTATGTATCCACTGCAAGCCTGTGTTCGTCTGGCGGTTAAACTTGATTTCATTACCGCGCTGCTGAAAAAATCGCTCGAATGTACGGGTACCGTAGAGTTCCGGGGCGTGCAGTCCGATCTCGGCGAAGTCGTGGCCTGGCGCAATATGTTCTGGGCATTGAGCGATTCTATGTGTTCCGAAGCAACCCCGTGGGTAAACGGCGCCTGGCTACCGGACCACGCCGCGCTGCAAACCTATCGTGTGATGGCCCCAATGGCCTACGCGAAAATTAAAAATATTATTGAACGTAACGTTACCAGCGGCCTGATTTACCTGCCTTCCAGCGCCCGCGATCTGAATAATCCGCAAATCGACCAGTACCTGGCGAAATACGTACGCGGCTCTAACGGAATGGACCATGTTGAACGTATCAAAATTCTTAAATTGATGTGGGATGCCATCGGCAGCGAGTTTGGCGGTCGCCATGAGCTGTACGAGATTAACTACTCGGGCAGCCAGGATGAAATTCGTCTGCAGTGCCTGCGTCAGGCCCAGAGCTCCGGCAATATGGATAAGATGATGGCAATGGTCGATCGCTGCCTCTCCGAATACGATCAGAATGGCTGGACGGTTTCGCATTTGCACAATAACGACGACATCAATCAACTGGATAAGCTGCTGAAATAACGCGGCAGGAGGTTCTCATGCAAGTAGATGAACAACGTCTGCGTTTTCGCGATGCGATGGCAAGTCTGGCGGCAGCGGTCAACATCGTAACCACGGCGGGTCACGCCGGACGCTGCGGTATCACCGCAACAGCGGTCTGTTCCGTCACCGATACGCCGCCCTCCGTGATGGTATGTATTAATGCCAATAGCGCCATGAACCCCGTCTTTCAGGGCAACGGCAAGCTGTGCATTAATGTACTTAACCATGAGCAGGAGCTGATGGCGCGCCACTTTGCCGGTATGACGGGGATGGCGATGGAAGAGCGTTTTCACCAGCCATGTTGGCAAAACGGGCCGCTGGGCCAGCCGGTACTTAACGGCGCGCTGGCCGGTCTTGAAGGCGAGATCAGCGAGGTACAAACCATTGGCACGCATCTGGTGTATCTGGTGGCGATCAAAAATATTATTCTTAGCCAGGATGGGCATGGCCTGATTTATTTCAAACGCCGTTTTCATCCGGTCAGACTTGAGATGGAAGCGCCTGTTTAACCGTCACTCATGCCCACAAGCGGGATAACCACCGCTTGTGGGAGAAGAGTCGATACGCTGAAGATTTTTATTCCCGCCGCGATGTTTGCTCGCCATAAATCGCGGCGATTAATACAATCTAAGAGCCTATCCCACCAGGCGTTATTGGCGCAGCCAGTTTGGACACGGACAGCGCGCAAAAACCGGAGCGTACACGTAGTACGTGAGGTTTGACTCGCTACGCTCGCCCTTCGGGCCGCCGCAAGCGGCGTTCAAAACGCTAACGCGTTTTGGCGAGCACTGCCCAGGACCAAAATAGCAAGTAAAATAGCCCTAATGGGATGGGCTCTAAATTAGCTCCCGCGATAGGTTGAATAACCATACTGACTTAATAACAGCGGCACATGATAGTGCTCATTCGTTTTGCTGATATGAAACTCGACGGGAATCTCCGGGAAAAACGTATCCAGTTTTTTACTTTCAAAATACTGGCCGGTTTTAAAAATAACGCGATAATCCCCCGGCGCGGCAGCTTTTTCGGGCCACAGTGCTTTAATACGTCCGTCCTGGTCGGTATGCCCGGTGTTTAATTGCGTCCATCCGTTATCCTTTTTCTGCTCCAGTACCACCTCCACGCCGGGCGCCGGTTTGCCTGTTTGCTGATCGAGAATATGTACGCTGAGAATATTGTTGCCAGCGGCCAGCGCCATTGCCGGGGCTGCAACAAGAGACGCTATCGCGGTAGCCAGTATATATCGTTTCATGCTTCACTCCTTTACGGTATTGATGCAGGAAAATATATCAGGCGCGTCCAGGATTAACCTTACACGGACATGACAATTATGTCATCTTGTTGGAGATTTACGGATTCGCTAACAAGCCTATGGCATACTGCGTCGATGAAGATTTTATTGATTGAAGATAACCAGAAAACCATTGAGTGGGTACGTCAGGGACTCACGGAAGCAGGCTATGTGGTTGATTATGCCTGTGATGGACGAGACGGATTACACCTCGCCCTTCAGGAACATTATTCATTGATTATTCTTGATATTATGCTGCCGGGGCTTGATGGATGGCAGGTTTTACGCGCGTTACGCACTGCGCATCAGTCCCCTGTTATTTGCCTGACGGCGCGCGACTCGGTTGAGGATCGCGTCAAAGGTCTTGAGGCGGGCGCTAATGATTACCTTGTTAAGCCTTTTTCCTTCGCCGAACTGCTGGCCCGGGTGAGAGCTCAACTCAGACAGCATGTCCCGGTCTTTACCCGACTGACGATCAATGGTCTGGACATGGATGCCACAAAGCAATCGGTGTCACGAAATGGCAAACCGATTTCCCTGACCCGCAAAGAATTCCTGCTCCTCTGGTTACTGGCGTCCCGGGCAGGAGAAATCGTGCCCCGAACCGCGATCGCCAGCGAAGTTTGGGGAATTAACTTTGATAGTGAAACCAACACCGTTGATGTCGCGATTCGTCGGCTGCGCGCCAAAGTAGACGATCCATTTGAAAAGAAGCTCATTATGACCGTCCGGGGGATGGGTTATCGATTACAGGCGGAAACGTCGCAGAATGGTTAAGTTATCAATGACGCTGCGCCTGACAATTTCTTTTATCGCCATCCTTATCCTCGCCTGTACCGGCATTAGCTGGACGCTCTATAACGCGCTGAGCAAAGAATTAACGTATCGTGATGATATGACGCTAATAAATCGGGCGGCGCAAATGCAGCAACTGTTACTGGATGGCGCCAGGCCGGAAAATCTGCCGCTCTATTTCAATCGGATGGTGGATACGAAGCAGGATATCTTATTGATCCATTCAGCAACAGGCCACAATGTTGCGATTAATCATAGCGGCATCCCCGACCAACGCTTTAACGAGATTCCGCTGGCTAAAAACATCACCCGCGAAACCTTATTTCGCCAGGCGGTACAAGGCACGGAACTTACCGCGGTACGAGTAAACGCCAGAAGCGGCGATGACCCGCTGACCCTTACTATTGCCAGGCTGGCGACGGAAAGGCGGCAAATGCTGACGCAATATCGCCGCAACAGTTTGCTGATTAGCCTTATCGCGATCCTCGTCTGTTCGGCGCTCAGTCCATTAGTCATCAGAAACGGGCTGCGGGCCATTACGTCGCTCAGCCGACTCACCGCGGCGACAGATAGCGGCACACTTCGCCAGCCGTTGGCGGAACAGGCGTTACCCGTTGAGCTCAGGCCGCTTGGACAAGCGCTAAATACCATGCGCCAGAAGCTTTCCGACGATTTTGAACGCCTGAACCAATTTGCCGACGATCTGGCGCATGAGCTGCGCACGCCGGTTAATATTTTACTGGGGAAGAATCAGGTGATGCTGAGTCAGGAACGCAGCGCCGAAGAGTATCAACAAGCCCTTGTCGATAATATTGAAGAGCTGGAGGGACTGTCGCGACTGACAGAAAATATTCTCTTTCTGGCACGCGCGGAGCACCAGAATATAGCGGTAAAAAAACAGCCTGTTTCGCTCAATGCGCTGGTCGAAAATATGCTGGATTATCTTAGCCCCCTTGCCGAGGAGAAGCGCATCTGTTTTATAAATCAATGTCAGGGAACGGTATGGGCTGACGAAATATTATTACAAAGAGTGCTCTCAAACCTGCTGACGAATGCCATCCGTTATTCTGATGAAAACGCCGTGATACGTATTGAAAGCGCTTATGATGATAACGTTGCAGAAATTCGGGTCGCTAATCCGGGCAGCCACCCAGCCGATGCGGATAAGCTTTTCCGGCGTTTTTGGCGAGGAGATAATGCCCGCCACACTGCCGGTTTCGGCCTGGGGTTATCGTTAGTTAACGCGATTGCTCTATTACACGGTGGTTCGGCATCTTACCGCTATGCCGATGAACATAATATCTTTTCGGTTCGTCTACCCGATAGCGGTGATAGCTAAGGTCAGTACAGGTTCTGTTCCCCTTCCCTGCCACAGGGCTGTGGTTATCAATACAACCTCAATAAAGAGAAAATAAAGGATGCCGGCAAAGAATATTGCTGGCTCGATCACTTTCTCGGTTTCCAATCCAGGGTCAATTCATCCCATAACGCGTTATTCAGTGGGAACCTTTATGAAAAAGTATCTTGCATTCGCCGTTACGCTGCTGGGTATGGGTAAAGTCATCGCCTGTACTACCCTTTTGGTAGGCAATCAGGCTTCGGCTGACGGCTCCTTCATTATCGCGCGCAACGAAGATGGCTCGGCAAATAACGCCAAGCATAAGGTTATTCATCCCGTCGCGTTTCATCAACAAGGCGAGTATAAAGCACATCGCAACAATTTTAGCTGGCCGCTTCCGGAGACAGCGATGCGCTATACGGCGATTCATGACTTTGATACTAACGATAACGCCATGGGTGAAGCCGGTTTCAATTCGGCGGGCGTCGGAATGAGCGCAACGGAAACCATTTATAACGGCAGAGCGGCGCTGGCTGCCGATCCTTACGTGACAAAAACAGGAATCACGGAAGACGCCATTGAGTCCGTGATCCTGCCAGTGGCGCAATCGGCGCGTCAGGGCGCCAAATTACTGGGAGACATTATTGAACAAAAAGGCGCGGGCGAAGGTTTCGGCGTCGCGTTTATTGATAGCAAAGAGATATGGTATCTGGAGACGGGAAGCGGTCATCAATGGCTGGCAGTACGACTTCCGGCAGATAGCTATTTCGTTTCCGCCAATCAGGGACGTTTACGCCATTACGATCCGAATGATAACGCGAATTATATGGCGTCACCAACGTTAGTAAGCTTTGCGAAAAAGCAGGGATTATATGATCCGGCCCGCGGCGAATTCGACTTTCATCAAGCCTATTCGCAGGATAACAAAAACGATACCACCTATAATTATCCGCGCGTCTGGACGCTACAACACCAGTTTAATCCGCATCTGGATACGGTCGTTAGCGAAGGGGAAACATTTCCTGTTTTTTTAACGCCAATAACGAAGATCAGCGTGGCGGCAGTAAAAAACGCGCTACGCAATCACTATCAGGGAACGTCGCACGACCCTTATGCCAGTCATAATCCACAAGAACCATGGCGACCTATATCCGTTTTTCGTACCCAGGAGTCACATATTTTACAGGTCAGACCGAAATTACCGCAGGCTATCGGCAACGTAGAATACATCGCCTATGGAATGCCATCTCTTAGCGTCTATCTCCCCTATTATCAGGGGATGCGTCATTATCAACCCGGAGATGATAAAGGAACCGATCGGGCGAGCAACGACTCTACCTACTGGACATTCCGCACGCTGCAAACGCTGGTTATGCAGGACTACAATGCGTTTGCGCCAGATGTGCAACACGCCTGGAAAACATTTGAACAGCAAACAGCTAAGCAGCAGTATAAGATGGAGCAGAGCTATCTGAGATTATATGCGTCGCATCCGAAAGAAGCGCAACGCTTACTGCAAATTTTTGAAGATAAAACGATGCAAAATGCGCAGACGCTCGCCCGTCGCCTGACCAATAATATTATTACGACAATGACTTACCGTACAGATATGAAATATCACTTTTCAAGTACGCAACCATAAATTTAATGACAATCTATTAGCCACTCATACACAATAAGATAAAGCGGTACCAGAATTAGCCAGATATAAAAGACAATAATTATTATGGATTCATAGAGAGGATAGTTTATGACACTCCAGGCAAATATCAGCAGAGAGACAAAAGCGGCAAAAACCCAAGAGGTATATAAGCACGTTGTTCTTTTCAAAATGGCCGCCCCCTCTTACATAAGACGATAACTACAGCTTATGTCCCGTGTTACATAACTTTTCCCGACAGGCCTCTTTTACCCATGCTGAAAAATTCCGCGTCTTTTCAGATTTCAACGCGAATTCTATCTGTTCAAGCATGGAATAGGAAAAACGAATATTCTTCGTCACGGTCTTACTTGTCCGGGGCTTTGCTGGCATACACACACCTGTATAACATTTGATGTAACGCCGTTACTTTACGCAGGAGTAAATCGGTGAATTTGATCTGAATCAAGAAGGTGGGTTTTCAATAAAAGTTGTGCCCTAAATTGTGAAGTTTGTAGATTTTATGAACATTTGATGTACCGATCTCCCCCATGATCGCCACTACGTATGGACGTCAGGATGCCTCCCCGCCTGATCAGAAGCGTTTCCTCATTAAAAAGGACATTTTTTTAAAGTTCCTGGTGCATAAAAGTCACATCCTTTTAAAGGGTTGTTAATCCTGTTGAATGTTCCCACTCCCCTATTCAGGAATATTAAAAACGCTATGCAAATACAGAGCTTCTATCACTCAGCTTCACTAAAAACCCAGGAGGCTTTTAAAAGCCTACAAAAAACCTTATACAACGGAATGCAGATTCTCTCAGGCCAGGGCAAAGCGCCGGCTAAAGCGCCCGACGCTCGCCCGGAAATTATTGTCCTGCGAGAACCTGGCGCGACATGGGGGAATTATCTACAGCATCAGAAGACGTCTAACCACTCGCTGCATAACCTCTATAACTTACAGCGCGATCTTCTTACCGTCGCGGCAACCGTTCTGGGTAAACAAGACCCGGTTCTAACGTCAATGGCAAACCAAATGGAGTTAGCCAAAGTTAAAGCGGACCGGCCAGCAACAAAACAAGAAGAAGCCGCGGCAAAAGCATTGAAGAAAAATCTTATCGAACTTATTGCAGCACGCACTCAGCAGCAGGATGGCTTACCTGCAAAAGAAGCTCATCGCTTTGCGGCAGTAGCGTTTAGAGATGCTCAGGTCAAGCAGCTTAATAACCAGCCCTGGCAAACCATAAAAAATACACTCACGCATAACGGGCATCACTATACCAACACGCAGCTCCCTGCCGCAGAGATGAAAATCGGCGCAAAAGATATCTTTCCCAGTGCTTATGAGGGAAAGGGCGTATGCAGTTGGGATACCAAGAATATTCATCACGCCAATAATTTGTGGATGTCCACGGTGAGTGTGCATGAGGACGGTAAAGATAAAACGCTTTTTTGCGGGATACGTCATGGCGTGCTTTCCCCCTATCATGAAAAAGATCCGCTTCTGCGTCACGTCGGCGCTGAAAACAAAGCCAAAGAAGTATTAACTGCGGCACTTTTTAGTAAACCTGAGTTGCTTAACAAAGCCTTAGCGGGCGAGGCGGTAAGCCTGAAACTGGTATCCGTCGGGTTACTCACCGCGTCGAATATTTTCGGCAAAGAGGGAACGATGGTCGAGGACCAAATGCGCGCATGGCAATCGTTGACCCAGCCGGGAAAAATGATTCATTTAAAAATCCGCAATAAAGATGGCGATCTACAGACGGTAAAAATAAAACCGGACGTCGCCGCATTTAATGTGGGTGTTAATGAGCTGGCGCTCAAGCTCGGCTTTGGCCTTAAGGCATCGGATAGCTATAATGCCGAGGCGCTACATCAGTTATTAGGCAATGATTTACGCCCTGAAGCCAGACCAGGTGGCTGGGTTGGCGAATGGCTGGCGCAATACCCGGATAATTATGAGGTCGTCAATACATTAGCGCGCCAGATTAAGGATATATGGAAAAATAACCAACATCATAAAGATGGCGGCGAACCCTATAAACTCGCACAACGCCTTGCCATGTTAGCCCATGAAATTGACGCGGTACCCGCCTGGAATTGTAAAAGCGGCAAAGATCGTACAGGGATGATGGATTCAGAAATCAAGCGAGAGATCATTTCCTTACATCAGACCCATATGTTAAGTGCGCCTGGTAGTCTTCCGGATAGCGGTGGACAGAAAATTTTCCAAAAAGTATTACTGAATAGCGGTAACCTGGAGATTCAGAAACAAAATACGGGCGGGGCGGGAAACAAAGTAATGAAAAATTTATCGCCAGAGGTGCTCAATCTTTCCTATCAAAAACGAGTTGGGGATGAAAATATTTGGCAGTCAGTAAAAGGCATTTCTTCATTAATCACATCTTGAGTCTTGAGGTAACTATATGGAAAGTCTATTAAATCGTTTATATGCCGCGTTAGGCCTGGATGCGCCAGAAGATGAGCCACTGCTTATCATTGATGATGGGATACAGGTTTATTTTAATGAATCCGATCATACACTGGAAATGTGCTGTCCCTTTATGCCATTGCCTGACGACATCCTGACTTTGCAGCATTTTTTACGTCTTAACTACACCAGCGCCGTCACTATCGGCGCTGACGCAGACAATACTGCTTTAGTGGCGCTTTATCGCTTGCCGCAAACCAGTACCGAAGAAGAGGCGCTCACTGGTTTTGAATTATTCATTTCAAACGTGAAGCAATTGAAAGAGCATTATGCATAATTTAATACGTCAACATACTTTCTTAATGAGATAAAACGCGATACGTATGCCCTTTACAAGAGACAAAACCAGAATCTTTGGTGGAAATGTAAGGGGCAAACGTTCCTCTTTCTCATTTTGCTCTGTTTGCAGGAGCATTTTTAGTGTGTAAGTATTCCTGCTCATCAGGTTTTTACGCCATCTACGCACATTTATTCTGCTATAAGTTGAAATGCTGCAAAAAATATTAAAGCTTATTATTTTTTCTTTAGGTAAATTTTCGCTCAACAAACTTGATTGTTTATTCAATGATGATGAAGCGTAAGCTATGCTGGAAATGAAGGAAGTCAATAGCAAGGATAATCTTATTATTCACGGGTGATATTACTTCTGCTTCACCGTTATGGCAGATATCATCGCCTCTTGTCAGATGCCAGACACCTACTCATACTCAACCAAAGCTCTAAATACAAAAATCACCTTATATCTTTTCTTATTATTCCTTGTATAAATGTGACTTGACTCACACCTATAAGGAGTCGACTCACTTCCATAAGAAGGAATCAAAATGCCAATAACTAACGCGTCCCCAGAAAATATATTAAGATATTTGCATGCGGCCGGTACCGGTACGAAAGAAGCAATGAAAAGTGCAACTTCACCACGCGGTATACTGGAATGGTTTGTCAATTTTTTTACCTGTGGTGGAGTAAGAAGAAGCAATGAAAGATGCTTTCAGGAGGTAATTGGAAAACTGACCACATCATTATTATATGTAAATAAAGATGCTTTCTTCGATGGTAATAAAATATTTCTGGAGGATGTCAACGGGTGTACTATATGTCTGTCATGTGGAGCAGCATCCGAAAATACGGCTCCCATGGTCATTATTGAAGTGAACAAAAATGGAAAAACTGTAACGGATAACGTTGATAGCGAGAGATTTTGGAATGTATGTCGAATGTTAAAACTGATGAGTCAACATAATATACAACAGCCTGATTCACTTATAACCGAGGATGGTTTTCTGAACCTGCGCGGAGTAAACCTGGCTCATAAAGATTTCCAGGGGGAAGATTTGTCAGACATAGATGCTTCTGATGCAGATTTCCGTGAAACAAATCTATCTAATGTAAATTTAGTCGGTGCAAATTTGTGTTGTGCAAATCTACACGCTGTAAATCTAATGGGTTCAAACATGACTAAAGCAAACCTGACTCACGCAGACCTGACTTGCGCTAACATGTCCGGTGTAAACTTAACCGCTGCAATTCTATTCGGCTCAGACTTAACTGACACCAAACTAAATGGTGCGAAATTAGATAAGATAGCTCTAACTTTAGCGAAAGCATTAACAGGAGCCGATCTGACAGGTAGTCAACATACCCCTACTCCACTCCCGGATTACAATGATAGAACTCTTTTCCCCCATCCGATATTTTAGTCGAGATAAAGGGATTTTATAAACAAGAAGTATTCAAACAGAGGCCCCCTTGTTTTATTAAATAAACCCCGCCCCTAAGTTTCATTATAAATAACATTTTCAGCGTATTACTTGTTGGCTTTGTCTGAATCATAGCGTTATCTGTATGTGGCACATTAACTAAAAACACTATTATTGTTTAATTTAAATAATTCATAATTGTAGTCAGGAAATAAGAAGTTATGCTTCCGGTCACCTACAGATTAATACCTCAAAGCGGAGTATCCACATATGGATTAAATACCGCAGATACACCTGTTTTCCCCGATATTCCCGAACATGCACCAAACCCCTCATGGCTACGCCTTGCTCATGACAGCCTTGCCATAAACAGTGAATTCCGTCTGGAGCCAGAGTGTGTGGTGGAGTACCTTATCTCAGGCGCGGGTGGAATAGACCCTGATACAGAAATTGATGACGACACTTATGACGAATGCTACGATGAACTATCCTCCGTACTTCAAAATGCGTATACCCAAAGCGAAACATTCCGCAGACTGATGAATTACGCATATGAAAAAGAACTACATGATGTGGAGCAGCGCTGGCTACTGGGGGCAGGCGAAGCCTTTGAAACTACCGTGGCTCAGGAACACTTCAAACTTTCAGAAGGCAGGAAAGTTATTTGTCTCAATCTGGACGATTCTGATGATTCATATACCGAACATTATGAAAGTAACGAAGGAAGACAACTTTTTGACACAAAACGTTCATTTATTCATGAAGTTGTACATGCACTGACCCATCTTCAGGATAAAGAAGAAAATCATCCAAGAGGCCCTGTTGTCGAAAATACCAACATTATTCTGAAAGAGATGGGGCATCCTTCACCTCCCAGAATGGTCTACATCTTCAATAAATAGACACATCAGGAAACGAAAAGAAACTAAAAACCCACGTAGTCCGTTTTTTCGGGAAATGTTCTGGCAGTATTTTCTAACTATATTCTAAGCGCCCAAAAAACAAAGGGGTTAGCGTTTAGCTAACCCCTTGTTTAATCTGGCGGAAGCGCAGAGATTCGAACTCTGGAACCCTTTCGGGTCGCCGGTTTTCAAGACCGGTGCCTTCAACCGCTCGGCCACACTTCCGGAATGAGGCGCACTATAAACATCCCGGTGCGTCATGTAAAGACCGAATGTGTTCGTTTGCGTGAAAAACAGGCAAATTTTCGTTAATTGCCTGAAATAGCGGCACATTGACCATTTCTTCAACACAAAAACTGGCTTAATACGTGTTGATCGTCCCCACTGTTTTACCGCTGTGATTATCAATTTTTTATCGGTAACGCGTGGTTGGCGCTGCCGCCTGTTTTATGGCGTAGCGCCAGGCATGAGCAGACCGTTTTAACGACGGTAATCACCTGAAATCTCTTAAGGAAACTAAACGTAAACGAATGCGTAAAGATGGGTAAAACCACTGGGTGACAGTGACTGTTTTTATTATTCTCCTTTATTAATTACATCTGTCATAAGAGAGTGACTAATGGATCGTATCATTACATCATCGCGTGATCGTAGCTCGCTACTGAGTACGCACAAAGTACTGCGCAACACCTATTTTCTGTTGAGCCTGACGCTGGCTTTCTCCGCAATTACCGCGACAGCCAGTACGGTACTGATGCTGCCCTCCCCCGGCCTGATTCTGACGCTGGTCGGTATGTATGGGCTGATGTTCCTGACCTATAAAACCGCCAATAAGCCGGTCGGTATCCTGTCTGCTTTTGCGTTTACCGGCTTCCTCGGGTATATCCTGGGCCCGATTCTTAACGCCTATCTGTCAGCAGGCATGGGCGATGTGATTGGCCTGGCGCTGGGTGGTACCGCGTTAGTATTTTTCTGCTGCTCCGCTTACGTTTTGACCACCCGTAAGGATATGTCTTTCCTGGGCGGTATGTTAATGGCCGGGATCGTCGTCGTGCTGATTGGTATGGTGGCGAATATTTTCCTGCAACTGCCTGCATTGCACCTGGCGATTAGCGCGGTGTTTATCCTGATTTCCTCGGGCGCTATCCTGTATGAAACCAGTAACATCATTCACGGCGGTGAAACCAACTATATTCGTGCGACCGTCAGCCTGTACGTTTCGCTGTACAACATCTTTGTCAGCCTGCTCAGCATTCTGGGCTTCGCCAGCCGCGACTAATCGACATTCCCCTCTTCCAGCCCTGCTTATGCAGGGCTTTATTTTTTGCTACACTGCCGTCCGTGTTGATTACGCAGTGAAACGTTATGTTGATCTTTGAAGGTAAAGAAATCAGTACTGATAGCGAAGGCTATCTGAAAGAGACGACGCAGTGGAGTGAAGCGTTGGCAGTCGCTATCGCCGCCAATGAAGGCATTGAGCTCTCTGCGGAACACTGGGAAGTCGTGCGCTTCGTGCGCGAATTTTACCTGGAGTTTAATACCTCTCCCGCCATCCGAATGCTGGTAAAAGCGATGGCGAATAAGTTCGGCGAAGAAAAAGGCAATAGCCGCTATCTGTATCGTCTGTTCCCGAAAGGCCCGGCAAAGCAAGCGACCAAAATCGCCGGTCTGCCCAAGCCGGTAAAATGTATTTAATACCGAATACTAAAGTCTGTTAACGTCTCGCGAGGGCTGTGCGGTTCAGTGAGGATTTTGTCCACACGAGCAGAGCGCGGTCCGCCTTCTTTCAGCCACTTGATGAGCTTTTCCACCTGCGCCGCGTCGCCACAGGCCACCACTTCTACGCTTCCGTCATCCATATTCTTCGCATAGCCGGTTAACCCCAGTCGCTGCGCCTCATGCTGCGTGGTATAACGAAATCCGACGCCCTGAACGCGACCATAAACCCAGGCGATAATGCAGACGTTCGACATGATGGTTCTCCTTTCATAATCAACGGTGAAGACGCATACAGGACATACTTAACGTACCTGACTAGGCAGACACCCATAATGTTGGCGGAATCTGGCCGTAAATCGCGACCCCGACAGGTAGCCGCACCGTAGCGCTATTTCGCCGATCGGCAGCGTCGTCGATTGCAGTTGAGAAAGCGCGCAGGACATGCGTACCTCTTCAATAATTTGCCGATAACTCTGCGATTCGCGCTGCAAACGCCGACGCAGCGTCGATGTTCCCATAGCAAGACGGCGGGCTATCTCCTGGGCTGTCCATAGCTTAGCAGGTGAGAGCATAATCAGTTGCCGCACCTGCTCCGTGAGGGTGTAACGCCGTTCAATAAGCAGCGGTCCCGCCGCGCCATCATGCAAAAGCGCTAACAGTAACCCCATCGCCTGATGTTCCTGTAGCCCGACAGGTAAGCCCTGGCGCACAGCATCCAACACGTTCTCCCACATAAATGTCAGGCTACGGCTCATCGGGGTACACAGCGATGTCAGGTTTGCCGGTGGATAATCCTGAACGTACATCGTTTTAAAGCGAGCAATAATCTCCGGTGAAAGTAACAACAGGTCGGAGCGAAAACCGTTCTGCGCAGGCTGATTAATAATCTCCAGCGGCGTGTTCGCCGGAATAATAATCAACTCGCCCGGCCCGGCGACAAGGCGGCTATCATCCTGAATGATGACTTTACTGCCCTGCGTAATATGGCAGATAGCGGCGGAAAAAAGCGTAACACGATGCAAACGGTGCAGATGACTGGAACGCACCTCTGCCGTCGTAAGATCCTGATGTCGAATATGCATCTCCTGCACCGTGCCGTCCTCTGTTTTATCTTCCGTATGTGGCCGTGAATTTTGCTTTCGCAATCACATGCGCGTTAAGCATAAACCCTACCAACGCGCCACTCGACTCACTGTCGAGCGGCAGTGTTGCCGTATTCAGCGCCCACACAGTAAACTGATAGCGATGAGGCTTATCGCCCGGCGGCGGACAGGCGCCGCCAAAACCAGCATAACCGAAATCATTCCGTCCCTGCACCACTCCAGCGGGTAACGTTTTTTTATCAGCCCCCGTCGGCAGGTCGTGAATCTGCGCAGGAATATTCACCATCGTCCAGTGCCACCAGCCGCTTCCGGTGGGCGCATCAGGATCGAAGACGGTAATAGCGTAGCTTTTGGTTCCGGCAGGCGGATTGCGCCAGCTCAGCTGCGGCGAAATATTTTCTCCGCTACAACCAAATCCTTTAAAGACGTGCTGTTGCGTTAAACGAAAATCCGCCGGAATATCCGCGCTACTGAGGCTAAACGCCGACGCGGCAGATACGCCGCCACTCAATGCCATCATTGCGGCTGCGGTCAAAGAGAAGACTGTTTTCATTGTATTTCCTTCTTCATGTAAAGAAATAACACTATAAAAAGCGTCCGCTGAAGAAACTGTGCCTTTACGATTCTATTTTGTGCAGAAACGCTCACCACCATACGCTGGTGATTGCCCCTCTCATCTGTGCTACCCTACGCGCCATTTCGTTTTCACGGTCCCAGGCTGGAACTATCATCCGGCCCGCGTCACTGTTTGTGAGAGGTTACTCCGCATGACTGAATCTACATTTCCGCAATATCCCCGTTTAGTCCTCAGCAAAGGGCGAGAAAAATCTTTACTCCGCCGCCACCCATGGGTCTTTTCCGGCGCCGTATCCCGTCTGGAAGGCAAAGCCAACCTCGGTGAAACTATCGATATCGTCGACCATCAGGGAAAGTGGTTAGCACGCGGCGCCTGGTCACCAGCCTCCCAGATCCGCGCGCGCGTCTGGACATTTGATAAAGCAGAATCCATTGATATTGCGTTTTTCACCCGCCGCCTGCGCCAGGCGCAGCAGTGGCGCGACTGGCTGGCGAAAAAAGACGGCCTGGATAGCTATCGTCTGATCGCCGGTGAGTCCGATGGCCTGCCTGGCGTCACTATCGATCGTTTTGGTCATTTTTTGGTGCTGCAACTGCTCAGCGCCGGGGCCGAATATCAACGCGCCGCATTAATTAGTGCGCTGCAAACATGCTATCCGGATTGCGCTATTTACGATCGCAGCGACGTCGCCGTGCGGAAAAAAGAAGGGATGGCGCTGACGCAAGGTCCGGTCACTGGCGAACTGCCGCCTGCGCTTTTGCCAATTGAAGAACACGGTATGAAATTGCTGGTCGATATCCAGGGCGGCCACAAAACCGGTTATTATCTTGATCAGCGCGACAGTCGTCTGGCGACGCGCCGCTACGTGGAAAATCAGCGGGTACTGAACTGCTTCTCTTATACCGGCGGTTTTGCCGTGTCGGCGTTAATGGGCGGTTGTCGCCAGGTTGTCAGCGTGGATACCTCACAGGATGCGCTGGATATCGCCAGGCAAAACGTTGAACTGAACCAACTGGACTTGAGCAAAGCCGAATTCGTGCGCGACGACGTGTTTAAGTTGCTGCGCGCTTACCGTGAACACGGCGAAAAATTCGACGTCATCATCATGGACCCGCCCAAATTCGTTGAAAATAAAAGCCAGTTAATGGGCGCCTGCCGGGGCTATAAAGACATTAACATGTTAGCGATTCAACTGCTCAATCCGGGCGGCATACTGCTGACATTCTCTTGCTCCGGACTGATGACCAGCGATTTATTTCAGAAAATCATTGCCGATGCCGCAATAGATGCCGGTCGTGATGTACAATTTATAGAGCAGTTCCGTCAGGCCGCCGATCACCCGGTGATCGCCACCTACCCGGAAGGGCTGTATCTGAAAGGGTTTGCCTGTCGCGTCATGTAACTTGAAAAGTGGAATAGTATCCTCATATAAAGGGTATCTATTTCCCGGGAGGTGACTATGATAGCCAGCAAATTCGGTATCGGCCAACAGGTCCGCCATTCCCTGTTAGGTTACCTCGGAGTGGTCGTCGATATCGACCCGGAATATTCGCTTGATGAGCCGTCGCCTGATGAACTGGCGGTTAACGACGAACTTCGCGCCGCTCCGTGGTACCACGTGGTAATGGAAGATGATGATGGTCAGCCAGTGCATACTTATCTGGCCGAGGCCCAGTTGCGAAGCGAAATGCGGGACGAGCATCCAGAACAGCCATCGATGGATGAACTGGCGCGTACCATTCGCAAGCAGCTTCAGGCGCCGCGACTACGTAACTGATTGTATTTAAAAGGCCGGAAAGCGATATCCGGCCATTTAAACTTTTATTTCGCCAGCCCCAGGCGAGGGATCTCAATCGCCGGGCAGCGATCCATCACCACGGTCATGCCTGCATCCCGCGCCAGCACCGCCGCCTGTTCGTTGATCACGCCAAGCTGTAGCCATAGCGTTTTTGCGCCGATGGCGATAGCTTCCTGCGCGACGCCCCATGCAGCTTCAGAGTTGCGAAAAACATCCACCATATCGACTTTTTCGGGAATGTCCGCCAGCGTGGCATACCCCTGTTGCCCCAGCAATGTCTTACCCGCGACTTTTGGCGCAACCGGAATCACATGGTAGCCCTGTTCAAGCAGGTATTTCATTACCCGATAACTTGGACGATCGGGTTTATCGCTCGCACCTACCAGCGCGATAGTGCGAGTGGACGTCAAAACATCAGCAATATCGGTCTCTTTCATCATCTTTCTCCTGGCTGTTTTGCAAAGTGTACGACAAACCTGACATAGCAACCATTCATCCCATACCGATGTATGAGAGCAAAACGCCAAAATATGTCTATATGTTAGTAAACATGATCTAAGAAAAATTTCGATACATTATTAGCCAGACGGCCTTTGGACAGGAGAACCTTATGAAAACCGGCGCGCTAGCCACCTTCCTTGCTCTCTGTTTGCCGGTGACTGTTTTTGCCACAACGCTCCGTTTGTCTAATGAGGTTGATCTGCTGGTGCTGGACGGCAAAAAGGTGTCCAGCTCTTTATTACGCGGCGCAGAGAGCATTGAACTGGAAAACGGGCCGCATCAACTCGTTTTCCGGGTGGAAAAAACCATCCGCCTGCCCGGTAATGAAGAGCGGCTTTATATTTCTCCGCCGCTGGTGATAAGTTTCGATACCCAACTGATAAGTCAGGTCAATTTCCAGCTCCCGCGGCTGGAAAACGAGCGCGAAGCCTCGCATTTTAACGCGGCGCCGCGTCTGGCGCTTTTGGACGGCGACGCCATGCCCATTCCGGTAAAACTCGATATTCTGGCCATTACTTCTACGGCTAAAGTGGTCGATTATGAAATAGAGACCGAGCGTTATAATAAATCGGCGAAACGCGCCTCGCTTCCTCAGTTCGCCACGATGATGGCAGACGACAGCACATTACTTTCCGACGTCTCAGAGCTTGATACCGTACCGCCGCAATCACAAACTCTGACAGAACAGCGGCTGAAATATTGGTTCCGACTGGCCGACCCGCAGACACGCCATCATTTTCTGCAATGGGCGGAAAAACAGCCGCCCTCTTGATATGAGTTGTCCCAGCGCGCAATTTTTTTCTCTTTCTCTTGCAGCATCAAGCGCTTCCAGTAATCTGTAGACAGGTTAACTACGGAATCGAATTATGGAACTGACGACTCGCACCTTGCCGACGCGCAAACATATCGCGTTGGTTGCTCACGACCACTGCAAACAGATGTTAATGAACTGGGTGGAACGCCATCAGCCGTTGCTGGAAAAACACGTTCTTTATGCAACCGGCACCACGGGGAATCTGATCCAGCGCGCAACCGGTATGGACGTTAATGCGATGCTGAGCGGCCCGATGGGCGGCGACCAGCAGGTTGGCGCACTCATTTCAGAAGGGAAAATCGACGTGTTGATTTTCTTCTGGGACCCGCTTAACGCGGTACCGCACGACCCCGATGTCAAAGCGCTACTGCGTCTGGCCACCGTATGGAATATCCCTGTCGCCACTAACGTCTCAACGGCGGACTTTATCATCCAGTCCCCGCATTTTAATGACGCTGTAGATATTCTTATTCCGGATTATGCGCGTTATCTGGCCGAGCGCTTGAAATAAACGCTACGCGGGCGGGATGCTGTACCGCCCGCGCTTTAGGGCTTCCTCGCCACCGGCACATCCAGCTGTTTAAGCGCCTCCACAAAGCGCGAGGGATTATCTTTATTAAAAAGCAGCCAGACCCGCGCACGCGCGCGCGTCAACGCCACATATAACAAACGCCGCTCTTCAGCGTCCGGAAAATCCTCAACCTGAGGAAGAAGCGCACTTTCCATAATGGATTCTCGCGCCGGGGCGGGGAAACCGTCGTTACCCTCCTGCAATCCGACAAGAATCACGTAATCGGCCTGTTGGCCTTTGCTGGCATGGATAGTCATGAAGTCTATCTGTAACTTCGGCCAGCGAGTCGCCGCTTTTTGTAGACTCGCGGGTTTCAGATGGTGATAGCGCGCCAGCACCAGGATACGTTCATCCTCCTTCGCATAGCCGGATAATTTATCCAGTAACGCGTCCAACTGGCTTTCATCCAATAACGTCACCGCTTTTTTATCGCCTGAGGTCAGACTATTTAACGGTTTTTTAAGCTGGTGCGGATTCTGCTGTATAAAGCGATTGGCAATATCGCCAATCCGACTGTTAAAACGGTACGTGGTGTCCAGGTGGCAATGCTCGCCCTCGCCGAACGTCTGATGAAACGCCGTCGTTAAGGAGAGCTGCGCCCCGCTAAAACGGTAAATCGCCTGCCAGTCATCGCCAACGGCAAACAGCGTAGTCTGGCTATTCTGCTTGCGTAGCGCCTCTAACAGCGCCGCCCGTTGCGGGGAAATATCCTGAAATTCATCGACCAGAATATGCTTCCACGGGCTAATAAAACGCCCTTTTTCGAGGATCACCATTGCCTGATGGATCAGCCCGGAGAAATCAACGGCATTTTCCGCTTTCAATGCGCTTTTCCAGGCCTTCAGCAGCGGCGCCATCAACTTAATGCGTTTGCCAAACAGCTCGCGGCACTCCTCTGGCGCGCCAGCGATCATTTCTGCCTGCGCGCCGCCGTGCATACGCATCAAACTGACCCAACGATCCAGGCGAGGGGCCAGACGCCGCTGCAATGTCTCATCGTCCCAGAAATTACCTTCCGGCACCGCCCACTGCATCTCCTCTTCCAGCCACTGACGCCAGCCTTTGGCCTGCGCTTTTTTCTCGCTACACTGCTGACGCCAGGTGCGCAGAAATAGCTGATGCCGCGCGGTGGCGTCACTTTCCAGCTTACTGACAACCGGCGCTTTTTTACTACCTTGCTGAATAATATACAGCGCCAGCGAATGGAACGTACGGGCAGTAATCTCTTCCGTATGTAAGCGCTCGCGGATACGCTCATCCATCTCTTCTGCCGCCTTGCGACCAAACGCCAGTAAAAGAATTTGCCCCGCATCGGCTTGTCCACGCGCCAACAGCCAACCCGCGCGCGCCACCAGCACCGAGGTCTTACCGCTTCCCGCGCCCGCCAGTACCAGTAACGATGATTCGCCGTTAACCACCGCCCTGGCCTGGGAAGGATTAAGCGGAGAGGATTCTATCTGCGTAAAAAAGTCGGCATGCGCTTCCAGCATGGCATCGGCATACGCCTGATTATGCTGCTGCCGACTTCCCTCGCTATCCTGTAACCATGCCAGACACTTACGCCATATCTCGCGACAGTGAGCAAACTCCTCCAGACGTGAGACCGGCAGCGGTAAGGCGGCAAACGTCTGGCGAATTTCGTGTTCCAGCCCCCGAACGCGTTCACGGGTAAGCCATTGGTTTTCGCCCGTTCGCTCACTAATACGCGCCCATTGCTCCTGTAATGCCTGCGCGGCGACATCACTCATCTCCTGGCTCCAGCGACGCCAGTGCGCGTCCAGATAGCGATGGAATTGCTGGGTTTCCGACCACTCGGTACCGTGCAAACGCACGACTTTATCCTCGGGGAGGACAAACTCCAGCTCGCCCCATACCAGCCCACGCTTACAGTGAATCGCCAATAACTGATTGAATGGAATAAGATATTCATGCCTGTCGCCAGACACTTTCACCCCAGCGTTGAGGATCACGGCACGATCATACGGGTGTTGCGCCAGACGTTTTCCAAGAGAAGTTGCTTTCAGTTCCATGACTCAGCGAATCCAGACGTAAAGATGTGCTTATCAGTGTAACCGCCAGAGAAAACGTGCTCCAGTCTAAAAAAACGTTACAATTGCCCGCAGTGATAGAAAACCGGAATGAACTGAGGGTTTATGCGTACCGTTCTGAATATTTTAAACTTTGTACTGGGCGGCTTTGCCACTACGCTGGCCTGGCTGCTGGCGACGCTTGTCAGTATTGTGCTTATTTTTACCCTGCCGTTGACCCGCTCCTGCTGGGAGATAACCAAACTGTCCCTGTTCCCTTACGGTAATGAAGCCATTCACGTTGACGAACTTAATCCGGCGGCGAAAAGCGTATTAATGAATACTGGCGGTACCTTGCTGAATATTTTCTGGTTACTTTTTTTCGGCTGGTGGCTATGCCTGATGCACATTGCCTCCGGTATCGCTCAGTGTGTCACTATCATCGGGATACCTGTCGGTATTGCGAACTTTAAAATTGCCGCGATTGCGCTTTGGCCTGTCGGTCGCCGCGTCGTCTCTGTAGAAACCGCTCGCGCCGCGCGAGAAGCTAACGCGCGCCGCCGTTTTGAATGATCGGGACAAATAGCCTTTATGTTAAGTCCGTTGATTCGCCGTTATACCTGGAACAGTACCTGGCTGTATTACATCCGCATTTTTATCGCTCTGTGCGGCACCACCGCCCTGCCCTGGTGGCTGGGCGACGTCAAACTGACCATCCCGCTCACGCTTGGTATGGTTGCCGCGGCGCTAACCGATCTCGACGATCGCCTTGCCGGACGCTTGCGTAATTTAATCATTACCTTAATTTGCTTTTTTATCGCGTCGGCTTCTGTGGAGCTGCTCTTTCCCTGGCCGTGGCTATTTGCGTTGGGCTTAACGTTATCCACCAGCGGGTTTATTTTGTTGGGAGGACTGGGGCAACGCTATGCCACCATCGCGTTCGGCGCGTTACTCATTGCCATCTATACGATGCTGGGTACCTCTTTATACGATCACTGGTATCAGCAACCACTGCTCCTGCTGGCAGGCGCAGTATGGTATAACCTACTGACGCTAACCGGGCATCTGCTATTTCCGATCCGTCCGTTGCAGGATAATCTGGCACGCAGTTACGAACAGTTAGCGCACTATCTGGAACTGAAATCACGTCTGTTTGATCCTGATATTGAAGATGAAAGCCAGGCGCCGCTCTATGATTTAGCGTTAGCGAACGGGCAGTTAATGGCGACGCTGAACCAAACGAAAGTGTCGTTATTGAGTCGCCTGCGCGGCGATCGCGGTCAACGCGGTACGCGCCGCACCCTCCATTACTATTTTGTGGCGCAGGATATTCATGAACGCGCCAGTTCTTCGCATATTCAATACCAGACGCTGCGCGATTATTTTCGCCATAGCGACGTCATGTTCCGCTTTCAGCGTCTGATGTCGATGCAGGCGCAGGCCTGTACGCAGCTGGCGCGCTGTATCTTACTGCGTACGCCGTACCAGCATGATCCGCGTTTTGAACGCGTCTTTACCCACATTGACGCCGCGCTTGAACGTATGCGCGCCAGCGGCGCTTCTTTAGAGCTGTTAAATACGCTTGGATTCTTATTAACCAACCTACGCGCCATTGATGCGCAATTGGCGACGATCGAGTCGGAGCAGGCCCAGGCAATGCCGCGCAATGAGTCAGAAAACCAGTTGGCTGATGATAGCCTGCACGGGTTTAGCGACATCTGGCTGCGTCTGAGCCGTAATTTTACCCCGGAGTCCGCTCTCTTTCGCCATGCGGTACGCATGTCGCTGGTATTGTGCATCGGTTATGCTCTCATCCAAATTACCGGGATGCGCCACGGGTACTGGATATTGCTCACCAGCCTGTTCGTTTGCCAGCCTAACTATAACGCGACCCGCCATCGCCTTGCGCTCCGGATTATCGGTACGTTGGTAGGCGTTGCGATCGGCCTGCCGATTTTATGGTTTGTCCCTTCGCTTGAAGGACAGTTAGTTCTGCTGGTGATTACCGGCGTGCTTTTCTTCGCATTCCGTAATGTGCAGTATGCCCATGCGACGATGTTCATCACCCTGCTGGTATTACTCTGCTTTAACCTCCTGGGCGAAGGCTTTGAGGTAGCGTTACCGCGCGTCGTCGACACGTTAATTGGCTGCGCTATCGCCTGGGCTGCGGTCAGCTTTATTTGGCCGGACTGGCGCTTTCGCAACCTTCCCCGGGTACTCCAGCGCGCCACCGATGCTAATTGCCGCTACCTTGACGCGATCCTTGAGCAATATCACCAGGGACGGGATAACCGCCTGGCCTATCGCATTGCCAGACGCGACGCGCACAACCGCGATGCAGAACTGGCATCCGTAGTTTCTAATATGTCGAGCGAACCCGACGTCACGGCCGAAACCCGGGAGGCGGCGTTCAGGCTGCTTTGCCTCAATCACACTTTTACCAGCTATATCTCCGCCCTCGGCGCGCACCGCGAAAAACTCAGCAATCCGGACGTGTTGGGGCTTCTGGATGACGCGGTCTGCTACGTTGATGATGCGCTTCATCATCAACCTGAAGACGAACAGCGCGTACACCAGGCGCTGGAGGGTTTAAAGCAGCGAGTTCAGTCACTGGAAACACGTCCGGACAGCAAAGAACCTCTGGTTGTTCAACAAATTGGTTTGCTCATTGCCTTACTGCCCGAGATTGGACGCTTGCAACGGCAAATTTCACCGCCGACTTCTACATTAATTACCCAGCCGTAAGCGAATGAGCCCAGTCGGCAAGCTCCTGGCGACGACTCGCCGGGAGCGCCGCTTCATGTACGCCGACAATTGCGCCTTCCAGGGCATACAAAACTTTCACCGTCAGCAAGGGATTGCTTTGTCGCAACCTTAGCCAGCACATTTTCGCGCCCAGTATGCGTAACATATTTTCGTCCTTTATCCCTGACTCATTGAGCAATGTTTCCAGATGGAAGGTCATATTGGGGAGATCTTTGAGTCTGTGCTGTAAAATACGGCTGTGTTTTTCCTTCATTGCCGCGTCAAGAGAATACTTCGATAAACGTACCAGCTGCTGCTGATCGCGCCACAGGCTTTCATCCACCCGGTAATAGTTGAGCATAACGGGACGTCCACATTTCATAAACATGAGCCAGGCGGGAGGATGCTTCACACAGTAGGGTACGCTTTCTTCACAGGCGCGGAGATAAAGCTCGCCATTAGCCACCATCGCAAAGACGGTATCCTCCACGGTCAGACTATAGCTACCGAATAAAGATCGATACTGGATCGTCCCCAAAGAGGCCAAATATTCTTGCGATTTATAGATCCTGTCATAAGAGAGTGCTCTCATAAAATTCCTTTTAAATCATAAAGTAAAAGAATGATTTGCAGTAACGGATCCGTTAATGACGAAAATAGGCAACTTATACTCCGCGAGCAAGATGATTTTTATTTTTGGCGCCACTAAGAATAAAAATTGCGAGACAGTTTCCGAAAATAGAGTTGATCTTTCATCGCCACAGGGGTACTGTATGAATATACAGTAACTCACAGGGCTGGATTGATTATGTACACTTCAGGTTATGCAAATCGTTCTTCGTCATTTCCTACCACTACCCACAACGCTGCGCGCACCGCTACGGAAAATGCCGCGGCAGGACTGGTCAGTGAAGTTGTCTACCACGAAGACCAGCCCATGATGGCGCAACTCCTGCTTTTGCCTTTACTCCGTCAGTTAGGCCAACAATCACGCTGGCAGCTCTGGCTCACGCCGCAGCAAAAGCTCAGCCGTGAATGGGTACAGTCTTCAGGTTTGCCATTAACGAAAGTGATGCAAATTAGCCAGCTTGCACCTCGTCATACGCTGGAGTCGATGATCCGCGCTTTGCGTACAGGAAATTACAGCGTGGTAATTGGTTGGATGACTGAAGAACTGACAGAAGAAGAACATGCCAGCCTGGTTGAAGCAGCGAAGGTAGGTAATGCGGTAGGGTTTATCATGCGCCCTGTACGTGCGCACGCTTTACCCAGGAGACAGCATTCCGGGCTAAAAATTCACTCTAATTTGTATCATTAAGTAAAATTAGGATTTATCCTGGACTTTTTTTTACGCGAACGTATCTCCTTTGAGTGCTAACGTTTTTTTTGCGAGAACGCTTGCCAGAAGCGGTTTCCGCAATTTTTGCTGTACGATTTATCATCTGAAACTGTTAAATGATGTGTATATCCGTCATGTTTTTTTCACATGTCTGACGGAGTTCACACTTGTAAGTTTCCAACTACGTTGTAGACTTTACATCGCCAGGGGTGCTCAGCATAAGCCGTAGATATCGGTAGAGTAACTATTGAGCAGATCCCCCGGTGAAGGATTTAACCGTGTTATCTCGTTGGAGATATTCATGGCGTATTTTGGATGATAACGAGGCGCAAAAAATGAAAAAGACAGCTATCGCGATTGCAGTGGCACTGGCTGGTTTCGCTACCGTAGCGCAGGCCGCTCCGAAAGATAACACCTGGTACGCTGGTGCTAAACTGGGCTGGTCTCAGTACCATGACACCGGCTTCATTAACAATGATGGCCCAACTCATGAAAACCAACTGGGCGCAGGTGCTTTTGGTGGTTACCAAGTTAACCCGTACGTTGGCTTTGAAATGGGCTACGACTGGTTAGGCCGTATGCCGTACAAAGGCGACAACATCAATGGCGCTTATAAAGCTCAGGGCGTTCAGTTGACCGCTAAACTGGGTTATCCAATCACTGACGATCTGGACGTTTATACCCGTCTGGGTGGTATGGTATGGCGTGCAGACACCAAGTCTAACGTCCCTGGCGGCCCGTCTACTAAAGACCACGACACCGGCGTTTCCCCGGTATTCGCGGGCGGTATCGAGTATGCTATCACCCCTGAAATCGCAACCCGTCTGGAATACCAGTGGACTAACAACATCGGTGATGCCAACACCATCGGCACCCGTCCGGACAACGGCCTGCTGAGCGTAGGTGTTTCCTACCGTTTCGGCCAGCAAGAAGCTGCTCCGGTAGTAGCTCCGGCACCGGCACCGGCTCCGGAAGTACAGACCAAGCACTTCACTCTGAAGTCTGACGTACTGTTCAACTTCAACAAATCTACCCTGAAGCCGGAAGGCCAGCAGGCTCTGGATCAGCTGTACAGCCAGCTGAGCAACCTGGATCCGAAAGACGGTTCCGTTGTCGTTCTGGGCTTCACTGACCGTATCGGTTCTGACGCTTACAACCAGGGTCTGTCCGAGAAACGTGCTCAGTCTGTTGTTGATTACCTGATCTCCAAAGGTATTCCGTCTGACAAAATCTCCGCACGTGGTATGGGCGAATCTAACCCGGTTACCGGCAACACCTGTGACAACGTGAAACCTCGCGCTGCCCTGATCGATTGCCTGGCTCCGGATCGTCGCGTAGAGATCGAAGTTAAAGGCGTTAAAGACGTGGTAACTCAGCCGCAGGCTTAAGTTTCCGTCTGATAAAAAACCCCGCGTCGCGGGGTTTTTTGCTCTGGTCTGGGTGACAACGCCTTTCAGCGTTACTTCTTGCCTAATAACGCCTGTAAATCCTGCTTTAACGTGGTCATTTGCGTGGCATATTTCTCTTTATGCTCCGCGTCTTCTATCAGTTGCACTATCGTTTCGGATAATGTTTTACCGCGTCGCTGCGCAAGGCCCGCCAGACGCTGCCAGACCATAAACTCTAAATCGATAGATTTTTTGCGCGTATGCTGATGTTCCGCATTGAAGTGTCGTTTGCGTCTTGCCCGAATGGTTTGTTTCATCCGATTAAGCAAGGCAGGATTCATATGCCTGTCTATCCAGACATTTACCCGCACCGGTTCATTTTCGAGGGCCAACAACAAATTGACGGCTTCCTGGGCAGCACTGGCTTCCACGTAGCGGGTGATCAGCTCCCCTTCGCGGTGCTTTTTCACCAGATATTTCCATTTCCAACCGCTTTCAAGATTTTCAAGTTGTTGATATTTCATTGTGATCCCAATGTTACCGTGTAACTGTTATCAGAATATCAGTTTTTTAGCCATCTGAAGAAAAGAATCTCGAACCTGTGAATGGTTACACGTCTTCATATTACTTTGCATTCGCTTTCCGCGTGTGCAGCGTGACGGGTTAGGCTATAATCCCCCCTTTTACAACAGACTAAAAAACCTCAACTTTGACCATTACGAAACTTGCATGGCGTGATCTGGTTCCGGATAGCGAAAGCTATCAGGAGATATTTGCACAGCCACACGCGACTGACGAAAACGACACCTTACTCAGTGATACTCAGCCACGACTGCAATTTGCGCTTGAGCAACTTATACAGCCGTGGGCATCATCCTCTTTTATGCTGACTAAAGCGCCTGAAGAGCAAGAGTATCTCACTTTACTTTCAGATGCCGTCCGCGCTCTGCAAACCGATGCCGGACAATTAACCGGCGGACATTATGACGTTTCCGGGCATACTGTTCATTACCGCGCCGCGCAGAATGCGCAAGACAACTTTGCCACCGTCACACAAGTCGTCAGCGCGGACTGGGTCGAAGCCGAACAGCTCTTTGGTTGCCTGCGGCAGTATAACGGCGACATTACCCTGCAGCCGGGACTGGTTCATCAGGCAAACGGCGGCGTGCTGATTATTTCCTTACGAACCCTTCTGGCGCAGCCGTTACTATGGATGCGTCTGAAAGCCATCGTTAGCCGCGAGCGTTTTGACTGGGTGGCCTTTGACGAGTCGCGTCCATTACCGGTCTCCGTGCCATCAATGCCGCTCAAACTGAAGGTGATTCTGGTTGGCGAACGTGAATCACTGGCTGATTTTCAGGAGATGGAACCGGAGCTCGCGGAACAGGCTATCTACAGTGAATTTGAAGACAATTTACAGATAGCGGACGCAGAAGCTATGACCCTGTGGTGTCAATGGGTGACGCGTATCGCTTTACGCGATAATTTGCCGCCCCCGGCACCGGACGCCTGGCCCGTTCTGATACGCGAGGCTGTGCGCTATACCGGCGAACAGGATACTCTGCCTCTTTGCCCACTGTGGATAGCCCGCCAGTTTAAGGAGGCGTCGCCTTTATGCGAAGGCGATACCTGCGGCGCAGAAGCGCTCAGCCTGATGCTTGCCCGACGCGAATGGCGAGAAGGCTTTCTGGCGGAGCGGATGCAGGATGAGATTCTGCAAGAGCAGATCCTGATTGAAACCGAAGGCGAACGTGTTGGACAAATCAATGCGCTTTCCGTCATTGAGTTTCCCGGACATCCGCGCGCCTTTGGCGAACCGTCGCGAATTAGCTGTGTTGTGCATATTGGCGATGGCGAATTTAACGATATTGAGCGCAAGGCCGAACTTGGCGGGAATATCCACGCTAAGGGAATGATGATTATGCAGGCCTTCCTGATGTCGGAGTTGCAGCTGGAGCAACAAATTCCCTTCTCTGCCTCGTTAACCTTTGAGCAGTCCTACAGCGAAGTGGATGGCGATAGCGCCTCAATGGCGGAATTATGTGCGCTCATCAGCGCGCTGGCCAATGTGCCAGTGAATCAAAACATTGCGATTACCGGCTCGGTCGATCAGTTTGGTCGCGCGCAACCGGTGGGTAGGCTAAACGAAAAAATTGAAGGTTTCTTCGCCATCTGCGAACAGCGGGAATTAAACGGTAAACAGGGCGTGATTATCCCTGCCGCCAATGTCCGCCATCTCAGTCTTAAATCTGAACTGCTGCAAGCGGTTAAAGAAGAGAAGTTCACTATCTGGGCGGTAGACGACGTGACCGACGCCTTACCGCTACTGTTAAATCTGGTGTGGGATGGCGAAGGTCAAACGACGTTGATGCAGACTATCCAGGAGCGTATCGCGCAGGCGACGCAACAGGAAGGCCGTCATCGTTTCCCGTGGCCATTACGTTGGCTGAACGCTTTTATTCCGAACTGATCGGACTTGTTCAGCGTACACGTGTTAGCTATCCTGCGTGCTTCAATAAAATAAGGTTTACATAAAACATGGTAGATAAACGCGAATCCTATACAAAAGAAGACCTTCTTGCCTCTGGTCGTGGTGAACTGTTTGGCGCTAAAGGGCCGCAACTCCCTGCGCCGAACATGCTGATGATGGACCGCGTCGTTAAGATGACCGAAACGGGCGGCAATTTCGACAAAGGCTATGTCGAAGCCGAGCTGGATATCAATCCGGATCTATGGTTCTTCGGATGCCACTTTATCGGCGATCCGGTGATGCCCGGTTGTCTGGGGCTGGATGCTATGTGGCAATTGGTGGGATTCTACCTGGGCTGGTTGGGCGGCGAAGGCAAAGGCCGCGCTCTGGGCGTGGGCGAAGTGAAATTTACCGGCCAGGTTCTGCCGACAGCCAGGAAAGTCACCTATCGTATTCATTTCAAACGTATCGTAAACCGTCGCCTGATCATGGGCCTAGCGGACGGTGAGGTTCTGGTGGATGGTCGTCTGATCTATACCGCACACGATTTGAAAGTCGGTTTGTTCCAGGATACTTCCGCGTTCTAAGTGTTGAATTGATATTCCGCGCTATCGGTATCATGCTTGCAAAGCCCATAAAGGCGAAACCTCCGCACTGCGGAGGTTTCTTTTTCTAAAGAGACAGAATCAGGCCATTACCGCCCTGTCCTCCATGGCTTGTCGCCAACCTCCCAACCAGTATGACCGTTGATTCAGCGTCTGATAGGGACACATTTCTTTTGATCGTCCGGCGATGCCGGCCTGATATCCACGTTGATGTGCCCGTTCCAGGCGATCTCGTTTTTGTCTCTTCATGCCTCGTTTCCCTCATATTTGTATCTGGTGGAAAAGAAAACAGTGATTACAAAATGTGCAATCACACTACACGAATACCTCTAAATGGATCGCCCGTCAATGCGCAAAATTCACACCAATGTCATATTTGTGAGCTATACGGTAAATCATTTGTACAAAAAATGTGAGCCATAACAACTATTTTTCCGGCGTCAAAAATAAAAAAACCGCCTCAGGCGCACGACCTGAAGCGGTTAAATTTACATTACTTTTATCTCAGGGAAGGCGCTTTATCTCATCTGCGATAGCGGCTGCTTCCTGACTCCATGCGCTTGCCAGTACTTTGACCATCTCATCATAGCCATCTTTCTGCTGACTGGCTTCAATATGGAAAGGCCGCTTAATCAGCTGTCCATTGTGGTTTAATAACCACTCCCCGCTGACGATAACCTTACCATCGTAGCGTCCATGGAATCCGGTTACGGTAACGTTTAACGTATCCTGGGTGGTTCCCAACGGCTGGGAAGCGACGACCCAGCCAGGAAGCCGGGCGCTAAGATTCGCCACCAGCGTGTTACGTAATTGCTGGTCCAGCGGGCTGGCCCACAGATTGTTATTGGCAATCACATACTGAACATCACTGGTTTGATACACCACGCCGTTACCTGCCAGATAGTCAGGTACGGAAACCTGCTCTACCCATAAGAGACGGTTGCCCTGGCTTGCGGTGCTTTGCACACCGCTTTGCGCTATCGGGAGCTGATAATAGCTTTTATTCTCTCCGCCGGAGCTACATGACGCCAGCCAGAACGCCATTATCACGACTAGCCATTTTTTCATTGTTTCGCCCTCTTAGGCTCAGGATCTTTTTTATCCTTCGCTTCAAATACCAGCGCGTTGCTCTTCTCGTTCAGAGTTTTCAACACCGGTTGTAACTCACGAAGCACCTGATCGAGACGCTGCATATCCGCCACCATTTTGTTATACGCCGCCGATCCAGGCTGGAAGCCTTGCATACTGCGGTTAAGTTCGCGTAACGTCGTTTGCATATCCGCCGGAAGCTGCTGCATCGACTGACTGGAGGTAATCTTGTTCATATTATCCAGCGTGGTTTGCAGCCGACGCATAGTACGCTGGCTTTCAGACAGCGTATTGGTCGCTTGTTCAATCATCGGATTCAGCGGCAGGTTGTTGATCTTATCCAACGTTTCCACCAGTCGCTGTTGAATTTGCGCCAGGCCGCTGCTGACGGTGGGAATAATTTCATAACCATCAAATTCGCGTAGCCCGGTAATCGGCGGCTCCTTAGGATAAAAGTCCAGATCGACATACAGCGCCCCGGTCACCAGGTTACCGGTTTTAAGCGAAGCGCGTAAACCGCGCTTAAGCAGTTCCGTCAAATGCGCGCCAACATCCGCATTTTCTCCCAGTTGCGCTTTCAGACGCTCCGGTTCAATGCGCACCAGCACAGGAATACGGTAATCATCGTTAAATACCTGGCGCATTTTAGACGCAAAGAAAGGCACTTTGCTTACCGTCCCCAGACGAATACCGCGGAACTCCAGCGGCGCGCCAGGTTGTAATCCGCGCACCGAATCTTTAAAGAACATCAGGTAATCGATATGATCGGTGTACAGCGAATCCTGAATACTTTTTTGATCGTCGTAGAGATTAAACGCCGTTTTTTCGGCGACGGGTTGCCCCTGCTCAAGTCCTTCCGGCACATCAAAACTCACGCCGCCGCCAAACAACGTCGTCAACGATCCCATTTCCACGCGCATTCCCGCCGATGTCAGATCCACAGCGATACCGCTATCTTTCCAGAATCGGACATTACTGGTGACCAACCGATCGTTTGGCGCCTTAATGAACAACTGATAACTCATTGTCCGTTTTTGCGGATCGAAAGAGCTGGTTTCAACGGATCCTACCCGATAGCCCCGGAACAGAACGGGATCGCCAGGACTGAGCTGACCGGCCTTTTTGCTGTCCAGAATCACACGAATACCTTTGGCATCGGGCGGCGCCAACGGCGGTGAGTCAAGAAGCTGATAGCTTTCCGGCTGGCTGCCCTTACTTCCTGGTTGTAGTTCAATATACGCGCCTGATAGCAGCGTCCCAAGCCCGCTGATGCCTTCACGCCCCACCTGCGGTTTTACGACCCAAAATACCGAGTCTTTATGCAGCAACTTTTCCATACCGGAATGAAGCCGCGCTTTGATTTGTACATGGGTCAGATCGTCAGTCAGCGTCGCGCTTTCAACCACGCCGACATCCACGCTGCGACTTTTGATCGTCGTTTTTCCGCCTTCAATGCCTTCCGCATTGGTGGTAATTAAGGTAACTTCCGGTCCCTGGTGGCTGTAGTGATAAAACAGAATCCAGGCTCCGATAAGCGCAGTAACAATCGGGAATATCCAGACAGGCGACCAATTTTTCACCTTTTGTACTTTGGCTTCCCCTTTTTTAGGTTCCATGCTATCAGGACTCCTCATGGCCTGGTTCGTACTCACGATCCCACGACAGACGCGGATCAAAGGTCATCGCAGAAAACATTGTCATTATGACGACTAAAGCAAACATCAACGCACCCATCGCAGGATAAATATTCATTAACCCTCCCATACGCACCAGCGCAGAGAGTACGGCAATGACAAAGACATCAATCATTGACCAGCGCCCCACAAACTCCACTACTTCATAAATAAAATGCATCCGTTCACTGTCGCGCTTACCGTGGCCTTTCGCATCCCAACAAAGCCAGGCAATGGCGATCATTTTTAGCGTCGGCACCATAATACTGGCGAGAAAGATAACCGCCGCCACCGGATAAGACCCCTCGCTCCACAGCAAAATCACGCCAGCCAGAATGGTCGACGGCATTTTCGAGCCCAGTAAGTCGGTAATCATAATCGGCAAAATATTGGCGGGCAGATAAAGCATGATCGAGGTAAATAATAACGCCAGCGTCCACTGCAAACTGTTTTTACGCCGGACATAGCCTTTCGTATGGCAACGCGGACAGACGAGACTCTCCGCAGGCAGGATCGCCGTACAGCAGGCGCAAGAACGCAAAGACTGCCGGATACCGGTAATCCCCGGCGTTAACGGCTGCGCCAGTGCAGGCTGCGGGGCGATATCATCCCACAACCAGCGGCGATCGACACACTGGAACGCCCGCAGTTGAACGAGACAAAATAAGCACCAGGGAATAAAGCTGCTGCCGATGCCGATATCGCCGTAAGCCATCAGCTTAACAAAACTGACCAACACCCCGGCGAGAAATATTTCTGCCATTCCCCACGATTTGAGGAGGAAAAAGATCCTTGCCAGCGTTTTTTTTACCGACAACGGCAGACTGGCGCGGTTGACAAGTAATAGAATAGTCACCAGGCAAAATGCCGGCACCAGTTGGACAAATAATAAAAAGAACGTGCCGAGGCTGGCGTAATCTTCAGAAAACATGACGCCGGGGATTTCCAGAAGCGTGACTTCGCTGGTGACGCCCGCGACATTCATATTCACGAAGGGAAAAAGGTTAGAAAGCAGCAACATAAATAGTGCCGCTAACGCATAGGCGGTAGGACGCTGCCGGGGCGCGTCCCACTCGGTCGTTAACGTTGCGCCGCATCGTGGACATGCTGCTTTTTGCCCATGCGAGAGGCGGGGTAAAGCCACCAGCATGTCGCATTGCGGGCACAATATGTGCTTCGCAGCATGGTGATGTTCACACATAGGCGCTCCTTTCGTTATGCCCCGTTTTTCAGGCCTTCAAGATACTCCCAACGTTCGAAGGCTTGCTCAAGTTCTTGCTCCGCCTGACTCAAATCGGCCAGAACTTTTTGCGTTTGCCCATGGGGTTGGCTAAAAAAGGCCGCATCCGCAACCTGCGCCTGTAGCGCTTCCAGCTTCGCTTCCAGGTCTTCAAGCTGACCGGGTAACTGCTCCAGCTCGCGCTGCAGTTTATAGCTTAGTTTGCTACTGCCACGTTTTACAATTTCTGCTTTAGGGGCAATAACTTCCTCATTTTTTTTCGCCATCGGCTGTTTCGTCGCCAGATGCTGCTCTTGCTGCGCACGCGCATCATGGTAGCCGCCGATATAACGTCCGATTTTGCCGCCGCCCTCGAAAATCCAGCATTCCGTCACGGTATTATCGACAAATTGCCGATCGTGGCTGACCAGTAGTACCGTGCCCTGATAGCCATCAATTAATTCTTCTAATAGTTCCAGCGTTTCGACGTCAAGATCGTTCGTTGGTTCATCGAGAATTAAAAGATTGCTCGGCTTGAGGAACAGTCGCGCCAGCAACAGACGGTTACGTTCGCCGCCGGAAAGCGCGCGGACGGGTGTCATCGCCCGTTTGGGGTGAAACAGGAAGTCCTGCAAATAGCCCAGTACATGGCGCGGCTTACCGTTTACCATCACCTCTTGCTTGCCTTCCGCCAGGTTATCCATCACGGTTTTTTCCGGATCCAGTTCGGCGCGATGCTGATCGAAGTAGGCGACTTCCAGCTTCGTTCCTACGTGGATGCGCCCGCTGTCAGCCTGAAGCTGTCCCAGCATCAGTTTCAGTAGCGTGGTTTTACCGCAGCCGTTCGGGCCAATTAACGCAATCTTGTCACCGCGCTGTACCTGAGCGGAGAAATCTTTTACCAGTTGTTTTCCTTCTACCTGGTAATCGACGTTTTCCATCTCAAAAACGATTTTACCGGAGCGCGTCGCCTCTTCGACCTGCATCTTCGCCGTGCCCATCACTTCCCGGCGCTCGCTGCGTTCACGACGCATCGCTTTTAACGCCCGCACGCGCCCTTCATTACGGGTGCGGCGCGCCTTGATCCCCTGGCGAATCCAGACTTCTTCCTGCGCCAGTTTGCGATCAAATTCCGCGTTTTGTAACTCTTCTACGCGCAGCGCTTCTTCTTTCTCCAGCAGGTATTGATCGTAATTTCCCGGATAGGTGACCAGTTTGCCACGATCGAGATCGACAATGCGGGTCGCCATATTGCGAATAAACGAACGATCGTGAGAGATAAAAATAATCGTTCCGTTAAAGGTTTTCAGAAACCCTTCCAGCCAGTCGATAGTTTCGATATCCAGATGGTTAGTCGGTTCATCCAGTAACAATACGCGCGGATTGCTGACCAGCGCCCGACCCAGCGCGGCTTTACGCAGCCAGCCGCCGGAGAGCGACGACAGCGCGGCGTTAGGATCGAGTCCAAGCTGCGCCAGCACTTCATTAATACGGTTTTCCAGCTGCCACAGATTATGATGATCGAGCTGTTCCTGTACGCGCGCCATTTCATTGAGGTTTTTCTCGCTGGGATCGGTCATCACCAGACGGGAAATCTCATGATAGCGCTTGAGGTATTCCGCTTGTTCTTCGATACCTTCGGCGACAAAGTCATAGACGCTGCCCGCAATATTACGGGGCGGATCCTGTTGCAGACGCGCGACGATCAGATCCTGCTCATAAATAATACGCCCATCGTCCAGACCCTGTTCGCGGTTGAGGATCTTCATCAAGGTGGATTTCCCGGCGCCGTTACGCCCCACCAGACAGACGCGTTCGTTATCTTCGATATGCAACTCTGCGTTATCGAGAAGCGGCGCGTCGCTGAACGACAGCCATGCGCCATGCATACTGATTAATGACATTTACTTTTCCTTTCAGGCGGCGCGGATCAGCCAGCAGTTATGAATCTGACGGTTACGGGCAAAATCCGGGGAGAGCGTTTTTTGCGTAATTTCTTGTGCGGTAAGCCCCAGTTCCGCCAGCCCTTCCAGATCCATACGGAATCCGCGCTTATTATTTGAGAACATGATGGTGCCGCCTTTACGCAGCAGGCGTTTTAAATCTTTCATTAACGCGACATGATCGCGCTGAACATCAAACGACTCTTCCATACGTTTTGAGTTAGAGAACGTCGGCGGATCGATAAAGATCAAATCGAACTGTTCATTCGCCTCGCGCAGCCAGCCCAGGCAGTCGGCCTGAATCAGGCGATGCGCGCGGCCGCTCAGTCCGTTCAGACGCAAATTACGTTCGGCCCACTCCAGATAGGTACGGGACATATCCACCGTTGTGGTGCTGCGCGCGCCGCCCAGACCCGCATGTACGCTGGCGCTGCCGGTATAAGAAAAAAGATTCAGGAAATCTTTGCCTTTGCTCATTTCTCCCAGCATTCTGCGGGCAATACGGTGATCGAGGAACAGACCGGTGTCGAGATAATCCGTCAGATTTACCCATAAGCGCGCATTATATTCGCTGACCTCAAGGAACTCGCCCTTCTCGCTCATTTTCTGATACTGGTTTTTTCCTTTTTGCCGTTCGCGGGTTTTTAACACCAGTTTATTCGGCGGAATACCGAGCACTGACAAGGTTGCCGCAATAATATCGAACAGACGTTGCCGCGCTTTTTGCGCATCCACCGTTTTCGGCGGCGCATATTCCTGAATCACCGCCCAGTCGCCGTAACGGTCTACCGCCACGTTATATTCCGGCAGGTCGGCATCATACAAGCGATAGCATTCAATCCCTTCCTGGCGCGCCCATTTCTCCAGCTTTTTAAGATTTTTACGCAGGCGATTAGCGTAATCTTCCGCCACCGTCGCCGGTTTACTGTCCGCCGTGGTTTCCGCAATATGATAGTTTTTCTGCACACAGTCCAGCGGGCCATTCTTGGCTTTAAACTGTTTGTCGGCACGTAATTGCAGGCTGCCCAGCAGATCGGGCGAAGCGCTGAACAGCGACAGGTTCCAGCCGCCAAACTGATTTTTCATGGTACGGCCCAGCAGGCTGTGCAACGCAATCAGCGCCGGTTCGCTGTCCAGACGTTCGCCGTAAGGCGGGTTACTGATCACCGTACCATACGGGCCTTTCGGCAATGGATTACTCAGTTGCGCCACATCTTTCACTTCAAAGGTGATAAGCTCGCCGATACCGGCGCGACGGGCGTTGCTGCGCGCCCGCTCAATGACGCGCGCATCGCTGTCGGAACCGTAGAAATGAGAGGAATACTCCGCCAGTCCCTTACGCGCCCGGGTCTGCGCTTCGGCTTTCACTTCCTGCCAGATAGTTTCGTCATGCTGCGCCCAGCCGCTAAATCCCCAGTGACCACGGTGCAGTCCCGGCGCGCGATCGGTCGCCCACATCGCGGCCTCAATCAACAGTGTCCCCGAACCACACATAGGGTCGAGCAGCGGCGTACCGGGTTGCCAGCCGGAACGCATAACAATCGCTGCCGCCAGCGTCTCTTTAATTGGCGCCAGCCCGGTGCGATCGCGATAACCGCGCAGGTGCAGGCCATCACCACTGAGATCCAGCGCAATGCTGGCAGTTTCTTTATTCAGCCAGACGTTAATACGGAGGTCCGGCGATTCGCGGTCCACATTTGGACGCGGAAGATTTTTCCGCGTAAACGCATCGACAATCGCGTCTTTAACTTTCATCGCGCCATACTGACTATTACGGATGGTGTCGTTCAGGCCACTGAAATGCACCGCAAACGTCGCGCCAGGATTAAAAATCTCTGTCCAGTTTATCGCCTGAACGCCGAGGTAAAGATCGAGATCGCTGTAGACCTTGCACTCACCCATCGGCAGGATAATACGCGAGGCCAGGCGGCTCCACATCAGGCTCTGGTAAATAAGCCGCGTGTCGCCCTGAAAATGGACCCCACCCTGAACAACCTGACACCCTACGGCGCCCAGTTTTTCCAGTTCAGTTTTTAACAGCTCTTCCAGCCCGCGGGCCGTACTGGCAAACAGAGAATTCATATTGTCACTTTTACGCTAAGAAAATTGTTGCGCATTATAGCTAATCTCACGCCCATGTCATAAAGTTGAAGGCTTATTTTCATTTGAGGGACTGTACGGTGGCGACGTTATCACGGCTCTTTATTCATCCGGTCAAATCCATGCGCGGCATTGGCCTGACTCATGCGCTGGCAGATATCAGCGGCCTGGCTTTTGATCGCATCTTCATGGTGACCGAGCCTGACGGCACATTTATTACCGCCCGCCAGTTTCCACAAATGGTACGTTTTACCCCCTCTCCCTTACACGACGGCCTCCATTTGACCGCGCCAGACGGCAGTAGCGCGCTGGTTCGCTTTACGGATTTCACCCCGCAGGATGCGCCGACCGAGGTCTGGGGAAACCATTTTACCGCTCGCGTCGCCCCGACGGCGATTAATCAATGGTTGAGCGGCTTTTTCTCCCGCGATGTCCAGTTGCGCTGGGTTGGGCCGCAGTTGACACGCCGGGTCAAACGACATAACGCGGTGCCGCTGGGATTTGCCGATGGCTACCCGTATTTATTGACCAACGAAGCCTCGCTGCGCGATCTGCAACAGCGTTGTCCGGCAGGCGTACAAATGGAACAATTTCGCCCAAACTTAGTGGTTTCCGGCGTAGCGGCCTGGGAGGAAGATAGCTGGAAAGTGCTTCGCATTGGCGATGTGATTTTTGACGTCGTGAAGCCCTGTAGCCGCTGTATTTTTACGACCGTCAGCCCTGAAAAGGGGCAAAAACATCCTTCCGGCGAACCGCTGGCGACACTGCAAGCTTTTCGTACCGCCCAGGACAATGGCGATGTGGATTTCGGTCAGAATTTGATTGCCCGCAATAGCGGCGTCATTCGCGTCGGCGATGAGGTGGAGATACTGGCGACAGCGCCGGCAAAAGCTTATGGCGCCACAACGCTCGACGACAGCGTTACGCCAGAGAAACATCCGGACGGGAGTGTAACCATCGACTGGCAGGGGCAAACCTTCTGCGGGAATAATCAACAGGTGCTACTGGAACAGTTGGAGAATCAGGGAATTCGTATTCCGTATTCTTGCCGGGCTGGTATCTGTGGTTGCTGCCGGATACGTTTGCTGGAAGGCGAAGTAAGTCCGCTGAAAAAATCGGCTATGGGTGACGATGGTACGATTCTGAGCTGTAGCTGCGTGCCTAAGACCGCGTTACGACTGGAGAATTAAACCGCTTGTTCAAGGCTGAAACTGTGACAGTGAACCTGCGGTTTCAGCCTGTCGTTCATAATTTTAATCGCATCGCCAAGCTGCATGGTTCGGCCTGCTATCACCACGCCCGGCTGGGCCAGCAGACACAACGCGGCATTTTCTCCCGGCTCAACGACCAGCAAATTAACCTGTTCCGCCGTATCGCTTAACCAGACGCTTGCGGCATCGCCCGTTCCTGGGGTCCACATTTCGCCATGCGCCACAAAATGCCAGCTTTTTGGCATCTGCGGTTTGAGATAGCGAATCGCCACCAGCGCATTCAACACCAGCTCCGCGCGTTGCTCTTTGGTTAATTCGAAATCCCGGCATTTTTCTTCAAAGGAAAAATAGAGCGCAGCGTCATCCACACAAAAACCGGTCGGGCAAAACGCGTCCGGCGTAAGCATTTTACGAGAGAAGCGCGAGCGAAAAAGCATACCATTGGCGAGATCGAGCATCATACGATCGTGCTCTTCATCATAATACCAGCGCCAGTTATCGTCAGGTTTAATTCGCATTACCTCTCTCCCGCTTTTAAGCAACTCGTAACAGCATTGTCCTTTTGCCGCTTCGTTTATTACCCCAATAATAAAAGCCTAAAATGTCTAAATAAGCAACAGTGGAGAAATATAAAACAACCAGCGCCGGAAATAAAGCCCTGGTTGTCTGATAAAGGGTAAAGTTTAGATGTGCGTTACGATTTCTTTAATCAATGGCGGGCCTTTAAAAATAAAGCCGGAATAAATTTGTACCAGCGTAGCTCCTGCCGCTATCTTCTCGCGCGCGGCGATAACTGAGTCAATGCCGCCGACGCCGATAATAGGCAATTGTCCTTTTAACTCCTGGGATAAACGGCGAATAATTTCTGTGCTTTTTAATTGTAATGGCCGGCCACTTAATCCCCCCGTTTGCTGGCAATTTTTCATTCCTTGTACCAGAGAACGATCGAGGGTGGTATTTGTCGCAATCACCCCATCAATATTATGACGAAGCAGGCTATCGGCAACCTGGATCAATTCTTCTTCACAAAGATCCGGCGCGATCTTTACTGCCACCGGCACATATTTATGGTGGATCGCCTGAAGATCGTTTTGCTTATTTTTAATGGCAGTTAACAGATCGTCCAGCGCATCGCCATACTGGAGCGTACGTAGCCCTGGCGTATTCGGCGAAGAAATATTAATGGCGATATAACCCGCATAAGCATAGACTTTTTCCATACAAATCAGGTAGTCATCTTTGCCATTTTCGACAGGCGTATCTTTATTTTTACCGATGTTAATTCCCAGAATACCATCAAAATGGGCTTTTTTAACATTCTCGACCAGGTTATCGACGCCCAGATTATTAAAGCCCATCCGATTGATCAGACCTTCAGCATCCACCAGACGAAAAAGACGCGGCTTATCGTTACCCGGCTGTGGGCGCGGCGTCACGGTGCCGATTTCCAGGGAGCCAAACCCCATCGCGCCTAACGCGTCGATGCACTCCCCGTCTTTATCCAGACCGGCAGCCAGCCCCAGTGGATTTTTAAAGGTAAGTCCCATGCAGGTAACCGGCTTTGTCGGTACTTTCTGGCGCACCAGCGCTTCCAGCGGCGTACCTGTAATGCGGCGTAATTGTTGAAATGTAAATTCATGAGCGCGCTCTGGATCGAGCTGGAAAAGGGCTTTACGAACGAAGGGATAGTACATGAACTCTCCTGGATTCCCGGTGTGCAAACCGGGGGCGTATTATGGGCGATAACAAAGCAAAAGGGAATTGACCTACGGCAATAAATAGCAATCGTTTTCCTTCATTCTCACTTCACGTTTCGCCAGCGAGCGTCATCGTCCGGCAAAAAAATGCCCGGCAGCGCTAACGCTTACCGGGCATGTCTTACCTCTTTATAACGGATACTGTCAGGCTAACGCTTTAGTTATCTTCTCGTACAGATCGCCGGAAAGATTCTCCAGCCCTTTTAACTGCTCCAGCGCCGCGCGCATTTTCTCCTGACGCTTATCATCATAACGTTTCAGACGAATCAGCGGTTCAATGAGGCGAGATGCTACCTGCGGGTTACGGCTATTCAGATCGGTCAGCATTTCGACCAGGAACTGGTATCCGCTACCGTCTTGCGCATGGAACGCCGCCGGGTTGCTGCCAGCAAACGCGCCAATTAATGAACGGATGCGGTTCGGGTTGCTCATACTGAAAGAACGGTGTTTGAGCAGGCCGCGTACGGTTTCCAGTACATTTTCCGCCGGGCTTGTGGATTGCAGGATAAACCATTTATCCATCACCAAGCCGTCCTGATGCCACTTATCGTCATACTCCTGCATCAGCGTATCGCGGCACGGCAACTGCGCCGCCACCGCAGCAGACAGGGCCGCCAGCGCATCGGTCATATTATTGGCGTCGCGATACTGTTTGCTGACCAGCGTATTAGCCAGCTCCGTTTCGCCGAACGCCAGGAAGCGCAGGCAAGCATTGCGCAGCGTGCGCTTACCGATATCGCCGTGATCAACACGATACTCATCCAGATGATTGGCGTTATAGATAGCAAGGAACTCATCCGCCAGTTCTGCCGCCAGCGTACGCGTTAGCGCTTCACGAACTTGCGCAATGGCGATTGGGTCGATGACCTCAAACAACTCCGCAATTTCATTGGCCGAAGGCAGCGTTAAAATTTCTGCGGCCAACGCCGGATCGATTTTCTCATCCAACAGTACTGCGCGGAACGCATCAGCGACATGCACCGGAAGCGATAGCGGTTGCCCCTGCTGATGACGCGCCACATTCAGTTTAATGTATGTGGCCAGCAGGCTTTGCGCCGCATCCCAACGGGAGAAATCATTGCGCGCATGGCGCATCAGGAACGTCAACTGCTGATCGCTCCATTTATATTCCAGTTTCACCGGCGCTGAAAACTCGCACAGCAAGGCCGGAACAGGCTGGAAGTAAACATTATCGAAGGTAAATGTCTGCTCCGCCTGCGTGACGTTCAGCACGGCGTTGACCGGGTGACCGCCTTTTTGCAACGGAATGACGTTGCCTTCGTTATCGTACAGTTCGATGGCGAATGGAATATGCAGCGGTTGCTTCTCCGCCTGATCCGCCGTCGCCGGAGTGCGCTGGCTGATGGTCAACGTGTACTGCTCGGTTTCCGGATTATAATCATCTTTTACCGTTACAATCGGCGTGCCGGACTGACTGTACCAGCGGCGGAAATGGGACAAATCGACATTAGAAGCATCTTCCATCGCCTGTACGAAGTCATCACACGTCGCGGCGCTGCCGTCATGGCGCTCAAAATAAAGCTGCATCCCCTTCTGGAAATTTTCCTCACCCAGCAACGTGTGGATCATGCGAATGACTTCCGCACCCTTTTCATAAACGGTGAGGGTGTAGAAGTTATTCATTTCGATTACTTTATCCGGGCGGATAGGATGCGCCATCGGGCTGGCGTCTTCCGCGAATTGTAAACCGCGCATGGTACGCACGTTACTGATGCGGTTCACCGCGCGTGACCCCAAATCAGAGCTAAACTCCTGATCGCGGAACACGGTTAGCCCCTCTTTAAGGCTCAACTGGAACCAGTCGCGGCAGGTGACGCGGTTGCCGGTCCAGTTGTGGAAATACTCATGGCCTATCACGCGCTCAATATCGAGATAATCTTTATCCGTCGCGGTATCGGTTCGCGCCAGCACGTATTTGGAGTTAAAGATATTGAGACCTTTATTCTCCATCGCGCCCATATTAAAGAAATCCACCGCGACAATCATATAGATGTCGAGGTCATATTCGAGCCCAAAACGCGCTTCATCCCATTTCATGGAATTTTTCAGCGAGGTCATTGCCCACGGCGCGCGATCCAGATTGCCACGGTCAACGTACAGTTCTAATGCGACTTCACGCCCGGAGCGGGTGGTAAAGGTATCGCGCAGCACGTCAAAATCACCGGCCACCAGCGCAAACAGATAACACGGTTTCGGGAACGGATCTTGCCACTGAACCCAGTGACGGCCATTCTCCAGTTCACCCTGCGCAACACGGTTGCCATTGGAAAGCAGGAACGGATATTTGCTTTTATCCGCAATAATTTTGGTGGTAAATCGCGCCAGTACGTCCGGGCGGTCAAGATACCAGGTAATATGGCGGAAGCCCTCCGCTTCACACTGGGTACAGAGCGCATCGCCGGACTGGTACAATCCTTCCAGCGCCGTATTCGCCGCCGGACTTATCTCGTTGACAATGCGTAACGTAAAACGCTCTGGCAGGTCGCTGATGATAAGCGCGCCCTCTTCTTCCTTATATGCTGTCCACTGCGCATCGTTGACGTGGATAGATACCAGCGTTAAATCTTCCCCATCAAGGCGAAGAGGCGCATCAGGCGCGCCATGACGAACAGCCTGGCTTATTGCGGTGACCACGGTTTTTTCGGCATCGAGGTCAAAGGTCAAGTCAATATCAGTAATCTGGTAATCCGGCGCGCGATAGTCATGGCGGTATTTGGCTTGTGGCTGTTGTGTCATAAAAAACCTTTCGCATCTTTGTGTAGAGTGTCGACTCCAGTCTATTCCTGTTGCGCAAATCGCGCTACGCAGAATGTTCATCTTTTCAGGCACAAACGGCCTATTTGCTACATTTTTATAACATGGGGCACGAAATGCGCTCGACCCTAAAGACAGCTTATGGTGTGATCGGGGTTCAATAAATCGCTAAACAAGGTATACTCCAGCGGTTTTCTTAGTTGTTTATTGTACTAAACGCTCCCGTGAGAGGACGCAACAGCGCACCTATGACACAATTCGCTTCTCCTGTTCTGCACTCGTTGCTGGATACAGATGCTTATAAGTTGCATATGCAGCAAGCCGTTTTTCACCACTACTATGATGTGCAGGTAGCGGCTGAGTTTCGTTGCCGTGGCGACGACCTGCTGGGTATTTATGCCGATGCTATTCGCGAGCAGGTGGACGCGATGCAGCACCTGCGCCTCCAGGAGGACGAGTTCCAGTGGCTCTCCGGCCTGCCCTTTTTTAAACCGGATTATCTGAACTGGTTACGCGAGTTTCGCTATAACCCAGATCAAGTCTGTGTCACCAACGATAACGGCAAGCTGCATATTCGCTTAACCGGCCCGTGGCGTGAAGTCATTATGTGGGAAGTGCCGCTGCTGGCCGTGATCAGTGAGCTGGTTCATCACTACCGCTCGCCAAACGCGGGCGTTGATCAGGCGCTCGACGCGCTGGAAAGTAAGCTGGTTGATTTCACTGCGTTAACCGCCGATCTCGATATGTCCCGCTTCCACCTGATGGACTTCGGCACCCGCCGCCGTTTCTCTCGTGAAGTGCAGCAGGCGATAGTTAAACGTCTCCAGCAGGAGTCATGGTTCGTCGGCACCAGCAACTATGATCTCGCGCGTCGCCTGGCGCTGACGCCGATGGGCACTCAGGCGCACGAATGGTTCCAGGCGCATCAACAAATCAGTCCGGACCTGGCGACTAGCCAGCGTGCCGCGTTGGCCGCCTGGCTTAACGAATATCCGGACCAGCTTGGTATCGCATTGACAGATTGCATTACAATGGATGCGTTTTTACGCGATTTCGGCATTGAATTCGCCAGCCGTTATCAGGGGTTACGCCACGACTCAGGAGACCCTGTCGCATGGGGCGAAAAGGCGATTGCCCATTATGAAAAGCTGGGGATTGATCCGCTGACAAAAACGCTGGTCTTTTCAGATAACCTTGATCTGCAAAAGGCGGTCGAGCTCTATCGCCATTTCGCGTCTCGCGTGCAGTTAAGCTTCGGCATCGGTACCCGCCTGACCTGCGATATCCCTCAGGTAAAACCGCTCAATATCGTGATTAAACTCGTGGAATGTAACGGAAAGCCGGTGGCTAAACTTTCCGACAGCCCCGGTAAAACGATCTGTCATGATAAAGCGTTTGTGCGCGCGCTGCGTAAAGCGTTCGATCTCCCGCAGGTGCGTAAAGCAAGTTAACCATGCCTGTGCGAAGCGCCCGGAAAGTGGGCGCTTTGTTACTCTCCTGACCATCTTACCTGTTCTGGCCGCGATGGTGACTATTCTTCCCCTTCACTCTTCGACATATTTACGTGCGTAATTTGCGTTGTTTTTTCAGAATTAGTGTCCCGCTGTGTACGCGTTCTGAATAAATTGAATTCGCTAATAAATTCTTTACGCAGCAAGAACAGAGCAATTACGTTGGGGATAACCAGAAAACCGACAGCAATATCAGCCATTAACCAGATTACCGGGATTTCCATATTAACGGCAATCAGTGGCGGCAAAAAATATAGCCATTTAATGATGCGTTCTAGCTTATCGCCAAAAATATAGTTTATCGAAGTGCGAAATTTAATATATGAGCCAAGATAAGAAGTAAACAGAATCAACGCCACACCGAGACAGAGAACCTGAACAATAATCGGATGCCATGTTTCTTTTAAGGCGGCAAAGATAATCTGAATACCTTGATAACTGGCGTCTGTCCACATACCAGAAGCAAGTACAGCAAATGCAGTAAAGTTACAGGTAATCATTGAGACAAAAAAAACTTCCACTGCCCCCCACATTCCCTGACGGAAAGCGTAATCCACGTTGGCAGTAGCATGTACTGTGGCCGAGGTACCCATGCCGGCTTCGTTAGTGAATATTCCGCGACTGGCTCCTTTACTGATGGCCATCATGATGGTTGACCCGACAAAGCCACCGGCTGCTGGCGCAGGGGCAAAGGCATAATAGAAAATACTTTTTATAACCTGTGGGATAGCCTCGATATTCAATACCACTACACCAGCGGCACCAATGAAATAGGCAATGGTGATCGGTGGAAGTGCAATCGTACAGAATTTACCAAGACTGGAGAGTCCTTTTAAAATAACCAACGCGCCTACGATGACAATAAATCCTCCGATGACGCTTGTTGGGATGTCAAACGTATAGTGAATGACCGCCGCCATCGTATTAGTTTGCACAAAACAGGCATCCGTAATAACCAGAATCATTAATGCAAACGCATATAATCCTGCCAGGGGATGCCATTTTTTATTGAGCCCTTTCTTAATATAATGCATTGGGCCGCCATAATATTCGCCATTCTCACCTTTACTTCGGTATTTCACCGCCAGCGTCACTTCAACCATTTTGGTCATCATACCCACGACCGCAATGATCCACATCCAGAAAATTGCCCCAGGCCCGCCAACCGCAATAGCCGCAGCAACACCTGCGATCGTTCCCGCGCCTAATGAGCCGGATAGCACAGTGGCAGCCACCTCTATTGATTTTAAGGATTTTTTAGACGCTACCTCGCCAGTAGTGTTTTGTTTATTTTTTCCGGCAAGTGTACCAATTGTATTACGGTAAATGTCTTTTAAATTAATAATCTGGAAAAATTTGAGGCGTACTGTAAAATAAAAACCAATGCCGATGACACACAAAAATAATGGGCCACCCCATAGAAATTCAAAGAGTTGTGAAAGTTGCTCTAACATAATGACCTCGGATTTAAATTAATTCGTTCAGTCTCAGAAATAATCTTTCCAGTTCAGCGTAATCCTGAATTTTGCCAACAACACTAAACTGGAAAGTCAGCGGGTAGGAGCATCCCTTACTCACTAAATGCCGTTTTAATGGTATATTGTTATAAAGTCTTGCTTCCTGCATTAGGTTTATTATACGTATAAAAAACGCATTTTTTACATGCTACCTTTATTATCTAATTTTTTAGTCGTAATATTTAAGCACTGCGTCCGTTCCAGACTATATCTTCATAAATATCTGGGGACGTATCGCCTTCGGTGCTAATAAGCAGAACATGAGCACTGGCATCAAGCTGTAAGCGATTAGCAAGATCCTGATAATGCATATTGTTCATCAACTCATAAAGTAACCCTACGCCAATAGCTCCGGACTCGCCGGAAATAAAAGGCGTATCCGTACCTGGACGCGGCGCGGCAGAAATACGCATACCCTTAGCCGCCAGACAGTCATCAGCGGAAATAAAACAACTGGTGTTGTCCCGAATAATAGGCCAACTGATAATATTCGGTTCCCCACACGCAAGCCCGGCCATTATCGTCGCCATATCGCCAGTGACGCAGTGAGGTTGACCATCATTCATAACTGCGGATTGATAAAGACAGTTGGCCTGATGCGGCTCAACCACAATAATATTAGGGATATTTCCCTGCATTTTTTCAACAAAATAACCCATAACACTGCCAGCAAACGATCCCACCCCCGCTTGTAAAATAAGATGGGTTGGCAACGGACTGTTTGTTTCTGCGAGCTGCTCATAAGCTTCAACCGCTAGTGTCATATAGCCTTGCATAATCCATGTTGGGATCTCTTCATACCCTGTCCAGGCTGTATCCTGCAAAAGCACCCAGCCTTTTGTTTGCGCCATTCTATGGGCCAGTCGCACTGCATCATCGTAGTTCAGATCGGTGATGGTGCATTCAGCTCCATGATGGCGAATATTCTCTGCCCGGATTAACGATGATCCTTTAGGCATATAAACGACGGCTTTTAGACCTAATTGCTCCGCCGCCCACGCCACACCACGGCCATGATTGCCATCCGTCGCGGTAACAAAAACACAATCCTTAATTTTTTCTTTAATCTCAGGAGTGTTAAGGGCAGCAAAACTTAACGAGTTAATATCACATTGCAATTTATCAGCGAGATATTTTCCTACAGCATAAGAGCCGCCCAGACCTTTAAAAGCATTCAGACCAAAACGCCAGGATTCATCTTTAATATGGATGGACCCTAGTCCAAGCCGCCGGCTTAGATGCGCCAGATTATGTAACGGCGTGACGGCATAATTGGGTAATTTTTTATGAAATGCTAACACCTCACGCCCAACATTTCCGTTAAGCAAACTTAAGGCCGCTCCTGTACCATATTTTTTCCGACGTGTATTAAACTGGTATTTAATAAGTTCATGCATAATGATACCTTTTGTTAAAGTTTATTTATTGAAATAATATGTTTTTGGCAATTATTGAGTAGAAACAAGTAAAGAACTCGCGTTTTGTGGCTGTAGTAGTGGTTATCCTCACTTTAATAAACCGTACTGATAAAAGAGTCGCACAATATCTATTACGTCCTTTTCTTTATTCCACTGATTATGATAGTACTATGCTTATTGCTGTTAAATGGCGCGAAAATGCCCATCGTCGTGCAATTTTCACCTTTTTTTAACGACCTGGACGCGGCAAAATTGCGCACAGTGATAGTCATCACATTAAAGAGGTTATTTGCGATATGAAGCTTGACGCCTGGGATAAAAACATTCTGACATTATTGCAGCGCGATAATCGTCTTTCTCAGCGGGAAATCGCCGAACAGGTCAATCTTTCACCTTCGGCAGTGAATCGTCGTATCGCGGCACTGGAGGAGGCGGGCATAATTAAAGGCAATGTCAGCCTTATTGATGCTGGCAAAGTGGGACGCCCGGTCACGATTGTGGTGCAGGTGGTGATCGAAAACGAGCGATTCAATTTACTGGAAGAGGCTCGTCAACGGTTTGTCAGTTGCCCGCAGGTGCAGCAGGTCTACTACGTAACGGGCGATTTCGACTTTTTACTGGTGCTCAATGTTCGTGACATGGCGGAATATGAAACGCTTACCCGTGAGCTTTTCTTTTCCTCAGGCAATATAAAGTCTTTTAAAACGATTGTCGTGATGCAAAACGCCAAGCAAGAGATGCGCGTCCTGATCGAGTAACGTGCGCAAAGCTTGCAAAACCAGCCTAAATTCTCAATGGTTCGCGAGCAGGTGCGAACTTTTTACAGGTTTCTTTCTGAAAACCTGCTTCCAGATGCGATTTCTGCTTGTCTGATTGCAGATGCCAGGTAACATAGGAATACCCCCATTTCGGGTGGACAAGTGTTTATTTTTTCCGACTATTAACTAGAGAGAATATTATGAGCGTTGTGCCTGTAGCCGACGTACTCCAGGGCCGTGTAGCCGTTGACCAAGAAGTCACCGTGCGCGGATGGGTGCGTACCCGCCGAGATTCAAAAGCTGGCATCTCCTTCCTCGCCGTTTATGACGGCTCCTGCTTTGATCCTGTACAGGCTGTCATTAATAATTCTCTGCCCAATTATAATGAAGAAGTATTACACCTGACGACAGGCTGCTCCGTGGTAGTAACAGGTAAGGTTGTCGCGTCGCCGGGACAGGGGCAAAGTTTCGAAATCCAGGCCACGAAAGTAGAGGTCGCAGGCTGGGTAGAAGATCCGGATACCTACCCGATGGCGGCAAAACGCCATAGCATTGAGTATCTGCGTGAGGTCGCGCATCTGCGCCCGCGCACCAACCTGATTGGCGCGGTAGCGCGCGTCCGCCATACTCTGGCGCAGGCGCTGCATCGCTTCTTCGATGAGCAGGGTTTCTTTTGGGTCTCTACCCCGCTGATTACCGCTTCCGATACCGAAGGCGCTGGCGAAATGTTCCGCGTCTCAACGTTGGATCTGGAAAACCTGCCGCGTAACGACCAGGGCAGAGTAGATTTTGACAAAGACTTTTTTGGCAAAGAATCATTCCTGACCGTCTCCGGCCAGCTCAACGGTGAAACCTATGCCTGCGCGCTGTCCAAAATCTATACTTTTGGGCCGACCTTCCGCGCGGAAAATTCCAACACCAGCCGCCACCTGGCGGAGTTCTGGATGCTGGAGCCGGAAGTGGCATTCGCCGATCTGGAAGACAACGCCCGTCTGGCGGAAGCCATGCTGAAATATGTCTTCAAGGCGGTTCTGGAAGAGCGTGCGGATGACATGAAGTTCTTTGCCGAACGCGTGGATAAAGACGCTATCGCTCGTCTGGAGCGTTTTGTCTCTACCGACTTCGCTCAGGTGGATTACACCGATGCGGTCGCCATTCTGGAACGCTGTGGTAAGACATTTGAAAACCCGGTGTTCTGGGGCGTCGACCTCTCTTCCGAACACGAACGTTATCTGGCGGAAGAGCATTTCAAAGCGCCGGTAGTGGTGAAAAACTATCCGAAAGAAATTAAAGCGTTTTACATGCGCCTTAACGAAGATGGCAAAACCGTGGCGGCCATGGATGTGCTGGCGCCGGGAATCGGCGAAATCATCGGTGGTTCCCAGCGTGAAGAGCGTCTGGATGTGCTGGATGCCCGTATGGCCGAAATGGGGCTGAATAAAGAGGATTACTGGTGGTATCGCGACTTGCGTCGCTACGGTACTGTACCGCATTCCGGCTTTGGTCTGGGCTTTGAACGCCTTATCGCTTACGTCACGGGTGTGCAAAACGTGCGCGATGTTATTCCGTTCCCACGGACCCCACGCAACGCCGGCTTCTGATTTTTACGTCACACTCAAGGCCAGCTATGCTGGCCTTTTTTTTCGCCTGAATGTCAGTTTTATTATCAATAAGTAAATAAAATTAATTACAACCCTCTGAATTACCACATCTTGTTACTGTATATTTCACGAAAATATTTACACATAAAAATTAATCCTTAATTTTATTGCGGATTAGATTTTTCTGCTCTAATAGCACAATTTTTCACCACAATTTCAGACATCCAGACTTCTAAATGGCCATTTTTATGAAATAGCTCGTCTGCTGCTTTTTCAGGCACAACGGTGTCGCGAACAAATAAATGCAATAAAATCATAGATATAAAAGAAAAACGATCAAATCAAAGCGATAACTCAGGGGAAGTTTGACGTTGTTCACAAAGTTCCGTAAAAATAACATTTGTTTACATATTCTTTCCTTTTGAAACTAAATCTTTATCTTTGTAGCACTTTCACGGTAGCGAAACGTTAGTTTGAATGGAAAGATGCCTGTCAGACACATAAAGACACCAAACTCTCATCAATATTTCTGTAAAGTTTTATTGACGGAATTTATTGACGGCAGTGGCAGGTGTCATATAAAAAAACCAATGAGGGTAATAAATAATGATGAAGCGCAAAATCCTGGCAGCGGTGATCCCTGCCCTGCTGGCTGCTGCAACCGCAAACGCAGCAGAAATTTATAATAAAGATGGTAATAAGCTGGATCTGTACGGTAAAGCCGTGGGTCGTCACGTATGGACAACGACCGGCGATAGTAAAAATGCCGACCAGACTTATGCCCAGATTGGTTTTAAAGGGGAAACGCAGATTAACACCGATCTGACCGGTTTCGGTCAGTGGGAATACCGTACTAAAGCAGACCGCGCTGAAGGCGAACAGCAGAACTCGAATCTGGTCCGTCTGGCTTTCGCGGGTTTGAAATACGCGGAAGTGGGTTCAATCGATTATGGTCGTAACTACGGTATCGTTTATGATGTTGAATCCTATACCGATATGGCCCCCTACTTCTCCGGCGAAACCTGGGGCGGCGCCTATACTGATAACTACATGACCAGCCGTGCTGGCGGTTTGTTGACCTACCGTAACTCTGACTTCTTTGGTCTGGTGGACGGTCTCTCTTTCGGTATCCAGTATCAGGGTAAAAATCAGGACAACCACAGCATTAACTCTCAGAATGGCGATGGCGTAGGTTACACCATGGCATATGAGTTCGACGGCTTTGGCGTCACCGCAGCGTACAGCAACAGCAAGCGTACTAACGATCAGCAGGATCGCGATGGTAATGGCGATCGCGCAGAATCGTGGGCCGTTGGCGCGAAATATGATGCAAACAACGTCTACCTGGCTGCCGTATATGCTGAAACCCGCAATATGAGCATTGTTGAAAATACGGTTACCGATACCGTGGAAATGGCAAACAAAACGCAGAACCTGGAAGTGGTCGCTCAGTACCAGTTTGACTTCGGCCTGCGTCCGGCAATCTCGTATGTGCAGAGTAAAGGTAAGCAGTTGAACGGCGCCGACGGCTCGGCCGATCTGGCGAAATATATTCAGGCGGGCGCGACTTACTACTTTAACAAAAACATGAACGTATGGGTTGACTACCGTTTCAACCTGCTGGACGAAAACGACTACAGCTCCAGCTACGTTGGCACCGACGATCAGGCGGCTGTCGGTATTACTTACCAGTTCTGATCAGCAGACCCCTTTGTTTTATGCCTCAAAAACAGGACTTCGGTCCTGTTTTTTTATCTCTCTTAGAGAAAATGTGCGTCTTTCAAAAACAGGCGGGCTTTTTAGCGCTAACGGTTGGCATTTTGTAAATCTGCCGTTAACCTGATAGCGGATTTCCCTTCTGTAACTATAATGGAACCTCGTCATGTTTGAGAACATAACCGCCGCTCCTGCCGACCCGATTTTGGGCCTGGCCGATCTGTTTCGCGCCGATGACCGTCCAGGGAAAATTAACCTTGGCATTGGCGTATATAAAGATGAAACCGGCAAAACACCGGTGCTCACCAGCGTTAAAAAAGCCGAGCAGTATTTACTGGAAAATGAAACGACGAAAAACTATCTCGGCATTGACGGGATTCCGGAATTTGCTCGCTGCACTCAGGAACTGCTGTTCGGCAAAGGCAGCGCGCTGATTAACGATAAGCGCGCACGCACGGCGCAAACGCCGGGCGGTACCGGCGCGTTACGCATTGCCGCCGACTTTTTAGCAAAAAATACTCCGGTAAAACGGGTGTGGGTGAGCAACCCCAGCTGGCCGAACCACAAAAGCGTGTTTAACGCTGCCGGCCTGGAAGTTCGGGAGTACGCTTACTACGATGCGGAAAATCACACGCTGGATTTTGAAGCGCTACAAGCCAGCCTGAGCGAAGCACAGGCCGGCGATGTGGTTCTGTTCCACGGTTGCTGTCATAACCCAACCGGCATTGACCCTACTCTGGAACAGTGGCAGGTTCTGGCTGAGCTTTCCGTTGAAAAAGGGTGGCTGCCGCTATTCGATTTCGCTTACCAGGGCTTTGCCCGCGGCCTGGAAGAAGATGCGGAAGGTCTGCGCGCCTTTGCCGCGCTGCATAAAGAGCTCATTGTCGCCAGCTCCTACTCCAAAAACTTCGGCTTATATAATGAGCGCGTCGGCGCCTGCACCCTCGTGGCTGCCGATGCGGAAACCGTGGATCGCGCTTTTAGCCAGATGAAATCCGCCATTCGCGCTAACTACTCCAACCCACCAGCGCACGGCGCGTCCATCGTCGCGACTATCCTGAGTAATGACGCCCTGCGCGCTATCTGGGAACAGGAACTGACGGACATGCGCCAGCGTATTCAGCGTATGCGTCAACTGTTCGTGAATACCTTGCAGGAAAAAGGCGCGAACCGTGACTTCAGCTTTATTATCAAGCAGAACGGGATGTTCTCATTCAGCGGTCTGACCAAAGATCAGGTGCTGCGTCTGCGTGAAGAGTTTGGCGTTTATGCCGTGGCTTCTGGTCGCGTGAACGTGGCGGGCATGACCCCGGATAATATGGCGCCGCTGTGCGAAGCCATTGTCGCGGTACTGTAAAAAGCTGCCGACTGGCGTGACCGATAAAAAAGCCTGCACATTGCAGGCTTTTTCATTCTGCTTACCAGACCGGCATCTCATCTTGCAGGAAGGGATTATGCAGACGCTCGTACCCGAGCGTAGAGAGCGGGCCGTGGCCAGGAATAAAGGTCACATCATCGCCAAGCGGCAATAATTTACGCTTAATGGCGTCAATCAACTGGGTGTGATCGCCGCGAGGAAAATCGCTGCGCCCGACGCCACCTTTGAAAATCACATCGCCGGAGATCAGCAGTTGCGACTGTTCATCAAAGAAAACCACGTGTCCCGGCGTGTGTCCCGGACAATGTAACACCTGTAACGTCACATTCCCCACGCTGACGCGATCGCCGTCGTTCAGCCAGCGATCAGGCGTCAGCGGCTGACACTCATCCAGACCAAACATGCGGCTTTGCGCCGGCAGTCCTTGCAGCCAGAACTCATCTTCTTTTTCCGGACCGATAACAGGAACGCCGTAATGCTGCGCCAGTTCACTCGCCGCGCCGACATGATCGAGATGCCCATGCGTGAGTAAAATTTGCATCAACGTCACGCCGCTGGCGTCCACTTCCTGTTTAATTTTTTCCGCGTCGCCGCCCGGATCGACCAGCGCCGCCAGCCGGGTTTGTTCGCACCAGATTAATGAACAGTTCTGGGAGAACGCGGTGACCGGAATAATACGATAGTTCATACTGCTCCTTTGATTAAGCCTCGCTGATTACCAGTGCCGCGCCGGCCCGGTATCAATATGCACAAAGTTACTACGTGGGTAATATCCTACACCACCTGCGCGCATAGATAACGCCGCTTTGCGAATATTGCTCAGTGCCACGCCCTCAATATGAAAATCCATCGCCTGCCCTTTTGTATGGTAGCTTTTTTTCGCTACGCCGCTGCTACGGGCGCGTAATTCATTATTGGTATCAAGAGAACGGTAGCCTGAGATGAGCTGCACAGGTTTACGCGTCCCTAACAGCCCCTGAAGTCGGTAAAGTTGGTCAAACAGGCGGGGATCGATTGATCGGACTTTATTCGCGCGATAATCACGGAAAAAATGGTTTAACTTTGCTAATTCATCCTGAATGTAGGCTCTTCCATCGAAAAACTCCGCCTTGATTGACTCTCCGGTATGGAGATTGTTTAACGTCAAAATGCGCGGGCGTGGGGTCGAGAGTGTGGCAAACGCTGGCGCGGGCAGGATGGCGGCGCCGAGAGCGACACCACCAAGCGCCAGCAGCTTGCGGCGATTAGCGTCAAATTTGTCCATGATAATCAGGTCTACAGGTCAATGTTATCGTTAATACACTTCTACCTTTAAGCAGACATGATACCGGCTGGCACAGACTTCTGAACGGCCCGGTCGACTTAAAGGTTGTTGTATATGCACTTCTGGCGCACGAAAGGCACCTTAACTGCCGATAAAGCCCGCGTCAAGATGGCCCTCCCCCAGCCACAACGGGGGTCTACAGCGAAACGCCCCGTTGAAGCCAAACATTAGGACAACATATTTACCAGAACTTCTTCATTTACCTGATTAATTGTTCAACCTTTGGCACAATTTGTGCGCTGGATCGCGCTGTGAGATCGTAATTGTAAATATCTGTACGATATTGCATACGTCCATCTGCGCCGACAAATGCGGTCAGATAGTAAAGATTTACTGGAATGTTCTGCCGGATATTGACATACCGCGTGTCGCCTTGCTTCAGGGCGCCTGAGATCCGCGCATCGTTCCAGCCAGCATCCTGCAAGAGCATATTCGCCAGCTCAGAGGCCTTATTGACCCGCACGCAGCCAGAACTTAACGCCCTGGCGTCACGCTGAAAGAGAGTATGGTTAGGCGTATCGTGCAGATAGATAGCATCTGAACTCGGCATATTAAATTTATAACGCCCCAGCGAATTGTGCGCGCCTGGCGCCTGCTGGAAACGGAACGGAAGATTCGATGGCGTAATGGTGGCCCAGTCAACCTGCCACGGATCGATCGCTTCTTTGCTGTTCCAGCCGCGCATCACGGTGTAGCCATGGCGCTCCAGATAGCCTGGGTCATTCCACACCTTCGGTAAAATGTCTTTACGCGCAAGCGTGGGCGGAACGTTCCACGGCGGGTTCACCACCACATTATTCAGCGCGCTGCTCATCATCGGCGTTTTACGATCGGGACGCCCGACGATCACCCTTGAAGCCAGCACCTGGTTGCCATTCTGATAGTAGACCAGCGAATAAGCGGGAATGTTTACCATAATACCGGTAGAGAGTTCCGCCGGCAGCAGGCGTAAACGTTGGATATTCAGTGCCAGTACGCCTGCGCGTTGCGCGGGGGTCATATTAAGCCAGTTACGCGTCGCCGGGCCAATAACGCCATCCGCCCCCAGCCCTTGCCATGCCTGAAAACGCTTTACCGCCTCGACCAGTTCACGATCGTAGGCGCGTGCCGCCGGAGCCGACTTGCTACGGCGGGCCGTTGGTTCGTCGACCGGCTGCGCCACCGATGTTTCGACTACCGCGGCGGAGGGGCTGACGACGGCGCTATCAGCAGTGTTATCGCCGGGTAAGGCTATCTTTGGACCGCCATCCAGCATCCCCGTACGCTGTAATATTTCGCGCAGCGCAGGCACATCGTTACTCCATTGCCCCGGGCGCAGCGTCGCGGTATTGGCCAACTGCGGCCACGGGCGAGAGTCCGCCACCAGCTTCAGTAGCGCGTCATGCATGGGCGCATACTGTGGATGCTGCGGCGCCAGGCTGGCGACAAACATCGGCAACTGGCCCTCTTCCAGCGCGATTTGCCACTGGTTAATCACCGAGACTGGCGGCGTCGCCAATGCGTAAGGTTTGTTGCTATATAACCAGCGCTGGCCTTTGACGGGGATATTCGCAATGAAATGGAGATAGCCCATCATGGCGTCTGACAACACAACATCGCGCGCCATACCGTTTACGGCGGGATCGGTCAACAATGCCACCCAGGCGGTAAACTGCGGCTGGAATCCGGCAATCGCCACCTCCGCCAACTGTTGCTGGAAGACTTTCACCGCATCGCGATTATCCCACATGGGCTTCATGTCGCGCGCGGCATACAGCAATGTCAGCTGGCTCATATAGACCGGCGTATAGCCGGAAGGAAGCTGCGACTGTAAATCAGCCCGGACTTTCTCGGCTGAAACGCCCTCCGGCAGCGGCTGAATCCCGGCCATAATCGCCGTCGCGGCTGATTGCTTCTGCGGCCCAGCCAGATCCGGCGCGGCAACGGCGCTATCGCCAGGTATCATTTCAGGCTCATCGGCCTGCGCATTGAACAGTGGAGCGAATGTTACGGCCAGGCATAAACTGATTGCCGACAGACAACGACCACACATCTTGTTAAGCAACATCCCTTGCCCCCTGTTTTCGTTATCATACTCCGCATGACTGTGCTGCCCGCAGCGCGGGTCAACCGCAACCAATGCTTTTGTTTAGTATGACGAGTCAGCCTGCTCACTCGTCAGGCTTAACTCCAGTATATAAAGTTCGTTACGTTTTTGCCTAACCTAATGTAAAGAAGTTTAAAGAAAATGCACTACCCGGAGAGATTTTTCAGATAAAGAAAAAGGCGGCTTTCGCCGCCCCAGGCTAATGATAAAGCAGAACTTGTTGTGCCGGATGGCGGCGTAACCGACTTATCCGGCCTTGCCTGATAAACGAGGCGCCATCAGGCACGTCATCGTTTCTGCCGTATTTAACTCGCTTCTGAAGGCGTATCTTCCGTTTGCGTACCGGGAAGCGTTTCCGGAAGCTGCGGCGCAAAGCCACGCAGCCCGACAACATGAACATGCTCAGTATTCTGAAACACTTTACGCACCAGTTTATACGTCGTGCCCTTCTCCGGACTGATGTTTTCCGGCGCGGCGATGATGAGCTGCATCTGCAAACGTTCGCATAGTTCAAACAGCGTGGCGATAGAGCGCGCATCCAGACGCGCCGCTTCATCGAGGAACAGCAGGCGACATGGCGAAATATCTTTCCCGCGCAGTCTGCGCGCTTCGTCTTCCCAGCTTTGCACCACCATCACCAGAATTGACATCCCGGTCCCGATAGCTTCCCCCGTTGATAGCGCGCCGGATTCCGCACGCAGCCAGCCGTCGGACCCACGGTTAACTTCAACTTCCATTTCCAGATAGTTACGGTAGTCCAGCAGCTCCTCGCCGATGGTCTGCGGCGTGCGTTGCCCCATATCGATCTGCGGATTCAGGCGCTGGTACAGTTTCGCCAGCGCTTCGGAGAAGGTCAGACGATTGCTGTTAAACAGATCCTGATGCTGCTCCTGCTGTTCTGAAAGCACATCCAGCAAGGTGGCATGCGTTTCACGCACGTTGACGTTTAACCGCACGCTATTCACCTGGCCAAACGAGACGCTTTGCAAACCCTGGTTCAGCATACGGATACGGTTCTGCTCACGCTGGATAGTTTTGCGGATAATGTTTGCCACGCTGCGGGAACTGATCGCCAGCTTTTGCTCACGCGATGTCAGCTCTTCCGTCAGACGGCTCAGTTCAATCTCCATTTGTTCAATGGCTTCAACCGGATCGTCGGTACGAATAATATCCTGACGAATACGTTCGCGCAGATGCTGGTAAACGGCCACAAAGAACTGGATTTTACGTTCCGGGCGTTTCGGATCTTCCGACAGACGCAATACGTCGCGCAGATGTTCGTTATCCGCGACGGCCAGGCGCAGCGCGCCCAACGCCTTATCCGACATGGAGCGCAGTTCATCCGCCGACAGATAAGCCAGCTCACGACGGTGCAGACGGCGTTCCACGCCATTGTCTTTCACCATCCGCATGACTGCGCACCAGCCAGCTTTCGCGGTCACGACCTGCTCGCGCATTTCATGATAATCACGCTCCAGCTTGCGCAGCTTACGGGTCAGGTTCTCCATCTCCGCTTCGCAGAAGGTGAGCGCTTTCTCAAGCTGATTGCGACGCGAACGGTTATTGCTCAACTGAGCGTGCAGTTCATCCCGACGCTGGCGGGCGCGCTCTTCCGCCCCGCTGTCGGCGCGAACGCCAATATCCTGTAATTCGCGCTGCAAATCGTTAAGCAGCTCTTTTTTCGTGTCGTAAGAGCTTTTTAGCGAGGCCAGAACCTGGCTGTACTGACTTAACTGCGCGGCATGGCTGCGCAGCGCTTCGCGGGCGCGGGTACGCTCGGCTTCCGCCTGCTCCAGCCGCTGGCGCAGCTTTTCGTTGAGATCGCTGTTGCCGCTCAGCATTTCCGCCGAGTCGGAATAGCTGAAATGCGCCCGACGTTCGACAACTTCAGCCAGAGCAAAAGCCTGCTGGCGCGCGTCGCGCTGCATTTGCTGCGACCATGCATAGTCTTCTTTTAATTGCTCAAACTGTTCCGGATCGCTTTGCAGAACGGAAACTACTGGCTCCAGTTTGGCTAACTGGTTTCCATATTGCTGCACAAATCGCGCCGCTTCCTGCGCCTCATCCAACCGCTCCTGAATTTCATCGACCCGATCGGCCAGCGTTTCATCGGCCAATAAATTCAGCCGCGGCAGCAAACGGTTAAGCGCGGAAACGCCCTCTTTGGCCTGCTCAAACTGAAGGCGCTGCTGCTGGTTGTCGCTTTCATGCGTCGCCAGCGCGCGCTCCAGCTCGACGCGACGCCCGTTCAGTCGGCGAATTTCCGCTTCCGGATCGTCCTCAAAGGCAACAGAAAGGTGGCTACCGATAAAACGGCTGAACGCCTGGTGCAAACGCTGGGTTTTCTGCACGTCAAACGAGAGCGTGGCAAAGCGCTCGGAAAGCACTTCCCGTTCCGCATGGAGACTTTCAATACGGTTCTCGCGCGCCGCACGGCCAAAAATAGGCAGCGACGGGAAACGCGAATAACGCCACTGACGGTCGGCAATTTTCACGACCACCGCCTTTTCCAGCTCGTCAACGCTGAATACGCTGTCATCAAAAGACTGCGGATCGCCTTCGATCAGGTACAGATCTTCCGGGCAGTCGGTCAGACCTTCAAGCTGTTCGGCTATTTGCGATAAATCCGGTACGACGATCGCATGGCGCGACGGGCCATACAGTGCGGAAAAGTACGGCGCATCTTCAAGACTGACATCGTCGTAGATTTCCGACAGCAGTACCCCGCCAAAACGCTCCGCCAGCGCATTCAAACGCTGGTCTTCCGCGCCGCCCGGCTGGCTTAAACGTTCGATCTCTTCATCAACCGCATTTTTACGCGCGCCCACTTCGTCGCGTTCGACAATGGCTTCGCGCTCACGCTCCAGTAGCTGTTGCAGGTATTCGGTCACTTCCTGGCTGGACGTAAACTCCTCGCCGCACTGTTCGCTAAGCTGGTTCAGGCTATTCTGCGCCGCCAGCCAGACAGGAGCGCGTTGCATCAGATGTTGAATACGCGACTGAAGCTGCTCCTGCTCCTGACGCAAGGCCATACGCTGTTCGCTGGCTGACGACACGCTATCAGACAAGGACGCTATGCGGGCTTCCAGCTCCTGATGCAGCGCTTCCAGTTCGTCAATATCAAAATTTTTGCCCTGTCGCTTACAGAACTCAGCCAGCAGACGTTCCGCCTCTTGCTGCTCGCGCAGCCGCTGTTCCAGTTCGCTCAGGCGCATCCGCAACGGCTGTACCTGTTCCGCCAGATGACGCTGGTTCACGCCGTCCCGTAACAGCTCGCGCGCCACATCCCAGGCTTCGCTACGCGCCAGCGGGCCGTTGATCGCCGCTACTAGCTGGTAAGCCTGCTCAAACTGGCTGTGCGCGGTTTGCGCCACGCTCATTTTTTGTTCCAACGACAGCAGTTTTTCCGTAGCTTCCTGCTCTTTTGCCTGGAAAGTATCCAGCCATTCGGCGGCGCTTTCCGGCGTTAGATCCGGCAGATGGCAAAGTTCTTTAGCGCGGGCGAGCGCTGATATCGCCTGGTTATACTGAATCGCGCGCGTTTGCTGTACATCCAGCGCCTGCTGGTAATCCGCAAGCTGGCTTTTGAGTTCATCGACTTCCAGCTCGGCGGCTTCGGCACGCGCTTCATTTTCGTCCTGCATTTCGGCGGCTTCCGCCACCACTTCGTTTTGCTCTTCGAGTCGAATCTGCAGCTCTTCAAGATCCGCTTCGTAGCGTTCAATTTTTTCCTGCTGACGCAGCGCGGTTTGCACCAGATTCAGGTGATCGCTCGCCGCCTGGTAATCCGCCTCAAGAGAACCTTCGGCACCGTTATGTTCGCCCAACTCACGGGCCATATCGACGTGCTTGTACTGCTCCGCCGCCAGCTGCTTGCGCGATGTGTACAGTTCGCGTCGAAACGCCAACGCCTGATCAAGGTGAACCCGACGCTCATTGGCGTGGCGCATATAATCTGCCGCCACATAATCGGTGGCTTCGCTGATCAAATGCTTAAACAGATCGCGATCGGATTGGGTAACACGAATCGCTTCCAGCGTGAGTCGGTTCTCGCGCAGCGCCGCTTCCATATCCTGGAATGCCTTGCGCACGCCGCTGTTTTCCGGCAATAAATAATCGCGTAGCGATCGGGTAATGGCGCTGGAGATCCCGCCGTACAGCGAGGCCTCTATCAAACGATAGAATTTACTACGATCGGAAGCGGAGCGCAGACGACGGGCGATAATCCCTAAGTCAAACATCAGCGAATGATAATCGGTGATGGAGTTAAACTGCTTAAACTGCACGCCTTCCATCTCGTCAAGCTTGTCTTTCAGCTCAGCAAGCGACAGTACGCGCGCCTGACGTTCGTTTAATGTCTCCGTCACCAGTTGTGTCGGCTGTACCGACATCGGCAGCCCCTGAATAGCGAACGGTTTGATGTCCACTTTGCGATCGCGCCCAGCGACCTGCTGCAGACGCACGCCGACCACCACCCGCTGATGGCGGGAATTAATGGTGTCGAGCATGGAGTAACAGACGCCCGCCTTCAGCTTACCGTGCAGACCTTTATCGCGCGAACCGCTGGTGGCGCCGGCTTCCGTGGTGTTACGAAAGTGCAGTAATGTAAGATCCGGGATCAGCGCCGTGACGAACGCCGCCATCGTCGTGGATTTCCCGGCGCCGTTGCCCCCGGATAACGTCGTGACCAGTTCATCCAGGTCAAAAGTGCGGGCAAAAAAACCGTTCCAGTTAATCAGCGTTAGCGAGCGAAATTTACCGCGTTCAATCATTATTCTTCCTCTCCACTGTCCGGCTGACTCTCTTCGGTCTCATCATTAAGTTGCAGATGGTTTTCAATGGGCATCGCTTCCCCGTCGCGGATGAGACGACGCTGCGCCTCGCGAGGATCGTCGCCGGCGCGGACATCCGCGCCAAAGCGGAAGACCGATTCGGTAATGCGGAATTTGCTACTGTCGTGGCCCATAAACCATACCATGCCCAAACGACGCAGGCGGTTTAAAGAAGAACGCACCTTTTCCTGCAGTTTCTGACGATCAACGTCAGATCCCGTCGAGCGGTTATTCACCAGCTTTAGCAGTTTGGCTTCGTCCGCAAGGGTAAGCAGCTCGTCGTACAACTCTTGCTGAGTAAAGATCCCTTCGTTGGCCAGACGCTCCGGGCTAAGATAGAGGTAGCAGAGAATTTTACCGACCATCATATCCAGTTCGGATAACACCGAGCGCGGGATAAGCGTGGTAGAACGCGGACGCAGGTAGAAGAACCCCTCCGGCGCGCGAATCAGCTCCACGTTATAACGCGCGTAAAACTCTTCCAGGTATTCCTGAAAATCCATCAGAAAGGCATGATTATCCAGTTCGTCCAGCCCGATGTGGCGGCCCGAACGTAATGCGCTATCCAGCGCCGGAAATAACGGATTCGCCAGCGCCTGCGCCAGCTTAACCGGCATCACTTGTTCAATATTTGTCAATGACATGCGCCTGTACCTTGGCTCCGTAATCATTAATCGGCTGCCATTTGGCTGGCAGTCCGGTGAAATCTGCTTGCGCTACGCCAAGACGTACCGCTTGATCGATAACAATACGCGCCACGTCGAAATGACGCGCGCGCGGGTATTGCGCCAGATACTCGCGCACCACCAGCCCAAGATCCAGTGGCGTTTGTCTGGTTTTGTAGATAGCCAGCTGTTCCTCAATGATGGCCGCTAACTGCTCGCGGATCTCGTTAAACTCTTCATATTCCAGATCCGGCGGCAACTCCCCGGTGACTTCATCGTCACGCAACGCCATCTCTTCATCGCGCATATCCAGCAGACGATCGGCATTCGCGTAGGTTAGCGCCCAGGGATCGTCAAAATAAGTCTGCACGGACTGGCGCAACCGCTGGGCGAAGACACGGTTTTTATCCATATCGATCGCGGTACGGATAAATTTATGCACGTGACGATCGTAGCCGATCCATAAATCAATAGACTGCTGACCCCAACTGATAATGCGGTCGAGTTTACTTTGTAAGTCAAACACCAGCCTGTCGACAAAATGCAGATCGTCGTGCATCATCGTGGCATCCTGAATGCGCAGCAGGTTAGCCTGCAGCTTATCGCCCGCCGCCTCCAGCGTATCCTGCAACTCGCGCAGCGTACCGGACGTTTCAGAAAGCAGCAGTTCACAGCTGGAAATCGCCGCCCGCCAGTCTTTATTCAGCAGTTGTGCGATATCGTCTTTCACCTGCTGCTGCTGTTCATCCATGATGCGCTGGGTGAGATCGATACTGTCGAAAATCTCCGCCACCGAATATTTCAATGGCGCGTAAACGTTGCGATGCCAGTGGAACTCATCGCCACCCTCCGCTGCCGCATCCGCCGCGCGCTTCAATTCGCCGGCCACAATCGACAACTGCATAGAAAGACGCAGCGTAGAGAATTCGCGTTGACGAATGTAGTAATCGGTGATGCCAATCCCGAGCGGGGTTAATCGGTAAATCGCATTGCCTTCAGCCTGCTCGCTGGTAAAGCGGTTCAGCAGACGTTGACGCACCATATCGTTAATCGCGTTGTTCGCGCGCACGCCGATGGTTTCGCTGGTTTGCTCAAACGCATCACTCACATGGCGGAATGCATCCACCAGCTCGCCTTCACTCATCTCGCCGTCAAGGCGTTCGCCGTTCAACGTGGCGACCGCCAGCAGAAAGGAAAGTCTGTCTACCGGCAGCGAGATGGAAAAGTCGTTTTTTCTGGCCCAGGCAACCAGTTCGGGGACTGTCTGGGAAAATTCACTCATAGGTTATCCTTGCATCTGCGGCTAGCGCCGGGCTTTTAATCGCGGTGACATGAATGTAGCGCCCAAGGCTAATATACGGCTCCTGGCGGCAATAACGCGTTTCCAGTTCGACCAGGGTCTCATAACAGTCACGCTGCTGGTGTTTTTCACGCAGATAATCATGAAACACACGCACGCCGGTTTTACCGGTAATCTGCCAGCCAATCGCCTCCAGCCACTGGTACACCTGCGCGGGGTCGCGCGGGTAGTCAGGCGACAGCGTGCGCTTCTTGCGTTTAGGCATCCCCGCCTGCACGTAGTCAAAATTACCCGCCACCATATTGTGCATCAGCAAACCGTTAGCGTTATAGAACATCAACGACAGCACGCCGCCAGGGCGCAATACTGACCAGAGCGTTTCTAATACGCCGACAGGATCGGCTACCCACTCCAGCACAGCATGAAACAATATCAGATCAACCGGGCTTTCCAAATGCGAAGCGACGTCCTGAGCCGGGCATTGTATAAAATGCATGTCTTTGCTCACACCTTTTGCCTCGGCCGCCTGCCGCGCGCGGGCGATCATTTCGCCAGACAGATCGCATAATGTTACCTGATGGCCGCGTTCCGCCATCTTAATCGCCGTTTGCCCTTCGCCGCCGCCGGCATCCAGTACCCGCAGTTTTCGCCCGCCAATCTCCTCCAGCACGCGATCCAGGTCTTGCCACAGAATGGCTTGCCGCAGTTGTCCTTTGGTCGTGCCGTAAATGTTACGGGAAAACTTTTCAGCAATGTCATCAAAATTGCGATCCTGCATCGGACTCTCCACAGGCTGGCTCAGGCGTTATCTGATAAAACCGCTATTTTGTCACAGCCGCGGCCAGAATGAACCTGTCTGGTGTAATATCACCGTTAATCCTCCGCTATATGGTTAAAAAAGGAACCAAAAAGGATGCTTTTTACGCTAAAGAAAGTGATTGGCGGTATGTTATTGCCGCTTCCGCTGATGTTGCTGATGATTGGCGTCGGCCTGGCGCTGCTCTGGTTTAGCCGCTTTCAGAAGACCGGAAAAGTATTTATCAGCGTAGGTTGGCTGGCGCTATTGCTTTTAAGCCTGCAACCCGTCTCTGACCATCTGCTGCGTCCGATAGAAAACCGCTACCCTACCTGGCAGGGTCCGCAAAAGGTGGAATATATTGTGGTTCTCGGCGGCGGTTATACCTGGAACCCGCAGTGGGCGCCGAGCTCTAATTTAATTAACAACAGCTTGCCGCGGCTGGCCGAAGGCATCCGGCTGTGGCGCGCGAATCCGGGAGCCAGGCTGATTTTTACCGGCGGCGTAGCAAAAACCAATACGGTAAGCACGGCGGAGGTCGGTGCGCGGGTGGCGCAGTCGCTGGGCGTACCGCGTAGCGATATTATTACGCTGGATAAACCAAAAGATACGGAAGAAGAAGCCGCCGCCGTTAAGCAGGCCATCGGCGACGCCCCTTTCCTGTTGGTAACCTCCGCCTCGCATTTGCCGCGTGCGATGATTTTCTTTCAGCATGCCGGGCTGAATCCGCTTCCCGCGCCGGCGAATCAGTTGGCGATCGATTCGCCGCTCAATCCCTGGGAGCGGGCAATTCCGTCCCCGGTCTGGCTGATGCACAGCGATCGCGCTGGGTATGAAACATTAGGGCGACTTTGGCAATGGCTGAAAGGCATATCAGGCAAGCCAGGGGAGTAATGATTTCGCCGCCAGATCAAAATTGGTACGGTTAAAACGTCCGGTATTGACCAATTGCGCAACCTCGTCCCACAGCACATAGAGCCAACGCCGCCAGATGAAGGACTCCGCCACTGGCGCGCGTTGCAGATAATGCCAAAGCAATCCCTCCGCCAATGGATTATCCATCAGGCGAAACAGTTCGAACTCTCTCGGCGCCCACAGCATCAGCCCGGGGCCGACCATCGCCAGAAGCTGATCGCTACGGGCGTCTTTAAGCATACTGCGCAGGCAGAAGTTGCCATGCACCAGTACGCAGTTATCGTTAAACCCTTCAAATAACGAAGGAAGACATTCTCTGGTACGAAACAGAATGCGTCTGTCCTGCATCGTCAGGCCGGTATTGCTGAACTGATTTAGCGTCGTCCACAGCACCTCCACCCGCTGACGATACCAGGAAGGCCAGATATTCTCCTGAGTATGGTCTACAGCGCCCACGCAACCGCGGCTATCCTGCCGATGCCAGGCTAACAATCCTTCGACAATCTGATCTTTTAGCTGTTCCCAGCGTTCCGGAGTGCGCGCCGGCGCCTCTACCGGTACACCGCGCAGTCGTTCCAGCAGCAGCACATCCGGACCAGGATGCTCTTCATGCGTCAATACGCCATAGATTACCGGCATCCTCACCGTACCGCTACGCGCCAGCATTGAGGTTTTCCAGGCCAGTTGCTGCGCAACGCCGGGAGTGGTAAAACTTCGCGCCATCAGCGGCATCGGAATGCCCTGGCTGTCATATAATGACCACAATGCGGAATCCGCTTTCTCATTCACGCACTCTATACGGCTAAGTTTTTCACCCAACAAATGACTGAGTTCGGCCCGCAACTGTTCCATTCCAGATTACCCCCATTAGTGCTACTGCTTTAATAATGAGCGTCGTATGGACAGATGTCACCCGTATCAGATCAAGGGAAGAAAAGAAAAATGAGGAAAATCGTAACGGTACGAGAAAGCTGCCACTAGTGAGCAGACGTGAGTATTCATCTTTGCGCTACCATACCGAGCTGTTCATGACCGTCTAAGGCGATCATGAACAGGATCATGTTAACGCATTTCAGCGCGTACGCGCTCCAGGTCGTCGGCGGTGTCTACGCCCGTACCGGGCACCGCTTTGGCGACGGCGACATGAATTTTTTCGCCGTACCACAGCACACGGAGTTGCTCCAGCATTTCAATATGTTCCAGCGGGCTGGGTTGCCAGCTCACGTAACGGCGGATAAAACCCGCGCGATAGCCATAAATGCCCAGGTGACGCAGGCAAGTATCCCCTACCGTTTCCAGACTTTTTGCAAAGCGGTCGCGATCCCAGGGAATCGTCGCCCGGGAAAAGTAAAGCGCATAGCCTTCAGCATCCAGCACGACTTTTACCGCATTCGGGTTAAACGCTTCTTCGGCGCTGTGAATCGGCACCGCCAGCGTCGCCATGCCAACCTGGCGCTGCGCCAGATTTTCCGCGACCTGGCGAATAATAACCGCCGGGATCATCGGCTCATCGCCCTGAACGTTCACAATAACGGTATCGTCGCTGAATCCGCACTTCTCTACCACTTCCGCCAACCGTTCGGTGCCGGACTGGTGATCGGCGCGCGTCATGCACACTTCGCCGCCAGCCGCTTCTACCGCACGAGCCACGTCTTCATGATCGGTGGCGACAATAATGCGTTCCGCGCCAGATTCGCGCGCCCGCTCCAGGACATGAACAATCATGGGCTTACCATTAATATCCACTAATGGTTTGCCTGGCAGTCGGGTAGATGAAAAACGGGCCGGAATGATGACGACGAAACTCATGATTTACTCTCATCAGATGTCAGGGCGCGAGCTTCATTTTCCAGCAATACAGGAATGCCGTCGCGTAACGGGAAAGCGAGATTATCCAGTTTGCAAATTAATTCTTGCTGTTCCTGGTTATACCAGAGTTTACCGTTACATACCGGGCAGGCGATGATTTCAAGCAGACGATGATCCATAGTTCCTCCAGATGGACCGGATTGTGAATCCTTCAATATTAACATAATCGGTTATGGTGCAGGGTCTATTTCCCAGCCATGACGCATGGCGCTAAACAGGCCTGGCGGACATTGTCCCAGCGTCACGCGCGATGCCCGTTGCCAGGCAGCAAACGCGCTAATGGCCTGCCAGATTCCTTTTTGCAGACTAACGCCAGGGCGAATATCGTCCTCCAGATACAGCGAGATAACCTCAAGTACCCCCGTTTTACGGTGCATTTTGGCGTCCATTCGCCCGACTAAACGGCCATGGTATAATAGCGGCAGCACAAAATAACCGTACTGGCGCTTCGCCGCAGGCGTATAACATTCCAGCCGATAGTTAAATCCGAAAAGCTGCGCTGCCCGCTTGCGATCCCATACCACAGGATCGAAAGGCGACAGCACTGCGCTATGGGTCGCCTTTAAGGCGTTATTTAGCGCCGGTTCAAGCTGCGAAAGAAGATCGGCATGAAGCCACATCCGCCCCAACGTTTCCACCTCGACCGGAATAATCTGCTGCTGTTCCGCCCGGCTCTCCCGCCATCCCTTCAGGTCAGGACGTTTCAGGCGGTAGTAATCCGCCAGCCACTGTTCACGGAAAATCCCCAGACTGCGCGCGCTATTATCCAGCATCAGGCTTTCCGCCTGCGGCTGTGACAGTCCATCGCGTTCATCATCCCAGTGCGGCATCACACGGGGCGTTAAATCATATACACGTTGAAAATTACGCCGCTCAACAACCATGACTTTTCCGGCGGTAAATAAACCCTCAAGGTGGCGTTTATGTGGTTTCCATTCCCACCAGCCGCTGACGCCTTTCTGCGCATGTTCAAAATCGGCAGATCGCACCGGACCGTGCTCCTGAATATGCCGCACTAGCTGTTCTATTTCCTCCGCGTGCTCATGCATCCATGCCGCGCGATATTTCCAGCCCATCTTTTCCGGCGACAGCATACGATGGCGGATAAGTTTAAAGTCGCGGCGTGGTAAGAAACAGGCCTCATGCGCCCAGTATTCCATTAACTCGCCGCGTCGCAGCGCCTCATCCAGCCAGGCCTGCGGGTACGAACCGAGACGGCTAAACAGCACCAGATAGGGGCTACGTGCGACAACATTGATGGTATCAATTTGCAGCAACGCCATGCGTGAGATGGCGGCAAGAACATCGCCAGGCATCGCGCTACGGCGCGGCTTTTTCAATAGCCCCTGCGCAGCAAGGTGAAGACACCGGGCCTGGGAAAGAGAAAGGTACGGCAATGACATTCATGACTTCATAAATTCATCACTGCCGCTGCATTGGGGGACGCTAGCGAACCAGCGAGGTGATATGTTCAAGCAACTTATCTGGCTGCTCACCGGACAAACGCGCATCAACCGGTAAGAACCACCAGTTATCTTCGGCAAAAGCACGGCATTTCACCGCGTCTTTTTCCGTCATTACCAGGGTCTGCCCTTCACCGACCAACGCCTGAACGTCAGCAGGGGCGAGCGTTTGATGATCGGCCAGCGGGACGCACTTTTGCGGATGCGCGCCACAGGCTTCCAGCGTGGCGAAAAAGCGCGGCGGATGACCGATGCCCGCCATCGCCACAATATTGCTCAGTTGCGCCACATCGCAACGCGCTCCCGTACGTAAGTTCACCGCCAGTCCAGGCACTAGCTGCATGGGGATTTCGCCCGCCCGGGCGACGCCGCCATTGACGATAGCGGCGTCTACGGTTTTCAGGCGACTGGCGCGTTCGCGCATAGGACCGGCAGGAAGCCACCAGCCGTTGCCAAAACGACGCACCCCGTCAATCACCACAATTTCAATATCTCGCGCGAGTCGGTAATGCTGCAACCCATCGTCAGTGATAATAATCTGCACATTATGCGCCGCCAGAATCGCTTTCACCGCCGCGGCGCGTTCAGGCGCTACCGCGACAGGCGCGCCGGTCCGTTGATAAATCAATACCGGTTCATCTCCCGCTTCTGCGGTTGTCGTCTCCGGCGTCAGGAGCAGCGGATAAGCGGCAGCTTTCCCGCCGTAGCCGCGGGAAACGACCCCCACGCGCACGCCACGCTGTTGCAGCTTTTCCACCAGCCAAATAACTACGGGGGTTTTACCGTTACCGCCAGCCGTAAGATTCCCTACCACAACCACCGGTACCGGCGCTCGCCAGGCGCGTTTAAAACCAAGCTTATAGCTCAGACGAATCGCCCCGCTCACCAGGCCATACAGCCAGGAGAGCGGCAACAGTAACCGCCATAGCGGGGATTCACCCGACCAGATACGCGCAATCATTGGCCAAATTGCATCTTATGTAGCTGGGCGTAAACGCCGTGTTGCGCCAGCAACTCGCTATGAGTGCCGCGCTCAACGATAATACCGTCTTCGACTACAACGATCTCATCCGCCTGTTCGATGGTGGAGAGACGGTGCGCAATCACCAGAGAGGTACGGTTTTTTTGCAGCTCATCCAACGCGGCCTGAATCGCACGTTCGGACTCGGTATCCAGCGCGGACGTAGCTTCATCAAGGATCAGAATCGGGCTGTCGCGCAGTAAGGCGCGGGCAATCGCGATACGCTGGCGTTGACCGCCGGAAAGCAGTACGCCGTTTTCGCCGATAATGGTATCCAGGCCATTATCCATCTTGTTGATAAAGTCCATGGCATAGGCCATGCGCGCCGCCTCTTCAATCTGCTCGCGGCTGTATTCTTCCGTCCGGGCATAAGCAATGTTATTAGCGACCGTGTCGTTAAACAGATGCACGTTTTGCGAAACCAGCGCCACCTGATTACGTAGAGAGGCCAGAGTGTATTCGCGTAGATCGTGACCATCCATCAGGATGTGTCCTTCATCAATATCGTAGAAACGGGTGATCAGACTGGCGATAGTTGATTTACCCGATCCGGAACGCCCCACCAGCGCCACGGTTTTCCCGGCAGGAATTTTCAAATTGATGTTACGCAATGCCGGCACTTCACGGCCCGGGTAAGTAAACGTCACATTGCGGAATTCGAGATCGCCGGTCGCGCGGTCAATGACACGTTTACCTTCATCTTTCTCCTGTTCGCTGTCCAGAATCGCAAACAACGTCTGACAAGCCGCCATCCCACGCTGGAACTGCGCGTTAACGTTTGTCAGCGATTTTAATGGACGCATCAGCGCGATCATGGAGGAGAATACCACGGTGATGGTCCCTGCCGTCAGGCTATCCATTACGCTTGGGAAGCTCGCAGCATAGAGGACAAACGCCAGCGCCAGCGAGGCAATGAGCTGAATGATAGGATCGGAAATTGACGAGGCAGAGACCATTTTCATGCCTTGCAGTCGCATCTTATTGCTGACTTTATCAAAGCGTTTAGTTTCGACTTCCTGACCGCCGAAAATCAGTACCTCTTTGTGTCCTTTCAGCATTTGTTCAGCGCTGGTAGTCACTTGTCCCATCGTGTTCTGCATATTTTTACTGATGCTGCGGAACCGCTTTGAGACAACGCGAATCGCAATCGACACAATCGGCGCTAAAACAACCAGGATGATCGACAGCTGCCAGCTGTAATAGAACATCATGATAAACAATCCGATGATCGATGCCCCTTCACGCACCACGGTAATCAGCGCGCCAGATGAAGAAGAGGCAACCTGTTCTGAATCGTATGTAATACGCGACAGCAGCGTACCGGTAGACTGTTTATCAAAGAAGGCGACGGGCATTCCCATCATATGGCCAAACAGGCGACGGCGCATGGTCATTACCACCTTGCCTGACACCCATGAAATACAGTAGCTGGAGATATAGCTAGTGATGCCTCGTAATATCATCAGCCCAATAACCACCAGCGGCATCCACAGCAACACTGAGCGATCCGTTTTACCGAAACCATCATCCAGTAATGGCTTGAGGAGCGATAGCATGAAGGTATCGCTGGCTGCGTTGAGAATTAACGCTATGCCCGCCACGATCAGACCTGCTTTAAAAGGCGCTATGGTTGGCCACAGTCGGCGGAAGGTCTGCCACGTAGAGAGATCTTTATCGTTATGCATTCAAAAAACCAGCATTTGTTGAAATAGCCGCATATTCTACCCGTTATCCTCGGACACGCCAAACCACTGATGATACCAGCGAGGTAAAATTTGATCCCGTAAGCCTTGTATGCGCCAGCCCTGCGGAGAAAACCGCAGCGAAATTTGCCCCTGGTGGGGTGTATCAAACCACTGATACGCCTGCTGTCGGTAGCGCTGTTTTACCTTGCGGGACGGCAGCCGCCATGCGTTATAGCGCGATGCGGACGCCAGCGCCGCTTCACCATGTACGCGCTGAATAAATGGTAGCGACGACGACGTATTACTACCATGATGCGGCACCTGGATAAACGTCGCCGCAAGATGTCGCCAGTAACGACTTAGCATTTTTTGTTCAGCGCCCGCTTCAATATCGCCCGTGAGCAGGATGCTATGTACGCCGTCATCCACTTTGACCACACAGGAGCGGTTATTTCCTCGATCGGCACTTTCGCGTAACGGCCAGTGCGCCTGAAACGTTAGCCCCTGCCATTGCCACTGCTCACCGCGAAAACAGGGCAAATGTCCCTGCCAGCCTAACGGGCTGCGAATCCACATTGACGGCCAGACCTGCTGTAGCGAACGCAGCCCGCCCCGATGATCCAGATGCTCATGACTCAAAATAACGCCCTCCGGCGTCAGATTATGCCAGCGCAACCAGGGAATAATAACCTGTTGCCCGCTGTCGCCCTCCGGCCATGCCCGACCGGTATCGTAGAGTATTACTTTATCGCCCCTGACGATCGCTATCGCCAGCCCCTGACCAACATCCAGCATATGCACCTGCCATCCACTGGCGTTTATCGGCCGCCAGAGTGGCCAGCTCATCAACAATAACCCGCATAAACAGGCCGCCGGCCAGGTACGCCAGACGTTTAATCGCCACGCGATAAGCATTAGCCAGGGCAAAAACGTCAGCCACTGCCAACGGTTATCAATATTCACCCAGCCCTGCGGTAAAGCATTCAACAGGTAAAATAGCGCGGCTAACGCGCGATCGGTCAGGTACCATACCCACTCTTCAAGAAAAAACGGCCCGGTTAAATGCAGAATCATTCCCGCCAGGATGAGCGGAACCGTCACAAATGTGACCCAGGGTACGGCAAAAAGATTCGCCAGCATTGCGGTAACGCTTATGCCATGAAAAAGCGCCACCTGGAGAGGCAAAAGCAGAAGTGTAATGCCTGCCTGTAGGTGAAGCAGGTTAAGCAACCAGCGTAAGCCTCGTGGAAAATTTCCGTTTGGCGCAGGAAACCACTGATACCAGAATAACAGGCCGGCAACCGCAAATGCTGACAGCCAAAGACTTTGTGATATAACCGCCACAGGATCGGCGAAAATAATCGCGGCCAGACAGCAGCACCAGACTTGCCAGCCGCTCCACTGTCGTCCGCTTAATTTTAATCCTCCCCAGACGCTCAGTGCCGCCACCGTGCGCAGCGCAGGCGGTTGTAAGCCGGTAAGCCAGGCATAACATATCGCGCAAAGAATGCCGCCCAGCAATGGCGTCTGCCAACGAATCCATCTGACCGGCAAAAAGAATTGTCCGCCACGGATTAATCCGGCAGCCAATAACGCGGCAAAAGCGATATGCAGGCCGGAAATCGCCATCAAATGGGCAGTCCCCGTATCGCGCATAACGGCCTTCACCTCCTGCGACACCGCTCCCCGCTCCCCCATTCCCAACGCCAGAATAACCTGCTGCCACGGATAAGGCGCAAGCGTAGCGCGAAGCGAAGCAAGATAGCGCCCACGCAAGCTACACTCAGGGTTAATCGCTTTAGCCTGTAGAAAACGCCCGGTCAACGGTTGGTGCTGCGCTAGCGCGTAACGCTGGCTATCAAAACCGCCTTCGTTAAGCTGTCCGTGTACCGCTCTGACCTTCAGCGTCATCGCCCACTGTTGCCCGGCACACACTTCCGTGGGTAAGTACTGGCCATGCAGGACAATCCCTACAGCAGGAAAGAGCGGCTTTCCGCGCAAATGGGTGATTCGCCCATAATGAGTGGTCATATGATCGGTGGCAGTAATGACGACTGTCGCCTCCTGCGTCGCGGCGGGCAGGACGTTTCCCGCCCAGATGGCCTGCCTGGCGGCAAATATCCCCCACATGAAAAAGAGCAAAGTTAATGCCGCGTAGCGCGCATAGTGATGGGGTATGAGGCAAAGCAAACATGCCAGACAAAGCAGCACCGCGAGAATCCACGTGTCAGGTAATACTGGCAATATCATGAGCGGAAGTATGCCGCATACTACGCATACGCTGACCGTCGTTATCTTCATAGACACCTCCCTGTGCGGGAAAGTGTGCAGGTTCAGGACGCCATTGTCTGGAGGGGATTTTGTGCTATACGGCGCGGATTCCAGGTTTTTTACCTGATAAATGTAAGACGCAGCAAAAAATGCGAAACGTTTTCCAGTTTTCGGTCGAATAGCGTTTGCGCCTGACGGCGTATAAATGAAAAAAGCACCCTGACGGTGCTTTTTTCGGGTTCAAGTTTTGCGTTAAAACTTAACCGTAAATATTGGCGCGATCGCGCAGTTCTTTACCCGGTTTAAAGTGAGGAACGTATTTTCCTTCCAGTTCCACTTTATCGCCGGTCTTGGGGTTACGTCCGGTACGAGGCGCGCGGTAATGCAAAGAAAAACTGCCGAAACCGCGGATTTCAATACGCTCGCCCTGCGCAAGAGTCGAGGCCATATGCTCCAGCATCTCTTTTACCGCGTCTTCAACCGCCTTAGCGGGAATGTGAGATTGCTGGGTTGCAAGTCTTTCAATCAATTCTGACTTGGTCATAATTCCTCCGGTTCCTTAAAGGCAAATTGGCTGCAGCCGTGAGATTGATTAAGGGCGGCCGTAGCCGCCCTTAGTGCTTGATTACAGGCCGAAACCTGCAATCTGTCAAGTAATCTCGTTATACTTCGGACTAAAAGACCCGAAGTTTCAGAGGATTACTCGCCTTTAGCTGCTTTGAATGCTTCAGCCATTGCGTTGTTAGAGAAGTTTGCATCTTCCTGTTTGTTAACAGTTGCGATGGCATCTTTCTCGTCAGCTTCGTCTTTCGCACGAACAGACAGGCTGATTGCGCGGTTTTTACGATCAACGCCGGTGAATTTAGCTTCAACGTCGTCGCCAACGCTCAGAACCAGAGTCGCATCTTCAACGCGGTCACGGGATGCTTCAGAAGCACGCAGGTAACCTTCAACGCCGTCAGCCAGTTCTACGGTTGCGCCTTTCGCGTCAACTGCAGTGACTTTACCGGTTACGATAGCGCCTTTCTTGTTCAGAGCAACCCAGTTGTTGAACGGATCTTCTGCGAGCTGTTTAACGCCCAGGGAGATACGTTCACGTTCTGCGTCAACCTGCAGAACAACTGCAGCGATTTCGTCGCCTTTTTTGTATTCACGAACTGCTTCTTCGCCTGCAACGTTCCAGGAGATGTCAGACAGGTGAACCAGGCCGTCGATGCCGCCGTCCAGGCCGATGAAGATACCGAAGTCAGTGATAGACTTGATTTTACCTTCAACGCGGTCGCCCTTGTTGTGGGTTTCTGCGAACTGCTGCCACGGGTTAGATTTGCACTGCTTCAACCCTAAGGAGATACGACGACGTTCTTCGTCGATATCCAGAACCATCACTTCCACTACGTCGCCAACGTTAACCACTTTGGACGGGTGGATGTTTTTGTTGGTCCAGTCCATTTCGGAAACGTGAACCAGGCCTTCAACGCCTTCTTCGATTTCAACGAAGCAGCCGTAGTCGGTCAGGTTGGTCACGCGACCGGTCAGTTTGGTACCTTCCGGATAACGTTTAGCGATAGCAACCCACGGATCTTCGCCCAGCTGTTTCAGGCCCAGGGATACACGGGTACGCTCGCGGTCGAATTTCAGCACTTTCACGTTGATTTCGTCGCCAACGTTCACGATTTCGCTCGGATGCTTAACGCGTTTCCATGCCATATCAGTGATGTGCAGCAGGCCGTCAACGCCGCCCAGATCAACGAATGCACCGTAGTCAGTGAGGTTCTTAACGATACCTTTAACTTCCATGCCTTCCTGCAGGTTTTCCAGCAGCTGATCGCGTTCTGCGCTGTTTTCGGATTCGATAACGGCACGACGAGAAACCACAACATTGTTACGTTTCTGGTCCAGCTTGATTACTTTGAATTCAAGCTCTTTGCCTTCCAAGTGCAGAGTGTCACGCACCGGACGAACGTCTACCAGAGAACCTGGCAGGAACGCGCGAATACCGTTCAGCTCAACAGTGAAGCCACCCTTAACTTTGCCGTTGATAACACCGGTAACAGTTTCAGCATCTTCGTAAGCTTTTTCCAGCGTGATCCATGCTTCGTGACGTTTAGCTTTCTCACGAGAGAGCAGAGTTTCACCGAAGCCGTCTTCTACTGCATCCAGAGCAACGTCAACTTCGTCACCAACCTGGATTTCCAGTTCGCCCTGGGCGTTTTTGAACTGCTCAGCCGGAATGGCAGACTCAGATTTCAGACCGGCGTCAACCAGTACTACGTCTTTGTCGATAGCAACAACAACACCACGAACGATGGAACCCGGGCGGGTTTCGATTTCTTTTAAGGATTCTTCAAAGAGTTGAGCAAAAGATTCAGTCATGTTTAATCTTCAGGTTTCATATTTAACGTCCACCTGGCTCCGTGCCGGATGGGGTTGTTTAACATACCCGCTGTCAATCCTTTGCAACGGGGGTACTACAAATTCGGTCGCATTTAAGCGAGAGCCAATTTTTGGCGCGCATATTGTAACGCTTTTTCAATCACTTGCTCAATGCTTAATCGGGTAGAATCCAAAACTAATGCATCAGCAGCAGGAACTAACGGCGCTACAGCGCGATTACGATCGCGATCGTCGCGTTCCTTGATCTCGGCCAAAAGGCGTTCAAAGTTAACACTAAAGCCATTCTCCTGCAACTGTAGCATACGTCGATGCGCACGTTCCTCCGAGGAGGCGTCAAGGAAAATTTTTACCGGCGCATCCGGGAAGACCACGGTCCCCATATCGCGTCCATCGGCGATTAAACCAGGCGCTTCGCGGAATGCGCGTTGGCGGCGAAGAAGCGCTTCACGCACGCGTGGGAATGCCGCCACCTGGGATGCCGCGTTCGCGACTTCCTGCGTACGGATTTCGCCGCTAACGTCCTCGCCTTCCAGGATAACTTCCAGGTTGCCGTCCGTTGAGACGAAACGCACGTCCAGATGGGACGCCAGCGGCACCAGCGCATCTTCAGAGGCGAGATCGACATGGTGATGCAATGCCGCCAGCGCCAGTACGCGGTATATCGCGCCGGAATCCAGCAGATGCCATTGCAATGCTTCCGCCATTGCTTTGCACAAGGTGCCTTTACCTGCACCGCTTGGGCCATCAATGGTTATTACCGGGGCAATTGCCGTCATCTTTATCTCCTTAAACAGGCGTACCGTTAACGTAAACGCCGCGCATTATACGCGCCAACGCTCGCGACCGTTAACGTTGCGTGCAAAAACCAGTTTTGTCTGTAATCAGATGCGGAATAATTGCGCAATTATAGCGGGCCGGCGAGAAACCAGCCCGAAAGATGACAATGATTTACTTTTTATCTTCGGCAATTCTGTCGCGCATATGCTGCGCGCGATCGGCTGAAGCCGGGTGGGAGTCCATCAATGATTTTGCATGACCTGCGTCCATTGTGGCGAATTTATCGAATGCCGTGACTAAGCCCTGGGTGTTAATCCCGCGTTTTTTCAGCAGATCGTAAGAGAAGTCATCCGCATCCGACTCCTGACTGCGAGAAAACGCCGAATTGATGACGCCTTCCGCCAGATCGCCCAATTGAGACTGGGAAAGCTGCGCTGCGACGCCGCTGGTGGCGGAAATCGCATCGCGAGCCGCCAGCGTGGCATAAGCGGTCTGCATTGCCTTGCGAGAGTGCCCTAAAGAGACATGGCCCAGTTCATGGCCCAGTACGCCTTCAATTTCATTATCGGTCATCAGATCCATCAGGCCGGAGTACACGCGAACGCAACCGTTCGCCATCGCCCATGCGTTGATATCGCTGGTCATATAGACTTTATAGCTAACCGGCGTACCGTCAATGTTGTTACCCAGCGCTTTGGCGATTTTGCTCAGACGTTTGGTGTATTTGCTTTTCGAACCTGCCAGTTGATTCTCGCTGTCCATTTGTTTACAGGCATTATTAGATAATGCCTTAACATCCGCATCGGACAGTGTGGCGGCTTTGTAGGCTGACATGCCTGAACTGGCGATTAAATTGCCATTCACGCCATTTTTACATCCTGCCAGTAGCGTGGCGGAAATCGCCACCGCCAGTAGTAATGATTTATTTTTCATACTAATCTTCCGTTGATAACTATTATAAAAAACACATAAATCAATGTGTTAAATCATCAACAAATTAGCATTAGTCATAATTATAAAAATAGTGCGAATACGGACTCGGCGCGCCAGCCCGTCGACTGGCGCAACAGAAGACTTAGGCAGGCGTACTCATTCGCGCCAGTTGTTCGAAATAATCAGGGAACGTTTTTGCGGTACATTTAGGGTCCAGGATCGTAACTGGCGTATCGGACAGTGCGACCAGTGAGAAGCACATCGCCATACGGTGGTCGTTGTACGTGCCAATATCCGCGTGTTGGAGCTTCGCCGGCGGCGTGATACGAATATAGTCGTGCCCTTCTTCGACTTCAGCGCCCACTTTACGTAGCTCGGTCGCCATCGCGAACAGGCGATCGGTTTCTTTCACTCGCCAGTTATAAATATTGCGCAACGTCGTGGTTCCTTTCGCAAACAGCGCCGTGGTGGCAATCGTCATCGCCGCATCCGGAATATGGTTCATATCCATATCTATGGCGTGCAATTCACCGCGCGTGCAGGCAATAAAATCATCGCCCCAGGTAATGGTCGCGCCCATTTTCTCCAGCACATCGGCAAAACGAATATCGCCCTGCATACTTTTGCGGCCAATTCCGGTCACTTTTACCGTGCCGCCTTTTATCGCCCCGGCGGCGAGAAAATAGGACGCTGACGAGGCATCGCCCTCGACCAGATAGCGACCCGGAGAGTGATACTGTTGACCGCCCTTCACGACAAATTGTTGGTAGTGGTGGTTCGCTATCTCCACGCCAAAGGTTTTCATTAAATTTAGCGTGATATCGATGTAAGGTTTTGATACCAGTTCGCCTTTAACGCGAATAATTGTGTCTTCAGGCGCCAGCGGCGCCGTCATCAGCAGAGCGGTCAGGAACTGGCTGGAAACGCTACCATCAACCTCAATGTCGCCGCCGATAAAACCGCCGCGCAGACGCAGGGGCGGATAGTTTTCCTGCTCCAGGTAATCAATATTCGCCCCACCCTGACGCAGCGAATCGACCAGATGGCCTATCGGACGCTCTTTCATACGCGGTTCGCCGGTTAACACTATCTCATTTTGCCCCAGACATAGCGCTGCCGCTAACGGACGCATCGCGGTTCCGGCATTACCGAGAAACAGTTCCAGAGCGCCTGACGCGCGTAATGGGCCGCCATTACCCGTAATGTCACAGCGGGTGCGATCGGCAGAAAGGGTGTAATTGATCCCCAACGCGCTCAGGGCATTGAGCATATGGCGGACGTCATCGCTATCCAGCAGATTCGTCAGAACGGTTTTACCACAAGCTAAAGCCGCCAGGAGCAAAGCACGGTTTGAAACACTTTTGGAGCCAGGTAAATTAATGGCGCCATCGACCCGCGCGATGGGTTGTAACGTCAGGGATTCCATGAAACTCAACTCTCAAAAAACAGAAATAAAAACCCCACAGACTGGCCGTGGGGATGAAAAAAGAAACGTATTAGCCGTGGCGACGCTCAAAATCGATCATGAAATCGGTCAGCGCTTTTACCCCTTCAATCGGCATGGCGTTATAGATAGAGGCGCGCATACCGCCAACAACACGGTGCCCTTTTAAGGCGTGCAGACCGGCGGCGAAAGACTCTTCCAGAAAGACCTTGTCCAGCGTATTGTCCGCTAACTGGAACGGAACATTCATCCGCGAACGGTTGGCCTGTGCGACATCGTTACGGTAGAAATCGCTGTTATCAATCACACCGTACAGCAACTCCGCTTTTTGCTGATTGATTTTGTGCATCGCCGCCACGCCGCCCTGCGCTTTCAACCATTTGAACACCAGACCGGAAAGATACCAGGCGAAAGTCGGCGGCGTATTAAACATCGAGTCGTTATCATTCAGGACGGTGTAGTCGAGGATGGACGGGCAGCTCTCATGCGCCTTGCCTAACAGATCCTCCCGGACGATAACCAGCGTCAGTCCTGCCGGACCGATATTCTTCTGCGCGCCAGCATAAATTACGCCATAGCGAGAGACGTCCAGCGGCGCAGACAGGATGGTAGAAGAAAAGTCCGCCGTGACGACCACCTCCGGGCCAAAATCCGGCGTTTCATCGATGGCGATGCCGTCAATGGTCTCATTCGGGCAATAGTGCAAATAAGCGGCATTATCGGAAAGCTGCCACTCGCGCATCGGTTTTACGGCACGTTTGCCGTCCACGGTGATTTTGGCGTCGATAATCTGCGGCGCACAGTATTTTTTGGCTTCTTTGATGGCGCTCGCCGCCCAGTAACCAGCATCGACATAATCCGCCGTGGTTTTATCGCCCAGCAGATTGAGCGGCACGCCAGCAAACTGCCCGCGACCGCCGCCGTGACAAAATAAAACTTTATAGTTGGAGGGGATATTAAGGAGATCGCGAAAATCCTGCTCCGCCTCTTCAGCGACCTGGATAAACTCTTTGCCTCGATGGCTAATTTCCATTACCGACGTACCAAGACCGTGCCAGTCACGCAGTTCCTGTTGCGCCAGTTTAAGTACTTCCGCCGGTAGCATCGCCGGACCTGAACTAAAATTAAAGACCTGAGCCATTTCCCCTCACCACGCTGCATTGTTTCCTGCCTGACAGACATCAGGCAAACGTTATTCATGTGAATATCGGTTTTATCATTCAGTGACACGCGCCGCAATGGGTAAAACAATGCGAGGAGAAAATGCGGCATTCGTCACACAACAGAATCTTCCGGATTAACCGTATAAATCCGATATTTTCGCTGTTAAACAACGCGTTTAGCCCGGCTTGCCTTCGTCCATTCTGGATTTGCGCAGCGCGGACATAATTGCTTTTCCCCGGCGTTCATGCGTATCACTTCACTGCAACGTACGCAGGCATAGTCGCCAGCCTCCGGCGCCACGATAAAGCGTGGCGTACAGTGCTCAGGAAGAATGCTTAACCCCGGCTTAACGTCTTTATTTTCAAAGAAATAGACGCTGATTTGTCCGTTTGTCTCCAGGATGGCCAGTCTGACCTGCCCCAGTTGCTCAACGCCATTCAAGCGAAGCTCCATAAAAAATTCAAACTCCGTCATGTTCGAGCGCTGCAGTTTTTCCCACGCCAGTTCGCCGTCTTCAACAATGACCACCGACTTGCCTTCCAGCAGATCTTCCAACTTTTCACTATGCGCCATCAGCCACATGACCAGGCGATAGAGCAGCGCCAGGGTGATGAATACCACCAGAACAGGGAGCATCGGAACGTCATCATAAAACGCGACGTCGCCTGCCGCCGATCCCAATGTCAAAATGATCAGCACTTCAAAAAGCGACATTTGCCGTACGCCGCGTCGTCCTGTCACCTTTAAGAAAAGAAACACCAGAACAAAGGTGTAAAAGCTACGCAGCGCCACTTCCCCCAAAAACGCTACCGGCACGTTATCCAGCGCCATTCGTTGCAAATCAAATGCTTTCATTTTTTATGCTCTTCCTGTGAATGCCAGTGTAAAAGCATAGCCAATACTTTTATTTCCGCCGATGTCCCGGCGAGATAGCGCCCGTCACATAAAACCCGTATCATTGCGCGCTTTCCGTACGACAAAAGTGATTTTCATGACGCAAACATTTATTCCCGGCAAAGACGCCGCGCTGGAAGACTCCATCGCCCGCTTCCAGCAAAAGTTACTCGACCTCGGCTTTCACATCGAAGAGGCCTCCTGGCTGAACCCGGTGCCAAACGTCTGGTCAGTGCATATTCGCGATAAAGAGTGCGCGTTATGCTTTACCAACGGAAAAGGCGCGACCAAAAAAGCGGCGCTGGCCTCGGCGCTGGGCGAATACTTCGAGCGTCTGTCAACCAACTACTTCTTTGCTGATTTCTGGCTTGGCGAAACGGTCGCCAATGGGCCATTCGTGCATTACCCGAACGAAAAGTGGTTCCCGCTGACTGAAAATGACGACGTACCGGAAGGCTTGCTTGATGCCCGTCTGCGCGCGTTTTACGATCCGGAAAATGAACTCACCGGAAGCCAGTTAATTGATCTTCAGTCCGGCAATGAAGCTCGCGGCGTCTGCGGCCTGCCATTTACCCGTCAGTCCGATAACCAGACCGTGTATATTCCGATGAATATCATCGGCAACCTGTACGTCTCTAACGGAATGTCCGCCGGCAATACGCGTAATGAAGCCCGCGTTCAGGGACTGTCGGAAGTCTTCGAGCGTTATGTGAAAAATCGCATCATTGCGGAAAGTATCAGTCTGCCGGAGATTCCCGCAGAGGTGATGGCGCGTTATCCGGCGGTAATGGAGTCAATCGCCACGCTGGAAGCCGAGGGTTTCCCGATTTTCGCCTATGACGGCTCGCTGGGCGGTAAGTATCCGGTTATCTGCGTCGTGCTGTTCAACCCGGCTAACGGTACCTGCTTTGCTTCTTTTGGCGCCCATCCTGACTTTGGCGTTGCGCTGGAGCGTACAGTGACCGAGCTACTCCAGGGACGCGGTCTGAAAGATCTTGATGTCTTCACGCCACCAACGTTCGATGATGAAGAAGTCGCGGAGCACACTAATCTGGAGACCCACTTCATCGACTCCAGCGGCCTGATTTCCTGGGATCTGTTCAAACAGGACGCCGATTATCCGTTCACGGACTGGACTTTTTCCGGCACTACCGAAGAAGAGTTCGCCACGCTGATGGCCATCTTTGCTGCTGAAGATAAAGAAGTTTACATTGCCGATTACGAGCATCTCGGCGTATACGCCTGTCGTATTATCGTACCGGGAATGTCTGATATTTATCCTGCCGAAGATCTGTGGCTGGCCAACAACAATATGGGTAGCCATCTTCGTGAGACTCTGCTTTCGCTGCCCGGTAGCGCCTGGAATAAAGAAGATTATCTCAATCTGATTGAACAATTGGATGAAGAAGGTTTTGACGATTTCACCCGCGTGCGTGAACTGCTGGGTCTGGCGACCGGAGCGGACAATGGTTGGTATACACTGCGCGTTGGTGAATTAAAAGCAATGCTAGCGTTAGCGGGCGGCGATTTGGAACAGGCGCTAATCTGGACAGAATGGACGATGGAGTTCAATTCGTCGGTCTTTAGTCCGGCACGCGCAAACTATTACCGTTGCCTGCAAACGCTGCTGCTCCTGTCGCAAGAAGATACGCGTCAGCCACTGCAATATCTCAATGCTTTTATAAAAATGTATGGCGCAGAGGCTGTAGAAGCCGCCAGCGCCGCGCTTAGCGGTGAAGCGGCTTTTTATGGACTACCGGCTGTCGACCACGATCTACAAGCGTTCCCGGCGCATCAGTCCTTGTTAAAAGCGTATGATAAATTACAGCGCGCGAAAGCGGCATACTGGTCAAAATAAGTCCATATGAGTGACTTAGGGTAGGTTTACCCTCTCGGCTGCGTTATATTACGGGGCGCCTTTGCGGCCCCGTTTTATTTATTTTCACTAAACGGCGAAAAATGTAATAACAAGGTTAAATATTGGTTGTTGATATTAAATTAATTGACATAGTGATGTTACTTTATTTGTTGATTACTCCATATTAATTAACCGTGCAGCAGGAGGAGTCAGGAAAAAATTCAACTCTATTTATAATTTTTAAAATTTATTTTTATTAGGATAATCAAAAAGTTACACCGTAATTGCATAAAAGCCATGCGACTTACGGGCCTATAAGCCAGGCGAGATATGATCTATATCAAATTCTCATCTATAATGCTTTGTTAGTATCTCGTCGCCGACTTAATAAAGAGAGAGTTAGTGTGAAAGCTGACAACCCTTTTGACCTTTTACTCCCTGCAGCAATGGCCAAAGTGGCTGAAGAAGCAGGCGTCTATAAAGCAACGAAACATCCGCTTAAGACTTTCTATCTGGCGATTACCGCCGGCGTATTCATTTCAATTGCCTTTGTTTTTTATATTACTGCGACAACCGGTACTGGCGCGATGCCTTATGGCATGGCGAAACTTATCGGGGGTATCTGTTTCTCTTTGGGACTGATTCTCTGTGTTATTTGCGGCGCTGATCTCTTCACCTCTACTGTTCTGATCGTTGTAGCTAAAGCTAGTGGTCGCATCACCTGGGGGCAACTGGCTAAAAACTGGTTAAACGTCTATTTTGGTAACCTGATTGGCGCTCTGCTTTTCGTGTTACTGATGTGGCTTTCCGGCGAGTATATGACTGCCAACGGTCAATGGGGACTTAACGTCCTGCAAACCGCCGACCACAAAATGCACCACACTTTTATTGAAGCTGTCTGCCTCGGTATTCTGGCGAACCTGATGGTTTGTCTGGCCGTGTGGATGAGCTACTCAGGTCGTAGCCTGATGGACAAAGCGTTCATCATGGTACTGCCCGTCGCCATGTTTGTCGCCAGCGGTTTTGAGCACAGTATCGCAAACATGTTTATGATTCCTATGGGTATTGTAATACGCGATTTTGCTACACCGGAGTTTTGGACCGCGGTTGGTTCGTCTCCGGAAAGTTTTTCTCACCTGACCGTGATGAGCTTCATCACTGATAACCTGATTCCGGTCACGATCGGTAATATTATCGGCGGCGGTTTGTTGGTCGGGTTGACATACTGGGTCATTTACCTGCGTGGTAACGAGCATCATTAATCTGTTGATGCCCATTACACGCAGTAAATAAAAAATCCACTTAAGAAGGTAGGTGTTACATGTCCGAGCTTAATGAAAAGTTAGCCACAGCCTGGGAAGGTTTTACCAAAGGTGACTGGCAGAATGAAGTAAACGTCCGTGACTTCATTCAGAAAAACTACACTCCGTATGAGGGTGACGAGTCCTTCCTGGCTGGCGCTACTGACGCGACCACCAAGCTGTGGGACAGCGTAATGGAAGGCGTTAAACAGGAAAACCGCACTCACGCGCCTGTTGACTTTGACACCTCCGTTGCTTCCACCATCACTTCTCACGACGCTGGCTACATCAACAAAGCGCTTGAGAAAATTGTTGGTCTGCAGACTGAAGCTCCGCTGAAGCGTGCGATTATCCCGTTCGGCGGCATCAAAATGGTTGAAGGTTCCTGCAAAGCGTACAATCGCGAGCTGGACCCAATGATCAAAAAAATCTTCACCGAATACCGTAAGACTCACAACCAGGGCGTGTTCGACGTTTATACTCCGGACATCCTGCGTTGCCGTAAATCCGGCGTTCTGACCGGTCTGCCGGATGCGTATGGCCGTGGCCGTATCATCGGTGACTACCGTCGCGTAGCGCTGTACGGTATCGACTACCTGATGAAAGACAAATTCGCACAGTTTACGTCTCTGCAATCCGATCTGGAAAACGGCGTAAATCTGGAAGCGACTATCCGTCTGCGTGAAGAAATCGCTGAACAGCACCGCGCTCTGGGTCAGATCAAAGAAATGGCAGCTAAATACGGCTGCGATATCTCTGGTCCGGCGACTAACGCTCAGGAAGCAATCCAGTGGACTTACTTCGGTTACCTGGCTGCGGTTAAATCTCAGAACGGCGCAGCAATGTCCTTCGGTCGTGTATCCACCTTCCTGGATGCGTACATCGAACGTGACCTGAAAGCAGGCAAAATCACCGAGCAAGACGCACAGGAAATGATTGACCACCTGGTCATGAAACTGCGTATGGTTCGCTTCCTGCGTACTCCTGAATATGATGAACTGTTCTCCGGCGACCCGATTTGGGCAACCGAATCTATCGGCGGTATGGGCGTTGATGGCCGTACTCTGGTCACCAAAAACAGCTTCCGTTTCCTGAACACCCTGTACACCATGGGGCCGTCTCCGGAGCCGAACATCACCGTTCTGTGGTCTGAAAAACTGCCGCTGAACTTCAAGAAATTCGCCGCTAAAGTCTCCATCGACACTTCTTCTCTGCAGTACGAGAACGATGACCTGATGCGTCCGGACTTCAACAACGATGACTACGCTATCGCATGCTGCGTAAGCCCGATGATCGTTGGTAAACAAATGCAGTTCTTCGGCGCGCGTGCAAACCTGGCGAAAACCATGCTGTACGCTATCAACGGCGGCGTTGATGAAAAACTGAAAATGCAGGTTGGTCCGAAATCCGAACCGATCAAAGGCGATGTTCTGAACTTCGACGAAGTGATGGACCGCATGGATCACTTCATGGACTGGCTGGCTAAACAGTATGTCACCGCGCTGAACGTTATCCACTACATGCACGACAAGTACAGCTACGAAGCCTCTCTGATGGCGCTGCACGACCGTGACGTTATCCGCACCATGGCGTGTGGTATCGCAGGTCTGTCCGTTGCTGCTGACTCCCTGTCTGCCATCAAATATGCGAAAGTTAAACCGATTCGTGACGAAGATGGTCTGGCTATCGACTTCGAAATCGAAGGCGAATACCCGCAGTTTGGTAACAACGACGCTCGTGTAGATGACATGGCGGTTGACCTGGTAGAACGTTTCATGAAGAAAATTCAGAAACTGACCACCTACCGTGGCGCTATCCCGACACAGTCTGTTCTGACCATTACTTCTAACGTTGTGTATGGTAAGAAAACCGGTAACACCCCGGATGGTCGTCGCGCTGGCGCGCCGTTCGGACCAGGTGCTAACCCGATGCACGGTCGTGACCAGAAAGGCGCTGTCGCTTCTCTGACCTCCGTTGCTAAACTGCCGTTTGCTTACGCGAAAGATGGTATTTCTTATACCTTCTCTATCGTTCCGAACGCACTGGGTAAAGACGACGAAGTTCGTAAGACTAACCTGGCAGGTCTGATGGATGGTTACTTCCACCACGAAGCGTCCATCGAAGGCGGTCAGCACCTGAACGTCAACGTCATGAACCGTGAAATGCTGCTGGACGCGATGGAACATCCGGAAAAATATCCGCAGCTGACCATCCGTGTATCTGGTTACGCAGTACGTTTTAACTCCCTGACGAAAGAACAGCAGCAGGACGTTATTACTCGTACCTTCACGCAGACCATGTAATGGGTTTGACTGAAATTACGCCATAAAAAGCGTACAAAAAAGGCTCCATATCAGTGGGGCCTTTTTAATGACTTTTTAATGACTTTTTATATAAGCATATTGCGACAACTCGACTTTTCACTTATAAATAAAGTGTTATTATGTGATCTATATATTCTTCTTAGAATAGCATCAATTTCTCTTTTATTATTTTGATAATCATCATAATCCTTATTTAATACATCAGAAAACAGCATGGTGTTAGTTTCTATTAAATCAGATGACAATGACGGTTTATATGCTTGTAGCAGATAGCTAAGTGTTGGATGAACCATATCAAACAGGACTTCCCCCTCTAATTCCCAGTAGCCTATTTTAAAAAATTGGGTAGTAATATTAAAAGACCCCATTTGAAGACAGCGTAGTTTATTCTTCTCCTCTTCAGTAAGAGTACCATTCCATTCAACACATTCCATTTTTCGATCTTCTCCAGATCGCATAAGCTTATAAACTTCATCCTTAACGTCATCATCCTCATTAACTGCATCTTTAAGTTTATTAGCAAATCCTTCTAATAATTCTGGATAGCGAGCAATTTTTTCTCCATACTTAATACATATTTTAAGAAACAACTCTTCTTCATCTTCTTCCATCACTTTAAAAATACAGTTTTCTGAAACATTGAGGAGACGATGCAAATTACATTTATCAATAACCTTGCCATCAATCTCAAATAAAACTTGTGTCTGATTCATATCAAAACGCATAACAAAGCGGTCTTGTTGAGATGGATTAGCATATTGTTTTAATTGTGTAAAGGCATGTATCTTCTCCATGCCGGTTATATCAACATTAAGTTCAGCTTGATTTTCACGTTCACATCCATGGATGAGTGTATATAATACCTCCAGCACCTCTTGTTTTTTGTGTGTTCTGAAGCAGTCCTTAAATCTATCCCATACCCCCATGTATAGCGCTTCTTCTTTATCAGGACTCATCAAACGGGCTAGCCGTGAATGATTAATTTCATAGTTATGACGATTACCAAAACTTAACGTAACTGGCATAATAACTCCCTTGATTATTTACCGCGAAAGCAAGATCCAATCCGTTGCTCTCATTTTTTGATTAAAACCACACTCTATTTAAGAGATTGAATCAGCCTGGGTTTAGAAATGACATCAGATTTACACCTGATTGCGCGTTGAATGCGACGCCAGGCGCTGGACAGCGCATAACGTTCTTTGGACACATCTGAATTATGTTGAGAATTATTTTCGTTCTGACCACAACAAAACGGCGCCAACCATTCGAAAAAAGAGGCGGATCATAAACAGTAAAACCAGGGCGCTATGGATGATACACTTGCAGTATGTATTGCGGTTGAGGCGTTACGAGCTGATGAATGAGCCAGAATTTCTGGCGGTGCGAGTTATGCAGCATAGATTTGCCGTATATTTTATACTGAATAGAGGTAAAATAGCTCCATTGCAGCACATTCTGGAACAGCCACACATTCTGTAGTCCAAAATTTACGCTCGCAGTACCGCTTTTTTACAGGATGCAACCCCCTTACCAGGGTGCTCAACATGCCCGGAATGTGTCCATAAACCCCATGTTATTTAGAGCTAGCCGAAGCGATATGAGTAACTTAACCGATTGTATTACAAATGAAAGTGTTGCAGTAACTGCTGATAAAAAGCCGGTTATTGGTCGCATTCACTCCTTTGAGTCCTGTGGCACCGTTGATGGCCCAGGCATCCGCTTTATTACCTTTTTTCAGGGCTGCCTGATGCGCTGCCTGTATTGCCATAACCGCGACACATGGGATACGCATGGCGGTAAAGAAATCACCGTTGAAGACTTAATGAAAGAGGTGGTGACCTATCGGCATTTTATGAATGCTTCTGGCGGCGGCGTGACGGCATCCGGCGGCGAGGCCATTTTGCAGGCAGAATTTGTACGCGACTGGTTTCGCGCCTGTAAAAAAGAAGGTATCCACACCTGTCTCGACACCAACGGCTTTGTGCGCCGTTATGACCCGGTGATTGATGAACTGCTGGACGTTACCGATCTGGTGATGCTCGATCTCAAGCAGATGAATGATGAGATCCACCAGAATCTGGTCGGTGTCTCTAATCACCGGACGCTGGAATTCGCGCAGTATTTATCAAAGAAAAATGTGAAGGTCTGGATCCGTTACGTTGTCGTTCCCGGCTGGTCTGACGACGATGATTCCGCGCATCGCCTGGGCGAGTTTACCCGCGATATGGGTAATGTCGAAAAAATCGAACTGTTGCCCTATCATGAGCTGGGCAAACATAAATGGGTGGCAATGGGCGAAGAATATAAACTGGATGGCGTGAAGCCGCCTAAAAAAGAGACCATGGAGCGTGTAAAGGGTATTCTTGAGCAGTATGGTCATAAAGTGATGTATTAATCGCCTGCTATCTTACCCGCTTTTAAACGGCTACCCATGACGGTAGCCGTTTTGCTGTCTGGATAACGCTCTTACCGCTAAAATACCCGACCCCGCCATCAGACAGGCATGGTTAACAATATTGCGCTTACCAGGTATTAAATACAGAGTCGCTTATCTGCTGCTGGGTTGAAGGTCTGACAACTATTGCTGCCCCCGGCGCCTGTTAATACCGTGGTCTCCGCCTGGAACCCAGGCACCTGTAACCTTAAAAGGCGCTCGCCTGGCAGGAGCGCCGTGGAAAAGAGCGTCGTTATGTGTTTCTACGCGCCAGCAGTGGGAAAATTAATCCCAACCCAACCAGGACAAAAGGCGTCACGATGTTCAACGTCAGCTGGAATGTCCACTCCGGCGTGAACGCCTCCATTTTGGGGAAAATACCGGTAAGGCAGGCAAACGCGGTGAAGGCAAAACACCATATTCCCACAGTTAACGCCAACGCCCGGTTGCGAATAAACACATATTCGGGTTTGTACTTTTGCGCCAGTCGAATGACGGCAATAAAGGCGACAAATACCCACAGATAGCGCAGCGGCATAACGACTGAATTGAGATTAAGCAGCCATTTGTACAGGTTGTTCATATCGCCGATGCCAAGCGTTGGCAACATAATCAAGATAGCGACCAACACTAATGTCAGCAAATAACCGTTAACAGGCGTACCTGAAGCGTTAGTACGACATAAGCGCTGCGGGATATATTTAGTGTCTGCATCACCCAGTAAAACTTTCAGTGGCGCATCAATAGAAAACACCAGCGCGGCGATTTGCCCCAGAGTATTGGCAATGGCATAAATCACCATTAATGAATTACCCATATGGTAATACTCACCCAATTTCTGGAATGCATAATATTGCCCATTGGTCATTAAATCGTCAGGTATATGCCGGGAATCAAACATCATTCCCATCGCCAACGAACCGAGGATAGCGCAGACCGCAACCATGACGGCTAAAAAGAGCATCCCCTTCGGAAATTCTTTTCCTGGATTCCGCGTCTGGTTGACATAAGGCGAGATCTTCTCTGCCCCACCAACCGCAAAGACCAACATAGAGATGGTGGTGATATAGGTAAAATCGATATGAGGAATAAATGACTGCCAGGTGATGTTAGTGGTCGCAATTTCAACGTTTGTAATTGCTGGCGCGGTCACTGCCATCACAACATATAAAATTGACATGATAAACATGGCAATTCCGGCCACAGACCCAACAACCTTTAGCGATTTCATCCCCCGGGAAGCAACCCACATAAAGAAAACAAACAATGCCAGCGTCAGCCCCTGCAAGGCAACGACGGTATATTCTTTTATCAACGAGCCGTCGCCTTTTAAAGCCCATCCCAATGCAATGAGTATCGCCTGCGGCTTTTGCGCCAGGTAGGGAATATGCACGACCCAATAAGTCCATGCCGCAAGGTAAGCCAACCCCGGCCCCATCGTATGCTTAATCCAGGTACTGACGCCCCCTTTTCCCTCTTTGAAGGTTGAGCCCAGTTGCCCCACGATTAAGGCATAAGGAATAAAATAGAGCGCAAAAATAAACACCCAGGAGAAGACAACCACTAACCCCTGGTTAGCATAGTTATTGACAACATTGCCGAATCCCCAAACGGTAATAAACGACATCAAGGCGATGTTGTACCATCGCAACTGTTTTTCCTGCACATTCGGCATAACGCGATCCTTCGTGAACACAATGCTATTACTATAAATGAAGCGGGGGATTATGCGCGGTAAAGACGAAGAGAGAAAATAGAGGAGCGCAAAATTATAACCTTCGGCACATTTTATTTTTCAGTAAAGCAAGAAAATTATGCAGGTCAATTATTTTACGTAAAACATAAACAAAGAGTATGCAAGACTCACGTCCTGCATACGATTCAGAGAACAGTTAGATGTGGGCGACAGGATTAGGCGTCTGGCCGGCGTTACGTAACAGCATCAGCAGATAAATAAACGATACGCTGGCGATCATAATAAACAGCAGATTATCTGAATAATTCTGCATTAACATCGCAGCAAAAGACGGCCCCAACAGGCTCCCTACCGTATAACTTAACAACAGCGCCTGGTTCATTGCCACAAGCTGGTGGTGTTCGACTTTTTCACAGGCCCAGGCCATTGCAACGGGATAAAGCGTAAAACCCGCCGCCCCCAGAATAAACAGAGCTGGCGCCATCGCCGCCTGGGTTAACATGGCAATACTACCGAGTATGACAACGAATACCTGTACGCGTAACACCAGCAAGCGACCAAATTTGTCCGCCAGACGTCCCATTGGCCATTGCCCCAAAATGCCGGCGCTCACCAGCACCGCCATCCAGAAACCGATGCTGGCGTTAGCCATCCCCTGATGCTTCAGATATAACGGCATCAGGCCATATAATGAACCAAGAACAATGCCGGAAATAATACAACCATTCACGCCAAGACGCGCCTGGCGTAGCTTCAGCATGGCGCTAATAGAAGAGGAATGACGTGTCTGCGTTTGCTGATTTACAATTCGGGTAAAGAGTAGCGGCAGAATTCCCGCCAGAATCATTCCGGTCACCCAGGGAAGGACGTGCAGCAATTCACCAGATACTTTACTGACCAATAATTGTCCAAGGAAGGTCCCCATGTAATAGACCATCATATAGGCAGCCAGCAGGCGCCCGCGATTATGCGAGGTTCCGCTGCACATCAACGCGCTTTCGACAACCACCCAAATCATGGCGCAGCCGATACCGGCAATAAAACGCCAGCTCATCCAGCTCCAGAACCCCACCATCACCCCCAATCCGACACAACCCGCGGCGAAGATCAGCGAGGCAAGATAATAGCTACGGTTAAACCCAATGCGTTTAATTAAATACCCGGTAAATAACGTCCCGACCAGATTGCCGGTAAAATAAGACGAGCTGACCATCCCCACCTGCCAGGTCGGAAGGTTTGCCTGAGCAAGCCACAGCGGCACAAGCGTATTCAGTACCGCAATGGCCAGCGTCAACAAAAGTAGCCCGCACAGCAAAAGCATGACGGGACGGGTATAGGTGGACATGAATAAAAACCGTGAGGAAGTTCAAATTTCATGCGCATCATGCCATCGCCAAAAACATTGTCAATCGGCTCCGCATGGGCGATCCGCAAGTTTTGAGACTATCGATTTGATTTACTTATTCTGCACGTGAATATATTGAAAGGCTAAAAATTCATCCCCTTGTTTTTATTGATCTGACCTGCAAAATCGGCGTTTTGTTCAGTCGAAAAATTTCATGGTTCCTTTAGCTTCGTTTTCTTCTCTATGGATTTATATGCGCCTTCTCCGCCCCGGTTATATTCCTTAGATTGATGGCGGCTAAAGGCGAATTCGGCCTGCACGTTCTGCAGGCCGAATTCGCGTCAACGCGTTAGCTGGCTACCGCCATGCCCACGGTCATATGCAGCCCATAGAATACGCCGCGGCCAATCAATTCCCCCGCCAGCATCAGAATGAAGGCGACAGAGAGCAACGGTACCGCAGGTTGATACCCTTTTAACTGTGGCACAATCCAGCAGCACAACGCCGCCGCAAGCAGCACCATACGCCAGGCCATCAGCGAACCATAATCCGGCACCAGAGCAGACGCCTGCTGAATGGAACTATGAATCGTCGCCAGTTCCGCGCCCTGCATGGCCACCATAATGGCAATAACCACCAGCGCCAGCACCGAAACCGCAGGCAACAAACGCATCGCCCAACCGTTCACGCCCGCGATGCGCAGCAGCAGATAACCCAGTAGCGGGCCACCCATAAAGAGCGTCAGGAAGAAGCCCAGCGGCGTCCAGACGCTATACCAGGTCGGTACTGTATCGATGCTGTTATAGACGCGTACCATCATCCAGACGAAGACGACGCCCAGTACCATCGTGATAATCAGCCAGAGTGTGCGCAGTGCCGGCGGCAGCTTTTTCAGTACCGCCAGCAGCCAGCCAATCCCGCCCACCGCAAAAAACACCGAGCCGCTGGCAATTTCATTGCTCAGTGCGGAAGCACCCACGCGGTTAAGCGAGTTAAACGCGCGCATCGGCGAGCCCAGATGCAGCATCGAGGCGATAAAGCCAATCCCCATCAGCACCCACAGACCAAACATACAGGCGATCACCCGCTGCTGCGTTTCCGCGCGCAGGTCGCCCTTCATCAGCGCCAAAGCCAGAACAATAAAACCACCGGCCACGCACTGACCAAAGACCGTGAAGATCATCAACGGCCATTCATGCCATCCACTTCCCATCTTATACCTCCTTCGGATTGGCCAGATAACCGGTAGTGTCCCCGGTCGGGCGGCTGTTGGCGTTGGGTTTAATCACAATATTCGGCTTCGTGAAATGCGCGCGCGGCAACGGCGCGACGGCAGCCAGCTCACCGTGTTTTTTGCGCAGTTCGTCGATAGGACCAAAGTCCAGCGCCCGCAGCGGGCAGGATTCGACGCAAATCGGTTTCTTGCCTTCCGCCACCCGGTCATAACAGCCGTCGCACTTGGTCATATGACCTTTGGCCGCGTTGTACTGCGGCGCGCCGTAAGGGCAGGCCATGTGGCAGTAGCGGCAGCCGATACAGACCTCTTCATTCACCACCACAAAACCGTCATCGCGCTTGTGCATCGCGCCGCTCGGGCAGACTTTGGTACAGGCCGGGTCTTCGCAGTGGTTGCATGAAATGGAGAGATAGTAGGCAAAGACGTTCTGGTGCCAGACGCCGTTATCTTCCTGCCAGTCGCCACCCGCATACTCATAAATGCGGCGGAAGCTGACATCCGGGGTCAAATCTTTGTAGTCCTTGCAGGCCAGTTCGCAGGTTTTGCAACCGGTGCAACGGCTGGAATCAATAAAAAATCCATACTGGGTTGTCATCGGTTACTCCTTACGCCTTTTCAACCTGAACGAGGTTCGTATGTGACGGGTTCCCCTTCGCCAGCGGAGAAGGACGTTGGGTCGTCAGTACGTTAATACATCCGCCCTGATCCACGCGTTTTGCATCCGGGTCATACCATGCGCCTTCTCCCAGGGCGACCACACCCGGCATCATGCGCGGCGTCACTTTAGCCTCGATATGTACTTCGCCGCGATCGTTGAAGATGCGGACTTTGTCGCCATTGTTGATACCGCGTTTCTGCGCATCCATTGGGTTAATCCACATTTCCTGGCGACAGGCGGCTTTCAGTACGTCTACGTTGCCATAAGTGGAATGCACACGCGCTTTATAGTGGAAACCCGTCAACTGCAGCGGGAATTTATCCGTTAGCGGATCGTTATAGTTTTCAAAACCTGGCGTGTAGATCGGTAATGGATCGATCACGTCGCCTTCCGGCAGCTCCCAGGTGGCGGCGATATCCGCCAACGCCTGTGAATAGATTTCAATCTTGCCCGATGGCGTTGTAAGTGGATTCGCTTGCGGATCTTCGCGGAAGTCTTTATAGGCGACATGGTGGCCTTCGGGGTCACGCTGTTTGAAGATGCCTTGCTTACGGAACTCCTCAAAGGTGGGCAGATTCGGAATGGATTTACGCGACTGTTCGTACAGATGACGCATCCACTCTTCTTGCGTCCGGCCTTCGGTAAACTGTTGTTCCACGCCAAGACGTTTCGCCAGTTCGCTGGTCATCTCATAAATCGTCTTACACTCGAAGCGCGGTTTAATCGCCTGGTCAGTGAAGATAACGTAAGACATGTTCCCGCAGGAGGCATCCAGCGCAAAGTCCATCTGCTCAGAAGCAGTGCAATCCGGCAACAGAATATCGGCGTATTTTGCCGACGAGGTCATATGACAGTCGATAACGACGATCATTTCGCATTTCTTGTCATCCTGCAGGATTTCGTGGGTGCGGTTAATCTCAGAGTGCTGGTTAATCAAACAGTTGCCAGCATAGTTCCAGATCATTTTGATCGGCACGTCCAGCTTATCTTTCCCCCGCACGCCATCACGCAGCGCTGTCATTTCCGGGCCGCGTTCAATGGCATCGGTCCACATAAACATGGAGATGCTGGTTTCAACCGGATTTTCCAACGTGGGCATACGTTCAAATGGCAGGGCATAAGACCCTTCGCGCGCGCCGCTGTTACCGCCGTTAATCCCAACATTACCCGTCAGGATCGCCAGCATTGAGATGGCGCGCGTGGCGATTTCTCCATTAGCATGACGTTGTGGTCCCCACCCCTGGCAAATATAGGCGGGTTTAGCGCTGCCGATTTCTCGCGCCAGTTTAATAATGCGATCTGCCGGAATACCGGTAATTTGCGCCGCCCACTCCGGCGTCTTTGCGATACCGTCTTTACCCTGGCCCAGAATATAAGCTTTGTAGTGACCGTTTTTCGGCGCGCTGGCAGGCAAGGTTTTTTCGTCATAACCAACGCAATATTTATCCAGGAACGGCTGATCGACCATGTTCTCGGTGATTAAGACATATGCCAGACCATTGACCAGCGCCGCATCGGTACCTGGACGAATCGGAATCCACTCATCTTCGCGACCGGCGCCGGTGTCGGTGTAACGAGGATCGATAATGATCATCCGCGCGTTTGATTTCTGCCGCGCCTGTTCAAGATAATACGTTACGCCGCCCCCGCTCATGCGGGTTTCGCCAGGGTTATTACCAAACAACACCACCAGCTTACTGTTTTCAATGTCGGATGGACTATTGCCATCCGCCCAGCCGCCATAGGTGTAGTTCAGACCCGCTGCGATTTGCGCGGAAGAGTAATCACCGTAGTGGTTAAGATAACCACCGCAGCAGTTCATCAGACGAGCGACCAGCGTTTTTCCCGGCGGCCATGAACGTGTCAAAGTGCCGCCCAGCGTTCCCGTGCCATAGTTCAGATAAATGGACTCGTTGCCATACTCTTTGATAAGACGCTGCATATTGGTGGCAATGATATCGTAGGCTTCGTCCCAGCTAATACGCTCAAATTTACCTTCGCCGCGCGCGCCGACGCGCTTCATCGGATACTTGAGCCGATCCGGGTTATAGACGCGACGACGCATAGAACGACCGCGCAGGCAGGCGCGAACCTGATGCAGGCCATCGTAATCATCGTTTCCGGTATTATCCGTTTCTACATATTTGATTTCGCCATCCACAACATGCATACGTAGCGGACAACGGCTGCCACAGTTTACCGTACAGGCGCTCCAGACGACTTTCTCGTCGGTTTTCGTCGGGCTTATCGCCTCTGCGGCGTTAGCGATGCGGGTAAATGGCAGGGTAAATGCGCTACTGGCCATCGCCAGGCCGCCTATCGCGGTGGTTTTGACTAAACCACGACGGCTCACCTCGGCTGCCAGCACGGCATCAGGGATCTTAGTTTTCATAAGGGCTCACTCTGCTGCTCACAATAAAAAAAACAATAAAACGATGTATAGAATTTTATATAGCGATAGCATCGCTATAAAGTCTGATATATATCGAAAAAGTAGAAAAATAGTGTTAAAAACTGACCTTCATTCGAAATCAGTATTACCCCTAATAGGGTAGGGATTATTGTCCGGTATCAAACTGGCATAAAAAAAGCGCCCGAAGGCGCTTTTTAGAAGAGGAGAAAGCGAGGATTAGCCGATATATTCCAGTCCGTTCATGTACGGACGTAATACTTCCGGCACTTCAATGCGGCCATCAGCCTGCTGATAGTTTTCCATCACGGCCACCAGGGTACGACCTACCGCCAGACCAGAACCATTAAGGGTATGGACCAGACGGGTCTTTTTGTCGGACTTGCTGCGACAGCGTGCCTGCATACGACGCGCCTGGAAGTCCCAGACGTTAGAGCAGGAAGAGATCTCGCGGTAGGTATTCTGCGCCGGAACCCAGACTTCGAGGTCATAGGTTTTGCAGGCGCCGAAGCCCATATCGCCAGTGCACAGAATGATTTTACGGTACGGCAGTCCCAGTAGCTGGAGCACTTTTTCCGCGTGGCCGGTCATCTCTTCCAACGCAGCCATAGAATCTTCCGGGCGAACGATCTGCACCATCTCAACTTTGTCAAACTGATGCATACGAATCAGGCCACGGGTATCACGACCATAAGAACCTGCTTCAGAACGGAAACAAGGCGTATGCGCCGTCATTTTAATCGGCAGCTGATCTTCGTCGATGATTTCATCGCGTACCAGATTGGTCAGCGGAACCTCCGCCGTCGGGATCAAAGCATAATTGCTGCTGTCTGCTTCTTCTTCCAGCGGACGGGTATGGAACAAGTCGCCTGCGAATTTCGGCAGTTGACCGGTGCCATACAGCGTGTCGTGGTTAACCAGATACGGCACGTAGTTTTCGCTATAGCCGTGCTGTTCCGTATGCAGATCCAACATGAACTGCGACAATGCGCGATGCATACGCGCAATCTGTCCTTTCATCACCACAAAACGGGAGCCGGTCAGCTTAACCGCGGCGGCAAAGTCGAGGCCGGAGTGCATTTCCCCTAAGGTGACGTGATCGCGGATTTCAAAATCAAACTCACGCGGGGTACCCCAGCGGCTGACTTCAACGTTGTCGTTTTCATCTTTACCTACCGGCACTTCATCCGCAGGCAGGTTTGGGATGGTCAGCGCGATATCACGGATCTCCGCCAGCAAGGTATCCAGCTCGGCTTTCGCCGCATCCAGCTCTTCGCCCAGTTTATTCACTTCCAGGCGTAAAGGCTCAATATCTTCCCCGCGCGCTTTCGCCTGGCCGATGGATTTCGATCGAGAATTACGCTCCGCCTGCAGGTTTTCCGTGTTGACCTGCAAAACTTTACGACGCTCTTCAAGAGCGCGCAGCTTATCTACATCCAGCTTAAAGCCCCGGCGTGCCAGTTTTTCAGCGACTGCGTCTGGCTCATTACGCAGCAGATTGGGATCGAGCATGCTTATCCTGTGCTTATCGAATAATAAAAGGAAACGCGATCAATTGATGATCGCCTCTGATTGTATTGATGAACGTAAACCGCGTTTACGTAATAGCGACGTTTTCGCCTTACCTGACCGACGACAGCAACAACGCATCCATTGCGCTATACCCGCGGACCTCATAAGCAACGTGCTATCAGGCATAACGAGATTCATCATCAACGCCATGATACCTGGAGCATCATATTTAGAGATAACCTTACCGCAACGTTTACACTAGCGGTAGCGTTTTGTGGGGCTATTTTGATCCTGTTCAGCCAGCCAGGCGAGCTTTTCGCCAATCTTGCCTTCCAGACCACGATTTGTCGGATGATAATAGCGCGTTTGCGCGATTTCCGGCGGGAAGTACACTTCACCCGCAGCATAGGCATTGGGCTCATCGTGGGCATAGCGGTATTCCTGGCCATAGCCCATCTCTTTCATCAGTTTGGTTGGCGCATTACGCAGATGGACAGGAACATCATAATCAGGACGTTCGCGCGCGTCGGCCAGCGCAGCCTTAAAGGCGGTATAGACGGCGTTGCTCTTCGGCGCGCAGGCGAGATAAACGATAGCCTGCGCGATCGCCCTTTCGCCTTCAGCCGGGCCGACGCGGGTGAAACAATCCCATGCGGCAATGGCGACCTGCATCGCGCGCGGATCGGCATTACCCACATCTTCCGAGGCAATCGCCAGGCAGCGACGCGCCACGTACAGCGGATCGCCTCCCGCGGTAATGATACGGGCATACCAATAGAGGGCGGCATCCGGCGCGCTGCCGCGCACTGATTTATGTAAGGCGGAAATAAGATCGTAGAAGCGATCGCCTTTGTTATCAAAACGCGCGCTGCGCTCGCCGGCGATCTCGGTCAACAAGGCGGGCAATAAAACGCGTTTGCCGCTGTCATCCGCCTCCGCCATATCAGCCATCATTTCCAGCGTATTTAAGGCGCGCCGCGCGTCGCCATTGACCAACTCAGCAATCGCTCGCCGTGTCTCATCTGGTAACACGATATCCTGATCGCCGTAACCACGCGTTTTGTCCTGCATCGCCTGGTCCAGTACTTGCTCAATATCGTCAGTGGTCAACGATTTCAGCAGATAGACCCGCGCTCGCGACAATAGCGCCGAGTTCAGCTCAAAAGAGGGATTTTCCGTGGTCGCGCCGATAAAGGTGATAGTGCCATCTTCGATATGCGGTAAAAAGGCGTCCTGTTGGCTTTTGTTAAAGCGATGCACTTCATCGACAAACAGGATGGTACGGCGTCCGGCATTACGATTCTGGCGGGCGCGCTCAATAGCTTCGCGAATCTCTTTTACCCCAGAAGTGACGGCGGAAATACGCTCGACATCGGCGCTGGCGTAGCGGGCGATCACTTCAGCGAGCGTGGTTTTCCCCGTCCCTGGCGGCCCCCATAAAATCATGGAGTGCAGATGCCCGGCCTCAATAGCGCGAGGCAACGGTTTACCTGCGGCCAGCAAATGCTGCTGGCCGATATACTGCGCTAAATTTTCCGGCCGCATTCGAGCGGCCAGCGGTTGAAACGTATTATCAGAAAAATCGAGCGACAGATTGCTCACTCATCGCCTCTACTTACGTTGGTCGTCTATCGTTACCCCTTGCGGCGGAGTAAACGTAAATTTTGACGGATCAACAGCGCCTTTTTGCTGGGATTTTAGCTGATAGGCGCTACGCTGATCGTCTTGTTCTACGGCGCTAAACTGGTGGATAGTCCCGTCGCGTCCCACATTGATGGTGAACTGTTTCAGATTGCCGTTGCTGGCTTTCGGCGTCAGCACAAAATTATCGCCATCCTGCTTAATATTATATTGCTGCCAGTCGCTGGCCTGGTTGCGGGCAATCAGCATAAACGGTGTATTTCCGGTGGCATCTTTCAACCACGTGGCGGTAGCCTGTTCTACAAACGGGTTATAGAACCATAACGTTTTGCCGTCAGAAACCAGAATACTCTCGTCAGGTTGCGTCATATGCCAGTTGAATAGATTTGGCCGCTTAACCCATAAATCACCCTGTCCCTCCTGCACCGCGGCACCGCTGCCATCGGTGACTTTTTGAGTAAAGGTGGCGTGAAAGCTGCTCACTTTATCCAGACGGCTTTTCAGAGAGTTGGCGGCGTCAGCCCATACGCTGCTAGCTACAACGCTTGAAAGTAATGCACAGGCGATTGCCATTTTTTTCATCATTATTCCTCAGGTTTCGACACTCCCGACCAGGAGCTCCTTTTGCTTTCTATTCCAGGCCAAAAATCAGCATGAGGAAAGAAGAAAATACTGAATTTTGTTGCCGGATGGCAGCCTGCACAGCGCCATCCGGCTTACAGGTTTACTCAAAAGGCGGCGGAGCCAGCACTTCACGATTACCGTTATGCCCCTGAGCGCTGACAATACCCTGCGCTTCCATCTGTTCGATAATACGCGCCGCACGGTTATAGCCGATGCGGAACTGACGCTGAACGCCGGAAATGGACGCTTTACGCTTCTGGGTGACGAAATTAACGGCCTGATCGAATAGCGCATCTAATTCTTCGCCGCCGTCAAAACCGCCACCGCCACCTTCGCTTTCGCTGTCGGAGGTAATGCCATCCACATATTGCGGACGACCGCGCGCTTTCCAGTCCTGCACCACCGCATGGACTTCCTGGTCACGCACAAACGCCCCATGGACACGTACCGGCATGGTGGAGTTTGGTCCGGAATAGAGCATGTCCCCCATTCCCAATAACGACTCAGCGCCACCCTGATCAAGAATGGTGCGGGAGTCGATCTTGCTGGATACGGTAAAAGCGATACGGGTTGGAATGTTGGCTTTAATTAAACCAGTAATCACATCGACCGACGGACGCTGCGTCGCCAGTACCAGGTGAATCCCCGCAGCGCGCGCTTTCTGCGCCAGACGCGCGATCAGCTCTTCAACTTTTTTACCGACGGTCATCATCAGGTCGGCAAATTCATCAACCAGTACCACGATATACGGCAGTTTTTCCAGAACCGGATGCTGAACATCCATACTGTCGCCCGGCTTCCAGTACGGGTCCGGAATCGGGCGTCCCATGCGGGCCGCTTCGGCGATTTTCTCGTTATACCCAGCCAGATTACGCACGCCGAGCGCGGACATCAGCTTATAGCGACGCTCCATCTCATTGACGCTCCAGCGTAACGCGTTAGCCGCGTCTTTCATGTCGGTAACAACTTCCGTCAGCAGATGCGGTATACCTTCATAGACCGAGAGTTCTAACATTTTCGGGTCGATCATGATAAAGCGAACGTCTTCCGGCTGCGCTTTATACAGCATACTGAGGATCATGGCGTTAACCCCGACCGACTTACCGGAACCGGTCGTACCGGCCACCAGCAGGTGAGGCATTTTCGCCAGATCCGCCACTACCGGATCGCCCGCGATATCCTTACCTAACACCACGGTAAGCGGCGACGGATTCTCGCGGAATTTGGCGTTATCCAACACTTCGCGCAGATAAACGGTTTGCCGTTTCTTGTTCGGCAATTCCAACCCTACGTAAGGTTTGCCTGGAATGACTTCCACAACACGTACGGCTACCGTTGACAAGGAGCGCGCCAGATCCCGGGAAAGGTTGGAGATACGCGCCGCTTTAACGCCCGGGGCCAGATTCAGTTCAAAGCGAGTAATGACCGGGCCTGGCGAATAGTTCACCACATCAGCTTTAATGCGGAAATCCGCCAGACGCGCTTCAACCAGACGCGCCATTTGTTCCAGCGCAAAGGTATCTACCGGTTCAACTTCGCTCGGCGGCGGCGTCAGAAGATCTAACGAAGGCAGCGGCGTCGTCGGACGCTGTAATGGACGACTGTCGCCGTTACGCATCAACAGCGGGTGGATCAGGCTGTCTTGCGGCGCTGTCGGCTGTTGCGGCTGCTGATACTGTGGCTGCGGCGCTACCGGCTGCTGCGGCTGCTGATACTGTGGCTGCGGCGCTACCGGCTGTTGCGGCTGCTGATACTGCGGCTGCGGCGCTACCGGCTGTTGCGGCTGCTGATACTGCGGCTGAGGCGCTACCGGCTGTTGCGGCTGCTGATACTGCGGCTGCGGCGCTACCGGCTGCTGCGGCTGCTGGTACTGTGGCTGAGGCTGCGGCGCTACCGGTTGCTGAACAGGCGTTGACTCGGGCATGACACCCGGCGTGAACAGCGGTTCGTGCGGACCTTCATCAACCAATACTTTCATTGGCGAGAAATCCAGATCGTCCAGTGAGAACGGCTGCGCGCCAGCGGGTTGCTCGCCGGAATAGCGCTGCTGTTGCGAAGCGGCAAACTGGCGGGCTAATTCAGCTTCCGCAGCGGTATCGTCATCTTCTGCCTGTTGAGTATCGTGCTGATACGTCTCACCATAACGATGCTGCTGCGACTGCGCAAACTGACGGGCTAACTCGTCCTGATGCATTGCATCTATTTCTTCATCGGTTAGCTGCACGCCCGTCTCGTACTGATTGCGCTCCGCCTCGCGGGCTTTTTCTTCTGCAATCCTCTGTGACGGCAGCTTAATACCGTACGATGCCAGTTCCCGTCGGGTCGGCACGCGAACGCGGTTCGGACGCGGCAGTTGCGGACCAATCCCCTCTTTCACCTGCGGACGCGGCGCGCCGCCGGTAGCCAGACTAAATGCAGGCGCAGCGGCCGCGGCGCCTGCTGCCAGGGCGCCACTCTTAATACCTGCGTCAAGCGACGCGGCGGCGGCTACCGCTTCCACTGGCGGTATGGACGGCGCGACAGATACCGTAGGTTTGACCGGCACGTTCTCTTTTACCGGCTCCGGAATCGGTTGATACCATGCCGCCAGTTGTTCGCGCTCACGGGCGCGTTTCTCTTCCACCTCTTCAAAATAGTAAAGCGGAGGACGGGCGGGTCTGGTCTCTTCTGTGTCAGGTTCAGGCTCGGTGGCAACCGGCTGTTCGATAACCGGCGGCGGCATGTGGGAAGGTTCAGCCGCTATCGGCTCCGGCTGATAAACCGGCTCCGGCTGATGGGTCGGCTCCGGCTGCCAGTGTTGTTCGGCATCCGGCGCCTGCCATTGCGGCTGTGTTTCCTGCGGCGCAAGAGAGTCATATTCTGCTGCGGTCGCTGGCGTCGCGGCGTATTGCGGCGCGGAAGCGACAGGCACAGGTTGCTGCCACGGCGCACTTTGCGCCTCTTGCGGTTGAGCATATTGCGGATGCGGCTGATACCCCTCCGGCGCAGGCGCGATAACCGGTTCGCCGGTTTGCGGCCCCGGTACGGGCTGCCACTCCACGGTCGGTTGCGCGACAACCGGCTCAGCCCCCGGCATGGGCGGCGTTTGCATTATGGGATCGGCGGACGCTGCCCACGTCTGGGTGACGGCGGTTGCAGCCGCAGCGGCGGCGACCGGTTCGGTGACAGAATGGCCGTTTAACAGCGGATCATATTCATCATATTCCGGCTGCGTCGCACGGTTGCCCGAAAACAGAACGTCGTCCGGATCGGCAGCGACGCCGCGCGCGCTATACTGAATGTCCTCGTCATCATCCATCCGTTTGCCGGAAAAGAGCGCGGCATCGGTCTGACGGCCCCGTGGATTGCTGAATTTTTCAGCCAGTCGCTTACGACGCGCCAACGCGCCGCGCAAAATACGCGCCCGGCGAGATTCACGCTGCACGCCGTCGGTTTCTTCATCGTATTCGTCATCATACTCTTCGTCGTCAACCCACGTATCATCACGCCGGGTACGGTTGCTGGCGAAGGTCAGTATATTAAGCAGCCAGCCGCCTAATTTTTCGGCGATACTGACCCAGGACCAGCCGGTAAAGAGCGTCAGCCCGGCAGCCCAAATACAGAGAAGCATTATCGTTCCGCCGCTACTATGCAACAACGGCTGCAGCGTGGTGCTTAACAGGCTGCCAATTACGCCGCCGGAGGCGAAATACCAGATATCGTCGGCATTAATGGCCGCCAGACCGCAGGAAGTGAGAATCAGCGCCAGCACGCCGATAAGGCGTAGCGACACAGCAAAATAGTCGATGTAATCATCCGTAGACTGATGACGCCACGCAAACCAACACCCGCCGACAATAATGACAGGGATGGTGTAGGCCATTACGCCAAAAATAAAGAACAGTGTATCGGCCAGCCACGCGCCCGGCGCGCCGCCTAAATTATGGATGGGTTCATGCCAGGCGGTTTGCGACCAACTGGGGTCCGAAGGGTTAAAGCTCAACAAGGCCGCCATCAACCAGACGGCAAAAAGGGCAATAAGTATCAACAACGCTTCCAGAAGTCGGCGCCCGCTGCTTAACTTCGTCAATGTGACGTCTTTGTCTTCAGTATATTCCTGGCTCAAAAAAGGCTCTCCAGGTTCCAGGCTTTTCCCGCCCGATGCTAAAACGGACAACAGCACCGGGTTGCCCCGGCACTGTTGCTGTATGGATTAACAGGAGTGTAATCAAACTACGGCGATTTTGCACCTGTTCCGTGTTAGCGTGTCTTGATAACCAGACGATTACTCTGTTTTACCTCTTCCATCACTACGTAAGTTCGGGTGTCGTTCACACCAGGCAAGCGCAGCAACGTCTCTCCCAATAGTTTTCGATACGCTGACATATCCGGTACACGGGTTTTCAACAGGTAGTCGAAATCGCCGGAAACCAAATGACACTCCTGAATCTCTTCAAGCTTTTGCACGGCGGCATTAAACTGTTCAAACACATCCGGCGCGCCGCGATTTAAGGTAATCTCAACGAATACCAGAAGTGACGCATCCAGATAATGCGGGTTCAACAGCGCCGTATAGCCCTGGATAAACCCCTGTCGCTCCAGCCGACGCACACGCTCAAGGCAAGGTGTCGGCGAAAGTCCTACTCGTTTAGAAAGCTCGACGTTGGAAATACGCCCATCCTTTTGCAGTTCATTAAGAATGTTACGATCGATACGGTCGAGATCTTTGCCAGGGCGCTTCTTGCTATCTACCATTATTATTGTCTCTCTGTATTCCTTCCCTACTCCTGCCTGACTCTACTCACATCACTGTTCAGAGTCGCTGCCCATCACAATAGACCGAAACCCAGAGGGATTAACGGCGCGCAATGCCTGGTCTATGGTGAGAAGACCGTTGCCTCACGGCAGCTATCGACATCACGAATGGCGTCTGTCCACGCCATGCGTAGATTTCACTAGCCCGGTAAACATGGTATTTACATGCATGATTATGCAGCACATACATAACACAGTTTTTTTCTTCCTCGAATGTTTTCGCAAAACAGCAGGTGATTGTCAAAGCAAAACATCGATTTTTAGTACAACATGCCAGTTATTCATTAGAGAGGGCGGTAAACTGTCATTTCGTCACCTTATAAGTTACCGATTTTAATTAAAGTTTGTGATGATAACGCCGCTGTCGCGGTCGTTCATCGGTTCATGCTATTACACATATTGTTAACAAAATCGTTATGCTCTTTTTTTACGTCTGTAAATTCCCTACAATTCTGCTCATTGTCTGCCAACAACTATGGGGATCTCATGGGCACGACCAAACACAGTAAGCTGCTTATTCTGGGCTCAGGACCGGCGGGATATACCGCGGCGGTGTATGCCGCACGCGCAAATTTACAGCCGGTACTCATTACCGGTATGGAAAAAGGCGGTCAACTGACTACCACGACGGAAGTGGAAAACTGGCCCGGCGATCCAAACGATTTGACCGGCCCGCTGCTAATGGAACGCATGCATGAACATGCGGCAAAATTTGAAACTGAGATAATCTTTGATCACATCAACAACGTGGATCTGCAAAATCGTCCGTTCCGTCTGACAGGTGACAGCGCAGAGTACACTTGTGATGCGTTGATCATTGCGACCGGCGCTTCCGCGCGCTATCTGGGGCTGCCATCGGAAGAAGCCTTTAAAGGGCGCGGCGTTTCCGCCTGCGCAACCTGCGACGGTTTCTTCTACCGCAATCAGAAAGTGGCGGTGATCGGCGGCGGCAACACCGCGGTTGAAGAAGCGCTTTATCTGTCCAACATCGCTTCGGAAGTGCACCTTATCCATCGCCGTGACGGTTTCCGCGCTGAAAAAATCCTCATTAAGCGCCTGATGGATAAAGTCGAAAATGGCAATATCATTCTGCACACCAACCGGACGCTGGAAGAAGTGACCGGCGATCAGATGGGCGTCACCGGTCTGCGTCTTCGCGACACGCAGCAGAGCGATAATATCGAGACGCTGGACATCGCCGGACTTTTCGTAGCCATCGGTCATAGCCCAAACACGGCGCTCTTCGAAGGCCAGCTTGAGCTGGAAAATGGTTATATCAAAGTTCAGTCCGGCACCCATGGCAACGCCACACAAACCAGCATCCCTGGCGTATTCGCGGCGGGTGACGTCATGGATCATATTTACCGTCAGGCGATCACCTCTGCAGGTACGGGCTGTATGGCGGCGCTGGATGCTGAACGCTATCTCGATGGTCTGGCCGACGCAAGCAAATAGTTTTTACAAATCAGTAACAAAAGTAAAAAAGGCGACTATAAGTCGCCTTTATTTTTGCGTCGTTGTAACATTGCCCCTGCCTGAAATTCTAATAACTCACCTGCTAAGCGTGCAATGAATAAAACCCGTCAAAAAGAGCTGACCCGCTGGTTAAAACAGCAAAGCGTAATCTCCCAACGGTGGTTGAATATTTCCCGCCTGTTGGGGTTCATGAGTGGCGTATTAATTGTCGCTCAGGCCTGGATCATGGCGCGTATCCTGCAACATATGATCATGGAGAACATTCCACGGGAAGCGCTGTTGCTCCCTTTTATCCTGCTGATACTGGTCTTTGTCCTCCGCGCCTGGGTGATGTGGTTGCGCGAGCGCGTCGGTTTTCATGCCGGACAACATATTCGCTTTGAGATCCGCCGTCAGGTGTTGGATCGTCTGCAGCAAGCCGGCCCAGCCTGGATTCAGGGCAAGCCCGCCGGTAGCTGGGCGACGCTGGTATTGGAACAGATTGACGATATGCATGACTATTATGCGCGCTATCTGCCGCAAATGGCGCTTGCCGTTTGCGTACCGCTCTTAATCGTGGCGGCGATTTTCCCGTCAAATTGGGCGGCGGCGCTGATTCTGCTGGGCACCGCCCCGCTCATTCCCCTATTTATGGCGATGGTGGGGATGGGCGCGGCTGACGCCAACCGCCGCAATTTCCTGGCGCTTGCCCGGCTAAGCGGCCATTTTCTTGACCGTCTGCGCGGGATGGAAACGCTGCGAATTTTCGGTCGTGGAGAAGCGGAAACCGAGAGCATTCGCGCAGCATCGCAGGATTTTCGTCAGCGCACGATGGAAGTACTGCGCCTCGCCTTTTTATCTTCCGGCGTGCTGGAGTTTTTCACCTCGCTTTCTATTGCGCTGGTCGCCGTTTATTTTGGCTTCTCTTACCTGGGCGAGCTGAACTTTGGTCATTACGGTACCGGTGTGACGCTCGCCGCCGGGTTCCTCGCCTTGATCCTCGCGCCGGAGTTTTTCCAGCCGTTACGCGACCTCGGCACGTTTTATCATGCTAAGGCGCAGGCAGTTGGCGCGGCGGATAGTCTGAAGACGTTTCTGGAAACCCCCCTCGCCCACCCGGCGCGCGGCGAAGTTGAGCTGGCGGAAAACGAACCTGTAACCATTGACGCAGTCAATCTTATTATCACCTCGCCAGAAGGCAAAACGCTTGCCGGGCCGCTGAATTTCTCATTAGCGGCAGGAGAACGCGCCGTCCTGGTAGGACGCAGCGGTTCCGGTAAAAGCTCTCTGTTGAATGTATTATCCGGTTTTCTCTCCTATCAGGGATCTTTGCGTATTAACGGTGTCGAGCTTCGCGATCTCTCGCCGGAATCCTGGCGCCAGCATCTCTCCTGGGTTGGGCAAAACCCGCAATTACCTGCGGCGACGCTACGCGAAAATGTATTACTGGCGCGCCCGGAGGCCAGCGAGCAGGAACTTTATGCCGCGCTTGACGCCGCATGGGTAAGCGAGTTTTTACCGCTGCTGCCGCAAGGAGTAGACACCCCGCTCGGCAATCATGCCAGCAGACTTTCCGTCGGCCAGGCACAGCGTGTAGCGGTCGCCCGTGCGCTACTTAATCCCTGTCAACTGCTACTGCTGGATGAACCGGCGGCAAGCCTGGACGCTCACAGCGAGCAACGCGTCATGCAGGCGTTAAAAGCGGCGTCAAAACGCCAGACCACATTAATGGTGACGCATCAGTTGGAAGATCTCGCCGACTGGGACGCTATCTGGGTTATGCAAGATGGCGCGATTGTCGAACAAGGCAGTTATGCCGAACTCAGCGCCGCCAACGGCGCTTTTGCGACGTTATTGGCTCACCGTCAGGAGGATATTTAAATGCGCGCGCTACTCCCTTATCTGACGCTTTATAAACGCCATAAATGGATGCTAACGCTGGGAATTGCGCTGGCAATCCTGACCCTGCTTGCCAGTATCGGGCTGCTGACGCTTTCCGGCTGGTTCCTGTCCGCGTCCGCTATCGCAGGCTTCGCGGGAATTTACAGTTTTAACTATATGCTCCCGGCAGCCGGCGTGCGCGGCGCGGCCATTACCCGTACCGCTGGTCGTTATTTTGAACGTCTGGTAAGTCATGACGCCACGTTCCGCGTGCTGCAACATCTGCGTATTTATACCTTTAGCAAACTTTTACCGCTCTCCCCCGCGGGTCTGGCGCGATATCAGCAAGGTGAACTGCTGAACCGCATCGTTGCCGACGTCGACACGCTGGACCATCTCTATTTGCGCGTCATCTCCCCGCTGGTCGGCGCTTTTGTAGTGATTATGATTGTCACCCTGGGGCTTAGCGTTCTCGACGTGACGCTGGCGATCACGCTGGGCGGCATTATGCTGTTGACGCTGTTTATTATGCCGCCGGTGTTTTATCGCGCCGGCAAAAATACCGGCCAAAATCTGACGCATCTACGAGGTCAGTATCGCCAGCAGCTCACGTCATGGTTACAGGGCCAGGCGGAACTCACCATTTTTGGCGCCAGCAAACGCTATCGGGCGCAAATGGAAGCCACCGAATTACAATGGCATGAGGCCCAACGCCGACAGTCTGAACTCACCGCCTTATCGCAGGCGTTAATGCTGCTGATTGGTGCGCTGGCGGTGATGTTAATGTTGTGGATGGCCTCCGGCGGCGTTGGCGGCAATACGCAGCCCGGCGCGCTCATCGCGCTGTTTGTCTTCTGCGCGCTGGCGGCTTTCGAGGCGCTTGCGCCCGTTACCGGCGCATTCCAGCATCTGGGGCAGGTTATCGCCTCTGCGCTTCGTATCACTGAATTAACGGAGCAAAAACCGGAGGTGACCTTTCCGCAAGCAGAAACTCCCGCGCCGGAAAAGGTCACACTCACCCTGCGGGACGTTTCGTTTCGTTATCCCGACCAGCCGATTAATGCGCTCAATGCCCTCTCATTACAGGCTAATCCTGGCGAGCATGTCGCTATTCTGGGGCGTACCGGCTGCGGAAAATCAACGCTGTTGCAGCTACTCACCCGCGCCTGGGACCCGCAACAAGGCGAAATTCTGCTCAACGATCTTCCGCTATCCTCGCTGAGCGAATCCGCCTTACGCCGGACTATCAGCGTGGTGCCGCAGCGTGTCCACCTGTTCAGCGCCACGCTGCGTGATAATTTATTACTGGCGGCACCCAATGCCAGCGACGAAGCCCTTTCCGACATGCTGCGTCGCGTCGGCCTCGAAAATCTGCTCGAAGATAGTGGGCTTAATAGCTGGCTCGGCGAAGGCGGTCGTCTGCTATCCGGCGGCGAACTTCGTCGCCTGGCCATCGCCCGCGCGCTGTTGCACGATGCCCCGTTGATGCTGTTGGATGAGCCTACTGAGGGGCTGGATGCGACCACCGAGAGCGAAATGCTGGAATTACTTGCCGATGTGATGCGCGAGAAAACCATCCTGATGGTGACTCACCGTTTGCGCGGCCTGGCCCGTTTTGATCAAATCATCGTAATGGACGACGGGCGCATCATTGAGCGAGGCACTCATGCAGAATTGTTAGCCGGACAAGGGCGCTATTATCAGTTTAAACAACGTCTGTAAGCTATTATTGAACGATCCGACTTGCGTACTGGAGTTTCGCCGTCATGCGTCTGGTTCAGCTTTCCCGACATTCTATCGCCTTCCCTTCGCCGGAAGGCGCTTTACGCGAGCCTAACGGTTTACTGGCGCTGGGCGGCGATCTCAGCCCTGCCCGGTTGTTAATGGCCTATCAGCACGGGATTTTCCCGTGGTTTTCGCCGGGCGACCCGATTCTGTGGTGGTCGCCCGATCCGCGCGCCGTGCTGTGGCCTGAAAAGTTTCACCTCAGTCGCAGCATGAAGCGCTTTCACAACGCATCCCCTTACCGCGTGACGCTCAATTACGCTTTCGACCGGGTCATTGATGGATGCGCCAATCACCGTGACGAAGGCACCTGGATAACGCGTGGTATTGAGGAAGCCTATCGCCGATTACATGAATTGGGCCACGCGCACTCCATTGAAGTGTGGCGCGATCGGGAACTGGTCGGCGGGATGTATGGCGTCTCGCAGGGGGCGCTATTTTGCGGCGAATCGATGTTTAGCCGCCAGGAGAATGCCTCTAAAACCGCACTGCTGGTTTTTTGCGCTGAATTTATCCGTCACGGCGGTAAACTTATTGATTGTCAGGTACTTAATAATCATACCGCCTCGCTCGGCGCCATTGAAATTCCACGTCGTGACTACCTCGATCACCTCGCGGCCTTACGCCAACAGCCGCTGGCCTCCCGTTTTTGGGTGCCGCGGACATTATTTTTGCCCCGGAAGTGAATGTTTTCGGCACATTTTTTATTGGGGTGTTATAATTGCTGCCGCAGAATTGGTTTAGCTCATTATCCCGCAGCCCGTTGTCAGGTAACGCCCATCGTTTATTTCACCGTTCCCTTATATGTTGCGCTTATGTCGATACATCAGGCGGTAGTATCAGGGAAAAAGTGTATAACGCGGCGTTGTCGTGTGTCGCGGAATCATGTGCTAAACCTGGTTTGCTGTGTTTTAAACGCACAAATCTTTACTTATCAAAAGAAGTTCGGCATTATCTTGCCGGTTCAAATTATGGTAGTGATACCCCAGAGGATTAGATGGCCAAAGAAGACAATATTGAAATGCAAGGTACCGTTCTCGAAACGTTACCTAATACCATGTTCCGCGTAGAGTTAGAAAACGGTCACGTGGTTACTGCACACATCTCCGGTAAAATGCGTAAGAACTACATCCGCATCCTGACGGGCGACAAAGTGACCGTTGAGCTGACCCCGTACGACCTGAGCAAAGGCCGCATTGTCTTCCGTAGTCGCTAATTGTCTCCTCACGCCCTGAAGGGCGGCTGGATAAAAGGTCGGTTTAACCGGCCTTTTTTGCGTCCATTAAGTTGATGAATGACGAGCAGGTTACTCTTCCACCATTCGCGCATACTCTTCCGTCAAAAAATCGACCAACGCACGTACGGAAGGTAATAATCCTCGCCGGGATGGGAACACAGCATGAATAACCTCCCGCCGGGGCTCCCACTCTTCCAGCACCGCGACCAGTTCACCGGCGGCCAGTTGTTCTTTCACCATTAAGACAGGTAGCTGCACAAGCCCCACGCCCGCCATCGCCGCCTCGCGTAGCGCCAACATGTCTGTAGTAATCATACGCGGGGTAAAATGGACTTCCGCACGCGCGCCCTGCGGGCCGTAAAGTTCCCAGCGGTGGATATGCTTGCCGGATGCAAGACTTAGCCCTGGCCAATGGCTCAACTCCGCCGGCGCGGAAGGGATTCCCATCCGTGCGATAAGATCCGGGCTGGCAAACAGGCGATGCCCTCTGTCAGCCAGGACGCGCATCACCAGGTCGCTATCTTCAAACGGGCGCGGCCTGACGCGAATCGCCACATCCACCCCCTCCCCTACGACGTCCACCCGACGATTGGTCGCTTCAAGCTGTAGCGAAACATCAGGATAACGCGCCATAAATTTCGCCAGCATTGGGCCGATGTGTACATGCAGCAGCGTCACCGGGCAGGTCAGCTTCACGATACCGCGAGGCTCTACCTGCAATGCGGCAATGGCATCCTGCGCCGCCTGAGCTTCCACCAGCATCGCTTTACAGTGCTCATAGAATGTTTGTCCCACTTCGGTAACGTTAAACTGCCGGGTAGTTCGCTGAATCAATCGCACGCCCAGCCGTTCCTCCAGTTGCGCAATACGCCGGCTCAGTTTTGATTTTGGTTCATCAAGCGCACGCCCCGCCGCGGCAAACCCACCCTCTTCGACCACATGCACAAACCACGCAAAATCATTGAGATCCGTTTTTATCATTACATTGTCCTATTAATGGAACGGTATGAGCCATTTTAGCCACTACCGAACCTTTTGTCATGAATATAAGCTTATTCACATCAAGACAACGCCACTGAGGAGAACACCATGAAACAGATTACAGGCGTCTATACCGCACCTCGCCCGCACTGGGTTGGCGATGGATTTCCGGTTCGTTCACTCTTTTCTTATCAGTCATATGCGCAGCAGTTGAGTCCCTTCCTGCTGCTGGATTATGCCGGGCCGCACACATTTACGCCGGGTAATGAAAAACGCGGCGTTGGGGAGCATCCACACCGCGGTTTCGAGACCGTGACGATTGTTTATAGTGGCGAAGTCGAGCATCGGGACTCTACCGGTCGCGGCGGCGTTATCGGCCCGGGCGACGTTCAGTGGATGACCGCAGGCGCAGGCATTTTGCATGAAGAGTTCCATTCCGACGCGTTTACCCGTCGGGGCGGCGAACTGGAAATGGTGCAGTTGTGGGTTAACCTTCCAATGAAGGACAAAATGACCACCCCGGGTTATCAAAGCATTACCCACGATGTTATCCCGACCGTTACGTTACCGGATGACGCCGGAGTCGTGCGGGTCATTGCAGGGCGTTATGAAGAGACAAAAGGCCCGGCGCACACTTTCTCGCCGCTCAATGTCTGGGATATGCGCCTGCAACGCAATCGCCAGCTTACATTGGCACAGCCGGAAGGATGGAGCACCGCGCTGGTGGTACTGAAAGGCAATATCACGGTGAACGGCACGACGCCGGTCAACGAAGCGCAACTGGTGGTATTGAGCCAGCAAGGGAAAACGCTGCACCTTGAGGCCAGCAGCGACGCCAGCGTATTGCTGTTATCAGGCGAGCCACTGAATGAACCGATTGTGGGTTACGGCCCATTTGTTATGAACACGAAACAAGAGATCGCAGAAGCAGTCCGCGATTTCAACTCCGGCCGTTTTGGCCAAATCTGAAAACATGAAGGAGAACACGATGTCAAGTCCTGCTAATTTTAATGGTTTGCGCCCGGTAATTGATGTTAACGATTCCGTGATGCTTTTAATCGATCATCAAAGCGGTCTTTTCCAGACCGTAGGCGATATGCCAATGCCGGAATTACGCGCTCGCGCCGCGGCGTTGGCGAAGATGGCGACGTTAGCGAAAATGCCGGTCATTACCACGGCATCCGTACCGCAAGGTCCGAACGGCCCGCTGATCCCGGAGATCCACGCTAATGCGCCACATGCGCAGTACATTGCGCGCAAAGGTGAAATTAACGCCTGGGATAACGAAGATTTCGTTAAGGCGGTAAAAGCGACGGGTCGTAAGACGCTGATCATTGCCGGGACGATTACCAGCGTGTGCATGGCATTCCCGGCCATTAGCGCGGTAGCGGAAGGCTATAAGGTATTTGCCGTGATCGACGCATCCGGCACCTACAGTAAGATGGCGCAGGAAATCACTCTGGCGCGTATCGTACAGGCTGGCGTCGTACCGATGGATACTGCCGCAGTCGCCTCTGAGCTGCAAAGCACCTGGAACCGTGAAGACGCCGCCGCGTGGGCCGACGTTTATACTCAGGTATTCCCGGCCTATCAACTGCTGATCGAAAGCTACAGCAAAGCGCAGGATGTGGTGAAAAACAACGAAATGTTGGATTCACAGCGTTAATTTGCCTCCCCGCGCCAGTTTGGGCGGGGATTATGTCTATTGCATGAGCAAACGACAGTGAATATGTAAATTCTGCTTGACCGTTTTAGCGCAACTCCCTATAGTAGCGCCCCGTTGCCCCCCCAAGAGGTCAGGCAGCAATACAATATGGTGAGGTGTCCGAGTGGCTGAAGGAGCACGCCTGGAAAGTGTGTATACGGCAACGTATCGGGGGTTCGAATCCCCCCCTCACCGCCATATTCAAGTTGAGAGCCTGTACAGAAGTACGGGCTTTTTGCTTATATGTATCCCCCAAACTAAGGGGGGATGAGAACCACTGACCGGGGTTCGACAACTGGCGCAGCCAGTTGGACAGACGACGAGCCTGCGAGGAGACTGCCCGAAGGGCGAGCGCAGCGAGTTAATCCCCCCCTCACCGCCATATTCAAGTTGAGAGCCTGTACAGAAGTACGGGCTTTTTGCTTATATATATCCCCCAAACTAAGGGGGGATGAGAACCACCGACCGGGGTTCGACACAAAAACGCCGGGAGCGTTTTTGAACAGAGCTTGCTCTGGCCCCGAAGGGGCGAGGCCCAGGGATGGGCTGAGTAGCGGCGCAGCCAGTTGGACAGACGACGAGCCTGCGAGAAGACTGCCCGAAGGGGCGAGCAAAGCGAGTCAATCCCCCCTCACCGCCATATTCAAGAAAGAGCTCGTACGAAAGTACGGGCTTTTGTATCTAAACTTCTTGTTTTTACTGTGATTTTCCTGATGAAAGGTTTGTTTTTGGACCTTTGGTTGCTACACCAAACTTACTATAGATTGTGTAAAACAGCCCTACTTCCCTACCTGAAACGCTTTAGAAAAGTTTGCATAAGTATCTCTCGGTAGTAAAAAAGCACCGAGTTCCTCTGTCTGATGCTGCTGTTGATTTGTTAAAAGATTTACCACGATTAAAAGATAACAATCATGTATTCCCTGCCCCTCGCGCTGAAACACTTTCTGATATGTCGTTATTGGCTGTATTGAAACGAATGGGATATATCGACTTAACGCAACATGGCTTCCGTTCTACTTTCCGTGAGTGGGCTGGTGAAGCAACGGATTATCAACGTGAGGTTATTGAACATGCGTTGGCGCACCAGTTGGCAGATAAGGCTGAAGCAGCGTATCAGCGTGGGACGTTATGGCCTAAACGGGTGGCGTTGATGGATGATTGGACGGGGTATAGCACTGCCAACAGCTAAGCTACCTGTACGAAAGCATTATCGTTGATAACAACGTAGAAAGTGTGATGCTAATAGCATTCGCTTTCGAAAATGTGATAAGTAATAATTTCATACTGAACTATTTCTTATATAATTATTATCATAATTTGCAAATTACATAACCCACTCAAGGAGAGGTTATGCCCGGACTGATAGGCTACTGGAAGCAACTTCCCACCAAAGATGAATATATTAAAAAACACAATATGAGCAAAATATCCTGCTACAGTTGTGGTCACGAGAAATTCAGCGATGTTGGTTTGATACAGGTATGGGATAATCACAGAAGAATTCTTTGTGCTAAGTGTAAGACTACTCTTTTCAGAGAAGAGGATTAGTTTTTTTGGCATTGGTAACAGCGGCTTCAGCATCCCTTTTCACGCAGCGGGTCGGGCTTTTTTTTCGCATTTGACCCGTCGATTACCGGATGATGACGCAATTTACAAGCGCCTTGTCCGCCTACCGCGAGCACAACGCCATCAGGCTAACTATTAGCCGGCGTAAAAAAACCGGGCGCTAAGGCCCGGTTTGTACGGCAGTGAAACGAAGATTAATGCGCGGCTTCCGGCTTGTGCTTTTGCGCACTCTGGAAGCCATACGTCAACGCATTTTTCTCTTTATCCAGCGCGACGGTGACCTGTCCGCCGTCAACCAGCGATCCAAACAGCAACTCATTGGCCAGCGGTTTTTTCAGGTTATCCTGAATCACACGTGCCATTGGTCGTGCGCCCATCGCCCGGTCATAGCCCTTTTCCGCCAGCCAGTCGCGCGCTTCCTGACTGACTTCCAGGGAGACGCCTTTCTGATCCAACTGAGCCTGCAACTCGACGATAAACTTATCGACAACCTGATGAATCACCTCGCCAGACAGATGATCGAACCAAATAATGTTGTCGAGACGATTACGGAACTCCGGCGTAAACACTTTCTTGATCTCGCCCATCGCATCGGTACTGTTGTCCTGATGAATAAGACCAATAGATTTACGTTCGGTTTCTCGCACGCCGGCGTTGGTGGTCATCACCAGCACCACATTGCGGAAATCCGCCTTACGGCCGTTGTTATCGGTCAGCGTACCGTTATCCATCACCTGCAGCAGCAGGTTAAAGACATCCGGGTGCGCTTTTTCGATCTCATCCAGCAGCAGCACCGCATGAGGATGCTTAATCACCGCATCCGTCAGCAGCCCGCCCTGGTCGAAACCGACGTATCCCGGAGGCGCGCCGATCAAACGGCTCACCGTATGACGTTCCATATATTCGGACATATCGAAGCGCAACAGCTCAATACCCAGCGCTTTTGAAAGCTGTACCGTAACTTCAGTTTTCCCTACGCCAGTTGGCCCGGCGAACAAGAATGAGCCGACAGGTTTATGCTCATGGCCCAGACCCGCACGACTCATCTTAATAGCTTCGGTCAGCGCCTCAATCGCGTTATCCTGGCCGAAGACCAGCATTTTCAGACGATCGCCCAGGTTCTTCAGCGTATCGCGATCGCTCTGCGAGACGCTCTTTTCAGGAATTCGCGCAATTCGCGCCACTACGGACTCAATATCCGCCACGTTGACCGTTTTCTTACGTTTGCTCACCGGCATCAGACGCGCCCGAGCGCCCGCTTCGTCAATCACGTCAATGGCTTTATCCGGCAGATGGCGGTCATTGATATATTTTACCGCCAGCTCGACCGCCGCACGCACCGCTTTCGCGGTATAACGCACGTCGTGGTGCGCTTCGTACTTAGGTTTCAAGCCGTTGATAATTTGCACCGTCTCTTCCACCGAAGGCTCGGTAATATCAATTTTCTGGAAACGGCGTGCTAATGCGCGGTCTTTCTCAAAAATATTGCTGAATTCCTGATAGGTCGTTGAGCCGATCACCCGGATCTTGCCGCTGGAAAGCAGCGGTTTAATCAGATTTGCCGCATCCACCTGTCCGCCCGACGCCGCGCCAGCGCCGATAATGGTATGGATTTCATCGATAAACAGGATGCTGTTGGTATCCTGCTCAAGCTGTTTCAGCAACGCCTTAAACCGTTTTTCAAAATCGCCGCGGTATTTGGTGCCCGCCAGCAGCGAACCGATATCCAGAGAGTAAATAGTACAATCGGCCATCACTTCCGGCACATCGCCCTGCACGATACGCCAGGCCAGCCCTTCGGCAATCGCCGTTTTGCCGACACCGGATTCCCCTACCAGCAACGGGTTATTTTTACGGCGACGACACAAGACCTGGATCGCGCGTTCCAGTTCTTTTTCACGACCAATCAGCGGATCGATGCCGCCCACGCGAGCAAGTTGGTTAAGATTCGTCGTGAAGTTTTCCATACGTTCCTCCCCGCCAGCTTGTTCGTCGCCAGTTGGCTGATTGCCGAGATCGGAAGATTGGCTCGGTTCGTCTTTTCGCGTCCCGTGAGAAATAAAGTTCACGATATCCAGACGGCTCACTTCATGCTTGCGCAGCAGATAAGCCGCCTGTGATTCCTGTTCGCTAAAGATAGCCACCAGCACATTCGCGCCAGTCACTTCACTACGCCCGGAAGACTGAACGTGGAAGACGGCACGTTGCAGGACACGCTGGAAACTTAACGTCGGCTGCGTATCACGCTCTTCTTCACTGGCAGGCAGTACGGGTGTGGTTTGTTCAATGAAGGCTTCGAGTTCCTGACGGAGCGCCACCAGATCCACGGAGCATGCTTCCAGCGCTTCGCGAGCCGATGGGTTGCTGAGCAGCGCCAGCAACAGATGCTCGACGGTCATAAACTCATGACGGTGCTCGCGCGCTCTGGCGAAAGCCATGTTTAAACTGAGTTCCAGTTCTTGATTGAGCATAGGCACCTCCCCCAATTTTTATACCTGCATTCAGGCTTTTTCCAGCGTACACAGCAACGGATGCTCGTTCTCCCTTGCATACTTGTTCACCATCGCCACTTTGGTTTCCGCCACCTCGGCGGTAAACACGCCGCAGATAGCTTTGCCTTGATAGTGAACTGCAAGCATCAATTGCGTTGCACGTTCTACATCATAAGAAAAGAATTTTTGTAACACGTCAATAACAAACTCCATCGGAGTGTAATCATCATTGACTAATATCACTTTATACATAGATGGCGGTTTTAGCGCGTCGCGCACGCTATCTTCCACCAACTGGTCAAAATCCAGCCAATCGTTCGTCTTACCCATTGTCAGTCGTCATTATCGGTTACGGTTGTCGGCAGGAAAATCTGCCGCTGACCAGAGTCTATGCACACAATCAATCTACCTCAATTGATAGATAACTAACATCTATCAGTACCATCCGCGACATCTGTCACATTCCCGGCAATAGCGTTAACTGCTTCAAATTTTTGATTCATTTTTACCCGATCCCCCCTGCCTGATGCTTGACGCCTCGCCTGATTTCTCTAAATTGTAATGTCGAGAGTTGGTGAGGTTTTGAACAGCCCCCACTCCGTCACCGGTTCATTCCATCTTACTTATATAAGATTTACGAAGGATGTCGAAGCATGGAAACGGGTACTGTAAAGTGGTTCAACAATGCCAAAGGGTTTGGTTTCATCTGCCCTGAAGGCGGCGGCGAGGATATTTTCGCCCATTATTCCACCATTCAAATGGATGGTTACAGAACGCTTAAAGCCGGACAGTCTGTCCGGTTTGATGTCCACCAGGGGCCAAAAGGCAATCACGCCAGCGTCATCGTGCCCATCGAAGCAGAGGCCGTTGCATAGCTCCTCTGTCTCATTGTGTACATCCAGGAGGCAAAATGCCAGCCCGATCGGCTGGCATTTTTATTTAACGCCAGTGCCTGATAGCGACACTGTTGCATCTTATCAGGCCGACAAATGACGTCAGCGAGATTACTCCCTTGCCAGCGCATCCACCGGGTCCAGTCGCGCCGCGTTTCTCGCCGGTAGCCAGCCAAACAGTATCCCGGTAAATGTCGAACATAAAAACGCGCTCGCCAGCGCAGTCAGTGAAAAACCGATCTCCCAGCCGGGCAGGAAAAGCTGTAGCATAAATGCGATGAACATCGACAAGCTAATCCCCAGCGCTCCACCAACCAGGCAAACCAGCACCGCTTCAATAAGAAACTGCTGTAGCACATCGCTGGCGCGCGCGCCTACCGCCATACGGATGCCGATTTCACGCGTTCGCTCGGTGACGGAAACCAGCATAATATTCATAACACCGATGCCGCCGACAACCAGCGAAATGACGGCCACCAGCGTCAGAAATAACTGAAGAGTATAGGTGGTTTTTTCAGCCGTTTTCAGGACGCTGTCCATATTCCAGGTGAAGAAGTCTTTTTTACCGTGGCGTAAGGTGAGCAGGCGGGTAAGCTGCTGTTCAGCCTGATCGCTATCAACGCCATCTTTCACACGAACGGTGATCGAGTTAAGCCATGACTGACCCATTATGCGATCTGACATCGTGCTATAGGGCAACCAAACTTGCAACAGATTGCTATTGCCGTACATGGACGGTTTCTCTTCCGCCACGCCAATAACAATAACCGGCATATTACCCGCCAGCACCACTTCCCCTACGACATTCGCTTTATTTGGAAATAGCTGGCGTCGCGTGTTGGCATCCAGCACCACCACCTGCGCGCGATCCTGTTGCTGTACAGCATTGAAGGTGTTCCCCTCCCTAAAGGACATGCCGTAAACGTTAAAATAATCGCCACTGACGCCATTAGCATTTACGGCAATATCAATATTGCCATAGCGAAGACGTAAGCTCTTTGAAACGCTGGGCGTCGCAGAGTTAACCCACGGCTGTTTCTGAATAGCCACCAGATCGTCATATTTCAGCGCCTGTCGATACTGCGGGTTGTCGTCGCCAAAATCTTTGCCTGGATGAATATCAATCGTGTTAGTGCCCATAGCGCGGATATCCGCCAGTACCATCTGTTTTGCGGCGTCGCCGACCACCACAATCGACACCACCGACGCAATACCGATAATAATTCCCAGCATGGTCAGTAAAGTACGCATTTTGTTAGCGGCCATCGCTAACCACGCCATTGACAGCGCTTCGCGAAAGCTGCTGGCAAATTGCCGCCAGCCGGGAGCCGTATTAACTACGGCAGCGTCAACGCCCTGTTCGCGTTTCTTTTCCTGCGCGGGCGGATTATGGACAATCTTGCCATCGTGAATTTCAATAATCCGCTCCGCCTGGGCGGCAATCAGCGGATCGTGCGTCACAATGATCACCGTATGTCCGCGATCGCGCAGTTGGCGCAAAATCGCCATCACCTCTTCGCCGGAATGGCTATCCAGCGCGCCGGTCGGCTCATCTGCCAGAATCACCTGTCCGCCGTTCATCAGAGCGCGGGCAATACTGACACGCTGCTGCTGTCCGCCAGAAAGCTGTGAAGGTGGGTAATCGACGCGATCGCTTAATCCCAGCCGCAAAAGCAACTCTCTGGCGCGCGCCTGGCGTTTTTTGCGTTCAATGCCGGCGTAGACGGCGGGGATTTCAACATTTTGCGCTGCCGTTAAATGCGACAACAGATGGTAGCGCTGAAAGATAAAGCCAAAATGCTCACGCCGCAGCTGCGCCAGCGCGTCCGGGTCCAGCGTCGAGACGTCCCGCCCCGCCACCCGATAAGTGCCGCTGGTCGGTTTATCCAGGCACCCGAGGATATTCATCAGCGTTGATTTTCCAGAACCGGAAACGCCGACGATCGCCACCATCTCCCCGGCGTGGATTTGCAGGGAGATATCTTTCAACACCGCCACCTGCTCTTCTCCGGAGGGGTAGCTACGACTCACATTGCACAGTTCAAGCAATGCCGTCATGGCGTCGCTCCTGGCCTGCTTTCGCCGATGATCACCTCATCGCCCGCTTCCAGACCTTTAACCACTTCCACGTCTGTATCGTTACGCTCGCCAATGACCACTTCGCGCTCACGTTTTTCGCCGTTACGCAACAGCGCCACTTTATAACGATTGCCGCCCACCGGTTCGCCAAGCGCGGCGAGAGGAATAATCAGCACATTTTTGACATCCATGAGTTGAATATAAACCTGTGCGGTCATATCAAGACGCAAGATTCTTTTGGGATTCGGCACTTCAAACCGGGCGTAATAAAAAATAGCGTCGTTGATCTTTTCCGGCGTCGGCAGAATATCTTTTAAAACGCCTTCATAGCGCGTTTGCGGATCGCCTGCAATGGTGAACCATGCTTTCTGCCCCGCCCGAAGATGGATCACGTCCGCTTCCGAGACCTGCGCTTTTACCAGCATGGTGCTCATATCCGCCAGCGTCAGAATATTGGGCGCCTGCTGAGCTGCAATCACCGTTTGTCCTTGCAGGGTAGTGATTTGCGTCACTTCCCCCGCCATGGGGGCGACAATACGGGTATATTCCAGGTTGGTTTTCGCGGTGTCCAACGAGGCCCGATTACGTTTGATCTGGGCATCTATGGTGCCAATACGCGCCTGTTTAACCGCCATCTCCGTCGCCGCGGTATCCAGATCCTGTTGCGATACCGCCTGAGTCTTAGCTAACTGCTGCTGGCGCGCCAGCGTAACCCGCGCCAGCTTTAACTCAGCGGCTGCCTGCTGACGCTCCGCGTTCAGCTCCATCAGGGTGGCCTCAACCTCTTTTATCTGGTTCTCCGCCTGATCTGGGTCAATCACGCCGAGTAGCTGATCTTTTTTAACGTTATCGCCAATGGAGACCAGCAGCGTTTTCAACTGGCCGCTCACCTGCGCGCCGACATCCACTTTACGCAACGCGTCCAGTTTTCCAGTCGCCAGTACACTCTGTTCAAGATCGCCTGGCCGCACGATTAATGTCTGATAAGTTGGCAGCGGCGCATTTAGCATTCGCCAGCCAGCCATCCCCCCCACTAAAAGAATTAAAATAATGACCAGATAACGCTTTTTAAATTTCTTTCCCTTAGCACGCATAGAAACCCTGACGGCAAAATTTTAACCAGAAAGTAAACCGTATCTAAACAAACCTGATGCAATAAAGATAGCGCCGGCTGTATTGACGATTGGTTAATGTTTCCTGTGGTTCAATCTCGACAATCTTATGTCGCGGATTACGATCATGACACAGCTTACAGATAATACCTGGTACACTTCAGATTACATCTCTCCTTTACAATTATTTATTCGTCTGACGCGCGGGCAATTACAGCCAGGAAAATTCTGGCGTAAAGCCAGCTTTCGTCGCAAGTTTTTAATCCGCTCATTAGTCATGCCGCGTGCGACCAGCCAATTACTGACCAATCTCACCCAATGGCCGGAGTTAAATACGTTACTTGCTCGTCAGCCGCGTTTGCCTATTCGGCTACATCGTCCTTATATGGCTGTAAATATTAAACGCGATTTCGCCTTAGACGCTCTGTGTTTTCATTATCAACAGATGCGCCAACTTTTATCGCGGGAACAACAGGTTAGCTATTTAAGTCAGTATGGCCTGAATCTTGCTAAATTTGAAACTAAAACCGGCGAGTTGTTTCAACTTGATTTAGTCAGTCTGGTCTCACTGGATAAAGAAGGTGAAAGCACTATTGTTGTTCGCGACGCACAGTTACGTATTCTGGCAGAGATCACATTTACCCTGTGTCGCTTTAACCAACAACGCACACTATTTATCGGCGGATTACAGGGCGCGGCAAACGACGTCCCTCACGAAATTATCCAGCAGGCGACCAAAGCCTGCCATGGTCTTTTTCCCAAACGCATCGTGATGGAGGCTCTCTGTCAGTTTGCGCAAGTCTTTCAGGCAGAAAAGATTATAGCCGTGAGTAACGATGCGCACGTTTACCGTAGCTGGCGATACATGGATAAAAAGACGCAAATGCATGCCGACTATGACGCGTTTTGGGAATCGTTAGGCGGTGAAAGAATTAAAGGAAATTACTATGCGCTACCGCTGGCGATCGCCCGAAAAAGCGAATCGGAGATCGCCAGTAAGAAACGGGCCGAGTATCGCCGCCGCTATGCGTTACTCGATAGCGTCGTCGAACAGGTTCCGGCCACATTCAAACGTTAATCCGCCCGGCCCCGCGCCAGCCAAACCACGCGCGAGAACATCTTTCTGAACAGCGGCGGCACGGCGTCAATTCCCCGCCGCCCGGCTTCCATCGCGACTTCAATCGCCAAATCCGGCTTTGACGAGCGGTGGATAGCTTTAGTGATAATTTTCCGGGTATTCATCGGCACATTAGGCGGAAGCTGCGCAACCCGGTGAAAAACATCGGCAAAGCCCTGACGATACATAAAATGTTCCATATCCAGCGCAGGCAGCGCCGTGAGATGTTCGCGTTCTTCTTCCCGATCGTTATTAAGCAGACTGCGGACCGTCGCGGCATATTTTTTCCCCGCTTCGTCGCCATCCACCAGGACATGCCACTCGATTCCCATACGGCGGGCGAACTTCACCAGCGGTTTCAGGCCAGACTGAGCAAACTCAATGACTTTAATACCCTCCGCATCAAAATGATGTCCACACTGACGCGCCAGCTCATTAATAACCCAGGTTTCCGTCTCGCCTTCCACCAGTAGCCAGCAACGCGCAAACAGCGACGACGCGCGATTAAAGCGGATATGAAAGGCGATGCGCCGTCCATCTTCCGCGCTTAACCCGCCCGGGCCCAGACGCCAGGCGGCGACGCGGGAAGATTCGCGCACCAGCCGTACGACATGCTCCACCGGCGTTAGCGAGAGCAGTTCGCCTGAGTTGGTTGTCGCTATCCGCTGTAGCGGTAACAGATTGAGCAATTGCCAGGCGACTGAAAGCATAATGGGATGTAAACGGGTTTCCGGATCTTCCACCAGCAGTAATGGTCGCGCGTCTTTATGTAACCGCAGCGTCCCTTTCGCCTGTAACAGCGTGGAGAAAAGCCCCAGCAGGATCACCCGATGCGACCGGCTGCCCGGTTTGTCGATCATCCGATTAATAATATCCAGATAGCGCCAGCTACGCTGCTCATTTTGCGAACGTCGGCGCATGAGTCGGTGACGCGCCTGTCCTGCGCCCTGCTCTGAGAAATAGTGTTCAAGCAGTTGCACCATCGCGGACAGTCCCTGGCGAATCTGCCCGTCGGTTAAATTTTGCGGCCGGGTCGCCAGCTCACGCGCCAGAAAATCCAGTTGCCGGGCCGTGACTTCAACATCCGGCACATTGGGCACCGTACCGTTGCGAATACGTCGCATAAAGCGCGCATCGCGCAAACGTAGCACTGGCATCAGACGAACCAGGTGGCGCACCTGATCGTTAATATTTTCCACCGGCAATGGCTGCCCATCGCTATTGAGAAAACTGCGCAGCGTCATCACGCTGCCATCGGCGCCGCATTCGCCCTCTAGCCGATAAAAAATACGGTGAAAATCATCCTCGCAAGGCGACCAGCATGCTTCCAGCGCTCGATAACGACGTACCCGATGCCGCCCTGGCTGCGTTTCGCGAAAAGTCAGAATAATATGCAGGTGATGCTCGCGTCCTTTTATGTCGCCAGGCGGAAACCAGAAATCCTCACGGACAAAATGGTAAAGATCGAGTTCCGGCGACAATAACAGAGTCAGCGCATCCAGCAGGCTGGATTTTCCCCAGGCGTTTTCCCCAATCAGCACGTTGTTTTGCTCCAGCATCAACGACAGTCGGTTGATACCGCGAAATCCTACTATTTCAACGCGTTCGAGAATCATGCTTCCTCCAGAAAAACGTCATCACTCCATAAAATTCACCGCAGTATAACGGCAAATGCGTCCGCCAGGCGTGATATTCCCCCCCTTTGCCTGGGGCAAATGTCTGATAAATGTACGGCTGACGGTGTCGCTTTACTGATAGTCTGGAATTCGGTAGTGTCATGTACGCTATTCAAACAATAAAAAAGGGCCCGGCTGTTCATGTTTTCAGGACTTTTAATCATTCTGGTTCCACTGATTGTGGGCTATCTCATTCCACTGCGACATAAAGCCGCATTACAACTCATTAACCGGCTACTGAGCTGGATCGTGTATCTTATTCTCTTTTTTATGGGAATAAGCCTGGCGTTTTTGGATAACCTCGCCAGTAATCTGGTGGCGATTTTTCATTATTCCGCCGTCAGTATTACGATTATTTTATTGTGTAATATCGCCGCCTTATTGTGGCTGGAACGTATCCTCCCGTGGCGTCACCATCATCAGCAGGAAAAACTGCCTTCGCGTATTGCCATGGCGCTGGAGTCGCTGCAACTGTGCGGCGTAGTGGTATTGGGGTTTGTTATCGGCCTGAGCGGACTCTCTGTTTTACAGCACGCCACCGAAGCCAGTGAATATACGCTGATCTTTTTATTGTTCCTGGTGGGGATTCAGCTACGAAATAGCGGCATGACCTTAAAGCAAATTGTGCTTAACCGCCGGGGAATGATGGTCGCGGTCGTTGTCGTGGCAAGCTCATTACTGGGCGGCGTGATTAATGCGTTTATCCTGGACTTACCGCTAAAAACCGCCCTGGCGATGGCGTCAGGTTTCGGCTGGTACTCTCTTTCCGGTATTTTGCTGACGGAGTCGTTTGGACCGGTTATCGGCAGCGCGGCATTTTTTAACGATCTGGCCCGCGAGCTCTTAGCCATTATGCTTATTCCCGGTCTGGTTCGCCGCAGCCGTTCAACGGCGTTGGGCCTGTGCGGAGCGACTTCAATGGACTTTACGTTGCCGGTATTACAGCGCTCCGGCGGCGTAGAGATTGTTCCGGCGGCTATCGTACATGGCTTTATCCTCAGCCTGCTGGTCCCCCTCTTAATGGCGTTCTTCTCGGCCTGATACCTCTTTGGCGGTAGGCATCTGCCGCCAAAATTGCGCTAAATCAATCTCCCTGCACATTATGGCAGAAATCCCTTTTATCCCTTTGTTCACAGGCATAACCTTAAACATGTATATTAAATATAACTTTAAAAGGTGTGACCATGTTTTGTGTGCAATGTGAACAAACCATCCGTACACCAGCCGGAAACGGCTGCTCCTACGCGCAGGGAATGTGCGGTAAAACAGCTGAAACGTCCGATCTGCAGGATCTGCTGATTGCGGCTTTGCAAGGTTTGTCTGCCTGGGCGGTGAAGGCCCGTGAATATGGCATCATTAATCACGACGTTGATAACTTTGCGCCGCGCGCGTTTTTCTCCACGCTGACCAACGTTAACTTCGACTCTCCGCGTATCGTCGGCTACGCCCGTGAAGCGATTGCCTTGCGTGAAGCGTTGAAAGCGCAGTGCCTGAGCGTGGATGCCAATGCGCATTGCGACAATCCGATGGCCGATCTGCAACTGGTCAGCGACGATCTGGGCGACCTGCAACGTCAGGCGGCGGAATTTACCCCGAATAAAGACAAAGCCGCCATTGGCGAGAACATCCTCGGCCTGCGTCTGCTGTGCCTGTACGGTCTGAAAGGCGCGGCGGCGTATATGGAGCACGCGCACGTTCTCGGTCAATACGACAACGACATTTACGCGCAGTACCACAAAATCATGGCCTGGCTGGGCACCTGGCCTGCTGACATGAACGCGCTGCTGGAGTGCGCAATGGAAATCGGCCAGATGAACTTCAAAGTGATGAGCATTCTGGACGCCGGTGAAACCACCAAATACGGTCACCCTACGCCGACTCAGGTCAACGTCAAAGCGACTGAAGGCAAGTGCATTCTGATCTCCGGTCACGATCTGAAAGATCTCTACAACCTGCTGGAGCAGACCGAAGGCACCGGCGTTAACGTCTACACTCACGGTGAAATGCTGCCCGCACATGGCTATCCGGAACTGCGTAAATTCAAGCATCTGGTCGGTAACTACGGCAGCGGCTGGCAGAATCAGCAGGTCGAGTTCGCCCGCTTCCCTGGCCCAATCGTGATGACTTCTAACTGCATTATCGACCCGACCGTGGGCAGCTATGACGACCGTATCTGGACCCGTAGCATCGTCGGCTGGCCGGGCGTTAGCCATCTTGAAGGCGATGACTTCGGGCCGGTCATTGCCCAGGCGCAGCAAATGGCGGGCTTCCCGTATAGCGAAATTCCGCATCTCATCACCGTCGGTTTTGGCCGTCAGACCCTGCTCGGCGCTGCCGATACGCTCATCGATCTGGTCAGCCGTGAAAAACTGCGCCACATCTTCCTGGTCGGCGGCTGTGACGGCGCGCGCGGCGAGCGTAACTACTTTACCGATTTCGCCACCAGCGTACCGGATGACTGCCTGATCCTGACCCTGGCGTGCGGTAAATACCGTTTCAACAAACTGGAGTTCGGCGACATCGAAGGGCTGCCGCGTCTGGTCGATGCCGGTCAGTGTAATGATGCTTACTCCGCGATTATCCTGGCGGTGACGCTGGCGGAAAAACTGGGCTGCGGCGTCAACGATCTGCCGCTATCGCTGGTGCTCTCCTGGTTTGAGCAGAAAGCGATCGTGATTCTGCTGACGCTGCTGTCATTAGGCGTGAAAAATATTATCACCGGGCCGACCGCGCCGGGCTTCTTCACGCCGGATCTGCTGGCTATCCTCAACGAGAAGTTCGGTCTGCGTTCCGTGACCACCGTTGAAGAAGACATGAAGCAATTGCTGAGCGCGTAAGGAGGTCAATGATGACGATGCCAACCTCACAATGTCCCTGGCGAATGCAGGTGCATCACATCCGTCAGGAGACGCCGGATGTATGGACAATTGCGCTATTATGCCATGACTACTACCCTTACCGCGCCGGGCAGTATGCGCTGGTGAGCGTGCGTAATTCAGCGGAAACGCTGCGCGCCTACACCCTTTCGTCTACGCCGGGCGTCAGTGAATATATCACGCTGACCGTTCGTCGGATTGACGATGGCACGGGTTCACAGTGGTTAACCCATGACATCAAGCGCGGCGATTACATCTGGCTGTCTGATGCAATGGGCGATTTTACCTGTGACGATAAAACAGAAGATAAGTTTCTGCTGCTCGCCGCCGGTTGTGGCGTAACGCCAATCATGTCGATGCGTCGCTGGCTGGCGAAATACCGCCCGCAGGCCGATGTGCAGGTCATCTTTAACGTCCGTTCGCCGGATGGTGTGATTTTTGCCGACGAGTGGCGACAGTATCCGGTCACGCTAGTGGCGGAAAATCATGCCACAGAAGGTTTTATCGCGGGCCGTCTGACCACGGAATTATTACAGCGCGTACCGGATTTGGCATCGCGCACCATCATGACCTGCGGCCCGGCGCCCTATATGGATTTCGTCGAACAGGGAGTGAAAGCGCTTGGCGTAACGCGCTTCTTTAAAGAGAAGTTCTTCACGCCGGTGGCGGAAACGGCAACCAGCGGCCTGAAATTCACCAAGCTACAGCCAGCGCAGGAATTTTATGCCCCGATCGGTACGACGCTGCTGGAGGCGCTGGAGAGTAATAAAGTACCGGTTGCCGCTGCCTGTCGGGCAGGTGTTTGCGGCTGCTGTAAAACCAAAGTCGTTTCCGGCGACTATACGGTGAGCAGCACCATGACGCTGAGCGAGGCGGAGATTGCCGAAGGTTACGTACTGGCCTGCTCCTGCCATCCGCAGGGCGATCTTGTTCTCGCATAATCGGTAAACGCTCCATTATAGGCCCGGTAAGCGTTAGCGCCACCGGGCGATTTACCACTCGCTTCATCCTTTCGCCCCTCTCTCCGCCAAAGAAAAACGTCATCGTCATCTTCAACTAAACTTGTAACCGTTATCACATTTAAGGAGATGGAGAACCATGAAACAAACCGTTGCTGCTTTTATCGCCAAAACGCTGGAACAGGCTGGCGTAAAACAAATCTGGGGCGTCACTGGCGACTCCCTGAACGGCCTGAGCGATAGTCTTAATCGTATGGGAACCATTGAATGGATGCCAACCCGCCACGAAGAGGTCGCCGCTTTCGCCGCCGGCGCACAAGCGCAGCTTACCGGCGAGCTGGCAGTGTGCGCCGGTTCATGTGGACCGGGCAACCTGCACCTGATCAATGGCCTGTTTGATTGCCACCGTAACCACGTCCCTGTTCTGGCGATCGCCGCCCATATTCCGTCCAGTGAAATCGGCAGCGGTTATTTCCAGGAGACCCACCCGCAGGAGTTGTTTCGTGAATGCAGCCACTATTGCGAGTTGGTTTCCAGCCCGGAGCAGATCCCGCAGGTACTCGCCATCGCCATGCGCAAAGCGGTGCTAAATCGCGGCGTCTCCGTGGTCGTACTTCCGGGTGACGTGGCGCTGAAACCCGCGCCTGAAAACGCCGTCACCCATTGGTACCATGCCCCGCACCCCGTCGTCACGCCGGCGGAGGAAGAGCTGAAAAAACTGGCGCAACTGCTGCGCTACTCCAGCAATATCGCATTGATGTGCGGTAGCGGCTGCGCGGGCGCGCATGAGGAGTTGGTCGCGTTGGCGGCAAAACTAAAAGCGCCAATCGTTCATGCCCTGCGCGGCAAAGAGCACGTTGAGTACGATAACCCTTATGATGTGGGAATGACCGGCCTGATTGGCTTCTCTTCTGGCTTCCACACCATGATGAACGCCGATACGCTGATCCTGCTCGGCACCCAGTTCCCCTACCGCGCCTTTTATCCGAGCGATGCCAAAATCATTCAGATTGACATCAACCCGGGCAGTATTGGCGCGCACAGCAAAGTCGACATGGCGCTGGTGGGCGATATTAAAGCCACGCTTCGCGCCCTGCTGCCGCTGGTGGAAGAAAAAAGCAATCGTAAATTCCTCGATAAAGCTCTGGAGCACTATCGGGACGCCCGTAAGGGACTTGATGACTTAGCCAAACTCAGCGACAAAGCCATCCATCCACAATATCTGGCGCAACAAATTAGCCATTTCGCCGCTGACGACGCTATTTTTACCTGCGATGTCGGCACGCCGACCGTCTGGGCGGCCCGCTATCTAAAAATGAACGGCAAGCGCCGCCTGCTGGGTTCGTTTAACCACGGGTCAATGGCCAACGCCATGCCGCAGGCGCTCGGCGCTCAGGCCACCGCGCCGGGTCGGCAGGTTATCGCGATGTGCGGTGATGGCGGCTTCAGTATGCTGATGGGCGATTTTCTCTCGGTGGTACAGATGAAGCTGCCGATAAAAATCGTCGTCTTTAATAACAGCGTGCTGGGCTTTGTGGCGATGGAAATGAAAGCTGGCGGCTACCTTACCGACGGTACCGAACTGCACGACACCAATTTCGCGCGTATCGCCGAAGCCTGCGGCATTACCGGTATTCGCGTGGAAAAAGCCGCAGACGTGGACGGAGCGCTACAGCGCGCGTTTTCCATTGACGGCCCGGTACTGGTTGACGTGGTCGTGGCAAAAGAAGAGCTGGCGATCCCGCCGCAGATCAAACTGGAACAAGCGAAAGGCTTTAGCCTGTACATGCTGCGCGCCATTATTAGCGGCCGCGGCGATGAAGTGATCGAACTGGCGAAAACGAACTGGCTAAGGTAAAACAGTGCACATCACCTTTTAAAATCCAGGGATGTGCCATGATTGATTTACGCAGTGATACCGTTACCCGACCGAGCCGTGCCATGCTCGAGGCGATGATGACCGCTCCGGTCGGGGACGACGTATACGGCGATGACCCTACCGTTAACGCCCTTCAGCGCTACGCCGCCGACCTTTCCGGTAAAGAAGCGGCGCTTTTTTTACCCACCGGCACCCAGGCCAATCTGGTCGCGCTGCTTAGCCATTGTGAACGCGGCGAAGAGTATATCGTTGGTCAGGGCGCGCATAATTATCTCTATGAAGCTGGCGGCGCGGCGGTGCTCGGCAGCATTCAGCCGCAGCCCATCGACGCCGCCGCGGACGGTACGCTGCCGCTGGAGAACGTGGCGGCGAAGATTAAAGCGGATGACATCCACTTCGCGCGCACGCGCTTGCTCAGTCTGGAAAATACGCATAACGGGAAAGTGCTGCCGCGCGCGTATCTGAAAGACGCCTGGACATTTACCCGCGAACGTGGACTGGCGCTGCACGTTGACGGCGCCCGAATTTTTAACGCGGTGGTTGCCTACGGCTGTGAGTTAAAAGAGATTACGCAGTATTGCGACTCTTTTACCATCTGCCTGTCAAAAGGTCTCGGAACGCCGGTCGGTTCACTGCTGGTCGGCAACCGCGATTACATTAAACGCGCGACGCGCTGGCGTAAAATGGTCGGCGGCGGAATGCGTCAGGCCGGGATTCTGGCAGCGGCCGGACTGTATGCGCTGAAGCATAACGTGGCGCGTCTGCAAGAGGATCATGATAACGCCGCCTGGCTGGCGCAGCAGCTTCGGGAAGCGGGCGCGGAGGTCATGCGCCACGAAACGAATATGCTGTTTGTTCGCGTTGGCGAAGCACAGGCCGCCGCGCTTGGCGACTATTTGCGGGAACGGAATATCCTGATTAACGCCGCGCCGATTGTGCGTCTGGTGACGCATCTGGATGTCTCTCGCGAACAGCTTACCGACGTCGTCGCCCACTGGCGCGCCTTTTTAGCCCGCTAAGGAGAGCAACGTGGCGCAACGCATTCTGGTTCTCGGCGCCAGCGGCTATATCGGCCAGCACCTGGTCTTTGCGCTAAGTCAGCAAGGACATCAGGTGCGGGCGGCGGCGCGGCGCGTGGAACGTCTGGAAAAACAGCGCCTCGCCAACGTCAGTTGTCATAAGGTCGATCTGCACTGGCCGGAAAATTTACCCGCGCTGCTTCGCGACATTGATACCGTTTACTATCTGGTACACGGCATGGGCGAAGGCGGCGATTTTATCGCCCATGAGCGTCAGGCGGCGCTCAACGTGCGCGACGCGCTGCGCCAGACGCCGGTTAAACAACTTATTTTCCTCAGTTCACTGCAGGCACCGGCGCATGAGCAATCCGATCACCTGCGCGCCCGCCAGCTTACGGCTGACACGCTGCGCGACGCAGGCGTACCGGTGACGGAATTACGCGCCGGGATCATCGTCGGCGCAGGCTCCGCCGCCTTCGAAGTCATGCGCGACATGGTTTACAACCTGCCAATACTCACGCCGCCGCGCTGGGTGCGTTCGCGCACCACGCCCATCGCTCTGGAAAATTTACTCTACTACCTGGTCGGCTTACTGGACCACCCTGCTCGCGAGCATCGTATTCTGGAAGCCGCCGGGCCGCAGGTATTAAGTTATCAGCAGCAGTTTGAACGTTTTATGGCCGTCAGCGGTAAACGGCGTCCGCTGATCCCGGTGCCTTTTCCGACCCGCTGGATTTCGGTCTGGTTTTTAAACGTCATTACCTCCGTGCCGCCAACTACCGCAAAAGCGTTAATCCAGGGATTAAGGCACGATTTGCTGGCCGATGACGCCGCGTTAAAAAAGTTGATCCCCCAAACGCTTATCACCTTTGATGACGCCGTTCGCCGCACGCTGAAAGAAGAAGAAAAACTGGTGAACTCCAGCGACTGGGGCTACGACGCGCTGGCCTTCGCCCGCTGGCGTCCCGAATACGGCTATTTTCCAAAGCAGGCGGGCTTTACCGCGCAGACCCCGGCCAGCCTATCGGCGCTATGGCAGGTCATAAATCGGCTGGGTGGCAAAGAGGGCTATTTTTTCGGCAATATTTTGTGGCAGACGCGCGCCGCGATGGACCGTCTGGTGGGGCATAAACTGGCGAAAGGCCGCCCGTCGCATACCTTGCTCAAGCCTGGCGATACGGTAGATAGCTGGAAAGTGATCATTGTCGAACCAGAAAAACAGCTCACGCTCTTGTTTGGCATGAAAGCGCCGGGCCTGGGGCGGCTTAGCTTCACGCTGCACGATAAAGGCCGCTACCGCGAAATTGACGTGCGCGCCTGGTGGCATCCACACGGAATGCCGGGCCTGATTTACTGGCTACTGATGATCCCGGCGCACCTGTTTATTTTCCGGGGAATGGCAAGGCGTATTGCCCGACTTGCAGAACAAATCACAGAAAAATGAGAAAAAGTTGCTGTATTCTTTCGTGTTTCCCATTGCATACCGACGTAATTCACGGAAGAATGCGCACGACGGTTTATTAAACACAGTGGATTGATATGAAGGTACTGGTTACCGGCGCCACCAGCGGCTTAGGTCGAAACGCGGTTGAATTTTTGCGCAATAAAGGCATCAGCGTCAGAGCGACGGGTCGCAATGAAGCGATGGGCAAGCTGCTTGAAAAAATGGGCGCGGAATTCGTCCATGCGGATTTAACCGAACTGGTCTCCTCGCAGGCTAAAGTGATGCTCGCCGGGATCGACACGTTGTGGCACTGCTCCAGCTTTACCTCGCCCTGGGGAACCCAACAGGCTTTCGATCTGGCGAATGTTCGCGCCACCCGCCGTCTGGGAGAATGGGCGGTCGCCTGGGGCGTGCGCAATTTTATTCATATCTCCTCTCCCTCGCTCTATTTTGATTACCACCATCACCGTGATATCAAAGAAGATTTCCGCCCGCATCGGTTTGCCAATGAGTTCGCCCGCAGTAAAGCCGCCGGCGAAGAGGTGATTAATCTGTTGGCGCAGGCCAATCCGCAAACACGTTTTACGGTATTGCGTCCACAAAGCCTGTTTGGCCCGCACGATAAAGTATTTATCCCACGTCTGGCGCATATGATGCACCATTACGGTAGCGTCTTATTACCGCACGGGGGCAGCGCGCTGGTCGATATGACCTACTATGAAAATGCGATCCACGCCATGTGGCTGGCCAGCCAGCCGGGCTGCGATCATCTGCCTTCTGGCCGCGCTTATAACATCACTAACGGCGAAAACCGCACCTTACGCAGCATCGTACAAAAGTTAATTGATGAACTGACTATCGACTGCCGCATTCGCTCTGTGCCTTACCCAATGCTGGATATGATCGCCCGCAGTATGGAGCGCTTCGGCAAAAAATCCGCCAAAGAGCCCCCGCTAACGCATTACGGCGTGTCAAAACTGAATTTTGATTTTACGCTCGATACGACTCGCGCGCAGGACGAGCTGGGCTACCAGCCCATCGTCACGCTGGACGAAGGCATTGAGCGCACCGCCGCCTGGCTGCGCGATCACGGAAATTTACCGCGTTAATCCTGGCCGTACTTCTCCAGTAATGCTTCGGCAATCGCCTGCGTTTCGGCATCTGCGATACCGTTCCATTGCGCCGGACGGAAGTGCATCTGGAACGCCATAATCACCCGCTGCTGCTCGCGCGCCGTCATATCGGCTTTGACTTCATAGCCATAGCGCGAGAGTAACGCAAGCACCGTTGCGGTATCGACTGGCGTATACGGCGCGCGTCCAGCCAGATAAAACGCCACACGCTGGGCGTCAGGCCAGGCGCCAATCCCCTGCGCCGCCAGCTCGCGCCACGGGAAGCGCGGGCCGGGATCGTCTTTACGCTGCGGCGCGATATCCGCATGGGCCACCACATTCTGCGGTTTGATGTTATAGCGCGCGATAATATCCTTCGCTAACGGAATCAATGCCTGAATTTGCGCGGATTCAAACGGCGCGAAAGATTTCACCCCGCCGGACATTCGCCAACCGCGATTTTCCAGCTCAATGCCAATAGACGTATCATTGAGACGCGTGGCGCCTCGCCAGAAACTGACGCCCGCATGCCAGGCCTGATCCTGTTCCGGCACCAGTTGCCAGATGCGCGGTTTACCGCCATATAATGGCGGGGTTGCGGGAATCAGGTAATGCGAACTGACGTTGCGACCCGTTAACGTCGCCAGCGAAACGTCAAAGTTTTCCGCCGTATAGTGAATCACCAGGACTTTAATGCGCGGATAGGCCGCCTGCGCCCGATGTCGGGTATCAAGCTGATATCCCTCTTTATCGATAATTCCTTTTTCGCTCGCGCAGCCTGTTAACAGCAACGCGAGACCCACCAGCCACAGTAGCGCTCTCATCGGCGCGTTTTCACCGCCGTTCCGCTGACGCTGACCATCAGCATACTGCCATCCTTGCCGACAGTTTCGTAATCAATATCGATGCCTACCACCGCATCGGCGCCCAACGCTTTAGCCTGCTCGCCAAGTTCCTGAAAAGCGATTTCACGCGCTTTACGCAGCTCTTTCTCATACGCGCCGGAACGTCCGCCGACGATATCCCGAATGCCGGCGAAAAAATCGCGGAAAATATTGGCGCCTAAAATGGCTTCGCCCGTCACCACACCGCAATACTCCACGATGCTTTGTCCTTCCAGCGTTGGGGTTGTTGAAAACTGCATAGTGAATCTCCCGGGTTAGCTAAGCACACGATCTCAAACGCATTATCAAGCTGATACGCTATCATTGAAAGGATATAATTGATTATCGTAGATCGGTTTTTGCTCGATCGCCTATAAGGAAATCATCATGCGCTATTCTAAACTCTCTTTGCTCATCCCGTGCGCGCTTCTGCTTAGCGCCTGTACGACCGTCACTCCCGCCTACAAAGATAATGGCCCGCGTATCGGCGCGTGTGTGGAAGGCGGCCCGGACAGCGTGGCTCAACAATTTTACGACTACCGTATTCAACACCACAGCAATGATATCGCCGCGCTTCGCCCCTACTTGAGTGATAACCTGGCGAAATTGTTGACCGACGCCAGCCGCGATACGGAGCACCGCCAGTTGATGAGCGGCGATCTGTTCTCCAGCCGCGCTACGCTGCCGGATAGCGCCAACGTCGCCAGCGCATCAACCATTCCGAACCGAGATGCGCGCAACATTCCTCTGCGGGTAGCGTTAAAACAGGGCGATCAAAGCTGGCAGGATGAAGTGCTTATGATTCACGAAGGCTCATGCTGGGTGATTGACGACGTTCGCTATCTGGGCGGAGATGTCCATGCCCCTGCCGGTACGCTGCGCCAGTCAATAGAAAACCGTTAACAGACAGTATTCCCCCGCTTTTGCACCCATAACCCCGTAAATTGTCTGGCATTCTGCCCGGGATGCCGACAATTCTTCTTACCTACTATTCCTCCTGCTATTTTGTGCTATGTTTAGGGAAGAATGTGGGATATATTTAACTTTTAACGCATAAATATTGCATAACTATTCTGCGAAAGGTACTATCTGCGGCTTCAATAGCTATCAGACTGCCTGTATACGAGTGTCAATGAGTATTCAATTAAACGGCATTAATTGCTTTTACGGCGCGCATCAGGCGCTTTTCGATATCACGCTGGATTGCCCCGAAGGCGAAACGCTGGTGTTGCTTGGCCCAAGCGGGGCGGGTAAAAGTTCGCTGCTGCGTGTACTCAATCTGCTTGAGATGCCGCGCTCCGGCACTCTGACTATCGCCGGGAACCATTTTGACTTTACGAAAACGCCGTCCGATAAGGCGATTCGTGAGCTACGTCAAAATGTCGGAATGGTCTTTCAGCAATATAATCTTTGGCCGCATCTCACCGTTGTGCAGAATCTGATTGAAGCGCCCTGCCGCGTACTGGGTCTGACAAAAGATCAGGCGCTGGCGCGCGCAGAAAAGCTGCTGGAGCGTCTACGTCTGAAGCCATATAGCGATCGTTATCCGTTGCACCTTTCCGGCGGTCAGCAGCAGCGCGTCGCGATTGCCCGCGCGCTGATGATGGAGCCGCAGGTGCTGCTGTTTGATGAACCGACCGCCGCGCTGGACCCGGAAATTACCGCTCAAATCGTCAGCATTATTCATGAGCTGGCGGAAACGAACATTACTCAGGTGATCGTTACGCATGAAGTCGAAGTGGCGCGTAAGACCGCCAGTCGTGTGATTTATATGGAAAATGGTCACATCGTCGAGCACGGTGATGCGGGTTGCTTTGCCCACCCTCAGACCGAAGCGTTCAAAAACTATCTCTCTCACTAAGATTCGGGACAATGACAATGAAAAAAGTTCTGATTGCCGCGCTAATTGCAGGCTTTAGCCTTTCCGCTACAGCAGCCCAGACCATTCGTTTTGCGACCGAAGCGTCCTATCCGCCGTTCGAATCGATGGATGCTAATAACAAGATTGTCGGCTTTGACGTCGACCTGGCCAACGCGCTATGTAAAGAGATCGACGCCTCCTGTACCTTTACCAATCAGGCGTTCGACAGCCTGATCCCCAGCCTGAAATTCCGCCGTTTCGACGCTGTAATGGCGGGAATGGATATCACGCCGGAACGTGAAAAGCAGGTGCTGTTTACCACGCCATATTACGACAACTCCGCGCTGTTCGTGGGTCAGCAGGGCAAATACACCAGCGTTGATCAACTGAAAGGCAAGAAAGTCGGCGTACAGAACGGTACGACGCACCAGAAATTCATCATGGATAAGCATCCGGAAATCACCACCGTACCGTATGACAGCTATCAGAACGCGAAGCTGGATCTACAAAATGGCCGTATCGACGCTGTTTTCGGCGACACGGCGGTCGTGACCGAATGGCTGAAAGCCAATCCTAAGCTGGCGCCGGTCGGCGATAAAGTCACCGATAAAGATTATTTCGGCACCGGCCTGGGTATCGCGGTACGTCAGGGCAACACCGAGCTGCAGCAGAAATTCAATACTGCGCTGGAAAAAGTGAAGAAAGATGGGACTTACGAGACCATCTATAACAAATGGTTCCAGAAGTAATCTTTGATGAACGAATTTTTTCCTTTAGCAAGCGCCGCCGGGATGACCGTCGGCCTTGCCGTCTGTGCGCTGATCATTGGCCTCGCGTTAGCCATGTTCTTTGCCGTCTGGGAGTCCGTAAAATGGCGCCCGATTGCCTGGATAGGCTCCGCGCTGGTCACTATTTTGCGCGGCCTGCCGGAAATTCTGGTGGTGCTGTTTATCTATTTCGGCTCCTCGCAACTCCTGCTTACGCTGTCTGACGGGTTTACCCTCCATCTCGGCTTTACGCAGATCCCGGTGCAAATGGAGATTGAGAACTTTGACGTCAGTCCGTTCCTGTGCGGCGTGATTGCGTTGTCCCTGCTGTATGCGGCCTATGCGTCGCAGACGCTACGCGGCGCGCTGAAAGCCGTTCCGTCTGGTCAGTGGGAGTCGGGTCAGGCACTGGGATTATCAAAGACGGCGATTTTTTTCCGTCTGGTGATGCCGCAGATGTGGCGTCACGCCCTGCCAGGGCTGGGTAATCAGTGGCTGGTGTTGCTAAAAGATACGGCTCTGGTCAGCCTTATCAGCGTTAACGATCTGATGTTGCAGACCAAAAGTATTGCCACACGCACCCAGGAACCGTTTAACTGGTACATTATTGCGGCGGCTATTTACCTGGTCATTACGCTGATCAGTCAGTACATTCTCAAACGCATAGACCTGCGCGCGACACGTTTTGAGCGGAGGCCGGACTAATGCTTGAGTACTTACCTGAACTGCTAAAAGGGCTACACACCAGCCTGACGCTGACCGTGGCTTCTATTGCCGTCGCTTTGGTGCTGGCGTTAGTTTTTACCATTATCCTGACGCTAAAAACGCCGTTCGTGGTGTGGCTGGTACGCGGCTATATCACGTTGTTTACCGGTACGCCGTTGTTGGTGCAAATTTTCCTGATCTACTACGGACCCGGTCAATTCCCGACACTGCAAGAGTATCCGCTACTCTGGCATCTACTGTCTGAACCGTGGCTGTGCGCACTGATCGCGTTGTCGCTAAACAGCGCCGCTTACACCACGCAGCTATTTTATGGCGCGATTCGCGCGATTCCGGAAGGTCAGTGGCAGTCCTGCGGCGCGCTGGGGATGAGTAAGAAAGATACGCTGGCGATTTTGTTGCCCTATGCGTTTAAACGCGCCCTCTCCTCCTATTCTAATGAGGTGGTACTGGTCTTCAAAAGTACCTCGCTGGCCTATACCATCACCTTGATGGAAGTCATGGGGTACAGTCAGTTGCTCTATGGTCGTACCTACGATGTGGTGGTATTTGGCGCGGCAGGCGTAATTTACCTGGTCGTCAACGGTCTATTGACGCTGATGATGCGTTTGATTGAGCGTAAAGCTCTGGCGTTTGAGCGGCGCAATTAACCCGGCAGAATAAGGCATTCTCGCCGCCGTTCGACAATGGTCAGATGGCGCTGCGCTTATCAAGCCTACGATGCATAATATTGAATAAACCCGACGGGCAAGTGGTTAACCTGTCCGTCTTTTTTTATCCATTTCAAAATATTTACTCATTTTTATTGCATACAAATTCAATTGATGGCATTGTAAATCTATGCCGCAGACACGGCGCATAATCATAAGATTACGGGAGTGACATCATGAAAAAGTTAGTTCTGGCTGCATTACTCGCCTCTTTCGCCACTGGCAGCATCGCCGCTGAAAAAATCAATTTCGGGGTTTCCGCCACCTATCCCCCGTTTGAATCCCTGGATGCGAGTAATAAAATTGTGGGCTTCGATATCGATCTGGCAACCGCATTATGCAAGCAAATGCAGGCAGAATGTACTTTTACCAATCATGCTTTCGATAGTCTTATCCCGGCGCTGAAATTCAGAAAATATGATGCCGTCATTTCCGGAATGGACATTACCCCGGAGCGCAGTAAGCAGGTCGCCTTTAGCAATCCCTATTATGCGAACTCCGCGCTGGTGATTGCTAAAAAAGACACCTATAAAACCTTTACCGATCTAAAAGGTAAGCGTATCGGTATGGAAAATGGCACCACGCATCAAAAATATCTCCAGGATAAACATCCGGAGGTCAAAACCGTGGCCTACGACAGCTACCAGAATGCGATTATCGACCTGAAAAATGGCCGTATTGACGGCGTCTTTGGCGATACCGCAGTGGTCAATGAGTGGCTGAAAACGAATCCGCAACTGGGTCCGGCAACAGAGAAAGTGACCGATCCGCAATACTTCGGTACCGGACTTGGCATCGCGGTGCGCCCGGACAATAAGGCGTTGCTGGAAAAACTGAATAATGCGCTGGCCGCCATTAAAGCGGACGGCACTTATCAGAAAATCAGCGATCAGTGGTTCCCGCAGTAAGACGTATGTGATTAGCCCACCGTGTTGCGAAATGGCAGTATAAATACCTTATTCAGCCCACGGGCCGCCATCGGAAACTATCCTGGCCTGATAAGCGCAGCGCCATTGAGCATTCTACAGTTTGTCATCAGTCTCAAACGCCTGCATCAACAGGCGATTCGGACTAATACTTGCCGGGTGACGCTGACGCGTACCCGGCTTACAACATTGTTACGTTTTTAGACAACATCCAGACCCAGACGGCGATACTGCTCCGCCGGAGCATCATTTTCTTTCATCAAACGGATAAGTAAGTTGATCATCCTTGCTTCGATGGCCTCATCATGAATAGGATGTTGCTGCTGCGGATCGTCTCTGAGATCAAATAAGAGATGACCAAAGCTATTTACACCTTTATATTTTTCCCTGGCCGGAATACGTAATACCTGAAGCCCTTTAGTAAAGTTAAACGGAGGCGCCAGAGATAATTTTCCCAGTTCATCCACGTCATAACGCGCATTCATCTTGATCGGCATTAACGTGTAGTTCGCAATGTCATGCTCACGCCCCGGCTGCGCGGCCCGCATATAAACATAGCGTCCGTCGGTAACATTAACATGTCCGCTAAACACGCCAAACAGCGCGCCTTCCCTGACGGGTTCATCACTGGCAATGACTTTCGCCAGCGGTTGGCCCTGCATATCTGCGGGAATAGGTTGCTGAAAATAATCCAGTAGCGTTGGCGCCCAGTCAATCATCTGCACCAGCGACTGCCGTCGCGCTCCGCATACCGCGCTGCGCGGGTCCCAGATAAACAGCGGGTTATTCGCCACCTCGTTATAATAGGGCATTTGATTTTTAGCCCACCAACCGTGCTCCCCCAGCAAGAAGCCGTGATCGGTACCGACAATCAGCATCGTATCGCGCCAGAGATCGTGTTCATCCATCAGATCAAGGATACGTCCCAGATTGCGGTCGCACATGGAAACCAGGGCCCGATAACGACAGCGAATATGCGCTATCGCCTCCTCGCTTTCACTGACTTTGCCGCGCGGCCAGTCATAATGCGGGCCTTGCCACTCATCGTCATAGAGCGATAAATATTCCTCGGTGGTATAAAACGGCTCATGCGGATCGAACGTCTCAACCTGCAATAACCAGTTATCTTCGGCATGATTTTTATGGATAAAATCGCACCCGGCGTCAAAAACTTTCGTCTGGGGAAAATCGGCTTCCTGCTGGATGTATTCGCGGTTCGCCCAGTCATGACGCCATAGCCCGGAAACGCCGCCTCCGGTTTGTTTTTGTGGAACGCGCAGTACTTCCGGAATGGGCGGCTCGCCAACGCTCGCCTTCCAGTGATCGCCCTCCTGACCGCGTACTACGTCCCAGGAGCTATAGCGGTTATGGTAGTTACCGCCGCCGTCTTCCCAGTAATGCAGATGATCGCTGATAAGATGGGTGTAGATCCCCGCTTTTTTCAATAATTCCGGCATGGAATCATCAAAGGGTTCCAGCGGGCCCCACTCACGATGCAGGAAATTATAGCGCCCGGTGTGCAGTTCCCGACGGGCTGGCATACAGGGCATACTGCCGACATAACTATTGTCAAAGGTGGCGGCATGTGCCGCCAGGCGTTGAAAGTTAGGCGCTTTCGTTAGCAAATCACCATAGGGCGGCAAATAGTTTTTATTCAGACTGTCAAACAGCAGAATAATCGCTTTCATGACTCACCCTCATTTGTTGAGCAGGTGCGGAAAATTTTTCTCTACCACATCGTAAATCTGTTTGCCTATTGATTCGCCATCCATGATATTTTCAATGGGAATGAGATATTGTCCGTGTTTAGGATCGAGGCTAACAACATCAAGCAATTTTTTCGAAATCGCATAAATATCTGCCCAGTCGGTAAATCCACCGACCTCTCCCGCTGCCGTATGCTCCATATCAAAAGAGAAGTCATATTTTGCTAACGCTTTTTTAACAACAGTCTGTAACATTACGCTACTGCCTACACCATAACCGCATACGAATAAAATATTTACAGAATCTTTCATAATAAAATCCTTTATATAAACCGAATCAATTAAATGGAATAAGGACCAAGATGGAACGTTGAAGCAATAAATTTCAGTAATTCACAAATTGCAGGCCACAGAGTCGCCCAGTCAAATATTCCCGTCCAGCCCACACCTTCTTTTGCCAGCCCGGTTAAAGGAATGGCCCATACCGTACCGAAAGTCTGAATAATCCCTAACAGGAAAGTACAAATAATAACGGAACGATATCCCCCCATTCGGTTGGCTAATACGCCGATGGGACCGCCGGAAAAGAAGAGCGGAACAAAACCAGGCAGTACCATAATAGGGCTATGGATGAGCAGCAGAATGCCCATGGAAAAAATCGTGCCGAAAGTACAAAAGACGAATCCCAGCGTGGCCGCGTTAGGCGAAAAAGGTAATAAAGCAGCAACATCCACAGCCGGTATGGCGTTAGGAATAAAGCGATCCTGCCATCCTTTAAACGAACCGTTAATTTCACCAACCATCATCCGCACGCCCTGCAGCAAGATGACCATATACATAGAGAATTGCAGGCCCAGATTGATGATATAGACATACCAGGGTTTGCCTTTCGCCATTAACTGTACGTTATCGATCCCTGTCGCCAATAGAAAACCGCCAACGAAGAGCGTCATCACAATGGCGATTGCCGTCACGTTGTGGTTAAAAATGGCTAACCAACCGGGAAGTTTCAGGTTTTCGGCGTCATGCTTTTCCGGATCGCCGAATTTATGCGCGAATTTCGAGAAAAACCACAGTCCCAGCATCTGGTTATGCGCAATGGTAAAACCGGCGTTATTGGTCACTTTGGCGATGGGTTTAACAATAAGTGTAGTTGAAAACGCCCAAAAGACCCCGGTCAATACCCCGGCAATTACAATGGATTGTACCCAACCGAACCCCAGCCAGAAGACGATTAACCACAGTACTGCCTGTGAATGAGAGACCCCGGTATTACCGGTAAGAAATATACCTTTTGCGCCGGTATAACGGCCAAATAAAACTAATAACAGGTTAGTAAAAAACGCCAGTACAAAAACGTATCCTACATAGCCGAAATTATCGCCCAGCGCTATTTGCGTCGCGGCTTTCATGGCGTATGAATCCATTAAGTATCCATGCACGCCATAAGCTTTGCTGACTGCCTCTGCAACCGGTTTAAAAGTGGCTGAAAATTGAAAGCCGCCAAATAACACCATCATCAAACCGACCATCGCGCTGATCATACCGGTGATAATTTTTATAGGCGTCTTTTTATCCAGCGCATAGCCAACACCGACTAATATCCCAATTAATATTGCCGGTTCAGTTAAAAACGTTTGAATAACATCTATAAATTTGGCAAACATCGTCTGAACGCCCTCCATAAGCGTGCCTATTCGTTGTCATGATTGACCCCTTTACTGACGTTACGTATTGCTTCGCTGATGCTATTGAAAGTTACCCGATAAACCACCTTGTCTAATTTTGCCTTACACGCACTGTAATAATCAAAATTAGTCATTAAAAGATTTAAAGTGATTATTTGTGATTTGATTTGCAAAAATAGGGTAATATATAACCATGATCGATCGGAGTTTTTTATCGATCGATCATGGTTATTATTATTTATGGATAATTAGATAGTTAATATAGATATTTGGTATGTCTGGCTTTTGGCGCTACAGCCTGCGCAGTAACGCTAAAACCTCATAATGCGCGGTATGCGGGAACATATCGAAAAGCTGAACACGTTGAATACGGTAGTTCGGCAGATGACGAATATCCTGCGCCATCGTCTGCGCGTTACAGCTTGAATAAATGATAAAACGCGGCGCCATTTGTGCAAGGTAATCGCACAACGGCTTGCCAATGCCGCGGCGGGGAGGATTCACCAATACCAGGTCGGGCGTTTCGCCTTGTGCGGTGGCGAATTGGGTGGAATCCAGCGCCTGGAAATGAAGGCGGGTCAATCCCAGCTCGGCAGCGGATTGCTTCGCGCAGGCAATCGCCTCCGGCGCGATCTCAATACCGGTTAATTGCATCTGCGGCGTCGCGCAGTGCAGGCCGAATCCGCCCACTCCGCAAAAAAGATCCCACATATGGCGTACCGGCAGTTGTCCTACCCAATCGCGCGCCGTTGCATATAATCGGCTGGCGACCGTAGGGTTGGTCTGAAAGAAACTTTGCGGGCGAATCCACAGCGGCACATCGTTAAAACGTTCCGCCAGCGCCTGCTGATCCGTCAGGTAGATTTCCGTCTCCCCTTCCATAATCGCCATATGTACCGGCTGGATATTTGCGGTGATCACTCTGAGCTGCGGCAGTTGCGCGCGCAGCCACGGTAACGCCGCGCGCAGTTGCGTAAGTTTGGTTTCTGAACGCAACACGAAGCGTAGCATCATACCGCCATCGAACTGGCTTTCCGTCAGCAACAGGTATTTCAGTTCGCCGCGTTTTCGCGCCACGTTATAAGGCGTGAGTCCGGCACGGGCAATAAAAGGTTTTAGCGCGCTGAATACGGGGGCAAAGGAGGCGGGATACAGCGGGCAACCGCAAAGATCGACCGGCGTACCGTCGCGATGCAGCATCCCGAAGAGCGGTTTTTCTACACTACCGCTCACGACCATTTTCGCTTTGTTGCGGAAATGCTGTTCCGGGCCGCCAATCGGCGCGCACCACTGTTCAACAGGCAGCCCGGCGAGCAAACGATGTAAATCGGCTGTTTTTGCGGAAAGTTGTTCGTTAACCGACTGCGTAATCCATTGACAGGAACGGCAGCGACCCGCGTCATAGAGTGCGCACTGCATACCAAAAAACCTTCATATTATCCGGGGCGACGATTATACACATTATTGCAGCCGGAAGAACCGACGGCTGGGAGCGGGAATAAACAGCAGAAACAGAATTAAAAGATCGGGGAGTTTTTGCATGACCAGGGAATGCAGGATATCACGCTTCGATTCTCCCGCGATGCTAAACAACTCCGGATACCCGTAGCCTAACGACGCCGCCCACAGATACCCACTCACAATAATTTGTGTCGCCAGGTACACCCAGCGCGCCCAGCTACGGCCTTTCACCAGCGAAAACGCACAATAAATTTCAATAAAGACCAGCACTAAGCTGGCCAGAAAGACCAGGGTTAAGCTCCACGTCTGCACGCTGCGATGAATAAACTCGCCCATCCCGCGTATGCCGAGGGTATTCATAATCATCAGCACATCGAGACCACGAATCAAAATAATCGCCATAGCCGCAACCTGCACCAGCGTAGGCACATTTAAACGGGCATGTGATGAGGTTGATTGCTTTATAAATCCCAATGAATGTCTTCCCTGAAAATGATGCCGCGACCCGCGCGGCAACGCATTGCCATAGTGGAAGATTTTAGTGGCTTCAGCCGCGTCTTGCACGCTGGATATCGCGAATCCGCTGTTTTTCCGCTCGCGCCATCAGGTACCAGGCAATAAATCCGATGATTCCTACCACGCCGAGGATTAACGTCGCCAGCGCGTTGATTTCCGGGTTCACACCCATGCGCACGCTGGAGAAAACCAGCATCGGTAGCGTGGTGGCGCCGGGACCGGAAACAAAGCTGGCAATCACCAGATCGTCAAGAGAGAGCGTAAAGGCCAACAGCCAGCCCGAGATCACTGCTGGCATGATCATCGGTAACGTAATGACAAAAAAGACTTTCAACGGCGGCGCGCCAAGATCCATCGCCGCCTCTTCAATCGAACGATCCAGTTCGCGTAATCGCGAAGCGATCACCACTGCCACGTAGGTGGTACAGAACGTGACGTGCGCCAACCAGATGGTCAGCATCCCGCGATCGGAGGGCCAGCCGATAGCATGACCGAGCGCGACAAACAGCAGCAGCAGCGACAGCCCGGTAATCACATCCGGCATCACCAGCGGCGCGGTGATCATAAACGCAAAGCCGTTTGCGCCGCGAAATCGTCCAAATCGCACCATCACCACCGCGGCGATAGTACCGAGCACCACCGCCATCGTCGCCGCGCAGGCGGCAATTGTCAGGCTTAGTCCCACTGCGCTCATCATGGCGGTATCCCGAAAGAGCTCGCCATACCAGCGCGTCGACCATCCCGCCCACACCGTCACCAGCTTCGAACTGTTAAACGAGTAAATCACCAACATTAACATCGGCGCATAGAGAAAAGTAAACCCCAGCACCAGAATCAGAATGCGCCAGGGCGAGCGAACGACCGGTAAGTTATTCATCCGTGCTCCCCCACACTTTTTTGCTGATGTTTATGGAACCACATGATCGGTACTATCAGCAGCAGCAACATAATAATGGCGACCGCAGAAGCAACCGGCCAGTCGCGGTTATTGAAAAACTCCTGCCACAGGACGCGACCAATCATGATACTGTCCGGCCCGCCAAGCAGTTCCGGGATCACGAACTCGCCCACCGCCGGGATAAAAACCAGCATCGAGCCGGCGATGATTCCGCCTTTGGTGAGCGGGACAATGATGCTAAAAAATGTTTTCAGCGGTCGGGCGCCGAGATCCAGCGACGCTTCCACCAGCGAATAATCAATACGCGTCAATGCGGTATAAATGGGCAGAACCATAAACGGCAGATACGCATAAACAATGCCGATATAGACGGCCAGGTTAGTGTGCAGGATCGTCAGCGGCTGATCGATAACCCCAAGCCACAGCAACACATTGTTCAGCACGCCGTTGTTTTTCAAAATGCCCATCCAGGCATAGACGCGTATTAAAAAAGACGTCCACGAGGGCAGGATCACCAACAGCAGCAGGATATTGCGCGTGGAGGGCTTGCTATGCGCCACCGCCCACGCCAGCGGGTAGCCCAGCAGCAGGCAGCAGATCGTGGAAACACCGGCAATTTGTAACGATTGCAGATAGGCTTCGAAATAGAGCGGATCGTCGGTCAGTTGCAAAAAATTGCCGAGGTTGAGCGTAATCGACAACTGACCGTCAGCCCATTCCAGCAGATCGGTATACGGCGGGATCGCCCGCGCCATTTCCGCCAGGCTTATCTTAAAGACGATAAGAAACGGCAGTAAAAACAGCAGAATGAGCCAAATATAGGGCAAAGCAATAACCAGCTTACGCCCATGTTTCATTTGCATTCGCGCCAACCATAGCGCCGCGCCGCCAGGTTTACTGATGCGTGCCGGAGGTTCAAGTGTGCTCATGTTTCCCCCTTATACCGTCAGGACCACGCAGCTATCCGCTTCCCAGCACAAACGCACTTCATCGCCCCAGGTCGGTAACCCTTTCCGGTAACGGTGCGCATTCTGCAGTTGAGCGCTGATCATCTGCCCGCTTTTTAGCCGCACATGATAAATAGACAGATCGCCGAGATACGCAATATGCGCCACTTCGCCGACGGCGAAATTATAGCCATCGGCAGGCGGCGACTCACACAGCATGATTTTTTCCGGACGTAGCGCCACATATACCGGCACATTATCAACGACAGAGGCATCTGCATCGACTTTTAACGGATGAACCAAACCGGGCGCGTCAATGACCAGACCGTCCTCTTCACGCGCTTTCAGTAAGCCCTCAAAAACATTTACCGATCCGATAAATTCGGCGCTGTAGCGGGTCGTCGGATGCTCGTAAATCTCCTCCGGTTCGCCAATTTGCACAAATTTTCCACGGTTCATGATGGCAATGCGCCCCGCCATCGTCATGGCTTCTTCCTGATCGTGCGTCACCATGACGCAGGTCACGCCGACGCGCTCAAGGATATCCACCACTTCAAGCTGCATCCGGTCGCGTAATTTTTTATCCAGCGCGCCCATCGGTTCATCCAACAAGAGCAGCTTAGGACGTTTCGCCAGGCTGCGCGCCAGGGCCACGCGCTGGCGCTGACCGCCGGAAAGCTGATGCGGCTTACGTTTTGCAAACTCCTGCATGTGCACCAGACCCAGCATCTCATTGACGCGGCTGGTAATCTCCGCCTTCGGCAGTTTGTCCTGCTTCAGACCAAAAGCGATGTTCTGCTCTACCGTCATATGCGGAAACAACGCATAGGACTGAAACATCATATTAATCGGACGCTGATACGGCGGAACATGCGCCAGATCGACGCCGTCGAGCATAATTTGCCCGCTGCTCGGCGGTTCAAAACCTGCCAGCATCCGTAGCAGAGTCGATTTTCCACAACCTGACGCGCCCAGCAGGGCAAAAATCTCGCCTTTATAGATAGTCAGACTGACATCATCGACAGCATGTTGCCCGTCGAATGACTTCGTCAGGTTGCGAATTTCCAGAAGCGGCGTCAGCGCTTTACGGGTTTTCACCTGCGGGCGGTGGGGGACATCATTCACAAGGCGCTCTCCGGCATAACACAATCAAACGATACAAACGGTGGAATGCCCGATAGCGCACGCTTATCAGGCCATACCGTTAATAAATTACTTACCGCTTTTCACCTTCGTCCATGCGCGGGTGCGGACGCGATCAATCTTCGGCTCCTGCACTTTCAGGGTAAACAACTTGGCCCGCACATCCGCCGGCGGATAAATTCCCGGGTTATCGCGCACCTGCTGGCTGACCAGCGCCGTCGCCTCTTTATTCGCATTGGCGTAGAAAACGTGATCGGAAATATGGGCAATCACATCAGGGCGCAGCAGATAATTAAGGAACTGGTAGGCCTCGTCTTTATTTTTGGCGTCAGCCGGCATGGCAAACACATCAAAAAACGCCATTGCCCCCTCTTTGGGGATCGAGAAAGAGATATTGACGCCATTTTTCGCCTCTTTCGCTCGGTTAGCGGCCTGCCAGACATCGCCCGCCCAGCCGATGGCCACACAGGTATCGCCATTAGCCAGATCGTTAATGTATTGCGAGGAGTGGAAATAGCGAATGTTTGGCCGTAGCTTCAACAACAGATCGGTTGCCGGGCCGGTGTAGTCATCCGCTTTGCTGCTATTCGGATCTTTACCCAGATAGTTCAGCACGGTGGCAAAAATTTCTTCAGGCGCATCAAGGAAAGAGACACCGCAGCTTTTTAGCTTCTCCAGATTTTCCGGCTTGAGGACTAAATCCCAGCTATTCACTGGCGCATCATCCCCCAGCACCGCTTTCACTTTATCAACGTTATAGCCAATGCCCGTCGTGGCCCACATATAGGGCATGGCGTATTTGTTGTCAGGATCGTGCTTCGCTACCAGTTTCAACAGTTCAGGATCGAGGTTTTTCCAGCCGGGAAGTTTGCTTTTATCCAGCGGCTGAAAAACGCCCGCGGTGAGCTGGCGCTCAAGAAAACTGGCCGATGGCACCACCAGATCGAACCCGGTGCTGCCTGCCATTAACTTGCCTTCCAGCACTTCGTTAGAGTCAAAGACATCATAGATAACGTTAATCCCGGTCTCTTTTTCAAAGTTCGCCACCGTGTCCGGCGCGATATAATCTGACCAGTTATAAATGTGCAGCGTTTTTTGTTCGGCAGCGAGCGTGCCGACAGAGACGACCATCAGAGCACCCGCAACCAGACCCGATAGCCATTTTTTCTTTAAGGCGGTCATCATCGCTTTCCTTCTGAAATCCGTTAACAAATGAACCCATTAGGCGTGGTTTAAAACATGCCTGAAATGTGCATACCTTTTCATTTGATACAAATGAAGAAGAGAGGTCACCCTCCCTGCCATCAAGCTCGCTATAGAAGCTTCGCAAGAATAACTTTAGCTAAGGTTTGAGGCTATAGCCCAGATTAAAAAACGCCTTTTATCAATTTTTTATGCAGGTTTTGTCTATGTGATAAAGCGAAATGGTCAGAAAGGAGGTGAATAATTCTTTAAATAAAGGTTAACGGCAGCATAAAAAAACGTAAACAGCAGCCGCGCTGGCAGCGACTGCCTGATTATCGGGAGGGATCAGTGAAGAAAATGGTCAACCGCGCTGTTTTTTTGCGCGTCTTCTTCCGCGTTAAACAGAAGCTGATGCGCCCCGGCCTCAAGGATCACCATAGAAATCTGCTCTTCACTTTGGCGAACAAACCATTCGAACTGTTCGTAGGTGACTCCTTGCATAACGGATAAAGACTGGCACACAACCAGTTTTGGTAGATTATCATCCTGCATATCGAGAAAGGCTTTTACCGTCAACGAACTGGCGTTGATAGCAGAGAGATCGGCCGCCAGCGGCAGCAACGCGGAAGGCCTGACCTCCGCCATCGCGGAAAAAAGAATGGTGTTGTCCACCAAATCGATTTTAGCATCGTAGACGCCGTCAAAATTCTGCATATGCGGCAAATGCAGCGCCTGGCAGGTATCACATTCGAAGAAATTCATGCCCAGGTCGTCGAGCCATTGACGCAACGTATCCAGAGTGGGAACGACCAGTGATATCATAATAATGTGCTACCTCTTACGATGACGATGAAAAAATTACCGGCACAGCTTACGCAAAAAGCGTGCTTCGTACTACGGCGGAATCCACGATTGCGATTAGCCGCCGATTTTAAGGCAAAATTCAGGCGTAGCGTGACGTTCTATCCACTGAATCATTCGCCCCGCGATATCCACGCCCGTAGTCTTTTCGATACCTTCCAGTCCCGGCGAGGCATTCACCTCCATCACCAGCGGCCCGCGCGCGGCGCGTAAAATATCGACACCCGCCACATCCAGCCCCAGCGTCTGTGCGGCTTTGATGGCGATATCCCGTTCACGGGGCGTGATCGTCGCGATGCTGGCCACCCCGCCACGATGAAGATTGGAGCGAAAATCACCGGCTTTCGCGCACCGCTCAATCGCCGCCACAACCTCATTGCCGACGACCAGACAACGAATATCGCATCCTTTAGCTTCGGCAATGTATTCCTGAACCAGGATATGGGCATTGAGCCCCCGAAACGCATCAATAACGCTTTCAGCAGCCTGACGCGTCTCCGCCAATACCACGCCGATCCCTTGCGTGCCTTCTACCAGCTTCACGACCAGCGGCGCCCCGCCAACCATCTTAATAAGATCGCTGGTATCATCCGGCGAATGGGCGATCCCGGTAATGGGAAGATCGATCCCCTGGCGCGCCAGAAGTTGTAGCGATCGCAGCTTATCGCGCGCGCGGGTAATAGCGACGGATTCATTCAGCGGATAGCTACCCAGTAGCTCAAACTGACGTAGCGCAGCGGTACCATAAAAGGTAATGGCCGAACCAATACGGGGAATAACGGCGTCAAAATGGGGCAGACGACGCCCCTTGTAATGGATCGACGACGCTGCCGGATTAATATTCATATAGCAGGAAAGAGGATCGAGTATCTCGACCAGATGGCCGCGCCGCATCGCCGCTTCGCGCAGACGTTTGCAAGAATAGAGCGTTCCATCCCTGGACAATATGGCAATTTTCACCCTGCACCTCGCTGAAAACCCTGAAAAGCTCGCGTATCATACACTGGCCCGCAGGTTTTAGCGCGTCGCCCAGCCCTGTTTATGCAAATATTCAAGGATAAATGGGCGATTTTCTTTAATCAGGGTGCGACGGATATGATCGCTCCAGGTATCGCGTCGCGTATTACTGCCGCGGGTCAGATAATACTCAGCCAACTGCTCGTCATAGCGCGCCAGCAGCTTTTCATCAAGCGGTTGATACTGGTTCTCATGAACCACAAGCTCGGCAGGCAGGCGCGGTTTCAGATCCGGATTATCCGCAGGCCATCCCAAACACAGGCCAAAGAGCGGCAATACATGCTTCGGCAATTTTAATAGTTCGGTAACAGATTCAATATTATTACGGATGCCGCCGATATACACGCCGCCTAACCCCAGTGATTCCGCCGCCGTCAGCGCATTTTGCCCCATCATCGCCGTATCGACGACACCGAGCAGCAGTTGTTCGGCAAGCCCCAACTGCGCGTCAGGACAGATCTGCAAATGACGATTAAAATCGGCGCAAAATACCCAGAACTCAGCGGCCTGCGCCACATGCTTTTGCCCGCCCGTCAGGGGCACTAACGCCTCGCGCAGCGCCCGATCGGTAATACGGATAATAGAACTGCACTGTAAAAAACTGGAACTGGACGTGCTGCGCGCGGCGGCAATAATGGCCTCTCGCTGCGCGTCAGTCACGGGTTCATCGGTGAAATGGCGAATAGAACGATGGCCACAAAGAAGTTCAATGGTCGGACTCATTATGCTTTTCTCTATCTGAACGGGAAGAAATGTCGGGTGGACGTTTCATCAACTGCGGCGCCAGTAACTGCGCAATACGCCACATCATCGCCACCGCGGCGGGGAGGATCAACACGACGCCGAGGAAAACCATCAATACGCCAGCCAGCGGCGTATTGAACGGCGCGGGCAGCGTAAGGTAATGATTAAGCGATAGCAGAGCAAGCGCCAGCAAAATCATACCGAGGTATTCCAGTATCAGTACGCTTTTGGGTAACACGCCAATCGTGCGCATATCAAGCCTCCCGGTTAACTGACGCACAGTGTAGAACGTTCTGGTCCGGCGTGCTTAACAGATATAGCCCTGGGTTATCAAAGGAACAGGCGTAACCTGCTTTTCATCTGCCGTAAATCGCGGCATGATAACACCTGTTCGCCGTCTGGCTTTATGTTCGAGGAGAGATATGTTTACTGTTATTTTTGGCCGTCCAGGGTGCCCTTATTGCGTGCGTGCAAAAGAGTTGGCGGAAAAACTGAGCAAAGAACGCGACGATTTCAACTACCGCTATATTGATATCCATGCTGAAGGCATTACTAAAGCGGATTTGGAAAAAACCGTAGGTAAACCTGTAGAAACCGTACCGCAGATTTTTGTCGATCAAAAACATATCGGCGGCTGTACGGATTTTGAAGCATGGGCAAAAGAAAATCTGAATCTTTTCGCCTGATTGCTCTGGCAACGCCCTCTACCGGAGGGCGCTATCGGCGTTTTTTTCGCCGGTGGCTAAACAGGCTGCTAATAAACAAATAGCAGAGCGCGCCTAACGCACACCAGAATACGGCGCTAAATAACCACGCCAGTTCTTGCCAAAACGATCGGGTAGGCATAAATACCACGCGCATTAACACCAGGCAAAACGGCGCCGCCAGCATCGCCCCGATCAGCGGTCGGATCACCTCGCGCCGGTGAGAACAAAAACTGGCCACCGCACCAGGCAACGTAAAAAATAACAGTCCAATCTCAGGATGCCCTGCCGCGCGAAAAGCGCCTTGTACATGCATAGTTAATGAAAGACACACCACAATAAAGAGTACAAAGCAGCAGACAACGCTTGCCCACCCGTGTTTATGTTTCAATCGTTCCTCCTGACACTCTCTATCGAACACGCTTTCCGCCGTGAGGCATCCAGTCAGATAAAGTCATGTGGCATTCCATGCCAAAAACACACCTGCACGATTCTTATAGCCGTTAGTACGCAATAAGATTAAACTAGCAGGATATATTGTTGTGTTGTTTTTATTTGGATGCTGTATGCAATACGATTGCACCCTTAATTCATGATAAAAACAGTAGCGTAAATTACCATTTCTTTCAACAGCTTACTCGTAAACAAGAAGTTAGTCTCCGTGAATATAAACGTCGCAGATTTGTTAAATGGGAATTACATCCTGTTATTATTTGTGGTCCTGGCTCTTGGCCTGTGTCTTGGCAAGTTACGTCTGGGTTCAGTCCAACTTGGTAATTCCATTGGCGTTTTAGTGGTCTCTCTATTATTAGGGCAGCAACACTTCAGTATTAACACCGACGCGCTAAATCTGGGATTTATGCTGTTTATTTTTTGTGTCGGCGTCGAGGCTGGCCCCAACTTTTTTTCGATTTTTTTTCGCGACGGTAAAAATTATCTGATGCTTGCCCTGGTCATGGTCGGTAGCGCTCTGCTAATCGCCTTAGGCCTTGGTAAGCTATTCGGCTGGGATATCGGCCTGACGGCCGGTATGCTGGCCGGCTCAATGACATCCACGCCCGTGCTGGTTGGCGCAGGCGATACCCTGCGACATTCCGGCATCGCCAGCACGCAACTCTCCTCCGCTCTTGATAATCTGAGCCTGGGCTATGCCCTGACCTATCTGATTGGCTTGGTCAGTCTGATCGTGGGCGCGCGCTACTTGCCTAAACTACAGCATCAGGATTTGCAAACCAGCGCCCAGCAAATTGCCCGCGAGCGCGGTCTGGATACCGATGCTAATCGCAAGGTTTATTTGCCGGTTATCCGCGCCTATCGGGTTGGTCCGGAACTGGTGGCCTGGACTGACGGCAAAAACCTGCGCGAGCTGGGTATTTACCGCCAGACAGGCTGCTATATCGAACGTATTCGTCGTAACGGTATTCTGGCGAACCCGGATGGCGATGCGGTGCTGCAAATGGGCGATGAGATTGCGCTGGTCGGCTATCCGGACGCGCACGCCAGGCTCGATCCCAGCTTTCGTAATGGTAAGGAAGTGTTTGATCGCGATCTGCTTGATATGCGCATCGTGACGGAGGAAATTGTGGTGAAAAACCACAATGCGGTCGGTCGCCGCCTCGCTCAGCTCAAGCTGACCGATCATGGCTGCTTCCTTAACCGCGTCATCCGCAGCCAGATCGAAATGCCTATCGACGATAACGTTGTGCTGAATAAAGGCGACGTGTTACAGGTGAGCGGCGACGCCAGACGCGTAAAAACCATCGCCGATCGCATTGGTTTTATTTCGATCCATAGCCAGGTGACGGACCTGCTCGCCTTCTGCGCTTTTTTTATCATCGGGTTAATGATCGGGATGATTACCTTCCAGTTCAGCAATTTTAGTTTCGGCATCGGCAACGCGGCCGGATTGCTGTTCGCCGGGATCATGCTCGGTTTCCTGCGCGCTAACCATCCTACCTTTGGTTATATTCCGCAGGGCGCGCTTAACATGGTGAAAGAATTCGGCTTGATGGTATTTATGGCAGGCGTTGGTTTAAGCGCCGGCAGCGGTATCAGCAACGGTCTGGGCGCGGTCGGCGGACAAATGCTGATCGCCGGGCTTGTCGTCAGCCTGGTACCGGTGGTGATCTGCTTCTTGTTTGGCGCTTATGTGCTGCGCATGAACCGGGCGCTGCTGTTCGGCGCCATGATGGGCGCGCGTACCTGCGCCCCGGCGATGGAAATCATTAGCGATACGGCACGCAGCAATATTCCAGCGCTGGGTTATGCGGGGACTTACGCCATCGCCAACGTTCTGCTAACGCTGGCGGGGACACTTATTGTCATCATCTGGCCGGGATTAGGATAAAACTGAAGTTTGCCTTTAAGTGAAAAAATTTTGCCAATAGGTCGAACTTTTCGTTAAAGCATCAGTCATACCTATTGCCACTGCTTTTCTTTGATGTCCCCATTTTGTGGAGCCCATCAACCCCGCCATTTCGGTTCAAGGTTGGTGGGTTTTTTGTTGCCCAACGCAGAGTGACACGACATTGACACTCCGGCGATTCGCTTTACCATCTGTAAAATCGCTTCACGCGCCAGCGGCGTTCGATCCGTTACAAAATGCAGCGTCATCCCCTCGATAAACGCATCCAGCGCTCGGGCGGTCTGTGCGTCAAACCACTGCGCCAGCGTATTCTGGCTACGCTGCATCCAGTTTTGCATGACTATTTTTAACGCCGGCTTATCGCTGGCATAGGCATATAACTGATACATTAACGCCATATTATCCGGCGTCGTAACCTGCGAGCCGTAAATCATTTCCGTTATCGCCTGGCACGCCCCCTCCGCATCCGTCACCTGCGCAAAAAAGTCCTGGTATTGACGCGACATGTTCTCGGTGAAAAGTGTAAAAGCTTCACTCAATAACGCATCCATACCGGCAAAATAGTAGGTCATCGAGCCAAGCGGCACCTGAGCGATAGCGGCGATTTTCCGGTGCGTCACGGCATGAACGCCATAGGTCTTTACCGCTTCCAGTGTGGCCTGAATTATTTTTTCCCGTCGCTTAGGATCATTGGCGCGTCTTACGGCATTTTCTTTCATGATGAGTTCCACATCTCATTCAGGATGCAGGCGATAGTAGCCTGCCGCTTACGCTGAAAAAACAGACAGTAAAAACTGTCTGCACAATGAAGTATGACGATGATATGTACAAATGTACACAAGCTTGCTAATGTTTACCTCTCGCTTCTATTTTCTGGCCTGACGCTATGACCGTCCTCTCCTCACGTAACGCCTTAAAACGCCGTACCTGGGCGCTGTTTATGTTCTTCTTTTTACCCGGACTGCTGATGGCCTCCTGGGCAACCCGAACGCCTGCTATTCGGGATATTCTTTCCGTCTCTACCGCGGAAATGGGGGCGGTCTTATTCGGGCTTTCTATCGGTTCAATGAGCGGTATTCTTTGTTCCGCCTGGCTGGTGAAACGATTTGGCACCCGGAAGGTTATTCGCACGACGATGACCTGCGCAGTAGGCGGGATGGTTATTCTTAGCGTCGCGCTGTGGTGCGCCTCGCCGCTGATTTTTGCCCTTGGATTAGCCGTTTTCGGCGCCAGTTTTGGCGCCGCCGAAGTGGCGATTAATGTCGAAGGCGCGGCGGTCGAACGCGAGCTGAATAAAACCGTTCTGCCGATGATGCATGGTTTTTACAGTTTCGGCACGCTGGCGGGCGCTGGTGTCGGCATGGCGTTAACCGCATTAAGCGTCCCGGCTAACATCCATATCATCCTCGCGGCTGCCGTGGCGATCGCGCCCATTTTCATCGCCATTCGGGCGATCCCTGACGGTACGGGTAAAAACGCATCGGAAGATGCTCACCTTCAGGAAAAAGGATTACCTTTTTATCGGGACATCCAGCTTTTGCTTATTGGCGTGGTGGTGCTGGCAATGGCATTCGCCGAAGGATCTGCGAATGACTGGCTACCGCTACTGATGGTAGACGGACACGGTTTTAGCCCAACCTCCGGCTCTCTGATCTACGCCGGTTTCACGCTTGGTATGACCGTTGGCCGCTTTACCGGCGGCTGGTTTATTGACCGCTATAGCCGGGTGACGGTTGTTCGCGCCAGCGCGTTGATGGGAGCGTTGGGCATTGGCCTGATTATTTTTGTCGATAGCGACTGGGTTGCCGGCGTCTCGGTCATTCTTTGGGGCTTGGGCGCTTCGCTCGGCTTCCCGCTGACCATTTCCGCCGCCAGCGATACCGGTCCCGACGCGCCGACGCGTGTGAGCGTTGTCGCCACGACCGGCTATCTGGCGTTTTTGGTCGGGCCGCCGCTGTTGGGCTATCTGGGAGAGCACTATGGATTACGCAGCGCCATGATGGTTGTGCTGGCGCTGGTTATTCTGGCGGCGCTGGTGGCGAAGGCCGTCGCCAAACCTGTATCGACTCCGCAACCGGTGATGGAGCATAACGCATGAGTATTAAATTAATCGCCGTCGACATGGACGGCACGTTTCTGAGCGATCAAAAAACCTATAACCGTGACCGGTTTATGGCGCAGTACCAACAAATGAAGCGGCAAGGCATTCGCTTTGTCGTGGCCAGCGGCAACCAGTATTACCAGTTAATCTCGTTCTTTCCGGAAATTGCGCACGAAATCGCTTTTGTCGCGGAAAACGGCGGCTGGGTGGTCAGCGAAGGCGAGGATATTTTTAACGGCGAGCTGACAAAAGCCGACTTCCAGGCGGTTGTCGAACACCTGCTCACACGCGCCGATGTGGAGATCATCGCCTGTGGAAAAAACAGCGCCTACACGCTGAAACGCTACGACGATGCGTTAAAAGCCGTTGCGGCAATGTATTATCATCGTCTGGAGTTTGTGGATAATTTTAATAATATCAACGATATCTTTTTCAAATTCGGCCTTAATATTACCGATGATCGGATACCGGAAGTACAGGCGGCACTGCACGACGCTATTGGCGATATCATGGTCCCCGTTCATACCGGCTATGGCAGTATTGATTTAATAATTCCCGGCGTGCATAAAGCCAACGGCCTGCGTCTGTTACAGCAGCGCTGGGGCATTCATGATAGTGAAGTGGTGGTATTCGGCGACGGCGGCAACGATATTGAGATGCTGCGTCAGGCCGGGTTTAGTTTTGCCATGTCGCACGCCAGCGAAGCGGTCGCGGCGGCGGCGAAATACCGCGCCGGATCGAACAATCAGGAAGGCGTGCTGGATATCATCGACAGCGTATTAAACAACGAGCCGCCGTTCAACGTCTAGCGGATGCCTCTCTACGCCTGATAACAGAAAGCTTATCAGGCGTAGCCGCTCTCTCAGACTGTTTGCAAATTCCCCGTCCGCTTATCTTTTAAGAAGACCAGCATCAGCAGTAGCCAAAGAATACCGTTTGCCAGATTAAACAGGCTAAATAGCCCATTGCCGCCACTTAACCAGGCGTGTTTACTTACTTCAATGCCAACGGTAAAAATCAGCATTTGTAGCATTCCCATCGCCGCCGAGACCGTTCCTTTACTCATATCGCTGGAGAAGAGCGTCAGACGCACCAGTCCGGCATTCGCCAGCCCAATGCCAAAAGCGTATACGCTTAATCCCGCCGTCATCCATAAATAAGCATGGGATGAAACCACCGTCGCCGCCGCGGCGATGATCAGCCCCGCGACGATAGGCCAGCCGCCCATCACGATCAGCGAGCGAACCGTACGTCGGGAGGTTAAACGCGCCAACACCAGATTACCGGCAATGAGCGCGCCAAAAACGGGCACCTGCAGCAGACCATATTCATAGCTGCTGAGCTGTTCGCCGCTAATGATGATAATCGGCGACTGCGCAATCCAGGCCAACAGCGGCAGGCTGACAAATCCCAGCGCTAACGCCCCTGCGACGAACCGCCGGTTTTTTATCACCAGCCGATAGTCACGGCCCAGCGCCTTAAATGACAGCGTTTCGCCCCGCCGCGTGGCGGTCTCCGGCATTGCGCGCTGTAGCCCGAAAAAGGCGATAGCGGCCAGTGCGGCAAATAAAATAAACATCCCCTCCCACGGCAGAACATGCACCCATGCCGCCCCAACCAGTGGTCCCAGTAGCGGCGCGATTAACGCCACGTTCGCCATCAGCGCGGTAATTTTTATACACACCGCTTCCTCAAAGGATTCCTGAATCGCGGCATACCCTACAGCGCCGATAAAACACAGGCTAATCCCTTGCAAAAAACGCAGGAAGGTAAATTGTTCGATGTTTTTCGCCAGTAACGTCGCCAGGCAGGTGATAATAAACCACACGACGCCTGCCAGCATCACGGGACGACGGCCAATCCGGTCAGACAACGGGCCAAGCAGCCACTGTAAGAACATACCGCCCGCCAGATAAGCGGTCATGGACGTCGGAACCCAGTCCAGGCCCGCCTGATACTGCTCAACCACCGCCAGCATACCCGGCTGGATCATGTCGTTGCCAATATAAGTAGAAAACTCGTACAGCACCAGACAGAGAGGAAAAAGCAGCGCCTGACGTCCCAGCCTGCCGCCTGATTGTAAACGATTCTGCATACCATCTCTTCGCCAATAAAAACCGCGCAGAGTGTAATGAAAGTCGGGGAACTGAGATAGCGAATTATGAGGCTGCAAGGGAAATAGCGCACATTTTTACAGAAAGCCGCTTAGCGCTTGCGTACTTTAAGGTTAATTTAAGTTTGCGCCGTTATCATCAACGTTATTTTATGCCATTGTCTTAAATCTCTTCATGTTGCCGCCAAATAAGACAATACTGCTTTTCCTCCCTGTTACGCTGCATTTATGCTCAGTTTGCACGGGGATGAGCTGGCTATCCCTTTTGATTTCATTGCTCCGAGCCTGGATGTTATGCTGGAAAACCTTAACAACTCGCTGTTTTATTTTATTAACGCCACGCCTGATTCCGCGCAGTGGATAATTTCGCTCGCTATCTTTATCGCCAAAGATGTCATCAACATCGTCCCGCTCTTAGCCGTTGTACTCTGGCTGTGGGGACCCCGCGATCGGGTCTGCGCCCAGCGCCAGCTGATCGTTAAAATCGGCATCGCGCTGATTATCAGTCTGGCGGTCTCCTGGACAATGGGACACCTTTTCCCGCATGACCGTCCGTTTGTCGATCATATCGGCTATAACTTCCTGCATCATGCCGCCGATGACTCGTTCCCCAGCGATCACGGTACGGTGATTTTTACCTTTGCGCTGGCGTTTTTGTTCTGGCACCGCCTCTGGTCAGGCATCGTGATGATGGCGATAGCCATGACCATCGCCTGGTCGCGCGTCTATCTCGGCGTACACTGGCCGTTAGATATGATTGGCGCGCTGCTGGTAGCGATGCTTGGCTGCCTGAGCGCACAGCTGATCTGGCAATGGTACGGCGCGCCGCTCTACCAGGCGCTGCAACGTTGTTACCGTTTCTGTTTCGCATTGCCCATTCGAAAAGGCTGGGTACGTGACTAACCAGCGAAAAAAAGAGTAATATTAAGCGCTCTGTATGGTGCGGAGCGCTTATTTAACTCTCCAGGGGAACTATGGAAACGCGACGCGACGAGCGTATTGGTCAATTGCTGCAGGCCTTAAAACGCAGCGATAAACTTCATCTAAAAGAAGCCGCGACCCTGTTGGGCGTCTCTGAAATGACCATTCGTCGCGACCTGAACCATAAAAGCGCGCCTGTCGTGTTGCTGGGCGGCTATATCGTACTGGAGCCCCGCAGCGCCAGTCATTATCTGTTAAGCGATCAAAAATCTCGTCTGGTGGAAGAAAAACGCCGAGCCGCTCAGTTGGCTGCGGGCCTGGTACAAGCGCATCAGACGGTATTTATTGACTGCGGCACCACCACGCCGTGGATCATTGAAGCCATTGATAATGACCTTCCCTTTACGGCGGTGTGCTATTCACTTAATACCTTTCTGGCGCTGCAGGACAAACCCCATTGCCGCGCTATCCTCAGCGGCGGGGAGTTTCACGCCAGCAACGCCATTTTCAAACCGCTTGATTTCCATGAAACGTTAAACAATATTTGTCCGGATATCGCGTTTTATTCCGCCGCCGGCGTTCATACCAGTAAAGGCGCTACCTGCTTTAATCTGGAAGAGCTGCCGGTAAAACATTGGGCCATGACAATGGCACAGAGCCATGTACTGGTGGTGGATCACAGTAAATTCGGCAAGGTACGTCCGGCGCGGATGGGGGAATTATCACGCTTTGATACGATTATCAGCGACCGCCGTCCCGATGAGGCCTTTGTGGCCTACGCTAAAGCGCAACAAATTACTCTGATGTATTAACCGCAGGTTTGCCGGATGCGACGCGCACCCGGCAACGGAGTTATTTTACGAGAACCAACTGCCAAACCACTGATGGAGTTTCATCAGCACAAAATCCCACATCCGGCTGAAAAATCCCCCCTCCTCGACGTTTTCCATCACCATTAACGGGCGTTGCTCAATGGATTTTCCGTTAAGCTGGAAATCGATGGTGCCGACAACCTGCCCTTTCTTCAACGGCGCCGTGAGCTGTGGTTCGTTCAACGTAAAGCTGGCCTTCAGGTTTTTAAGCTGCCCACGCGGAATCGTCACAGACCCCGCATCGCCCGCCCCCAAATTGACCTCACGCTTATCGCCAAACCAGACCCGCTGCGTCACGAATGTCGCGTCAGGTTTAATCGGCGTGACCGTTTCAAAGAAGCGGAAACCCCAGGTCAGCAGTTTTTCTGACTCATTAAAACGAATACGGTCCGTTTTCGCCCCCAGCACGACAGAGATCAGGCGCATATCGCCCTGAGTGGCGGAGGCGACAAGGTTATACCCAGCGCCAGCCGTTGTCCCCGTTTTCATGCCGTCGACATGCAGATTGGTGCTCCACAACAGGCGGTTGCGGTTCGGTTGACGAATATTATTAAAAGTAAATTCTTTTTCTTTATGAATGGCGTATTCGTCAGGCACATCGTGAATCAAGGCCTTGCCGAGCAACGCCATATCGCGAGCGGTACTGAACTGCCCTGGCGCATCAAGACCGTGTACCGTCTGGAAGGTTGTATTGGTTAACCCCAATCGTTTCGCATAGGCGTTCATCAGGCCGATAAAGGACTCCTGGCTTCCGGCGACGTAGTCGGCAAGCGCGATACAGGCATCGTTACCTGACTGAATGATGATGCCTTTATTAAGATCCGCAACCGACACCTGATCGCCTGGCTTCAGAAACATCACCGACGACCCACGTAGCGCCGGGTTCCCCGTCGCCCAGGCATCTTTGCCCACCGTCACCATATCGGTCAGCTTGATTTTCCCTGCCTTCAGCGCCTGGCCCACCACGTAGCTGGTCATAATTTTTGTCAAACTGGCAGGGTCGAGTTTCTCATCGGCGTTGCCTTCCGCCAGTACTTTACCGCTGGCGTAATCCATTAAGATCCAGGCTCGCGCATCAACGCCCGGCGGCGCGATCGTTTGTTCCTCTGCCTTTACAGGCGAAGCGAAAAGGAATAAGAGAACCGAACCTGCCGCGAGGCTACGAAGGGAAGAAGCGTATTGCGTCATAGTACCACCCGAGTATCCATTCCAAAAACACACGTCACACCACCGTGTAATAAGTGCGGTGAGTAATAACGCACTCACGACGTTAAAGAAACCGTAACTTGGTAAAGTTTTTAAAGTTTATGCAATAACATCCCGTTACGCTTCCTTCATAACGATTTTTTTACAGACCATTGTGTAAATGTTAGGTTTATCTCACGGTAGGCCGATTACTGTCATCATCCTGATAAAACGGAAGGGGTTAATATGATTACGCTGTGGGGCCGGAACAACTCGACTAATGTTAAAAAAGTGTTGTGGACGCTTGAAGAGCTGGAACTGCCATACGATCAAATTCTGGCAGGCGGAAAATTCGGCGTTAACCAGGATGCCGACTATCTGGCGATGAATCCTAATGGGCTGGTGCCGCTGCTTAAAGATGATGAAACCGACCTGTTATTGTGGGAATCCAATGCCATTGTCCGCTATTTGGCGGCGCAATACGGCCAGAACCGGCTATGGGTTGATAATCCGGCGCGGCGTGCGGAGGGCGAAAAATGGATGGACTGGGCGAATCAAACGTTAAGCCCGGCGCACCGTGTGATCCTGATGGGACTGGTCAGAACCCCGCCGGAAAAACGCGACCAGGCGGCAATTGAAGCCGGTATCGAAAAGTGTGATAGCCTGTTTGCGCTTCTTGATGATGCGCTGGCCCACCAGCCGTGGTTCTCAGGGGATAACTTTGGCACCGGCGATATCGCTATTGCGCCTTTCGTCTATAACCTGCTGAACGTGGGTCTGAAATGGACGCCGCGCCCGAATCTGGAGCGCTGGTATCAGCAGCTTACCGAGCGCCCAGCTTTTCGCAAAGTGGTGATGATCCCGGTGACCTAACGCGTGGCTGCAGGACTTACCTTGAGTAACTGCCCGTCGGACTCATCGGTTAACACATATAAGTAGCCGTCAGGTCCGACATGCACATCGTAGATACGTTGCTTTCTGTCACTCAAAATACAGTCTTCTTCCGTCACCGTATTGCCATTGACGCGCATCACAATAACCTCTTTATCTTTTAGCGCGCCGATAAACAGTTTATGCCGTCACGGCACAAAAACGTCGCTGATATAAAGGCCATCCCGCTAATTGCCGGAGAATCCTTCCAGTAGTAAACCGACTGCTCCGTTCCTTCGACAATTTCACCTTTGGTTTCCGGCACTTTCAGACCACTATAGTTGACGCCCCATGTGGCCAGCGGCCAGCCATAATTTTTGCCTTTTTTCGGTATGTTAATTTCATCGCCACCGCGCAGACCGTGTTCATGCAGCCATAGCGCGCCGCTCCAGGGATTGACTGCCAGTCCCTGCGGATTACGAATACCGGCATTGTACATGGCAAGATCAACAACCTGCTCTTTCATGCCGGGCTGACAGGCGCGGTATTCATAGTCGACCTGAAAGCTGCGGCAACATGCCTGACAGCGGTAATGCTGGTGCCCTGCACTCCCCGGACCATACTTTTTAACGGATGCCGTTTGCGCGCAAAACGGGCATTTCACATCGACTTTAGCCATCATAAATCCTGCGATAAAAGTCGATATTCGAAACGATAATCACCGATTGAATACATGATCGTTTTCTGGGGATTTCACTGCATGTCATGATGGTTTACTCCTGCGATGAATAAGAGAACGGCGTTTAACCGTAAAATCAACATGCAGCGGGTCGAGAATAAAGATTATTAACGGAGTGATACCGACTTGAATCCGCCAAGTACTTTTTAGAGTATGTTCCATTCTTCGCGCCGGAATCCCTGAGTAATAGCCTGTCTGATCTAAAATGGAGATCAGAAAAATATGACACAAGCTGTTGCATAATATGGATAAAATGGGTAGTCATGCAAGCGAGATAAGACAATGAATGTATTCATTACTGATGCTGGTCGCTTATCGTGGTTACAGTGTGATCCTTTTTGCTCCGCTGGTAGCACTTGGCGCAGTTCTGTTCACCCGTCCAGTGACGGTCGCCCCGGTTTTCAGTGATATATTTATGGATAAGTTGATCGGTTTTGTAAAACTTTATTTTCCTGTCTTTCTGCTGGGTGCAGTATTTGGCAAGCTGATTGAATTTGCTGGTTTTTACTACTCAATTGTCAGTGCTGTGACCTGTATGGTGGGCCAGAACAAAGCCATGCCGATGATTATTTTTGTATGCGCTTTATTGACCTATGGAGGCGTATCATTGTTTGTGGTGGCGTTTGCCAATCTGTTCTTTACTTGGCTGATTCCACATATTTACGGTGATCAGTTTATGATAAATCTGCCGGGGCTGAAAAAACCGCTGTAAACGGGTTAACCTGATGACCACGGGGAGCAGGTATTAGCATCTACGTTACAACGGTTCCGACAATATGTCTGACCTGACCCCCTGTCAGCGGTCACCAGCGTCCTACCAGATCCGCCCCGGATCATGGTAGGGCGGTGACACCGTCAGCCTACATTTTGTAGTTATCTCGACGTGACAGGAATTCGGATAGGCCGAAATACTCAGTCTGACTGAGTCTATAAAAAAGCAGCACACTGTATTATACGTTAATTATGAGCCACAACGATGCACTTTGATATAAAAGATTTAAAATTATTCCTTGCTATCAGTGAAGAAGGGAGCTTAACACGTGGAGCGGAAAAAACTTACATGTCTGCCGCATCTGGTAGCGTGCGTATACGTAATCTTGAACAGAGTATCAATCTGAGATTGCTGTATCGTAGTAGCAAGGGGATAACGTTATCCTCTGCTGGTGAAACATTTAAACACCACGCCAGCCTTATTGTGAATCAGATAGAAATGTTACGTAGCGATATGCAGGAGCATGTTAAAGGCATCAAAGGACATGTCAGAATATTTTCCAGTATAACTGCTATTGCAGAGTATCTCCCCCCGTTGTTGAGCCATTTCCTTACACTATATAACGATGTGAATATTGATCTCAGGGAGTATCCAAGTCCGGAAATTGTACGTTCTGTTATTGAGGGGAAAACTGATCTCGGAATTGTTGCTGGTAATATTACAACAGATAATCTTGAAATACTGCCGTTCCGTACTGATAGGCTAGTGCTTATCACCGCGACAGACCATCCCTTTGCTGACAGAAAAAGCGTGACCTTTCATGAATTAATTCAATATGAACAAATCAGCCTGCCTGAAGGGACAGGAATGTTTGAATTTATCCGAAAAAAGGCAGAACTAGTACCATCTAAACTGAAAATTAGAATACAGGTCGGCAACTTTGAAACATTTTGCCGTATGGTTGAAGCAAAAGTGGGCATTGGTATAATGCCTCACTCTGCTGCATCCCGTTTGCGTCAGTTGCATGAATTTTCGATTATTGATCTTGATGAATTTTGGTCATTAAGAAAATTACAAATCTGCGCCAGAAGCTTTGACAAATTACCCGGCTTCACACAAAAACTGGTTACTATGCTCACAGCTCAGAATGAGTGATAGCGTTACATCCCTGTATAATTTGGTCCGTTGCCACCTTCAGGCGTAGTCCAGGTTATATTTTGTTTAGGATCTTTAATGTCACAAACTTTACAGTGAATACAGTTCTGTGAATTTATTTGCAGACGCATATTTTGTGTTTCACTATCCTGTAAAAATTCATATACTCCGGCAGGGCAATATCGTTCTTCGGGGCCACCATAAATATCCAGATTAATTGATATAGGGATATTCTGATCACTGATTTTCAAATGTACTGGCTGGTCGTCATCATGCCAGGTGTTACTGAGATAGACGGATGACAAAATATCAAACGTCAGTTTACCGTCAGGTTTGTCGTACAGTTTTTTCTGGCTTTTGTTGGCCGGTTGCAGAGTGATATTGTCCGGTCGGTTATTTTTTACACGCCAGGGGATTTTTTTTATACCCATTCGGGGAAGCAGCCAATGCTCAATGCCAGTCATGATAAAACCTATCACACGCCCTTTTTTAAACCAGGGTTTGAAATTACTACCATTTTCCAGTTCCTGCCAAAGCCAGCTCTGTCGCAGTAATGTTTGATATTCTGTCAGTATGTCGTTTTTCCTGTTGTCCAGCAAAGCATTAAATATAGCGTCAGCCGCTATCATGCCACTTTTGATAGCTGTATGGATGCCCTTGATTCTACTTGCATTGAGCGTACCGGCATTACAACCAATCAGCAGACCACCAGGTAAACAGGGATCAGGCATAGACGCAATCCCGCCGTTATTGATTGCTCTTGCGCCATAACCAATACGCTTACCCCGGTCAATGTATTTGCGTATAGAAGGGTGTGTTTTCAGGCGCTGCATTTCCTGAAAAGGGCTTAACCAGGGATTAGAATAATCAAGTCCCACAACCAAACCTAGTGCAATTTTATTATCATTAAGATGATAGAGAAACCCACCCCCGAACGACTCTTTATCCAGAGGCCAACCTGTGGTGTGAATTACAAGCCCCGGATGGGACTGGTCTGATGGAACCTCCCACAACTCTTTTATGCCTATGCTAAAACTCTGGGGTGCTTTGCCTGTATCAAGATGAAATTTTTTGATCAGTTCTTTAGCCAGACTACCGCGGGCCCCTTCGGCAAAAATTGTATATTTTGCCAGAATTTCTATTCCACTCAGGAACCCCTCTTTCTTGCTGCCATCCCGATGACGTCCCATATCACCAGTTACTACACCGATAATGTTAGTATCCTGATCATACAGTATCTCAGTTGCCGAAAAGCCTGCATAAATATCCACGCCTGACGTTTCTGCCTGACCGGCGAGCCATTTAATGAGATTACCGAGGCTTACGATAAAGTTTCCATGGTTGCGAAAATTATCAGGAATCAATGCATCCGGCAAATTAATACATTTTTCATTCGTCAGTAACAGTAATTTATCCTGAGTAACAGGCTGTTTAATGGGTGCGCCTCTTTCCTGCCAATCAGGAATTAGTTCATTCAGCGCTCGGGGATCCATGACTGCCCCACTGAGAATATGAGAACCAGGCTCAGCTCCTTTATCAAGGACGATAATGGACAGTTCTTTTCCTGCGTCATTTGCCTGTAATTTAAGTTTAAGAGCTGCAGATAATCCGGCGGGTCCTGCTCCCACAATAAGAACATCACATTCTATTGTCTCACGTGATTGCTGGGTATTAGAAAGTGTATCGTTCATTATTAACTCCTTAATTTTTCAGCACCGTAGGAACAGCTATATTATGTAAATAAAATTGCATTCATATTGTAACCAATGAAATAAATATCATAGTGATAAAACAGATGAAATGGTATAGGAATGTTCAACCTTAGAAAAAGGTGCCTATAAGACTATATAGCCAGTTATCAACTATAAAAAAATGTCGGTGATGATGAAGCATTCCATAACATTTATATTTATCTTTCTCCCTCAGATGAAAAAGAATATACACAAATCATTTTAAGCCGTTCATCATAATTGCAGGAAAAGTCCCTATTTTCTTGGCATTCTATTATAGTTACCCGCGAGAAATAATCAGCCAACTGTCGGGTACAGAAGGGATCGGCAATGACATGTTCAATCGAGACTATAATGACTCCGGACAGAGGTAACTGTTTCATAATATTTTTCCAATTGATTTGACATCAGAATGAACGTGGCATCTCCAGCACATGCTCAGCGATATAGCTCAGGATCAGGTTGGTAGATATGGGAGCAACCTGATATAAACGTGTTTCTCTAAACTTTCGTTCGATATCATACTCACAGGCAAAACCATATCCACCATGAAATTGCAGGCAGGCATTGGCTGCTTCCCAGCTGGCTTTCGCAGCAAGGTATTTCGCCATATTAGCCTGTGCTCCACAATCAAGATGCTGATCAAAAAGCTCGCACGCTTTAAAACGCATCAGATTAGCCGCTTCCACTGCAATAAATGCTTCTGCAATAGGAAACTGCACCCCCTGGTTCTGACCAATGGGACGACCAAAAACCTCACGCTCGCAGGTATAGCGGGTAACACGATCCATAAACCAATATCCATCGCCTATACATTCTGCCGCAATCAAGGTACGCTCTGCATTTAAACCATCAAGTATGTAATGAAAACCCATACCCTCTTCACCAATAAGATTTTCTTCGGGAATTTCCAGGTTGTCAAAAAAGAGCTCGTTGGTTTCATGATTGACCATATTGGGAATAGGTCGTACTGTCATTCCATTTTTCATAGCTTCTTTAATATCAACCATGAAAATAGACATCCCTTCGGATTTACGTTTTACATTTGCAAGCGGAGTAGTTCGAACCAGAAGAATCATCCAGTCTGAATGTTGAACACGTGAAATCCAGACTTTTTGTCCGTTTATCACATACCGGTCTTCTCTTTTTATAGCTGTAGTTTTAATTCTGGTGGTATCTGTACCTGCTGTGGGTTCTGTGACGCCCATCGACTGCAGGCGCCATTCACCAGTAGCTATCCGTGGCAGCCAGAATTCTTTCTGTTTATCGGATCCATGACGTAACAACGTATTCATGTTATACATCTGACCATGGCAGGCTCCAGAGTTTCCACCCGATCTATTGATCTCTTCCATGATAATAGATGCTTCAGTTAAACCAAGCCCTGACCCTCCAAATTCCTCCGGGATGAGCGCAGCCAGCCAACCAGCTTTGGTTAGTTTATTAACAAACTCTTCAGGATAGGCTTTTGCTTCATCTATCTTACGGTGATATTTATCATCAAATTCACTACATAATGAACGAACCGCATGACGAATATCCTGATATTTATCCTTTTCAATACTTTTCATAATTTTTTCCTCAATAAACCAGCGCCAACAGGGGGTAGAAAATGACCTTTTATCGGATGACCATCAGCAGATAGATCTGACTGGCGGTCGACAGGAAGAAAATAGAGCCAGTGCCATAATTCTGGCAGAACGCCCCCCCTCTTTAAAGATTTTGATGTCTTTATCCAGAGTGGCGGCCAGCAGCTTAGCGGGACCGGGGTTAAGATAATCGGTGTTGCGCAGAATGCCAGGCTGCCAAATTTGAATATCAGTATATTGCATAAAAGTTACCTTTAAGGAGGAAAAAATATGATTTATAATTTATCGATAAGTTCAGGTACAGCTTTGAAAATATCAGCTACCAAACCATAATCCGCAATAGAAAAGATAGGAGCGTCAGGATCCTTATTAATAGCGACAATGACGCCTGACTCTTTCATCCCGGCAAGATGTTGTATGGCGCCAGAAATTCCCAGAGCAATATAAAGTTGAGGCGCAACGATTTTTCCGGTCTGGCCAATCTGATAATCATTTGGTGCATAACCAGCATCTACAGCAGCCCGGCTTGCCCCCACGGCAGCGCCTAATTTATCTGCCAGGTTATCAACAAGTTCTTTGAATGCCTGTGCACTTCCTACTCCTCGTCCACCTGATACTACAACTCTGGCGGATTGTAAGTCTGGACGGTTACTTTTATTAACATGTTGGCTAATAAATTTTACCTGATCTGAACCAAGAACAACCTCTGTAAATTCAATGGGGGCTTTTCCCTCATCTTCCGCAACCGCAGCCGCAAATGAGGTAGGACGAACAGTTATCACTTTATATTCATCATCACTGTGTACTGTGGCAATAGCGTTACCCGCATAGATTGGACGTTCAAAGGTATGTTGATCAATGACACGCGTAATATCACTAATCTGAGATACATCAAGTTTTGCTGCTAAGCGTGGCGCACAGTTTTTTCCAAAAGAGCTTGCAGGAAAAAGAATGGACTGATAATGATTTTTCCCACTATTCAAAAAATAGCTGATCTGTTTTTCCACATTCTCTGCCAGAAGGTGTTCGAATAGTGGGCTGTCAGCAACAAATACAGTGGATATCCCCTGAATATGACTGGCTTTAACTGCAATACTTTCTATACCATATCCTAACATAAGTATATCTATATCACTATTAATGGCTTTTGCCGCAGTGATAGTACTGAGTGTTGAAGGTAAAAGAGTATTGCCGTTATGTTCAGCAATAACTAAAGAAGCCATATTTTCCTCCTTAAATTACTTTTTCTTCGTTTTTTAATTTATCTAGCAGCGTGTTAATATCTGGAACGATTATGCCTGCTTTCCTTCTTGCTGGCTCATCAACTTTAATAATAGTCAATCTGGATGACGGGTTAATACCAAGTGAATCGAAATCTATCTCCTTAACAGGTTTCTTTTTGGCTTTAATAACATTCGGCAAGCTGATATTCCTCGGTGTATTCAGACGTAGATCTGTAGTGAGTACTGCAGGCAGGGATAAATTTAACGTTTCTAATCCTCCATCAACCTCACGAACAGCAGTTAATGAATTATCAGAAATAGTAATTTTACTAACATTAGTGGCTTGGGGAAGATCGAGTAATGCTGCCAGCATTTGGCCTACCTGATTACAATCATCGTCAATAGCTTGCTTGCCTAATAATATAATATCGGGTTTTTCATTCCGGGTAATAGCGGTGATAGTTTTGGCCACAATTAGTGGTGTAAGAGAGTTTTTTGTTAATATGTGTATTGCCCTGTCTGCCCCTGCTGCCAGTGCTGTACGCAATACATCCCCTACACCTGTGTTTCCTATAGACACTACAACAACCTCACTGATTAATCCCCGTTCTTTTAAACGTACTGCTTCTTCAACTGCAATTTCATCAAATGGATTGATACTGAGTTTTGAATCAGAAATATCAACATCAGAATGATCTCGCTTTATTCTAATTCTAACGTTATGATCGACAACTTGTTTTACACAAACTAAAGCTTTCATTGGTGACTCCTTCATATATTTACTAAATGCTATGAGCCAAAATCCTTTTTGCTTTTTCCAGTAACGGTTTATCCACCATTTGCCCTTCATGACTGAACGCTCCATGGGGATATTGAGCCAGTCGCATAATCTGGGGAACCCACTCGATTTCTTGTTTTAAATAGCTGAATGCTCTGTTTACATGTGAAATTTGTGGAGGGTGAATACATACCTTGCCACTGAACCCCATTTTACAGGAGTGAATAGCATTTTGTATTGTCAACTCGTTTTTCATAAATTCAGTTGTGATACCGTCAACAGAAGGATATGATCCAGCCAGGCGTGAAGTTATTACAATTTTTGCACGTACAGCAATCAGTACTTTTTCATCATTACTCATGAAATTCAGAGCATTTTCTCTGGCAATTATTTTTTTCTCAGATGACACCGCATTTTCTAAATCAAGGATTACGCTATCAGCACAACTGCTATTTGCTTTTTCAAATCGTTCAGGTTGGTCCCCCGTAACGAAAAGAAAAAACCGTTCTAACGTTTGCATTCTCGTCTCTCATTTGAATGGAGCATCTGATAATTCAATATATCTTAAAAAAATAATTTTCTGAATTAGCTTTTATCTAACCCCCCATTAAAATTGGTTCAGGTTCGCTGATAACAGAAAGAAACATGTAATTTATTGTTACAATAACAAAGATAAAAATAAAATTTAATTATTTGATATAAATAACGTTTCAGAATAGTAAACGGCCGACATTCCGTACCTGTTTCAGGAGTGAATTCGACTATACCGTTCCCTAAGAACATCAACGATTGTCTGGTGAACCGAATTTAGTCACCTTTGGCGGAAAACAGGCTGGCATATAGGAGAGCATGACAACCCGGGTCATTCCCTCCGTGATTTTTTAGTAACACGCTGAAAAAGTATCTGAAACTTCATTCTGCAAGTGAGACTTTCCCCGAAGTCGATCGATACGTTTTATCTTGTGCCTGACCGATGCTACTCCTGACAAATCACGCCCAATACTGAATAAGTGTAAGAGATGCACCGTTAATCACTACACTGGTAGCCTCAATCAGAGATTGACGGCGGTAAAGGTGCAAAGGCTCCAGTATATTTTTAAAGGATTTTTGGCATAATGAACGAGCAGGCATAGTGATGATTTCCTTGAAAGTGTTAGCGCAATCAATTAGATCACATAACACTATGCCTGTCTTGGTTTGCTGGGGATTCCTCAGGAGTCGCCTCCCCTTGTTCAGACCTGTGTAAGCGGTGAATGTGCTTTCAGACTCTGAATACTCAGCGTCAAAGTTGTCAGACAGTTTTCAAGTTTATCTGCGTTGACGGCAATAAAGGTCGGACAATCATGGTGTCCGCTCATTAAACAAACGGCGGCGGCTGCAAGCGCGCCTTCGGCACGGCGCAGCGCGTTCCACTCTTCCTGATCGAGATGCAGTCCCTGCCGTAAGGATTGATCGTGGAGCTCGCGATTCAGTTCAAAAAAATTGTCACGCAGAGAGTCACTTTCGCTGACTGACATATACCCCTTCGCTTTTCGCAATTGCAGATAAGCGGCAAGATCGATACGCGCGTTTATCAGCTTGTTGAGAAGATCGGTTCTCAGTCTGTCAACGACCATACCTTTTTTCCTCCTCTTTTCTACCAGGGTTCAACTTAATAGTATGGTCGTTTTTTAGACAAATGGGTGTCAGAGATCAAGAATTTTCTTAGAATTGCCCTTTTTCACCTTTTGCTGATAACCACAACGGTTGATGCCGCCGCTCCCGATGAGATTGCGATACAATTTTTGTTCGGATATCTGTAGAATCCCTGCCCTGACCATTCCAATAAATGAACACTTTTTAAGCTATGAGTAATGTAACCCACCAGCCAAAGATCGGCTTCGTTTCCCTGGGCTGTCCGAAAAACCTCGTTGATTCGGAACGCATCCTGACTGAGCTGCGTACCGAAGGCTATGACGTTGTGCCACGCTATGACGATGCGGATATGGTTATCGTTAATACCTGTGGCTTTATTGACAGCGCGGTACAAGAGTCGCTGGAAGCCATTGGCGAAGCGCTGAACGAAAACGGTAAGGTAATCGTCACCGGCTGCCTGGGCGCAAAAGAAGATCAGATCCGCGAAGTGCATCCGAAAGTACTGGAAATCACCGGGCCGCATAGCTATGAGCAAGTTCTGCAGCACGTACATCATTACGTACCGAAGCCGAAGCACAATCCATTTTTAAGCCTCGTACCGGAACAGGGTGTAAAACTGACGCCGCGCCATTATGCGTATCTGAAAATTTCTGAAGGCTGTAATCACCGCTGCACGTTCTGCATCATCCCGTCGATGCGCGGGGATCTGGTCAGCCGTCCGATTGGCGACGTATTAAGCGAAGCGAAACGTCTGGTTGATGCCGGGGTCAAAGAGATTCTGGTGATTTCGCAAGATACCTCCGCCTACGGCGTAGATGTGAAGCACCGCACCGGATTCCATAATGGCGAACCGGTGAAAACCAGTATGGTGAGCCTGTGCGAACAGTTATCAAAACTGGGCGTCTGGACACGTCTGCACTACGTCTACCCCTACCCACACGTTGATGATGTGATTCCGCTAATGGCGGAAGGCAAAATCCTGCCTTATCTGGACATTCCGCTGCAACATGCCAGCCCGCGGATTCTTAAACTGATGAAACGTCCTGGTTCCGTTGACCGCCAGCTGGCGCGCATTAAGCAGTGGCGCGAAATCTGCCCGGAACTGACCCTACGCTCCACCTTTATTGTCGGCTTCCCCGGCGAAACGGAAGAAGACTTCCAGATGCTGCTCGACTTCCTGAAAGAGGCGCGCCTCGATCGTGTAGGCTGCTTCAAGTACAGCCCGGTGGAAGGCGCAGGCGCGAATGAGCTGCCGGATCAGGTGCCGGAAGAGGTGAAAGAAGAGCGCTGGAACCGCTTTATGCAACTGCAACAGCAAATCTCCGCTGAGCGCTTGCAGGAAAAAGTGGGCCGCGAAATTCTGGTGATCGTTGATGAGGTTGACGAAGAAGGCGCTATCGGGCGTAGCATGGCGGATGCGCCGGAAATTGACGGCGCGGTCTATTTGAACGGCGAAACCAACGTCAAGCCGGGCGATATCGTGCGCGTGAAAGTGGAAAACGCCGACGAATATGATTTGTGGGGCAGTCGGGTTTAACGCCACCTCCCCCGGCGCGGGTGCCGGATGTGTTATCCCGCCTGGCGAGACCGTTCCAGGCCCGCCAGGCGTCAACGCCACCGGGCTGGCTTACCCCTTAATCTTCGGGTCCAGCGCATCGCGCAACCCGTCGCCTAACAGGTTAAACGCCAGCACAGTCAGGAAAATCGCCACCGCCGGGAAGAGCGCTACGTGCGGCGCGATGACCATATCCGCCCGCGCTTCATTGAGCATCGCTCCCCACTCCGGCGTTGGCGGCTGCGCGCCTAATCCGAGAAATGACAGGCTTGCCGCGGAAATAATTGACGTACCGATACGCATCGTAAAGAAAACCACAATTGACGAGACCGTTCCCGGCAATATATGGCTAAACAAAATCGTCGTGTCGCTGGCGCCGATACTGCGGGCAGACTCAATAAACGTCTGCTGTTTTAAGACCAGGGTATTTCCGCGCACCAGACGAGCAAACGCCGGAATAGAGAAAATCGCCACCGCAACGATCACATTAGCAATACCGCTGCCTAACACCGCCACAACGGCAATCGCCAGCAAAATGCCGGGGAAGGCGAACAGCACATCGCAAATGCGCATAATAAAACGATCCCACCAGCCTTCATAATATCCCGCCAGCAATCCCAACACCGTACCGATTATCGCGCCGATAAATACCGCGAACACGCCCGCCGCCAGTGAGATCTGCGCCCCAACGAGAACCCGGCTAAAGATGTCTCTTCCCAGCGAGTCAACGCCAAACCAGTGCTGCAAAGAGGGGCCATTGTTCAGGCTATCGTAGTCAAAATAGTTTTCCGCATCGTAGGGCGTCAGCCAACGGGCAAAAATCGCCACCAGAATTAACGCCAGTACGAATCCCCCGGCGACCAACGCGACATGCTGGCGGCGAAAACGACGCCAGAACTCCCGCCACGGCGTGCGTATCTGGTCGGGTTTTACCACCGGCATAGCATGTAAAATCGCCTGACGGCGCCAGTTAAATAATCGCATCCTTACTTATACCTGATAGCCGGATTAATGGCGGCATAGAGGACATCCACCACTAAGTTGATAAGAATAAATTCCAGAGAAAACAGCAGCACTTCCGCCTGAATCACGGGGTAGTCGCGCATGTCGACGGAGTCGACCAGTAATCGCCCAAGCCCCGGCCAGTTAAACACTTTTTCAACGACGATCGATCCGCCAAGCAGGAAGCCAAATTGCAGTCCCATCATGGTGACGACCGGGATCATTGCATTGCGCAGGCCATGTTTTAACACCACCCACGTTTCACTGACGCCTTTCGCCCGCGCGGTCCTCATGTAATCCTCGCTCAGCACATCGACAAACGAGGAGCGCGTAAAACGCGCCATGACTGATGCCACCGCCGCACCAAGCGTCAGGGAGGGTAAAATATAATGTTGCCAGCTATCCGCCCCCACGGTCGGTAGCCAGCCCAGATCCACGGAAAAAATCTGCATTAACAACATTCCCAGCGCAAAAGCCGGGAAAGAAATGCCGGTCACGGCAAGCGTCATTCCTACCCGGTCAGGCCAGCGATTACGCCACACGGCGGCGGCGATGCCGATCGCCATGCCAAACAGCACCGCCCATATCATACTGGTTATCGTCAGCCACAGCGTCGGCAAAAAGCGGCTGGCGATCTCCTCAGAAACCGGGCGGCGGGAAACCATTGACGTCCCGAAATCGCCTTGTAAAACATGGGTGATGTAATGCCAAAACTGGACATGAAGCGGCTGATCAAGCCCCAGCTGCTGATGAACCAGCGCGATCACCTGCGCGTCGGCTTCCGGTCCGGCTATCAGCCGCGCCGGGTCGCCGGGCAACAAATGAACAAATAAAAACACCAGCACTGCCACAATCAACAGCGTAGGAATTAATCCCAGCAGGCGCTTGAGAACATAGTTAAGCATCACACGAACCTTTTACCGGATGGCGGACAACGCGCGCGCCATCCAGCCCCATCGCATTACTTACTTCAAATCCGCATCGTCAAAGCTGAAACCGGTATCCGGCATAATCCAGAAACCGGTCAAATTTTTACTGTGCGCAGAAACCAATTTCTCCACCACCAACGGTATCCAGGGCGACTCTTTCCAGATAATATCCTGCGCCTCTTTGTACAATCGTGTTTTCTCCTGCGGATCGTTGGTCTTTAAGGCCGCCGCCAAATCGCTGTCGACCTGCTTGTTGCTGTAAAAAGCGGTATTAAACTGCGTCGGCGGCCAGTTTTGTGATGCGAAGAGCGGCGATAACGCCCAGTCAGCTTCGCCCGTCGACGCCGACCAGCCTGTATAGAACATTCGCACGCCGCTCTCTTTTTGCCCTTTGCCCTCGACTTCCGCGGCGCGCTGGCCGGCGTCCATCGCGGTTATCCGGGCTTTAACGCCAATCTGCGCCAGTTGCTGTTGGGTAAACTGCAACACTTTTTGCGCGGTGCTATGGTTGTGCGATGACCACAGCGTGGTACTGAAACCGTCTGGATACCCCGCCTCTTTCAACAGTTCGCGCGCTTTAGCCGGATCATAGGGCCACGGCTGATAGCTTTGCGCATAGGCTATCGACGGCGGCACCACGCCCGTCGCCGGCGTGGCGTATCCGGCAAACGCCACTTTAACCAGCGCCTGACGATTGATAGCGTAATTCAACGCCTCACGCACCTTAGGATTATCAAACGGCTTCTGCGTCACATTCATACTGATATAACGCTGCATAATGGACGGGCTGGCGACCAGTTCGAGGTTTTTATTTTTCGCCAGTAACGCGGCCTGCTCATAAGGGATAGGAAAAGCAAATTGCGCTTCGCCGGTTTGCAGCATCGCCGCGCGGGTATTGTTGTCAGTAACCGGACGCCAGGTAATAGAATCCAGCTTGGGTAAGCCCTGCTGCCAGTAACCGGCGAACTTCTTCACTTTGACAAAGTCGGTCTGATTCCAGGTTTCAAGCTGGTATGGACCGGTACCGACCGGATGAAAACCAATATCCTTGCCATATTTTTCCAGCGCTTGCGGCGAGATCATCGCCGTCGCCGGGTGCGCCAGAATATTAATGAAAGCGGAGAACGGCTGTTTCAGGGTAATTTTTACCGTTGCCGGATCGACGACCTCCGTTTTTGCGATATTTTTATACAGGTTATAACGCTTGAGGTGGTTATCCGGATTGCTGGCGCGATCGAGATTCGCTTTCACCGCCGCCGCATCAAAATCCGCGCCGTCCTGAAATTTCACCCCCTGCCGTAGGGTAATGGTGTAGGTCAGACCGTCATCAGAAACGGTATAGCCTTTCGCCAGGACGTTTTTTACCTTCATGTCTTTATCCAGGCCAAACAGCCCCTGATAAAATGACTTCGCCACCGCCTGCGAGAGTGTATCGTTGGCGTCATACGGATCGAGCGTGGTGAAATTAGACCCTACCGCCACCACCACATCTTTGGCCGCCAGGGCCGGAAAAGCCGCAATGGATGAGGCCAGTCCCAGCGCCGCCAGCCATTTATGCGTAATAAATTGCGTCATGTTGTTCTCCTGAAACCCTGCCTGTCTGAATGTTATAAGCGCGAGAGCGCATTATCCTGCAGCGGCCGCGCAACATAATGTCCCGGCCCGACCAACTGTAATGAAACGGCGGGCGTCTCTTCGCCACGTTTATGAATATTGCTGGGTATATCATCTGATAGCAGAACGCGCCGCGGCCGGTGTCTGGAGGGATCAGCAACCGGCACCGCCGCCATCAATTTACGCGTATAAGGATGCTGCGGATTTTCAAAAACGGCGCGCCGCGGCCCCATTTCAACAATTTGACCAAGATACATCACCGCCACGCGATGGCTAATTCGCTCCACGACCGCCATATCATGCGAAATAAACAGGTAGGCGATCCCCATTTCCCGTTGTAAATCAAGCAGTAAATTAATAATCTGTCCGCGAACGGAAACATCCAGCGCGGAGACCGCCTCATCAGCAATAATCACTTTAGGATTCAATGCCAGCGCGCGAGCTATGCAGATGCGCTGACGTTGACCGCCGGAAAACTCATGCGGATAACGCCAGGCATGTTCAGGACGTAATCCGACACGCTCAAGCAACCAGGCCACGCGCTTTGCCGCAGCGTCCCCCTGCCCCAGGCCATGAATCCGTAAAGGTTCCATAATGGAATACCCCACGGTCTGGCGCGGGTCGAGCGAGGCGTAAGGGTCCTGGAAAATACATTGAATATCGCGGCGCAACGGCTGGAGTTTACCCGCAGACAGCGTGTCAATACGCTGGCCGTTAAAGATAATCTCCCCCTGCCGGGATTCAACCAACCGCAGCAGCGCGCGTCCGGTCGTCGATTTTCCGCTACCGGACTCGCCCACCAGCGATAGCGTTTCGCCCGGCCAGAGATCGAAACTGATATTCTCAACGGCATGAACTTCACGCGTAATGCGGTTAAAGAGACCGCTACGCAGCGGGAATCGCGTCACCAGCCCCCGAACCTGAAGAATAGGCTCGCCTTCCACCACCGTGTCTTGCTCAATCTGCGATTCATAAAGGGCCGGTTCGTCAGCGGAAATCAACGGGAAACGGCGTGGCAGCGAGTGGCCGCGCATCGCGCCAAGCTGAGGGACGGCGGCCAGCAACGTTTGGGTATAAGGATGCGTCGGCGCATGGAAAATCTGCTCTACGCTGCCGGTTTCCACGGCCTCGCCTTGATACATCACCAGCACGCGATCGGCAATATCCGCCACGACGCCCATGTCGTGGGTGATAAAAATCACGCCCATCGACATCTCTTGCTGCAACACTTTGATAAGTTGCAGAATTTGCGCCTGGATAGTGACATCCAGCGCCGTGGTGGGTTCATCGGCAATCAATACCGCCGGACGGCAGGATAGCGCCATCGCGATCATGACTCGCTGGCGCATCCCGCCGGAAAGCTGATGCGGATAACGCGATAAAATCGCCTGCGACTCCGGGATCCGTACCTGATCGAGCATACGTTTCGCTTCCGCCAGCGCCTCTTCGTGGCTGGCGCCCTGATGCAAACGAATAGATTCGGCAATTTGCTCGCCAACGGTAAATACCGGGTTGAGCGAGGTCATTGGCTCCTGGAAAATCATGGCGATATCCGCGCCGCGCACACGCCGCATCTGCGCGTCACTCTGCTCAGACAGCTCAATCACCTGGCGATTACGCCGACGCAACAGCATTTCGCCGCAGCGCACGTTCGCGCCCGACTGCTCAATCAGCCGCATTAACGCCAGCGCCGTCACCGATTTTCCCGAGCCCGACTCGCCGACAATCGCCAGAGTCTCTCCACGCTTCAGGCGTAATGACACATTACGCACGGCGTCTACCTGTTGCCCTTCGTGGTGAAACGCGATATTCAGGCCACTGACGGACAGAACATCGCGGCTATCCAGTTCATCGCTGTGCGGCACCTGCGGCTCCTTATTCCCGGTAAATTCCTGTGGTAGGCGTATCCCCGGCATATCCCCAGGCGCGATACATCCCTTCGCTGTTAAACGGCAACGCGACATTACCTTCGTGATCAACGGCGATTAATCCACCGCTGCCGCCCAGCGCCGGTAATTTTTCCATCACCACGCGCTCACAGGCGTCGGCAAGGCTGAGTCCGCCATATTCCATCAATGCGGCGATATCGTAAGCCGCGAGCGTGCGAATAAAGACCTCTCCCGTTCCGGTACAGGAAACGGCGACGCTGGCGTTGTTGGCATAACACCCGGCGCCGACCAGCGGGCTGTCGCCGACGCGCCCGGGCAATTTATTGGTCATCCCGCCGGTAGACGTTGCCGCCGCCAGATTGCCGAATTTATCCCGCGCCACCGCGCCGACTGTACCCATTTTTTTCGTTTCGTCCAGCGGCGCGCCGCTGTGATCGAGCGCCATTTCGCCCGCCGCACGCGCCGCCAGCAATTGCTCGTAACGCGCCGGGGTGGAAAAGATATCCGGCGAAACGCGCGCCATCCCCTGTGAAAAGGCAAAGTTTTCCGCCCCTTCCCCCACCATGAGTACATGCGGGCTGCGCTCCATCACCAGCCTGGCGGCGAGCACAGGATGGCGAACATGACTCACGCCCGCGACGGCTCCGGCTTTCAGGGTATTGCCGTCCATCACGCAGGCATCCAGTTCATGAGTCCCGTCTCGGGTATAGACCGCGCCGATACCCGCATTGAAGAGCGGACACGCTTCCAGCAGACGCACCGCTTCCGTCACTACATCAAGCGCGCTGTCACCCGCTTCCAGCATCTTTTGCCCGCTTTCAACAATCTCTGACAACGCCTGGATATAGCGTAGCTCCTGCTCATGGCTCATTTGCGCGCGAGCAATCGCGCCTGCGCCGCCGTGAATCGCAATCACTGCTTTATTCATTTTTAGGGTCCATTACGGTGGCACACAACTTTTACTATAACTATCAGAATTGTTGTGAGTTATTCATTCGATTTTTGAATATAGAAAGATGCGTAAGGTATGTAAAGGCGCAAGGCCGTCTCTAAGACCGAGGTAGCATACTGCCCGCCACTGTTTTCTGACATAATAGCCGGATTCGATTTTGCCTCGCAGGAGTATGTTCATGGAATTTTCCGCCGGATTAATGCCGCTTGAAACGGCGCTGACCCAGATGCTTTCACGTATAACCCCGCTCACCGCTGTAGAAACGTTGCCGCTGGTGAACTGCTTTGGCCGCATCCTGGCGACCGATATCGTTTCTCCCCTCGATGTCCCCGGCTTTGATAATTCAGCTATGGATGGTTATGCGGTACGTATGGCGGATTTGTCCGCCGATAAGCCGCTGCCCGTCGCCGGCAAAGCATTTGCCGGTCAGCCTTACCAGGGAGAGTGGCCTGCGGGCACCTGCATTCGCATTATGACCGGCGCCCCGGTGCCGACAGGTTGCGAGGCGGTAGTTATGCAAGAGCAGACGGAACAAACCGATGACGGCGTGCGTTTTACCGCCGATGTTCGTTGCGGACAAAACATCCGCCGCCGCGGCGAGGATATTCGCCAGGATGCGGTGGTCTTTCCGGCCGGTACGCGCCTGACTACTGCCGAACTGCCGGTGCTGGCGTCGCTGGGAATTGCCGATGCGCAGGTTGTACGTAAAGTGCGCGTAGCGCTGTTCTCGACCGGCGACGAGCTCCAGCTTCCGGGCCAGCCGCTGGAGGCGGGACAAATTTATGACACTAACCGTCTAACTATACATTTGATGCTGCAACAGCTTGGCTGCGAAGTGATCAATTTAGGCATTATTCCTGACGATCCTGGTAAGCTTCGCGCCGCATTTATCGACGCCGACAGCCAGGCCGATGTAGTGATAAGCTCCGGCGGCGTCTCGGTTGGTGAAGCGGACTATACCAAAACCATCCTTGAGGAGCTGGGCGAAATCGCCTTCTGGAAGCTGGCTATCAAGCCAGGCAAACCGTTTGCCTTCGGCAAGCTCAGTAATAGCTGGTTCTGTGGCCTGCCGGGGAATCCAGTCTCTGCGGCGCTCACGTTTTATCAACTGGTTCAGCCCTTACTGGCGAAGCTTGGCGGCAATACGGCAAGCGCTGTGCCGCCGCGCCAGCGTGTACGCACAACATCTCGCCTGAAGAAAACGCCGGGGCGTCTCGATTTCCAGCGCGGCATCCTGCAACGTAGCGCCAACGGCGAACTGGAGGTCACGACCACCGGACACCAGGGTTCACATATTTTCAGCTCGTTTAGTCTGGGCAACTGCTTTATTGTGCTGGAGCGTGAACGCGGCAATGTTGAGCCGGGAGAATGGGTGGAAGTCGAGCCGTTTAATGCTCTGTTCGGAGGCCTGTAATGGCGGAACTTAGCGACCAGGAGATGCTGCGCTATAACCGACAAATTATTCTGCGCGGCTTCGATTTTGAAGGGCAGGAAGCGTTAAAAGATGCGCGGGTATTAGTGGTCGGGCTGGGCGGACTCGGCTGCGCGGCAACGCAGTATCTGGCCGGCGCTGGCGTCGGGCAACTGACGCTACTCGATTTTGATACCGTTTCCGTTTCCAATCTCCAGCGTCAAACCTTGCACAGCGACGCCACGGTCGGGCAGCCAAAGGTTAAGTCCGCCCGCGACGCGCTGGCGCGAATCAACCCGCATATTACCATTACGCCCGTTAACGCGCGGCTGGACGACGACGCTATGACCAGCCTGATTGCCGGGCATTCGCTGGTACTGGACTGTACTGATAACGTTAGCGTACGTAATCAACTTAACGCCGGATGCTATACCGCGAAAGTGCCGCTAATCTCCGGCGCGGCCATTCGTATGGAAGGACAAGTTACCGTCTTTACGTATCGGGAAAACGAACCCTGTTACCGCTGCCTGAGCCGTCTGTTTGGCGAAAACGCTCTGACCTGTGTAGAAGCTGGGGTGATGGCGCCGCTGATTGGCGTGATCGGTTCGCTACAGGCAATGGAGGCCATTAAGCTGCTGGCGCATTACGGTCAGCCTGCCAGCGGAAAAATCGTCATGTACGATGCGATGACCTGTCAGTTCCGCGAAATGAAGTTGATGCGTAACCCCGGCTGTGAAGTCTGCGGACAGTAGCCACTTTACGGATAAACATACCGAAGCACGGTTTATGGCCGTGCTGTATCAACAGATAATTACTGTCATCAGACGCAAAGGCAGCTTACCCAAGCTCCGACTGACGATCGGCTCAAGCAGCGCGGCATCATCTTAAACGCCATACCACAACCTCAAACCGTGATGTTGTACCTCATTTAACGCCTCTTTGTCAGAACCTCTCCATTCGTTGACGCACATCAAGATAACTTTCATTCGAAAGTAATTTAATCTTTATATGAAATAAGAGAGGCCGTTTATGATCTTCAATATTCAGCGCTATTCTACCCACGATGGCCCCGGTATCCGTACCGTAGTATTTCTCAAAGGCTGTTCGTTGGGCTGTCGCTGGTGCCAGAACCCGGAAAGCCGCGCCCGCGCTCAGGATCTGTTATACGACGCGCGGCTGTGTCTCGAAGGATGCGACCTGTGCGCGCAAGCCGCGCCGGACGTCATTGAGCGCGCGCTAAACGGCCTGCTCATCCATCGCGAGAAACTGACCGACGCCCATTTTTCAGTCCTGGCGCATTGCTGCCCCACACAGGCGTTAACCGTGTGCGGCGAAATAAAAAGCGTGGATGAGATCATGGCGACGGTACTGCGCGATAAACCTTTTTACGATCGCAGCGGCGGCGGTCTTACGCTTTCCGGCGGCGAACCGTTTATGCAGCCGGAACTGGCGGCAGAGCTGTTTAAAGCCAGCCATGACGCCGGTATTCATACAGCGGTTGAGACCTGTCTGCATGTTCCATGGAAATACATTGCGCCCTCACTGCCTTATATCGATCTGTTTCTGGCTGATTTGAAGCATGTCGCCGACGGGCCGTTTAAGCAGTGGACCGATGGCAGCGCCTCGCGGGTGCTGGAAAATCTCAGGAAACTCGCCGCCGCGGGCAAAAAAATGGTGATTCGCGTCCCGCTGATTCAGGGATTTAATGCCGATGAGGAGACCATTAAAGCCATTACCGACTTTGCCGCCGACGAACTGCACGTCGGGGAAATTCATTTTCTGCCCTACCACACGCTGGGCATCAATAAATACCACTTACTCAGTCAGCCCTATCATGCCCCGGATAAACCACTGGATGCGCCGGCGTTACTTGATTTTGCCCAGAAGTACGCCTGCCAAAAAGGTTTAACCGCGACCCTACGAGGATAATTATCATGACCCAACTGAAACTGGACACGCTCAGTGACCGCATTAAGGCGCACAAAACCGCGCTGGTACATATCGTGAAACCGCCGGTCTGTACCGAGCGCGCGCAGCATTATACCGAAATGTATCAGCAGCATCTGGATAAACCGATTCCGGTACGCCGCGCGCTGGCGCTGGCCCATCACCTGGCGGAACGCACTATCTGGATAAAACACGATGAACTGATCGTCGGCAACCAGGCAAGTGAAGTCCGCGCCGCGCCGATTTTCCCGGAATATACCGTCTCGTGGATTGAAAAAGAGATCGACGACCTGGCAGACCGGCCCGGCGCAGGTTTTTCCGTAAGTGAAGAAAACAAACGTATTCTGCACGACGTCTGTCCGTGGTGGCGCGGTCAAACCGTCCAGGATCGCTGCTACGGCATGTTTACCGATGAACAAAAAGGGCTTCTGGCGACTGGCATTATCAAAGCCGAAGGTAATATGACTTCCGGTGACGCGCACCTGGCGGTGAACTTCCCGCTGCTGCTGGAAAAAGGGCTTGATGGCCTGCGCGATAAAGTCGCCGAGCGCCGCTCACGCATCAACCTTACCGTGCTGGAAGATCTGCATGGCGAGCAGTTCCTGAAGGCGATTGATATTGTGCTGGATGCGGTAAGCCAGCACATCACGCGCTTTGCCGCGCTGGCGCGCCAGATGGCAGGCGAAGAGTCCCGTGAAAGCCGTCGTAAAGAGCTACTTACCATCGCCGAAAACTGCGAGGTGATCGCCCACCAACCGCCGCAGACCTTCTGGCAAGCACTGCAATTGTGCTACTTCATCCAGCTGATTCTACAAATTGAGTCTAACGGTCACTCGGTGTCATTTGGTCGTATGGACCAGTATCTTTACCCCTATTATCGTCGCGATGTCGAACTAAACCAGACGCTGGATCGTGAGCACGCCATTGAACTGCTGCACAGCTGCTGGCTGAAACTGCTGGAAGTAAACAAGATCCGCTCCGGTTCGCACTCTAAAGCCTCCGCGGGCAGCCCGCTGTATCAAAACGTCACCATTGGCGGTCAGAATCTCATCAACGGTCAGCCAATGGACGCAGTGAATCCACTGTCTTACGCCATTCTGGAGTCCTGCGGACGTCTGCGTTCTACCCAGCCCAACCTCAGTGTGCGTTATCACGCCGGAATGAGTAACGATTTCCTTGACGCCTGCGTCCAGGTCATCCGCTGCGGCTTTGGGATGCCGGCGTTTAACAATGATGAAATCGTCATCCCGGAATTTATCAAGTTGGGGATCGAACCGCAGGACGCTTACGATTACGCGGCGATCGGCTGTATCGAAACCGCCGTCGGCGGGAAATGGGGTTATCGCTGCACCGGCATGAGCTTTATTAACTTCGCCCGCGTCATGCTGGCGGCGCTGGAAGGCGGTCGCGACGCCACCAGCGGCAAGGTATTTCTGCCGCAGGAAAAGGCGCTCTCCGCAGGCAACTTTAACAATTTTGACGAAGTGATGGCCGCCTGGGATACCCAAATTCGCTACTACACGCGCAAATCGATCGAAATTGAGTATGTGGTCGACACCATGCTGGAAGAGAACGTCCACGATATTCTGTGCTCAGCGCTGGTAGACGACTGTATTGAACGCGCGAAGAGTATCAAGCAAGGCGGCGCAAAATATGACTGGGTATCCGGTCTGCAGGTCGGTATCGCCAACCTGGGCAACAGCCTCGCCGCCGTGAAAAAACTGGTCTTCGAACAGGGCGTTATCGGTCAACAGCAGCTTGCCGCCGCGCTGGCCGATGACTTTGACGGGCTGACCCATGAGCAGCTGCGCCAGCGTCTGATTAACGGCGCGCCGAAGTACGGTAACGACGATGACAGTGTCGATACCCTGCTGGCGCGCGCTTATCAGACCTATATTGATGAGCTGAAGCAATACCATAACCCGCGCTATGGTCGTGGCCCTGTGGGCGGCAACTATTACGCCGGTACGTCCTCTATCTCAGCAAACGTGCCATTTGGCGCCGCGACTATGGCTACCCCGGATGGTCGCAAAGCGCATACACCGCTGGCGGAAGGCGCAAGCCCTGCATCAGGTACGGATCATCTCGGCCCGACGGCGGTGATCGGTTCCGTAGGCAAATTACCTACCGGTTCCATTCTCGGCGGCGTGCTGCTCAATCAGAAACTGAACCCAACGACGCTGGAAAACGAATCCGACAAACAGAAACTGATGGTTCTGCTACGGACGTTCTTTGAGGTGCATAAAGGCTGGCATATTCAGTACAACATCGTGTCACGCGAAACGCTGCTGGATGCGAAAAAACATCCGGATCAGTACCGCGATCTGGTCGTGCGTGTGGCAGGCTACTCCGCCTTCTTCACCGCGCTGTCGCCGGATGCGCAGGACGATATCATCGCCCGTACCGAACATATGCTGTAATTTGCCCTGGCGCCATCGGCAATATGTCCGAACTGCCTGATGGCGCTACGCTTAACAGGCCTACGCAGGCCTGTTAATCAGAAGGGATCGGTGCCGTCAAGCACGGCCTGAATGACGTTGAGCGCGCCTTGATGGTTATTATCATCAGTGTGATAACGTGAAAGCGCTTTGATATTGTCTGCGGCATTGCCCATGGCAAAAGAGTAATGCGCCATTTTCAACATTTCCGCATCATTACCGCTGTCGCCAATGGCGACGACATTCTGTGGCGACCTGTTCCAGCGCTTTAACAGACGACTGATGCCATTCGCTTTATGCAGTCCCGGGATAATCAGGTCGATAAAACCGAAGCCACTGGTGACGGGCTTCATGATGCCATCCAGAGATACGTGCAGTTTGTCGATAACCAGCGGAATTTGTTCATCGGGCAAATTCAGGGAGAACTTAAACAGGATATCGTCAATGTCGTGATAATCGTTTACCGGCTGCAGGCGGTGATAATGTTTGGCCATCAGCGCCACGAAAGTCTCGGGAGCGTTTTTGCTGACATAAGCGCTTTTCAGACCGCAGGCGACGAAGTTAAGCTGCTTATCCTTCAGCAGTTCGCCAATCACAATCCGCGATTCATGCCGGGTTAGCTCCCCGTGAAACAACTGCTTGCCATGTTCATACACCAGCGCGCCATTTTCTGCGACAAAGGAAATTTCGTCTTTCAGCTCGGGGAAGAAGGAGATCAACTGGTAGTACTGATTACCGCTGGCGACCACAAATTCGATATTACGTTTTTTCAGTTCCTGGTATTGCGCCATGAAGCGTACACGATCGTACTGCTTGGCATCGTCGAGAAAAGTGCCGTCCATATCTGTAACGACAACGTTAACGGTCATACTTAAGCTCCTGGCTGTAACTGCGACCAGAAACATTTTAATAACAATGTGAGCAGAACCACAAATTTATTTCGAATGAAAAGTGGCTGAACGAAAGGAATAGCCGCATAAGACATTAAGGCGTCCTGGCCACCTTACGTTTTCCTCTCGCTTCTCTCCTTGTGCGCTCCTGCAATATTTTAAACTTGCATTAACCTTATTTTAACTTAAAGTATCAGATGTAACTAACTTTACTTTCGAACGAAAGATGATGAGGTTGATATGACGACTCCTTTTACCCACGAAACGCTGCCCGCCGGCCCAAAAGCGGCCATTCGTCAGATGAAGCAGGCGCTACGCGCGCAAATCGGCGACGTACAGGCGGTGTTCGACCGTTTGAGCGCCACCATAGCAGCCCGGGTGGCGGAAATTAACGATCTGAAGGCGCAGGGGCAGCCGGTATGGCCAATTATCCCTTTTAGCGAACTGGCGATGGGCAACATTAGCGATGCCACCCGCGCCGAGGTTAAGCGCCGCGGGTGCGCGGTGATTAAAGGTCATTTTCCACGCGAACAGGCGCTGGCATGGGACCAGTCGATGCTCGACTATCTGGACAAGAACCATTTTGACGAGGTGTATAAAGGACCGGGGGATAATTTTTTCGGTACGCTGAGCGCCTCCCGGCCTGAAATCTATCCTGTCTACTGGTCGCAGGCGCAAATGCAGGCCCGCCAAAGTGAAGAGATGGCGCTGGCGCAGTCGTTCCTCAACCGTCTGTGGCAGGTAGAGCACGACGGCAAGCGATGGTTTAATCCGGATATCAGCATCATTTACCCGGATCGCATCCGTCGCCGCCCGCCGGGCACCACATCCAAAGGACTGGGAGCGCATACCGACTCCGGCGCGCTGGAACGCTGGCTGCTGCCAGCCTATCAGCAGGTATTCGCCAGCGTGTTTAACGGCAACGTCGAGCAGTACGATCCGTGGAATGCGGCGCACCGTACCGACGTTGAAGAGTACACGGTGGATAACACCACAAAATGCTCGGTATTTCGCACCTTCCAGGGCTGGACCGCGCTCTCCGATATGCTGCCCGGTCAGGGGTTGCTTCATGTCGTCCCTATCCCGGAGGCGATGGCGTATATTCTGCTGCGCCCGCTGCTGGATGATGTCCCGGAAGATGAATTATGCGGCGTCGCGCCGGGCCGGGTGCTGCCGATTTCTGAACAGTGGCATCCTTTACTGATGGCGGCGTTAACCAGCATTCCGCCGCTGGAAGCCGGGGATTCCGTGTGGTGGCATTGCGATGTCATCCACTCCGTCGCCCCCGTCGAAAATCAGCAGGGCTGGGGCAATGTGATGTACATTCCTGCCGCGCCAATGTGTGAGAAAAATCTGGCCTATGCGCGTAAGGTGAAAGCGGCGCTGGAGACAGGCGCATCACCGGGCGATTTCCCGCGCGAGGACTATGAAACCACCTGGGAAGGGCGCTTCACGCTGCGCGATCTGAATATTCACGGCAAGCGGGCATTAGGTATGGACGTTTGACGGTCGTACCGCCCTTCCCGCTCACCTGCGGTGTGCCCTTTGCCTGGGCGCACCCGTCTTACCGAACCTACGGCCAGGATACGTAGGCCCGGTAAGCACAGCGCTACCGGGCGTCAGTGTTTAACTTTCAATCCCTTTACTACGCAAATAATCGTCGTAGTTGCCGCTGAAGTCCACCACGCGCTCCGGCGTAATTTCAATGACGCGGGTTGCCAGCGAGCTGACGAACTCACGGTCGTGCGAAACAAAGATCAGCGTGCCCTGATACAGCTCCAGCGCCATATTCAGCGATTCGATCGACTCCATATCCAGGTGGTTAGTCGGTTCGTCCATGATCAGGATATTCGGCTTTTGCATCATCAGTTTGCCGAACAGCATACGGCCCTTCTCGCCACCGGAGAGGACTTTCGCAGGCTTTTTGATATCATCCTGGCTAAATAACAGGCGGCCCAGAATACTGCGCACTGCCTGCTCGTCGTCGCCTTCCTGCTTCCACTGACTCATCCATTCAAACACCGTCAGGTCATTTTCGAATTCATATTCGTGGTCCTGCGCGTAGTAACCAATACGCGCGTTTTCCGACCATTTAACGGTGCCGTGATCGGCGTCCAGATCGCCAACCAGCGTCTTCAGCAGCGTAGATTTACCCACGCCATTGGTGCCGAGTACCGCCAGCTTCTCGCCGACTTCGAGCAGCAAATTGACATTTTTAAACAGCGGACCGTTATCAAAACCTTTCGTCAGCGCCTCCACTTCCAGAGCGTTACGGAACAGTTTTTTATCCTGCTCAAAACGGATGAACGGGTTCTGACGGCTGGAGGCTTTCACCTCTTCCAGCTTGATTTTATCAATCTGCCGCGCGCGCGACGTTGCCTGACGCGATTTAGAGGCATTGGCGCTAAAACGGCTAACAAAAGATTGCAGCTCGGCAATTTGCGCTTTTTTCTTCGCATTATCGGCCAACAGACGTTCACGCGCCTGGGTCGCCGCCGTCATATACTCATCATAGTTACCCGGATAGACGCGCAAGTCGCCGTAATCCAGATCCGCCATATGCGTACAAACCATGTTCAGGAAGTGACGGTCGTGCGAAATGATGATCATCGTGCTATCGCGCTCGTTCAGCACCTGCTCCAGCCAACGGATAGTATCAATATCCAGGTTGTTGGTCGGTTCGTCGAGCAACAGGATGTCCGGATTAGAGAATAACGCCTGCGCCAGCAGCACACGCAATTTCCAGCCTGGCGCGACTTCACTCATCAGACCGTAATGCTGCTCCAGCGGGATGCCCACCCCCAACAGCAGTTCGCCCGCGCGCGCCTCAGCGGAATAACCGTCCATCTCGCCGTATTTTACTTCCAGATCGGCGACTTTATAGCCGTCTTCTTCGCTCATTTCCGGCAAGGCGTAGATACGGTCGCGCTCCTGCTTGACTTCCCACAGTTCGCCATGCCCCATAATGACAGTATCAAGTACGGTGAATGTTTCAAAAGCGAACTGGTCCTGACGCAGCTTACCGATGCGCTCATTCGGATCGAGGGAAACATTGCCCAGCGTCGGCTCCAGGTCGCCGCCGAGGATTTTCATAAAAGTGGACTTTCCGCTACCGTTGGCGCCAATCAGGCCGTAACGGTTGCCGCCGCCAAATTTGACGGAAATGTTTTCGAACAGCGGCTTACTGCCGAACTGCATGGTAACGTTGCTGGAAACTAACACAGGCTTATCCTGAAAAAAGATGTGACAAACCGCTTATTATGCCACAAGTCTGAAATAAGATCGCGCCCTGTACAAAGGGCTACACTGAACCGTAAGGGAAAAAAACGTGATTTCGTACACATCTGAATTCCCTGTTTACTGGAATGCACCTATAATGCGCTCCCAACATGACAGAATTCTCAACCTACTAGCCTGCTTGGCACAGAATCTCGCATAACATGAATATGAAATTAACAACGCTTTTCGCGGCGGCTTTCGCTGTAGTTGGTTTTTGTAAAACAGCCTCAGCAGTCACTTACCCGCTGCCTACCGATGGTAGCCGTTTAATTGGGCAAAATCAGGTCATCACCGTTCCGGAGGGCAATACCCAGCCGCTGGAGTATTTTGCCGCGGAGTACCAGATGGGGCTCTCCAACATGCTGGAAGCCAACCCTGGCGTGGATACCTTCCTGCCGAAGGGCGGTACCGTGCTGAATATTCCGCAGCAGCTGATCCTGCCGGATACCGTACACGAAGGCATTATCATCAATAGCGCGGAAATGCGCCTCTATTACTACCCGAAAGGCACAAACACCGTTATCGTCCTGCCGATTGGGATCGGTCAGTTAGGTAAAGACACGCCTATCAACTGGACGACCAAAGTTGAACGTAAAAAAGCCGGTCCGACCTGGACGCCTACGGCAAAAATGCACGCTGAATATCGCGCCGCCGGCGAGCCGCTGCCTGCCGTCGTACCTGCGGGCCCGGATAACCCGATGGGCCTGTACGCGCTGTACATCGGTCGCCTGTATGCTATTCACGGCACCAACGCCAACTTCGGCATCGGGCTTCGCGTGAGCCACGGCTGCGTGCGTCTGCGCAACGACGATATCAAATTCCTGTTTGAAAATGTGCCGGTCGGTACCCGCGTGCAGTTTATCGATGAACCGGTAAAAGCCACCACCGAGCCGGACGGTAGCCGTTACATTGAGGTGCATAACCCGCTGTCAACGACGGAAGCGCAGTTTGAAGGTAAGGAAGCGGTGCCGATCACGCTTAATAAGAGTATCCTGGCCGTCACCAACGAGCCTGACGTTGATCAGACCGTCGTACAACAGGCAGTTCAGGATCGTTCCGGGATGCCGGTTCGTCTGAACTGACAGACTCTGCCTGCGAAGCCCGATAGACACTATCGGGCTTCTCTTACGGCATCAGTTGCAATAATCCATATCCCACCAGCGCCGCCCATGCCAGCATCGGCAGCGAATAGAAATGAAATCGCCACCAGATTCGGCGATCGTTCGCCATCCGTAAAGCAATAAGATTTGCCAGCGACCCCGGCAGCAGACCAAACCCGCCGATATTCACCGCCCACGCCAGCAACGTCGAGGCCGGTACATAGTTCAGCAGGAGAATGGTACTGGGCACATTACTGATAACCTGCGACAGGCCGATAGCGGTTAGCCAAAGCCCCAGGTGAGACAGTGCGCCAACCTGGTTGAAAACGCCCTGCAACGCCGGCAATTGCGTTAGCAGATGGACATCAATAAACATCGCCATAAATACCAGCAGCAGCGTCCAGTCCACGCTGACTATCACCCTGCGCGCCAGCACAATAAACCCAGCCGCCACCAACACCAGTCCCCATAACTCTTGCCTGAGCTCCAGCGCGGTAAGAAAAACGACATATAATGCCAGGCAACTCCACACCAGACGGGGCTGCCACTGCGGCGAACGCGTACCGGTATGATACTGTAACGCCCTACCCGGAAAACAAAACCAGCACAGGAGCAGTAACGTCAGCATCATCATGACGGCAAGCGGCGCCATTTGCCCGCTAAATTCAGCAAAGGTTAAGCCGGAGCGTCCCCACAACAGAATATTTTGCGGATTACCGACAGGCGTCAGCAGCGAACCGGCGTTCACCGCCAACGCTTCAAAAATAATCAATCGGTTGACCGGAATCGCGCACAGTTTTTTTAACGTTATCGTCAGCGGCACAACGATAAACAGCGCGACATCGTTTGTCAGAAAGGTCGACAGCGCCGCCGCAGCCAGCACCAGGAACATCGCCAGTTGCCGCTCGGTATGAAATCGGCGCGTCATCTTGCGTCCCAGCACATCAAAATAGCCGCTCAGCTCAACGCCTTTAGTGAGCAACATTAACCCACTGAGGGTAATAATGGTGTGCCAGTCAATCGCGCCAGGCCAGGCGCGGGGCGCAAAAGGAACAAACAGGCTTAACGCCATCCCCACAATGATCAACAACTGAAAAAAACGGTCACGCCGCAGCGCCCGTAAAAAGGCCAGACTCATTCTGCAGATGTTCCATGCTGTTGCGTGAAGGCCAAAAAGGCATCCAATGTCTCCTGGCTGACATGGTGTTCCATCCCTTCCGCATCACGACGCGCGATCTCCGGACTTACGCCTAATACCAGTAAAAAATTTTCGACAATTTGGTGCCGCTCGCGGCTTTCCTGCGCCAGCTTCTCCCCTTCCGGCGTCAGAAAAACGCCGCGCCAGGGGATCATTTGAATAAATCCTAACGATGCCAGGCGCTTAAGCATTTTGGCCACAGTTGGCTGGGAGACGCCGAGCCGAGCCGCCATATCCACCTGACGCGCTTCCCCTACCTCAATAATTAAATCGGAAATCAGCTCAACGTAATCGTCTATCAACTCACGGCGATGCGCCTCTCTGACCTGACGAAATCCTTCAACGTGTTCTTCTACGTTCACCAATTGCGTCACTTTTTTTGTTGTTGGCGTACCTGCGCGACGACCCATTTTGCTTCCTCGTTTCTGTGACGCGTTAACGCGTCAGCTGACAGAGCGCTCATTGTAAACCAGAGTTGTCCGGGCACAAAAAATTAACGTTTTAGCAATAGCTATAAAACATAGCCTGTGCTATATCTGTATGTAATGCAGACATCCCTCACGGATCGATGGGATAGAAACATCAGGAGGTTTATATGAACGAATTTAAGAGGTGTATACGCGTGTTCAGTCACTCTCCCTTTAAAGTCCGGTTAATGCTGCTCTCTATGTTGTGCGATATGATCAACGGCAAACCGGAACAGGATAACCCTTCCACGAAATAACGCGGCGGTGCGGTACGCCGCTTTATTTTGCATCCTCAACGGAAATGGCGCCCATTTCCCCTGTTTTTTTGTGGTTTTGCTATTCTCTTCGCAAAACATTTTCTTTCCGGCGGTTGACCTTCTTACCCGCACGCTCTATCTTCTGGCAGCCCTGAATATTTTGCGACTCGCCGTTGCGAACCCAATACCTTTTTTACGCATAATCAGGCAGGTAATGACCCTTCGCGCCAGGGTTAGCACATGGCGTTTTTGCAATAGTGGCATATGAATTCAACCCTTATCGATTCACTTCTCGCCCGTCGTCGGGCGGTAAGCCCGTGGGCGGGCCTCTACTTTTTACAGTCGCTGCTGATTAACCTCGCGCTCGGCTATCCCTTTAGCCTGCTTTATACCGCGGCGTTTACCTGCCTGTTGCTGTTGCTCTGGCGCTACCTGCCCCGCGGACAAAAAGCGCTGCTCGGCATCTGTTCGCTGGTAGCTGCTTGCTATTTTCCCTTTGGCCAGGCTTACGGCGCGCCGAACTTTAATACGCTGCTGGCGCTGCACTCCACCAATATGGAAGAGTCGAGCGAAATCCTGACCATCTTCCCGTGGTATAGCTACCTGACCGGACTTTTTATTTTTGCGCTGGGTATTATTGCGCTTCGCCGCCGAAAAGAAGAGGTCAAGCCGCGCTGGAATAGCCTCGACAGCCTGTGCCTGCTGATTAGCGTCGCGGCATTTTTCGTCGCGCCGGTACAAAATCTGGCGTGGGGCGGCGTTTTTAAGGTTATTGATACCGGCTATCCGGTTTTTCGCTTCGCCAAAGACGTTATCGTCAATAACAACGAAGTCATTGAAGAGCAGCACCGTATGGCGCAGCTATCCGGCATAAAAGATAGCTGGACGGTTACTGCGGTGAAACCCAGATATCACATCTATGTCGTGGTGATTGGTGAAAGCGCGCGACGGGATGCCATGGGCGCTTTCGGCGGCCACTGGGATAATACCCCCTTCGCCAGCCATGTGAATGGCGACTTCTTTATGGATTACATCGCCGCCAGCGGCTCAACGCAAAAATCGCTTGGTTTAACGCTCAATCGCGTGGTGGATAACAAACCGCAGTATCAGGATAACTTCGTCACGCTGGCTAACCGCGCCGGTTTTCAGACATGGTGGTTTTCCAATCAGGGGCAAATTGGCGAATACGACACGGCCATCGCCAGTATCGCCAAACGCGCCGATGAAGCGCATTTCCTGAAAAACGGCGATTTTGAAGCGGATCAAAATACTCGCGACGACGCGCTGTTAACCATGACGGCGCAGGTATTGGCGACAGAACGCACGCAACCGCAGTTGATTGTGTTGCATTTAATGGGATCGCATCCCCAGGCCTGCGACCGTACTCAGGGAAAATACGCGACGTTTGTCCAGTCGAAAGAGACGTCTTGTTATTTATACACCATGACGCAAACCGACGATTTGCTCCGTCAGCTCTATACTCAGCTTCGTCATAGCGGCGACAGTTTTTCGCTCGTCTATTTCTCCGATCACGGGCTGGCGTTTAAAGAGCGCGGCAAAGCGGTACAGTACCTGGCGCATGACGACAAATTCCAGCAAAACTTCCAGGTGCCGTTTATGGTGCTATCCAGCGACAGTAAAGCGCATCGGATCATTAAAGCTCGCCGTTCCGCGAACGATTTCCTGAGTTTTTTCTCGCAATGGACAGGAATTAGCGCTAAAGAGATCAAAAATCGCTATCGATTTATTTCGGAACAGAAAGCCGGGCCCGTTTATATCACCAATTTCAAATTACAGAAAGTGGACTATAACCATCTGGGCAGCGATATTTTTTCACTAAAATAATGCACGTTTCAGGCAAAAAAAATCCGCCCCGAAAGGCGGATTTTTCATTTTCACCGACGTGATTAGAAGCGGTAACCTACGCCAGCAATCCAGGTGCCAACGTCAACGCTACGAATACGGCTCTGCTCGTAAGAGAAGTCCAGAGCAACATTTTCCATCGGGTTGAATTGCAGACCAGCGCCATAGGAGAAGCCATAATCGCTGGTGTCATGTTTGTAGGTTGGGTAATCGGTCGTCTGGAATTTACCGTAACCCACACCGACTACACCGTAGATGCTCGCCCAATCGTTCAGACGGTAAGCCGGGCCGGCAGTGATGCCGTAGTACTGACCTTTGTTGTAATCGCCCGCACCGTTAGTACGATCTTTTTCGGTGTAGGTGAAGGAACCGATTACGCCCAGCGGGTTGTCGTCCTGCTCGTAACGATACTTCAGGTTGAAACCGCTCATTTTATTCGCTACGCCCTGCGCGTCGCTCTGAGCGTAACCACCGGTAACGGTAGAAGTAGCAGCTACTGCAGTACCTGCGGAAAAAGCCAGAACAGCGGCCAGTGCTGAAAGACATGCAATTTTTTTCATAACCACCTCAAATGTGCTTCAAGTAAGTCCTAAGTTTTAAATATATCAAAAATTAATGGGAAACTCTTTGCAATTCACGGTGTCTAAGGGCGCCTTTCATGTAACAGAACGTTTCCATAACGCGCTATCTTATTCAATTAACATCATTTTTTCGACTGATTGCATCAATAATGCGCGTGTGGCGCGATACATTCATCCAGATTATTCCTAAACTAACAGTCTATTTATCCATCAATTTAAGTTCATTTTATGGAATCCTGGAAATTTTTTTTCAACGAATCCTCAACCGCCGCGGGGAATTTCCATTACACTGCCACCTTTACTCGTACTGACATTTTTTGACAGGAGAAAGGATGCCGGGGTCAACACGTAAACTACCAGTCTGGTTGCCCATTTTGGTTTTGCTCATTGCCATGTCCTCTATTCAGAGTGGCGCTTCACTGGCGAAATCGTTATTTCCTCTTGTCGGCGCGCCGGGCGTAACGGCGCTTCGTCTGGCGTTGGGAACGCTTATCCTTATCGCCTTTTTCAAACCCTGGCGTTTGCGTTTTGCCAAAGAGCAGCGGCTGCCTTTACTGTTTTATGGTCTGTCGCTGGGCGGGATGAACTATCTATTCTATCTGTCGATTCAGACGGTGCCGTTGGGTATTGCGGTCGCGCTGGAATTTACCGGTCCTCTGGCGGTCGCGCTGTTTTCATCCCGGCGGCCGGTAGATTTTATTTGGGTCGTACTGGCTGTGCTTGGGCTCTGGTTCCTGCTGCCATTAGGGCAAGATATGTCTCACGTCGATCTTACCGGGGCCGCGTTAGCGCTCGGCGCTGGCGCCTGTTGGGCTGTCTATATTCTTACCGGCCAGCGAGCAGGCGCGGAACATGGTCCGGCCACGGTGGCGGTAGGCTCGCTGATTGCCGCCATCATTTTCGTGCCGATTGGCGCAGTTCAGGCTGGCGACGCGCTATGGCACTGGTCGATTCTTCCCTTAGGGTTAGCGGTCGCTGTGCTTTCTACGGCGCTGCCTTATTCACTGGAAATGATTGCGCTGACGCGCCTGCCAACCCGCACCTTCGGTACGCTGATGAGCATGGAACCCGCGCTGGCCGCCGTTTCCGGGATGATTTTTCTGGGCGAAACGCTTACGGGCATACAAATCCTGGCCCTGTGCGCCATCATTGCCGCTTCAATGGGATCTACCCTAACGATTCGCCGCGAACCGCAAATTAAACAAGTTGACGTAAAATAGTTTTTTATTCTGCATGATGTGCATAATCATGCAGAATATCACCTCGTTATTCACCTTTTATTATCGCGCTATTACTTCGTCATTTTTTGTCATATTTTTTCTCATTTTTTACATTAAAATGAGAATTATTACCCGCCAAACAGCAAACCCGACTAACCAATTGATTTTTAATCAAAATAAATATTAAATCTTGTCTGTACTATTAAAGTGATAGGTAAATTCAAAAAAGCAAAGTTAAAAACCGGTGCTATACTTATTTTCGTTAATTACCTGGGACACAAACATCAAGAGGATATGAGATTATGAGTACCGCTAAACTGGTAAAAACAAAAGCGTCTAATCTGCTTTATACCCGTAACGATGTATCAGAGAGCGATAAAAAAGCGACGGTTGAGTTGCTTAATCGTCAGGTGATCCAGTTCATTGACCTGTCGCTTATCACGAAACAGGCCCACTGGAACATGCGCGGTGCTAACTTTATTGCCGTTCATGAGATGCTGGATGGCTTCCGTACCGCACTGACCGATCATCTGGATACTATGGCCGAGCGCGCCGTACAGCTTGGCGGTGTGGCGTTAGGCACCACGCAAGTTATCAACAGCAAAACTCCACTGAAAAGCTATCCGCTCGACATCCATAACGTGCAGGATCACTTAAAAGAACTGGCCGATCGCTACGCTGTTGTCGCTAATGATGTTCGCAAAGCTATCGGTGAAGCCAAAGATGAAGACACTGCCGATATCTTTACCGCCGCATCACGCGACCTCGATAAATTCCTGTGGTTTATCGAATCCAACATCGAATAAATCTATCTCTACCCTGAATACTTCGAGTTGCAGGAAGGTACAAACGCAGCGAATCCGCAGAAGCCTGACTTCCGTCGTCACTGAAGCGAACGCACCTGCAACTTGATGTACACAGGTATATAAGTCATCCCTATACCCCTGCCTGGCACAGGGGTTTTGCACTTAAATAGTGCACACGTCTTGTACTCCCCTCCGACAAAAGTGAATTATTTGTAATAATTACATCACACAATCGTTAATTAAAGATTGTTTTAACAACGATTTTTACGCTAAATAGACCCTGTATCTCTACTTTGTTATTCATGCACTAAATCAGTGCCCCAAAACGGTGCGGCATACTGGTTTTGCCCGACTTATTGTGCACAGGAATGTTTCACGCTTCTGTTAAAACAATGAGTTACATAATTGGCATGATTTTTTCATTACGCTACATGTTCTCGCAGGGGATCGCCCCGTGGATAGAAAAGGAAATGCTATGAAGTCTCTATTAAAAGTTTCACTGGCTGCACTTACCCTGGCTTTTGCGGTGTCTTCGCACGCTGCGGATAAGAAACTCGTTGTGGCAACCGATACGGCGTTCGTTCCGTTTGAATTTAAACAGGGCGACAAATACGTCGGTTTTGATGTTGATCTGTGGGACGCTATCGCGAAAGAACTGAAGCTGGACTACACCCTGAAACCGATGGATTTCAGCGGCATTATTCCGGCATTACAAACCAAAAATATCGATCTGGCGCTGGCGGGTATTACGATTACGGACGAGCGTAAAAAAGCGATCGACTTTTCCGATGGCTATTACAAAAGCGGTCTGCTCGTGATGGTGAAAGCCAACAATAACGATATTAAAAGCGTTAAAGACCTCGATGGCAAAGTCGTTGCCGTGAAGAGCGGAACCGGGTCGGTGGATTACGCGAAAGCGAATATCAAAACCAAAGACCTGCGTCAGTTCCCGAACATTGATAACGCGTACATGGAATTAGGCACCAACCGCGCAGACGCCGTTCTGCACGATACGCCGAACATCCTGTACTTTATCAAAACCGCAGGCAACGGCCAGTTCAAGGCGGTAGGCGAATCGCTGGAAGCACAGCAATACGGAGTTGCCTTCCCGAAAGGCAGCGATGAACTGCGCGAGAAAGTCAACGGCGCGCTGAAAACGCTGCGTGAGAATGGCACCTATAACGAAATCTACAAAAAATGGTTCGGTACAGAACCTAAATAAAACGACCTGATGTTGGCTTGTGGCCCGGTAGTGAGGACGCTCACCGGGCCTACAGCTCTTTCCGTGACGGATAAGACACTTTCCGCCATTTCCGCGCCGGATAGAGCATTTGACTATTTACACCACGGTAACAGGAACGACATATGCAGTTTGACTGGAGCGCCATCTGGCCCGCCATTCCGCTTTTGCTTGAGGGCGCTAAAATGACCCTGTGGATCTCGGTCCTCGGTCTGGCTGGCGGCCTGGTTATTGGACTGGCGGCAGGTTTTGCCCGTACGTTTGGCGGCTGGTTCGCTAACCACATCGCCCTGGTTTTCATTGAAATTATTCGCGGCACGCCCATCGTTGTCCAGGTCATGTTTATCTACTTTGCCCTGCCGATGGCATTTAATGATTTGCGTATTGATCCGTTCAGCGCAGCGGTCGTGACAATTATGATTAACTCCGGCGCTTATATCGCGGAAATTACTCGTGGCGCAGTACTATCCATTCACAAAGGTTTTCGCGAAGCGGGTCTGGCGCTGGGCCTTTCTCGCCGGGAAACCATCCGCCATGTTATTTTACCGCTTGCTCTGCGCCGTATGCTGCCGCCGCTGGGCAACCAGTGGATCATTAGCATCAAAGACACCTCGTTGTTTATTGTTATCGGCGTAGCCGAGCTGACCCGTCAGGGCCAGGAAATTATTGCCGGTAACTTTCGCGCCCTGGAAATCTGGAGCGCCGTGGCCGTCTTCTATTTGATCATTACGCTGGTGCTGAGCTTTATTTTGCGTCGTCTTGAAAGAAGGATGAAAATCCTGTGATTGAATTTAAAAACGTCTCCAAGCACTTTGGCCCCACCCAGGTGCTGCATAACATTGATTTAAACATCCGTCAGGGCGAAGTGGTTGTGATTATCGGCCCTTCCGGTTCGGGTAAATCCACGTTATTACGCTGTATCAATAAACTGGAAGAGATCACCTCCGGCGATCTGATTGTCGATGGTCTGAAAGTCAACGATCCTAAAGTAGACGAACGGCTGATTCGCCAGGAAGCCGGCATGGTGTTTCAACAGTTTTATCTGTTCCCGCATCTGACCGCGCTCGAAAACGTAATGTTCGGTCCTCTGCGCGTACGCGGCGTAAAGAAAGAAGAAGCGGAAAAACAGGCGAAAGCACTATTAGCGAAAGTTGGACTGGCGGAACGGGCGCACCACTACCCCTCCGAGCTTTCCGGCGGTCAACAACAGCGCGTCGCCATTGCCCGAGCGCTGGCAGTGAAGCCGAAAATGATGCTCTTTGACGAGCCAACCTCCGCTCTGGATCCTGAACTGCGCCATGAAGTGCTGAAAGTCATGCAGGATCTGGCGGAAGAAGGCATGACCATGGTCATTGTGACTCACGAAATCGGCTTTGCCGAAAAAGTCGCCTCACGGCTGATTTTCATCGATAAAGGCCGTATTGCCGAAGATGGCAGTCCGCAGGCGTTGATCGAAAACCCGCCAAGCCCACGTTTACAGGAATTTTTACAGCACGTCTCCTGAGATATCGCCCTTCCTGCCCTGCGGCAGGAAGGGCATCATGGAATAGTCCCATTTCATCTTCCCTCCCCTGCGCCATCTATACTTAGTGTTTTGCGTCTCTTTTCTCACTGGGGGAGTCATGCGGTGGACCCTGTTCATCCTTTTTTGTCTACTGGGCACGCCTGCCCATGCGGTCGCCATACCCGGCGTGACCACGGGGACATCAACCAGCCAGCAAGCAGCGCCAGAGCCCAGTCCTGAACAAAAAAAAGCGGCCTATGCGGCCCTGGCTGACGTACTGGAGAACGAGGCTTCACGTAACGAATTAATAGCGCAACTCCGCGAAGCCTCAACCACGCCGCCGACCGAGCCGGCGCCAGCGCTTGCGCCGCCTGCGGCCAAAGATGAAAAAACGGTACTGGAGAACGTCACCACCGTTACCCGTCAGTACGGCGATGCTTTCGCTACCCGTTTCGCCCAGCTTTATCGCAACATCACCGATGCGCCGCACAAGCCGTTTAACTCTCAAACCTTCACCAACGCGTTAACCCACTTTTTATTTCTGGCCGTCGCGGTATTTGGTTTTTATAGCGTGATACGGCTTTGCGCCCTGCCGTTATATCGAAAAATGGGCCTGTGGGCGCGCAAGAAAAACCGTGAACGCAGCAACTGGTTACAGCTCCCGGCGATGATCGCCGGCGCGTTTATTATCGACCTCCTGCTACTGGCGCTCACCTTATTTATCGGTCAGATGCTCAGTGATAATTTCCATGCCGGAAGTCGAACTATCGCTTTTCAGCAAAGCCTGTTCCTGAATGCCTTCGCGCTGATAGAGTTCTTTAAAGCGATTCTGCGGCTTATCTTTTGCCCTAATGTACCGGAATTACGCCCATTCGCAATTCAGGATGCGGCAGCGCGTTACTGGAATCGCCGTATGAGTTCCCTTAGCAGTTTGATTGGCTACGGGCTGATTGTTGCCGTTCCGATTATTTCCAACCAGGTGAATGTTCAGGTTGGCGCGATGGCTAATGTGGCGATCATGCTCTGCATCACCATCTGGGCGCTGTACCTGATCTTTAAAAACAAAGCGGAGATTACGCAACATTTATTAAGCCTGGCGGAACGATCATTAGCCTTTTTCAGCCTGTTTATCCGCGCCTTTGCGCTGGTGTGGCACTGGCTGGCCAGCGCCTACTTTATCGTGCTGTTTTTCTTCTCGTTATTCGACCCAGGCAATAGTCTGAAGTTTATGATGGGCGCGACCGTGCGCAGTCTGGCGATTATTGGCATCGCGGCGTTTATCTCCGGTATGTTTACCCGCTGGATAGCGAAAACCATCACCCTGTCGCCCCATACGCAGCGCAATTACCCGGAATTACAAAAGCGGCTTAACGGCTGGCTCTCCTCGGCGCTAAAAGTCGCACGCTTTTTGACCGTCTGCGTCGCCGTTATGCTGTTGCTCAACGCCTGGGGATTATTCGATTTCTGGCACTGGCTACATTATGGCGCGGGGGAAAAGATGGTCGATATCCTCATCCGTATCGCGTTAATCTTATTCTTCTCCGCCGTGGGATGGACGATTCTCGCCAGTCTGATTGAGAATCGCCTGGCCTCCGATATTCATGGCCGCCCGCTACCCAGCGCCCGCACGCGCACGCTGCTGACGCTGTTCCGCAATGCGCTGGCAGTGATTATCAGTACCATAACCATCATGATCGTGTTATCGGAAATCGGCGTCAATATCGCGCCATTGCTGGCTGGCGCGGGGGCGTTAGGTCTGGCTATCTCTTTCGGTTCGCAAACCCTGGTGAAAGATATTATTACCGGCGTCTTTATTCAGTTTGAAAACGGGATGAATACCGGCGACTTAGTCACCATAGGCCCGCTGACGGGGACGGTCGAAAGAATGTCGATTCGTTCCGTCGGCGTGCGGCAGGATACCGGGGCATACCATATTATCCCGTGGTCCTCGATCACCACTTTCGCCAACTTTGTGCGCGGTATCGGCTCTGTTGTCGCCAACTATGACGTGGATCGCCATGAGGATGCGGATAAAGCGAATCAGGCGCTGAAAGACGCGGTAACGGCGCTGATGGAGACGGAGGATATTCGCGGGCTGATTATCGGCGAACCCACGTTCGCCGGTATTGTCGGTTTAACGAACACGGCGTTTACTTTACGCGTGTCGTTCACCACGCTACCGCTCAAGCAGTGGACGGTGCGTTTTGCCCTTGATAGCCAGGTGAAAAAGCATTTTGATCTGGCTAATGTGCGCGCGCCGGTGCAAACGTATCAGGTTCTGCCCGCCCCCGCCGGCGCCCCGCCGCCTGATTCACTGCCGCCGCGCGAACCGACGATTTAGCGTTTACGGGTGATAAAACGGCGACGCTGGTCGTCATCCATAAAGGTCCAGGCAATAAAGCGGCTTTGCTTTTGCCCCTGGGCCATCTCTTTTTTCACCACTTTCACCGCGCCAGCCTCCGTCAACGCCCGGTAAAGCGGCGGTAAATTCTCGCCGCGCGACACCAACGTCGTAAACCACAACACCTGACGGCGGAAGGATTGGCTTTCAGCAATCATTTTTTTAATAAAGGCGACTTCGCCGCCTTCGCACCATAGCTCCTGCTGTTGACCGCCAAAGTTCAGCGCATCATCTTTATTCTGCCCCAAATTGCGGCGCTTACGCTCGCTGCCCGCGCGGGCTGCGGCGGCGGAGTCGTGAAAAGGCGGGTTACAAAGCGTTGCGTCATAAAATTCATTTTTATGAATAATACCGGTAAAAATGGCCGCCGGATCTTTTTGCCGACGCAGACGAATGGCGCGGCTTAACCCCGTATTAGCCTGAATGATAGCCTGCGCGCTGGACATCGCTGCGTCGCTGACTTCACTACCGGTAAATCGCCAGCCATATTCATGTACGCCGATAAGCGGATAAATACAATTGGCGCCCACCCCCACGTCCAGAATAGTTGCCTGCGCCGGAATACTCCCTGTCGTTTCGCCAAGCAGATCCGCCAGATGATGGATATAATCCGCACGACCAGGCACCGGCGGACATAAAAACCCTGGCGGAATGTCCCAGTGTGTAACGGCATAAAAATGCGCCAGCAACGCCTTATTGAGCGCTTTTACCGCTTGCGGATTAGCAAAATCAACGCTCTGTTCACCGGCGGGCGTGCGGATAAGAAAGGACGTCAATTCCGGCGTGGTCTGACACAGTGCGGCGAGATCATAACGGTGTTGATGGCGGTTGCGCGGGTGTAACCCCGGTTTCTGGGCGGACATGGCATTCTCCTTTTAGCAGCGGCGTAAGATACCCGTATAACGCCACGGGGTAAATATACCACCGCGAATTCCCTGCCTCGCTCGTTTGATCGGATATCTGAATGACATTGGCTCTGCTCATGGTCTGAAAAGATCGCGCGATGCGATTTTTTCGCCTGACGGCGCTACACTTAACCTCAGGTACCCTAAAATCAGGAGAGCGTGATGGCATCCGGCTGGGCAAATGACGACGCAGTGAATGAACAAATCAACAATACCATTGAAGATGCCGTTGCCCGCGCTCGCGGCGAACTTCCCCACGGCGAAAGTCGCGATGAATGCGAATCTTGCGGCGATCCTATCCCTGAAGCGCGGCGTAAAGCCGTGCCGGGCGTTCGGTTATGCATAGCCTGCCAACAGGAGAAAGATTTACATAACGCAACATTTTCAGGATATAATCGTAGAGGTTCAAAAGACAGCCAGTTACGCTGACTTTTCTTTACCGAAACCGCCAGTATTATCCATTCCTTTACGCTCATGCTTTTTAGCGTTCTGCGTCGCAGAATGTGCCGTTAACCTCGACTCTGTAAAGCCAGATGACAAGAAAGGTAAATTCAACCGTTGAATTAATTAATAATCAATAGGTTATTTGTCATTCAAAAATTTTGAGCAAGGCAGTCAATTCTATTCGATTTTATCTTTCGCAAAAAACCGTGATACTCATCACATCGACGGAACATCGTCCCATAAACAGAATAACCTGCGAGAGATTAATCATGAAAACCATTAAATATGCTGTTGCAGCCATCGCGCTTTCCACCCTTTCTTTTGGCGCTTTTGCCGCAGAACCGGTTAGCGCGTCTCAGACGCAAAACCTGCATAAAATCGGCGTAGTGTCTGCCGATGGCGCCACCACGCTGGATGGCCTGGAAGCTAAACTGGCTGAAAAAGCCGCCGCTGCTGGCGCAAGCGCTTATAACATCACCTCCGCCGTAGGTAATGACAAAATGAGCGGCACTGCGGTGATTTATAAATAATTTACCTGCCCGCCAGATTTCAGGCTGTAACATCGCTGTTGTTTGAATTCTGACGGGTATTACCCTCGTCTGTTTGCTAACAGACCCACTGCTCCAACCCTCATTAACCCTGTTTGTTACCCTTATTTGCCCGTCCGCCACTGGACGGGCTTTTTTTATTCGCTAAAAGCCTGTTCGACGCGCGCAAGCCCGTCTTCTAACGTCGCCGCCTCTCCCGTCGCAACCAGACAACAGGCCATTTGCGTTTTTAATGATTGCGGCACCGGCTCGTGGCCGGCAAGGCAGCGCTCAATCCAGCGCGCGGTGATTTCAGGATCTTTAGTCGCAGGCAGTGAAAGCGGCTCGTCGTACGTGTCGCTCTGGCGCTCATGCAGTACCTGCACGCCGCGGCTATCAATCAGGCTGATTTGCGGACAGCGTTGCGGGTTGGCATAGACTTCGCCTTCGGTACCATGCATCAGCAAAGCCCGCCCGCCAATGCGGCTAAAAAAGGTCGCCACACGCGGAACATATTCAGGATGAGAAACGCTTGATAAACGCAGCGCGGCATCCTCAGCAAATGGCGTCGCCAGCTTGGCCAGTGAATGCGCGCTGTTACGCACGCCCATCCGCCAGCGCATCGCCAGCTGTTTTTCCAGCGGCGGGCAGAGCGCGCTCACCGGGATAAACACCGGCTGGCGCCCGTCCAGTTTGGCCTGCGCTTGTCCACCGTGTAGGGTGGGGATAATCCCCATCAGCTCAAATATAGTTTCCGTCAGTACGCGGGTCGGATCTTCACTGACGCCGTGTACTACGACTGGGAAGCCCAATTTATGCAGCAGGATAGCCAGCAGCGGCGTTAAATTCGCCTGTTTACGCGCGCCGTTATAGCTGGGAATAACGACCGGCAACGGCCTATCTGCGGGCGGTGTCAGTTTGATGGTATGATTCTGCATGGCCTCATAAAAGCCCAGCATTTCGGCTTCGCCTTCGCCTTTAATACGCAGCGCCATCAATATACTGCCCATTTCCAGGTCGGGGATGTCGCCATTCAGCATTCGGGTATACAAACCGCGCGCGGTATCCAGATCCAGATCGCGGGCGTGATTTTTACCTCGCCCGATCTCTTTGATGATCTTGCGATAATCCATTGAAAGCTCCTTGAAGTGTGCTCACAGCATTAACGCCGTCGGCGGCGTGCAGGTTTTGCTTTTGGTTTTACTATAACGTCTGGCACGGCAGGCTGCTCTATCGGAAAAACAGGTAAGGCATTCAGTAAACGCTGTCCGTAGTTTTTGGTCAACAAACGCTTATCATAAATGACCACTTCTCCCCGACAGGCGTGGCTACGGATCAATCGCCCTACCTGCTGAATTAAATTAAAAGACGCGCTTGGTAAACTTTGTACCTCAAACGGATAACGATTCAGGCTTTTTAGCCATTCGCCTTCGGTGATCACGACCGGGCTGTCGATCGGCGGGAAGGCAATTTTATGGATATGGACCTGCGTCAGCAGCTCGCCTTTAAGATCCAGCCCTTCGGCAAAAGACTGAAGTCCAACCAGCACGCTGCGTTCGCCGCTCTCCACCCGTTTACGGTGCAGCTCCACCAGCCGGTAACGCGGCTGGTCGCCCTGGACCAGGAGGAGTAAGCGCACATCAGCGACATGCTCCAGAAAACGCTGCATCGCCCGCCCGCTGGCGAACAGTACCAGCATACCATGATGTTTTTTGCTCTCCAGTTGCTCACGAAAATAGGCTGCCATTTCGGCAATATGCTGCTCTTCGTTATCAATAGTGGGTTCGTAGCGCATTTGAGGAATCACCAGTTTCCCCTGTTCCACATGATTAAACGGCGAATCCAGCGCCACAAAGCGGTCGCCGGCTTTTTCTTTTAAGCCGCTCATTTCCTGCAGGCGCGAAAAGCTATTGAGCGAGCGCAGTGTCGCCGAGGTGACAATAATGTGCGGTACGCTGCGCCATAACAATCTTTCCAGCTGATCGCTGACGCGGATACCGACACAATGGAACCAGACGTGGAGTTGCCCTTCGCGTATTTCACGCGTCGCCCATTTGGACACCGGCGCGCCTGAAGACTGCGCCATCGAAGCCAGCCGCCATAATTTACTTTGCGCCTCGAACATTCCCAGCGCCCGGTTCATCTGTAAAATCACCCGATGCAAACGCACAATATCGTGCGACCCGGTTTTTTCGCTGAGATCGTTGAGAAAGGATTCCGCCAGCCCACGCAGCGTCTCGGTCAGCTTCGCCAGTCGCTGGCAGATTTCCATGACCTCATCAGGCAACTCGCCCATTGCAAAACGGTGCTCCGCCTCCTGCGCTGCGGGCATATACAGATTAAGAATGGCATTGAGCGAGGCGATCAGTTCGTATACCTCCTCGCAATGGGCGTTAAGTCGCTCAGGGTTCGCTAACGGCGGCGTGGTTTTAGGGCGAAATTGCTCCATGCAGGTCGCCACCAGTTTGCTGAACAGATCCAGTTGCAAGCGATACCAGGAGGCGGTAATTTCCGCGCTCATCTCCAGCGCATCGCGAGCGACATCGGGCAGATGATGACCTTCATCCAGTACCAACAGCAGATGCTTTGGTTCCGGCAGTACGGCTTCACTTTCCATCGCCGCCATTACCAGCGCGTGATTCGCCACCACGACTTCCGCTTCCTGTATTTCACGTCGGGCGACAAAGAATGGACATTCGCGGTAATAGTGACAGTTGCGGTTCAGACAACTGGCTTTATCGGTACTTAATCGCCGCCACAGATCGTCGTCAATAGCAATGTCGGTATGATCCCGCAGACCATCCCATTTGTAACCGTCAAGATCCCCTTTCAGCCTGGCGCAGCGCTTTTGCTCTTCCTGGTTGTTAGGCGTCAGTTCATCATCAAGAAAGGCGAGCAGATCCTGCTGCGTAGGCTCGCTACTGGCGAGCGCCGCCAGGTTTCGCGGACACACGTAACGCCCGCGGCCAAAGGCGGCGGTAAAGCGCAGATCGGGGATGATTTTTCGTAGCAGCGGCAAATCCTTGCTAAAGATCTGATCCTGTAACGCCACGTTAGCGGTACTGACCACCAGTGTTTTTTGCTCTTCCCGAGCAATGGCGATACCGGGAATAAGATAGGAGAGGGTTTTCCCGACGCCGGTCGGCGCTTCAATAGCCAGATGTCTCCCTTCTTCCCCGGCCAGTGTTCTGGCGACGTCAGCAATCATCTGCCGCTGCGGCGCACGGGGAATAAAGTCGGGAATCTGGTCCTGAAGCGCCTTATACCAGGCGGCGATTTGCGCTTTCAGCGCAGCGGTCAATGCCATGAGAAAACCTGAAGTACTGTATAAACAGCCACTATTGTGTCACATTTCAGGGGCGGGAAGTACCTTTTTTACCGGTTCTGGAAGGCGGCTCGCAACGCGATGTGTATTTTGCCGGATGGCGGTGCAAGCACCTTATCGGGCCTACGTATTTGCATAGTCCGTAGGCCCGGTAAGCGTCGCGCTACCGGGCATGTTGCCGGATAAAATTTACTGGGCAGGCGTGATTCTGCGCGGGCGACGCGGCGGACGTGCTTTGTCGCCAGCGGGTTTCCCCTCGTCTGTGCGCGGTTTTGATTTCGCCTTCGCTGCCCCACTATCCTGACGTCGCGGCTGCTGACTGCGCCCCGCTCCCCCCTGATTTTGTCCGCGTCCACGACCGCCGCCGCCGCCGCGCTGCTGATGGCCATTCTGAATCGGCTCCGCTTTAATCGACGGGTCCGGCTCATAGCCCGGCGTCGTAATGCGTGGGATCTCTTTTTTCAGCAATTTTTCGATATCACGCAACAGTTTATGCTCGTCAACACAGACCAGCGACAGCGCCTCGCCAGTTGCCGCCGCGCGACCGGTACGGCCAATACGGTGTACATAATCTTCCGGCACGTTCGGCAGTTCATAGTTGACCACGTGCGGCAGCTCTTCAATATCCAGACCACGCGCCGCAATATCCGTCGCCACCAGCACGCGAATATCGCCGGATTTAAAATCGGCCAGCGCGCGGGTACGTGCGCCCTGCGATTTATTACCGTGGATCGCCGCGCTGCGAATGCCGTCTTTATTAAGCTGTTCCGCCAGATGGTTCGCGCCATGCTTGGTGCGGGTGAAGACCAACACCTGCTGCCAGTTGCCCTGGCCAATCATCTGCGACAACAGTTCACGTTTGCGTTTTTTATCGACAAAGTGCACGTGCTGCGTCACCTGCTCTGAGGCCGTGTTGCGGCGCGCCACTTCGATTTCCAGCGGGTTGCGCAACAGCTTTTCGGCGAGCGCTTTGATGTCGTCGGAGAACGTGGCGGAGAACAGCAGATTCTGACGCTTCGCCGGCAGTTTCGCCAGCACGCGACGAATGTCGTGAATGAAGCCCATATCCAGCATACGGTCGGCTTCATCCAGTACCAGAATCTCAATCTGATCCAGCTTCACGGCATTTTGATGTTCCAGGTCGAGCAGACGTCCCGGCGTCGCCACCAGCACATCCACGCCGCCGCGTAGTTTCATCATCTGCGGATTGATGCTTACGCCGCCAAATACCACCAGCGAGCGAATGTTGAGATATTTACTGTAATCTCTGACGTTTTCGCCAATTTGCGCCGCCAGCTCGCGGGTTGGCGTGAGGATCAACGCGCGCACCGGGCGACGACCTTTAGCGTGCGGCTGATGGGTAATCAGATGCTGCAACAATGGCAGGGTAAAACCCGCCGTTTTACCGGTTCCGGTCTGAGCGCTGGCCATCAGATCGCGGCCTTCCAGCACGGCGGGAATCGCCTGTTGCTGAATAGGGGTAGGTTCACGGTAACCCTGCTCGGCAATGGCGCGCAGGATATCAGGGTTTAATCCCAGGGAATCAAAAGACATAACTACTCCGGACCGCCCCGACCGTTGCCGGTGTAGTTTTCAGGGAGATGCTCAAATTTGGAATGACAAAAACCACAATGTCATGAAGGGGCGGAGTGTAGCAGTTTTTGTGATGCGGCGCATAAATTATCCTTACGGTGAGCCGCGGGGAAAATGACGCCCCGCGACGGGGATCCATGCGTTATTGTTCAGCAAACGCCTCGCCGTAGAAACTTGCCAACAGCAGTTGGCGCAGTTCCGATACCAGCGGATAACGCGGGTTAGCGCCGGTGCACTGGTCATCGAAGGCATCTTCAGACAGTTTGTCAACGTGTGCCAGGAAGTCAGCTTCCTGCACGCCTGCTTCACGGATAGACTTAGGAATGCCCAGCTCAGCTTTAATGCTTTCCAGCCATGCCAGCAGTTTTTCAATCTTAGCGGCGGTACGATCGCCCGGCGTGCTCAGGCCCAGGTGGTCAGCAATTTCAGCGTAACGACGGCGTGCCTGCGGACGATCGTACTGGCTGAAAGCGGTCTGCTTGGTCGGGTTGTCATTCGCGTTGTAGCGGATAACGTTACAAATCAGCAGGGCGTTCGCCAGACCGTGCGGAATGTGGAACTGAGAGCCCAGTTTGTGCGCCATGGAGTGACATACACCGAGGAAGGCGTTGGCAAACGCGATACCGGCGATAGTCGCTGCACTGTGAACACGTTCACGCGCAACCGGGTTCTTAGACCCTTCGTGGTAAGACGCCGGCAGGTTTTCTTTCAGCAGTTTCAGAGCCTGCAGAGCCTGACCGTCAGAGAACTCAGAAGCCAGTACGGAAACGTAAGCTTCCAGGGCGTGAGTTACCGCATCCAGACCACCGAACGCACACAGGGACTTCGGCATATCCATCACCAGGTTGGCATCGACAATCGCCATATCCGGGGTCAGGGCATAGTCAGCCAGCGGATATTTCTGACCGGTTGCATCGTCGGTCACAACCGCAAACGGTGTGACTTCAGAACCGGTACCGGAAGTGGTGGTGACGGCGATCATTTTCGCTTTCACGCCCATTTTCGGGAACTTGTAGATACGTTTACGGATGTCCATAAAGCGCAGCGCCAGTTCTTCGAAGTGAGTTTCCGGATGTTCGTACATGACCCACATGATTTTCGCGGCGTCCATCGGGGAACCGCCGCCCAGCGCGATGATTACGTCCGGTTTGAAGGAGTTAGCCAGCTCAGCGCCTTTGCGAACAACGGAAAGCGTCGGGTCGGCTTCAACTTCGAAGAAGACTTCGGTTTCAACGCCAGCCGCTTTCAGCACAGAGGTGATCTGGTCTGCGTAGCCGTTGTTGAACAGGAAGCGGTCAGTCACGATGAGCGCACGTTTGTGGCCATCAGTAATCACTTCATCCAGCGCGATGGGCAAAGAGCCACGGCGGAAGTAGATAGATTTCGGAAGTTTGTGCCACAACATGTTTTCAGCTCGCTTAGCAACGGTTTTCTTGTTGATCAGGTGTTTCGGACCAACGTTTTCAGAGATGGAGTTACCACCCCAGGAACCACAACCCAACGTCAGGGAAGGTGCGAGTTTGAAGTTGTACAGGTCGCCGATACCCCCCTGAGAGGCCGGGGTGTTGATCAGGATACGCGCGGTTTTCATCATCTGACCGAAGTAAGCAACGCGTTCTGGCTGGTTATCCTGGTCAGTGTACAGGCAGGAGGTATGACCGATACCGCCCATTGCGACCAGTTGCTCCGCTTTATCTACCGCATCGGCAAAATCTTTTGCTCGGTACATGGCGAGCGTCGGAGAGAGTTTTTCGTGAGCGAAAGGCTCAGAGGCGTCCGTTGCACTCACCTCCCCTATCAGAACCTTGCTGTTTTCAGGCACAAAAATGCCGGCAATCTCTGCGATTGTAGCCGCTGACTGGCCGACAATTGCCGCGTTCAGCGCCCCATTTTTGAGCAATACTCCGCCTACAGCTTTCCTCTCTTTTTTATTCAGAATCACCGCGCCGCATTTCGCAAAACGCTCGCGAACGGCATCATAGACGGAATCAACAACGACAACAGACTGTTCAGAAGCACAGATTACGCCGTTATCGAAGGTTTTCGACATCAGGATTGACGCCACAGCGCGTTTAATGTCAGCAGTTTCATCAATCACTACCGGAGTGTTACCTGCGCCTACGCCGATAGCCGGTTTGCCGGAGCTGTATGCTGCTTTAACCATGCCTGGACCACCCGTCGCGAGGATCAGGTTAATATCCGGGTGGTGCATCAATGCGTTAGACAGTTCTACGGAAGGTTGATCGATCCAGCCAATCAGATCTTTCGGCGCGCCGGCAGCGATAGCCGCTTGCAGAACGATGTCTGCCGCTTTGTTGGTTGCTTCTTTAGCGCGCGGATGCGGAGAAAAGATGATGGCGTTACGGGTCTTCAGGCTAATCAGCGACTTGAAAATCGCGGTAGAGGTCGGGTTGGTTGTCGGAACGATGCCGCAAATAATACCGACAGGTTCAGCAATCGTAATGGTCCCGAAAGTGTCGTCTTCTGACAGCACGCCGCAGGTCTTTTCATCTTTATAGGCGTTATAGATATATTCGGAAGCGAAGTGGTTTTTAATCACTTTGTCTTCCACGATGCCCATACCAGACTCGGCGACCGCCATTTTGGCCAGCGGAATGCGGGCATCAGCGGCGGCCAGAGCGGCGGCGCGGAAGATTTTGTCTACCTGTTGTTGCGTGAAACTCGCGTACTGACGCTGGGCTTTTTTGACGCGCGCAACCAGCGCGTTTAATTCTTCAATGGAATTAATCGACATGGAAACCTCGAGCGGAAACAGAGAAGCGCCGCCGCAGAACGCGGCGGCGAAAGTCATTAACGCAGACGATGCTTAATTTTTTCTACCATCATCGCGGTGGAGATGCCGTAGCGATCGTGCAGGGTCGGCAGCGCGCCGGCCAGCAGAAACTCGTCAGGTAAACCAACGGTATCCAGCTCGCAGCGTACGCCTTTGCGCATCAGCAGTGCGGCAACCGCCTCCCCCAACCCGCCGACCGAGGTATGGTTTTCCGCGGTCATCACCAGGCGACCGGGCTTCGACGCCTGCTCAATAATCGCTTTTTCATCAAGCGGCTTGATTGTCGGCACGTGCAGTACGGCCACGCTGATATTATCGGCGCGTAGCTTTTCAACCGCCTCCAGAGCGCGCATGGTCATCAGCCCGGAAGAGATAATCAGCACATCATTGCCGTCCTCCAGCAGTTTCGCCTTGCCCAGCTCAAACTGATAGTCGTACTTATCCAGCACCAGCGGCACCTTACCGCGCAGCAGGCGCATATACACCGGGCCGTTATGGTCAGCAATTGCCGGTACCGCCTGCTCTATCTCCAGCGCATCGCAAGGATCGACGATAACCATGCCGGGAATGCCGCGCATAATCGCCAGATCTTCGGTTGCCTGGTGGCTTGGGCCATAACCCGTCGTCAGGCCCGGCAGCGCTGCGCAGATCTTCACGTTCAGATGCTCTTCGGCGATCACCTGATGGATAAAATCATAGGCGCGACGGGTGGCAAACGCAGCGTAGGTGGTAGCGAAGGGAATAAATCCCTCTTTCGCCATGCCCCCCGCCGCGCCCATCAGCAGCTGTTCCGCCATTCCCATCTGGAAAAAGCGATCCGGGAAAGCCTGGGCGAAAATATGTAGATCGGTATATTTTGACAGGTCCGCGGTCATACCGACGATTTCCGGGCGCTGCGCCGCCAGTTTTGACAGCGCGACGCCAAACGGCGCAGGGATCGTCGCCTGGCCTTCATCGGCGATAGAAGCAATCATCGCGGACGTTTTTAAACGTGGTTTACTCTGGCTCATTACAGCACTCCTTCCGGTTTGTTAGCGTCCAGCACCGCAATCGCTTTTTGCCACTCGTCAGCATCGACGCGAATAAAATGGTTCTTATCGCGGGTTTCGAGGAACGGCACTCCTTTACCCATCAACGTGTCGCAGAGAATGACCCGCGGCTGGTTGCCGGTATGACTTTTCGCGTTGTCGAAGGCGGCAATCACCGCGGCCAGATCGTTACCGTCCACGCGCTGTACGTACCAGCCGAAAGCGGCCCATTTTTCATGCAGCGGCTCAAAGCCGAGGATTTTGCGCGAATCGCCGTCCGCCTGCTGTTTGTTGACATCAACGATGTTAATCAAGTTAGTCAGGCCATAGTGGGCTGCCGACATCGCCGCTTCCCAGGTTGAACCTTCGTCCAGCTCCCCATCCGACATAGAGTTATAAACCCAGGACGTGCTGCTCTTTTGCTTCAGCCCGAGCGCCATTCCTACGGCAATGGACAGCCCCTGCCCCAGCGAACCACCGGACATCTCCATCCCCGGCGTGTAGGTCGCCATCCCCGACATCGGCAGGCGGCTGTCGTCGGAACCGTAGGTTTCCAGCTCCTCTTCCGGGATAATTCCCGCTTCCAGCAGCGCCGCATAGTAGGCGATAGCGTAATGGCCGTGAGAAAGCAGGAAGCGGTCGCGCCCTTCCCACTCAGGGTCTTCCGGACGGTAGGTCATCGCGTGGCTGAACGCGGTTGCCAGCACATCGGCATAGCCCAGAGCCTGGCCGATATAGCCCTGTCCCTGAACTTCCCCCATTTGCAGGGCGTAGCGGCGGATGCGCCACGCCGCCGCGGCGACTTTTTGTGATTCGGTCATCTTCATCTCATTGCCTCGCTTAGTGAATTAACATGCCGCCGTTAACATCCAGGGTGATACCGGTGGAGTAGGACGCGAGATCGCTTCCCAGGAACAGCGCGGCGCGCGCGATGTCTACCGCATCGCCCAGGCGGTTCATCGGGATCCCGGCAAGGATGTTGGCCGTCATTTCATCGGTCAGCTTACCGGCGGTGATGTCAGTCTGAATCAGCCCCGGAGTGATGCAGTTTACGCGGACGTTATCGGGGCCAAGCTCACGCGCCATCGCCCGCGCCAGACCGAGCACGCCGGCTTTTGCCGCGCTGTAGTGTGGGCCGCCGAAGATACCGCCGCCGCGCTGGGCGGAAACGGAGGAGATGCAGACAATGCTGCCGGATTTTTGCGCTCTCATGACCGGGATAACCGCCTGTGACATCAACAGCGTGCCGCGCAGGCTGACGTCAAGCACCGCGTCATAATTAGCGCGCTTAATGTCCATTAGCTTCAGCGGCTGAGTAATACCGGCGTTATTCACCAGTACATCGACCCGACCATATTTAGCCATGATCTGTTCAATTGCCGCCTGAACCTGAACTTCGTCAGCGACGTTTGCCGCCAGCCCGAGATGACCTTCGCCTAATGCCGCAGCCGCGGCTTCACTGGCTTCGCCATTGAGGTCGATAATGACCACTTTAGCGCCGTTTTCAGCAAATAATTTCGCGGTAGCAAAACCCAAACCGCGTGCGGAGGCCGCGCCAGTAATAATGGCGACTTTATCTTTTAATAACATATTTTCACTCCATGACATTACGTCATATTAATTAACAGGATATATTTCCGTTATTGTGGCTCATCGAGGAAGAGAATAACCACCAGACCAATTGCTGCGCAGATACCGAAATAGGTAAATACAGAATTAAAGCTGCCGGTCTTATCAAGTAAAAAACCCGCAGCCATCGGAGCGACAAACCCGCCGAGGTTGCCGCCGCTATTGATAATAGAAGAGGCAATGGGATAAGTTTTCGTGTCCGAAACCGCCATACCGTATGCTGTGAATGCGGGCCAGCCAATATTCAGGCATAAACCGACGAAGAATAACCCAACACATACCGCCCAGGTGCTTGCCGGAATATTCAGCATAATTAACATCATGACCACGGTAGAAATAGCGGTAAACATCATCGTTGGCTTACGACGACGGCCTAATACTTTATCCGAAATCCATCCGCCGCCAATCGCGCCAATAAACCCACCGATGCACGGCATACTGGCTACAAACCCCATACTCATGACATCAAAACCGCGCTCTTTTACTAAATAGAGCGGAATCCAGGTTAATAAGCCGTACAGCACGCTAACCATCATAAAATAGGCCAGGCAGTCACCGAGGATATTTTTGGAGGTGAATAATCCTTTTGCCGTATCGATAGGCGCCATTTTTTTCACCCGAATAATTTTATCCAGCAAAGTGAAACGATCGGCAATTAATATATTTTCCCGTACGGTGTTTTTATGGATATCACGCCCGGCATTAATCTCCTCCAGCTCACTTTGCGAAACAAATCCGCTCTCTGAAGGTTTTGACTTAACCAGTAAATACCAGGCAATCGCCGCCACGATCCCCGGGATCGCAAAGGAGAAAAAGACCCACCGCCAGCCCCAGGTGACCGCAATCCACACCGCCAACGGCGGCACGATAATCGGCGCAAACATGGTGGCCGCGATATAAACGCCGGTTGCCGTGGCTTTCTCTTTCGGCGGGAACCAGTTATTAATCGTTGAAGCCAGCCCCACCGGGCATGGTCCTTCGCTAAGCCCCAGTCCCAGTCGCACCATCTTCAGGCTAAACACCGAACTTACCGTGCCCATCAGCCAGGTGAAAGCGGAAAAGCCGAAAATTGATAGTGAAACTAACCCCCGCGTGCCGCGTTTGGCGATAAAAAAACCTGCCGGGATCTGGCTTACCGCGTAGCCAAGGAAAAACATACTGGCGATGGCTCCGGCTTCAAAGTTGTTGATATGAAACTCATCAATGATAAACGGCAGCACCGCGCCGATATTGGTTCTGTCGGCGTAATTTATTGCATACACCAGGAAAATCATCGTCAAAACCACCAAACGATATTTTGTCTTCCTGGCGTCAGTACAGACTACAGTATCTATACGTGACATAGGGTATCCTCATTATTGTTTATACCCTTCATACTTCAAGTTGCTTATGTGTTGGCTACGGATACTCGGCCCATCCATGGGCCTCGCCCTGACGGGCCGTCGCACGCGACGTTCAAATCTGCTCCCGGCAGATTTGTCGCTCACCCCAGTCACATAGTTATCTATGCTCCTGGGGACTCACTCCCTTGCCGCCTTTAAGCAACTCGAATTATTTTGGGTATATATTTTTTTCGCGAACCTTACCGCATCGCGCCTTGTTATCAGGCCTGTGGTTGCAATATAACAATCCCCAAAAGAAACGGTATTCAAAAAACCTCAATTATGAATGAGGAAAATTTGCTTCGTGACTGGATTCAAATTATTGTCGAATCAGCTTGACCGACAGAAATGGCAGATAAAACTGTTAACTTCATCACGAATTACCCCATAACTTATTTTTCGCCTATGTTAAGCTGACCAGGTATTAGGGGAGTAACCGCTGAATTTACTTCCTGGGGTAATAAAATTGGGCGATCATCATTCCATTCACCGGAGATAATCATGAACCAGCCACTACAGAATAAAAGCTTGCCTGTGCCATCTTTACGCAATATCCAGGCATTCATTGAAGTGGCTGATACCAACAGCCTGAATCTGGCAGCTGAAAATCTCAATGTTACGGCCTCCGCGGTAAGCCATCAGATAGCCAGTCTGGAACAGTATCTGGGAAAGAAACTTTTTTCGCGCAGCAGTAAAGGCGTCGTATTGACCGCGATTGGTGAAAAATATTTAAAAGAGGTTTCGGGGGCGTTAAACATTATTGGACAGGCTACCAACCAGGTCATAAATGATATTCACCAGGATTATTTACGCATACATTCAGCACCGAGTTTTGGATTACTATGGTTGATGCCCCGTCTGAATAAATTTCGCCAGGCCTGGCCTGAGCTTAAAATTAGCCTGACCTGTTCTTACGAAAGTATTCAGTTCTCCCGTGATAATATCGATATCGATATCCGCCACGGCCTTTCACAATGGCCGACGCTGGTCGTCAAAACCATAAAAAATGAACGTATGCTCCCCTATACATCATCGACTTATTTAGCGAGTCATAGCATTCAAAACATTGAAGATTTACTGGGTTGCGATCTTATTCATTCAGATAGCACGCTGATCAACTGGAGCAACTGGCTGTCCTGGCATAAGGTTCGCGGCTGGAATAAAAACTTTATTTTTAATTTTGACCGCTCCTATATGAGCATTGAGGCTGCACGCATGGGCATGGGTATTATTCTTGAAAGCAATTTACTGGCCGGACAAAGCGTTAGCCAACGCCACCTGGCGCCCGTTTTTACGACTGACGTGAGTATGCCGGTTAACGCTCACCACTTCGTTTTGCCACACCACAATGAACAAAAAGAGAAAGTGAGGATATTCTTTAATTGGGTTTCCAAAGAGCTAAGCCGCGAAGGATTTCAGATCTAATAGCTGGCGGTAGACAAACCTGAAATGTGCGCCTAAAGTTAATCAATCGATTGATTAAGACTTAGGGCGTGTGATGAATATTTCCACCACGACCACCAAGGGCGAGCAGGCGAAAAGTCAGCTCATTGCCGCCGCACTGGCGCAGTTTGGCGAGTATGGCCTCCATGCCACCACGCGCGATATCGCCGCGCTGGCGGGGCAAAATATTGCCGCCATTACTTACTATTTCGGCTCAAAAGAGGATTTATACCTCGCCTGCGCCCAGTGGATTGCCGATTTTCTTGGCGAAAAATTTCGCCCCCATGCTGAAAAAGCGGAACGTCTGTTTAGCCAGCCTGCCCCTGACCGGGACGCCATACGCGAACTCATTCTGCTCGCCTGCAAGAACATGATTATGCTGCTGACGCAGGAAGACACCGTTAACCTGAGCAAATTTATTTCACGCGAGCAGCTCTCTCCCACGTCGGCCTATCAATTGGTCCATGAACAGGTTATCGATCCGTTGCACACCCATCTGACAAGATTGGTTGCCGCTTATACCGGCTGCGACGCCAATGATACGCGCATGATTTTGCATACCCATGCCTTACTGGGCGAAGTGCTGGCGTTCCGTCTCGGCAAAGAAACTATTCTGTTACGTACCGGCTGGCCGCAGTTTGATGAAGAAAAAGCGGAGCTGATTTACCAGACGGTAACCTGCCACATCGATCTTATTCTGCACGGTTTAACGCAAAGGAGTCTGGACTGATGAAAAAACCTGTCGTTATCGGACTGGCAATCGCAGCGATCGTCGCTGTGATTGCCGGTGGAACCTGGTGGTATCAAAGTCGGCAGGACGATGGGCTGACGCTATACGGTAATGTCGATATCCGTACCGTCAATATCAGCTTTCGCGTCGGCGGCAGGCTGGCGTCGCTGAATGTTGATGAAGGCGATGCCATCAAAGCCGGACAGGTGCTCGGCGAACTGGATCACGCGCCATACGAAAACGCGCTAATGCAGGCGAAAGCTGGCGTGTCGGTCGCGCAGGCGCAATATGATTTGATGCTGGCAGGCTATCGCGATGAAGAGATAGCCCAGGCCGCCGCCGCCGTCAGACAGGCGCAAGCCGCCTATGACTACGCGCAAAACTTTTATAACCGTCAGCAAGGATTGTGGAAAAGCCGCACCATTTCCGCTAACGATCTGGAAAACGCCCGCTCATCGCGCGATCAGGCGCAGGCGACGCTGAAGTCCGCGCAGGATAAACTGAGCCAGTACCGTACCGGTAATCGTGAACAGGATATCGCCCAGGCGAAAGCCAGCCTGGAACAGGCAAAGGCCCAACTGGCGCAGGCGCAGCTTGATTTGCAGGACACCACGCTTATCGCGCCTGCCAACGGAACCTTGCTCACCCGCGCGGTCGAGCCTGGCAGTATGCTGAACGCCGGCAGCACGGTATTAACGCTCTCGCTGACCCGCCCCGTCTGGGTGCGCGCCTATGTCGATGAACGCAACCTCAGTCAGACGCAACCGGGGCGCGACATTCTGTTGTATACCGACGGTCGTCCTGACAAACCTTACCACGGCAAGATTGGTTTCGTTTCGCCCACCGCGGAATTTACGCCGAAAACCGTCGAAACGCCGGATCTGCGTACCGATCTCGTCTATCGCCTGCGCATTATCGTCACCGATGCGGACGATGCGTTACGCCAGGGGATGCCAGTCACGGTGAAATTTAATGACGAGGCACGGCATGAGTGAGGCCGTTATTACGCTGCACGGTCTGACGAAGCGCTTTGCGGGAATGGATAAACCCGCCGTCGCGCCGCTCGACTGTACCATTCATTCCGGTTATGTCACCGGGCTGGTAGGGCCGGACGGCGCAGGAAAAACCACGCTGATGCGTATGCTGGCGGGCCTGCTCAAAGCCGATGGCGGCAACGCGTCAGTATTGGGCTTCGACCCGATACAAAACGACAGCGAGCTGCACGCGGTTCTGGGCTATATGCCGCAGAAATTCGGTCTGTATGAAGATCTTACCGTCATGGAGAACCTTAATCTCTATGCCGATTTACGCAGCGTTACCGGCGAGATACGGGAAAAGACCTTTGCCCGTTTGTTGGAGTTTACCGCCCTCGGCCCTTTCACTGGCCGTCTGGCGGGGAAATTGTCCGGCGGGATGAAGCAAAAACTGGGGCTGGCCTGTACGCTGGTCGGCGAACCGAAAGTGCTGCTGTTGGATGAACCGGGCGTTGGCGTTGACCCGATTTCACGGCGCGAGTTGTGGCAGATGGTCCACGAGCTGGCGGGCGACGGGATGCTAATCCTCTGGAGCACCTCCTACCTCGACGAAGCCGAACAGTGCCGCGATGTGCTGCTGATGAATGAAGGCGAGCTGCTCTATCAGGGCGAACCTAAAGCGCTGACGCAAACGATGGCCGGTCGTAGCTTTCTGATGAGCAGTCCACAGGAAAACAACCGTAAGTTACTACAGAGAGCGCTCAGACTGCCGCAGGTGAGCGACGGCATGATTCAGGGACGTTCGGTACGCCTGATCCTGAAAAAAGAGGCGACCGCAGCAGATATTCGTCAGGCCGAAGGGATGCCGGAAATCACCCTCAATGAGACCGCGCCGCGTTTCGAAGATGCGTTTATCGATCTGCTTGGCGGAGCGGGAACCTCGGAGTCTCCGCTGGGTTCAATCCTGCATACGGTTGAAGGCACTGCCGGCGAAACGGTGATTGAAGCGCAGGAACTGACGAAAAAATTTGGCGATTTCGCGGCCACGGACCATGTTAATTTCGTCGTACAGCGCGGCGAGATTTTTGGCCTGCTCGGCCCGAACGGCGCGGGTAAATCAACCACCTTTAAAATGATGTGCGGCCTGCTGGTGCCGACGTCCGGCAAGGCGCTGGTGCTGGATATGGATCTGAAAGTCAGCTCCGGCAAAGCCCGTCAGCATCTGGGCTATATGGCGCAAAAATTTTCGCTTTACGGCAACCTGACGGTTGAGCAGAACCTGCGTTTTTTCTCCGGCGTCTACGGTTTGCGGGGCCGCGCGCAAAATGAAAAAATTCAGCGCATGAGTGAAGCGTTTGGTCTGAAAAGCATCGCGTCGCATCCCACCGATGCGCTGCCGCTGGGCTTTAAACAGCGACTGGCGCTGGCCTGCTCGCTGATGCACGAACCGGATATTTTATTCCTTGATGAACCAACGTCCGGGGTTGATCCCCTCACCCGCCGTGAATTTTGGCTGCACATTAATAGCATGGTGGAAAAAGGGGTCACGGTAATGGTGACGACCCACTTTATGGATGAGGCGGAATATTGCGATCGCATCGGACTGGTTTATCGCGGGAAGCTTATCGCCAGCGGTACGCCGGACGATCTCAAAGCGCAGGCCGCCGATGAGCAACAGGCCGATCCAACGATGGAGCAGGCCTTTATCACTCTCATCAATGACTGGGATAAGGAGCATACGCATGAGTAAGTCTCTCTCCTGGCGCCGCGTGCGTGCGTTGTGCGTCAAAGAGACGCGCCAGATCGTGCGCGATCCCAGTAGCTGGCTGATTGCGGTGGTGATCCCGCTGCTGTTGCTGTTTATTTTTGGTTACGGCATTAACCTCGACTCCAGCAAACTGCGGGTGGGGATTCTGCTTGAACAACAAAGCCAGGAGGCGCTGGATTTCACTCATGCGATGACCGGTTCACCCTATATCGACGCGACCATTAGCGATAACCGCCATGAATTAATTGAAAAAATGCAGGCCGGACGCATTCGCGGACTGGTGGTGATTCCGGTGGATTTCGCGCAGCAAATGGTGCGCGACGGTGACAGCGCGCCGATTCAGGTGATTACCGACGGCAGCGAGCCAAACACCGCCAACTTCGTTCAGGGTTATGTGGAAGGCATCTGGCAAATCTGGCAACAGCAGCGGGCGGAAGATCGCGGCGACACCTTTGAACCGCTCATCGACGTCCAGACGCGCTACTGGTTTAACCCGGCGGCGATCAGTCAGCATTTTATCATTCCCGGGGCGGTGACCATTATCATGACGGTAATTGGCGCAATCCTCACCTCGCTGGTCGTTGCCCGCGAATGGGAGCGCGGCACGATGGAGGCGCTGCTCTCAACCGAAGTGACGCGTGTTGAACTGCTGCTGTGTAAGCTTATTCCCTATTACTTTCTCGGTATGCTGGCGATGCTGCTCTGTATGCTGGTATCGGTGTTTATTCTCGGCGTGCCGTATCGCGGTTCGCTGGTGATTCTGTTTATCATCACCAGTCTGTTTTTACTGAGTACGCTGGGGATGGGGCTGTTGATTTCCACCATCACTCGCAACCAGTTTAACGCCGCGCAGGTGGCGCTGAACGCCGCCTTTTTACCCTCGATTATGCTGTCCGGGTTTATCTTCCAGATAGACAGTATGCCTGCGGTGATCCGCGCGGTGACCTATATTATTCCGGCGCGCTATTTTGTTAGCACCCTGCAAAGTCTGTTTCTGGCCGGCAATATTCCGGTCGTGTTAGGCGTTAACGTACTGTTTTTAATCGCCTCGGCGGTGATGTTTATTGGCCTGACGTGGCTAAAAACCAAACGACGGCTGGATTAACTATGTGTATGGATAATTGTCGTCGTAGGCCGGATAAGGCGTTCACGCCGCCATCCGGTATTATGCCTGATACGCTTTGCTTATCAGGCCTGCAAACTGGACTGAGAGGACGGGCATGTTTCATCGTTTATGGACGTTAATTCGCAAAGAACTGCAATCGCTTTTACGCGAACCGCAAACGCGCGCGATCCTGATTCTGCCGGTGCTGATTCAGGTCATCCTGTTTCCGTTCGCCGCGACGCTTGAAGTCACTAACGCGACTATCGCCATCTATAACGAAGATAACGGCAAACATTCGGTAGAACTTACCCAGCGCTTTGCCCGCGCGAAAGCGTTTACCCATGTGCTATTGCTGAACAGTCCGCAGGAGATCCAGCCGACTATCGATACGCAAAAAGCGCTGCTGCTGGTACGCTTCCCGGCGGATTTCTCGCGGAATCTGGATACCTTCCAGCCTGCGCCGATGCAACTCATTCTTGATGGACGTAACTCCAACAGCGCGCAAATTGCCGCCAATTATCTGCAACAGATCGTCAAGGAGTATCAGCAGACACTGATGGACGGCAAGCCAAAGCCCAACAATAGCGAACTGGTGGTACGCAACTGGTATAACCCGAATCTGGACTACAAGTGGTTTGTGGTGCCCTCGCTGATCGCCATGATCACCACTATCGGCGTGATGATCGTCACTTCGCTGTCCGTCGCCCGCGAGCGTGAACAAGGCACTCTGGATCAGCTGCTGGTCTCTCCGCTCACCACCTGGCAGATTTTCGTCGGCAAAGCGGTGCCGGCGCTGATTGTCGCGACCTTCCAGGCCACGATCGTGCTAGCTATCGGCATTTGGGCATACCAAATTCCCTTCGCCGGTTCATTAGCGCTGTTTTATTTCACGATGGTGATTTACGGGCTGTCGCTGGTAGGCTTTGGCTTGCTGATATCATCGCTTTGCGCCACGCAACAGCAGGCGTTTATCGGCGTCTTTGTCTTTATGATGCCGGCGATTCTGCTCTCGGGTTATGTCTCGCCGGTGGAAAACATGCCGGTCTGGCTGCAAAACCTGACGTGGATAAACCCTATCCGCCACTTTACTGATATTACCAAGCAAATTTATCTTAAGGACGCGAGTCTGGGGATTGTCTGGGGAAGTTTGTGGCCGCTACTGGTGATAGCGGCCACCACGGGTTCAGCGGCGTATGCGATGTTTAGACGCAAAGTGATGTAGCTTTTTATCTTTCGCCAGTAGCGAGACCACGGCGGGCCCGGCCAGGATAGCCAGCCCCGCCAGCGCCAGTAAGACATTGTTTTGCAATACGCGGGATAGCAGCCAGAGGACAATCAGCGCGGTGCCGAAGTACCAGGTGGTAGTCAGCTCTTCCAGCACATCCGCCACATCGCGCCAGCGTTGCTCATGATGGCGCTGCAACGCCAGCATCAGCAGTACCGTCACGCCATAAAGCACGCATAATCCCAGGCCGACGCGCACTAATGTGCCGCTCATCCAGCCTATTACCAGCATCGCCACTACCAGTAAATGCAACATAATCTGCCAACAACCGAGGCCGGTTGCGACACGAACGCGTTGTTGCCACTTCATGGCTTTTCTCCTGAAGCATTTTTCTCTCATTATTCAGAGTACCGAACTTTACGGAAAATTCCGTAAGACCGCATCTTTTTGTGACGACGACTACACTATTTCAATCAGGATAGTGACGCGGACAGGAAGAAAATGACTCAACACACGCGAAATTTTTCATTCAAAGTGCTCACAATTAATACGCACAAAGGTTTTACCGCCTTTAATAAACGCTTCATCCTGCCGGAGCTGCGCGACGCCGTCAGAACGGTCGGCGCCGATATCGTCTGTCTGCAAGAAGTGATGGGCGCGCACGAAGTGCATCCGCTGCATATCGAAAACTGGCCGGACACTACCCACTATGAATTTTTAGCCGACACCATGTGGAGCGATTTCGCCTATGGCCGCAATGCGGTCTATCCGGAAGGCCACCACGGTAACGCGGTTCTTTCTCGCTATCCCATTGAACATTATGAAAATCGCGACGTCTCGGTCGGCGGTAGCGAAAAACGCGGCGTGCTCTATTGCCGCATTACGCCGCCCATGCTCAACCGCCCTATCCACGTCATGTGCGTACATCTCGGCCTGCGGGAGAGCCACCGCCAGGCACAGTTAACCATGCTGGCGGGATGGGTGAATGCCTTGCCGGAATCAGAACCGGTGCTGGTGGCCGGAGACTTTAATGACTGGCGGCAAAAGGCCGGCCCGCCGTTAAACGCGGCCGGGCTGGAGGAGATATTCACCCGTGCCCATGGCCGACCGGCGCGCACATTCCCGGTGAGTATGCCGCTGCTGCGACTCGATCGTATTTACGTCAAGAATGCGAACGCCAGTTCTCCTACGGCGCTACCGCTGCGGAACTGGCGACATTTATCAGACCATGCCCCCCTTAGCGCGGAGATCCATCTATGAAATGCGGCTGGCGTGAAGGTAATCAAATTCAGCTACTGGAAAACGGCGACCAGTTCTATCCTGCCGTGTTTGAGGCTATCGCTCAGGCACAGCAAAAAATCATTCTGGAAACCTTTATCTTGTTTGAAGATGAGGTGGGTAAAAAACTCCATGCCGCTCTGCTAAAAGCCGCACAGCGCGGCGTAAAAGCCGAAGTATTACTCGACGGCTACGGCTCTCCCGATCTCAGCGACGCGTTTGTCGGCGAATTGACCTCAGCAGGCGTGATTTTTCGCTATTACGACCCCCGCCCGCGTCTACTGGGGTTGCGAACCAATATCTTCCGCCGAATGCACCGCAAAATTGTGGTGATTGATGATCGTATTGCCTTTGTCGGCGGCATTAACTACTCCGCCGAACATATGTCGGATTACGGCCCGCAGGCGAAACAAGACTACGCGGTACGGGTCGAAGGGCCTGTAGTGGCCGATATCCTGCAATTCGAAGTCGAGAATCTGCCGGGGCAAAGCCCCGCGCGCCGCTGGTGGAAGCGCCATCACCAGGCTGAAGAAAACCGTCACCCCGGCGAAGCGCAGGCGCTGTTTGTCTGGCGGGATAATGAAGAGCACCGCGACGATATCGAACGTCATTATCTGAAAATGCTGACCCAGGCAAAGCGTGAAGTGATTATCGCTAACGCCTATTTTTTCCCCGGCTATCGCTTGCTCCACGCAATGCGTAAAGCCGCCCGCCGTGGCGTGAGCGTAAAACTGATTGTCCAGGGGGAACCAGACATGCCGATAGTCAAAGTCGGCGCGCGGTTGCTCTATAACTATCTGGTGAAGGGCGGCGTGCAGGTTTATGAATACCGACGACGTCCGCTGCATGGCAAAGTGGCGCTGATGGACGATCACTGGGCCACGGTAGGGTCGAGTAATCTCGATCCGCTCAGCCTGTCGCTTAACCTTGAAGCTAACCTGATCATTCACGATCGTACTTTTAACCAGACCCTGCGCGATAACTTACAAGGCATCATCGTGAACGATTGTAAGCAGGTCGATGAGTCTATGCTGCCGAAACGCACCTGGTGGAACCTGACCAAAAGCGTGCTGGCGTTCCACTTTTTACGTCATTTCCCGGCGCTGGTCGGCTGGCTACCGGCGCATACCCCGCATCTGGCGCAGGTTCCCCCGCCTGCCCAGCCAGAAATGGAAACCCAGGATCGCGTTGATCCAGAAAATACAGGAGTGAAGCCCTAATGGCTAAATCGCATCCGCGCTGGCGGCTGGCTAAAAAAGTGCTGACCTGGCTGTTTTTTATTGCGGTCGTCGTTCTGCTGGTGGTTTATGCTAAAAAGGTCGACTGGGGCGATGTCTGGACCGTCATCCGCGACTATAACCGCACGGCGCTTTTAAGCGCTGTGGGACTGGTGATCGTTAGCTATCTTCTGTACGGCTGCTACGACCTGCTTGGACGGCTTTATTGCGGCCATAAACTGGCGAAGCGACAGGTGATGTTGGTATCGTTCGTCTGCTATGCCTTTAACCTGACGCTCAGCACCTGGGTCGGCGGGATCGGGATGCGTTACCGACTATACTCTCGCCTCGGGTTGCCCGGCAGTACTATCACGCGTATTTTCTCACTCAGCATTACCACTAACTGGCTGGGCTATATTCTGCTTGGTGGAATCATTTTTACCTTCGGCATTGTCCAGCTTCCCGACCACTGGTATATCGATGAAGGCACGCTACGTATTCTCGGTATCGTTTTATTGTTGATTATCGCGGTCTATCTGTGGTTTTGCGCCTTTGCGAAGCGGCGGCATATGACGATTAAAGGGCAGAAACTGGTGCTGCCGTCATGGAAATTCGCGCTGGCGCAGATGGCGATCTCCAGCGCGAACTGGATGGCGATGGGCGCCATTATCTGGCTGCTGATGGGTCAGGATGTGAACTATTTCTTTGTGCTGGGCGTACTGCTGGTGAGCAGTATCGCGGGCGTCATCGTGCATATTCCGGCAGGCATCGGCGTGCTGGAGGCCGTATTCCTTGCGTTGCTGGCGGGCGAACATACGTCGCAAGGCACGATTATCGCCGCCCTGCTCGCGTACCGTGTGCTTTACTATTTTATTCCCCTGTTGCTGGCGCTGGTGTGCTACCTGATCCTGGAGAGCCGGGCGAAGAAGCTGCGGGCGAAAAACGAGCGGGCGATGGCGAAATAAATTTAAGCAGACGCGTTTTCGCTTTCCAGCACAACGCGTTTTATCCGGTAAAAATAAACATATGCTGAGAAAAAAGACGTATTCATCTGTAAGCGGGAAAAAAGCAGCAATGACCAGCTAAACAGCAGCAGGAGCACTTCGTGAAACTCGCCCATGAATACTGATGACAGGGTACAGAACGTTGCCAACGTAACGGAAATAATGGCCAGCAATAGCGCATAGCGGTAAATAATGACCCCGCTCATTCTTCCTTTAAGCAGGAGCTGATTTGACGGGGTAAGAAAAGCGATATAGCCCACGGCCAGGAAGAAGACCAGCTCCAGATGCTTTTTATTGTGCAGCTCAAACTGCGCAATAACCATGTTTATACTGACGATCCATGTCATGGTCATCATAATCGCCGTAAGCCCAATAACGCCTCCGTGAGGAATACCTTGTTCATACCAGTTTTTTTTGTAGTGGCTGGCCGGATACACAGGTAACTTAATTTCTGGCGGGATCAACTGCCCTTTTTTCACCAGCTCCGCCAGTGTTTTTCCTGTTAGCCACGTCATCAGGTTCATGGGCTTATCATTTCCTTGTCTGTGAGGTGAGATATTTTTGTAATGCGACTCGCACTAATCGACGCCCCAGGCAGAAACGAATCATCATCGTAAACGTTTCGCCATTCATCACCCAGCGGCAAAGCACAACCATAATAATCGCGATAACCAGATCACTCTTTAGTTCGCTATTTTGATGGCACAACACGTCAAATAATCCAGTACCGCAGAGCATAATATTTAACAAAAACAGTAAAACGCAGAGGCGCAACCCCAGGATATAACCCTTGGCAATAAGCCATACCTCAGCCATAACACATAGCATCATACCTATAGCACTGCCAAAATAAATGATTATATTTAGCGGCCAATACAGGATAAACTTATCGAAAGCAAAATGCGCACTACACACACCTCCCACAAGAAGCATAAAACTAAACGCGCAAACAGGCGCAGGATTGGGTAATGAATGTTCCCATGACAATCCGGTAATGAAATGAGAAATCAGCGCTGGTGGGCATTTCTTATTAAAATCCTCGCCGCCATTTTTAATGGCGCGAGTGACGTCTTTAGCTTCACAAAACGCTAACCAAAATTGTTTGCCACATAATTTACTCATTATACCCATCATCACCAACCTGAATAAAAAACCTGCAACGCCTACGGCCTGAAAGATAATAGTATTTCCAGAATCATCAAAATGATATAACGACACAGCGTAACCACAGCATTAATAATACCAAGGTAAAGCGTCAGCGCGCCAAATAAAGCGCAACGAGGCAGGGATGAAAACTCGCTGTGGTATAACATGCGGGCATAACCATGAAGTGTCGATTTTTCTAGTGCTGTAATCAATGTCCATACTAATACCGTCAGCACACTGACTATCCAGACCAGAGTGCTACTGGCCACCAGGCTATTGACAACTATCGCAGCGATGATCCCGCTTACCGCCATAAAAATTAACGGCCTGAATAGACCAGAACTGATATTCAGGTAGAAAATAAATAAGGCATTAAGACTAAACATGATTCCAACAATCACGAAAATGGTCGCGCCACCTGAGAAAAGGTAAGCTAATGACACGCCGGTAAGTGTAATGATGGCAATATATATCAACGTTACGACAACAGTGCCAAAGCGGAAAACACAGGTAACGGCCCCATACCCCAGGCCAAGCAAAAGTGCTGATATCCACAAAACAACAACAGGTTGAACGTGAGTTATCAAAAAATGAGTATACAACGTTAACCATATAATGCCGGCGGTACACCATAGTCCCAACGCAGTATACCAATAGGTAAGGGATAACATTGTCGCGGGAATAAATGCTATTTGCCGTATACGTATTGCAGCCAGAGGTCCCACTTGTCATTTATCACTCTTCACATGATCACGGTGATAAGAATGGCAAGCGCAGGAAAACATTTCTAAGATATTTATGCTGTTTCGCCCTAAATAAAGTCCTAAAAAAAATCCTGGCGCAGGGCCAGGATTTTAAGAGATCGCTATAATTAGCGGCGATTACCAAAAATACGCAGTAACATCAGGAACAGGTTGATAAAGTCCAGGTACAGCGTTAACGCGCCGAGAATCGAATATTTACGCAGATTAGCGCTATCGCGGGTATCTATTTGCTCGCCGATATTTTTCAGTTTCTGCGTGTCATAGGCGGTCAGACCGACAAACACCACCACCCCGATATAGGTTACCGCCCACATCAGCGCTTCACTCTTCAGCCAGAAATTGACCAGCGACGCCAGAACGATACCAATAAGCGCCATAAACAGCATGTTGCCGAAACCGCTAAGATCGCGTTTAGTGGTGTACCCGTACAGGCTCATGGCGCCAAACATTCCCCCCGTCACCACAAACGTGCTGGCGATAGAGGAGTAGGTGTAAACGATAAAAATACTGGATAACGTCAATCCGGTTAGCGCCGAATAGAGCATAAACAGCGTCGTCGCCATTCCGGCGCTAAGTTTATGCACCAGTCCCGACAGAACAAACACCAGCGCAAGCTGGGCAATAATTAAGCCAAAGAAGGTGATCTTACTGGAAAAGACAAACATCATGACGGCTGGCGTATTAGCCGCATACCACGCGATAAACGCGGTCAGTAACAGTCCGACCGTCATCCAGCCATACACTTGCGCCATATAGGTCTGCAGGCCGGACCGCGCCTGCACTATTGAATCAGATCGTGGAAATCTGTCCATGATGAACTCCTGTGTGGAAATGATACCCTAAAGCGTATCACATTCTGCTACCAACGTTTCGCCAACTGCTGGTCGCTGTCGCGCGCTTCGACCCAGCGATCGCCTTCCGGCGTGGCTTCACGCTTCCAGAACGGCGCACGGGTTTTCAGATAATCCATAATGAACTGACCGGCGTCGAACGCGCTACTGCGGTGCGCGCTGGTGACGCCGACAAACACAATCTCATCGCCCGGCCATAATTCGCCAACGCGATGAATCACCGTGACCCGCCCCAGCGGCCAGCGGGAACGCGCCTTTGCGACGATCTCCGCCAGAGCTTTCTCAGTCATGCCGGGATAATGCTCCAGCGTCAGCGCCTTAACGCTATCGCCCAGGTTATGATTGCGCACTTTTCCGGTAAAGGTGACGACCGCGCCGTCTTCGTCGCGCGCCGCCAGCCAGGAATATTCCTCCCCGACGCTAAACGGCGCAGGGCCGACTACAATTCGCGTTTCGTGCATGTTAGCCCCCCGTGACTGGCGGGAAAAACGCCACTTCATCGCCCGCCGTCAGCGGATGGTCAAAACTTACCAGCGTCTGGTTGACCGCCGCCAACAGCTTGCCATCTTCCAGCGCCAGCGCCCAACGATCGCTCTTTGTCGTCAGATGCTGTCGCAGCGACTCAACGGTGGAAAAATCTGCTGGAAGATCCAGCGCGTCAGTTCCTGTAAGCTCGCGAACCTGGGCGAAGAAAAGCACCTTAATCATGCGCATCCACCTTAAAATCCCCCGATTTGCCGCCGCTTTTCGCCAGCAGGCGCACCGGACCAATTACCATATCTTTTTGTACCGCTTTACACATGTCGTAGATGGTTAACGCCGCGACGGACGCCGCAGTTAACGCTTCCATTTCGACGCCGGTTTTACCGGTCAGACGGCACAGAGACTCAATACGTACGCGGTTATGCTCCGGCTCGGCCTGAAGCTGAATCTCCACTTTACTTAGCAGTAGCGGGTGGCACAGCGGGATCAGCTCCCAGGTGCGTTTGGCGGCCTGAATACCGGCAATTCGGGCGGTGGCGAAAACATCGCCCTTGTGGTGTTTGCCATCAACAATCATCGCCAGCGTTTCACTACGCATGGTAACGAATGCTTCCGCCCGCGCTTCACGAACGGTTTCCGCTTTCGCGGAAACGTCCACCATGTGCGCTTCACCTGCGGCGTTTATATGGGTTAATTGCGACATCGTTATTTCTTTAAATGAGGGTGAAAATTACATGGGCGTGTACGGGCATCCAGCTGCGGCGCAATGATATTCTCCCATGCGGTTCTGCACGCTTTTGTGGAGCCCGGCATGGCGAAAATCAAGGTGTTATTCGCCACGCCAGCTACCGCGCGCGACTGCAGAGTTGCGGTGCCGATCTCTTCAAACGAGAGCATGCGAAACACTTCGCCAAATCCTTCCACTTCACGATCGAACAGCGGCAACAGCGCTTCCGGCGCCTGATCGCCTTCGGTCAAACCGGTCCCGCCAGTTATCAATACGACCTGCACCTCATCACTGGCGATCCAGGCGGAAACCTGGGCGCGAATCGCGTAACGGTTCTCTTTAACGATGGCTTTCGCCACCACTTCATGCCCGGCCTCCTGCGCCGAATCACGCAGATAATGACCGGAGGTGTCGTCTTCTTCGCCGCGTCGGCTGGAAACAGTAAGAATAGCGATGCGGGTCGGGATAAATTCAGCGCTGACCTGACTCATCTGAAATCTCCTTATTAAGGATTAACCGCCAATGTAAGATAAATTTTGCGTAATACCAGTATTGCTCTGGTGAAGGAAATGGGTCTGCTTTTTCTCCCGCAACGCGTCGGAAATACGTTTCTCAAGCGCGTATTGCTGCGCGTCATCCTGTAACAGGTCGCGTAAACTCACGCCGCCGTCGCCAAACAGACATAAATGCAGCTTACCGACGGACGAAACACGCAGGCGGTTACAGGTGGCGCAGAAATCTTTTTCGTACGGCATAATGAGACCGATCTCACCGGCGTAATCGGGATGACAAAAAACCTGCGCCGGGCCATCGCTACGCTGGCGGAGCTGGTGGATCCAGCCGCGCTTAATCAGCTCGTCGCGTAATACCTGACCCGAAATATGATGTTTGCGGAAGAGATCGCTCCCCTCGCCCGTCTCCATAAGTTCAATGAAGCGTAGCTGAATGGGGCGAGGCTGAATCCAGGCAAGGAAGGTATCCAACTGATGGTGATTCACGTCGCGCATCAGCACGGTGTTGACTTTCACCTTTTCGAAACCGGCGTCAAAGGCGGCATCGATGCCCGCCATCACCTGGCGGAATTTGTCCTGACCGGTAATCGTATGGAACTGACGCGCATCCAGACTATCAACGCTAACATTGACGCCCGTCAGCCCCGCTTCGCGCCAGTTCGCGGCATCGCGCGCCAGTCGATAACCGTTAGTGGTCACCGCAATCTGGCGAATAGCATCATTTTCACCCACGGCGGCAATGATGTCGGTAAAATCGCGGCGTAATGAAGGCTCGCCGCCGGTAAGACGCACCTTCTCCGTGCCAAGACTGGCAAAAGCGCGCGTAACGCGACGAATTTCATCGACGGTAAGGAAACCGTTGTTAGTGACGCCGCCAGGTTTGTAGCCATCCGGCAGGCAGTAGGTGCAACGAAAGTTACACACATCGGTAATCGACAAACGCAAGTAGTAAAACTTACGCGCGAAAGCATCGGTAAGTTGTGAAGCCATGTACACCTTTCCAAATACGGGAGGCGGAGTCATTTCTTCCTGCGCCCTGGTGGCAAACGTTAAACGTTGTCACGGCCAAAGCACCATATCAAAAATGACCCAGGTGCAGAGGCTAGAGTGTTTACTGTGGTTACGCCGATACTAGCGTGTAAATGACAATTTCGCCATCACGCTTTCGCTATATAAACATATACATAGCGATATGATCGTGCTATTTAGCGACAGAATACGTGAAAATCACACTTTTACATTGATATATATCATTTAGCCGTGGTAACGCCCTCGCTATAAAGGGGTAGTCGGGAATAATTAATTGTCTTTTAGCCGGTCGGCTAATTGCTGAAAACCCGCGACTTGCGCTACTGTAGCGCTGCTTATTTGACTTCAGGAATTTTTATGCGCAATCGTACGCTGGCTGACCTTGATCGTGTCGTTGCCCTCGGCGGAGGGCATGGATTAGGACGCGTCCTCTCCTCGCTTTCTTCATTAGGTTCGCGCCTGACCGGCATTGTGACTACCACAGATAACGGGGGGTCAACTGGCCGTATTCGCCGCTCGGAAGGCGGGATCGCCTGGGGCGATATGCGCAACTGTCTGAATCAGTTAATTACCGAACCCAGCGTCGCATCCGCTATGTTTGAGTACCGTTTTGGCGGTAATGGCGAACTTTCTGGTCATAACCTCGGAAATTTGATGTTAAAGGCGTTAGATCACCTGAGCGTGCGGCCTCTGGAAGCGATTAATTTAATTCGTAATCTGCTTAAAGTGGACGCGCAACTGATCCCGATGTCGGAGCTACCGGTAGATCTGATGGCGATTGACGATCAGGGGCATGAGATTTATGGCGAGGTGAATATCGATCAGTTAGCGACGCCGCCGCAGGAGATCATGTTAACGCCAAACGTTCCGGCGACGCGGGAAGCGGTACAGGCCATTAATGACGCGGATCTGATTCTGATTGGCCCTGGCAGTTTTTATACCAGCCTGATGCCTTGCCTGCTGCTGGATGAACTGGCGCAGGCGCTGCGGCGCACCCCAGCGCCAATGGTGTATATCGGCAATCTGGGTCGCGAACTGAGTCTGCCCGCCGCCAGTTTAACGCTGGTCGATAAGCTGGCGATGATGGAGCAATATATTGGCAAAAAAGTCATTGACGCAGTAGTGGTTGGGCCGCGAGTTGACGTCAGTGCGGTGAACGATCGGCTGGTGATTCAGGAAGTGCTGGAGGCCAGCGATATCCCCTATCGCCACGATCGTCAGTTATTACACAATGCGCTGGAAAAAGCGCTACAGGCGTTGGGTTAAGCCCGTTTACCGACGACGCTGCGCTTATCAGAAGCCTGTTTACACCGAAGGGTAAACAGGCTCTCTCCCTCTTCTGATAAACTGCGTTCAGCTATCACCAGTAGGCGCTCATGAGCGAGCTCACCTCTTTTTTCAGCAATATATTCTCCATGATCTCAGTAAAGAGGGTCTGATTGATCTCTTCCATTATCCGCATTCCAGCCATGCGCTCTGCGTCAGGATCACCTGCTATTCCTAACGCTTCCAGTTCAGCATTGACCCGGCTCTGATACTCATCCGTTTCAATACACTCAGCCCTTTTGGCCATCATTTCACGCCACTCTTCTGGCGCTATACGCTCCAGCACTTTATGCCACGGCCCCCACAGCGCAAACCATTTGTGAAAATCCCTATTTTCAGCAATTTTTATCCTTATTTCCGCCTCGTCCAGGTCAGACTCAGTGATACCCGAAACGTTATAAAATCGCATATCCTGGGTCATTGTTGTCAGCGACAGCGACTCTCGTAACTGATTCTGAAAACCCAGAAATACTTCGACTTCGTCAATAAAAAACAGCCGTTTTACCTTTTCTCTGGCGAGCGATTCTATTTGCTCCAGCCGAAAGATTTCACGCCCCGCCATAATCAGTTCCGCTAAGTGGCTATCAAAGGCGCCTCTTTCAGCATCATGAACCAACGTCGCTTCCTGCATTTGGTGGTATGCCAGTGTGACCCGATCTTCACAGCTTATCGTTGCACCCATCGCTATAATAAATGCGGTTTCTCTTAGTGCGCTATCTTCAGCCAGGCGCATTAGCCAGGCGGAGACTTGTTCCTTAAAATCCGGGTGTCGGGTGTTCTGCGTATCGCTAAGACGATCCAGAAACATGCTGAAGGCTGCCGCGTTTACTTCCGTCTCAAACGCCCGCCATTGGTTGACGTCTTCCTCCTCGAGATTGGTTAGCCACCCCTGGACAGCTTGATGCAGTGGTCGAGTTACCCGAACAATTGAAAAGTCGCCCATGGCAAACAATACCCGGGGTCCCTGATAATCTACAGAGGACATTAGCCGCTGCATATTCTGTATTGTTCGTTCTGAAAAAGGATTATATTCTACGATTATTCTTGTAGGTTGAGGTCCTTCACCACGAAAATGGGGTAACGACTCCGGGAGACGGACCAGGTTATTGCGAGAGGCCTGCATTATTTGTAATGCCGCCGGGAGGTTTTCCGGTAGATTAGTCAATGCGTTACGGGAAACATCCAGCGTTGTTATCGTGGGAGGTAGTGTTTCAGGCAGAACCGTAATCTGATTTTTACTTACATCCAGGACCTGTAATTCTGGTGGTAACGATGCGGGCAGACTGGTTAAGGCATTTTCGCCGGCCTCCAGAGTCTTCAGGCCCGGCGGCAATGTTTCAGGCAAAGCGGTTAACGAATTACTCTGCACATTTAAATGGGTAATCCCTGACGGAAGATGTGCTGGCAGTGTCCTTATGCTGTTATCATAAACGCTCAGGTACCGAAGTTCCTCAGGTAGATTTTCAGGTAAACAACTAATTTTATTATGGAAAAGATCCAGCGATTGAAGCGCTGAAGGCAAACGTTCCGGCAATTCAGTAATACGGTTAATGCTCAGCTCCATTTCCTGTATGGTATCCGGTAACGTGGCAGGGATACTGGTTAGCTGATTACTGTTGGCATACAGGGTCTTTATATTTCCCTGTAAATTTTCCGGCAAACTTTTCAGTTCATTGTTATCGAGTATCAGAGTAGTTATCTGCTCAGGAATATAGGCAGGTATAGTGGTAAGTCCTAATATTTTCAGACGAAGTTCCGTCTTATTATTTTTCAGGCAGTCACGCATCCGTTGTACGGCTTCTTCACGATTTGCTGCCTCTTTCGCTGGCGCCTCTTTTACCCACTCAGACCAGATTAACTCATAATTCACAGCATCTTTGGAGCCGGAAGCGCTACTCGCCTGCTCGCTTTCTGTCACACGGGTATAGGTGACTGACTTTCCCCCTCCCTCAACGGTATAGCCCTCTGTATTAAAAACTATAGACAGAATTTCCTGACTATTTTCACTCAAAATACAGTATTGGTCTGCCCCTCCTCTACTATACTGAATATTATCCGCATACGCCGGGAAAGCTAACATCCTTAAACATTCAAACTTGCTTTTGATCTCTTCTGGCGAGGCGGTTTCAGGTGGATGACAAAGATAAGCGATGCAGTTTTGTGCTTCAACCTGATGTTCTGAAGAGAAAAAGGCACTTATTTTATTCCATATCTCTTCTTTTAAAGGCACCTCTGTTGAGGCCTCATTGCTAATACTTTGATGCCTTGCCGTAGATTGTATATTAGTAATATTAAACATATTTTCCCTACCTGATCTGAACGTAACCTAAAGTAACAGATAAGGATATTCTCAACTTTAAATAAGAGGTCACAGTCGTCATTATTTCGGACAAATCATTCAGTATTTGCAGCGCTTGACTTATAGATGCTCGCGCTTCCATCACCTCTTTTTTAAGTAGAATGATGTAATCTGTTGCCATGACACGCTTTCAACGAACTCATATAAGATTAAAATGACGATCATAAGGATAGCTATACCGATAATACGGGGCGTTTTTTTTCATAGCCGAGGAGAGAGGGAAAATTAGCGTTGGGTTCAGCCTCAACGCTAATTTTCTTCAGTTGTGATTAAACTAGCTACCCCATTGATGTTTTGAGTTTTTCGACAATCCCGTTAGTCAAAGCCTGTCACTGTTTTTCATTCCTGACTGACTTAGCCCTTACTATTGCACTGAAATTCTCAAAAGCGAGCCATGGTAACGATGACTCGCTGGAGATCGACACATTGTCAGGACGCCGCGATAAACAACTCGCGTAACTGGTGCAACTGGTCGCGAATTTGCGCGGCTTCTTCAAACTCCAGATTTTGCGCGTGCTGCATCATTTGCCCTTCCAGTTCATGAATTTTCTGCTGCAACGCTTTCGGCGTCATATCCAGTTCGACAATTCCGGCTTTTGCCGTAGAACGGCCCTTGCCTTTCCCCTTCGCTTTGGTTTTCGCAATGTTCTGCCCCAGCGCCAGGATGTCGACCACTTTTTTGTTCAGCCCCTGCGGAGTGATACCGTGCTCTTCGTTGTACTTCTGCTGCTTCTCGCGACGTCGCTCGGTTTCGCCAATCGCCTTCGCCATCGACGGCGTGATTTTATCGCCATACAGAATCGCTTTACCGTTAACGTTACGCGCCGCGCGCCCTATGGTCTGAATCAGGGAGCGCTCGGAGCGCAGGAAGCCCTCTTTATCGGCGTCCAGAATCGCCACCAGCGAGACTTCCGGCATATCCAGCCCTTCGCGCAGCAGGTTAATCCCCACCAGAACGTCAAACTCGCCCAGACGCAAATCGCGGATGATTTCCATGCGCTCCACGGTATCAATATCTGAGTGCAGGTAACGCACGCGCTCGCCGTGCTCTTCCAGATATTCGGTCAAATCTTCCGCCATCCGTTTGGTAAGCGTAGTGACAAGGACACGCTCATTAATGGCCGCACGCTGACGAATTTCGGACAGCAGATCGTCCACCTGGGTCGCCACCGGACGCACTTCAATAATCGGGTCCAGCAGCCCGGTCGGTCGCACGACCTGATCCACCACCTCATCACCAGATTTTTCCAGCTCATAGTTGCCGGGCGTGGCGGAAACATAGATAGTTTGCGGCGCTAAGGCTTCAAACTCCTCAAACTTCAGCGGACGGTTATCCAGCGCCGAAGGCAGACGGAAGCCATACTCGACCAGCGTCTCTTTGCGCGCCCGGTCGCCGCGGTACATGCCGCCTATCTGCGGGATGGTGACATGAGACTCATCCACCACCAGCAGTCCGTCGGCGGGCAGATAATCGAACAAGGTTGGCGGCGGTTCGCCCGGCCCGCGGCCCGACAGAAAGCGGGAATAGTTTTCAATGCCTGAGCAGTAGCCCAGCTCGTTCATCATCTCTAAATCGAACTGCGTGCGCTGGCTTAATCGCTGCTCTTCAAGCAGCTTATTATTTGCCAGCAAGACCTTACGCCTGTCCGCCAGCTCATCTTTTATCTCTTCCATCGCCTGCAGAATACGCTCGCGCGGCGTCACGTAGTGCGTTTTGGGATAAATAGTATAACGTGGCACCGTTGACTCTACCTGCCCGGTTAACGGGTCGAACAGCGACAGGCGTTCCACTTCTTCATCAAACAGCTCAACGCGTAGCGCGATGTCGTCAGATTCAGCCGGGAAGATGTCGATCACTTCGCCGCGCACGCGAAAGGTACCACGCTGAAAAGCTTGATCGTTACGGGTGTATTGCAATTCCGCCAGCCGACGCAAAATCGCGCGCTGGTCAATCAGCATTCCCACCGTCAGATGCAGCATCATTTTCAGGTAGAGATCCGGATCGCCCAGACCGTAAATCGCGGACACGGAAGCCACCACCACGACATCGCGTCGCTCAAGCAACGCTTTCGTTGCCGACAACCGCATTTGCTCAATATGTTCGTTTACCGAAGCGTCTTTTTCGATAAACGTATCCGAACTTGGCACATACGCTTCCGGCTGATAGTAGTCATAGTAGGAGACGAAATACTCCACCGCGTTTTCCGGGAAAAACTCTTTCATTTCGCCGTAGAGCTGCGCCGCCAGGGTTTTATTGGGCGCAAGCACCATCGTTGGCCGCTGCAAGTCCGCAATGACGTTGGCAATGGTGAATGTCTTCCCGGAGCCGGTCACGCCCAATAACGTCTGATGCGCCAGCCCGTCCTCCAGCCCCTCTTCCAGACGACGTATAGCGTCCGGCTGATCGCCAGAAGGTTTAAAAGCGGAATTCAGTTTGAACGGTTTACTCATGAGCGGCTACCTGAAGGAGTGAGCGGGCAGGGATGTAATTTTACTCTCGACGGTGAATATTGCCAATAAAAAATACTGGATGAAAAAACAGTAACACTCCAGTGTATAATGGCTATCGGCAGATACCCCACGCTATTTAGAGGTAAAACATAGACAGTCGCGGGGTAAAATTCCAGCAGTGTGCTGGTTATCCCCAGACCAGAGTCTTTTTTAACATTTGTCAAGTCGGATGATGAAAGTTTTATGTCAACGTATCTCCCTTCCTTTACAACCATTGATTTTATATAACTTGCTGTCTGAAAAGGGATATTTTCTCAAGCCGTCTTTCGCGCCAATTTAGTCGCAGGCCGCGTCGCCTCTCGCTTACGTTGTGTTTTCTAACTCTAATACACAAGGTTATCCACAGGAATAGTGGATAACTGCTTCCAGCCCGTATCCCCTGCCGCCTGGCAAAATCAGCCCTTGACGTTTTCGCCGGGCGAGAAAAAAAAATTATCGCTATTTTTGGCAGATTATTGGCTAACGAGAAGGGAAAAATTGAGGCGTAGACGCTCACATTTTGCACATTTTTAGCATGGCGACGTCAGGAGGGTCTGGCGAAAGAACAGCAGGATCGTCAGATCCTGCAAGAAGGCGGTTTTTAAGCGCGGTCAGGCGCGTTCCAGGGGGCTAAGGTCCAGATACTGTCCTGTCGCCGCCTGCGATGGAGAAATGCCCAGCCACGGGATTTCCCCTAACAGCGGGGCCGGTATGACGCGGCGAAGCGTCGCGAGATATTCACCATGACGCGCGCCTGGCGGCTGTATGTCGTTGGCTATCCATCCGACAAGTGGTAATCCGGCCTGTTCTACCGCCAGCGCCGTCAGCATGGCGTGATTAATACAGCCCAGCTTGACGCCAACAACCAGAATCACCGGCAGCTGTTCCGTCTGTACCCAGTCGGCAAACGTCAGCGTGGCAGAGAGCGGTGTAAACCAGCCGCCCGCCCCTTCTGTCAACACCCAGTCTGCCTGCGCCTCCAGCGTTCGCAATCCGCGTGATAACACCGCCGCGTCTATCGCCCGGCCTTCGTCGGCGCTAACGATGTGGGGAGAGGTAGGCTCGGCAAAAGTATAAGGATTGATAGCGGAATAAGGTTGCGGCAGGCTGCTGTTACGCTGCAAGGCCAGGGCATCGCTATTGCGTAGCCCGTCGGTTGTCATTTCGCTGCCGGAAGCGACGGGCTTATAGCCTACGGTTTGATAACCTAACTGCGTTGCGGCCTGCAATAAGGCGCAACTGGCGACCGTTTTACCGACTTCAGTATCAGTACCGGTCACAAAATAGCGTTTAGTCACGTTCAATCACTCCCATAAAAAGATGGTACGTCAGCGGATATTTCCCCTGCCGCTGCGGCCATGCCAGTTGAATCTGTCTAAGCCGGGCGCGGGTTAATACATCCGACTCCCGCCCTTCATGAAGATGGGTGGCGCCAATGCCTTTAAGCGAGCGCATTGCGCTCAGGGCATCCTCAAACCACAATGTCATCGCCTGAGTATGACGAAACGCCCGCCAGCCGCGCAGCGCGTGGTCAATGGCCTCTTCCGGCAAAAAGCTATTCGCGTGAGCGCGATTATCGACGGCCTGCCATGCCTGACGCAGCTCCGGCAACGACCCCTGGCACAAGGTGGTAAACGCCACCACGCCGCCGGGCCGTACAACCCGATACAACTCGCTCAACGCATCGCGTAAATCGCCACACCACTGGACCGCCAGGTTGCTCCAGGCCAGGTCAAAAACTTCGGCGTCATGGGGAATCGCTTCGATATCCGCCAGCAAATAGTGATGCGCCGCCTGACGATCGCGAGCCTGTTGCAGCATCGGCAGCGAAAGATCCAGGGCGGTCACTTCGCTCCCCCGCTCTCGCCAGTAACGACTCATACGTCCGGGGCCGCAGCCTGCGTCCAACACACTGGCAAACTGGCGGCCTGTCAACAGCGTCAGCAGCGCATCCGCGCTGTGTTGCTGCAAAGAGGCGTGCTGTTCATATTGCGATGCGGCCCGGCCAAACGCCGCCGCAATAGCCTGCTTATTCACCTGCGCCATGCAGCACCTCCAGCAGACGGTCGATATCACACGCTTCATGCGCCTGCGTTAACGTTAAGCGCAGGCGCGCCGTGCCGACAGGCACCGTCGGCGGGCGAATCGCCGTCGCCCAGCATCCTTGTTGACGCAGCGCCTCCGCCAGGCGCAATGCACGGCTGTTATCGCCCACGATTAACGGCTGGATGGCGCTATGGGCATTCAGTAGCGTAAATCGGGACGCGTTAACGCCGGCCCGAAAGCGCTGAACCAGAGCGGCGAGTTTTTCGCGCCGTTCACCACCTTCATCGCTACGGATCACCGCCAGCGAGGCGCTTAACGCCTGCGCCTGGGCGGGCGGCATACTGGTGCTGTAAACCAGATGACGGGCAAATTGCAGCAGATAATCCGCGACGCTTTCCGAGCAGAGTACCGCTGCGCCGCTGACGCCAAACCCCTTACCGAAAGTCACCACCAGCAACTCAGGCTTCACCCCCCGTTGCCAGCAGGTGCCCCGCCCCTCATCGCCAGTCACGCCGATGCCGTGCGCATCATCAACCAACAGCCAGGCATGATGCCTGCGGGCAATGTGCTGGATTTCCGCCAGCGGCGCGCTGTCGCCGTCCATGCTGTATACACCTTCTGTCACCACCAGTTGCTGACCCACGCAGGGCGATTGCAGTAAACGCGACAGATGCTGCGTATCGTTATGGATAAAGCGGCGAAGCTGCGCCGGACTCAGATTAGCGGCCTCCAGCAGGGAAGCATGACTCAACCTGTCGGCCACAATCCGGTCATTTTTTTTCATTAAGGCGGTAATGACCGCCTGATTCGCCGCAAAGCCAGAGATAAACAGCAGCGCGCGTGGATATCCTAACCATTGCGCCAGTTCCTCCTCTAACGCCCGGTGCGCCACGGAATAACCGCTGATATGACCCGACCCGCCGCTGCCGACGCCAAAACGCGTCGCTGCCTGTTGCCAGGCGCGAATAATCTGCGGGTGTTGACTTAAGCCGAGGTAATCATTGCTGGAGAAGTTAAGATACTGTCGCCCGTTCGCTACCAGCCAGCGTCCGGCACCCTGCGATACCACATAGCGGCGGCGCAACGTATCCGTCGCCCGACGCGCCGTCAGCGCATCGTCGACGCGTTGTTGCCAACTCATAAGGCTGCCGCGTTGTAATAATCATCGGTGTCAGGCGTCATCAGCGTCTGCTCCAGACGTTGCTGCTGCTCGTTATCGCCAGCCAGCACCCTGGTCTGCTGCGGATTCAGCCCCAGCTTACGGAATAACTGCAGATCCTTGTCCTCTGCCGGATTTGGCGTAGTTAACAATTTGCAGCCATAGAAAATCGAGTTCGCCCCGGCCATAAAGCACATCGCCTGGGTCTGCTCGTTCATCTGTTCACGCCCTGCGGAAAGACGCACGTATGAGGTCGGCATCATGATGCGCGCCACGGCGATAGTACGAATAAAATCAAACGCATCCACGTCATCGTTATCCGCAAGCGGCGTGCCTTTTACCTTCACCAGCATGTTGATTGGCACGCTTTCCGGCGGTGTCGGCAGGTTCGCCAACTGCAACAACAGTCCGGCGCGATCGGTAACCGTTTCGCCCAGACCCACAATGCCGCCGGAGCACACTTTAATCCCTGCTTCACGGACTTTTTCCAGCGTGTCGAGGCGCTCCTGATAGGTACGGGTAGTGATGATATTGCCGTAAAACTCCGGCGAGGTATCGAGGTTGTGGTTGTAGTAATCCAGCCCGGCGTTAGCCAGACGCTGCGCCTGGCTTTCGTTCAACATGCCGAGCGTCATACAGGTTTCCAGCCCCATCGCTTTGACGCCCTGTACAATCTTCTCCAGATAAGGCATATCGCGTTCATGCGGATTCCTCCAGGCCGCCCCCATACAGAAGCGGGTCGAACCAGCGTTTTTCGCTTTACGGGCGGAGTCCAGTACCTGCTCTACTTCCATTAAACGCTCGGCTTCCAGCCCGGTTTTATAGCGCGAGCTCTGCGGGCAGTATTTACAATCCTCCGGGCAGGCGCCGGTTTTGATCGACAGCAGCGTACTAACCTGTACCTGCTGCGGATCGAAATGCTGGCGATGAATTTGCTGCGCTTCAAACAGCAATTCCAGCAGTGGTTTTTCAAATAATTCGGTTACTTGCGACAGTGTCCAGCGTGGGTGGCGAGCCATCGGGCTTCTCCAAAATATGTTGTTTGTTTTTGATATGGTGTAGACTCGTAAACCTAAATCTTTTTAATTTGGTTTACAAGTCGATTATGACAACGGACGATCTGGCCTTCGATAAACGCCATATTTGGCATCCTTACACTTCCATGACCTCGCCGCTGCCGGTATATCCCGTTGAGCGGGCCGAAGGCTGCGAGCTGGTTCTCGCCTCGGGCAAACGCCTGATTGAGGGGATGTCCTCCTGGTGGGCGGCCATTCATGGTTATAACCACCCGCAATTGAACGCGGCGATGAAAGCGCAAATTGACGCCATGTCGCATGTCATGTTCGGCGGCATAACCCATCAACCTGCGGTGAATCTGTGCCGTAAGCTGGTCGCGATAACGCCTGAGCCGCTGGAGTGTGTCTTTCTGGCCGACTCCGGTTCGGTGTCGGTGGAAGTGGCCATGAAGATGGCGCTGCAATACTGGCAGGCGCGGGGCGAATCGCGTCAGCGTTTTCTGACGTTTCGCCACGGTTATCATGGCGACACGTTCGGCGCGATGTCGGTGTGCGATCCGGATAACTCCATGCACAGCTTGTGGAAAGGCTATCTGCCGGAAAATCTGTTCGCGCCGGCGCCGCAAAGCCGGATGGATGGCGAATGGGATGAAAGCGACATCGCGCCATTTGCCCGCCTGATGGCCGCGCATCGCCATGAAATAGCCGCCGTGATTCTGGAACCTATCGTTCAGGGCGCGGGCGGGATGCGCATATATCATCCACAATGGCTCAGGCGTATTCGTAACATGTGCGATCGCGAAGGCATTCTGCTGATTGCCGATGAAATAGCCACCGGGTTTGGCCGTACCGGCAAACTGTTCGCCTGCGAGCACGCCGGGATCGCGCCGGATATTTTGTGTCTCGGCAAAGCCTTAACCGGCGGCACCATGACCCTCTCGGCAACGCTCACGACACGCCAGGTTGCAGAGACTATTAGCAACGGCGAGGCGGGGTGTTTTATGCATGGCCCGACGTTTATGGGGAATCCGCTGGCCTGCGCCGTCGCTTGCGCCAGCCTGACGCTGCTGGAAAGCGGCGAATGGCGTCAGCAGGTGGCGTCTATCGAGTCTCAGTTACGAGCTGAGTTAGCCCCCGCGCAAAGTTCGCCCTGGGTGGCGGATGTGCGGGTGTTGGGCGCGATTGGGGTGGTTGAAACCACGCACACGGTCAATATGGCGGCGCTTCAACGCTTCTTCGTCGGGCAAGGCGTCTGGATCAGGCCGTTCGGCAAGCTAATCTACCTGATGCCGCCCTACATTATTCGTCCGGATCAACTGCGCCGTTTGACCCAGGCGGTCAATGACGCGGTACACAATGAAACATTTTTTAGCCATTAATCAGCGGTAAGCGATGCTGCTTCTGGCTACACTTCTGGTGAGTCAAAAGGAGAGCGCATGAAACTTATCAGCAACGATTTGCGCGATGGAGATAAACTTCCTCATCGCCACGTTTTTAACGGTATGGGCTATGATGGCGATAATATTTCGCCGCATCTGGCCTGGGACGACGTGCCGATGGGCACCAAAAGTTTTGTCGTGACCTGTTACGATCCCGACGCGCCGACCGGCTCCGGCTGGTGGCACTGGGTGGTGGTGAACCTCCCGGCGGATACGCGCGTACTGACCCAGGGGTTCGGCTCAGGCCTGGTGGCCGTACCAGACGGCGTCATTCAGACGCGTACCGATTTCGGTAAAGCGGGCTACGGCGGCGCGGCGCCGCCTAAAGGGGAAACGCACCGCTATATCTTTACGGTTCACGCGCTGGACGTCGAGCGTCTTGACGTTGATGAAGACGCCAGCGGCGCGATGGTCGGCTTTAACGTGCATTTCCATTCGCTCGCCAGCGCCTCGATCACGGCGATGTTCAGTTAAACGCTGTGCCGGATGGCGGCGTAAACGTCTTACCCTACCAACGGGTTGGGTAAGCCGAATAAGCGCCGCGCCATCCGGCAGCATTCACATAAAGTCCGGCACCAGACGCTGTAACGCGCCTTGCGCCAGCAGCGCCGTCGCACACTCAATATCGGGTGCGAAAAAACGATCCTGCGTATAGTGCGCCACCCGCTCGCGCAGTGTCTGCCGCGCCTGTTCCAGTAACGGGCTGGAGGTTAACCCTTCCCGTAAATCTATCCCCTGACAGGCCGCCAGCCACTCCACGGCAATGATGCCGCGGGTATTCGCCGCCATTTCCCAGAGTCGCCGCCCTGCCGCCGGGGCCATTGAGACATGATCTTCCTGATTCGCCGAGGTCGGCAGGCTATCCACGCTGTGCGGGTGCGCCAGCGCTTTATTCTCGCTGGCGAGCGCCGCGGCGGTGACCTGGGCAATCATAAAACCGGAATTAACGCCGCCATTTTTCACCAGGAACGGCGGTAACTGCGACATATGTTTATCCATCATCAGCGCGATGCGCCGCTCCGATAGCGCGCCGATTTCCGCTATCGCCAGCGCCAGATTATCCGCCGCCATGGCAACCGGTTCAGCATGGAAGTTACCGCCGGAGATCACCTCCCCCGCATCGGCAAAGACCAGCGGATTATCGGATACCGCGTTGGCCTCAGCCAGCAGTACCTCTTTCGTCTGACGTAACTGGGTCAGACAAGCGCCCATTACCTGCGCCTGGCAGCGAAGGGAATACGGGTCCTGAACTTTATGACAGTGGTGATGTGATTCAGCAATGGCGCTGGTATCGGTCAGCAGGTGCCGGAACAACCGCGCGACGTCAATTTGCCCCTGTTGTCCGCGCGCGGCATGAATGCGCGCATCAAAAGGACGGCGCGATCCCAGTACGGCTTCGGTAGTCAGCGCGCCGCAGACAACGGCGGAGGCAAATAACTCCTGTGCCTCAAACAAACCGCGCAGCGCGAAGGCCGTTGATGCCTGGGTGCCGTTAAGCAGCGCCAGCCCCTCTTTGGCCGCCAACGCGACAGGCTCCAGTCCGGCCTTTTTTAGCGCCGTCTGCGCCGGAAGCCATTCGCCCTGCCAGCGCGCTTTTCCTTCGCCAAGCAGCGTCAGCGACAGATGCGCCAGCGGCGCTAAGTCGCCCGACGCGCCAACCGAGCCTTTTGCCGGAATCAGCGGATACACGCCGGCATTCACCAGAGCGATGAGCGCTTCTATCACGCTCAACCGAATCCCGGAAAACCCGCGCGCCAGGCTATTGATTTTCAATACCATGATCAGACGCACCATCGCGTCATCCAGTGGGTCGCCTACGCCCGCGGCGTGAGACAGCACCAACGATCGCTGTAGATTTTGCAAGTCTTCATCAGCGATGCGCGTCTGCGCCAGCAGGCCGAAACCGGTGTTGATGCCGTAGGCGGTACGCCCTTCGGCAACGATATCATTGACGCACGCGACGCTGGCGTTAATGCCGTCAATGGCGCTGGCGTCCAGCCGAAGCTGTACCGGATGACGCCAGATATCGTACAGTTGAGAGAGACTTAACTGCCCCGGAGTGAGTGTCATGGTGTTCATATCAGCCTTTCCCCTGCGTCGCCGCAACCATCGGTAAATTCAGACCTTGCTCAACAGCGCATTCCACCGCGAGATCATATCCGGCATCGGCATGGCGCATGACGCCCGTCGCCGGATCGTTGTGTAACACGCGGCGAATACGCGCGGCGGCCTCGTCAGTGCCATCACAGACAATCACCATACCGGCGTGTTGCGAAAACCCCATTCCCACCCCGCCGCCATGATGGAGCGATACCCATGTCGCCCCGCTGGCGGTATTCAGCAACGCATTTAACAGCGGCCAGTCGGAAACCGCGTCGGAACCGTCGCGCATCGCTTCGGTTTCACGGTTAGGGCTGGCGACAGAGCCGGAATCCAGGTGATCGCGGCCAATCACAATGGGCGCGGATACCTCGCCGCAACGCACCATTTCGTTGAACGCCAGCCCCAGTTTTTGCCGCCACTCCAGGCCTACCCAGCAGATACGCGCCGGTAACCCCTGAAAATGAATGCGCTCGCGCGCCATATCCAGCCAGTGATGCAGATGTTTATCCTCAGCCACTATCTCTTTGACTTTGGCATCGGTTTTATAGATATCCTGCGGATCGCCGGACAGCGCCACCCAGCGAAACGGCCCGATGCCACGGCAGAACAGCGGACGAATATAGGCTGGCACAAATCCCGGAAAATCAAAGGCGTTTTCCACCCCCATCTCTTTCGCCATCTGACGAATATTGTTGCCATAGTCAAAGGTCGGCACGCCCATTTTACTGAACGCCAGCATCGCCCGAACATGCGCCGCCATGGAACGTTTCGCTGCCTGCATCGTCCCGTGGGGATCGGATTGCGCGTTTTTCTGATACTCCTCCCAGCGCCAGCCGGAGGGTAAATAGCCATGTAGCGGATCGTGGGCGCTGGTCTGATCGGTCACCAGGTCCGGGCGCACGCCGCGATTAACCAGTTCCGGCAGGATATCCGCCGCGTTCGCGCACAGGGCGACGGACACGGCTTTCCCCTCGCGGGTGTAGCGCGTAATGCGGGCCAGCGCGTCATCCAGCGTGGCGGCCTGCTCATCCACGTAACGAGTACGCAGACGAAAATCGATACGGCTTTGCTGGCATTCAATCGTCAGCGAACACGCTCCGGCCAGCGTCGCGGCTAGCGGTTGCGCGCCGCCCATGCCGCCCAGCCCGGCAGTCAGCACCCAGCGTCCCGCCAGCGTGCCGTTATAGTGCTGACGCCCCGCCTCGACAAAGGTTTCGTATGTTCCCTGCACGATTCCCTGACTGCCGATATAGATCCAGCTTCCGGCCGTCATCTGACCGTACATCGCCAGCCCTTTCGCATCCAGTTCGTTAAAGTGTTCCCATGTCGCCCAGTGGGGAACCAGGTTGGAGTTGGCGATTAATACCCGCGGCGCGTTGTCGTGCGTTTTAAATACGCCGACCGGTTTGCCAGACTGAATAAGCAACGTTTCGTCCGCCTCCAGCCGGGTGAGCGCATCAACAATAGCGTCATAGCATTCCCAGTTGCGCGCGGCGCGACCAATCCCGCCGTAGACCACCAGCTCATGCGGATTTTCCGCCACGTCAGGATCGAGATTATTCATTAACATCCGCAGCGGGGCTTCTGTCAGCCAGCTTTTCGCCGTTAATACCGTGCCTCTGGGCGCGCGGATAGTCTGCTGACGATACTTGCTTTCAGGCATAGCAATGACTCCTCATTATTATCGGTCTGCTATCGCCAAATAACGCTAAAACGCCACTATCAGGCACCGCCGCAGACCCACAGATAAGAATCAGACATATACTTGTCTATACAAGTAAGCACAAGAATAGAATTAACAAAAATGATACAATTTTGTTATATTGTGTCAGCAATCACGTTTTCCGGCAGCAGTCCGCTCAGGAGATAAATCGTCCCTGTAGCCGGTAGCGCGACCCGGGGAAAAGTAAGCGGGCGTGAGAAACAATCCGCGACGCGGACCAGGTTGTACGACGAATGAGCAGACAAGGCTCATGCTCTTTGATAGTTAACCACGCGCACTCTTGCGCCGTGGCGCGCACCGCCTCCACAATATGTTCCCCTTCCGTTAGCGGCGCGATCCGCGACAAATAAGCGTGCGGCGTGGTCTGACTGTAATCCTGCGTCAGGTAATCCACGGCAATATCCGCATTCACGCAGCGATCTTCAATTTGTACCGGCAGATCGTTTTCATAATGCACCATGATGGAATGGAAAATGACATCGCTCTCATTGACGTTGAGAGCGCTGGCCTGGATGGCGTTTGCCCGCACGCGCTCCAGCGTGAGCACCTCACAACGATGCTGATGACGGCGGGCGGCAATCTCCTCGGCGATACTGCGGACTTCAAACAGCGCGGACTGGCCTTTCGGTTCGGCGACAAACGTCCCCACGCCCTGTAAACGCACCAGCCACCCTTCATCCGTCAGCTCACGCAGCGCCCGATTGATGGTCATTCGGCTAAAGCCATACTGGGCGACCAGTTCTGCTTCCGACGGAATGCGATCGTGCGGCTGCCAGACGCCGCCGGCTATTTTTTTACAGATGTCCTGTTTCACCGTTTCGTAAAAAGGCGCAGGCGCAGAACGGGAGCGGGATGAATACATGCGTGAAGCCTTCCTTATGCGGATAGTGTTTTCCGGATGACAGATTAACGCCACCAGTGCGCGATTTGCCAGCCAAGCCGCGCCGCCACGCGCGCCGCTGCGCCATCTTCATCAAAGCGTGGATTAAATTCAACCAGATCCGCCGCCTGTAATTTTCCGCTGCGGCAAACCGGCTCAATTAAACGCAGAACCTGTATCAGCGGCACGCCCAGCGCTGCGGGAGCGGAGACGGCCGGCATTTCCCAGACAGGCAATACGTCGAGATCGATAGTCAGATAAATTTTATCCACCTTGTCGATAAACTGCGCCATCTGCGCCAGCGCGTCATGGCAGTCCAGATCCTCCATCACGGTAACATTCCGCCACTGCGCTTCCCGCCACAACGCCTGCGTATTCGCCGCACGGCTCACGCCGAAACAGGCATAATGAAACGCGCGGCTCTGCGCGTCGCATAGCTGCGCCAGTTGACGAAACGGCGTCCCGGATGTTGCCCGGTCGGTCTGACGGAGATCCAGATGCGCATCAAGATTAATGATCCCTACGCTTTCCTGCGCAAACGCGTCCAGCACCCCCGCGCCGTGTCCAAACGCGGTTTCATGCCCGCCGCCCAGTACCAGCGTGCGCATCCCGGCCCGCAGACAGCGGCTTACCGCATCGCGCAAGGCCTGCTGCGCGCCTTCCAAATCGGGCGTCGGCGCAACCCAATTGCCTAAATCCACCAGCCGTTCATGTCCCTGGTGGCTGGCCATATTCGCCAGCGCTTTACGCAACGCGTCCGGGCCGCCTGCCGCGCCGGGACGCCCTGCATTGCGTTTTACCCCCTCGTCGCAGGCAAATCCCATTAACGCGATCTTTTGCTGCCAGTTTTCGGGGGAAAAGGTCTCGCTGCGCGTGACGGTCTGAAACAGACGCCGCGCATCCGGCGCTTCTATACTGTCATCGCGCCCCTGCCAGAGCGCCGGAGAAGCCGGATACCATTGCGTCATGAGATTTGTCCTCTGTATACCCGCTGATATAAAGGGTTACGCCCCGGCTCATACACAATCTCTACCGGCTGTTCAGCATCCCACACCACAAAATCCGCCCGGTAGCCGGCCCTGATCTGCCCATGCGTCGCCTGTCTTCCCAGCGCGCGAGCGGCATGGCGCGTAACGCCCGCCCATGCCTCTTCCGGCGTCAGACCAAACTGTACGCAGGCCATATTCATCGCCAGATGCAAACTGCAAAACGGGCTGGTGCCGGGATTGAAATCGCTGGCGACGGCGACAGGCACCTGATAGCGGCGCAGCAGTTCTACCGGCGGGCGCTGCGTCTCGCGCAGAAAATAAAACGCGCCGGGCAATAATACGCCGACAGTACCGCCGTCACGCATCGCCGCGACGCCCGTTTCATCAAGATATTCGATATGATCCGCCGATAAACCCTGATAACGACTCACCAGCTGCGCGCCGCCCAACAGCGAAAGCTGCTCAACATGGCCTTTAACGGGAATACCTAACGCCTTCGCCGTCTGCAACACGCGCTCACTCTGCGCCACATTAAAGCCGACGCTCTCGCAAAAGAGGTCTACCGCATCAAATAACCCTTTTTGCCAGAGCTGCGGAATCATCGTCTCGCAGACCAAAGTGATGTAGCCGTCCGGGTCGTCACGATACTCCGCTGGCGTAGCATGAGCGGCCAATAGCGTGGGGCTAATGTCGATAGCGTTTTCGGCAGCAAGTTTTGCAGCGACGCGCAACAGCTTTTCTTCTGTCGCCAGCTCCAGACCATAGCCGGATTTAATCTCCAGCAGCGTAACGCCTTCGCTGGCAAGGCGCATCATGCGTTCGCGCGCCAGCAGGTAGAGCGTCTCTTCTGCACAGGCGCGGGTTGCTGATACCGTCGCGTTAATGCCGCCGCCCTGAGCGCTAATATGCTGGTATGACGCGCCGTTAAGCCGCTGCTCCCACTCTGCGGCGCGGTTACCGGCAAACACCAGATGCGTGTGGCAATCGATAAGTCCCGGGGTTACCAGTCGTCCCTGCATATCATGGATATTGTCCCCACTGACAGGAAGCTGCGTCTCTGGCACGATATCGCAAATATGCCCTTCGCGTACAATCAGCGCCTGGTTATCCACCAGTCCGTACGGGGCTTGCCGCTGCGGGTCCATTGTCGCCAGCCTGATGTTTCGCCAGACAGTATCGCCCGGTAAAAGTTGCCGCATTCCTGTCGCTCTCTTGCCTGTCATGAGTTGTATAGACATTTATTTTCTTTCTGCTCCGGATTGTCAACTCAAAGCGCGAAAGTTGTTGCTTAATTGTGATAAAACTATCTGATGCTACAGGTGTTTCCGGCCTGAAAAGGAACTTTTTACCTTTTCGCCTTCCCGTTTCGTTCAACTTAGTATAAAAAAGCAGGCTTCAATGGATGTCATTTAACTTTTTCAAGCCCGGAGCAACCTGTGAATACATTATCGGTTTCCCGTCTGGCGCTGGCACTGGCTTTTGGCGTGACGCTGAGCGCCTGTAGCTCTACGCCACCCGATCAGATCCCTTCCGATCAAACCGCGACTGGCACCGCCTCGCGCCCCATTCTGTCGGCAAATGAAGCGAAAAACTTCGTTGCGGCGCGCTATTTTGCCTCCCTGACGCCGAATACCGCCCCGTGGTCGCCGTCGCCGATTACCCTGCCCGCACAGCCTGACTTTGTGGTGGGGCCGGCAGGTACGCCAGGCGTTACGCACACCTCGATTCAGGCCGCGGTCGATGCGGCAATGGTTAAACGCACGAACAAACGCCAGTACATTGCTATTATGCCGGGCGACTATCAGGGGACCGTGTATGTTCCCGCCGCGCCGGGAAGTCTGACCCTGTACGGGACCGGTGAAAAACCGATCGATGTGAAAATTGGGATGGCGATTGATGGTGAAATGAGTGTCGCTGACTGGCGCCGCGCGGTGAATCCCGGCGGGAAATATATGCCTGGTAAACCCGCCTGGTATATGTTCGATAACTGCCAAAGCAAACACGCCGCGACGATCGGTGTAATGTGTTCTGCCGCGTTCTGGTCGCAGAATAACGGTCTGCAGCTACAAAATCTGACCATCGAGAACACGCTAGGCGACAGCGTCGATGCCGGAAACCATCCGGCGGTGGCGTTGCGTACCGATGGCGACAAAGTCCAGATTAACAAGGTCAATATCCTTGGCCGCCAGAACACCTTCTTTGTGACCAACAGCGGCGTGCAGAACCGTCTGCAAACCGATCGCCAGCCGCGTACGCTGGTGACGAACAGCTATATTGAAGGCGATGTGGATATGGTTTCCGGACGCGGCGCCGTGGTGTTCGATAACACCAACTTCCAGGTCGTCAACTCCCGCACACAGCAGGAAGCCTACGTCTTCGCCCCGGCGACGCTGTCCAATATTTACTATGGCTTTTTGGCGATCAACAGCCGCTTTAACGCCTCCGGCGATGGCGTTGCGCAGCTTGGCCGCTCGCTGGATGTCGACGCCAACACCAACGGTCAGGTAGTGATCCGCGACAGCGTGATTAACGAGGGCTTCAACGTTGCCAAACCGTGGGCCGACGCGGTCATCTCGAAACGTCCGTTTGCCGGAAATACGGGGACCGTGGATGACAAAGACGAGGTGCAGCGTAATCTGAACGACACTAACTACAACCGCATGTGGGAATACAACAACCGCGGTGTAGGCAGTAAAGTGGTGGCGGAACCTAAGCAGTAATCGCCGTTCCGGTTCAGGCTTATAAACGGGCCGCCGCAGCAGATGTGGCGGCCCGTGGTTTTACTGCAAGCGATGTTTATCGAAATTAATCAGGCATCCTGCCCTGGTGAGCTCCAGCCCGCCGCCCTCCGGCACACAGCGCTTTAGTACGCGTTCACCACAACCCACATTGGCCCCTGGCCGACGGCATAACGGCCTTTTTCCGTCAGCAACCCCTGAGTGCCCGTAATTTCATAGACCGCGATATGATGTGATTTTTGACCCGCAGCAATCAGGTATTTTCCGCTATTGTCGATATTAAAGCCGCGCGGTTGGGCTTCCGTCGGCTGGAAGCCTTCAACGCTCAGTACGCTGCCGTCTTCGGAGACACTAAAGACGGTAATCAGACTGGCGGTACGGTCACAGGCATACAGATGCCGTCCATCCGGCGTAATATGAATATCCGCCGCCCAGCGGGTATCGGAAAAATCGGCGGGCATCATATCCAGGGTTTGTACGCACTCTATCTCGCCATGCGGATTTTTAAGCTGCCAGACATCCACCGAACTGTTCAGTTCATTGACGCAATACGCATATTGTCGATTCGGGTGGAAGACCATATGACGCGGGCCTGCCCCTTCAACTGTATTTACTTCCGCCGGCTCCTGGGCCACCAGATGGCCGTCATCGCTTAGCGTAAACAGACAAATGCGATCCTGTTTTAGCGCAGGCACCCACAGGGTACGGTTATCCGGCGTAATATTTGCCGAGTGGCAGCCGTCCAGCCCCTCCACCACATCCACCAGCTCAACCGGCAGGCCATCCTGTAAGCGCGTCACGCTGACATTACCGGCGTTATACGATCCGACAAAGACAAAACGACCATGATGATCGGTAGAAATATGGGTCGGGCTACCCGGCAGGGCGGATTCGGCGGCAAACGTCAGCGCGCCATCATCCGGCGCAATACGATACGCCAGGACACGAAACTCCGGGCGCACGCCGACATAGAGGTAGCGTTTATCCGGACTGACCACCATCGGCTGAACCTGACCGGGCACATCCACGACCTGCACCAGCGTCAGCGTCCCTTCGTGGTTCAGGCTCCAGACGTGAATTTGCTGACTCTCAGGGCTGGCGGTATAGACTGTTTGTTTCATGAGTACTCCTTTGCATATGGCATGTAGCTGCAATAACAGGACACAGCTTAACGTAGTCGCTTTTGACGGCGAATGCTGAATTCAGACGCAGAATTTTGTCTGCTTACCGTCCCGGTGTACCATGCCGACAGACGGAATTATTACTCTTAATCTGGAAAAAATTATGACTGCACGCGTGATTGCCCTCGATTTAGACGGAACGTTATTAACCCCGCATAAAACCTTACTCCCCTCCTCGCTTGACGCGCTATCACGCGCCAAAGAGGCGGGCTTTCAACTTATCATTGTCACGGGTCGCCATCACGTTGCTATTCATCCTTTTTATCAGGCGCTGGCGCTGGAAACACCTGCTATTTGCTGCAACGGCACCTATTTGTATGATTATCAAGCTAAAACTGTCCTGGATGCCGATCCTATGCCCGTGGATAAGGCGTTGCAGTTGATTGATTTACTGGATGAGCATCAGATTCACGGCCTGATGTATGTTGATGACGCTATGCTTTACGAACACCCAACCGGTCACGTCGTGCGTACCTCCCGGTGGGCGCAGACCTTGCCGCCGGAGCAACGTCCGACCTTTACACAGGTCTCTTCGTTAGCGCAGGCGGCGCGCGACGTGAATGCCGTGTGGAAGTTTGCGCTTACCGATGAAGATATTCCCAGGCTACAGCGGTTCGGTCAGCATGTTGAACAGGCGCTTGGCCTGGAGTGCGAATGGTCATGGCACGATCAGGTGGATATCGCGCGCAAAGGCAACAGTAAAGGCAAGCGCCTTACCCAGTGGATAGAAGCGCAGGGAGGGTCAATGAAGAATGTGATCGCTTTCGGCGATAACTACAACGACATCAGTATGCTGGAGGCGGCAGGTACCGGCGTTGCGATGGGCAACGCCGATGATGCGGTGAAAGCGCGCGCTGACGTTGTGATCGGCGATAACACTACCGATAGCATCGCCAAATTTATTTACACCCACCTGCTATAGTCAGGCGGTGATAGAAACGCTTTTCACCTGCGCGTAAAGCCACAGGCCAGGCTTGATATTCAGCTCATCCCTGGCCCACGGGCTTATTCGCGCCCACAGCGTTCTGCCGCCTATCTCAAGCTGGACTTCCACCTGCCCGTTATCGTCATAGCAATTCGCCACTTTTGCCCGCAATACGTTGCGGATACTGGTCTGCTGCGGCGGCTGTAGTACCAGCGAGACATCCGACGCCTGTATACGAATACGCAGTGTGGATTGCAGCGGCTGATTGAGTTTATTTACCCACAGGTGCTGGTCGCCAAGCGCCAAAGCGGTCATGGCATAATGCGGGTGATGCTCCAGCACGCTGACTTTCAGAATACTGCTCTGTTGCTCTTTCGGCAGCCACGGGTGCATAACGCTGCTTCCCCAGACCTCCTCCAGCGGGCCAAACGCTTTAACCTGTCCATCCTCCAGCACCATGACTTTATCCGCCAGGTGGAGAATTTCATCGAGAGAATGGCTGACATACAGCATGGGAATATTGATTTCCCGCGCCAGCCGTTGCAGGTACGGCAGTAATTCGCGTTTACGCGGGATATCCAGCGAGGCCAACGGTTCGTCCAACAGCAGCAACTCCGGGGCGGTGAGCAATGCCCGGCCTATCGCTACGCGCTGTTTTTCTCCGCCGGACAAGCTCCCCGGCAGGCGATCAAGCAACGCTTCAATTCCCAGCAGCGACACCAGCTTATCAAACTGACCGGTCATGCTTTTCGCCATGCCGTAGCGCAAATTGCCGCGTACTTTGTAATGGGGGAACAGGCGCGCATCCTGGAAAACATAACCGATGCGGCGCTTTTCCGGCGTTAAACAGATACCGTTTTCCGCGTCATGCAACACCCGGCCATTCAGCGCGATGCGTCCTTTTTGCGGGCGAGTCAAACCGCTGATGGCATTAATCAGCGAGGTTTTTCCCGCGCCGGAGACGCCAAAGATAGCCGTGATCCCACTGGCTGGCAGCGTTTCGTTGAGGGTTAAACAGTGCGTTCCCAGCGTCTGGGAAAAATTAAGCTCCAGCATGGTTAGCGCCCCGTCCGTTCACGGCTAATCCGCGCCAGCCATTCAGAAATCAACAGCGAAATCAGCGCTAATACAATCGAAATCACGCACAGCCTCGCCGCCGCGCTCTCCCCGCCCGGCGTCTGGATCAAGGTATACATGGCGGAAGGTATGGTGCGGGTTTCGCCCGGAATATTAGAAACAAAGGTAATGGTCGCGCCAAATTCGCCAAGCGAACGGGCAAACGCCAGCACCGTACCGACAATAATGCCCGGCAGGGTAAGCGGTAAGGTGATAGTCAGAAAAACGCGCCAGCGCCCGGCGCCCAGCGTTCTGGCGGCCTGTTCAAGCTTGATATCCACCCCCTCCAGCGCCAGCCGAATGGCCCGCACCATCAGCGGGAAGGACATCACCGCCGCCGCCAGCACGGCGCCGCGCCAGCTAAAGGCAAACGTGAGACCGAACCAGTCATACAGCCACTGGCCAATAAACCCGCGTCGCCCCATCGACACCAGCAGCAGATAGCCGACCACCACCGGCGGCAGCACCAGCGGCAGATGCAGGACGCTATCAAGTAAGGCTTTGCCCGGAAACCGGCATCGTACCAGTAACCAGGCAAAAAAGATCCCAAACGGCAGGCTAAACAGCACGGCCAGGGAAGACACTTTCAGGCTAAGAAGGACAGCCTGCCATTCTGGATCGGTCAGTATCATTACTTCGTCGTAAATCCATAACGTTTAAAGATTGCCGAGGCCTGCGGTCCTTTCAGGTAATCATAGAACGCGCTGACGGTCGCATTTTTATGCCCCTCCACGATAGCGATGGGGTATTCCACTTTTTTATGTGAATCTTCCGGGAACGTCGCCACCACGTTGACCCCCTTGCTGGCGACCGCATCAGAACCGTATACAATGCCCAAAGGCGCTTCGTTACGTTCGACCAGCGCCAACGCGCCGCGCACATCCTCGCCCGGCGCCAGTTTCGGTTCAAGCGTTTGCCATGCGCCCAACTTTTGCAGCGCTTCTTTGGCATAAATTCCCGCCGGTACGTGTTGCGGATCGCCCACCGCCAGACGCCCGCCGTTCAGCAGACGAATCCAGTCCGTTTTGTTGTCGATGGTAAACGGTTTCTGCTCGCTGGCTTTCGGCGCCACCACCACCAGGCTATTGCCAAGCAATGTTTCGCGCGTCGTGGTATCCACCGCTTTTTTATCGGCTGCGTAATCCATCCATTTCTGGTCAGCAGAGATGAAGAGATCCGCCGGCGCGCCCGCTTCTATCTGGCGCGCCAGCGTTGAAGAGGAGGCGAATGAGGAGACCACATCCACATTTTTCTCTTTTTTATATTCTGCCGCAATGTCTTGCATCGCGTTCGTTAGCGACGCGGCGGCAAATACGGTGATCTTGCCTTCATCCGCCAGCGCATGACCAGCGATGACGAAAGATAATGTCGCCCCTGCGACCAGGCGTAACCAGGAATGCGCCATCTGTAACTCCTTGTGCGTTTCGTTATGTAAACGACAATATAACGATAATCTCAGGGGTTTCCCAGCGGTTATTCATACCCATTAACGATTAAACACAGAAAATATCGGCAGGAAAAGCAGGATCTTGAGTAAACAAAAACGCCCGACTGAGCGGGCGTTTGGGGAAATCAGCGGTTCTGTCTGGACTGGTCTTTCTGACCGATACCGGAAAAAATGTTGAACACCTCACCCAGACCGTAAATCAGACCGAGGATGATGGCCATCACTACCGGTACCATGATGACGGCGAATACCAGACTTTTTAATAACTCTAACATGGGCAACTCCAGATATAGTCCTTTTTGTATTTTAACCGCATCACACAGAAAAGCACTCCCCTTTTGTGCGGTCGGCTTTGCGCTGACGCGCTTTTCAGTCACAATAGTCTTTTTACCAGGAGCTGGTTATGCAGGCCGAAATCCTTCTTACCCTGAAACTTCAGCAAAAGCTTTTTGCCGATCCCCGACGTATCTCTCTGCTGAAACACATTGCGCTTTCCGGCTCTATTAGTCAGGGCGCGAAAGACGCGGGAATCAGCTATAAGAGCGCCTGGGATGCGATAAACGACATGAACCAGCTTAGCGAACATATGCTGGTTGAGCGCGCAACGGGCGGCAAAGGCGGCGGCGGCGCGGTATTAACCCGCTATGGTCAGCGTCTGATCCAGCTTTACGATTTGCTGGGCCAAATTCAGCAAAAAGCGTTCGATGTGTTAAGCGACGATGACGCCCTGCCGCTTGACAGTCTGCTGGCCGCTATTTCCCGCTTTTCACTGCAAACCAGCGCCCGAAATCAGTGGTTCGGCACCATTACCGCCCGCGATCGCGATCAGGTGCAACAGCATGTCGATGTGCTGCTGGCCGACGGCAAAACGCGGCTCAAAGTCGCGCTGACGGCGCAAAGCGGCGAGCGTCTCGGCCTGGAGGAAGGTAAAGAAGTGCTGATCCTGCTAAAAGCGCCGTGGGTTGGCATTACCCGGGATGCAGCCGTTGCGCGCGCCGCTGACAATCAGTTGTCGGGAACGATCAGCCATATCGAGCGCGGCGCGGAACAGTGTGAAGTGTTGATGGCGCTGCCGGACGGCCAGACGCTGTGCGCCACGATACCGACTTCAGATGCCGCCACGTTAAAGGAAGGCGATGACGTGATTGCCTGGTTTAATGCGGACAGAGTGATTATTGCAACGTTGTGCTAAGCACATTGACATCCGTTGCCGAAAGACGTATCCCTGTCATTCATCGCTGCAAAAAATGGGATGCAAAATGTCATCGTTGCAAATTTCGCAAGGCACGTTTCGTCTGAGCGATACAAAAACACTTCATCTGGATTCGCTGACGCTCAATGCGGGCGATAGCTGGGCATTCGTTGGGGCTAACGGGAGCGGGAAGTCGGCGCTCGCCCGCGCGCTGGCGGGCGAACTGCCGTTATTAACAGGCGAGCGCCAGTGTCGGTTTACCCGCATTACTCGTCTGTCCTTTGAACAATTGCAAAAGCTGGTCAGCGATGAGTGGCAACGTAATAACACCGATATGCTCAGTCCTGGCGAAGACGATACCGGGCGCACTACCGCGGAAATTATTCAGGATGAAGTTCACCATCCTGCCCGCTGTGCGATGCTGGCGCAGCAGTTCGGCATTTCCGCTTTACTCGACAGGCGTTTTAAATACCTTTCTACCGGCGAGACGCGAAAAGCGCTGCTGTGTCAGGCGCTGATGTCTGAGCCGGAGTTATTAATCCTTGATGAACCGTTCGACGGACTTGACGTGACCGCCCGTCAACAACTGGCGCAACGCCTGACGGCGTTGAACCAGGCGGGTATGACCCTGGCACTGGTACTCAACCGTTTTGATGAAATCCCGGACTTCGTGCAGTTTGCCGGCGTGCTTGCCGACTGTACGCTGGCGGAGACCGGAACGACGGCGGAGTTGCTGCAACGGGCGTTGGTTGCTCAACTCGCGCACAGCGAGCGTCTGACCGACGTACAATTACCCGAACCGGACGAACCTTCCGCCCGCCATGCGTTACCCGATGGCGAACCACGGATCGTACTTAACGATGGCGTAGTCTCGTATAACGATCGCCCTATCCTCCACCACCTAAGCTGGCGAGTCAATCCGGGCGAACACTGGCAGATCGTCGGTCCTAACGGAGCGGGTAAGTCTACGTTGCTTAGCCTTATTACTGGCGATCATCCGCAAGGCTACAGCAACGATCTTACGCTGTTCGGGCGGCGGCGAGGAAGCGGCGAAACAATCTGGGATATCAAAAAACATATCGGCTACGTCAGCAGCAGTTTACATCTGGATTACCGCGTCAGTACCACGGTGCGCAATGTCATTCTCTCCGGCTATTTCGATTCTATCGGCATTTACCAGGCCGTTTCAGACAGGCAACGAAAACTGGCGCAACAGTGGCTGGATATTCTGGGAATCGATAAGCGTACGGCGGATGCCCCCTTCCACAGTCTCTCCTGGGGACAGCAGCGGCTGGCGCTGATCGTGCGCGCGCTGGTTAAGCATCCGACAGTGTTGATTCTGGATGAGCCGCTGCAAGGGTTGGACCCGCTGAACCGCCAACTGGTACGCCGTTTTGTAGATGTATTAATTCGCCAGGGAGAGACCCAACTGCTGTTCGTTTCCCATCATGCAGAGGATGCGCCTGCCTGTATTACCCACCGGCTGGAATTTGTACCAGAGGGCGAACGTTATAAGTACGTTTCCGGACGATGCAATAATTAAATGTATTATCAGAATGGCGCCGCGCGCCATTCTGGAACCACTCTCCTTTTATTAAGAATAATAATAACGGTCGATAAGCTTACTATCTCTTGAATCGCTGACCGCCTCATTGTCATAATAATCCTGAAATTTTCGACAATGATGTCGTATGTGAATATAAGGGATTCATTATGGCTTTTCGTTTTCCACAAATAATACTATTTTTACTGGCAGCCATGTTATTTTGCCCCGGCAGTTATGCTGAGCAAAAGCCGACCGCTGCGCAGGAAGCGCGTAAAACCGCCGTTGAGGTCGCTGTTGAAGGCATGAGTCGCGCCGCCGTTGCGGGTCCGACAAAGATTAGTTTAGGTGATAAAGCCACGCTTAATCTGCCGGAAGGATTTACCTGGATACCCGCAAAAGAAGCGGCGGTATTTATGCGTGAAATTGGTAACTATGTTGACGATGAATATTTTTACGGTCTCGTATTTAAAAAGGAAATGAATGGATTTATTTCTATCGAATATGATGATTCTGGTTATGTAAAAGATGATGATGCAAAAAACTGGGATGCCGATGAATTAATGGATAACCTGCGCAAAGGCACAAAAGAAGCGAATAAAGATCGTATTGCAAAAGGCATTGAGCCGATAGAAATTATTGGCTGGATCGAGAAGCCTACCTACGATGCAACCAATCATCGTCTGATCTGGTCCGCCGCCATCCAGGATATCGGCACCAACGAACCACTGAATGAACAAGGCGTGAACTACAACACCTATCTGCTGGGACGTGAAGGCTATTTTTCTTTAAATCTGGTGACCGACAGAGGTTCTGTTGACCACGAAATCCCTCTGGCGAAAAGAATTCTCAGTTCCGTCAAGTTCAACCCGGGACAACGCTACGCTGACTTCAACGAATCAACGGACAAAATAGCGGAGTATGGGCTCGCCGCGCTGATTGGCGGTATCGCGGCCAAGAAAGTAGGGCTGCTTGCTATGCTCGGTATCGCGTTACTTAAATTCTGGAAAGTGACCGCTATCGGCGTCGTCGCTGTCGGGGCGCTCGCCAGGAAGCTACTCTCGCGTAAAAAAGACTGACAGCTCCTGCCCCGTCCGTTTCATTCCCAGGCGCGTAACGCGCCTTTTTTTCGGATAAAAAGCAGAAGCATTCTCAAGCCAGATGATTTGTAATCATTTAATTGATATAAATGCGTAAAATCACCAGTGTGTAAACGATTCCACTAATTTATTACATGTCACACTTTTCGCATCTTTGTTATGCTATGGTTATTCCATACCATAGGCTTAACGGAGCGAATTATGAGAGTATTGGTTACAGGTGGTAGCGGTTACATTGGAAGTCATACCTGCGTACAATTGCTGCAAAATGGTCATGACGTCGTCATCCTCGATAACCTCTGCAACAGCAAGCGCAGCGTGCTGCCCGTTATTGAACGTCTGGGCGGTAAGCACCCGACCTTTGTCGAAGGCGATATTCGCAACGAAGCGCTTATAACCGAAATTCTGCACGATCACGCGATTGATACCGTGATTCACTTTGCCGGCCTGAAAGCCGTCGGCGAATCGGTCGCCAGGCCGCTGGAGTACTATGACAACAACGTCAACGGTACGCTGCGGTTGGTCAGCGCCATGCGTGCGGCCAACGTTAAAAACCTTATTTTTAGCTCCTCCGCCACCGTTTATGGCGATCAGCCCAAAATTCCTTACGTCGAAAGTTTTCCTACCGGCACGCCGCAAAGCCCCTACGGCAAAAGTAAATTGATGGTAGAACAGATCCTCACCGATCTGCAAAAAGCCCAGCCGGAGTGGAGTATTGCGCTGCTGCGTTATTTCAACCCGGTCGGCGCGCACCCGTCGGGCGACATGGGAGAAGATCCGCAAGGTATTCCGAATAACCTGATGCCCTATATCGCCCAGGTCGCCGTGGGTCGTCGCGAATCGCTCGCCGTTTTCGGCAATGATTACCCGACCGAGGATGGCACCGGCGTACGCGATTACATTCACGTTATGGACTTAGCCGACGGGCACGTCGTGGCAATGGAAAAACTGGCGGACAAATCCGGCGTACATATTTATAACCTCGGCGCGGGTGTCGGCAGTAGCGTCCTGGATGTGGTCAACGCCTTTAGTAAAGCCTGCGGTAAACCCATTAATTACCACTTCGCGCCGCGTCGCGACGGCGATCTCCCGGCGTATTGGGCGGATGCCAGCAAAGCCGATCGCGAGCTGAACTGGCACGTCACCCGCACGCTTGACGAAATGGCGCAGGACACCTGGCACTGGCAGTCACGCCATCCGCAGGGATACCCAGATTAAGGACGTTGTTATGACCCCATTTAATCCCATCGATCATCCGCATCGCCGTTATAACCCGCTTACCGGCCAGTGGGTTCTGGTTTCGCCGCATCGCGCAAAACGCCCCTGGCAGGGGGCGCAGGAAACGCCGTCTCAGCAAATGCTGCCGGCCCACGATCCGGACTGCTTCCTGTGTGCGGGCAATACGCGTGTCACCGGCGATAAAAATCCCGATTACAAAGGGACTTACGTCTTTACTAACGATTTCGCGGCGCTGATGGCCGATACGCCGGATGCGCCGGACAGCCACGATCCGCTGATGCGCTGTCAGAGCGCGCGCGGCACCAGCCGCGTGATCTGCTTTTCTCCCGATCACAGTAAAACGCTGCCGGAGTTGAGCCTGCCCGCGCTGACGGAAATCGTCAGAACCTGGCAGACGCAGACCGCCGAGTTAGGCAAAACCTATCCGTGGGTGCAGGTCTTTGAAAATAAAGGCGCGGCGATGGGCTGTTCGAACCCGCATCCGCATGGACAGGTCTGGGCCAACAGCTTCCTGCCGAATGAGGCCGAACGCGAAGATCGTTTACAAAAAGCCTACTTCGCCGAGCAGCGCTCGCCAATGCTGGTGGATTATGTCCAGCGAGAACTGGCGGACGGCAGCCGCACCGTGGTCGAAACCGAACACTGGCTGGCGGTGGTGCCTTACTGGGCGGCGTGGCCGTTCGAAACGCTACTGTTACCCAAAACGCATGTCCTGCGCATTACCGATTTAAGCGACGAGCAGCGCGACTCTCTGGCGCTGGCGTTGAAAAAGCTGACCAGTCGTTATGACAACCTGTTTCAGTGTTCCTTCCCCTACTCAATGGGCTGGCACGGCGCGCCGTTTAACGGTGAAGAAAACGCACACTGGCAGTTGCACGCACACTTTTACCCGCCGCTGCTGCGCTCTGCGACCGTCCGTAAATTTATGGTCGGCTATGAAATGCTGGCGGAAACCCAGCGTGATTTAACCGCAGAACAAGCAGCTGAACGCCTGCGCGCGGTCAGCGACATCCATTTTCGCGAATCCGGAGTATAAAAATGAATCTGAAAGAGAAAACGCGCGCGCTGTTTGCTGAAATTTTCGGCTACCCTGCCACCCACACGATTCAGGCGCCAGGCCGCGTCAATCTGATCGGCGAGCACACTGATTACAATGATGGTTTTGTTCTGCCCTGCGCTATCGATTACCAGACCGTAATTAGCTGTGCGCCGCGCGACGATCGTACCGTACGGGTGATTGCCGCCGATTACGACAATCAGGTGGACGAATTTTCACTGGATGCGCCGATCGTGACCCACGATAGCCAGCAGTGGTCTAACTATGTGCGCGGCGTAGTGAAACACCTGCAACAGCGTAACAACGCGTTTGGCGGCGTGGATATGGTCATCAGCGGCAATGTGCCGCAGGGCGCCGGGTTAAGCTCCTCCGCCTCGCTGGAAGTGGCGGTGGGCACCGTCTTCCAGCAGCTTTATCACCTGCCGCTGGACGGCGCGCAAATTGCGCTCAACGGACAAGAGGCCGAGAACCAGTTTGTCGGCTGTAACTGCGGCATTATGGATCAGCTCATCTCTGCGCTCGGCAAAAAAGATCATGCGTTGCTGATTGATTGCCGTACGCTCGGCGCCAAAGCGGTTTCCATGCCGAAAGGTGTCGCCGTGGTGATCATCAATAGTAACTTTAAGCGCACGCTGGTGGGCAGCGAGTATAATACCCGCCGTGAACAGTGCGAAACCGGCGCCCGTTTCTTCCAGCAGCCGGCCCTGCGCGATGTCAGCCTTGAGGCGTTCAATGCCGTTGCCAGCGAACTGGACCCGGTAGTCGCAAAACGCGTTCGCCATGTATTGAGCGAAAATGCGCGCACCATTGAAGCGGCAAGCGCGCTGGAGAAAGGTGATTTGCAACGTATGGGCCAACTGATGGCGGAGTCCCATGCCTCAATGCGCGATGATTTCGAAATTACCGTCCCGCAGATAGACACGCTGGTAGACATCGTCAAAGCGACCATCGGCGATCAAGGCGGCGTGCGCATGACCGGCGGCGGCTTTGGCGGCTGTGTTGTCGCGCTGATCCCGGAAGATCTGGTTCCCGCTGTTCGGCAGGCCGTTGCGCAACAGTACGAAGCGAAAACCGGAATCAAAGAAACCTTTTATGTATGCAAACCGTCACAAGGAGCAGGACAGTGCTAAATGAAACGCCCGCACTGGCCCCCGATGGTCAACCGTACCGCCTGCTAACCCTGCGCAACAGCGCAGGGATGGTGGTAACGCTGATGGACTGGGGAGCCACTCTTCTTTCCGCCCGTATTCCGCTGTCTGACGGCAGCGTTCGGGAAGCATTGCTGGGCTGCGCCAGCCCGGAACACTACCCTGAACAGACGTCGTTCCTCGGCGCCTCTATTGGCCGTTACGCGAACCGTATCGCCAATAGCCGCTATACGTTTGCCGGCGAAACCGTACAGTTAAGCCCAAGCCAGGGCGAGAACCAGCTACACGGCGGACCGGAAGGCTTTGACAAGCGCCGCTGGCAAATTGTGAACCAGAACGATCGCCAGGTATTATTCGCGCTCACCTCTGATGACGGCGACCAGGGCTTTCCTGGCCATCTGTGCGCCACGGCGCAATATCGTCTGACCGATGACAATAGAATCTCCATCACTTACCGGGCAACGGTCGATAAGCCCTGTCCGGTGAATTTGACCAACCACGTCTATTTTAATCTGGACGGCGATCGGACCGACGTGCGCCAGCATAAGCTGCAAATTCTGGCGGATGAGTATCTGCCGGTAGATGAATCCGGTATTCCACGCCAGGGGCTAAAATCGGTAGCCAATACCTCGTTTGACTTCCGGATGCCAAAAGTCATTGCCAGTGAATTTCTCGCCGATGACGATCAGCGCAAGGTTAAAGGCTACGATCATGCTTTCCTGCTACAGACGCAGGGTGATGGCAAAAAGCCGGCGGCCCGTCTGTGGTCACAGGATGGAAAGCTACAAATGATGGTTTACACCACCGCCCCGGCGTTACAGTTTTATTCCGGCAATTATCTGGCGGGTACACCTTCCCGCGGGCCGGAACCTTATGCCGACTGGCAAGGGCTGGCGCTGGAAAGCGAACTGCTGCCGGACAGCCCGAATCATCCTGAATGGCCGCAGCCTGACTGTATCCTTCGCCCTGGCGAGGAGTACGCCAGCCTGACCGAGTATCAGTTTATTCCGTTCTAACGATATGCCGCTACATGCCCGATGACGCAAGCTTATCGGGCCTACGCGCCATTGCCCTGCTCAAACCTCCACCACTTAAAGACAAAATCGCAACTCTGAGTTCACAAGAACCTTACACTGCGCCACTATTTTCGCTATGGTTATGCGTAAGCATTGCCGCCAACACCTCGCGGCAATATAATGAGAATCATTATCATTACATATGATTTATAGGAGTGAGAGTATGGCTGTAACTAAGCTGGTTCTGGTACGTCACGGTGAAAGTCAATGGAACAAAGAGAACCGTTTCACCGGCTGGTATGATGTTGACCTGTCTGAAAAAGGCGTAAGCGAAGCAAAAGCAGCGGGTAAACTGCTAAAAGAAGAAGGTTTCAGCTTTGATTTTGCCTACACTTCCGTACTGAAACGCGCTATCCATACGCTGTGGAACGTACTGGATGAACTGGATCAGGCGTGGCTGCCGGTGGAAAAATCCTGGAAACTCAATGAACGTCACTATGGTGCGTTGCAGGGGCTGAATAAAGCGGAAACGGCAGAAAAATATGGTGACGAGCAGGTTAAACAGTGGCGCCGCGGTTTTGCCGTGACGCCGCCGGAACTGACTAAAGATGATGAGCGTTATCCGGGTCACGATCCACGTTATGCCAAACTGAGCGAGAAAGAGCTGCCGTTGACCGAAAGTCTGGCGCTGACCATCGACCGCGTTATTCCTTACTGGAACGACACCATCCTGCCGCGTATGAAGAGCGGTGAGCGCGTGATCATCGCCGCTCACGGTAACTCATTGCGTGCGCTGGTGAAATACCTGGATAACATGAGTGAAGATGAGATTCTTGAGTTAAACATCCCGACCGGCGTGCCGCTGGTGTATGAGTTCGACGAAAACTTCAAGCCGCTCAAACATTACTATCTGGGCAACGCTGACGAAATCGCTGCGAAAGCGGCTGCCGTGGCGAATCAGGGTAAAGCGAAGTAATCACCTTTGCCGGATGGCGGTATAACTGCCTTATCCGGCCTACGAGCAATGGGTAGGCCGGATAAGCGCAGCGCCATCAGGCAATATGTCTTAAACAGCGATCACGCCGTCCAGCACCACCTGCAATTTCCCCTGCGAACAGCGCTCCACGCGTCCTCGTACCCGGTACACTTCAGCCAGACGCTCCGCAGTAATCACCGTCTCCGGCGCGCCGCTGGCGACCAGCCTGCCGTCTTTTAGCATCAGGACATGGTCACCATGACGCAGTGCAATATTAATGTCATGCGCCACGACTATCGTTACCCTATTTTGCGCCTGGGTATCCCGACGCACGAGATCCATTACGTGAAACTGATAGTTTAAATCCAGCGCGCTGAGCGGCTCATCCAGCAACAGAAGTTCAGGGCGACGAATCAGCGATTGCGCCAGACCCACTAACTGCCGCTGACCGCCGGAAAGCTGGTCGAGATACTGCAACGCCAGATGCGTTATGCCCAATTGCTCAAGGATAGCCAGTATCTGCGATCTGCCCTGCGCATTGTCTCTGCCGCCTGATGCCCGTAGTACCACGATAATCGACTCCAGTACATGCAGATGTACACCCTGCGGTAATGACTGCGGCAAAAATACAACTTTCTGCGCCCGCTCGGCAAACGATAACGACATGAGATCTTCGCCATCAAGCAGCGCCTCGCCGTCGGCGTTATTCAGCCCGGCCAGCGAACGTAGTAACGTCGATTTACCACAGCCGTTCGGCCCCAGCAAAATGGTAATTTTCCCGCGCGGCAGTAAGGGAACGTTGAGATCTGCAATAACCGGCTGAGTGGAATAGCCGGCGCTAAATGAGCGGAGCATTAACCCGCGCATCAGAGACTCCCCCGATGTCGCAATACAATGCTTAAAAAGAACGGAACCCCGACCAGCGAGGTGACAATCCCCACCGGCACCATGACGCCCGGAATACTATTTTTCGCCGCAATAGAGGCCAGCGATAACACCAGCCCGCCTATCAGCACGCTGCCCGGAAGGTAGAAACGGTGATCTTCCCCCAACAGTATTCGCGCAATGTGCGGCGCAACGAGACCAATAAAACCAATCGGCCCGACGAAAGCTACCGCCAGCGCTGATAACAAGCTGATACGCAACAATGACAGCAGGCGTAAACGGCGGACATGAATCCCAAAGCTCATCGCCCTCTCTTCGCCCAGACGTAATGCCGTGAGTTGCCAGGCGCTTCGTAACGCGCAAAAAAGCACAGCAATAAACACCACGGCCAGTACGCCCAATTTTTCCCACGACGCGCGGACCAGGCTCCCCATCGTCCAGAATACCAGCCCCTGCAGCGTATCTTCATCAGCCACAAACTGCATAATGGCGACCAACGCGTTAAAGGTGAATACCAGCGCAATACCGAACAACACCACTCCGGATGCGGCGACGCCTGTCCAACGGGTAATACCGTCCAGGAGTAACGCGGATAAAAGCGCAAAGATGAACGCATTGGCCGGGATAAACCAGGCGGCAGGAATACCGGGAATACCGATCCCCAACACAATCGCCAGCGCAGCGCCAAAAGCCGCTGCGGACGATACGCCGAGGGTAAACGGCGTCGCCAGCGGATTATTTAAAATGGTTTGCATTTCGGCGCCCGCTAACCCTAACGCCATGCCCACCAGTAGGGCCATCAGGGCATAGGGTAAACGAATATCCCAGACAATAACGTGTATGCCCGCATTCACCTTTTCCGGCTGGAAAAGCGCCTGCCACAGCGCACTGAGCGGTAAACCAGAAGACCCACAGGTTACATCCACCATCAGTGAAGCCATCATCGCCAGCGCAATAGCTAACATGAGCACGGCCCGTTTGCGTATGATCTGGCGATAGCGCGGAATGACGGGCGTGGAAGCGAGACCGGGGGCTAAAAGTGATTTGTCCTGACAGGTCATGGTTCGGGCTACGTTATTAATCAGAGGAGAATTATAGCGCCGAATTATTTCGTTATATATTTATTTATATTTCGATTGATGACACGGTGGGCTATCTCATCGGTTTCCAATAAATATCCTCCGGCATAGCCCTGTCTCTTGATCAGACCTCCTGATCAAGAGACAGGGCCTGGCTGGGGGTTTTCTATAGACAAAAAAAGCGTGGAGCCATCCACGCTTGAGGCTGCTGACAAAATGTAACCAGGTGGCAATGTTCCAACCACGGACCTACAAAAAGTACGTAATCTGTTGATATTCTCGTTTCGTAAGTCAGGCAAAGCGCTAGCTGCCTCTCGCAGAAATGCCAACACCACAGATAATTGTCAGCAGTCCTCATTTTTCAGTCAGCAAATATCGGTCCGGCAGGGAATTTCGCCAGAAACCCGGTGACGGCCAGCAGCGACCACAGCCCGGGCCACCCAATCTGGCGCTCCCGCAGTTCATCATCCAGCGTCATAAGCGCAAACTCACCTTTATCGCCCAGCACGCCGCCCTGCCAGAGCAGCCGCTGCGCCTGCTGCCGCGCCCAGGGAGAATCGCTCTTCCAGGCCAGCAGGTGCAGCAGAGCCTGCTGCAGGCAGACACTGTGAGAATGTTGATCCCGCAACAGCCGCCGGTAAACCGGCAGCGATATGCTGCGCACGGTATAAAAACCGCTGCGGGTTTCGCTGTCAACATCTGCCATGCCAGCACAGAACTGACTGGCCAGGTCACATAAACGATTGTGCGTCAGCGGCTGGCGCAGGGCATCCAGACGACCTGCTGCGGCACACAGCAGCCCGCTCCTTTGCCGTTCTTGTGACAGCGAATCAGGCAAAACCGCTACCGTTTCAGCCGCCCCGGCCTGCGCATGCTGTACGCCCGCGTCATAACAACGGACAAAGAAATCATGGCTGCCACGGACGATTGACGGGTGCGCCAGCAGATTCAGCGCCGGGTGCAGTTGTTCAAGCTCGTCCAGTGACGCCAGCGTATAATTGACAACCACATCTTTTGTCGACGCCCGGCCTTCCGGACGAAATGCTATGGTTTCATTCATCAAAGTCTCCTTATGGGACATTCCCGGAGGCGATGCTGCGCATCTGTCCGGGCTACAGATCCATGCAATTCGGTAGCCCGGACAGGCGCAACGCGCCGCCTCCGGGAAAGGAACAGATTTACATCGCCAGCACGTACTTGAGCATCACGCCCGCCGCAATGGCCGAACCGATACCCCCCGCCACGTTCGGCCCCATCGCGTGCATCAGCAGGAAGTTCTGCGGGTCTGATGCCAGCCCCACTTTGTTCGATACGCGTGCCGCCATCGGCACTGCCGACACCCCCGCCGAACCGATAAGCGGGTTGATTTTGTTCTTACTGCACAGGTTCAGCAGCTTCGCCATCAGCAC